>CAJUNB010000001.1 GCA_910587635.1 uncultured Lachnospiraceae bacterium
GACAATATGAGCTGCGAGGGCTGCGGGACGCTTCGGACGGCGGAGTTTGAGCAGTTTGTCTATGAGGCGATGGTACATAAGCTCTCCGAGTTTCAGACGTTGACCGCCAAGGCCGAAACAGTCAACCCCAAGCTGACCGCTCTGAATGTGGAGCTGGCCCAGGTGGAGGACGAGATTGAAAAGCTGCTGAACACCCTGACCGGGGCCAGCGCGGTTTTGATGTCCTACGCCAACGGGAAGATCGAGGAGCTGGACGCCCGCCGTCAAGGGCTGATAAAGGAGATCGCCGCGCTGAACGCTGAAAGCGTCTCCCCGCAAAAGATTGAATACCTGTCCTCCCACCTGGGGAATTGGGACAACATCGACTTCGACGACCGGCGGCAGGTGGCCGACATTATTCTCTCCCAGGTCCACGCCACGGCTGACCGTGTGTCGTTTGAGTGGAAAATCTGATTTCTAATTCCTAGCGCCCTATTCAATGGTGTGTTTACCTTTGTCAAGCGTTGCTACCTTCAGTGAACAGAGCAATCTTCAATAGAATAAAAAAAGCGGACTTGATATTCATAAAGAATTCAAATCCGCAACCCCACAGAAACGCCGAGTTCCACTTATCCAAGGTCTTCATCGTCGGGAAAGTTAATATATCCTTTAATCCCCTCTGTTATTGTGCAAAAGCCTTTAAATCCTGTCTTTCCGCCAATTCCCAATTTCTATCCCCAATGACAAACATCATAACCCCTTACTGATAATTACATAGAATGTCACTGTTTTGTCACCGCATTGTCACTGTCAGAAATTACTTTATACAGCCAGAACACATTCCTCATTATAGTACGGAATCAAAGAATCATGGGTGATAAATCTCAGTTCGTCCACCTTTGCCTGGGACAGCATAATCCTGTCAAAAGGGTCATTATGCGGTGGCGCATCCCCCTGTCTTATCAACGTTTCTAATCCATGGACATGACGGTCATAAACCGGAAGCATTTCAAACCCTGATTTCATACATTTTTCTGAAAACCCCTGCCCATCGATACGCATTTTTTCAGGGTGCGCCATGTGCTTAATTGCTATCTCCCATACAGACGCTGTACTATAATAGATTTGATTGCGTTCATTTTCAATGATTTCTCTTGCTTTTTTCGGTAATTTTGCGTTATTTTCAAGTGCCCATAAAATAATATGTGTATCTTACAGAACCTTCATTGTACCACTCCAAACATCTTTGCAATTTCACCATTATACTCATCAATATCATAATCCGGCGCATACAGTTCCTCGCCTTCTGCAATGCCGATTCTTTTTGAGGCTTTCCCGGCAGAATCTGCATCTGCCAGCGGCTTGTTATTCGACTGGATAAATATCTGCATAAAGTTTACCAATACCTTCAAATCTTCCTCCGGCATTTCCTCTATAATATCCATGACCAGTTTCTGTAATTCAGACATGAAAATCACCTCGCTCCGTTTTCTTTATTATATATCAAATTCTTTTTAAAATACAACTGTTTCTTCCGGCTATCCGTTGAAGGGGTCCTTCGATAATCTCTACTCCCTTATATCCGCAGAGCTGTTTTATAATGGCACGTATACTTTCCTGTTATTGATTATAAATCGCTTTTCGTCTATACTTTGGAGTAATAAGCACTTGCTACACCACCCGCATAACAGGTGGTTTTTTGTTTCGCGCACCTCCGTTTTTCGGAACACGAAAGACTTCGCCGCACTCAACCGGCTAAAGCCGATAAAAAAAGCGGACTTGATATTCATAAAGAATTCAAATCCGCAACCCCACAGAAACGCCGAGTTCTACTTATCCAGTGTCTTCATCGTCGGGAACAACAATACATCCCGAATTGCCGCTGAATCCGTCAGCAGCATGACCATCCGATCGATGCCATAGCCAATCCCTCCCGTTGGCGGCATACCGATCTCCAATGCATTCAGGAAATCTTCATCGGTATGATTGGCTTCCTCGTTGCCCTGAGCAAACTGTTCTTCCTGTGCCTGAAACCGCTCTCTCTGATCAATGGGATCATTCAGCTCAGAATAGGCATTTGCCATTTCCCAACCGTTCATAAAGAACTCAAATCGTTCCACATAGTCCGGGTTATCCGGTTTTCTCTTTGTGAGCGGTGAAATCTCCACCGGATGATCCATCAGGAAAGTGGGCTGTATCAGATGCTCTTCTACAAATTCTTCGAAGAACAGATTCAAAATATCGCCCTTTTTATGACGTGTTTCCACAGTAATCCCTTTTTCTTTGGCAACAGCCCTGGCTTCCTCAAGTGTATGGATTTCATGGAAATCCACCCCTGCATATTTCTTTACTGCCTCCACCATCGTAATCCGTTCAAAGGGTTTTCCCAGATCCATCTCTGTCCCTTTGTAAGTAATCTTTGTGCTGCCGAGCACTTCCTGTGCCACATACCGGTACAGATTTTCCGTCAAATCCATCATCCCATTATAGTCTGTATAGGCCTGATACAGCTCCATCAGGGTAAATTCCGGGTTATGCCTTGTATCCAGCCCCTCATTTCGGAACACCCGGCCGATTTCATATACTCTCTCCAGACCTCCCACAATCAGTCTCTTCAAATACAGCTCCAGGGAAATGCGCAGCTTCAAATCCTCATCCAGCGCATTGAAATGCGTCTCAAAAGGTCTGGCCGCCGCTCCTCCCGCATTGCTCACCAGCATGGGTGTCTCTACCTCGATAAATCCCTGTCCGTCCAGATATTTACGAATCGCGCTGATAATCTGAGAACGCTTGATAAAAGTATCTTTCACTTCTTCATTCATTATCAGATCTGTATAGCGCTGGCGGTAGCGAAGGTCTGTATTCACAAGCCCATGGTATTTCTCCGGGAGAATCTGCAAACTTTTTGACAGTAATGTCACTTTCGAAGCATGGATAGAGATCTCTCCCGTTTTCGTCTTAAAAACTTCTCCCTCGATTCCTACAATATCTCCTACATCGTATTTTTTAAAATCCCCGTAGGATTCTTCCCCAATATTGTCTCTCGCCACATAGGACTGAATATTTCCCTTCAGATCCTGTATATTACAGAAGGAAGCTTTCCCCATAATACGCTTGGACATAATACGCCCCGCCACAGATACGCTTTTCCCTTCCATTTCCTCGAAATGTTCTTTTATATCCATGCTGTGATGGGTCACATCATATTTTACGATCTGAAAAGGATCTTTTCCTTTCTCCTGAAGCGCTGCAAGTTTCTCTCTTCTGACTTTCAGAAGCTGTCCCAGATCCTGCTCCTGCTGTCTGTTTGATTCTTCTCCCACGTCTGACACTCCTCTTAATTACTTCTCTGTATTTCCAGTACCTTATATTCCAAAACACCCACCTGTGTTTCCACTTCGATGACATCGCCGATCTTTTTACCGATCAGTGCCTTGCCTACCGGAGACTCATTGGAAATCTTGCCTTTTAAGCTGTTTGCTTCTGTGGAACCTACAATCTTATATTCCAGCTCCTCGCTGTACTCCAGATCCAGTATTCTGACCCGGCATCCGATATTGATCTTGTCCAGATCCACTTCATCTTCCACAACGACTTCTGCGTTTTTCAGAATTTTTTCCAGCTCTTCGATTCTGGCTTCGATATCCCGCTGTTCATCTTTCGCTGCATCGTATTCCGCATTTTCCGAAAGATCCCCCTGCTCTCTTGCTTCTTTGATTTTCTGAGCAACTTCCTGTCGTTTTACTACTTTCAGCTCATGCAACTCATCTTCGTACCTTCGCAGCCCCTCATAAGTCAATATATTTTTCTTTTCTTCCATAATGTGTGCCACCTCTCCATATCCCATTTCTTCTATTTTTTGCGCATCCTTTATTCCAGGGCACGTGTATATTTTTATGGCAGATATAAGCCCCTCGTGAGATTATACTGTATCTTTCAGTGCAGTGTCAAGGACATTCCGAAGGGACAAAAGGGGAATTCTTCCGCATTTTACAGAGATTTCCCGGGTTTTATCATATGTCTCCCGAAAATCCAGATAGACACTGTCCGGGGGAAAGTTCTCACAGCAATCTTTTATTCTCTTTCCCAAATCTACAACCAACGTCTTTTTATCCCGGAATGTAAGTTTTCTCCCGTCTTCTGCAAGCCTCACAGAAAGTCCGTATTCCTCATAAGCCTCCTCTGTAAACTCCCGCCAAAACTCCTTTCTGTCTGTAACAATTGTCAGATAGTTATAAGTGGTGTAGATTGCAGATAAAAATGCCAGTTCCAGGTCATCAAACATCTGCCAGAGCCGATCTCCCTCTTCCTCCTCCCAGCCATCCAGAAAAATCAGCTGCTCTGCCCGCAGTACAAACATATTGCTCTCATAACAGCTTTTGTAAAATGCAGCCATCAGTTCCAGAGGATATTTATACTCCCGCCATCCGCAAAAAAGAAATGCATCCCCTGACAATCCTGTCATTTTTTGCATTTCTCTCTTTTGTATCTGCCTCTTTATTTTTTGCAGCGTCCGATTCCATCTGATTCGACGGCTTTTTCTTTCTCTAACCGCCAGGACCTGTTGCCTCATATCCTTTTGCCCTGTATGTTCCTGACCCACCGCTCCAGTTCTCTGCAAGTATGTTTTTCGAATTGTCTCTCCCGGGTCTGCCTCCAGCACTGCGGCTTCCTCTTCCCCTATCCCTTCTATTCGATATTCCACAATAGAAAATCCCAATGCTGTCCCTTCTATTCGATAGATACAATAGGGAAGGTGCAATATATTTTTCACGGTTTCACCGATGTGGCATCTGCTGCTCATCAGCACCGCTTCCCCGTCAGACCCTGTACTTCCATTTCTTTCGCTCCCACCCTCTGAGCCGGCCCACTTATTTATCCCTTTTTGTCTTTCCGCCGTTACATAGATGATTTTTTCCATATTGCAGTATATGCTTTCCATCGCAAAATATCCGCAGATGAAACAGAATTCCGTTTACGCGTTTCGCTGCGCCAACGGGCTGCGAAACGATACTTACAGTCCATTTACGATCTCTTCCAGTTCCTCCAGAGATTCCGCCTCATTAATACGACCTCTGACTTTCGCAGAATGAGGATAACCTGCAGTATACCAGGAAACATGTTTCCGCATTTCCCGGATTCCCACATATTCTCCCTTACAGGAAAATTGTAATGCCGTGTGTTCCAGAATCATTTTCTTTACTTCCTCCAGAGAAGGCCTCTTTTCTGTTCTGCCATTTTCCAGATAAGCACATATCTGATGAATCAGCCACGGATTCCCCCGGGCAGCTCTCCCGATCATAATACCGTCGCAGCCGCTCTCCTCCATCAGTTTCTTCCCGGAAGGACCGTCTGTGACATCTCCATTTCCGATCACAGGTATGCCTATTCTCTCTTTTACCTGTCTGATCACATTCCAGTCTGCCTCTCCGGCATAATACTGCTGCCTTGTCCTGCCATGAACCACAACCGCTGCGGCCCCTGATTCCTGGGCAATATGGGCCATCTCCGGTGCGTTGCTATCTGTCTCCTCAAATCCCTTACGTATTTTGACAGTGACTGGCTTTTGGATGGCCTTTACTGTCTTTTCGATAATACGCCCCGCCAGCAGAGGATCTTTCATCAATGCCGAGCCCTCTCCATTGTTCACCACTTTGGGGACTGGGCAGCCCATATTGATATCCAAAACAGCAAAAGGCCTGTCTTCTATTCTTTTCGCCGCCTCACTGACGATATCGGGATCACTGCCAAATAGTTGCAAAGACACATGCCCTTCCTGAGGATGAATCTCCATCAGTTTATCCGTATTTTTATTCTGATACAGAATCGCCTTGGCACTGACCATCTCTGTGCAGACGAGCCCTGCTCCCTGACGGGCACAGAGCAAACGAAAAGGCAGGTCTGTTACACCTGCCATAGGAGCCAGTATTACATTGTTTTTCAGAAGCACTTTTCCGATCTGCAGCTTCCTGAGCATCTCATTCTCTCCCGCCAGTTCTGTTCTTTTCATAAATAATGCGCAGTCCATCCAGCGTCAGGGCACTGTCATAGATATCAATGGCATCCGTTTCCTCAGAAATCATTCTGCCCAGTCCTCCTGTTGCCACTACTTTCAGATGATCGTATCCCGTCTCTTTTTTCATCTGTCTGACAATATATTCTGTCTGTCCGATCTGCCCATACACAAGTCCTGCCTGCATACTTGCCACCGTTTCCTGGGCAAGTATCGATTTGGGTTTTTTAATCTCCACTTCCGGCAGCTTCGCCGCTTCCTGGGACAGAGCCATCAGAGAAATCCGCAGGCCGGGAGCTGTGACTCCTTCCCGGAATGTGCCGTCTTCTCTCACCAGATCATAAGTTGTCGCCGTTCCGAAGTCCAGTACGAGTACCGGGCCTCCATATTTTTCATAGGCGGCTACCGCATCTACGATCCTGTCTGCCCCCACGCCACGGGGATTTTCCCCCGCTACTTTGATGCCGGTCTTCACCCCGGGTCCTACGATCAGAGGCTCCTGCCCGATATATCTTACCATGGCACCTGTCAGGGAATGCATAATATTGGGCACAACACTTGCCATGCTGATCCCGGCTATTTCCTGAAGAGAAATACCATTGATCCGCAACAGCTCCATGATCGCAATGCCAAATTCATCCGATGTCCGGGGGAGTTTTGTCGTAATCCGAAAGCTCTTTTTGAGCTCTTTCCCTTTATACACCCCAAACGTAATATTTGTATTTCCAACATCCACTACCAGTAACATGTATTCTCACTCATCCTCTTCCAGCAGGTCTGCCATGTCTTCTTTCAAGATAAGCACCCTGTAGTACATACTCAATGTCCGAAACAGCTCCTTGCGTTTTCTGTAAATTTCTTTCACAAGCAGCCCACTGCCGATCTCATCATAACAGATATCCGCTCCCTCAGCATCCGTTTCCAGAGAAATTCCCCCGTCCCTTTCAAATACAATAGTAAAAATGCCACCGATCTCCTCCGTGAAGAGTACGCATATAATATGCAGCTCGTCCTGAATGGATTTTGGAATCTGCGCAAACGCTTCATTATAATAATATTTTTTGTCATAGGCATTGGCACCACAAAGTACCGTTCTTTCTTCAGACATAGCCATACAAACCTCTCACAGATACTTCACCTGCATATACATTCACGGTGCTGCCGTCTTCTCTTTCCACAAGCAGCTCCCCCACACGATTCATCCCTCTGGAAATGCCCGTATACTCTCCCTTTGGATCCAAGATACGTACTTCTCTGTCCATACTGATCAGATGCGCATTATAACTGTCCAGAATCCCGCTTAAATCTCCTGTCTCAAGAAACTGTTCATAATCTTTTTCAAAATATTCCATGACCCGGGCAATGAGCTTACTCCTGCCGATCGGTCTGCCGGTTTCCAGGCTGAGAGATGTGGCCGTCTCCCGGATTTCTTCCGGGATTTCTGTCAGATTCACATTGATTCCGATACCTACTACAACATAATGAATGCAGTCCTGTTCTACGCTCAGGCTCATCTCCGTCAAAATGCCCACGATTTTTTTGCCATTGATAATAATATCATTGGGCCATTTAATAGAAGCAGTCAACCCGGTCTCCTCTTCTATCGCCTTCGCCACGCTGTGCGCTGCCACCAGTGTCAGCATGGAGGCCTCATCAGGAGGAAACTCCGGTTTCAGAATAAAAGTCATGGATATCATCGTGCCGCTGCTCTGCTGCCAGGAGCGTCCCCGTCTTCCTTTTCCGGCAGTCTGCATATCAGCCACTACAAGTGTTCCGCTTTCCGCTCCCTCTTCTGCCAGTCGTTTCGCCTGGGTATTGGTAGAGTCTGTTTCCTCGAAATAGACCACCTGTCGTCCAAGCCATTTCGTTCTCATACAGCTGGCTATTTCACTTTCCGATAAAATATCGGGAACACTCTTCAGATAGTATCCTCTGCGGGGCACAGAAACGATCTCATAGCCCTCATCTTTTAATCCATTGATGACCTTCCATACAGCAGTCCGGGACACACCAAATCTGACGCACAGCTCCTGCCCTGATACATAACCCTCTGTCTCTTTGAGCAAAGTCAGTATTTCCGTTTTCACACATCTGCTCCCAGGGTGGCTGCCATCACGGCTTTGATCGTATGCATTCGATTTTCCGCTTCATCAAACACAGCCGATCTGGAAGATTCAAACACCTCATCGGTCACTTCCATCTCCGTAATGCCAAACCGTTCTCCCATCTCTTTGCCTATTTTTGTTTTCAGATCATGAAAAGCGGGCAGACAATGAAGAAAGATTGCTCCTCCTGCCCGCTCCATTGCTTTTTTATTTACCTGATAGGGTGAAAGATCCCGTATTCTCTCTTCCCATACCTCATCCGGTTCTCCCATGGAGACCCACACATCCGTACAGATCACATCTGCTCCCTGCACTGCCTCAGGATCTTCGGAAAGAGTAATGGAACCACCACTCTCCCGGGCAATCGTCCGACATGTCTCTACCAGCTTCTCATCCGGGAAATATTTGGCCGGTGCGCAGGCTGTAAAATGAAGTCCCAGCTTCGCACAGACCACCATATAGGAATTGCCCATATTGTAACGGGCATCCCCCATATAAGTCAGTCTCACACCTTCCAGCTTCCCCAGATACTCCCGAATCGTCAGCATATCCGCCAGCATCTGTGTGGGATGAAACTCGTTTGTCAGTCCGTTCCATACCGGGACACCTGCATACTTTGCAAGCTCTTCTACGACCTCCTGTCCGAAACCCCGATATTCGATGCCTTCGTACATCCGGCCAAGTACCCTGGCTGTATCGGCAATGCTCTCCTTTTTCCCGATCTGGGAACCTGACGGGTCCAAATAAGTAGTTCCCATCCCCAGATCGTGCGCTGCTACCTCGAAAGAACATCTTGTCCTCGTACTCGTCTTCTCAAAAATAAGCGCCACATTCTTACCCGTAAGGCAGTTTACAGGAACTCCCTGTTTCTTTTTCGCTTTCAATCTGGCTGCCAGATCGAGCAAATAGATGATTTCTTCCCGGGAATAATCCAGTAATTTTAAAAAATGACGTCCTTTTAAATCCATAGTCCCATCCTCTGCATCAATCAATTCTACCCTCAGTGAACATGGGAACACACGTCCTCTTGTTCACTGAGGGTAATATGATCACTTATTATCCATAACTTCCTTAAAAGATGTCGCCAATCCTGCCAGTCCCTGAATTTCGGAAGGAATGATAATCTTGGTCGCTTTGCCGTCTGCTGCTCTCTCAAAAGCTTCCAGACTCTTTAAGCGTAGTACAGATTCATCCGCTCCTGCTTCCCGGATAAAACGCAGACCATCTGCCGTAGCTTTCTGCACTTTCAGAATCGCTTCTGCTTCACCTTCTGCCTCTCGGATCATCTTTTCTTTCTGTGCTTCTGCCCGGAGGATCGCAGACTGTTTCTCTGCTTCTGCTTCCAGAATGACAGATTCTTTCTTACCTTCTGCCACAAGCACTGTAGATTTCTTTTCTCCTTCTGCCCGGAGAATTGCTTCACGACGTTCCCGCTCTGCTTTCATCTGTTTCTCCATGGAATCTCGAATCGCAGCAGGAGGAATAATATTTTTCAGCTCTACACGATTTACTTTGATACCCCAGGGATCTGTTGCAATATCCAGGGAAGAACGCATCTTTGTATTGATCACCTCTCTGGAAGTCAGTGTCTGATCCAGCTCCATTTCACCTATGACATTACGTAATGTGGTCGCTGTCAGATTCTCAATGGCCATAATCGGATTTTCCACACCGTATGCAAACAGCTTCGGATCGGTAATCTGAAAAAATACCACCGTGTCAATCTGCATCGTTACATTGTCCTTTGTAATAACAGGCTGTGGAGCAAAATCTACTACCTGTTCCTTTAAAATGACCTTTTTCGCCACCTTGTCAATAAAAGGCACCTTAAAATGGATTCCCACTGCCCAGGTCCCCTGGTATGCGCCAAGACGCTCTACCACATAGGCATTTGCCTGAGGTACAATACGGATACAAGATGCTGCTATCCAAAGTACGATCAGGAATAAAATCAATACGATAATACTGCCAACTCCGATTCCACTCATATTACATTCCCTCTTTTCTTTCTTTTACAATTAATTTTACGCCCTGTATGGCCGTAATTTCCACCACTGCACCCACCGGAAATTTTGTAACATCTTCAGCAGCCCGTGCACTCCACTCCTGGCCGCTTATCGTTATCTGGCCAATACCCTGCAAATTGTCAATTTCACTGATTACAATTGCCTGTTTTCCGATCAGACTCTCCGCATTGGTCTTGACCCGGTCCTTATTAAAATACTTTACAGCAATCGGCCTCGTAAAAAATAAAAAAACAAGGGAAACCGCTATAAACAATGTATTCTGTGCCCAGAGCGGAAAGTTCAGAAGAGCCGCTACCGTCGCCGCCAGTGCGCCAATTGCGAACCAAATGGAAGAAAGTCCCAGCGTAGCGATCTCTACCACAAGACAAGCTACCAGAACTATCAGCCATACAACTGCCATATTCCAGTTAAACACACATCATTTCCCCTTTCTCCAAATTTGTATTTTATTTTTCTATCTTACTATATTACGCATTTTCATTCAAGTAAAACCGTAGAAATCAGAAGATGGAGAAATTTTCTATATGGATTCAGGCATCAAAATCTATCCAGATCGAGCAGGGGAACGCCTCTCTCCACTGCTCACGCGCCGGACGCGTACAGCTTTCGCTGCTAATTTCCTTACGCGCCTGTGTGTATAAAAAAAGGAAAGCCCATCCGGGCTTCCCTTCTTTCTATCTCTATATATAACTCCATCTTACCCACAGCGAACATATAACACGGTTCAGAGCACACGTTCTCCTTTTCTTTTAGGGTATAATTCTTATTTCAACATTTTACCAGAATACATGGCTGCCGATAACGAGTCCGTCATGATTGCCTGCCCTTCTGAAATGTGTAGCGCCTCCTACATTGGACGCTCCTGCTATCGCTTCCCGTGCCGCCTGCAGACAACTGTCTCTGACACCTGCCTCCAGCCGCTTCGCTACTTTTCCATTGCCTGCCGGTGTGAACTGTCCCGAAGCGTAGATAACACCGGAAATAGTATTTGGATAACCGCCGCTACGCACCCGGTTCATAACCACCGCCCCCACAGCAAGCTGTCCTTCATAGGGCTGATTTCCTGCTTCACACTGTATCAGCGCTGCCAAAAGCTCCTCATCAGAAGCCCCTACAGGAACCGCTCCCCGATTCTCTGTCTGCTTTGCTTTGGCTGCATCGGCTTTACGCTTCTCTTCCTGCTCTTTTTCTTCCCGTTTCTTGATTTCTTCCATGGTTTCCCCGGCATCAATGACAAAATCTATTTTGGTATATTCCGCAGAAACATACCCTATGTCTCCTTCATACTCCACACTGATCCACTCATCATCAATGACTTCCAGTGCCTTCAGTTTGTCATTTTTACCAATCAGACCCCATACGCCTGCATCGGATTCCGGTTCCATTCTGATACGCAGAGTTTCTGCCTCTATTGTAGCCACCAGATTGCCCAGATCCTGAGCCATCTCCTCTGCTTCCTCACCGAATAATAGATACTCGTCCTTCGTCCATCCTGTTACATTACCGGATTTCAACTTCGTCCAACCGTTACGTCTCTCTAAAATCTCGCCACCGCAATCACTGTAAAGCTTGCCTACCCGATCGGAATCTTCGTCGGCTTCTTTCCTTACATTCACTGCGTTTTCAACATTTGCCATAACCAGGTTGGACTTCTCCGCGTCATCTTCTTCCGACGACGTGTCCTCATCCTCATTCTTTTCCGCACTTTCTGCACTGTGCGAGGCAACTGCAGTTTCTACTGCGGTACTGCTCTTCACACATTCCACTACCAGATCCGCATCCAGGATTTCCGCTCCGCCTGCATTAACCAATTGTAAACTTTCTGTGCTGCCGGCGATAGCATTTACCTGCAAAAGCCCAAACGCGGCCACTCCCATCAACATCCCTGTCAGTCGGCGCAGCAGCCTCTTGCCTTTCTTCTTCATAACTGCCTCCAAAAATGTATGTAACAAATTTGTACCAAAAATATTACGAATTTGTTACTCATTTGGTAAATAATAACAAAATTATTACCTATTGTCAAGTATGAACATTTTTGAGGCATTTTATACAGATTTTATTATGAAAGCCCCGGACGGCGGCTGTATGGCTGGGTGTGTTTACACGCACGTCCATACAGACATCGGACGGGCAAGCCTGTATGAGTATGTAGGGCAATAGCCCGGAATACGAATACCGGCGGCGATTGCGGCAGCACGAAGTGCGGAGCAATCGGCTTTCATACCCGAGCGATAACGGTCAGACACGATTGCCACAGCACGTAGTGCGGAGCAATCGGCTTATTACAGCTTTCCGGCCCGCTCCACACAGGCAAGCAGCGCATCAATCACGGCTCCTCTCATTCCCTGCTCTTCCAATGTCCTAACACCCTGAATCGTCGTTCCTCCCGGCGAGCAGACCATATCTTTTAATTCTCCTGGATGTTTTCCCGTTTCCAGCAGCAGCTTCGCACTTCCTAAAACAGCCTGAGCCGCTACCTCTATCGCCTGTCCTCTTGGCATCCCCGCAGCCACTCCTGCATCTGCCATCGCTTCCAGAAACATAAATACATAGGCCGGTGAACTGCCTGCAATGGCAGAAAAGGCATCTATCAGTCCCTCTCGGATAATGTAAGTTCTTCCAAGACTTCCCAGCAGCTCCAATACCAGCTCTCTCTCTGTTTCTGTAACATTCTGATTGGCACAGACAGCGCTGCATCCTTCTCCTACCATTGCCGGCGTATTGGGCATACACCGCACCAGTTTGATCTCTTTTCCAAAAGCCTGTTCATACCACTCTATGCATTTGCCTGCTGCTATTGTAATAAGAAGGGTATTTGTCTTCACGATATCCCTGATCTGTCCTATGACATCTTCCAGATACTGCGGCTTGACAGCCAGAATTACCACATCCATACAGGCCACTTCCCTGTTGTCCAATGTAACGGCAATCCCATAGGTCTTAGCTATCCGTTCTGTCGTCTGCCGGGAAGCGGCACTGCCAATGACCTCTTCTTTTTTTACAATGCCTTTTTCCAATATGCCACTGAGTATGGCTTCTCCCATATTTCCCAGGCCAATCATACCTATTTTCATATTCCCTTCCTCCTTTGCCGCGCTGCTTCATACATAAGAATTGCCGCCGCCGCACCTGCATTTAGCGACTCCACTTTCCCCGCCATTGGGATTTTCATATACATATCCGCCAGTGCCGCTGTCTGCGCCCGCAGCCCGTTTCCTTCATTTCCGATCAGAAAGGCGCTGCCGCACCGGTAGTCACAGGCGTCATACTCTTTTTCTCCTTTCAGATGCGCAGCATAAACCCGAATCTTATTCTTCTGTAATTTTTGTATCGCATCTCCTGCCTTTTCCACATATACAAAGGGAACTCTGTAGACTGATCCCATCGTGGCGCGCACCGCTTTGGAATTATAAACATCTGCGCTCTCACCGGCAAAAATCACACCGTCGATACCTGCTCCCTCTCCTGTACGAATCATCGTCCCCACATTGCCAGGATCCTGGATATCTTCCAGAATGAGCAGCAGCGGATTTTTGCTTTTTAATAAATCAGGAAAAGTATAGTGGAACGCCTCCACCACACAGAGAATGCCCTGTGGCGAACAGGTATCTGATATTTTCCGAAAAACTTCCGAAGATACTGTCTCACAGGACAATGCTGCCAGTTTTTCCATAACAGCCCTCTTCTTCCCTTCTTCCGAACAGGAAAAAGATTCGGAAAGATACACTTCCCGAATCCGCTCCACCGGCGCTTCCAGAAACATTTTTATGCCTTCTGCCAGGAAGGCATCCGCCTCCCTGCGCGCCCTTGCTTTCTGTTGCATCCTCACAATCGATTTTATCCTTACATTTCCAGGACTGGTAATCATAGGCTGCTCCTTTTATACTGATAAGACTTTACATACTTCAAACTGATATTCATTGATACCCTTCTGCATCGCCAACGCCTCTTCGATATCAAAATCCAGAAACTCTCCATGCTGATATCCCACTACCCGGTTCGTCTTCCCCGCACAGAGAATATCTGCCGCATAGGCGCCCATAATCGATGCATAAAAGCGATCTTTGCAAGTGGGGCTTCCGCCTCTTTGCATATATCCCAGTATCGTTGCACGGGTTTCCAGGCCGGTTGCCGCTTCGATTCTACGGGCCATAGAGCCGGAATGTCCGATGCCTTCCGCATTGATAATGATATGGTGTGTCTTGCCCCGTTTTCTGTTGTTGATAATATTATTGACGAGCTGCTGTTCGTTATAATCGAACTTCTCAGGGATGAGGATATCCTCCGCGCCATTTGCCACGCCACACCAGAGCGCAATATAGCCGGCATTTCTTCCCATTACTTCAATGATACTGCATCTCTCATGAGACGAAGACGTATCACGCACTTTGTCAATAGCATTCATCGCTGTATTGACGGCTGTGTCGAATCCGATTGTATATTCTGTACATGCAATATCCAGATCAATTGTGCCAGGCACACCGATCGTATTGATCCCATGCCGGGCAAGCGCCTGTGCTCCCCGATAGGAACCGTCGCCTCCGATGACTACAAGACCGTCAATCCCATGGGCACGGCAGATCTCAGCCCCTTTTGCCTGTCCTTCTTCTGTATGAAACTCGGGACATCTGGCCGTCCCCAGTATCGTCCCCCCCTGCTGTATCGTATCTGACACACTTCTAGCTTCCATATCTATGATTTCTTCGTTCAGAAGACCCTGATAACCCTTTTTAATTCCTTTTACTTTTACTCCATTGCTCAGCGCTTTACGGACTACCGCACGAATCGCTGCATTCATACCAGGTGCATCTCCACCGCTGGTCAGTACGCCGATTGTTTTGATATCCTTTGCCATGACGATTCCTCCTTATCCTTTCCTTATATTTTAAACTTTTTTTGTTCTGATTTCAATCATCTTCCCATTACTTTATACGACTTTTACATTGTCTTCTCCAAATACTGTCCCCAGTTCCTGCAAAAGAACAGTATCCGCCCGGACCCCCATATTGGGAGGCAGCTTTTTCATGGATTTCGGATTCTCAATATAGATAGTCACCCTGTCTTTTCCATCCGAATCTCTCAGAATTGTATACAGCCGTTTTTCCTCTTTTTCATATTCTTCCATCGTTCTGAACTTTATCCATACCGTTTTGGTAATTTCTTCAAAAGAAGTAATCTGCTCACATATCAGCTTGGCGTCTTTTTCATCCTCTACCGCAACCCTCCCTCTGATAAATACTTTATTGTCCACCGCGAGTTTTGCCGCATTTTTTTCATAAACTTTCGGAAACACTACCACTTCCATGCTGCCTGTCAGATCTTCCAATTGTAAAAACGCCATAACTTTATCATTTTTCGTATACTTAATTTTCCGGTCTGCAATCATTCCCCCTACTGTTACGCTGCTGCCTTCCTGCAATGATACCGTTCCGGTTTCCTCATCCAGCAAAAAGGAAGAAATCATCGTCGTAATATGTTTTCTCCAGATTGACTCATATTCTTCCAGCGGATGTCCACTGATATAAATGCCAAGCACTTCCTTTTCAAAGGCCAGCAGCATCTCTTTGGAATATTCTCCCACTTCGGGCAGGCGGATATCGTAATTTTCCTTTTCCTTTTCATCTGCCAGATCAAACAGCGTTATCTGACCTGCCATATTGTTTTTCTTATCCTGATGGATACTTTCCATGACCTGTACATAGATACTCATAAACTGCTTTCTCGTTCCACCGAGGTTGTCAAAGGCGCCTGCCTTGATCATGTTCTCCATGCCACGCTTATTCAGGTCACTTTGTGACACACGTGTCACAAAATCTTTTATATTTTTATAGGGCCCTCTCTTTTCCCGCTCTGTCACAATGCTTTCTATCAACTGTCTGCCAATACTCTTGATCGCCGTCAGAGCATAGCGAATTGCACGGCCGGACACAGAAAAACCGATTTCTCCTGAATTAATGTCAGGAGGTACGATCTCGATGCCCATGCTTCGGCATGTCATAATATATTCCGATACTTTCCTGGGATTATCAATAACAGACGTCAGAAGCGCCGCCATAAACTCCAACGGATAATAATACTTCAGCCAGGCAGTCTGATAGGCTACGACAGCATAGCAGGCTGCATGAGATTTATTAAAAGCGTATTTCGCAAAATCCATCATATCGTCATAGATCTGGCTGGCAGTACGCTCCGGGATACCTCTGGCAATACACCCGGGCACACCTTCCGCCTCATTGCCAAAAATAAAATTGGCCCTCTCTTTTTCCATGACCGACTGCTTTTTCTTGCTCATGGCCCGTCGCACGAGATCACTTCTTCCCAATGTATAGCCTCCCAGGTCCCGAACGATCTGCATCACCTGCTCCTGATAGACAATGCAGCCATAGGTGGAAGACAGAATGGGCTCCAGCTGAGGACAGGAATAGACAATATCCGCTTTGCTATTCTTCCCTCTGATGTACTTGGGAATGAAATCCATCGGTCCTGGGCGATACAGGGAAATGCCTGCTATAATGTCCTCTAAATTTTGGGGTTTTAGTTCTTTCATAAAACTTTTCATTCCACCGCTTTCAAGCTGGAATACCCCTTCATTTTTGCCTGTTCCCAGAGCTTCCAGAACAGCTTTATCATTATAGTCTATTTTGTCAAGATCGATCGTTTTTCCTGTATTTCTCCGTACATTTTCTACGGCATCCCTGATGACGGTAAGCGTACGAAGACCTAGAAAATCCATTTTCAACAGTCCCAGTTCTTCCAGAGTCGTCATCGTGAACTGTGTGGTAATAGAACCATCAGACCCCCTGGACAGGGGTACAAATTCATCCGCACTTTCGGGACAGATGACGACACCGGCTGCATGCATGGAGCTGTGTCTGGGAAGTCCTTCCAGCCTTTTACACATGGCAATCAAACGTCCCACCTGTTCATCAGTTTCCACAAGCGTCCGAAACTCATGGTTTACTTCCAGCGCACGGTCTATCGTGACATTCAACTCATTGGGTACCATTCTGGCAATAGAATCCACATAACTGTAGGGCAAGTCCATAACACGCCCCACATCCCGAATGACACCTTTGGCAGCCAATGTACCAAAAGTGACAATCTGTACCACCTTATCTTTCCCGTATTTCTCTCCCACATAATCGATCACTTCCTGCCGCCTTTCATAGCAGAAATCAATATCAATATCGGGCATGGATATCCTCTCCGGATTTAAAAACCGTTCAAACAACAGATTGTAGCGGATTGGATCGATATCAGTGATCTTCAGACAATAAGAAACAATACTGCCGGCCGCACTTCCCCGGCCCGGCCCTACTGCTATTCCATTATTTTTAGCATAATTAATAAAATCCCAGACAATCAGAAAATAATCCACATATCCCATTTCCCTGATGACATGCAGCTCATAATCCAACCGATGCTTCAATGTCATACCGATGCTTTCGACTATCGTTTCCGTATCCTGGCCACTGTATCTTTCCGCCAGCCCCTCATGACATAATTTATTCAAATAACTCCAGGAGGTAAAGCCTTCCGGCACTTCGAAATGGGGCAGTTTCGTTACGCCGAACTCAATCTCCACATTGCATCTTTCTGCAATACGCTGGGTGTTTTCCACAGCTTCCCAGGCGTAGGGAAAGAGCCCTTTAATCTCTTCTTCGCTTTTTACATAATACTGTCCCCCCACATAGCGCATCCTGTCTTCATCCGCCAGCTTTTTACCGGTCTGAATGCACAAAAGGATATCATGAGCCTGTTCGTCTTCTTCATAGGTATAGTGCACATCATTGGTTACTACAAGGGGAATGTCCAGTTCTTTGCTCATTTGCAGCAGTACGGTATTCACCGTCTTCTGCTCAGGGATTCCATGATCCTGCATCTCCAGGAAATAATTCCCTTTACCAAAACAGGCTTCATACTTTCTGGCCGACTTTTTGGCTTCCTCTACCAGCCCCTTTGCGATATACCGCTGCACTTCTCCGGCAAGACAAGCCGACAGGGCGATAATCCCTTCATGAAACTGCTCCAGCACTTCCATATCCACCCGGGGTCTGTAATAGTAACCTTCCGTAAATCCCCTGCTGACAATCTTGACAAGGTTCGCGTATCCCGTATTATTTTCCGCCAGAAGTACCAGATGGTAATATCTGTCTTCCCCACCGGTCAGTTCCTTATCAAACCGGGAATTCGGCGCCACATACACTTCACAGCCAATAATGGGACGAATACCCGCTTCTCTGGCAGTCCGGTAAAAATCAATTACTCCGTACATAACCCCGTGATCGGTAATAGCGGCGCTGTCCATTCCAAGCTCTTTTACCCGCTTTACATATTCTTTTATCTTATTGGAACCGTCCAGAAGCGAATATTCTGTATGGACGTGCAAATGCGCAAATGCCATCTTGTATTGCCTTTCTTCTGTTGTATGGATTGATACTCATTCGGTCGGATTTTTTCTATTATTACATCATGTTCTCCGCACATCTCAGATGCCCATTCGGGCGAGGTTTTTATATATTATACCATATTATCCACACAGGAGCAACGCGGGCCGCCCTGCAGTGCAGACCATGCAAAAGCCCCGCAGCACGCTGCGGGGCTTTCAAGCTACTTTATGAAATACATTTCTTTAACTCTTCTGCTTTGTCCGTCTTCTCCCAGGGAAGATTCAGATCATCACGTCCAAAATGTCCGTAAGCAGCTGTCTGCTTATAGATAGGACGGCGTAAATCCAGCATCTTTATAATACCCGCCGGACGCAGGTCAAAATTATCCCGAATGACCTCTACCAGTTTCTCATCAGACACTTTTCCTGTTCCGAATGTGTCTACCATGACAGAAGTAGGCTGAGCCACACCGATTGCATAGGAGAGCTGGATCTCGCATCTGTCAGCCAGTCCTGCCGCTACAATATTTTTTGCTACATAGCGGGCTGCATATGCTGCAGAACGGTCTACTTTCGTGCAATCCTTCCCGGAGAAAGCCCCGCCGCCATGGCGCGCATAACCGCCATAGGTATCTACGATAATCTTCCGGCCAGTCAGTCCTGCGTCCCCATGCGGCCCACCGATAACGAAACGTCCCGTAGGATTAATAAAGAATTTCGTATTGTCATCAATCAGTTCCTTTGGAAGAATCACATCAAATACATATTTTTTAATATCTTCGTGGATCTGCTCCTGTGTCACATCTGCATCATGCTGTGTGGACAAAACAACAGCTTCCAGGCGTTTTGGTCTGCCGTTTTCGTCATATTCCACTGAGACCTGGCTCTTGCCGTCCGGCCTCAAGTATTTCAAAGTACCGTCTTTTCTCACCTTTGTCAACTGCAGTGCCAGTTTATGAGCCAGAGAAATCGGATAAGGCATATATTCCGGCGTCTCGTTTGTAGCATAGCCAAACATCATCCCCTGATCGCCGGCACCGATCGCCTCGATCTCTGCATCGGACATTTTGTTTTCTTTAGCCTCCAAAGCCTTATCTACACCCATGGCAATATCGGAAGACTGCTCGTCAATCGCTACCAGTACAGCACATGTATTCCCATCAAATCCGTATTCCGACCTGTCATAACCGATTTCTTTCACCGTATTCCGTACGATTTTCTGAATATCCACATAGGCATTGGTAGTAATCTCTCCTGTCACCAGCACAAAACCGGTGCAGGCAGCTGTTTCACATGCCACTCTGCTCATAGGATCTTTTTCCATCAATGCATCTAAAATGGCATCTGACACAGCATCGCACATTTTGTCAGGATGCCCTTCTGTTACTGATTCTGATGTAAATAAACGTTTTTCCATCTCTTTTCCTCCTTGATAATGTCTTTGTAAGTTGTACATGAAAGAATCGCTTTAGCGCAGCATTCCTCTCCACGAGCTGCCTGTCAAAAGAATCGCGCCCGCGCGATTCCCCGCGCGCGAGCGGTGCGCTTTAGCGCAATATTCCTCTCCGCGAGCTGCGCATAAAAAAGTCCGCTCATTAAGCGGACTTGATTGTGTCTGATACTCAAATCCTCTTATTGTTCGATTTACTCGCTCAGGTTGGCACCTTCCTACTGGGGTTGCCGTGGCTTCACAGGTCCTATGTACCTCCACCACTCTGAATAAGAGAAATAGTCAATATGGAATTTTCATATCACAAACAGCATACACCTGTATATATGACCTGTCAACTGTTTTGCATTAATTTTATCCGGTAATTTTTACCCGATCCGAAGTTTAAATTTTTGCAATGCCTTATCAGTATCTACAATTTCAATTTGTGCTCCCAGGTTATTTAATTTCTGAGGAAAATCTTCATATCCTCTCTCGATATAGCGGATCTCGTCGATAGTCGTAAAACCCTCAGCCGCCAACCCTGCGAGAACAAGCGCCGCCCCCGCGCGCAAGTCAGGCGCCGTGATGCCTGCACCTGTATACTTGTCCACACCGTCGATAATCGCCGTATTTCCTTCCACCTTAATGCTGGCTCCCATACGGGTCAATTCATCCACATATTTAAATCTGTTTTCAAAGATACTTTCTGTGACAATACTCGTTCCCCCGGAAAGTCCCAGAGCCACTGCTATCTGAGGCTGCATGTCCGTCGGAAACCCCGGATAGGGCAATGTTTTTACATGGGTATGCGTCAGTTTTCTGGAAGCTACTACCCGTACTGCATCGTCCGATTCCTCCACCTCACAGCCTATTTCCAGCAGCTTCGCACTGATAGACTCCAAATGTTTGGGAATTACATTTTTGACAGTAATGTCACCTTTTGTCACCGCCGCGGCGAACATAAAAGTACCCGCTTCGATCTGATCCGGTATAATCGTATATTCAGTCCGGTGCAGCTTGGATACCCCTCTGATACGAATTACATCCGTACCTGCACCTTTGATATTGGCTCCCATACTGTTCAGAAAGTTGGCGAGATCTACCACATGAGGCTCTTTTGCCGCATTTTCTATAATCGTAAGGCCTTCTGCCATAACAGCCGCCATCATGACATTGATTGTCGCCCCTACTGTTACCACATCCATATAGATATGGTTCCCCCGCAGCGCTTCTGCCTCTGCAATAATAAGGCCATGGGCAATCTTTACACTGGCTCCCAACGCCTTAAAACCTTTGATGTGCTGATCAATTGGCCGGCTGCCTATATTGCAGCCTCCCGGCAGAGCCACTTCCGCCTTTTTGTACTTTCCAAGAAGAGCCCCCAGCAAGTAATAAGACGCTCTTATTTTTTTAATATAGTCACCTTCAATCACAACATCATGAATCTGAGATCCGTTGATCTTAACGGTATGTCTGTCGACACGTTCCACAATTCCACCGATACTGGAAATCGCCTGCAACAATACATTTGTATCCCGTACATCAGGCATATTTTCTATCATTACAGTCTCATCCGTCATAATGGAAGCGGCCAGAATAGCAAGCGCAGCATTTTTCGCTCCGCCTATTTCCACCTCTCCTACTAACGGGCTTCCACCTTTTATTGCATATTGTTCCATTTTTCAACCTCTGAAATTTAAGACTATTAAGTAGTATACCACATTTCTCTCATTTGTAAAGTCAGCTCAGGTAATTCAGCGGATTGACCTGAGAACCGCCTATCAATATTTCGAAATGAACATGGGGTCCGGTACTTCGACCGGTATTTCCGCTGAGAGCAATTTTCTGCCCCTGGGATACTTTCTGTCCCGCCGAAACAAGCACTTTACTCAGATGACCGTATCTTGTCTGTCTGCCGTCACCATGTTCGATATAGACCACATAGCCATAACCGCTTCCCCAGCCTGCTTTCGTAACCACACCGTCACAGGATGCCATAACTGCCGTTCCGATCGGTGTCGCCCAGTCAATTCCCTTGTGATTAGAAGACGCTCCCTTTGTCGGCGCATTTCTCCTGCCAAAACCGGAAGAAAGGCGTCCTCCGGAAATCGGCTTGATATAGGTGGGCGGTATTTTCGTCCCTCTCTCCACGATCTTGGGCACCGCTTCTATCGTCACTTCTTCTTTCTGGATATCCCGCGCCGTTTCCGAATCATTCCGATAGGAAACGACGGCCACTACCCGCCTGTGTCCCGCGGACGGTTCCTGTCTTGTCACTTTCTCTGTTGTATACCAGCTGTCATTATCTATATAGACAACTTCCGCATCATAGTCTTCTTCATAATACTGCTGCTCCTGACGGACGACTGACAGCTCCGGCTCCGGTGATGTCACAATAATCTCATCGCCTACCCGTATCGTAGCACCGGCATCTTCTATAGTGGGATTGATGTCGATCAGCTTGTCCATTGTCAGGCCATTGTCTTCCGCGATTTGAGACAGAGTATCTCCTGCCACCACTTCATAGATCTTATCTTTTTCTTCTTCCTTTGTGACCTGTTCTATGGCCTCCTGGAGAGGTGTCACATCTTCCGGGGGCAGATAGGCTTCCACCACTTCGATAGGATCTCCATATGCCAAAGATACGAGTCCCAACTCATAATCCGAAAAATCCTTCTCTTTTTCCGGCTCAATTTCTGCAAACACCTGATTCAGCCATGCATCCAGCCCCGAAGAAATACGGAAATCTCTGCTTTTTTCCGCCTCCAGCTTTTCCTCTTCCTTATTTATGATCTGTGTTGTCAGCACATTTAATTCCCGCGCCGGATCCATAACAAGACGGACACTATATTGATCTTTATCGTCATATTTATCCAGCACTGCATTCAAAAGCGCCACCACTTCTTCTGTACTTCCCAGATTGACTGTAAAATCATTGATTTTTACCATATAGGAACGATGCAGTGTTTCTTTCACGCTGGCTCTCATGACCTGCTCCATGTTGGAAATGATTGTCTCTTCCGAGTCCACCTTACCGAAATATACTTCATCTCCTTCTACAGCCACTTCCGCTTCCAACAATACAGGTGTATCACTTTCTGAAGCAATTTGCAGCCTGGCAGATCGTACATATTCTTCCATATCTTCCCGGGCACTGACTCCCACTGCCACACCATTGAGAGATACGTAAAATATATTATTACCCTGGCTGACCGGTTTCATATAATAAGGCAGGAAAAAAGAGCTGGCAATGATTGCCATGCACAATCCTTTTATATATCCCCATTTTATTTTTTTCCAATTATTCATTGATCCACTTTCCCATGTACGAGTATACAGATATTACAGAGTTCTTGAAAAAATATACAATCCTGTAATATTTTTGAAACAGTTTTATTCTAACAGTTACTATTTTACTTGTAAAGATTTTTCCTGTTTCTCTACCAAGTCCACCGTCATTGAGGTATACTGAATTTGTACTCTCGATGAATGAAAAAGAATCCTGCCAGGCAATTTTCCATCAGACAAGGAGGCCCCCATGCAATCCATTATTTTTCATATCGATGTCAATTCCGCCTATTTAAGCTGGACAGCTCTCGAGCAGCTCAAAAAAGGAGCATACCAGGATCTGCGGCAAATACCTGCCATCATTGGCGGTGATATGGAAAAACGCCATGGTGTCGTCCTGGCTAAATCTATTCCCGCTAAAAAATATGGCATTCAAACCGGAGAACCCGTTGTCAATGCCTTTCGAAAATGCCCTTCCCTCGTCATGGCAGCACCTGATCATACCCTGTATGCCCAGCGTTCCCGGGAATTTATGTCATATCTGTTACAAATCTGCCCTGATATCGAACAGGTCAGTGTTGATGAATGCTATATGGACTATACGCCAGTTTCAGAAAACTATACATCTCCTGAAATCTGTGCAGACATGATACGTCAAAATATTCTGAAGCAATTCGGTTTTACGGTAAATATCGGGATTTCCGACCGGAAGGTACTCGCAAAGATGGCATCGGATTTTAAAAAACCCAATCTGACCCATACCCTGTATCTGGCAGAAATAGAAAAAAAGATGTGGCCGCTTCCCGTTTCTTCTTTGTATATGTGTGGAAAATCCAGCCAGGAAGCATTGAAAAAACTGGAAATCCTTACCATCGGAGACCTCGCCCACTCCGACCCGGAAATATTGCAGTCCCATATGAAAAGCCATGGCAGGTTACTCTGGGAATATGCCAATGGCATTGATCGCTCCACCGTGCTGTCAGAGCCGGCAAAAGCCAAAGGCATCGGCAATTCTATTACACTGGCCCAGGACGCTCTCACCCCGGACCAGGCCAGACCGGCTCTTCTATCCCTGGCCGAATCCGTAGCCTCTCGTCTACGGGCTAAAGGACAGCGTGCCATGATGGAAACGATCGAAATCAAATATGCAGATTTTCAGACGGTTTCCCATCAGACTTCTTTCCCGTCTCCTGTGGATTCTGACCAGATTATCTATGAAACTGCCTGCAAACTATTTGATGAGACGTGGAATCGCTCTCCTGTCAGACTGCTCGGTATCCGCACTGCAAAGCTCGTTCAGACTTCTGAGCCGGTACAGCTTACCCTCTTTGACCTGACGCAGCCCGAACGTTTCGAAAAACAGCATAAACTGAATGAAGCAATCGACACCATCCGAAAAAAATACGGAGAAAAAGCTATTGTCCGTGGCAGTCTGCTGTCCAAAAATAATGAGTTTCAAAAACATTAAGATTATTTTTTCTTTACACTGTATCCAAAATTACCGAGGGGTTTTCCCATCGTATAATAAGTCCCATGGGAATATACGATAGGATTGGCCTTTGATAAATGAAACTTTCCTTTCTCATCCATATAAGTTTCCTCTGCATGAACACAAGTAACCTGCGCCAGAAACATATGATGACTTCCAAGATCCTTTCTTTCCGTTACTCTGCATTCAATATTCACCGGGCTCTCTTTAATGAGAGGTGCTTTTACAGTCTTCCCCGGTACTGGTGTCAGCCTCATCTCTTTCCACTTATCGACTTCTTTGCCACTCTTCACTCCGCAATAATCCGTGGCAAAAGCCAGTTTCTCTGTCGTCAGGTTGACTACAAATTCACCCGTTTCCCGTATCATGGCATAGGAATATCTCTCCGGCCTCACAGAAATCGAGACCATTGGCGGGTCAGAACAGATCGTTCCCGTCCAGGCTACGGTAAATATATTGGGCTCCCCGGAAAGGGAAACCGCACTGATTAAAACTACCGGAAGAGGATACAACATATTTCCCGGTTTCCATACCTGTTTGCTCATAACAACCCCAAAAGACGGACAATTTCTATCCCCAGCACCCCAAAAGAGGCAAGCATCGTCAAAACCATAAACAAATACAGTACCGGACTGATTTTACCGTACTGTGTAAACTTATCATCCAGTTCTGTCGTCTGATTTTTTAACTCTTCAATCAAAACCGCCTGTACATTTCTGTATACTTTGACACTTTCTTTATGCATAAAGTCTTCCAGATCAGAAGAAGCAATCTCCAACTTACTCTGATGATCAATGGTAATCTTGTTAATCTCACCAAGCAGCGTCTTCATTTCATCCAAAGCCGCCCTAATTTCTTCCTGAACCGCCTTTACCTCTATCTGAACTGCACTTACTTCATCTCCTACCGCTTTTGTCTCTTCTCTTGTAAATGCGACTTTTTCTTCCAGAACCGTCTTTATTTCTTCCAGACCAGCTGTCAGTTTCTCCAGCTTTTCTTCGTCCCCATCTCCGTCCTTTTCCATACTTGCTGCTGTCTTTTCCGCCAGAACACTCATTTGACCTACTAAAGTATGCATTTCTTCCAGGCCTTCCATATTTTTTAAATTCAGCCTGCGCATCTCTTTCAGACACTCATCGTAAGCGTCCATCTGCATCCTCAGCTTATCAAGTTCCTGTGCTTCTGCCTGTGAATTAGCTTTGATGATCTCCTGGGCATTAAACCGCTGTGCCAGCTTGTCCATAAAATTATCCATTATTCTCCTCCGTATACAGGATTGCCTATCAATATATAAATTGCCTTCTATTATCGAATATCATTCTAACATTTCTATATTTAATTGACAACCGCTGACATAGTTTGCGCTTCCCCATTTTTTTCTAAGATCTGAAAAAATACAATTTCACAAAATATATCAATGAAATGTACTTTTTCTCGGTGTGTGAATGATATATTTTTGTGAAATCGTGTAATATCATTTATCCGAAAAAAATGGGAAAGCGCAAACTGACATGGCAGAAGCTTTTTTCCTTCGACTCAAAACTTTCAGGCCTAAAACTTCCCTATATTTTTGTATAATTTGCACATATATCTTTCTCTTGCATCCATTCTTTTATAAATTTTCACCATATATTTACAGTTTATTCATATTTTATTCATAAATATATGCTAGACTTTATTTATGCAAAGGAAATACATCAGCTATATTTTTCATTACACATATAGATAAATTTTTTCATAATAGCCCCGGTGCTCCATGAGTATCGGGGCACTCCTCATTTTAAATGACATAGTTCAGAATATTTGTCGGATTTTTTATGCCACATATCCATACATAAAAATAAAGTGACAGATACTTCCTCCCATGACAAACAGGTGAAAGATTTCATGGGAACCAAAGTGAGAATGTTTTCTGTTAAACAATGGAAGTTTCAATGCATAGATAACGCCGCCAATGGTATAGACAATACCTCCTGCCAGCAGCCAGAGAAAGGCCGACACAGAGAGAACCTCCCAGAGTCTGCCGAATACAAATACGCATACCCATCCAAGAGCAATATAGATAAGTGAAGAAAACCATTTCGGGCATGTAATCCAAAATAAATTGATACCCATTCCCATCACTGCAATGCCCCATACAAGTGATAATAATATCATCCCCATCCTGCCGCCCAATACAATCAGGCACACTGGTGTATAAGAGCCTGCAATCATAACAAAAATCATCATATGATCGATTTTGCGAAAAATCTGTAACGCTCCCGCCGATACATTCACTGCATGATAAGTTGCACTTGCCCCGTACAGCAGAATCATACTGAAAATGAAAATTCCCATTGCCAAAAAACAAATATCACCGGCATCCACTCCCGATTTGACCAACAATGGTACAGAAGCAAATATTGCCAGCATCATGGCGATAAAATGTGTAATAGCACTTCCCGGCTCCCTTATTGTAATCTGCATAGCAACACCTCCTGCGTTTATAGAAACTTTTTATGTAGTTTTCAATACTACTTGTTGTTTCTATTATATTACGCTATATTATATGCAATGTCAATAAGAAATACACCTGGAATTTAATCTTCTTCTATGATCTGGATTTCCAAAAAATCAAAATTGATATCTTCTATAAAACTGTCTTTTCTAAATCTCGCCTTACTATGACGTTTAAACTCCTTCACCACTGTATCCAGCCATATGGGTTGTTCCAGGTCGAACTCATAGCAACACGCTTCCAGCGCATGAAATACTTTATGCGTCCGCGTATCCTCTTCCGGTCGTTCAATAACCGTATCTTTTATCATACGGTTGTCCTTCCATATTTTGCACCACATACGAAACATAGCTCTTCCTCCTGCAAATGATATTAATCAGACAATGAAACCGTTCCCTTGTCTACTAAGGGTATATTTACACAATTAATAAATAATATTTATGAATTTTTTGTTAAATCTGTATATCCTTATGTTTTATCTCTCATAATGTGGTATAATTCATTATAATGCAGCATACAATATTAGTATTCTGCCATAAACGAACGAGGTATGCAAATGGAATTTAAACCTTCATCAGACAGCGGTGTTGACTCATGGAAGGAAGTCACATTAGTTTACAATTCAGCATTAAAAGAAATCGGAACCAAGCTGGAGATTTTGAACGACGAATTTCAGCACGTACATAGATATAATCCCATTGAACATATCAAATCCAGGCTGAAATCGCCGGAGAGCATTGTTAGGAAACTGAAAAAACACGGTTACGAATCCACCATCGAAAACATGGTAAAACATGTCAATGACATTGCCGGTGTACGGGTCATATGCTCCTTTACTTCCGATATTTACCGGATTGCAGAGATGCTTACAAACCAGAATGATATCAAGATCATCTGTGTCAAAGACTATATCAAAAATCCAAAGCCCAGTGGCTATCGAAGTTACCACATGATCGTTTCCATTCCTATCTTTCTTTCGGACCGGAAAACCGAAGCTACTGTAGAAATCCAGATCCGTACTGTCGCCATGGATTTCTGGGCCAGCCTGGAGCATAAAATCAACTATAAATTTGAAGGGAAGGCCCCTGTATTCATTAAAAATGAACTGATCGAATGTTCCAAAATTATCTACGAACTGGATGAAAGAATGTTGTCTCTGAATGATCAGGTACTTTTATACAGCCAGTTAAAAGAAGTATAAATATATAGAAAAGTGCTCCCCGGAAAACCCGGGGAGCACTTTTCTATATGGTTATAACTATATTTCTATTTCCTCTGCTGGTTTTTTATCCTTCATATCCACCCGGATTATTTTTCTGCCATCTCCAGGAATCCTCACACATTTCCAGAATACCATACTCTGCTTCCCAGCCCAGCTCCCTTTTCGCCTTCGATGCATCCGCATAGCATGTGGCAATATCACCCGCCCGTCTCTCCTTGATGACATACGGGATTTTCACACCGGAAGCCTTTTCAAAATTATGGACAATATCCAATACACTGTATCCCGTACCGGTTCCGAGATTGTAGATCTCAGTGCCCGGATTCTCCCGTATTTTCTCCACCGCCTTTACATGCCCTTTTGCCAGATCCACGACATGAATATAATCTCTGACTCCCGTCCCGTCCGGTGTGTCATAATCATTACCAAATACGCCCAGTTCTTTTAATTTCCCCACTGCTACCTGCGTAATATAAGGCATCAGGTTATTGGGAATGCCATTGGGATTTTCCCCGATCGTCCCACTCTTATGGGCACCGATGGGATTGAAATACCGGAGCAGGATAACATTCCATGCACGATCTGCTTTCTGGACATCCATCAGAATCTGTTCCAGCATGCTCTTTGTCTGTCCGTAAGGATTGGTAATCTCACCCTTCGGGCATTCTTCTGTAATTGGAATAAAAGCCGGCGCCCCATATACGGTAGCGGAAGAGGAAAAAATAATATTTTTTACATTGTGCCTGCGCATCACATCCAACAAAATTAAAGTACCGGAAATATTATTATAGTAATATTCCCATGGCTTTGCCACAGATTCCCCCACTGCTTTCAGTCCTGCAAAGTGAATACAGCATTCAATAGATTCTTTTGCGAAAATTTTTTCCAGACCTTCTCTGTCCAGAATATCCGTTTTGTAAAATGTTACCGGTTTCCCTGTAATTTTCTCCACTCGTTCCAGAGATTTCTCACAGGAATTGCTTAAATTGTCAACAACGACTACATCATAGCCCGCTTCCTGCAACTCCACTACTGTATGGCTGCCGATATAACCGGTACCTCCTGTTACTAAAATTGCCATAACTCCTCCTGTTCTGGAAAGCACACCTTCCATTTCCCTGTTTTCTTTTGCTATCCTCAGTTTAAAAAATCATCAGACTGCCTGCAAGACGGGAATGTTGTGCAAAGCTGTCAAAATGTTAAATCCTACAACGGAACACCATTTTTTTGCAGCAGCTTTCTGGCACTTTCCACAGAGTCAATTCCCGTTTTATTTTTAATCGGAGCAAATTCTTTCTCCCGCACCACTTCATAGGGAAGGCTGCTACTCAATTCATGAACCATATCCAGTACAAGCTGCTCATATTTGTAACCATTGGGTTCCTGGGGCCGGACGAGATCGCCATCCTCATCCAGGTACGGAATTTTTTTCTCCACCACATGCAGAGGCAGCTTATTGTTTAAAATCATCTCCAGATCACTGACACGAAACAGATAATTCAGAATTACTCCAAAATTATAAGCCGGTTCTCCCTTTTCATTTTTGGCCTCCATCAGTTCCTCTGTCAGTTCATAGTATTCTATAATGGATGGCCTGCCATCCTCCAGGCACATAACGCCTACTTTTTCATCCGGTGCCGCTTTCCTGACGACTTTGGAGCCGGACGCATTATCTGTGGCGATCACAGCTCCGATAAAGCAAGGATCTGCAATTCTCTGCAATACATTGTCCACCGCAAATACGTTCAGCCACTGGATCCCTGCCTCTTTCATTTTCCTGCCGGCGTCGCTGCGCTGCATGGAGATAAACCATCCTCCATTTCCATTGGGTGACGTAGCCATTTTTCCTTTTTCTTCCATATAAACTTTTCCATTGTAATCGGAAGCCGGCGCCATCTCCTGCCGGAAAAAGCAGATACTGTCTTTGTCATATCCAAAATAGTTATGTTCCTGGAAAAACTTTACAGTAGCCTCATGATTTTTATCACTGGTCATTATAAAAAACGGAATCCACTTCCCCGCTGCCTCTACCACTTCCATCGTATTATAGATAATCCGTTCGAAAATATAGACCGGTTTTGTCAGACCGATATCATACATTCCTTTCGGGTCATCCGATCCCAGTCTGGTGCCCATACCGCCGGCCAATAGTACGGCCCCTACCTTTCCCTCTCTGATCGCCCGCAGACCGATTTCAGTAAATTCCTCCCTGCGTGCCTCTATTTCATCCAGTTCCATGGCCGACAGTGGCATGATCGTTCCCCGTCCAACCTCTTTTTCCACTTCTGCTTCCTTTGTAGACAGTACAGAAAAATCTGTGGCATCGATCTGCGCCAGCAGCGCCTCTTTCTGTTCTTCAGCTAATTCTTCATAATACTTCAGTACATGGAGCTGCCCGTATCGCCCCAGTTTCTCACAGGCCTCTTCATACGTCATTTTTATTCCACCCTTCTTTTTCCTCTTTTATTATCATTTCCATCTCTGTCGTCCCTACACCATTTACAAATCCAATGATAAGGAACTGAAAAATTCGCCGTCCCCAAACCGTTCTTCCTTTTCCCGCAGTAGATACGCTTTCATCTCAGCCAGCTCTGTCCCCATATCACAGAGAACTGCGTCAAAATTTTCTGCAGTCAGTGCACCGATATCCAGAAGCAGATCATAGTATTCCTTTTCTGTTCCATGCTCTTCTTTTACTACCTGCCATGTCTCTTCAAAGAGACATCCTTTTGCGTGGGATTTCAGATAGTCTGTCAGAAACTGTTGCATTGCTGACGGCAGATCCTGATCGTACAGCAATCGCAAAAGCGCCAACCGTACTTTACTCCTCCGCTTCTGATGCAAAAAGAACTCCAGGTTGTTGTCCATACTGCCAATATCTTCTTCTCCACACAGTATTGTCCTGGAATATCCGTCTTCATCCGGTGTCGTCATGATCTCCATCAGCCTTGTATCCCATTTCCGTATCCAGCTCTTCCTCCCCGCCTGCATGGGGTTAAGCAGATAGGGAGCGTCCAGCTTATGCACTACAGCCGCCAGCAGTGCCCCGGTACACTCTTTTACCTTCTCCGACATCGGCGTCTTTTCATCTTCCAGTATAAAATGCTCCAGACGTTCACATTGCAAGAACACCCCTTTTCCAAAGCTGACAGGATGCCTTGGCATCCAAATCCGGGAAAGTTTGCTGCAATAGGCAAATGCCCAGTCATCGATCATCTCTATACTGCCCGGAAGATACACTTCCTGTATCCGTTTATTACTTAAAAAAGCTTTTCTGCCAATCTCCCTCACCGGGCAGCCATCCACTTCCTCCGGTATATGCGCAGTGCTTCCCGCCCCTTTCCACAGTAGCAGTATGGCTCTTCCCTCTCTCTGTTCATACTGGAATGCCGCCTCGTCCTTTTCCCATTCTCTGATCATACCTGCTTTTGCCAATTACAGCTCCAGTGCCGCAATCTCCTCCTGCAATTCATTTTTCCGCTCTGAAATCAGCAATTCTTCATTGTGGCGTCTGTAATCTTCACTGCCAAACATCCCAATAAATCGGGCGCTATAATCGTTCACAGTGAGTTCTGTCACAAATATCAGCATCTCATTTCCCTCCGGGAAAGCTTTTTCCAGAAATACAAACAGCGCATGCAGCCGCTCCCCTATGGCTGCCGTATTTTCCTTCATCCTGACTACCTGTTCCCGGTAGCGCTTTTCCAGCGCCCCGAATCCACTCTCTTCCTTGCCGCTTTCCAACATACAGAACTTTTGCTCTTCCTGCAGAAAAGCAAGTACATGCTTTTCTTTTTTTCTCACCCCTTTGGACAGAGCTCCCGCCTTCTGCAAAGATTCTATTTTTTTCTCCCGGCGGCTCCTCTGCTCTTCCAAAAGCTGCTCCAGTGTCGCTCCCTCATCTCTTGTCAGCAGCGCTTTTACAGCTTTTAAAGATGCTGTCAACTCTGTAAGATAATCGGCCGTTTCCACAGCCTCCCGCATCTCACTCTGTATCTTGTCCAGAAGCATTCCCACGAGGGAAAGACGCTCATCAAAAGGTGCCTGCTGTGCCCGGATGACAGCAGAATCCGGTGCATGCCCGGACAGAATTTGATAGATCTGATAGTCCCTTTTATATTTTTGATAAAGATCGTAATATGCCGTAAATTCCTTTGCTATTTTCTCATTCCGTATATACTGGCCTACCAGCGCCTCATCTGTCTGCATGCCTTCCTCTTCATACATCTGCAGTATTTCCGACAGATCTTCCCACCCTCTTGCCGTAACATAGGTCTTTCCTTTGAGTCCCGCCTCGATCCGGTAAAAGTGCTCTTTCTTCAGATCCAAATAGTTCAGAATCGCACTGTGGACTCCCTGCTCACCCGCATATTCCTTCCATACATGATAATCTGCCTCCACTTCCAGAAGCCGCAGCCTGTCCATCGTCACCACATCAAATTCCCGGACAGATTTGTTATATTCCGGCGGATTACCCGCTGTCACTACGATCCATCCTTCCGGCACCCGATGCCGTCCAAATACTTTATATTGTAGAAACTGCAGCATCGATGGAGCCAGCGTTTCGGATACGCAGTTGATCTCATCCAGAAAGAGAATCCCTTCCCGGATGCCGCTTGCTTCCATCGTTTCATGGACAGAGGCAATGATCTCGCTCATCGTATATTCGGAAACATCTGTCATCTCTCCGCTGTATTCCTTCTTGCAGATAAAAGGAAGACCAAGGGCCGACTGCCTTGTATGGTGCGTCATAGAATAGGACACGAGTGCAATGCCAAGTTCCTGAGCAATCTGCTCCATAATAGCAGTTTTTCCGATTCCGGGTGCTCCCAGCAGAAAAACAGGTCTCTGTCTCACCACCGGTATCCGGTATTCTCCAAATTCATCCTTTTTCAAATATATTTTGACGCAGTCCTTAATATAATCTTTTGCCTGCTTAATATTCATTCTCTTACTCCTTTTTCTCTTCCACCCGTTTCCCCGGAACCTTCACTGTCAGTCTCATCTTCAAAACTATCTTCATATAATGTCACGGATATCGCCCAGGGCGGTGGTATCATCCGGTGTTCATCTTCATCAAGAAATGCAAAAATAACATCATAGTCCGGCATCGTCTCAGGATAAATACCATAGCCGTCTGTAAAATAGATCAACCCCTTCAGCATTTCAAATTCCCCCTGCCTGCGCAGTGCATCCACATAGGCAAATACCGGTCTGAAATCAGTGGCTCCAAAACCATACAACTTTTCCTCTTTCAGAAACCGGTGGAAATCCCCCTCACAGGTGATCTTCGTATCTTTCTTTACCTCATTGTCACATTGGATGATATGAACGTTGATCTTATGAAAAAAGTTCTCCGTTCCCTTTAAAATAGAATACGTCTTCCTGAGAAATCCTCTGACAGTCTCTCCCCGGCAGGAGGCAGAAGTATCCAGAGCAATCACAAATTCTCTGACTTTATGTTCTTCTTTATACTCCAGAGGCTCTACAAATGGCAGATTTCCATACATGGACAGACCATAGGTATAATAAATATAATCAAATTCCTCTTCATTGATACGGATATCCTCTCCCATGACAGTAAATCTGCGTAGAAGTTCTCCATAGTCATATTTATCCCGATTGGCTTCCGCCAGATTCTTTTCCAGGCTTTCCGAATGATTCTTATCCTGAGAAAATGTCTTCAGATCAGTCTTTACTCTTTCACTGATTTTTTTCCACTGTTCCTGGGATATGGATATTTCCTCCTGCTGTTTCCAGTGTATATGAGCATCCTGATAAAACAGAGCCGTCAGCTCCTTTTTCTCTATCGGTCCCATCCCATTTCTCTTAAAGTATCGATAGATTTTCTCTGCAGTCAACCCGCCTGCATCGATACGCATCCAATGCAGTTTTCTTTCCGCATCCTCATCCTGGCGCAGTGCGATATCCGGGAAACTGATTTCCAGAATCGTATTCTCCACTGCCATATCCGCTGCCATATCCCAGTATTCCTGTTCCACTTTATCATACTGAAAACTGTGGTAAAAAATACAGTGTAAAACGATATGCAGATACATATGAGTGATCCGGTTTGGTTCTTCTTTATAAATTTGCAACACAAAAACAGGGTCATAATACAGATATTTCCCATCACATGCCATACATCCCGTATCTTTGGCCGGTCTCGTCTTCAACTGAGCCACTGCTGTGTCCAGAAACCGCAGATGCATCATAATACTGTCCCCTGCCAGCTTCATTACCCGTGCCGCCAGAGCTTCTGTCTTTTTTTCTTTTTCATTTTGTGGAATTCTGTTCATTTTCCCACTTCCTATTATAGATCAAAAAAAGAATCGCATTAATGCAATTTGCCGCGCGCGTTGCGTTTCAGCACAATTTTCCTTTTCGCAAGCTTCCTGTATGAGAACAAGGCAGACAAATCCGTATATTATTTTTCTTTTATAGAGAATTGCAAAGGAATCTCCTATACAACCAAAAACAAGCAGACATAAATGCCTGCTTGTCCGCCAATTCTTATTTATGAAAAGCTTACATTTCTGCCCTTCTGCGCAATTGCGATGTAGGTTTTTCCTTCATTCAACTGAATTTCATTGCCATTGTCATCATAATATACGGTTGGAGAATATTCCGCAACTTTTGCCCATCTTACATGGATGACTTTTCCCTTTGTGAAATAGTAGCCATCTTCTGTCGTGTCCAGATTGTCAAATCCCAGATATCCTTTCTGGTCCAGCTGCTGCCACTTCGTATTCTGTACGATTACATTGGCAAACGCCAGCTGCTGCCCGTTGTTACCGTCCACCTGTGCCTTGCCATGTATCGTTTTTTTATACACACCCGCTGCCGCATCATAGGTAAAACCACTTCTTGTATAAGGGAAGATATCGGAAAGATCAATCGTATTTGCTACAGCTGCGCCTTCTCCATACTGTTCCAGCGTATTGACACCCGCTGCAAAGGTAAAATGCTTTGCATTATAAAATTCCGGGCGAACTGTCAGAGAATATCCAAGCTGTCCGGCTGCCTTCGTAATACCGTTGGCACTGATATAGGCATTGTGGGGAGCTTTTCTGTCAGAAGTACGGAAAAATACGCCTGCTCCGGGCGCCTCGCCGCCTGTCCCATATTCGTATGTACCGGAAATATTATTGATATCCGGCAGTGAAATACGGTCTTTCATATATACGACGCCGCCAAAGTGAATGAGAATCGGATCCCACTCCGTAGCCTGGGGAATATAATAGGCACGGCAGCTTCTGATATTACCGATCTTAGAGAGTCCCTGCCAATCATCAATAATGGCCATCTGCCGGGAAATATTGCCCTCTTCCATGATTTCATACAATATCTTTGCATGACTGATTCCATAGGAAGGCTGTGCCACTTTATCCGTAGGCATCATGATTGCAATGGGACGTGTCAGAGCTGCTTCCGGGGAAATCACTTCATTTGTATATACGCTGCGCGTTTCATCAGCCAGTACCGTTTCTGCAGGGGTCAGTGTCAATACACATACTGCCGCTGTCAGCAGGGATATCATTTTTGTGAACTTTTTGAATTTCATAGTATCCTCCTTTATAAATTCCTACATACCATAATTTAGTATACCCTTGTTTTGTCACACCGTCAAACATTTTTCATATGATAAATAAAGTATGTAAACTGGAGCTATTTATGGAAGATTCTTATGAACAGAAAATGAATGGGGAAGCACTGGAAAAAGCAGAATATACAAATGATATGTTCTATTGCGGCAAAGATTGCATATGCCACGAAGAAGAGCATGAGATCCCAGCAGCATGCAACAATGTATTCTACCAGACCGATCTTGTCAGTGTACCGGTAAAGGTAGTACCCTATGCCAAGGCCGGTCCCTGCACCACTGTGTGCTGTGGTTCCCCTGTCGTTACACCGGGAGACGCCTGCCTGGGCGAAGTAGGACAGATGTGCGAATTTACAATAACACAGAAGATCTGTGTCAAGCTGCCTCTGCACTTTGGCGCCTCTGTCTGTGTTGACAGGGCCAAAGTACAATGTGGCAATATCTCCGAAGCAGAATGTGAATGCAAAAATCCCTGCATCCGCAGATGCGACTGATCCCTGGTCTGCGCTGGTTGGAGGAATCCGATCCCTTCTAATTTCTTTCGGCGCAAAGAGTCCATTTCACAGGACTCTCTGCGCCGAGACTCTCTCATCAGAATAGCTGTCTCTTTTTTCTGTCGGCTGCTTTCATCTCTCTGCATACGATACCGGAAAGTGTCAGTACACCAATCAGATTGGGCACTGCCATAAGCCCATTCATAATATCCGAAAAATCCCATACCGCTTCCAGAGCACAAACTGCTCCGATAAAAGTAACCAGCCCGTAGACAAAACGATAGGCCATACAGTATCCCGGTTTCTTGACTAGAAATTCAAAGGCCCGCTCCCCCTGATATTCCCATGCGATAATTGTGGCATAGGCGAACAGGGCAATACCGATACTGACAAAACAGCCACCCATTTCACCAAAAACCGTAGAAAATGCCGCTATTGTCAAAGCCGCCCCTGTCATAAGAGCACCACTGCTTTCCTGTACACCGAGAACGCCGGAGGCAGCAATGACAAGTCCTGTCAGCGTACATATAATAATAGTATCAAAAAAAACACCCGTCATACTGATATACCCCTGGCGTACCGGACTGTCTGTATTGGCGGCGGCAGCAGTGATACCCCCTGCCCCCAGTCCTGCTTCATTGGAGAAAACACCTCTGGAAACGCCCCAACGCATAGCATCCTGCATGGAAGCTGTAATCGCACCGCCTATCCCCCCTGCCGCCGCTTCCTTCGAAAACGCCAGCCGGACAATCTCCGTAAGTCCTTCAGGAATCCGGTCCAGATGTACTATAATAACGACAAGCGCTCCCCCTATATAAAAAAGAGCCATCACGGGCACCATATACAGTGTAATCTTTGAAATGGAACGAATCCCACCTAATATCGTCAAAATGACAAGTATCGTGAGAATCAGCCCCGTTTTTGCTTCCCGGATACCAAAAGTCTCCTGAAAAGAGACGGCAATAGAATTAGACTGAGTCATATTGCCCATGCCAAAGGAAGCCATAACAGCAAAAAAGGCAAACAGACTTCCCAGAATTTTTCCGATCTGTCGATTCGGAAATCCATACTGTAACGTATACATCGGGCCGCCCATGAATTTTCCGTTCTTGCCTCTGATTCTGTATTTTACAGACAACATACTTTCTGCAAACTTTGTGGAGAGCCCTGCAAAAGCAGCCAGTACCATCCAAAGAAGCGCTCCGGGTCCACCCAGTATCATGGCAGTGGCTACACCTACGATATTTCCTGTGCCGATCGTAGCGGCAAGCTCTGTCGTCAGCGAAGACAGCGGAGAGATCCCGCCTTCCTTCGCCTCTCTCTCCCCTCCCATTACACACCGGAGAGCATATCCCAGATTCCGAAGCGGCAGAAACTGCATCCGCACAAGTAAATACAGTCCTGTTCCGATCATAAATACGAGCATGCCCGGTCCCCAGACGATACTGTCAATCCGTTTCAATAACTGTGCCATATACGTTCCTGCTTCTTCTCCTTTACAGGAACTATATGACAGTATCGTCTTATTTATGTCTCATTACCCTCAGTGGACAAAGGGACACACGGTCGGAGAAGAACCAATTTTTGCCCCTGTTTCGTTACTTTCCTTCCGCGTACGTCCAGTACGCGTCAATCAAGCGCCTCGCAGGGACAAAAATTGACTTCTTTCCGACTCTCTGACCCTGACCATAGA
>CAJUNB010000002.1 GCA_910587635.1 uncultured Lachnospiraceae bacterium
AGGTAGGAAGAACCCTTTAGGGTTGGGCAGGTAAATGATGTTGCGGCTGGCGAGCCTTTCGATGAGTCTTTAGACTCTAGTGCCGGTAACAAGCCCTTATAGGGCGTGAGCAAACCACCGGCTAAGCCGGTGGTTCTGATTTATAAAGTTTATAATAAACTTTTTCCTGGTACTGTTTCATCCCGATTTTGGAAAACTCTTCATTTTTTCTTTCCACGGTTATACGGGCAGGGCCCGGCAATGTTTTTGAAGTAACTGGAGCCATTTCAATTGGCGTTCCTGGAGCTTTGTTCTTGATGCGGGCCTCTGCTTTTCTGGTTTTTCCGCACAGTATTTACGGAAGAGTATAAATCTGAGGCCGTATTTTCTGGAACTTTTGGCTTTGCCTTAATCCGGGGTGTGGAGCGAGAACTGGTGTCCAATGAAGTCGGCCAGGGAACGATCATCATGTGGACGGCTGCTTCTGATGCCACGCATTCTTACGATCAGGGGTGTGTACAGGCGTTGGGAGTATTTTTTCAATGTTCAATATAAAAATCATGGTTGTTTCCAGGGCGCTTTTCTGTAAAAGAACACCGACAGTAAGGTGGAAATACACCATCCTACTGGCCAGGCACACCAGATACCCACATATCCCCACTGGCGTGAAAGAAGAAAGGCGAACAGGACACGGAGGACCAGATCCGTAAAGGTGGCAGTCATAAACTGTTTCATCAGCCCGGCTCCACGCAGGATGCCATCGGCCACAAGCTTTATGGCAATGATAAAATAAAAGGGTGCTACAATTTTCAGAAACTGTGTTCCCGACAGCAGAGCAAGCTCCGACGGCTTTTCCATAAAGAAGCGTATGAATAGACTGTTGGCCAGGAGGTATAAGAGTACGATGGGCAGACAAAGGATCCATACCAGTTTGATGGCGGCACGGAAGCCAGCTTTGACCCGGGAAGGGATGTTGGCGCCGAGATTTTGTGCCGTATAATTGGAAACGCCGTTTCCAAGGGTTGTGAGAGAAGTTATGACCAGGTTATTCAGTTTGATGGCTGCCGAGTATCCGGCAATGACACCGGGGCCAAAGCCGTTGATCATGCTCTGAATCATAATATTACCTACAGAAATGTAGGTTTGCTGTAGAATGCTTGGTACGGCGATTAAGGCAGTTTTTTTCAGCAAATCTATGGAGAACAGTGAAACTTTTCCTTCGGTGGGAATCGCAGACAGTCTCTTTTTTATTACAAATAGGGACAGGATACAGCTCACACCCTGGCAGAGAAAAGTGGCCCAGGCGACGCCGGATACCTCCATATGAAGAGCGGAGACGAAAAGGATGTCTACCAGGATATTGGAAGTGGAAGAAAAGGCCAGGAAGAAAAACGGTGTCCGGGAGTCTCCCAGAGCCGAGAAGATTCCGGTTGCTACATTATAAAAGAGCAGAAACGGAAGTCCAAAGATATAGATGTTCAGGTACAGCCGGGAATCACCAAAAATCGTATCCGGGGTGTGGATGAGAGTAAGCAGCCTGGAACAGCCGACAATACCGGTCAGCATCAGCAGCAGACAAAGTATTGCACTGGCAATCAGAGAGGTGGATATGGCAGTTTTCATTTCCCGATATTGTTTTGCACCAAACAGGCGTGAGACGATAACGGAGCATCCGATATTACAGCCGAAAGCGAAGGCAATGAAGATGAGCGTGATCTCGTAGCTGTTTCCCACAGCAGCCAGAGCTGTTTCTCCGATATATTTTCCTGCCACAAAACTGTCGGCAATATTGTATAATTGTTGAAAGATAATACTGCCGAACAATGGTATGCAAAACTGCCACAGGACAGTTTCCGGTTTTCCTTTTGTCAAATCTCTGTTCATTTCAATTATCCTTTCCTCATTATTATTTTTTTCATCATTCTATTTGAACTTTATGTCTTCGATCTATAGTAGAAATGCATTGCATATTTGTCTGACTGGTATTATACTTCCTGTAAAACAATTTGCAAAATATATGTTTTATTATATTGCCATATCAAATTGATATAATAAATAGTATAGTTCAGGACGTGTATCCAATTGTCCACTGGGGATATATCAGACAGGAGAATACAGAGGAAAGATGAACATCAGCTATGAATATTATCGTATTTTTTACTATGCTGCAAAATATAGGAATCTCACATTGGCGGCAGAAATGCTGCACAGCAGTCAGCCCAATATTTCCCGGACAATCAGGCTGATGGAGGAGGAACTGGGCTGTCGGCTTCTGATTCGATCGAACAGAGGGATTTCTCTAACGCCGGAAGGGGAAAAACTCTATTCCCATGTGAGGATTGCCGTGGGACAGTTACAGCGGGCGGAAGAGGAACTGGAGATGCTCACTGGGCTACATGGAGGAGCCGTTTCTGTTGGTGCCAGTGAAACGGCTCTGCATCTTTTGCTCCTTCCCGTACTTGGGAAATTTAAGGAAGCCTGTCCGAGGGTGGGAGTCCGGATCCGCAATCATCTGACGGCGCAGGCTGTGAAGGCGGTAAAAGAAGGGGCTGTGGATTTTGCCGTCGTTGCTTCGCCTGCGGATATCCCGGGTTTCCTGAAGGCGAGTCCCCTTATGAAGTTTCAGGATATTCTGATCGGGGGAAATGTTTTTCGGGAGTTATCGAAGTCTCCGGTGTCTCTGCTGGAGGTGAACAGGTATCCGCTGATCTGCCTGGGGGAAAATACGATGAGTTCCCGTTTCTTTGAGAGTTTTTATCAGGAAAATGGACTGGTATGGAAGCCGGATTTTGAAGCGGCTACTACAGATCAGATTCTTCCTATGGTGAAATATGGTCTGGGGCTTGGATTTTTCCCAGAAAAACTGGCTGAAAAAGCACTGGATGCGGGAGAAATCTGCCGGATCCCACTACAGGAGCGGATTCCCTGCCGGGAAATTCTACTTGTGGAGAACAGAGAACAGTCCTTGAGCGTGGCGGCAGAGGCACTGAAAAATTTGCTTATACATTAAAAAAATAACTTTGTCCACGTCGGACATTTATAAGGCAGTGAAAGGGTAGAAATTATGATACAGACTGTGTAGCAGGAGTGGAAGCCACTTCTTTGCCCTGAATAGAAATACGGGTTTTTCTGATTTCTTTTGTATAGATGAAGGCAGAGAAGCCTGCGCATACAAATTCTGTGGTGCAGAAGGCATACCATACGCCGTTTGCGCCTGAAAATCTGGTAAGGATACAGGCTGCCGGTATCATAAGAAAGATATATCGAAGGAGAGAGATCAGCAGTGACTGACAGCCTTTTCCAAGTCCTTCCAATGCGCCGGAACAGGTGACGGAAACGGCGGATATGACAAAGCCGAGGCTGATGATACGCAGCGCGGTTATTCCGATGGATATGGTTTCGGTGCTGTCAGAAAACAATCCGATCAATCGATCTGGTATGCACCATGACAGTGTCATGCCAAGAAGCATGATACCCATATTCATAATCAGTGCGGTGCGGTAGATCTTTTTGACACGGCCATGTTCTCCGGCTCCGAGGTTGTAACCCATCAGTGGCCGGATGCCCTGTATGATTCCGTTGGCGGTCAGATAGATAAATGTTTGCAGCTTATAATAGACACCGAGAACGAGGACATATTTTTCTGAAAAATCCGCCAGGAGACCGTTCAATACGGAGATCAGCAGGGAAGGAAGTGCCAGGTTCAGAGTGGCCGATATTCCTACGGAATACAGTTTTTTCAGGATCGATGTGTCGAATTTCATGTAGGTTCGGCTTATTTTTATCGGTGTATGATGGCAGGCATAGAAGAGCAGATAGAGCAAAAGTGTGACACTCTGTCCGATTCCGGTGGCATAGGCTGCCCCGGAGATGCCCATGGCAGGAAAAAATCCGTAACCGAAGATCATGAGCGGATCCAAAATGATATTTACAATACAGCCGCACATCATACTGAACATGGATATTTTCATATTGCCTGTGGACTGAAAGATTTTCTCAAAAGACAGAGTCAAAGCGATAATGGGAGAAAAGAGAAAAGCTCTGTTTGCATAAAGCAGTGCCAGGGCTGTAATTTCTGTGTCAGAAGAAAAGTTTTTCAGAAACAGAGGCATTCCTGCAATACACAAAACGGTCAAAATGACACCGTGAAGGAAACTGAAAAAAGTACCTTGTGTGGCTGCTCTATTTGCACGTACCTGGTCTTCGGCACCCAGATAGAAGGAAATACATGCATTGATACCGATTCCAAATCCGATGGCAATGGCGTTGATCAGATTTTGCATAGGATAGACAAGAGCCAGAGCCGTCATGGCATCCTCACTGACCTTGGCTACGAAATAGCTGTCAATAATGTTGTACAGGGAATTGACAGCCATGGAAATGACCATGGGAAGCGACATGGATAATACGAGGGGAAGTATTTTTTTCTCTTTCATAAATGTTTGTTCCATAATGATTCTCCTTTTTTGTTCTATATGCGGTGCGCCTTGTCGCAATATTCCTGTCCGTGAGCTGCGCATCTATATTTTGTTCTATAAGTGATAGCGGTGCATTTCCTATAGAACAAAAAACCACACAACTGCATAAGCAATTGTGTGGTGAAAAAAGATTCCTCTTGAAAAAACCACTCCTATCAAGGTTTTATTTGAAGTTTTGTGCCATGCGATCAGCACATGACTGATATCCAGTGGGGTAAATCTTTATTTATCATATATCAAACCGGAAAAAAGGTCAAGAGGCAGGTGGATTCATTTTCAGGAATGACTGTAAGATTACAATACCGTTCCGAAAAAAGCAAAAATACCTCTTGCCAAAATTCCTAGGGTATGGTAATATGTACAAGGCGTTTCCAAAGATACGGCAGAAAGGGAAGAAAAGTCCCGGATAAGGCTCCGTGGTCAAGCGGTTAAGACATCGCCCTTTCACGGCGGTAACACGGGTTCGATTCCCGTCGGAGTCAGTTATACGGACCTTTAGCTCAGTTGGTTAGAGCAACCGGCTCATAACCGGTCGGTCCTGGGTTCGAGTCCCCGAAGGTCCATTTTGCATATTAATATCGCACGTAAGCGTCTAAAGGACAGACGCTAAGTGCTCATAACGCCTCGCCTGGTAAGCTCGTAAAGAACCTCGCTAACGGCGGCGAGATGTATCGCACGTAAGCGTCTAAAGGACAGACGCTAAGTGCTCATAACAAGGCCCAGTGGCTCAGTTGGTTAGAGCGTCGCCCTGTCACGGCGAAGGTCGTCGGTTCGAGTCCGATCTGGGTCGTTTTTCAGAAACATAGGGGATCTTAGCTCAGCTGGGAGAGCATCTGCCTTACAAGCAGAGGGTCATAGGTTCGAGCCCTATAGGTCCCATTTGTTTTATGCCGCAGTGGCGGAACTGGCAGACGCCCGGGACTTAAAATCCCGTGGGTAGTGATACCCGTACCGGTTCGATTCCGGTCTGCGGCAGCTTATAAGTGCTTCAATCTTTGCAGGTTGGGGCACTTTTTATCATCTAGGAAATTCCTTTTCGACATGGTTCAGGACGTGAGTTCCCTTGTTCCCTGAGGGCACCTTCAGCGAATAATTGGAGGTTGTAAAATGAAGAAAATTTTTGAAAAGGTGAATTGGAAAATATTCAACCTGGCCTTATGGATTGAAATTATTTTATCTTATTTTTTACCTTTTAGGATAGTAAATGATTCTCAGTACCAGGTGGGTTTTCCCATACCATTTTTATTTGTAAACGCTGTTGGATTTGGTATCAGCCCGTTTCTGTCAATGCATTTTAACCCATTAGGGTTGTTATTTAATGGAATTACAATTTATTTTCTTCTTATTTTTATGATTAAATTATTCAGAAAAAATGCGTAGCAAAAAGCGCCTCACAAATGTGAAACGCCTTCAGGAATTTCAGGAAATATCTTTAAATAACTTTAAATAACTTTTCATACAGGTACGTATACTCAGGAAGCTGGTTCATATAGGGCTGCAGTGTTTTTCTGATTTGCTTTAGTTCTTCTGGTTCAGCTTCAAAGACGGCATGTTCACTGCCGCCTGCCTGTATCGTATCTTCTGCCATTTCATTCAATAGAATCCAACAGAGCATGTCGGCATCTGAAATAATACGGCTTTCCCCAATATCCTGCTTTTTTATGGAAATCTGCATCAGAATATAACCAAGTTTATCAGACCATAGCCACTCAATGTAGGGGCTTGTCATTATGTAATCTTGAAATACATTGACGACTTTCTCAATTTCCTCATTTTTTTTCGCTTTTTGCACCATAAATCTGTCCTCCTGTCCTGCCGGGCCTTTTTCTTCTATTATACATGGGACAGTATGAGGATTGGGCATGTAAATAATGGATGTAATGGAGAAAATTGCAAAATAAATATTGCAGGACCTGGCAGCTTATGTTACCAGTCTGTTTACTCGTTGACAGAAACACTGTTGACGGTTTCACCTTACATTTGCTTTATGAATATTATGGTATCTCCTCGGGGAGATAGATAGACGGATTCTATATGGATTACAAGACCACGGTATAGTATGCTCTTTAGGCGGCCATTGCTACAGTGATTGGGTATTTATTTGCAGACCTTTTTTTGTTGTTATCGTTAGAAAGAAAAGTAAAATTGTATCCATGAATCCAAAAGAGATTAAGATACCGGCAGAGCATATCGGCAGATTTTAAGAATCGTAATACCTGCCTCTGTCACAAACTTAATGCAAAATGTAAGCGTCGTCCTGGTGATTGCATACAATGCGTTTGGATATATGGGAATTATCGTTTCGCAGGCAATAGCAGATGTTTTGACAGCAATGATTGCCATGATATTATTTAAAAGACAGTTATACAGAGAATTTCATTAAATGTTTTTCGCACGGGTAAGAAAGCAAGTGTGTATTCATCTGAAAAGCAGAAAACAGGCCGGATTTATAAAGTCCGGCCTGTAGTCGATTTCATGTAGAAAAATTTTTTTCCTTAAAATTCATTTCCAGGGAATCTGGGGATACCGTCCAGACCGGGTTTTAATTCTTCATCGGAAGGGATATAATCCTTCATTTCTCCGTTGTTATATTTTTCATAGGCAACCATATCGAAATAACCTGTGCCGGTGAGGCCGAATACAATCGTCTTTTCCTCTCCGGTCTCTTTACATTTGAGCGCTTCGTCGATGGCGATACGTATCGCATGACTGCTCTCCGGTGCAGGCAGGATACCTTCTACCCGAGCGAACTGGACAGCAGCATCGAATACGGCTGTCTGTTCCACACTCACGGCTTCCATGATGCCATCGTGATAGAGCTGGGAAAGGATCGGGCTCATACCGTGATAGCGCAGACCGCCTGAATGGCTGGCAGAGGGGATAAAACCGCTGCCCAGAGTGTACATTTTAGCCAGAGGGCAGACCTTGCCGGTGTCACAGAAATCGTATGCGAAGACGCCCCGGGTAAAGCTGGGACAGGAAGCGGGCTCTACGGCGATGATACGATAATTTCTCTCGCCTCGGATCATTTCTCCTGCAAAAGGAGAGATGAGACCGCCCAGATTGGAGCCGCCTCCGGCGCATCCGATGATAATATCAGGGACGATATGATATTTGTCAAGGGCTGTCTTTGTTTCCAGACCGATGACTGTCTGATGAAGCAGAACCTGATTCAAAACGCTGCCCAATACATAACGATATCCTTCCCGGGTGGATTCGGCCTCTACAGCTTCAGAGATAGCACATCCGAGGCTGCCGGTGGTGCCGGGATGCTCGACGAGGATTTTGCGTCCGACTTCCGTAGTATCGCTGGGAGACGGTGTGACTGTGGCGCCGTATGTCCGCATGACTTCCCGGCGGAACGGTTTCTGCTCATAGGAAACTTTTACCATGTATACGAGACAGTCCAGATCGAAATAGGAACATGCCATAGAGAGTGCGGTGCCCCACTGTCCCGCACCGGTTTCGGTGGTGACACCTTTCAGTCCCTGTTTCTTGGCATAATAAGCCTGGGCAATGGCGGAATTGAGCTTGTGGCTGCCGCTTGTATTGTTTCCTTCGAATTTATAATAGATTTTAGCCGGAGTCTGTAACTTTTCTTCCAGACAGTAAGCCCGGACGAGAGGAGATGGCCGGTACATTTTATAGAAATTCTGAATTTCTTCCGGGATGGGAATGTAGGCGTTGGTATTGTCTAATTCCTGGGCAATCAGCTCGTCGCAGAAGACACCTTTCAGCTCCTGGGCAGTCATAGGCTGCAATGTACCGGGATTCAGAAGAGGAGCCGGTTTTTCTTTCATATCCGCACGGAGGTTGTACCAGGCGGTAGGCATTTCGTTTTCTTCCAGATAGATTTTATAGGGAATCTTTTTCTCTTCGTTCATTTTTATTTCCTCCAGATTTATAATCACTGAAGGTATGGTAGCATAAAATGGATAAGGCTGCAATCGGGTTTGTGTATTTGCGGGCTGTAATTGTCCATTTACGGAATATAGGTGTTCAAAATTTTGGAAGCAGACATCTCATGGTTCATCAGACGCAAAAGGGACTGAAAAGCGATGGAAGCGATTTCCTTTTCCGGCTGGTGTACACAGATCACATCGTTAAAAAAATCGGAACCGTTGAAATCTTCAAATCCTCCTAAAACAATAGTCTCTTTTTGATACGCACGCAGCGCTTTAAAGATACCGTAAATATAATAATTGGTACTGAGAGCGATAGAATCGAAGGAAACATCCTGGAGCTGTATCAGTTCTGTCAATTTTTCATAGGCGGTTTTTGCATTGTATACATGATAGAGAATCTGATTTTCTGTCCATGGGATATTGGCTTCTTCCATTGCCCTCTGAAACCCTCTGATTCGAAGGCGCACTGTATAATCGGCAGGGGAAGTGGCAATGAAAAGTGGTTTTTTGGCTCCTGCCTGTATAAAACGCCGTCCCAGTTCCTGTGCTGCCCGTTCATTGTCGATGGTGACAGAGCAGTAGTTTTTATTTTCTACAGTACGGTCAAAGCAGACGATCTGAAACGGATAGTTGTCCTGGAGAGACTGGGTGGCCGATACGGCAGAGATCAATATGCCATCCACCATACGGCTGGACAGCATTCGGAGCACTTCGTTTTCTTTTTTAGCGTTTTCTTCGGTGATACAGATAATCAGAGAATAGTTTGCCGCATAAGCGAGACATTCGATCTCTTTGATAATATGGGTGTAAAAAGAGTTGGAAATATCGGGAATGACGAGGGCAATAGTACGTGTGCTTCCGGTCTTTAAGGACTTCGCAATGTTGTTTGTCACATATCCCATCTCTTTTGCGGTACTTAACACCAGGTCGATGGTTTCCTGTTTATAGGATTTTTTGCCGGTCTTGTGATTCAGGATATCTGATACCGTACACCGGGAAAGATTCAGTTCTTTTGCAATATCTTTCATGGAAACCATGCTCTTTTCTCCTGTTCTTCTATATCGATACCCTCAGTGGACAAATGATATGGTTTAGAGCGGATTCTCTTGTTCTTTGAGGGAAAAATGCAATATACACGAGTAAGTATATCGTAGTCATCTGGAAAAATCCAGTCTTTTTTGTCGCAATAATAATGGCTTTTTTCCCAAAAATAGTGTCTGACTTTTATTATATTTTCACAAATTATAGAAAAGAGAGGAAATATTATTGACAAAATTACTCCAGTAAATTATTATATTCAATAAGTTACACGAGTAAATAAAGATGAAGACAAGAGTAACTGTAAACGAAGTAAAACAGAAAATAGAAAAAACGGGAGGTGATAAGGTGGAAGTTTTGTTGAAGGCAAATCATATTTTCAAATCTTTTATGAGTAATACGGTATTGAATGATATTTCCATAGAGCTTCACAGTGGAGAATGTCTGGCATTGATAGGAGAGAACGGGGCCGGAAAAAGTACCCTTATGAAAATACTGACGGGTATTTATAAAATGGACAGAGGAGAGATCGAAATCAGGGGAAAGCAGGTACAGATACAGGGCCCTATCGATGCTCAGAGGGCAGGAATTGCCATTATCCATCAGGAATTGAATCTGATTCCCAATCTTTCTGTGGCGCAGAATATTTTCCTTGGGAAAGAAAGCGTGAAGAGGGGGCATGTGGATGACAGGGCTATGGCAGAAAAGACGGCGGAGCTGCTTGATAGAATGGGAATAGCGCTGGAACCAAAGTGTCTTATTGGTACATTGTCGGTGGCGGAGCAGCAGATCGTGGAGATCGTCAAAGTGTTGTCGCAAAATGCAGATATTATCATTATGGACGAGCCGACGGCTGCGCTCAGTGTTGAAGAGACAGGCAGACTGTTTGAAATCATGGAGGAATTACGAAGAGCGGGAAAGGGAATCATCTATATTTCTCACAGGCTGGAGGAAATATACAGGGTTGCCCAGAGAATCTGTGTACTCCGGGACGGAAAAGTAGTTGCAGAGTGCCTGCCGGAGGATACGCCCACTTCCACAGTAGTGGAGTACATGGTAGGACAGACAATTCAAAACTATTATCCGAAACAGTTTCATAAAAAGGGAGAAACAAAATTTCAGGTATCGGGCTTAAGTGATGGCAGGCATTTTTTTGATATCAGTTTTTCGGTTCGGGAAGGGGAAGTGTACGGAATCGCAGGTCTGGTGGGAGCGGGTCAGGCGCCGCTGGCCAGATGTCTCTATGGACTGAAGAAGGTACAGAAAGGAACCTTTCAGATAGACGGACAGGAGGTACGGATAACAGAGCCAGGCACTTCTATTCGTCAGGGCATCGGATTGGTGACGGAGAATCGAAAGGAGGAGGGACTGATCCTGCCGATGAAAATCAAAGAAAATATCGGACTCTCCCCATGGGCTCCAGTCTGTAAAATGTGGGGTATCATATCCAGAAAGAAAGAAGAAAAGATAGCAAGAGACGGCATAGATACATATCGAATCAAAGCGGAATCTGTTTTTCAGGAAGTGATGCTGTTGTCAGGCGGCAATCAGCAGAAAGTAGTGCTGGCCAAAGTATTGAGCACATCGCCTGAAGTAGTCATCCTGTGTGAGCCCACAAGGGGCGTGGATGTCAACGGCAAGGTAGATATTTATCATATCATCAATCAGCTTCTGGAACGGAAAAAGGCGGTAATCCTGATTTCTTCCGAGATTCCTGAGATCATCGGTATGAGTGACAGAATCGGTATCATGTACAAAGGAAGAATGATAAAAGAAATGACAAATGAAAACGTAAAGCAGGAAGATATTATGTTTTATGCAGCGGGAGGGTATGCACATGGATAGGAGAAGATTTTGGCTGATCGCAAGAAAATATGCCACGTTTGTAATACTCTGTATCATCTTTTTGGTGATGTTTTTTCTCACGGACCGTTTTTTTACATTTCATAATCTGTCCAATGTGGGCAGACAGATATCCATGAATGCGATTCTGAGCGTAGGGATGACTATGGTCATTATTTCGGGAGGTATCGATCTGTCCGTAGGCGCTATTGTTGCCATGAGCAGTGTGGTGTGCGCCGGTGTGCTGACAAATACAGGCCAGATCGTACCTGCGGTAGCAGCGGCTCTTGCAGTGGGCCTGGGAATCGGTTTTCTCAATGGTATCCTGATTTCTAGGACAGGTATCGCTCCTTTTATCATTACGCTGTCTTCCAGCTCTATCTGTTCCGGTGCGGTTTTGGTATTGACAATGGCCAGTCCGATTCCCCTTTCTCACGACGGATTTAAGCTGCTGGGGCAGGGAAGTTTCTGGATATTTCCCTATCCCTTTCTGCTGATGATCGTTATTTTTACAGTATTTGCCTATCTGATGAATCAGACAAAGTTTGGCCGGTACGTTTACGCGATTGGCGGAAATGAAAAGGCGTCTGTTGTGGCCGGTATCCGGGTAGTGAGGACGAAAACGCTAGTGTACAGCCTTTGTGGTTTTCTGGCGTCACTTACGGGCGTTGTCTATACAGCGAGACTCTCTTCCGGGGTACCTTCTATCGGAGAGGGTTATGAGATGCAGGCGATCACGGCAGCAGTCATCGGCGGTGCCAGTCTGTCCGGCGGCCGGGGCGGTATCTGGGGCACACTGATCGGGGCGGTGATTATCGGGGTTCTGAACAATGCTCTGAATCTGCTGCAGGTCAACTCTTATTATCAGAATATTGTGACCGGCGCCGTTGTCCTGGTCGCAGTGCTCTTTGACCGATTTATCCAGACGAGAGTGGGAAGTGAAGGATAGTAAAAGAATACATGGCAAGAAACGGTGCCTTGTAAATAAATCCAAAAGAGGAGGAATTTCAATGAAGAAGAAATGTTTGGGTACAATTTTATGTATGATTATGACAGTGGTCATGCTTACAGGATGTGGAGGAAATGAGAGCGGAGGCGCACAGAAGTCTGCCGGTAACGAATCTGTGGAAGGGGCGGAAAAGACGCCTGCGCAGGAAGAATCCGGTGATGAGGCCGGTCAGTTGCAGAAAAGTACATCAGAAGCGGAGACAGCGGAAAACTATACGATCGGTTACACATGTCCTACACTGAATAATCCCTTTTTTGTAGGCATGATGGAAGGGGCTCAGAAAGCGGCGGATGAGAGAGGGGTGACGTTGACGATGCTGGGAGGTGACAATGATGTCACAAAGCAGGTACAGCAGGTAGAAGACTTCATCTCACAGGGAATGGATGCCATTGTGATTCAGGCAGTGGATACTACCGGAATCGTGACGGCTGTGACGCAGGCAAACGAGGCGGGCATTCCTGTGCTGACAACTGCGGAAACACCCACCGGCGGTGATATTTTATGCGCCATCAGTTTTGACAGTTATGAATCCGGCTTTAACGGCGGTACTTATATTGCGCAGACATTGGGAGAGGCGGGAAAAATCATCGAGCTGCAGGGCGTGATGGGACAGGAAACGAGCCGTGAAAAATCCAGGGGATTTGCGGAAGCTATCGCTGAATATTCCGAAATGGAAATACTCGCATCCCAACCGGCGGACTATGACCGGGCGAAGGCCATGTCCGTTATGGAAAATATGCTGCAGACATTTGATGATATCGATGCGGTCTATGCGGCCAATGATGAAATGGCGCTGGGAGCGGCACAGGCCATCGAAGCTGCAGGGAAGACGGGGGAGATCTTTGTCATGGGAAATGACGGTACAGATGAAGCATTGGAAGCAGTGAGCCAGGGAACTCTGGGCGCCACAAATGGTACACCCGGCTATATTCAGGGATATATTGCAGTGGACATAGCTGTGCGCCATCTGAGCGGAGAGACGGTACCGGAAGTGATCAACGAGAAAAACACTGTCATTGATAAAACCAATCTGGAACAGGCAGATCAGATTTTAAAAGCAGTTTCGGAAAAAGACTGGTATTGGTTGGAGCAGTTTTAGAAACTGTCAGAGGGAGAAAAGCATGAAAGATTTATTTGCCTATATCGATAGCCGGAGAGAGGAAGCGGTCGCATTTTTACAAACGTTGATTTCCTTTGACAGTACCTTTCAGGAACAGGGGATACGGGGAAATGAGGGAGCTGCGCAGCAATGGTTGTATGAGCAGCTCTCCGGCTGGGGATTTGAAGTGACGCTGCAGGAGGTGGATAATGAAAAGATCAAGAGTCTGCCGGATTACAATCCAAATCATCAATATGAAGGAAGACCGAATCTCATCGCCATTCACAGAGGAAGCGGGGACGGGAAGTCGATCTTACTAAATGGGCACATTGATACGGTTCCTCTGGATGATCTGGAGAAATGGACGTATCCTCCCCTTGGCGGAAAGCGCCGGGACGGAAAAATATATGGCCGGGGCGCCTGTGATATGAAAGCGGGACTGGCGGCCATGATACTTGCAGTAAAATATATGAATGATCTGGGGATGTCCCATAGAGGAGACATCATATTGGAGTCCGTTGTAGATGAAGAAGGGGGAGGGAATGGGACACTGGCCTGCGTGGCCGAAGGATACCGGGCGGATGCTGCCATTGTGACTGAGCCTACCAATCTGGAAATATATTGCGCCAGCAGGGGTGTGTATCTTTTGGAGCTGGAGGTCACAGGAAAACCTTCTCATGCCTGTTTCAAATGGCAGGGGGTCAACGCTGTGGAGAAAGGAATGGAGATTGCCTCCGGGCTGAGAGAGCTGGAGCGGAAATGGCTGGCGAAGAGGCACAATCCGTATCTGCCCTCTCCTACGATTACACTGGGAGAAATACAGGGCGGTATATCTGCTGCTACAGTTCCGGGGACATGTATTATGCGTTTCGACATCAAATATCTTCCTTATGAGGTGGATGAACAGGGACAGAAAAAAGAAGTCTGTGGAGAAGAGGTCAAAAAGGAAGTAGAAGATTATATTGATATGATATGCGCAGGAGATCTCTGGCTGCGGGAACATCCGGTTAAGAAAAAATGGTATTTGAGCGTTATGCCCCATTCCATTGATACGGAACATCCGATTCTGGCTGCAGTGGAGGGAGCGGGAAAGCGGGTACGGGGAGAGATACCGTATATATCCGGCCTGCCCAGTGGTGCGGATGCGAGACATCTGCAGAATACCGGAGGCATCCCGACGATATTATTTGGTCCGGGAGATATGCAAAATGCTCACAGTATCGATGAGTGGGTGTCAGAGGAAGACTATATGAGTGCGGTGAAGATTCTTGCTGATACGATCTGGCACTGGACAAATGAAAAAAAGGACTGAAGGTAAAAGAGTATAGAAAAAGGAGAAAACAAAAGATGAGGATAAAAATACCTGATGAAGAGTTCAAAGACCGGGTTATCAGGACGCAGGAACAAATGAAAAAAGAAGAACTGGATTTTCTGCTCTGCTACGGAAACGAGGCGGAACCGCAATTTGTCAGATATTATGCGGATTATTGGCCGTCCTTTGAATCTGCCGGGGTCTTAATACCGGCAGAGGGAGAAGCTGTGTTGCTGATCGGCCCCGAAAGCGGTACTTACGCCGAAAGTAATTCCAGAATTTCTACGATTTACCGGCTCCTGGAATTTCGGGAGTCATCAGAACCGGAATATCCGGGGGCGGTACTGGAATCTTTTTCTTCTGTATTCCAGAAAATGAGGAAAATGAATGGGAGTAAAAGATGGTGTCGATTTGGCATCGCCGGCTACGCACTGATTACGAAGGTAATCTACGACAGTCTGGAGGAGGCACTGCAGGAAGAAGGAGATGTGGAGATCGTAAAAGCCGATCTGCTTGTATCCAGACTCAGAGCCATCAAAACGGAATATGAATTACAGTGTATGCAGGAAGCGTACCGAATCAGCCAGGAGGCTTTCAAAAAGGTATTGAACGGGCTGCATGCGGGTATGACGGAAAATCAGATCAAGGGAATCGCTCTGGCCGAGATCTATGCTCAGGGGGGAGAAGGAGAAGCCTATCCGTTCTGGATTCTTACAGGAGAAGGAACGAATCAGGCCATCAGCCGATGCCGCAATAAAGTGGTACAGGAAGGAGACTTGATACAGATACAGATCGGTGCCAGGTATGCGGGATATGCTTCCACAGTAGGAAGACCGGTGGTAGTGGGCAAAGCGAACAAAGGACAGCGAAAAATGATAGAGGCTGTCATAGAGTTGCAGGAGACTATTTTGCAGACGGTCAGACCAGGTATCAATGCGGGGGAGATCGCCAGGATACAGAGAGAGGTTCTGAAAAAATATGATTTGGAAGACTGCATTTTGTATGGTCCGTGTCATGGGACCGGTCTGATGGAAGGGGAGTATCCATGGATAGAAGCGGGTTCAGATTTCACTTTGAAAGAGAATATGACATTTGCCACATGCCTGTATCTGGGGGATGATAAAGCGGCTATGGGCCTTCGGATGGAAGACGGATTCCGTATCACGGCAAATGGAACAGAGGCTTTTTCCGATTATCGAAGAGAGGTCATCGAAATACCGGTATGACAATCTAAAAGCGATCATACCGGGCGTATTGAAAAAGGACAGGGGATTTTCTCCTGCCCTTTTTGACAGTAGAGAGATAGGTGTTGAAGTCTTCGGGGTGTTTTTGTTTTTGCCTGTGTTGAATTATCCCTGCTTCACATGATGAATCATCCGTTCCACATCCCGACTCATATGGGTTGGAACCAGTTTCACATCCTTATGGGCATTTTGAAACACGACAAATATCTCATGAGCAAATGCCTGACCGATCTCATCGATTCCTGTGAAATCCAGTTCCACTTCCAGAAAATTTTCAAAGCGGTGGCACAGGCGCCGTGCCTGCGAACGGGAGACAGGAAAATCATCGAATATGTTTCGGACTGGCACACTCGTTTTTGTAAATTCGCCGTCTTCATCAGAGTACAAGTCAAAGACCTCCTTTAATACTTTGTTGCTGAAATTAGACAGGCCCATGTAGATCATAGTTCCTGTCCCTTGGGGTAAGGGATTTAAACCGGTATCTTCTAAATTATTCAATGCCTGGTTGTAATTGTCATGGGTAAAAATCTTGCCGTCTGAGACAGCGGCAAACCTGTCCAGTATTCTGGAAGTGAAGAAGATTCCCTCGCCGGAATGGTTTTTCGAGTCAGTGGTGAGCTTGCCTTTGAAAAGCTCGTTGATTGCTTGATCCAACGTTGTATAATGGTAATATTCTTTTATTTTTTTGAAAATACCGATTCCGTCGTCGAGAATTATAATGTCTGTTGCCAGACAGTCCCGGGAAATATAAATTGTTACCTGCTTTCCTTCGGAATGCTCTATGGCATTGTTCATCATCTCCATAAAAGAATACTGCCATATTCTAATCACTTGATCTGGCAGATAGCACAAATAATGCTTCACGTATTTTTTATATACCATATCTTCCCCTATCTTTTCGCAGTCTGATCTTGACAGTGGAATGATATTTTCTATTTTTACCAACCGGAATCCTTTTTCTGTTTTTTCTATAACAGTATTTTTTTCCAATTCTCTGAGATATCGATATACAGTATTTAAAGAAATTCCAAAAGTTTCTGCTGTTTTTTTCACAATGGCAGGTTGCTTTTGGGAGATCTTTTCTAGTATATATCTTTGGATTTTATCTCGTTTTTCCTGACGGAAACTCATAATGCTACCTCACAAAAAGGATTAACTATAATTTATATATTTTTAACTATAACAGGATTTTATACGAAAGTAAAGTTAAAACCATTCGCATTATTGAAAACTACTTCTTATTTAAGTTTCTGATAAAAAACTCCGATATAAATAATAATAAAAGCAACGGCAGAGTATTTAAAGGAGGAATCAAGATGAAAAAGAAAGTATTTATGATAGCGGCGGCAATGACACTGATGCTGGGGTGCACAATGACAGTGCATGCGGAGCCTGTGGAAGTGGTGCCGGGTGTGATGTTTGATGCAGAATATTATGCAAAGAATAATCCCGATGTGACAGCAGTGATGGGAACGGACGCAGGAGCACTTTTTAACCACTTTGTATTACTGGGACAGGCGGAAGGCAGACTGCCTTATGATGTGGGACAGACAGTCACGGCAGGCCCGGCCACGGCAGAGACGCCGGCGGCTTTATCCTATGGAGAACAGGTGGTAAAGCTCGTAAATGAAGAGCGGGCGAAGGCAGGACTTTCTGCTCTTTCGGTACAAAGTAATGTTACAACAGCGGCCAATATCAGAGCCAAAGAGCAGGTACAGCTATATTCCCATACGAGACCGGACGGCAGAAACTTCGTTACAGCATTGAATGAACAGGGAATCACGAATCGGTATATGGGAGAAAATATTACCTATGGACAGACGAGCCCGGAAATGGTAATGGATAGCTGGATGAGCAGTCCCGTAGACCGGACCAATATTTTAAATGGTAATTACAAATATATCGGTGTGGGGCACTATGTGGATGGAACAGGAACGAACTATTGGGTGCAGCTGTTTTTACCGTAGGATTTTTGCTTGTGTATCTTTATCCACTGAGGGTATTGATAGTTGAGATATATCTTATGTAAGAAGAGTAAAAGGGTTGTGCCTGCTGGAAATTTTGGCAGGTATAGCTCTTTTTTATATGTTTTTACTTTTGATAAAATGATTTATTGTCAATAGTATCTTTAGATGTATATTTATCTAAGCGATAATTTCCTATATGTTAAGTTAAATGTATGTACTATAATTGTGTATTAATATATAAAAATATTTAATTATAGGATTTATGGAGAGCATTTAAAGGAAATGGGTAATTACTGGAATCAGAAGGTCTGTAACTGGAGAGATCAGGAAAGCTAAATGTGGAGTAAAAATTTTGTGCGAAATTAGCACTCATCTATTGACAGTGCTAACAACTGGTGATATAGTAGCATCATAAAGATTGTTATAGAATATATAGAACAATAATTCGATATACTATTATCAAATGAAGTAAACAAATTGAGATGTGGAGAAGATAAAAGGATGAATGCTGATAACTATAGGGTATATATTTCGACAGAAACGATGATGGGCCCAAATAGTGTGAGGATATTGGCAGAGCTATTTGACAAATATCCTTTACAGATTGTTTCTGATGACAGGATACTCGATTTAGGATGTGGGACGGGACTGACGAGTCTTGTCATTGCAAAAGAGACCGGGGCAAGAGTTTTCGCGAATGATCTGTGGGTAAGTGCAGAAGAAAATGGGAAACGGTTTGCTGAATGGGGTGTTGGAGACCAGATAACACCTGTTTGTGAAGACGCGAACAATCTTCATTTTGAAAAAAAGCAGTTTCGTGCTCTGATCAGTATCGACTCCTATCATTATTTTGCGGGAAGCAGGGGATTCTTTCAGGAAAAGATATTGCCGTTTATGAGAGATAACGGAGTGGTTTTGATCGGAATCCCCGGTCTGAAGGATGCATATGAAGGCCGGGCCAAAGAGCTTCTAGCTGATTGGATTGGAGAGGATGCCTGTATGTTCAAAGGGCCAAAACTCTGGAAAGAACTCATTGGTGACGACGATAGAATCGAGGCGGTGAAAACATGGGAAATGGATTGTTTCAGCGAAGCATGGGATGATTGGCTTGCAACAAATCATAAATTTGCTCTTGGTGACAGACAACACTTTGAGACGACCATAAAACCGTATACTTGCTTTGTAGGCATTTATATTAAGTTGAAATAGGCACTGTGATGTGAAACCAAGACTTGTGCAATGGGCACACTTTTTTAAAAGGAGATAAATAACAAGCATAGAAGAAAGGATGGCAGGTGACAGGTATGAATATTTCAAAATTTACACAAAAGTCGATGCAGGCTGTGGAACGGTGTGAAAAGCTTGCTTATGAATACGGCAATCAGGAAATCGAACAGGAACATTTGCTGTACAGCCTTCTTACGATAGAGGACAGCCTGATTGTGAAGCTGATAGAAAAGATGGAAATCAATACATCCCATTTTATCAACCGGGCGGAGCAGGCATTAGAGAGACGGACGAAAGTACAGGGAGGTCAGGTCTATATTGGAAAAGACCTGAATAAAGTGTTGATCAGTGCCGAAGATGAGGCAAAACAGATGGGAGATGAGTACGTTTCCGTAGAGCATCTGTTTTTGACGATGCTGAAACATCCAAACAGAGAGATCAAAACGATCTGGCAGGAATACGGCATCACGAGAGAACGGTTCCTGCAGGCGCTTTCCACTGTGAGAGGAAATCAGAGAGTCACAAGCGATAACCCGGAGGCGACTTATGATACGCTGGAGAAATACGGGCAGGACCTGGTAGAAAAAGCAAGGAATCAGAAACTGGATCCGGTCATTGGGAGAGACAATGAAATACGGAATATTATCCGTATCCTGTCCCGTAAGACAAAAAACAATCCTGTCCTGATCGGAGAACCGGGCGTAGGCAAGACGGCGGTTGTGGAAGGGCTGGCACAGCGTATCGTCCGTGGGGATGTGCCCCAGGGACTGAAAGATAAAAAAATATTTGCCCTGGATATGGGTGCTCTCGTAGCGGGGGCCAAATACCGGGGAGAATTTGAAGAGCGTCTGAAGGCTGTCCTGGAAGACGTGAAGAGCAGCAGCGGGCAGATTATCCTGTTTATTGACGAGCTGCACACAATTGTAGGAGCGGGTAAAACAGACGGCGCACTGGACGCCGGCAATATGTTAAAACCCATGCTGGCCAGAGGGGAGCTGCACTGTATCGGCGCCACGACACTGGACGAATACAGAAAATATATTGAAAAGGACGCCGCTCTGGAGCGAAGGTTCCAGCCTGTTATGGTGGAAGAACCTACGGTAGAGGATACGATTTCCATTTTACGTGGTTTAAAAGAACGGTATGAAGTATTCCACGGTGTGAAGATTATGGATGGCGCCCTTGTGAGCGCGGCGGTGCTTTCCGATCGCTATATTTCCGACAGATTTTTGCCGGATAAGGCAATCGATCTGGTGGACGAAGCCTGTGCATTGATTAAGACGGAGCTGGATTCCATGCCAACGGAACTGGATGAATTGCAGCGGAAGGTGATGCAGATGGAGATCGAAGAGGCCGCCCTGAAAAAAGAGGATGACAGGTTGAGCCGCGATCGTCTGGAGGCACTTCAAAAAGAGCTGGCGGAGCAGAAAGAAGAGCTGCAGAATCGGAAGGCTCAGTGGGACAATGAAAAAAGTTCCATCGAAAAGCTTTCCCGACTGCGGGAAGAGATTGAAGAAATGAACAGCCAGATACAGATTGCGCAAAGAGAGGGTAATCTGGAAAAGGCGGCGGAACTCAGTTATGGCAAGCTGCCTGCATTGAAAAAGCAGCTGGAGATCGAAGAAGAGGCAGTGAAAAGTCAGGAGCTTTCTCTCGTACATGAGAATGTATCAGAGGAAGAGATCGCCAGAATCATCTCCAGATGGACCGGGATCCCTGTCGCGAAACTGACCGAGAGCGAGCGGAATAAAACACTGCATCTGGATGAGGAATTGCACAGACGTGTCATCGGGCAGGATGAAGGGGTGACAAAGGTCACAGAGGCGATTATCCGTTCCAAAGCGGGAATTAAAGATCCGGGCAAGCCCATCGGTTCCTTCCTGTTCCTGGGGCCTACCGGCGTAGGAAAGACGGAGCTTGCCAAGGCACTGGCGGCGGCTCTGTTCGACGATGAGAACAATATGGTACGTATCGATATGAGTGAATACATGGAGAAATTCGCAGTATCCAGATTGATCGGGGCGCCTCCGGGATATGTGGGATATGAAGAAGGAGGGCAGTTGACTGAAGCGGTCAGGAGAAAGCCCTATTCAGTAGTGCTGTTTGATGAGATCGAGAAGGCGCATCCTGATGTGTTCAATGTGCTCCTTCAGGTGCTGGATGACGGTCGAATCACGGATTCTCAGGGCCGGACTGTGGACTTCAAAAATACGATTCTTATTATGACATCCAATATCGGCGCGCCCTATTTGCTGGAAGGGATTGACGAAAAGGGAGATATCAAACAAGAGGCGCAGGAGCAGGTGATGAAAGAACTGCATGCCAGCTTCCGTCCCGAGTTTCTGAACAGGCTGGATGAGACGATACTGTTCAAGCCTTTGACGAAGGCCAATATCGGAAGTATTATCCGTCTGACGATAGAAGATTTGAACAAAAGACTGGCTGACAGAGAGCTCTCTGTGGAGCTGACGCCGGAAGCAGAGCGTTTTATTGCCGATAATGCGTACGACCCTGTCTATGGGGCAAGACCACTGAAACGGTTCATCCAGAAACATGTGGAGACACTGTCGGCGAAGCTGATTCTTTCAGACGGTGTGAGAAGCGGAGACAATATTGTCATCGATGTGAGGGACGGAGAACTGACTGCCAGGGCCGACAGAGCAGATGAAACTGACTGATATGCGCAAATATAAACAGGGCTGTCCACTGATTACTGATATGCTCATACTCAGTGCGACAGCCTCTTTTTACCGTTTAATATCAAAGTTCATATCCATCAGATTACGAATTGTGGAAGCATCGTCAGTGATGTTGGCATCTCCCCGGATTGTGTGTTTGATGGCGCTGCTGGCCACAGCGAAATTGATGATGTCCATGGGTTTATCATTATGCATCATGGCATAGATCAGGCCGCTGGCAAAGGCATCTCCGCCTCCAACCCGGTCTAAAATATTGAAAGTGAACAGCTTGCTTTCGAATGTGTGGTTTTCATACCACATAAAGGCCTTCAGGCTGTTTTCGCTTCCGCTGTGAGCATAACGGACATGCCGGGCAATGCATTTCAGATTGGGATAGCGTTCTGCAAAGGCCTGGAAAATTTCATCCTGCTGTTCATAACTTGGATGAAGTGGAATGTCGTCTTTCAGGTCTCCTTTACCGGGATCGGCAGTATCCCGCCAGAGATGATATGGTTCGATACCGAGAAGTACATCAATATAAGGAAGGCACTGGGTGCAGAAGTCTCTGGCTTCTTCCCATGTCCAGAGTTTGCTGCGGAAATTTCCGTCGAAGCTGACGATCAAGCCCTTCTCTTTGGCGGTTTTCAGGCAGTTCATAATCAGACTGCGGCAGCCCGGGGAAAGTGCCGGTGTAATGCCGCTCAGATGAAGCCAGGTAAAGCCGTCCAAAAGCCCTGCCAGATCTATATTGCTGAAATCAAACTCAGTGATGGCACTGTTTTTTCTGTCGTAAGTTACTTTGCTGGCCCGGATTCCGTATCCGGTCTCCAGATAATAGCTTCCCAGCCGGTGCGTGGGAGTCTGTTCAGGAGTGCTCAGAATGACGGGAGTGCAGTGCACATCGTTGCTTCGCAGCATACGGATGGCGCTCTTTCCCAGACTGTTGCCTGGCACTACCGTGAAAAAGGTACTGTCAACACCCAGATTGGCCAGAGCCAGGGCAATATTGGCTTCACTGCCGCCATAGCTGGCTTCAAAACTGCTTGCCATACGGATTTTTTCATAATTGGGCGGAGTCAGACGGAGCATGATTTCCCCGATGGTAATAAATTTATGAGTGGTGTCATGATTACGGAGCAGTGGATTGGCGTGTTGCATGGGAACCTCCTTTATATTAATTATAGGAAAAATCTGATTCTATTGTATGTTATTCCCAGGATGATTACAATATATGATACATAGAAATTCCTTTGGGCGTTAATTCCGATGTATGTCCTCTCTGCCTTGAAACAAGAGAAAATATATGGTACAGTTCTTAAAAATGCAAAAAAGAGGACAAAGAAATGTTTCAATATGTACTGTTTGATCTGGATGGAACGCTGACGGACCCGAAAGAAGGGATTACAAAGAGTGTACAGTTCGCATTGCTTCAGCAGGGAATCCATGAGAAGAAGCTGGATAAGCTGGAGCCCTTTATCGGTCCGCCGTTGAAGTATAGTTTTATGGAATTTTACAGGATGTCAGAGGAAGAAGCGGTGATTGCCGTGGGTGACTACAGAAAGCGTTTTGCGCCCATCGGTATCTTTGAAAATAAAGTATATCCGGGTATTCCTGAGCTTCTGGTAAAGCTGAAGGAGGCTGGCATAAAACTGGCAGTGGCATCCAGCAAGCCGGAGCCCTTTGTCAACCGGATTTTGGAACATTTTTCTCTGGACCGGTATTTCGATGTAGTAGTGGGGAGCGGACTGGACGGAAGCCTGGAAAGTAAGGAAGAAGTTGTGGAAGAGGCGCTGCACAGGCTGGATGAACTGTGCAGGAAAGATAAAAGCGATGTTTTACATTATGAAGACGACAGAGATGAGACAGACCTGGACAGAGAAGCTGGTGATATGGCTGCCTGTGGCAGGGGAGCCATGATCGGGGACCGGAAATTTGACATTTCCGGTGGAAAAGAGTTCGGACTGACGGCGATAGGTGTAGCCTGGGGATATGCTGACAAAGGTGAACTGGAAGCGGCAGGAGCGGATTATATTGCTAAAAATGTAAAACAGCTGGAACGCTATTTGCTGGATAGTGGTTATTCAGGAAAAAAAGGGGAGGAATGTAAACAGAAAGTACCACAAGGGAAGAATGAGAAAAAAGAGGATGAAAAGGAAATGAAAAGCGGCTTTTTAAAGACGTGGGATATGCTGCTTCCCTTTCTTCTGTATTATATCGGCAGCAATGCCTGTTATATCGTACTGATAACGATGCTGCAGCTGCTGTCCCGGTGGGGAATTGCTTTTGGCTGGCTGCAGGGGAACGCAGCGGCAGTGAACAGTATGGTACGGATTTTTGCCATGTTGGGTGGCGGCGCCATTTTGTTTCCTCTTTATCGAAAGGAGAAAACGAGCTGGCAGGCAAAGACCGGCGCCTCTTTTCTGACAATGGGGATTCTGGCCGGATCGGCAGCTCTTGGGATCAATATCCTGTTTGGCCTTTTACAGATTATGTCCGTTTCCCGGGAATATGAACAGGTGTCGGAAGTGCAGTATCAGATTCCCCTTCTCTATGGCATCCTGTTATACGGTCTCATATCTCCGCTGGCGGAGGAAATGTTGTTTCGAGGCCTGCTCTATAACAGGATGAAAAAATATTTTCCCGTTATGACGTCAGCCATTGTTTCCTCTCTGCTGTTTGGCGTCTATCATGGAAACGTGGTACAGGCCCTGTATGGTCTGATACTGGGGTTAGTCATTGTATACTGCTATGAGGTGACAGGAAATTTCAAAATTCCGGTGTTTGTCCATAGTACGGCCAATATCATCGTATTTGTTCTGACATATCATCGGGATATGTCAGAAGCTCTGGGGACACCGGTTAACTGCGCTGTTTTGCTGGCAGTTTCTGTGTTCAGTATTATAAATATACAGAGGAGAAGAGCATTTACCTGACGGAGAGGAGTTCCTATTCCCGCCCTCAGCTGCCCAATTTCCGGCTTACTGTAATAATTTTGCTCATAAAGAAACCTTCTTTGATTATATTTTTCATTTTATATTCTCAGGATTTCATGGTGTTTTCAGGACTGTGGAAAAAGCAAGGAGTAAGGAAGCCAATAAAAAAATTTATTCTATATGTTCTATAATATCTCCTACGCCGAAAGCAGTATTTTCCATTAAAATATCTACCCGGCTGTTTCCTATGTATTTTGGATAAAGTTCCTTGGTGAAGCTTGCAATGACACGGGAGTCAGGCTTAATGGGCTTTTTGTTTTCCTGCATAATGTTAATGCAGACCCGCTCAAAATAGGCAAGGCCAGTTTGGATGTCCCTGTCCATGCTTTCCGCAGTCTGGCCGGGGATGCCTTGCAGCAGGCAGACCTCGTCAAAATATTCCGCTAGTTCCTCTGGGGAACGGGCGTCAATGCCTTTATCCAGATAGCTTTCCCGGAACAGGGCATCGAAGGTTTCTACGCCGGTTTTCATCTTCAGTTCAATCCCATGGGCTGCAAAACGCTTGCGGAATGGAGGAATTGCCTCTCGGTGCCGCCAGTGGCACTCAAAATGTACTTGGGTGATATGGCAGTCTTTGCAGACTGTTTCAATCAGTGCGAGGGTTTCCTCATCCAAGTCCACAAAGCTGCCGGAATTAATCACCTCAAGCTTATGGTGGATGCCGGTGATTTTTTCAAGCTGTTCCCGGTTCAGGGCAAAATTTGCGCTGCTGTCTGAGGAAAAATCAAGATGGTAGTCGCAGAAGCGGCACCGCTTCCAGGAACAGCCAAGGCCCCGCAGCATTACGATTTCACGGGGATTTTTTTCATTGATAACAGCATAGCGGTTTGGGTTAAAATCTTCCATGGTGCTTCCTTTCTGTGCAGCTAAAAATATGCACAATGAATCTCATCTATGAAATAAAAAAAGCACGCAGAACGTGCCCATACAGAAAAACGGTTTTTTCCGACACAGGGAACCTGTGCAGAATCCTTCCGTTTTCAAATCCCTAGTTTTGTTTAAAGACAGGATGGTCACGAACTGTCTTATGCAATTTTGTCTTGCCATACCATGCAGGCAGATTGCCTGTCTGCGAGATATCCTATCACATTGGAACTGCTTTTGCAAGGGGAAATCAATTAGTTTCAACATACCTTTCGTTCTTCACAGGTCTCCTGGTCTTCAAAATACTGGCGTATATCTGTTTCCAGATGCTTTCCATTTATTTACTCATACTTTTTGCTGCAATCTTCCAGTCTGTCGGATTAAAATGGTAAGCAGTGAGAATACCTTCCCAAGAAGAGAGATTATCATGAAAAAAAGAATAAATAAACAGAAAAAAAACTTTCTATAGGAAATAATGTCTGATTATCAGACAATTTCCAGAAAAAAGTTATTTACAAACAAAAAAAATAGGTGTATGATAAGGCACGAAAACATAACAAGACAGGAAAGAAACCGAGGATGAGGCCTGCAAAGGCGCAGGGGCATCTTCGGTTTTTGTTGTCTAAATGGAATTGGGGGTCAAAAGCTTCTAAATCTAAATAACCAAAAAGGAAGGGTGAGGATATGTTTGATGCAGTAAATAGCCTGCCGCAGGCTCCTTTATACAGAAAAGAATTTGAACACGATAACTGCGGTATCGGTGCGTGTGTCAATATCAAAGGAATCAAAAGCCGGGAGACGGTAGAAAATTCTTTGAAAATCGTTGAGAATCTGGAACACAGGGCAGGAAAAGATGCGGAAGGAAAGACCGGTGACGGCGTGGGCATCCTCGTGCAGATTTCCCACAGATTTTTTTCCAAAGTGACAAAGCCGCTGGGAATCAGTCTGGGAAATGAAAGAGAGTACGGCATCGGTATGTTCTTCTTCCCTCAGGATGAGCTGAAGCGAAACCAGTCTAAAAAAATGTTTGAAATCATCGTGGAAAAAGAAGGGCTGGAATTTCTGGGCTGGCGGGCGGTACCTACGGCTCCTGAAGTATTGGGACACAAAGCGGTGGAATGTATGCCCTATATCATGCAGGCATTTATCAAAAAACCGGCCCATCTGGAAAAGGGGCTGGAATTTGACAGGTATCTGTATATAGTGAGACGTATTTTTGAGCAGTCCACAGATAATACGTATGTGGTCTCTCTGTCCAGCAGGACGATCGTCTATAAGGGGATGTTTCTTGTGGGGCAGCTGAGGACATTTTTCCTGGATCTGCAGAGTGAGGACTATGATTCCGCCATTGCGGTGGTTCATTCCCGGTTTTCCACAAACACGAATCCCAGCTGGGAGAGAGCCCATCCGAACCGGTTTATCGTACACAACGGGGAGATCAATACGATACGGGGCAATGCGGACAAGATGCTGGCGAGAGAAGAAAATATGGAGTCGGAAGAGCTCCACGGCCTGCTTCATAAGGTGCTTCCGGCTGTCAATGCCTCTGGTTCCGATTCCGCCATGCTGGACAATACGCTGGAGTTTCTCGTAATGAGCGGCATGGATCTGCCGCTGGCCGTCATGATTACCATACCGGAGCCCTGGGCCAATAACCGTACGATGTCTCAGAAAAAAAAGGATTTTTATCAGTATTATGCCACGATGATGGAGCCATGGGACGGGCCTGCCTCTATCGTATTTTCCGATGGTGACATCCTGGGAGCGGTGCTGGACCGAAACGGTCTGCGGCCTTCCCGGTACTATATTACGGATGATGACTATCTGATTCTCTCTTCCGAAGTAGGGGTACTGGATATCGATCCTGGAAAGATCGTGAAAAAGGAACGCCTCCATCCGGGCAAGATGCTCCTTGTAGATACGAAGCAGGGTAAAATCATAGACGATGACACGCTGAAGGAACAGTATGCTTCCAGACAGCCCTACGGGGAATGGCTGGACAGCAATATGATCGCACTGAAAGATCTGAAAATTCCGAACCGGCGTGTGCCGGAGTTTACCCATGAGGAGCGTCAGAGAATGCAGAAGGCCTTTGGATATACCTATGATGAATATAGAACGAGCATACTGCCCATGGCCTTGAACGGCTCGGAGGCGATCGCCGCCATGGGAGTGGATACGCCCATTCCGGTACTCAGCAAGTCCTATCATCCGCTCTTTCATTATTTTAAACAACTGTTTGCCCAGGTGACCAATCCGCCTATCGATGCCATCCGTGAGGAAGTGGTTACGTCCACTACGGTCTATATCGGCAAAGAGGGCAACGTACTGGAAGAGACACCGGGTAACTGCAATATTTTAAAGGTCAACAATCCGATTCTGACGAATACAGATCTTCTGAAGATCAAAAATATGAAGGCGGAAGGATTCTGTATCGGAGAGATTCCCATTCTCTACTATAAAAATACGAGTCTGGAGCGGGCTATGGAACGGTTGTTTGTGGAAGTGGACAGAGCTTATCGGGACGGTGTGAATATTATCATACTGACCGACAGGGGCGTGGACGAGAATCATGTGGCGATTCCTTCGCTGCTTGCCGTATCTGCACTGAACCAGTATCTTGTAAGGACAAAGAAAAGGACGAGTGTGGCCCTTATACTGGAATCCGGGGAACCTAGGGAGATTCACCATTTTGCCACGTTGCTGGGGTATGGCGCCTGTGCCATCAATCCCTATCTGGCGCTGGAGTCTATCCATGAACTGATCGAAAGCCGGATGCTGGATAAGGACTACTATGCGGCAGTGGACGATTATGCCAGTGCGGTGCTCCATGGTATTGTCAAAATCGCTTCCAAAATGGGAATTTCTACCATTCAGTCCTATAAAGGCTCTCAGATCTTTGAGGCCATCGGCATTGACAACGATGTGATCAATAAATATTTTACCAACACGGTGAGCCGGGTAGGCGGGATTACGCTGAAGGACATCGAGCGGCAGCAGGACGAGCTGCATTCCAGAGCGTTTGACCCTCTTGGACTGGAAAATGACCTGACGCTGGACAGCCCGGGCAACCATAAGATGCGCAGCGGCGGAGAGGAACATCTGTACAATCCGGCTACCATACATCTGTTACAGCAGTCGACAAGGCTGGGAGACTACGAACTGTTCAAACAGTATACGGCTCTTGTCAACCAGGAGGATTCTGTCAAAAATCTCCGGGGTCTTATGGACTTTTGCTATAGCAAAAAACCGATACCTCTGGAAGAAGTGGAGAGCGTGGACTCTATCGTGACAAGGTTCAAGACGGGAGCCATGTCCTATGGTTCCATTTCCAAAGAGGCCCACGAGACGCTGGCTGTCGCCATGAACAGGCTCCATGGGAAGTCCAACTCCGGCGAAGGCGGAGAGGATGCGGACCGTCTGGAAGAGGGATTTGGAGAAGGCAGCCGCTGTTCTGCCATCAAGCAGGTGGCAAGCGGACGATTCGGTGTGACGAGCAAATATCTGGTGAGCGCCCAGGAGATTCAGATCAAAATGGCTCAGGGGGCCAAGCCGGGAGAGGGAGGTCATCTGCCGGGCGGTAAAGTGTATCCCTGGATTGCCAAAACGAGACATTCTACGCCCGGCGTGGGCCTGATCTCTCCGCCGCCTCATCACGATATTTATTCCATAGAGGATCTGGCACAGCTGATTTACGACCTGAAAAATGCCAATCAAAAGGCGCGTATTTCGGTAAAACTTGTCTCGGAAGCCGGCGTGGGGACGGTGGCGGCAGGCGTGGCAAAGGCAGGAGCACAGGTAATCCTTGTATCCGGCTACGACGGCGGCACCGGCGCAGCGCCACGCAGTTCCATCCACAATGCGGGACTGCCCTGGGAACTGGGACTGGCGGAGACCCATCAAACACTGATTATGAACGGACTGCGGGGAAAAGTACGTATCGAGACGGACGGTAAGCTGATGAGCGGAAGAGACGTTGTCATTGCTGCGCTCCTTGGCGCGGAAGAATTCGGATTTGCTACAGCTCCTCTCGTCACCATGGGCTGTGTGATGATGCGTGTATGCAACCTGGACACCTGCCCGGTGGGTGTGGCGACACAGAACCCGGAGCTGCGGAAAAATTTCCGGGGAAAGCCGGAGTACGTGGTCAATTTCATGCGCTTTATTGCCATGGAAATGCGGGAATATATGGCGAAGCTGGGAATACGCACAGTGGATGAGCTGGTGGGACATACGGAGCTCCTGAAAGTAAAAGACAATCTGGACGAGCGATGCAGAAAGGTGGATTTGAGCAATATTCTGTGTAATCCTTATGTCGGAAGTAAAGAAAAGGTGACATTTGATCCGAAACAGGTATACGATTTTGCCCTGGAAAAGACACTGGATGAAAAGGTACTCCTGCGACAGCTTGCAAAAGCGATGGATAACAGGCAAAAGAGAAGCATCGAAGTGGAAGTGGGCAATACAGACAGAGCCTTCGGGACGATTCTCGGTTCGGAAATTACGAGACGGTTCGGGGATACGCTGGAGGAGGATACCTACCGGGTGCTCTGCCGGGGGGCGGGCGGACAGAGTTTCGGCGCCTTCATTCCGAAAGGACTGACGCTGGAACTGACAGGAGACAGCAATGATTATTTCGGCAAAGGGCTCTCCGGCGGAAATCTGATCGTCTATCCTCCCACAGGCAGCAGATTTAAGCAGAATGAAAATATCATTATCGGCAATGTGGCTCTCTATGGTGCTACAAGCGGCAAGGCGTTCATAGGCGGCGTGGCAGGCGAGCGGTTCTGTGTACGAAATTCAGGTGCTCTGGCCGTTGTGGAAGGTGTGGGAGACCATGGCTGTGAATATATGACAGGAGGCCGTGTCGTCGTTCTGGGACAGACTGGAAAGAACTTCGCGGCAGGTATGAGCGGCGGTATTGCCTATGTGCTGGATGAGGATAATGATCTGTATACAAAGATCAATAAAGAGATGGTGTATTCTTCGGAAATTACGTCTAAATATGACGTGCTGGAGCTGAAGGATATGATAAAAGAACATGTGGCCTATACCAATTCGGAAAAGGGAAAACGGATACTTGACAATTTCGGTGAGTACCTTCCCCGGTTTAAAAAGATCATTCCCCATGATTATGACAGGATGCTGAAGATGATCGTCCAGATGGAAGAGAAAGGGTTGTCTGCAGAACAGGCGCAGATTGAAGCATTCTATATCAATATGAGAAAGTGAGGCGGGAAGAGCGATGGGAAAACCAACAGGATTTATAGACTATGAGCGAAAAGTATCGAAGGCAGAATCTCCGAAGTCGAGAGTGAAACATTTTAACGAATTCCACACACATCTTCCGCAGAGCGAACAGAGACTTCAGGGAGCGAGGTGTATGGAATGCGGCGTTCCGTTCTGTCAGTCCGGCATGATGCTGGGAGGTATGGCCAGCGGCTGTCCTCTCCACAACCTTGTGCCGGAGTGGAATGACCTTGTCTACACAGGCAACTGGAAAGAGGCCTATAACCGACTGAAAAAGACAAACAATTTTCCGGAATTCACTTCCAGAGTCTGTCCGGCTCTGTGCGAAAATGCCTGCACCTGCGGGCTGAACGGGGATCCGGTAGCCACGAAAGAGAACGAATATGCCATTATCGAGAAGGCCTACGAAGAAGGCTATGCCGCGGCAAGACCGCCGAAGGTACGTACCGGGAAAAAGGTGGCGGTGGTCGGCAGCGGTCCTGCCGGGCTGGCAGCGGCGGACCAGCTGAACAAACGGGGCCATACGGTGACAGTGTTCGAACGCTACGACAGAGTGGGAGGACTGCTCATGTATGGCATACCCAATATGAAACTGGAAAAGGGTATCGTGGAACGTAAAATAAAGATCATGGAAGAAGAAGGCGTCCTCTTTGTCACCAATACGGATATAGGAAAAGATATGAAGGCGGATAAGCTCTTAAAGGAATATGACAGAGTGGTGCTTGCCTGCGGCTCCTCGAACCCGAGAGATATCAAAGCGCCGGGCAGAGAAGGAGACGGTATCTATTTCGCTGTGGATTTCCTGAAGGGCAATACAAAGAGCCTTCTTGATTCCGGTTTTGCAGATAAAAAGTATATCAATACAAAGGGAAAGGATGTAGTCATCATCGGCGGCGGCGATACAGGCAATGACTGTGTGGGAACTGTCATCCGCCATGGATGCAAATCTGTGACACAGATAGAAATGATGCCCAAAGCGCCGGATGTACGGGCCGATGACAACCCCTGGCCTCAGTGGCCCAAAGTGTGTAAGACCGACTATGGCCAGGAGGAGGCCATCGCACTGTTCGGTCACGATCCCCGCATCTATGAGGCTACGGTAAAGGAGTTTCTGCGGGATAAAAACGGCAAACTGAAAGGTGTGAAAATCGTCAGACTGGCATGGGAAAAGGACAAGGGAACAGGACGGATGAGCAGTAAGGAAATACCAGGCAGCGAGCAGGTACTGGATGCCCAGATCGTTCTCATTGCCGCCGGATTCCTGGGCAGTGAGAAATATGTTACAGATGCCTTCAGTGTGGAGAGAAACGAGCGCACTAATGTGAAGACTGCACCGGGAGAATATCGCACCAATGTGGAAAATGTGTTTACTGCGGGAGATATGCACAGAGGACAGTCCCTTGTGGTATGGGCCATCCAGGAAGGGAGAGAGGCCGCCAGGGCAGTGGATGAGAGCCTGATGGGGTATACCAATCTGGAAACACAATAAGACAAAAAGAATCACGCAGGCGCGCAGCGAATCCTGCGTGATTCTTTTTCATCTTGTCATCAGGATGTCTTAAGGATATAATAAACGGTAACAGGAAAAATGCACCGTTCTTACAGGCGGCGCATCGTATGAAAGGGAGACAGACATGCCTGAAAAAATCGCCTCGAAGGAGAAGGATGCGAGAGAAAACACGTATAGGATGCCGTTTTCGGAAGTGATCGATAAAGTGACCACAATCTGTCAAGAAAACGGGGTCAGGAGGCTGGATTTGTTTGGCTCTTTTGCCACAGGTAACTGCGAAATGATATCGAACGCAGATAAAAACGCTCCTCAATGAATTTGGGGAGCGTTTTGCATGTTAAATAAGAAATAGATAATACTAATTATGGCGTGGGCGTCGGTGTGGGAGGAACTTCCTTGTCCCGGCTGCCTGCCACATCACCGCAGCGGGAACACTGATATAACTCTTTCGCAGCATCAGTAGGGTCAGTTGTCCATCGGTAATTATGACCAAGTGCATTTATGGAGGTTTCTGAAATGGCGCCACAGGCACAGGTCCTGCGTCTTCTGCCAGGCTCTGTACAAGTAGGTTGTTTCATTATCCTCTCATTTTGATTATAATTGTGTACATGTACTTCCGGTAATTTGGCAATCGCCTGTGTTTCCTGCTTCTGGCACCGGGTACATGTTTTCGTCATGACCCCTTCTTCTTCTGAAGTAGCCGGTTTTGTTGTAACCCAGGAGCCCCATCTGTGCCCCAGAGCTTCCGGGACATTTTCGGTATAGCTGTTATCGCCCGCCGTACAGGTGTAAGTGGTGACGCCGGGGGATTCGCATGTAGCGGGCGTCGTAATGGCTGAATTGTAAGTATGGGTATGGGTAGTTCCGCCAGGAGTGCTGCCATTATTACCGCCGTTATTACTGCCGCTGTTACCGCCGTTATTACCGCCGTTATTACCGCCGCTGTTACTGCCGTTATTAGTATTGTTATTTGAACTGCTTCCGGATTTGTTTTTCGTCTGTGTTTCGTTGCAATTTTTACAGGTTCTTGTCTGTGTACCGGAGCTGTCGGTAGTCCAGGAACTCCATCTGTGGTCATAGTGGAGTGTCTCGGAAGAAATAACCGCATCACACAGATTGCAGACGGTTTCTATCTTGCCCGGATTTGCACAGTTTCCTTCCGTCCTTACAGTCTTACGGCTTGGATGGTTTGTGGCAGGGATACTTGTCTTAAAGGTACTGCCACATGTGGCGCAGGTATAAGTTTTTTCCCCTTTTTCTGTACAGGAAGCTTCTTCAGTAATTTCATAAGTATAAGAATGCTTATGATTGTCTGTGGAATCTGAGTTTGTATTTGAAGTGGAAGTGGAAACAGGCGTTGCAGGTGTCAACATAGGAATCGTTTCTTCTTCCAGCGTTCTGCCGCAAGTAGTACAGGATCTCTGTCGCAGTCCTGTCTGAGAGGTTGTAGCTGTTCTTACAGTTACCCAGTTACCCGCAGTATGGTCCAGTGCAGGGATGGCATCTACATAAAAATCACCACAATAGCATGTATATCGGACTTCTCCCGTCTCTGTACATGTGGCGGGTTTTAAAACTGTACTTGTATAAGTATGCTCATGGCCATTTTCAGCAGAAAAAACAGACTCAGGCGTATCACCGGTGATATAGGAATCCACATCTTCGGTAGATTCTGTCTCTTCCGTTTCGCTTTCCGTTTCCGGCTCTGTCTCTACATACGTCTCGTCCGGTTCCATATCGGTACCAGTCTGCTCAACGGCAGCGACTTCCTCATCCTGAGGCTTTACTGCATTATAATAGATGATAATACCTGTTCCGATGACGGCAATGATACCAAGAGCAATCAGAACACTTTGTAAACCTTTTAATATTGCGCCCATAGTAGTTCTCCTTATTTGATAAAGCTATTATATATCATTTCGGCAAAAAATGAAATATTTTAATAAAAAATTCAAACAAAAAGAATTGCAGTGGAGAAAGAAAAACGATAAAATCAAATATTATGAAATATGTAGGACTGTTTATAAAAAAATTATTGCGTTATCTATTGAAGCCACTTTCTTTTCTGCCGGCGATTGCAGTGATGTATCTGATCTTTCATTTTTCGGCCCAGGATGGAGCCAGTTCAGCCATGCTCAGTCGTAAAGTCAGCTACAAAGCAGTGACGGTGGCTGACAGAATACTGGAAAAGGACTGGAGTGATACACAGATAGAGGCTTATACGGAGCAGATTCACTATTATGTACGTAAGACAGCTCATGTGACAGAATATTTTGTACTTGCCGTCACAGTGGCGTTTCCTCTGTATGTATACGGAATCCGAGGTCTCTGGCTTGTATTTCTGGCGGGAGCATTCTGCGTTTCCTTCGCAGGACTGGATGAATATCACCAGTCTTTTGTGTCGGGACGGGGAGCCTCTGTCCGTGATGTGATGATAGACAGCATCGGTGTTCTGCCAGGGATTTTCCTTGTCAGGATTACAGGATTTATCGGAAGAAAGACGATATTCAGGCCTCTGGCACTGCGGAAAAAATAAACCGATTTTTGGTATTGCCTGCAAATAGATAAGGAAACTGGGAATTGTTGGCATTCTGGACCTGGAATATCAGAAAGAAAGATTGCAGAAAATAAAACGAAAAACAGACAGGCTGTCAGATATTGGAGAATATATAGCCGGGGCAGGACACAGGGACGCATATGGGCAATATTATTGACTACATAGAACAATATGGAGGGTATTCTTTCTCTGAGCGACCTTTTTCTGACGAAGACAGTCTCGTGTTTGCGCAATTTGCCTATTTGAAGATGGGAAATATCGTACCGGCATTTTGGGGAGAAGAGAACTGGGTTACACTGGGAGAAATGAACCGCGCCGAAGGGAAGGAAGAGATGTTTGCAGACCTGTTTTTCCCGGAGGAGAATCGTATTTTGTTTGAGAAAATGAGAAAAAGCCTGCGGTTTCAGACAGTGAGAGTCTGCGGTTATATAAATCGGATTGACTCCCGGAAGTCTCTTCAGTTTTCTGCTGTCACTTATCTGCTGGAAGATGGCCTGGCCTATATTGCTTTTCGGGGAACGGATGAGAATCTGGCAGGATGGAAAGAAGATTTCAGGATGGCATATATGTCTCCCGTGGAAAGTCAGTTACTGAGTGTAGAGTATCTGAACAGGGCCGGTCATGCTGTTGGCAGCCGGTTGCTGGTGGGCGGACATTCCAAAGGCGGCAATCTGGCGATCTATGCATCCATGTACTGTGAAGATTCCGTCAGGAAGAGGATTCAATGGATCTATAATATGGACGGCCCCGGGTTTCATCCGGAAATCCAAAGCAGCAGTGATTATGGTAAGATCGCAGACAGGATCAGAAAGATCATTCCTCACTCTTCGCTGATCGGTATGCTGCTGGAAAATACCCGGGCGTATGAAGTGGTAGAGAGCAGCAGTTTCGGGATGCTGCAGCACAATCCTTTTACCTGGCTCATAAAAGAGGGAAAATTTGTCACGGTGGAAGATATTTATAAGAGTCGGAAGGCGGCAATGGAAATCGTGAACAGGTGGATCATTTCTCTGACGGAAGAAGAGATCGGAATTTTTGTAGAAGAGTTGTTTGCCGTACTGGAGGCGTCGGAGATGGAGACGGTGCAGGAGCTTCCTGAAAAATGGAGACAAATACTGGGACACCTGGTGGAAGCCATTCGATGTGCACAGCCGGAGACAAAAAAAGAATTTGGCATCATGTTTCGGGCGTTTACGTCATCGGCCAGGGAAGTTCTCATGCATCGGCATACTCTCGGCGGACAAGGGCACACACGCCCTGAACCATGATATTTCGGTAATTTTCTGCGTTGTCCTCAATCAGATATATGTCCTGTTGATGCTTTGCCAATTTCGTCGGTATTGGGATGGTGTGCAGCCGGTATCTCCCCGGATAAATGCAAGAAATATTCCGGGGAAGGTACTTTTTTGCCCGATAAAAATATAACTATAGATATTGATATAAAGAAATGAGGGAGTACATTGGATATCTCATTGAAAAACTGGCAAACTGCATACAGTATTCTGGGAGAGACACCGGCGGTAGACATGCATCTGGACTTGCCGGGAGAGCTGCTATTTCGGCATCAACAGGGAGAAATGGAAGTCATCAGGAAGAGATATCTGCCTGACTGGAAACGGGCCGGTATCCGTCTTGTGGGGGCGTCTGTTTATGTGGAAGATATATATTTACCGGAAGCGGGACTGCGCAATGCTCTGATGCAGATACAGGCGTTAAAAGAGGAGCTGCGGAAACTGGAGGGACAGGTGCTTCTGATTCGCAGCAAGGCGGATCTGGACAGAGTCGTTTCCGGGACTCTGATAGGAATTATACTGTATCTGGAAGGGATGGATTTTCTGGGAACAGATATCGGCCTTTTGGAGATGTTTTCAGAGCTGGGAGTATCGGGAGCTTCCCTTGTCTGGAGTAGACGAAATATACTTGCCTGTGGGTGCTGCAGGGCATCTGAAGTCAGAGAAATGCGGGGCGGTATTACGGAAACAGGCAGAGCCGCCATACAGAAGATGAAAGAGCTCCATATGTTTCTGGATATCAGCCATCTAAATGACGATGGGATACAGGATGCTTTTTTGGAAGAAGGGATTGCCATCCTTGCTACTCATTCCAATGCACGAACAGTACATAACCATTATCGGAATCTGACAGACGAGCAGATAGTGAAGCTGGCAGAAAGAGGGGGTATCATAGGACTCAATGGATGCAGTATGCTGGCCGGCTCTCATGAGAACGGCAGACATCTGGAAATGCTGTGTGCCCAGAGCAGATATCTGATGCGGCAGGCGGGGCCGGAGCATGTCTGTCTGGGATTGGATTTGTGTTACAGCTATGAGATGGCAAGAAGAGAACTGGATATGAATGGCGGGCAGGGAAACGATTGTCTGGCAGGCCATAAGGAACTGGTATTTTTACTGGCGGCATTTCTGGAATCGGGAATGGAAGTGGAGCAGGTAAAGAAAATACTGGGAGAAAATGCCATTACTTTTCTGAGGCGGATTTTACAGTAGATTTCCCTATTTTTTTCTGAACCTAGAAAAAATTGGAAAACTTAAAAAATCCGTAAGATCTTGCCATAAAAGGAAAAATATGAGATACTGGAGGCATCGCAGGACAAAAGCTGTATGAAGCTGGCAGGACGGAGGAGAACGGGTGACGAGTGGACGGATTCATAAAATGATGGCACTGTTTTTCTGTACAGGGATGTTGTGTCTGTTTCCTGTACTGACGGTAAGGGCTGAGGAAATCCAGAGCGATTCCAGGGCAATTGTCGCTTATACAGAAGATTATACGATGGGGACAGTTTCCTCTCTCTGTAACGGCGTCTCTTTCCAGAATTGTATTTATGCGTCCAACTATGATAGTATCGTAGTTGGCGCCTATCCTAACAGCGGGTATTCTTTTGCCTATTTTACGGACAATGGTGTGATTGTGACAAAAAGTGCCTATTACTCTTTCAATCCTGGGTACTATGACCATACGGTCGTGGCGCATTTTGTGAAGCGAGGTGACAATGATGATGACGATGTACCCCGTGTGAACTGGGCGAACAGTGCCTGTGTATTTGCACCGGGATATAAGATCGATGCCATCAGCATTACAACGGACCAGGTGGTACAGGGAAAGCAGTGCAGAGAGGCCTTTGACAGTGTGAAAGGGGATTATCAGTATATCGGTATGTACAATATTTCTTTTGCCCATGCGGGGAAACCATTGGAGAAATTAGATCACAGTGTGCAGCTTTTATTTGATATCCCGGCGCAGTTCCAAAAGAGCGGAAGGCAGTTCATGATGCTGCGTGTCTACAAGGGTGAGGCAGTGGCGCTGGAAAACCTGGATGACAGGGGAAATAAGGTGCAATTTGAGACGGATTGTACAGCGGCATACGCACTTGTGTACAAAGATTGACAAATTTTTGATTTTCGTATTGACTTTATACGAATATAGTGATATTATACTACTCGCGGCACGACTTGCGGGAGTGCTGGAATTGGCAGACAGGCAAGACTAAGGATCTTGTGTCTGTATAGACGTGTGGGTTCAAGTCCCATCTCCCGCACGATGGGCAGGAATGGCGGAATTGGCAGACGCGCACGGTTCAGGTCCGTGTGAGCATTGCGCTCATGAGGGTTCAAGTCCCTTTTCCTGCACTGGCATCCCCTGTATCTGGAAGGATACAGGGGATATTTTTGTTCTATAGGAAATTGTTCTACAATTTCCTGTAGAACAAAACATGAATGGGCAGGTCGCAGAGAGGAAGGTTGTACTAAAGCGCACTGCTTGGGCACGGCAACTTCGTAAACGTGATTCTTTTTGAAAATACTCTAAACTTTCTTGAAAATTAGCCGATAAATTGTATAATAAAGGTAACTGGACGAAACGGCAAGGATGCTGATCATTGATCAAAGGAGTGAGAACGTATGAATTTATGGAATTCTGGATTTTTATTTAATGGTGGCGCTTCCTCTTCTTCCAACGGTATTTATTCACTGTTGTCTGAGTATAATAATATTCGAAGCGGCGCTTATTACAAGGTAGTAAAGGCCTATTACGCAAAACAGAGTGGTACGGATACAAAGACGGATACGAAGAACAGTACGGGTACGACGAGCAAAAAGACAGAGGCAGAACAGGCATACTCAGGTGTGCAGTCCAGTGCGAAGGCGCTGATCTCTTCGGCAGATAAACTGATTGCAACTGGGAAAAATTCTCTTTTCGAACTGAAGGATATTGAGACAAAGGATGAGAACGGACAGGAGATTACAAAGAAGGGGTATGATACCGATGCCATTTATAATGCAGTAAAGGGCTTTGTGGATAATTATAATACCCTTATGAGTGCAGCATCTTCCTCCGGCTCTTCTACGATACAGAATCAGGCGACGAGTATGGCGAATAATACAAAGGCCTATGAGAAACTTTTGAGTAAGGTAGGTATTACGATCGGTGCCAATCATAAACTGAGTATTGATCAGGCGACATTTAAGGCAGCGGATATGACTACTGTCAAAACGCTGTTCAACGGAAATGCCTCTTTTGCTTACAGTGCCTCTTCCAAAGCTTCTCTCATCAGTTTTTCGGCGAATTCAGAGGCAAATAAAAAGTCTATGTATACGAATAATGGCACATATAATAATGCCTATTCTTCAGGAAGCTTTATGAACAGTATTTTCTAGTTTTTGACAGAATCATAATGATAAGGGAAATGTGAGGTTGTGTGACAGATGCAGCCTCACTTTTTTTCTATACCAGTCCGTTTGCGCGGCGAATCGCATAAAAGAGATTCTTTTTTGTACGCGGGTTTTAAAATAAAAAAAGGAAATGGGGATTGCGTGCAGAATAATGAAGTGGAGGGAAAGAAAATGACGATTCGGGAAAGTCTGGAACTCCGGGAAAAGGAATATTTAAGTCCTTATGCTGCATTCAGCATGGATTCCAGGGGACGAAGGAGAATGGAGGAACCCTGCGATATCCGTCCGGTCTTCCAGAGGGACAGAGACAGGATTTTACATAGTAAATCGTTCAGGCGTCTGAAAGACAAAACCCAGGTATTTCTGACACCGGAAGGGGACCATTATCGGACGAGACTGACGCATACACTGGAAGTATCTCAGAATGCCAGGACGATTGCAAAGGCACTCCGGCTCAATGAAGATCTGGTGGAGGCCATTGCACTGGGGCACGATCTGGGGCATACTCCCTTTGGCCATGCCGGAGAAAGGGCACTGGAAGAAGTATGTCCTTATGGTTTCTGCCACAGCGAACAGAGTGTCCGTACCGTCGATATACTGGAAAAGGACGGACAGGGGCTGAATCTGACTTTTGAGGTGAGGGATGGGATTCAGAATCATCAGACAAACGGGAATCCCGGCACGCTGGAAGGGAAGATTGTCCGTATCTCCGACAAGATTGCCTATATCCATCATGATATGGACGATGCCATTCGGGCTGGTATTTTAAAAGAGTCGGATATTCCGAAAGAGATAGCCGATGTGATTGGCAATACGCTTGGCAGTCGGCTGGATCACTTTATTCATGATCTGGTAACGACGAGTACGAAACAGAACGATATCTGTATGTCTGTACCGGTAGCGGAAGCGATGAAAAAGCTGAGGACATTTCTATTTGAACATCTATATACGAACCCTGTTGCCAAAGGAGAAGAAGAAAAGGCAGAGGGACTGATCAAGACGTTATATGAATACTATGGGAAACATATGGAATTGCTGCCCGTGGATTACCATCGTCTGATGGACAGGGGAGAGCCAAAGGAAAAAGTGCTCTGTGATTATATCGGGGCCATGACAGACCGTTTCGCCATAGCCAAATACGAAGAAATCTACATACCGAAATGCTGGCACGGCTGATTTGGTGCAGGGAAAGTGACGGTTGCACCAGGAAGGGAATGGCAGGCGGATGTACTATCCAGAGGAACTGATCGAAGAAGTTCGTTTAAAAAATGATATTGTTGACGTGATATCCGGCCATGTCCGGCTCCAGAGAAAGGGAGGAAGTTATTTCGGGCTGTGTCCATTTCACAGTGAGAAGTCCCCTTCTTTTTCCGTTTCAAGGAGTAAACAAATGTATTACTGTTTCGGCTGTGGGGCGGGAGGAAATGTATTTACATTTCTGATGGAATATGAGCATTTTACGTTTCAGGAAGCGGTAAAAGCGCTGGCGGAGCGGGCAGGGGTGAGCCTGCCTGAGCTGGAATATTCGGAGGAGATGAAGCAGAAGGAGAGCAGACGTACGAAGCTGCTGGAAGTGAATAAAGAAGCGGCAAAATATTTCTACTACCTGCTTCGGAAACAGGAAGGAAGAGCGGGACTGCAGTATTTGCGGGGACGGGGGCTGGAAGAAGGGACGATACATAAATTTGGTCTCGGTTTCGCAAGTAAATTCAGTGATGATCTGACCAGATATCTGAAAGGCAAAGGCTATCAGGATGAGCTTTTAAAAGAAGCGGGACTGTGCAGCATTGATGAAAAGTATGGGACACATGATAAATTCTGGAATCGGGTCATGTTTCCGATACAGGATATGAACCATCGGGTCATCGGATTCGGAGGCAGAGTCATGGGGGAAGGAAAGCCCAAATATCTGAATTCCCCTGAGACACCGGTATTTGACAAAAGCAGAAATTTATACGGGTTGAATTTCGCCCGCAGTTCCAGGGCTGGCAACATGATTCTGTGTGAAGGATATATGGATGTAATTGCCATGCATCAGGCCGGATTTGGACAGGCTGTAGCTTCTCTCGGGACAGCCTTTACAGAAGGACAGGCCGGACTGATTCGCAGATATACGGAAAATGTGCTGTTGTCCTATGACAGTGACGGAGCAGGTGTCAGAGCCGCACTTCGGGCTATTGGTATCTTAAAGGAATCGGGATTGACCGGGAAGATTATTCATCTGGAACCTTATAAGGACCCGGACGAATTTTTGAAAAACAGAGGTACGGAACAATTTCAGAAGCGGATAGAGGAGGCGGAGAACAGCTTCTTCTTCGAGCTGAGGATACTGGAGCGGGACTATGATCTGTCAGACCCGGAAGGGAAGACACGGTTTCACCAGGCGATTGCCAGAAAGCTGTGCGGTTTTTCAGAGGAAGTGGAGAGGGAAAACTATATCGAAGCCGCGGCGGATAGATATCATATTGGATTTGAGAATCTGCGCAGACTCGTGGGAAGCTACGCAGCAAAAACCGGACTGGCGAAAGAGACCATACGGCCAAAGTCCGGGGTAAAACCTAAAAATACACCGGAAGACGGAGCGAAAAAGGCACAGAGGTTATTGATTACCTGGCTCAGTGAAGAACCGGGATTATACAGAAAAATAAAAAAATACATTTCTCCAGGAGATTTTACGACAGATCTGTATCGACAGGTGGCAGAGAAGCTGTTTGCGGAACTGGAAGGGGAAGCCCCCAATCCTGCGGCACTGGTCAGTCAGTTTACAGAAGAGGAGCAGCAGAGGGAAGTGGCGGCACTGTTCCACACCCGGCTGGTACTGCCAGGGCAGGAGAAAAAGGAAAGGGAAAAAGCTTTTCATGATATCCTGATCAGTGTAAAAACATATAGTTATGAATGTGACTGCGAGCGTATGGGAAACGATATGGATGCACTAAAGAGGGCGATTGCAGGGAAAAAGGCACTGGAAGAGCTGAAGAATACGCATATTTCCTTAGATTAAGGCAAAAATAAATAACAAGTTATGGAAGGATGGGCCACATTAATGGACGAAAACACAAGGGCAAAGTTTGAAGAGAGATTGAAAGAACTCTTAAATATTGCCAAAAAGAAAAAGAATGTTCTGGAATATCAGGAAATCCGAGATTTTTTTACAGAGCTGGATCTGGAAGAGGAACAGTTCGATCAAATCATAGAGACACTGGAACAGAACCATGTGGATGTACTGCGCATTACCAAAGGCGATGATGTGAGCGAAGAGGAAATCATTCTGACAGAAGAAGACGAGGTAGATGTGGAAAATATCGACCTCTCTGTCCCGGACGGAGTCAGCATCGAGGACCCTGTCAGGATGTATCTGAAGGAGATTGGTAAGGTGCCTCTTTTGAATGCGGAAGAGGAAATTGATCTGGCAAAGAAGATGGAAATGGGAGATGCAGAGGCGAAAAAGCGGCTGGCAGAAGCGAATCTGCGTCTTGTAGTGAGTATTGCAAAGCGATACGTGGGACGTGGCATGCTCTTTCTCGATCTGATTCAGGAAGGAAATATGGGCCTGATTAAGGCAGTGGAAAAATTTGATTATCGTAAAGGATATAAATTCTCTACTTATGCTACCTGGTGGATTCGACAGGCGATCACAAGAGCCATTGCCGATCAGGGCAGAACGATTCGTATCCCCGTGCATATGGTGGAGACGATCAATAAGCTGATTCGGGTGAGCAGACAGCTCTTGCAGGAGCTGGGGAGAGAACCTACTCCGGAGGAAATTGCAGAGGAAATGAATATGCCGGAAGAACGGGTACGGGAAATTCTGAAGATTTCTCAGGAGCCGGTTTCTCTGGAAACGCCCATCGGAGAAGAAGAGGACAGTCATCTGGGAGATTTCATACAGGATGACAATGTGCCGGTACCTTCCGATGCGGCTGCCTTTACGCTGCTGAAGGAACAGCTTGTAGAAGTGCTTGGCACGCTGACAGAGAGAGAACAGAAGGTGCTCCGGCTCCGTTTCGGACTGGACGATGGCCGTGCCCGGACACTGGAGGAAGTGGGGAAAGAGTTCAACGTAACCCGGGAACGTATCCGGCAGATCGAAGCAAAGGCGCTGCGCAAACTCCGTCATCCCAGCAGAAGCCGTAAACTGAAAGATTATCTGGACTAGAGGGAAAAAGTGGAATTATCAAAGAGACTGCAGGCGGTAGCAGATCTGGTATCTGTCGGCAGTATAGCATGTGACGTAGGCTGTGACCATGGCTATATACCTGTCTGGCTCATACAGAATCGGATTTGTCCGAGAGTAATTGCCGTGGACAGAGGAGCCGGACCTCTTGGAAATGCAAAAGAAAATGTCAGAGCTTTTGGCCTGGAAGAGTACATAACGCTGAGACTGTCAGACGGTGTCGCTTCTCTGGAAAAAGGAGAAGCGGACAGCCTGATTCTGGCCGGCATGGGTGGCAGGCTAATCATAAAAATATTGTCAGAGGGTATGGAAAAAATTCGGGCAATGAAAGAAGTGGTGTTACAGCCCCAGTCAGAAATAGCCGCTGTCAGAAGATTTCTGCGGGAATCGGGGTTTTACATTGTGCAGGAAAACATGGTGTACGAAGATGGGAAATACTACCCGATGATGCGAGCGGTTTTGCCAGAGACCCGGGAGGAGGAGAATGCCTCCGGCAGGGTGAAAGAAACAGGCAGAAATGTGGGTTTCGGTGTAGGGACGGCCGGGGATAGAAGCAGGGAAGCGGCTGCAGAGGCAGAGGAAATACGCCGGGAGGCCTATGACAGATACGGAGAATATCTATTGCGGCACTGTCATTCTGTGCTGTATCAGTTTCTGCTCTGGGAACAGGAACGGGAACATATCATTGGCAGGGAGCTCCTCTCTTCGGGGAAAGAAAAGACAGAGAAGTGCAGGCAGCGGGCAGCGGCCCTGGAAAGATCGGAAAAGATCAGAAATTATGCTCTGTCCTGCTTTACAGAATGAGTTTACAGAATACGATAGAAGGAAAGTAGAATCAGGAGTGGAATATGCGCTGCAGAGAGTTAATAAATAAACTGGAGATGTTGTCTCCCCGTTCCTATGCAGAGTCCTGGGATAATCCTGGATTACTCACAGGCAGGTATGAAAAGGAGATTGGAAAAGTGATGGTGGCACTGGATGCTACCGGTGAAGTGATAGAAGAGGCAGTGGAGGCCGGTGTGGATTTTCTTCTGACGCATCATCCTCTGATCTTTTCGGCGCGCAAACAGATCAATGACGATGATTTTATCGGCAGGAGGCTGGTAAAGCTGCTTGGAAATGATATATGCTGCTATGCCATGCATACAAATTTTGATGTGATGGGAATGGCGGATGCGGCAGCGGATAAGATTGCACTGACAGACAGGCAGGTATTAGATGTTACCCGGGAAACTGACAGGGAAAAGGAAGGTATCGGAAGAGTCGGTAAGTTGCAAAAGGCAATGTCACTGAAAGAATGTGCGGAACTTGTAAAGCATTCCTTTGCTTTGGATTACATAAAAATATTTGGGGAGAAGAACAGGATCGTAGAGAGAGCGGCGATCTGTCCGGGTTCCGGGAAAAGTGTTATTCAAAAATCCGTTCTGGGGGGAGCGGATGTCCTGATTACCGGGGATATCGATCATCATGAGGGGATAGATGCCATGGCTATGGGGTTGAGCATTATCGATGCGGGGCACTATGGGCTGGAAAAGATATTTGTCCCTGTTATGGAGGAATTTTTAAAGAGAGAGTGCGGAGAACTAGTTGTTTTCCGTGCCAGAGAGCAAAATCCGTTCTGGATGTTGTGAACAGCAAATATTTCGTTACAAAACAGGAGGGAAGGTAGATTATGGTAACGCTTACGATTTGTGGGGAGGAAAAGAAGTACAAAAAGGGAACGACTTACGAAGAAATTGCCCGGGAATATGAGAAGGTGTACGACGGAACGATCGCTCTTGTCATGGTGAATGGGAAGATCACAGAACTGATGAAGAAAGCGGAAAAGGACTGTGAACTGAAATTCATTACGCTGCAGGATTCTGCGGGACACAAAGCTTATGTGCGTACGGCCATTATGCTTTTACTGAAAGCGTTGTACGATGTGGAAAAACGGGAAAATATCGACAGAGTCAAAGTAGAATTTGCTATCGGACAGGGGTATTACTGTCGGGTGAATGGGAAGGTGAAAGTGGACCAGACACTGATCGAACGGTTGAACGTGCGGATGGAACAGCTCGTTTTACAGAATATTCCCATTACAAAACATACATATCCGCTGGAGGAGGGACTGGCACTCTTTGACAGTCTGGGAATGGAAGATAAAAAGAAGCTTTTCAGATACAGACGAAGTTCCTTTGTGAATGTTTACCAAATGGACGATTTCCAGGATTATTATTACGGATATATGCTGCCTTCTACCGGATATATTAAATATTTCAAAGTGATTTCCTATGAGAATGGGCTGATGTTGCTCTTACCTGACCGGCACGAGCCCAAAAAGATCGACTATTTTGTGCCGAGGGAAAAGCTGTTTCATGCGTTAGAGCAGTCTACTGTCTGGGGAGAAATGATGGGAATCGATACGGTGGGGGATCTGAATGACGAGATCTGCGGCGGCAGGATTGCAGAGCTGATTCTCGTGCAGGAGGCACTGCAGGAGAGAAGGATCGCGGAGATTGCCCAGGATATTGTGAACAGAAAAGGCGTCAAATTTGTTATGATTGCCGGGCCTTCTTCTTCCGGCAAGACGACATTTTCCCACAGGCTTTCTGTACAGCTCCGTTCCTATGGCATGAACCCTCATCCCATAGGTGTAGATGATTATTTTGTGGACAGGGAACTTACGCCCAGGGATAAAAACGGGAATTATAATTTTGAATGTCTGGAAGCCATCGATGTGGCAGGATTCAATGAAGATATGGGCAATCTCCTTGCCGGTAAGACAGTGGAACTCCCGTCTTTTAATTTCAAGACGGGAAAACGGGAATACAAAGGGAATTTCAAGACGCTGGGAAAAGATGACATCCTTGTCATCGAAGGGATTCATGGGTTGAATGATAAAATGTCTCTCTCTCTCCCAAGCGAGAGTAAATATAAGATTTATATCAGTGCTCTGACCAGTCTGAATATTGATGAACATAACCGTATCCCTACTACAGATGGAAGGCTGCTGCGTCGTATGGTACGGGATGCCAGAAACAGAGGCACTTCTGCAAAACAGACGATCGCCATGTGGCAGTCTGTGCGCCGGGGAGAAGAAGAGAATATTTTTCCTTTTCAGGAGAGCGCCGATGCCACGTTTAATTCCGTACTGATCTATGAACTGGCTGTGCTGAAGACGTATGCGGAGCCGCTCCTGTTCAGTATTCAAAAGGGGGAACCGGAATATTATGAGGCAAAGAGGCTTCTGAAATTCCTGGAATACTTCCTGGGAATCAACAGTGAAATGCTGCCGAAGAACTCCATTGTGAGAGAATTTATCGGTGGCAGTGTATATCACGTGTAATGGTGCTCATGCGATAAAAATATAAAGGGGCCAAGTAGGATAAATGATCGCGGCTGCAATGCCGAAAGGCAGCAGGTGAGGAAAGTCCGGGCTTCACAGGGCAGGATGCCGGATAACATCCGGTGGAGGCGACTCCAAGGACAGTGCAACAGAAATATACCGCCAGGAATCTGGTAAGGGTGGAAGGGCAGTGTAAGAGACTACCGCCCTGCCGGTAACGGCAGGGGCACATGTAAACCCCATCCGAAGCAAGACCGAATCGAAAGCAACAGGTCTGCCCGGCCTGCTTTCAGGTGGGTCGCTGGAGGCTATTGGCAACAATAGTCCTGGATAGATGATCATTCACGACATAACCCGGCTTATCGTCCTGCTTGGCTCTTTGATCATAAATGCCAAAAGCCTTTTTAGGAAGGCTGATGCTCTGTTTGCGGGGGACAGTGTGAAGATACTGTTTTCTGTAAACAGGGCATTTCATATGTATCGGTACCCTCAGTGGATAAAAGAACAGGGCTTTTGACACCCGGATGCAAATAAAAAAGAAAGAGAAATAAGAAAGAGGAATAAAAAAGATGAAAACAGATAGATCTGAGCAATTATATCAAGAAGCAGTGTCATTGATGCCGGGCGGGGTAAACAGTCCGGTCCGGGCCTTTGGCAGTGTGGGTATGACGCCTCTTTTTATAAAACGTGCAGCGGGAGACAGATTGACAGACGTGGATGGAAATGAATGGATCGATTATGTGTGTTCCTGGGGCCCGGGGATTTTAGGGCACGCCTATCCGACTGTGGTGGAAAAGGTGCAGAAAGCGGTACTGGACGGGCTGACCTTCGGAGCCTGTACAGAGAAGGAAGTGGTACTTGCACAGATGATACGACAAAATATTCCTTCCATGGAGAAGCTGCGGCTTGTAAATTCCGGGACAGAGGCGGTAATGAGCGCTGTGCGGGCTGCCCGGGGCTATACCGGCAGAGAAAAAATCGTAAAATTCAAAGGGTGTTATCACGGCCATTCGGATGGGCTGCTTGTGAAAGCGGGAAGTGGTGCCCTGACAGGTGGCGTGCCTGACAGTGCCGGTATCCCTGCTTCCTATACAGAGCATACGCTGGTCGCTTCCTATAACGATGCGGAAAGTGTAAAGAAAATCTTTGAAGCACAGGGAGAAAAAATCGCCTGCCTGCTTGTGGAGCCTGTGGCGGCCAATATGGGAGTGGTCCTTCCTGAAAAAGGATTTCTGGAATTTCTCCGGGAAATAACGAAAAAATACGGGACGGTTTTGATTTTCGATGAAGTGATTACCGGTTTCCGTCTTGGACTTGGGGGTGCTCAGGCTTATTATGGCGTTACACCGGATATGACGGTTCTTGGCAAGATTGTGGGCGGGGGTATGCCGCTTGCAGTATATGGCGGAAAAAGGGAAATCATGGATTGGGTAGCGCCTGTAGGAAAGGTATACCAGGCAGGAACATTGTCAGGCAACCCTATTGCCACTACAGCGGGAATTGCCACCCTTTCCGTACTGATGGAGCATGAGGAAATCTACCGGGAAATCGAAAGCAAGGCAGGGATGTTGGCAGAAGCTTACAGGCGCAGTGGAAAAGTATGGGTCAATCAGGCGGGTTCTTTGCTCAGTGCATTTTTTACAGAAACGCCTGTGAGAGATTATGACAGTGCTGTCACATCAGATGGAAAGACCTTTGGGGCATATTTCCGGCATATGCTTGCCCATGGCATTTATGTGGCACCTTCCCAGTATGAAGCTATGTTCGTATCCTGGGCTCACACGGATGAGGATATCGAAAGGACTGTGCAGGCAATAGAGGAATTTATGAGTTTGGATGGAGAAGACAGATGAACAGTGAAAAGAAAAGACGTATTGTCATGACCGTTGTAGGCGTGATTGTGAGTGGGCTTGCCATAGGGATGTTCAATGCATCCGCCTTTGGCATGGATTGCTTTCAGGTGTTTGTCCATGGACTCTGGATGCATACACCGATCTCATTTGGCACCTTTTATATGCTATTTAATCTGCTGATGTTGGTTGCCATATTTTTTGTCGATCGAAGTAAGATAGGACTGGGGACCTTTATCAATATATTTTTACTGGGATATGTGGTGGACTTCTCTTCCTGGCTATGGAATCGGGTCCCCTTTACAGAAACCATACTGACAAGGGCAGTGCTTTTGGGTGCTGGAGTATTGCTGCTGTGCCTTTCCTCCTCTCTCTATTATGTGGGAGATTTGGGGGTATCCACATATGATGCAGTGGCGCTGTGCATTTCGGAGAAGAAAAAATGGAAATTCTTTATTGTGCGGGTAGTGTGCGACCTGACTGTAGCCCTGAGCGGATTTGCTCTGGGAGCGGTCCTGGGGATTGGTACTGTTGTTACAGCATTTGGCATGGGGCCGATGATTTCCTTTTTTAATGTACATATGTCAGAGCCTCTCCGCTATGGAAAGGCCGGAAAACCTTAGTTGCATCCTAAAATAGAATGGGGTATAATGTGCGAAAAGGGCAGAGCCAAGTGGATGAAAATATATCTGTCATGCTCGCATGAACAGATATATTTTTAGACATTTGGCGAGCGAAGCGAGCCACGGGAAGCCGGAGGCTATCCGTGGCTGTGCCCGATAGTGAGCAGTGGGCCTTTATCCATATAGATGCATAGGGCGAAGCCCGCGATGAGGAAAGCCTGGGGCTTTCCGAATGGCGCTGCGAAGATAAATAAGCGAGCCACGGGAAGCCTGGGGCTTTCCGTGGCTGTGCCCGATAAAAAGTAGTAGGCAGAGAATACGATAAGAGGAAAGTATGACAAAGACAAAAAAGCGAAATTCTTCGGTTACTTCCAACAGGGAACGAAGAAGACAGAGAAGAATACGAAATCAAATATTGTCGTATGTTGCACTTGCAGTTCTGATTGTTGGCGTTGTGGTGGGAATATTTTTTGCGATCAGGTTTGTCACAAAATGGTTTCAGGAGAGAAAACAGCAGGAAAATCTGGAAGAAGAGACAGAATCCACAGAAGAGACGGAAACTGAAGAAGTGGATGAGCCTGAGGATACAGTAACTTATACCGAAGAAGATCTGCTGGATGATATTGTTTCAGCCACAGTTGCAGGGATGCCGTTGGAAGATCAGGTGGCGGGATTGTTTCTGACAACTCCGGAGGCTCTGACAGGAGTGGACAGGGCAATAATAGCAGGAGAAGGGACACAGGAAGCATTGGTGAAGTATCCGGTTGGAGGTATCGTTTACTCTGCTTCCAATGTCGAGTCGGCAGAACAGTTTACAAAAATGATTACGGATACTATTTCGAAAAGTAAATATCAGTTGTTCTTATGTTTGGATGAAGAAACGGATTTATTGACAGAGGATTTATCTGTCTATGGTATTAATACAGAGTTTACGCAGAAGGAGGGAAATATTTGTAAGACAGTGACACTGCCGTCGCTTTTAGGGAATGCGGAAGGAACGGAACTTGTTACGGTACAGATAGAAGGAGCGGAAGACACTTTGGCGGAAGCCTGTCTGGATGCATGGGAAAACGGTGCGAATCTTCTCTATGTGCAGGATGGAATTCAGGCAGCGTATGAGGGAATGCTTGCAAAGATTCAAGGGGATTCCGGGCTGGAGGATAAAGTGAGAGAATCTCTGGAAGCGATTTATTATGTGAAATGTGACAACACGTCAGAATGAGATATGAAATTGAAAAAATATAATTGACAAAATAAAAAGGGTATAGTATATTATAAATTGCCTGATGGGTCAGAAATACGCACGAGTGGCTCAGTGGTGGAGTATCGCCTTGCCAAGGCGAGGGTCGCGGGTTCGAATCCCGTCTCGTGCTCTGGTTAAAGTAGCGGAAATGTTGAGTTTATCAGCATTTCCGTGTTTTTTTGTGCCTTGCCAGCCTGTAGACAACTGTAGACAGTGGTTACAGTTGGTTACAATGCGTTCTTTATGAGTTCATAGGTTTCTGACTCGGTGAGAGGGTTATAAATATAGCCCAGAGTGGTTGACAGGTTATTGTGGCCGAGCATCTCACGGATGCAGTCAATGGGGACACCATTGGCATTCAGGAGACTTGCAAAAGTCTTACGAATCTTATGACTGCTCTTTACCTCCATCCCCTGACTTTGGGCATATTTTTCCAGAACATAGGCAACCTGTCGGGAGACAATGCGCTGGCTGTCCCTCGTAAAGATGTATTCGCTTTCACGTGGGATTTTATGCAGGATTTCCAGCGCTTTGGGGACAAGTATTACAAACCTGTCCTGATAGGTCTTTGTGTGCTCCACAACTTCGTAGCTGTTTGTAGTCTGGTTGCGCACTTCCTCACGGACGATATGGAGGCGGTTTCCCTCAATGTCGGACCAGCGCAGGGAAACGAGTTCTCCCACGCGCAGCCCGGCGAGAAAGTTGAATTTTATACAGAGGAAAACACTATCGCCTGTTTCTGCAAACATCCGGTCAAGATATAAATGAAGGTCTTGCAGTTCCTGCGTATTGTATGTCTGCGTGCTGCCCGATTTTTTAACAACCTGCCAGAACTTTACAAATATCCTGACTTTTTCCATAGGGTCTGTTTGCAGGTAATGTTTGCGTGTTGCATAGTCAAACATGCCGTTTAAAATCGTCTTGACATTGTTCCATTCCTTACGTGTCAGGTTAAAGGACTTGACAATGCGGTTGCATTCTGTTTCAAGAAAAAGGTCGTCTATCCGTGCGATATTCTTATCATGGAGAGCGGATTTTTCAAAATAGCGTCTGTAATGCTGTCTATGGCGCATAATCGTGTTTGGACTGCTTGTGATGCTTTCCTTGTATGTAAGCCATTCCTGAAATAAATCAGAAAATTTGAACTTGTCAAGGTTCGATTGAGGAAAATAGATGGGAATGAGTTTTTCCCATAATTCTTTTTCCGTAGGCGCTTTGATATTTTTTCGCTTTCCATTTATACCCTTATAGCAGGTCTGATAACACCCGCCCTCTTTCGTGGGAGGGGTAATGGCGTAAGGATGAATTTTTTGTACTTTTTCCAGTTTTTTACTCATCTCTATGTACGCAAGTGCCCTGTCTATGTCATCTATTTTAGCATATTTCAACAAATCCTGCAATAAAACATCATTGATTTCCATAAAAATATTGTTGATATTTCACAAAAATGGATTTCTAATTGATGGAACTGGTTTTCTTTTGTCAGTATGAAATAAGCAACTTCCTCCTTTTTTACACAATATCATAATTCTTAATATTTGCAAATGATAAATATAAGAATTATATACAAATATTTAATATATTGACAAGAAACAAAAATCTAAGTATATTAAGTATTAACAAATATAAAAAGGAGAAAGAAAATGGAAAGACGCAAAATACTGAAACAATTTATTATGACAGTATATGAAGATGGAGGGGTAGAGCTGACCCCCCATGACATGAACGAGCTGCCAGAAGATGAATATACGATAGAATTAACAAAAACAAGTTCCCGGATTGGGCAGATATTGTGTGTATTATATTATACCATTGATTTACAACGGGATGAAAACCCAATCTATATCAATGAGAATGTAACAAAAGCAATGAAAAAGACAGCAGCAAAATTTCAGGTGTCTTTATCCGCAATTATTGATAAATGCACAAGACAGCTAATAGATAACGTAACACAATATTCACTGTCCGCATCCGACTTTAAATATTATGTTATGGAATATATCAAACGTGGGGACGATACGCTGAAAAAGATGCTTTTGAATAATGTTTCCGATAAATCCGGTCAAAACGATACAAAAGCGATTCAGAAATTTTTTGCAAATCCAGAAAAAATAAAACTGTATTTGAATCATGTAGAGGTATAGGAATAATAAAAGCAGCATTCTCAGCCAGGCAATGTGTGAGAATGCTGTAATGATGGCAAACAGGGGCAGTATGCTGTCATACCAACCCTGAATATCTTTCTTTACTAAAAATTTGATGAATCGAAGCTTCCAGCGTATATCGCAGGAGCTCCGGTAATTACGTTGTAGCCTACGACCTCCCCTACATTTGGTTCGCCGTCGCCACTTGCTTCCACTAATGGAATTAAAAACGCTTTATTGATGAATACTACTTCGCGAGTCTGCTGGGGTACGATTCTGTACCAGTCTGTACCGTCCACTATACTGATGATATTTACAATGTCGCCCTTTTTCAATACTCTGTCTGTCATGACTGAATCACTTGATGGGAAGCTGTAAAGATAAGTCGTTTCTGCTGCCTGCACCCAGATATTCGTTTTGGTAAGGGTATAGTTTCCTACAGTTTTCTCATTCAGGATCGTGTCATTGAAACATCCGATTCTGCCTTCCGCTTTTCCTGTATCCATATAATGATTATACAGCAGATTGTAATCGTTGCCCAGCACAGCTACTACATCGGGATTGTATTGGGCATAATATTCCGGATCAAATAATACCGCGTCCAAAGTTCTGGGCGCAGCCAATGCCGTCATGCTGCTGCTCAATGCTACTGTTACAGCGAGGAGTGTAATAAATATTTTTTTCATTGCTCTGTTTCTCCTTCCTTATAGTTAAGTAAATGATATGTTAAAATGTATTGTACCATATGGCACATATATGAGTCAATTATGAGTCAATGTACGCTTGCCCATTAACAGATAATAATTGTTTTACTTTTCTTTTTATACTCCTTTTCACCTGTCACAATTTTTTCAGACATTTCTGCGGTCATTGCTTACGCCATTACTTTCAGAATGATTTCTTCCATATGTCTCTCCTTTAATAATAAAGAAAGGGCTATGCGCTTTCATAACAGGCGTAGCCCTTTCATGAAGGAAGATATTAAGGGGGGAAACGTACGGAAGAAAACATTCTGACGGTAATGTCAAAAATGATGACCAGGGAGAGATTAGACCGGGTAATCGTAAGTGAAAAGAAATACAGAGAAAAAGACAGGGAGATGGGAAAGCTGTCGAAACAGCTTCGGGAGTATGACTTTACAAGAGAGCAGCGGCAGGCGATAGACCGGCTGTTATCGGCAGGAAACGCATGTTGTGCGAGGTACGGCGAACTTGCTTACCAGCAGGGAGCGAAAGATGTTGTCGCTATTTTGCGGGAGTTTGATTTGATAAAGGCGGTGTGAAAGCGATTTATACTTTGGTATAGATTTGCTGCGGAAAACATAATCAAGAGCATGTGCATATTAGGGTATTTTGTGATGGACAATATCTTTGGAAGTATGGGGCTTTCTGTAGAAGTTATGGAGTATTGCACTGGATATCTCAGCCGCTATTTATTGTTTACAATTCCTATCCTGCTGATGAACAATTTTACCCTGTATATGATTGCTTCGGAAAAAGCAACGCTTTCTTTTGTCTGTTCTATAACAGGTGGCGTGTTGAACATGGTACTGGACTATATTTTTATAGCTGTTTTCAATATGGGAATCGGAGGCGCAGCTATTGCCACTGGCCTGGGCTATTCTGTTACAGCTATGGCAGGCCTGTTTGTATTCAGTCACAGGAAAAATCTGCTCTGTTTTACCAGGCCGGTCTTTCGTCTTAAGGTACTTGTGGGTGCAGCGACTAACGGATGTTCTGAAATGGCAACTGCCCTTGTCACAGGTATTATTACTATGATGTTCAATTGGACAATGCTGCATTATATTGGGGAAAATGGTATTGCCGCCGTGACTATTATCATGTATGTTCTAATGTTTGCAAGTTCCCTTTATACAGGGTACTCCTACGGTGTTGCACCTATGATCAGTTACTATTATGGAGAGAAAAATTATGAGAAGCTGAAAAAATTGATTTTAATCAGCCTGAAGACGATTGCTGTTATTTCTTTTGTGATAGTGATAATTTCTTTTATTGCAACAAAGCCGCTGGTGTCCATATTTGCCCGTTCCGATAATCCAGTGTATGAGCTGGCTGTAGTCGGAAATCGAATCTGCACTCTGGCACTTTTGTTTATTGGCTTTAATATTTTTGCCAGTGGGATGTTCACTGCACTGTCCAATGGCATAGTTTCAGCAGTTCTTGCCTTTTCACGTTCTTTTGTATTTATGCTGATTACCATGCTCATATTACCTGCAATTCTGGGAGTCAATGGAATTTGGTTGGCAACGCCGGTGGCGGAATTTATGGCACTCGTTTTGACTCTGTTTCTGTTTATTAAATATCGGAAACGGTATCAGTATTAATATAAGGATAAACCGTCTCAGAAAAAATCTTTGGCTTCTTATTTCTTTTTTTTTGTTGGTTTGGGAAAGGGCAGTTCGTCATACATGGATAAGAATAATTGTGTTAAAAATTCTTTATTGTCTACATCTTCCACAAGAATCATATCTTTTGCGCCTTTATAGGGAGGTTCAAAAGGAGCCCGCGGCATAAGGGTTTTTGCCGCTTCCGTAGGTTTCACCAGGAATCTGTCATCGCAGACATAAGCGGCGATTTTACCCCGATAGTAAATGATATATTCGCCCATCATGGCTCTGTGGGTAATCTCTTCCAGATCAGATAATTGTTCCAATAGATAGGTTAAAAATTGTTTGGATGTTGCCATGGGGATACCTCCTGGAATGTGATGTGAAAATCATAGCAAAAAGAGGCTGCCTTTGGCAAGCCTCTCAGTAAATAAAATTATAGGGCTATTTTTTTAACTCTCGTCATGGCATCTCTGACAGGGGGCAGCATGATAATAATAATCGTAACAGCCGCTTCGGAGAAAATGTAAATGCCATTGTAAACAAGAGAATAAAAAAACGGATTCCATCCTTCCCATGCATAAGTACCGAAGAAAATCCAGCCGGAAATAACGGCAAATAAATATCTGCCCAGGATGCCTGTGACATACCCTTTCGCTAGGCCATGCTTTTTACTGTAGAAGAGACCGGAAAGCCCAAGTGCGCCGAATGCCAGCAGATAGTCTACGATCAGCTGAGCCGGGAAGAGGACATAAGGATCGATCAGTAACTGCAGTACACCGTAGGCAACACCTGTCATTAATCCGGCTCCCAGACCGAACCAATAGCCAGGAAGGGTGACAATAAGCATGGAGAGGAGCGTAATGGAACCTCCAGTAGGGAATCTGAACAGCTTGATGTTGGAAAGAACGGTTCCCAGGGCAATGGCGGCCGCACAGAAAACGAGCTGACGGGCGGAAAGCTTTTTTGTATTTTTGTGAATAAAAAGCATAGCTGCTGCCAAAAGAGCGATAATAATGGCGGCCAATAAGACATTGCCAAGAGTGGTAGGGACATAAGTTACCTCATTCCATTCGTTTGTAACAGTTTCAAAAAACATAAAAAAATCCTCCTTTGCATTACAACAAAAAGAGGGGCTGCCGATAATAGTGCATATTGTCTGTGACAAAATATGCGCTGCTTCCTTACGCCGGTATTATCCGGTTCAAGTGATGAGGGTCTGAAGTAAAACTTCATCTCAGCAAATAGCTCCCCTAGCGTGTAATATGTATTTGTAAACTATACTATACACGTATAATTTGAGAAAGTCAATGAAAAGATGGCTGCTGATAAGCGGCGTCCGTCTTTATAAAAATTTTACTTGCAGGAAAATATTTTTATGCTAAAATAGTTCTAAATAGAACGAAAAGGGGGATATGATTTTGTTTAATTTATGGGAACGCCAAAATGCAATGAAGGCACTCTATTCTAAATGTGTGGGAACGATTTGCAATCGACATGAAATGACCCGGATGGAATTGGATATTTTATTGTTTTTGGCAAACAATCCTCAGTACGATACGGCGACGGAAATTGTGGAAGTTCGATATCTGTCAAAGTCACAGGTATCTTTTTCGATAAAACTTCTGGAAGAGAAAGGATATCTGCGAAAAGAATATGCATCGGATAACAGAAAAACGGCCCATTTGAAAATATGTGAAGAGGCGTATCCCATTATTGCAGACGGGAGAGAGGCACAGAAAAAGTTTATTGCGATTATGCTGCAGGGGTTTACGGGAGAAGACATCGAATGCATGAAAAGATATACAGACCATATCATGAAAAATATCAGTGAATATCTGGAGGAGGAATAAGAATGTATCAAGTGATTGTTTGTTTTATGGCCGGTCTGGGGGCTGGTCTGGGAACGGGTTTTGCAGGAATGAGTGCGGCGGCGGTTATCAGTCCGATGCTGATCACATTTTTAGGATTTCCTGCCTATGAGGCTGTGGGAATTGCATTGGCCAGTGACGTGCTGGCAAGTGCTGTAAGTGCGTATACTTACAAAAAAAATAAGAATCTGGATATTCGTAACGGAATCATAATGATGATAACGGTTTTGCTGTTTACGTTAGTTGGAAGTTGGACAGCGAGTCTGCTGTCCAATACAGTCATGGGAAATTTTTCTGTATTTATGACCTTGTTTCTTGGTATTAAATTTATCGTAAAGCCGGTTATGACAACGAAAGAGTCCATGACACAGGCCGATGCCAAGAAAAAACTGCTACAGTCAATTGTCAGTGGTATGGCTGTGGGATTTATATGTGGTTTTGTCGGTGCAGGCGGCGGGATGATGATGCTCCTGATTCTCACAGGTGTTCTCGGATATGAGCTGAAGACGGCAGTAGGGACAAGTGTGTTTATTATGACATTTACGGCGCTGACTGGTGCGGTTAGCCATTTTGCGATTGATGGAATACCGAATATGTGGATATTGGTACTCTGCGTTGCCTTTACTCTGCTGTGGGCGAGGATTGCTGCAAAATTTGCCAATAGAGCCAGTGCTATGACTCTGAATCGGGCCACGGGCGTTGTTCTTACAGTTTTGGGTATTGCGATTATCGGAGTGAATTATTTTGGTGGCGGGAAATTGTAAACTACTTTTCATTGTGATAAAATAGCAAAGACGGGTGATGCCGTTATTAGTGTATAAAGGAAATAAAAAACGGAGGTCAGATAATGCTGCCAAAAGATCCGGTAATGCTTCTTAGCTTTATCAATTTAAAACTGCGGGATTATGATTACGATCTGGAAGCGCTGTGTGACGATTTGGATGTGGCACAGGCGGAGCTCACAGAAAAGCTTTCGGGGATCGATTATCACTATGACAGGGAGAAAAATCAGTTTGTGTGACAAAGTCTATCATTTTCGAAAGGAGAAAGGCAGCCTGTTTCATCAGATACTAGCTGCCCGGGATACTGTAAACGGAAAGTTCGGCTCCTGTGGAGGCAGAGGCGCCTGTGGAAAATGCAGAGTTCGGTTTCTGAAAGATGCGCCCCTGCCTTCTTTTGCTGACCGGAAATTTCTGACACCTCAGGAACTGCGAGAGGGATACCGGCTGGCGTGCACTGCCAGGCCGACGATGGACTGTGACGTGGAAATCTGTTTTATCCAGGAGAAGAAGGCAGAGATTGTGACGATTTCCGAAGCAGGAAAAGGAACGCCAGAGACGATAGAAAAGGGGCGAGGCAAACTGCCTCAATCAGAGCCCAGGGCCCCCGGCCATTTGTTCTGCAGCGTGGACATCGGTACGACTACGGTGGCCATGCAGCTTGTAGAAAAAGAGACAGGGCGCATTTTATATACCTGTGCCTTTCAAAATCCTCAGCGCGTGTATGGAGTGGATGTGCTGGCGAGAATAACTGCTGCGCAGGAGGGAAAAGGCAGCCTGCTTCGGGAGCTGCTGCTCCGGGAGCTGGAAAAGGGTTTGAAAGAGCTGGAAACAGTAGGCCGGCCGGAGCAGGTGGTATTGGCGGGGAATACGACGATGGGACATCTGCTGCTGGGCTATCCGGTAGAAAGTCTCGGGAAAGCGCCATTTACTCCTTATCATATCGGCAGTTCTGCGTTTAGGCTTTTGGATATTCCTGCCTTATTTTTGCCAGGCGTTTCCGCATTTATCGGGGCAGATATTGTAGCGGGCATCTATGCCTGTGGTATGGCCGAGCGGGAAGAACTCTCTTTGTTTATAGATCTGGGGACGAATGGAGAAATGGCTGTAGGGAATCGGGATGGACTTTTGTGTACTGCCACGGCGGCAGGTTCGGCCTTTGAAGGAGACGTCTCCTCTCAGGTCATTGGAACGGATATGGTTTCTCTTGTTGATGAAATGCTGAAAAATGGGATTATGGATGAGACTGGTCTCATGGACGAGCCCTGGTTTACAGAAGGATATGGGACAAAAGGAATCAGAATCAGGCAGCAGGACATCCGCAGCCTGCAGATGGCAAAAGCCGCTGTCTGCGCCGGGGCGGGCATTCTGTTAGAGCGGATGGGGGCTTGGAACAAAATAGACCGGGTATATCTGGCAGGAGGATTCGGCTATTATCTGGATGTGGATAAGGCGGCAGATATCGGGCTCATTCCCGATGTGCTCCGGGGAAGATGCAGGGCGATGGGCAATACTTCTCTGGCAGGGGCGAGACGATACGGTATGAGGGAGGAAAAGGAGAAGCTGGAGCGTATCATTCAGATCAGCCAGTCCCTTAACCTGGCCCGACAGCCGGAATTTGAAGCATGCTATATTGATGCCATGGCGTTTCGCAGAATATGCCCTCAGTGAACAGAGGCAAAAATAACTTATTATATAGATTTGGGAGAAAAGAATGGAATATACACATGTTACCCATACGTTTGCACCGGTATTTGATGAAAACTCGGAGATTCTGATTCTGGGTTCTTTCCCATCGGTCAAATCCAGGGAAAATCAGTTTTACTATGGCCATCCACAGAATCGTTTCTGGAAAGTGCTGGCCAGGGTGTTTCATTATGACATGCCTGTCACAATAGAAGAAAAGGTGTCTTTTTTGCATGCCAACCATGTGGCGGTCTGGGATGTGATCAACACCTGTGATATTGTGGGTTCTTCCGACAGTTCTATCAAGAATGTGGTAGGGAATGACATGGATGTTATATTAGATAAGGCAAAGATCAGGAAAATATTTGTCAATGGAGATAAAGCATACAAGCTGTTTCTGAAATATTGTCAAAGAGAGGGACAGCCGGCTCTTGTAAAACTGCCGTCTACCAGTCCGGCCAACGCGGCCTGGAGTCTGGAGCGGCTGATAACGGAGTGGCAAAAGGAAATCAGAAATTGAGGAGGAGAGCGGAAATGGAGACATGGTTTTACGAAGTAGTCAGCATCGAAGGAGATTATGCTAATTTAAAAAGAACAGATATAGAAAGTGACGATTTAAAGCTTGTGGCGCGGGCGTTGCTTCCCCCTGAAATCGGAGAAGGCAGCAGACTGAAATATGAACTGATGCAGTATGAAATAATATAAGGGCAAACCCTTCGAAGCCAGGAGGAGCCATGTGCGGCGTACAGAATACAGCTATGCTATATGATAAGGATATCCGGGAGCCTCTTTTTGAGTATCTGGAAGAGATATATGGGAAAGTCCGTATTCTGGAGGAAAAGAAAACCGGGAAGGCGAGGGCCGATGTCGTTATGGTGACACCGGATGCCCTTTACGGGATAGAAATTAAAAGCGATGCAGATACATATACGAGACTGGAACGGCAAGTCAGGGAATACGATCGTTTCTATGATTATAATTATGTAGTAGTGGGAACGAGACATGCTCTGCACATTCGGGAACATGTACCGGACTGGTGGGGTGTCATAACAGTGGAATTGGTGGAAGGAGCGACGGATTTTTATATGATGCGCAGACCATCTCACAATCCTGGAATGGACTGGAGTGAAAAAATCAGTATTCTCTGGCGCCCTGAACTCGTCCATATTCAGGAGCTAAATGGAATGCCTCGCTACAGAGAGAAGAGTAAAAGGTTCGTAGCCGAGAAGATCATACAGAATGTACCGGAAGAACTTTTGCGATGTCAGGTCAGTGAAGAGTTGTTTCAGCGGGATTATCATAAAATTTCGGAGATCATAACAAAATACCGCAGGGAAAACGGCAGTTATGCCAGCAAACCTTTCAAAAAGACAAAGAGAAGGCGGATCAGCAAAAAGCCCAGGTAAATGCCTGGCATATCGGAAGATACCGGGAGACGGAAGGTGTGCCAGAAAAATACCGATGGGAACAACGAGAATACTGAAAAGTGCCAGTGGATAAATTAGTATGTCAAAAAAAAAAATGCCAGCGGGCAGCAGCTCTGTCAGGGAGCGCTGCTGCCAAGGAGTCTGTCTATCAGTTTTACCACTTTCATCGTGTTGTCAAGACAGGCGGCAGAATAATCCCCGGAGACGAGAGCCTGTTCGATATCCAATATTTCGTACTGAAGCGCCTTGGCGGACTCACCGGCTTCCAGTGTTTCTTCCGAGCCATCGGGATAGACAAGAGTGGCCTTTTGGGCCCGGACATAGTTCATAATAGAACAATAGGCTTTTTCTCCGGCTATGATTCCCCTTTTGGGAAGTTTGGCCCGAAATGTCAGGTTGACACAACCAATTTCCTGGTTACTTGTCTGTAGATGGATTCCCCACATCTCATCCACACCGGTGGGATAGGGGCTCATCAGGTGAGTCATATTCGTAATATCGCCGGACAGAAAACTGGTGACAAAGGACAGGCCATATGTGCCGATATCCATCATGGCCCCACCGCCAAGATCAGGGTTGAAAAATCGGTTGGATGGACTGTCTTCTTTCAGACTTCCCAGTTCGGCTTCCACGAACTTGATTTTTCCAAGTTTTCCTTCCGCGATCAATTTGTGGATCTTTTTATATATGGGCATGTGAAAGATTGTCATGGCTTCACTGAGCAAAAGCCCCTTTTCCCGGGCTATATCCCGGGCTTTTTTCATTTCTTCATAATTGCTCCAGATCGCTTTTTCACACAGCACATGTTTGCCATGCTCCAGGCAGGATAGAATCCATTGATAATGCTGATTATTGACTGTGGCGATATAGACAATGTCCACAGCCGGGTCATCCAGCAGTTCTTCATAGGAACCATAGGATACCCGGGCGTCGTATTTGGCCCGGAAGTCAGCTGCAGTTTCGGGATTTCTTGAAGCCACTGCATAGAGAGGGTGCAGCTGTATCATATTTTGTGCAAATTCGTGAGCGATGTTGCCCAGACCGATGATCCCCCATTTGAATTGTTTCATTATTTTAATTCCTTTCCTGTTTTCACAGCTTAATCCCCCGCTGGGTCACATATTTGATACCAAGGAAGGATTTCAGGCTGAATGTAACGGTGTCTTCGTACTCCAGGCGATAGGGTGGCAGCAGTACCATACCCATGTGGGTTTTCAGACTGCGGAAGCTTTTTTTCTGTGTCAGAAAATCTGTCCGTTTTTCATCGACGAAGTGGACATGCAGTTCTGTCACCTGGAAATCAGAGCTATCACTGGAGACAATTTCCACAACAATGTTGTGTTTACCTTTCTGTCTCATATAGTTTTCGAGAGCCGGTTCATAATTAAAATTCATGTTACTATTGTACAATAAGGACATCTTATTGTAAATGATGTAAAAAAAGTACAGAAAAATTTGTTTTTTGTGCAAAATGTGGTTGTATTATTTGGTATTTGTGCATTATGCAGAAAAAATACTTTGACTTTTGTATATATTTTGAGATACTATATATAGTAGAAGCGGGAAATTGACAATATCATACGAGGAAGGAGTGATTCTCATGTATGAAATCGGTGACTATGTAATCAAAGCAAACAATGGTGTATGCCGAGTCGAAGATACGTTGCATCCGGATTTGCCGAATGTGGATAAAAACAGACTATATTATTTGCTCGTTCCTCTGGATAATAAAAATTCCAGATTATATGTGCCTATAGATACAGCAGAAAACAGCCTTCGCAGAGCATTGAGCGAAGAGGAAGCGTGGGAAGTGATTGAAAAGATCCCGGAAGTGGAAGCAGCCTGGATTGCAAATGACAAGCTGCGGGAGCAGACCTATAAAGAAGCTATTCACAGTTGTAATCCAACGGCACTGGTCAGCATTATAAAAAATCTTTATATCAGGAAAAAGCAAAGGAGTGAGCAGGGGAAGAAAAGCACTGCCACTGATGAGCGATATTTTAAGCTGGCAGAAGATAATCTGTATGCAGAACTTGCATTTGCTCTTGGAAAAGAGAAAAATCAAATGCGCCAGATCATAGCAGAAACGATCGAACAGAGAACTTTAGTATAGATTATGAAAAATAACAGACGCCCGGTCTGCTGACTATACGGTCAGAGCAAACCGGGCGTCTTTCTTTCATAAGAACTTACCTGTGAAAGAGTTATTTCATCTGTTCTTCCTGACGCTTGATCATTCTACGCACCATTTCACCGCCGATACTTCCGGCTTCTTTTGAAGTAAGGTCCCCGTTGTAGCCCTCCTTTAAGCTGATACCCAGCTCAGATGCAACCTCGGTTTTGAAACGATCCATAGCAGCCTTTGCTTCAGGCACTTCTGTTCTATTACTTCTGCTGGAACTTGCCATTTTACATTCACCTCCGTTATTTCATTTTCTTACATTTATTCTTCAAGATAAGTGAGATTCGCACTTATCCTGAAGACTTCTCTTCTCTGTAAGCACTTGTCTCGCTCATCTTGATGTTAGTATTTACGAATCGAAATGAATTATAATGGTAAGTTTTTCAAGAATTCTTGCGCTTTTAAAGGTCCTATGCTATAATTCTTAGATGATTGTGAGTATGGAAAAATATCTCATTCAGTGAATTGCGTTTATGTGATTCTTTGTTCTTGTTCTATAAATAAATTTAAGATAAGCCCGCAGAAGAGTTGAAAAGGGCAACGATAAGGAGGAAACAAAATGAGTTTACAGGTAGAAAAACTGGAGAAAAATATGGCGAAGCTGACGATTGAAGTTTCAGCGCAGGAGCTGGAGGCAGCGATACAGTCAGCTTATCAGAAAAATAAAAGCAGAATCAGTGTTCCCGGTTTCAGAAAAGGAAAAGTTCCCCGCCAGATGATCGAAAAGATGTATGGAAAAGAAATTTTTTATGAAGATGCAGCCAATGCATTGATTCCGGGTGCCTATGACAAGGCAATGGAGGAGTGTGAAGAATCTATTGTATCGTCTCCAAAGATCGAAGTCGTTCAGATCGAAGCAGGTAAACCGTTCATTTTTACGGCAGAAGTGGCATTAAAGCCGGAAGTGAAACTTGGCAAATACAAAGGTGTCAAAGTAGATAAAGAAGTGATAACAGTTACAGAGGAGGAAGTTGCCGCAGAGATCGAAAAAGAGAGAGAAAACAATGCACGGACGATCGAAGTGGAAGGCAGAGCTGTCGAGGATGGCGATATTGCCACAATCGATTTTGAAGGTTTTGTAGATGGTGTTGCTTTCGAAGGCGGAAAAGGGGAGAATTATCCGTTGACAATCGGTTCCGGTTCTTTTATTCCCGGGTTTGAAGAGCAGCTGATCGGTAAGAATAAAGATGAAGAAGTGGATGTCAATGTCACATTCCCGGAAGATTATCATGCAGAGGAATTGAAAGGAAAAGAGGCTCTTTTCAAGGTGACGGTAAAGGAAGTAAAGACAAAAGAGCTTCCTGAAGTGGATGATGAATTTGCAGCCGAAGTTTCAGAATTTGAAACATTGGCAGAATATAAAGAAGATATCAGGAAAAAATTAACAGAGAAGAAAGAAAAAGAAGCAAGAAATGCAAAAGAAGAGGCAGTTATCACCGCGATTATCGAAGATTCTGCCATGGAAATACCGGATGCGATGCTGGAGACTCAGCAGAGGCAGATCGTGGATGAGTTTGCCCAGAGATTACAGATGCAGGGAATCTCTCTGGAGCAGTATTTCCAGTTTACGGGCCTCGATGCAGAGAAGATGCTGGAGCAGGCAAAGCCGCAGGCTGACAGAAGAATCAAATCCAGACTTGTACTGGAAGCGATCGTGGCTGCAGAGAAGATTACGGTTTCTGATGAAGACTATGAAAAAGAAATCGAAAGAATGGCGGAAGTCTATAATATGGAAAAAGATAAGGTCAGAGAGATGCTGGGCGAAAACGAAACAGCCAAAAAGCAGTTTATGGATGACCTTGCCATTACAAAAGCAGCTGATTTCGTAGTAAGCCAGGCAAAGGAAACGAAGAAGAGAGCGTCAAAAAAGGCGGAAAAAGCTGAATAGAGAGAGTCAGCCAGGAATAAACTGAAAACGACGAAGGAGGCATTACTATGAGTTTAGTACCCTATGTCATTGAACAAACGAGCAGGGGTGAACGTTCTTACGATATTTATTCAAGACTTTTAAAGGACAGAATTATTTTTCTGGGAGAAGAAGTAAACGATACGACAGCAAGTCTTATAGTGGCACAAATGCTTTTTCTGGAGGCAGAAGATCCGGAAAAGGATATCCAGTTGTATATCAACAGTCCGGGAGGCAGTGTGACAGCAGGGCTGGCGATTTATGATACGATGCACTATATCAAATGCGATGTGGCTACGATATGTATCGGCATGGCTGCCAGTATGGGCGCATTTCTTCTGGCAGGAGGTGCCAAAGGAAAACGTAGTGCTCTTCCCAATGCAGAAGTTATGATTCATCAGCCCCTTGGTGGTACAAAAGGGCAGGCTACGGAAATTGAGATAGCGGCAAAGCATATTTTACAGACAAAGGAAAGACTGAACAGGATTCTCGCGGAAAATACCGGTCAGTCTTACGAAGTGATCTGTGCCGATACGGAGCGGGATAACTGGAAGAGTGCACAGGAAGCAATGGAATATGGTCTGATCGACAAGGTGCTCAGCTCCAGGCCGACAGCGTAATATAAGGAGACTATAGGTAACAATGACAAAAAATTCTGACGATAAAATTAGGTGCTCTTTCTGCAATAAGACGCAGAATCAGGTCAGAAAGCTGATAGCAGGACCGGCAGGGGTATATATCTGTGACGAGTGTATCGATATCTGTGCCGAAATTATGGAAGAGGAGTATGAGGATGAGCCTGCCCAGGAAGGCGTAGAGATCAATCTGTTAAAGCCGGTGGAAATCAAGGAATTTCTTGATGAGTATGTGATTGGGCAGGAAGAAGCGAAAAAGGTATTGTCTGTGGCGGTTTATAATCATTATAAGCGTGTCATGGCGCCTAAGGGTCTGAATGAGGTAGAACTGCAGAAGAGCAATATACTCATGGTAGGCCCTACCGGTTCCGGTAAGACTTATCTGGCGCAGACGCTGGCCAAGATCATCAATGTCCCTTTTGCTATCGCAGATGCCACGACGCTGACGGAAGCCGGTTATGTGGGTGAAGACGTGGAAAATATACTGCTGAAGTTGATTCAGGCAGCGGACTATGATGTGGAGCGTGCCCAGTACGGTATTATCTATATTGATGAAATTGATAAGATTACAAAAAAGGGTGAAAATGTATCGATCACAAGAGATGTATCCGGGGAAGGCGTACAGCAGGCACTTTTGAAAATCATAGAGGGTACTGTAGCCAGCGTACCGCCACAGGGAGGCAGAAAACATCCCCATCAGGAGTTGATACAGATTGATACGGCCAATATTTTATTTATATGCGGCGGCGCTTTCGATGGTCTGGATAAGATCGTGGAAGAGAGACTGAATCGTAAGATTATTGGGTTTAATGCTAAGATCGGTACAAAGACAACAAAGGAAATCGGTGAAATACTGGGGGAAGTGACGCCGCAGGATCTTGTTAAGTTTGGCCTTATTCCCGAATTTGTAGGCAGGGTGCCGATCAATGTATCTTTGGAAGGGCTGGATGAAGAAGCGCTGGTGCGCATTTTGAAAGAGCCGAAAAATGCCCTTGTAAAGCAGTATCAGAGATTGTTTGAATTTGATGATGTAAAATTGCATTTTGAAGAAGAGGCAATCGTGGCGATTGCAAAGAAGGCGCTGGAAAGAAAGACGGGGGCAAGAGGACTTCGTTCTATTATGGAAAGTGTACTGATGGATGTGATGTACCATATACCGTCCGATGATACTATAGTACAATGTATTATTACAAAGGAAGTAATAGAAGGGACGAGCGAACCGTTGGTGGTATACCGTGAAGCTGTAAAAAAAGCGAAATAATACGCGAATGATAAGCGCCGCTAAATTTTTAGCGGCGCTTTGCGCACATGTGCAGCATCCGATAAATAGCGTTTGACAAAAATATTTGTCGCTTGCTATAAATGGATGGGCACGCCCACATAGGGAATCTGGCCGCATTCGCAGCATGCGGACGGCGCAAATGGAAACGGCTGAAGTCGTTTCCTATTAGTGTAGGAGGATGCAAATGAAAAAAGAAGACAATCATTATCTGATTCCGGCAGTTGCACTGCGGGGAATGACGATCTTGCCGGATATGATTATTCATTTTGATTTAAGCAGAGAAAAATCCATTTTGTCCGTGGAACAGGCGATGAATACAGACCAGATGTTACTGGTCGTCACGCAGAGAGATCCCAATACGGATGATCCGGGTTTGCAGGAATTATATGAAATCGGTACGGTAGTTACGATCCGGCAGTTGACTAAACTGCCAAACAATATTGTACGGGTATTGGTGGAAGGAAAATCGAGAGCCAGGCTCCTTTCTTTTTCCGAGGAGACAGATAAGTTTATATTGGCTGAAATAGAAGAACTGGAAGCGCCGGAGCGACTGCCAGAAGAGGAAGAAGAGGCGGCGCTGCGGGAAGTGCGGAGTATTTTTGAGCGCTACAGCCAGTGTTACCCCAAAATAGGAAAGAATCTCATGCCGAGGGTGCAGGAGATCGGCGATCTGGTGGTATTACTTGATGAAATAACGAATAATATTCCACTTCATTATGAGAATAAGCAGAAGCTGTTGGGGGAACTGGATCTGCGGGAGCGTCTTACACTTTTGTGCCAGATTTTGCTGAATGAAGTGGAAGTGGCACGGGTGCGGAGTGAATTGACAGAAAAGATTCGTTCCAGAGTGGAAAAAAATCAGAAAGAATATCTACTTCGGGAACAGCTTCATTTTATCCGGGAAGAGTTGGGCGAGGAAAATTCCATGTCCGATGCAGAGCAATTTCAGGAAGACCTGGATAAGTGTAAAGCATCCAAGGAAGTGAAAGAAAAAATCAAAAAAGAAATTTCCCGATTTAAAAATATTGCCTCCAGCAGTTCGGAAGCTGCAGTGCAACGGGGCTATATTGAAACGCTGCTGGAAATGCCATGGGAAAAGATGTCCAGGGACAATACAGATATCACGAGGGCGGAAGAGGTGCTGGAAGCAGACCACTATGGGCTGGAAAAGGTGAAAGAGCGTATTGTGGAATATCTGGCTGTGCGGAGTCTGACAAAGCGGGGGGACAGTCCGATTCTCTGTCTTGTGGGACCGCCTGGAACGGGTAAGACTTCCATTGCAAAGAGTGTGGCGAAGGCGTTAAATAAACAGTACATCCGTATTTGTCTGGGCGGTGTGAGAGACGAAGCCGAGATACGGGGGCACCGGCGGACTTATGTGGGCGCTATGCCTGGCAGGATTGCAGCGGGGCTGCGTCAGGCAGGGGTAAAAAATCCGCTCATGCTGTTGGATGAGATCGATAAAGTGGGAAGTGACAGAAGGGGAGATACTGCCTCTGCTCTTCTGGAAGTGCTGGATGGAGAACAGAACAATAAATTTCGGGATCATTATGTGGAAATTCCCATTGATCTGTCGGAAGTGCTTTTCCTGGCAACGGCAAATTCTGTCTCTTCCATACCGAAGCCATTGCTGGACAGGATGGAGATTATCGAAGTCACCAGCTATACCGCGAATGAGAAATTTCATATTTTGAAGGAGCATCTGCTAAAGAAACAATTTGAAAAAAACGGACTTTCCATGCGGCAGCTGTATATTTCTGATAATGCCCTGCGGGAGATGATCTCCGGCTATACGAGGGAAGCGGGAGTCCGGGATCTGGAGCGGAAGATCGGGCAGATCTGCAGAAAGGCGGCAAGAGAAATCCTCCAGACAAATAAGGAAAAAACGATTCGGGTGACAAAACAGAATCTGGAACATTTTCTCGGGAAGGTGAAATATACCAAAGATAAGATAGGAGAGACAGACGAGATCGGTATTGTCAGAGGATTGGCCTGGACCAGTGTGGGCGGCGATACGCTGGAGATCGAAGTTAACATCATGCCGGGCAAAGGAGAAATTGATCTGACTGGTCAGCTTGGAGATGTGATGAAGGAGTCGGCGCTGACGGGGATCAGCTTTATTCGTTCCATAGCAAAAAAGCATAAGATCGGAGCGGATGTTTTTAAAAAGAATGATTTTCATATCCATATCCCGGAAGGAGCCGTGCCAAAAGACGGTCCGAGCGCCGGTATTACGATGGCCACAGCCGTGTTTTCTGCTTTGACAAAACGGCCAGTGCGGGCCAATGTGGCTATGACCGGGGAAGTAACTCTCCGGGGACGGGTCCTGCCCATAGGCGGCCTGAAAGAGAAAATACTGGCGGCTAAAACTGCGGGTATTCAAAAGGTACTTGTTCCGGCGGACAATGAAAAAGATGTGGAAGAGATATCTAAAGAAATCAAGTCCGGTGTGGAAATCGTCTTTGTGAAAAGTATGAAAGATGTGCTGGATCATGCTCTTTTGAAGAAACGGACGAAAGGGAATGAGGAGTCCGTGGAAAAGAGCGAAGAGAGCGTAGAAGAGGAGATATAAGTGATAATCAAAGAGGTCAATCTGGAGACAGTTTGTGGTATTACCAGTGCATTGCCCCAAAATACAAAAATAGAAGTGGCGTTTGCGGGGAAGAGCAATGTGGGAAAATCTTCCCTGATTAATGCCCTGATGAACCGGAAGGCTTATGCGAGGACAAGTGCGCAGCCGGGAAAGACGCAGACAATTAATTTTTATAATATCAATAAGGAATTGTATTTTGTAGACCTGCCGGGATATGGTTATGCCAGAGCGCCGGAGGAGATCAAGGCGAAGTGGGGCAAGATGATAGAGAGATATCTGAAGCAGTCAAAGATGCTTCGGGCGGTATTTCTTCTGGTGGATATCCGGCATGTTCCTTCTGCCAACGATAAAATGATGTATGATTGGATTGTCTCTCAGAATTACAGGCCGATTATCATTGCCACAAAGCTGGATAAGATTAAAAGAAGTCAGATACAAAAACAGATAAAGGAAGTTCGTACAGGGTTGCATGTGGGGACAGATACCATGATCATTCCGTTTTCAGCGGAGACAAAGCAGGGGCGGGAAGAAATCTATGCCCTGCTGGACAGATTCGTAGAAGAAGGGAACCGTTATGAGACAGCCTGTGAAGAGATACAGTAAAGTATTCCTGAATTTGTCGTTAGCATTTGTTGTACTTTTGCTATGCATTTTTGTTGTGCCAAAAGTTCTGTTGTTTTTTCTGCCTTTTATCATTGGTTGGGTGATAGCTGCTATTGCCAATCGACCGGTCCACTTTTTTGAGGAAAAATTTCGTATTAAAAGAAAGGCAAGTTCCGCCTTTGTCATTATTACAGTGATAGCCATTGTCGTTCTGGCAGGCTATATGCTGATCACAAGACTTGCTTCTGCGACGATAGGATTTATCACTGTACTTCCAGAGCTCTGGGAAAATCTGGAGCAGGATTTTATGGAAATCGGTCAGAATCTGAACGTCATATATGATGGACTTCCGGCTGATGTAAAGCAGAATATCGTAAAGATTGGTCAGGAAATGGATGGCTATATTGCGGAGCTTGTAAGTAGTTTTGGCACGCCGACAGTCTACGCAGTGAGAGATTTTGCCAAAAACATTCCCAGCATGTTAATCAATGTCATTATGTGTATTCTGTCCGCCTATTTTTTTATTGCAGAAAAAGAAGCGATCGGTCTGTTCTGTCAGCGCTATATTCCAAAGATGATTCGGGATAAATGTCGGCTTGTGCTGGACAGTCTGAAAAACGCAGTGGGAGGCTATTTTAAGGCGCAGTTAAAGATTGAACTGTGGATTTTTCTGTTATTGTTTATTGGATTTTTACTGCTGCGGATTCCCTATGCCCTGTTGGTGGCGTTTTTAATTGCAGTTTTGGATTTTCTTCCTTTTTTTGGAACTGGTGCGGTAATGCTTCCATGGGCAATTATTAAAATATTGAGCGCAGATTATGAAATGGCAATCTGGCTGCTTGTAATCTGGGGCGTAGGGCAGCTTGTCCGTCAGATTATTCAGCCTAAGATCGTGGGTGATTCTATGGGAATAGCGCCTCTTCCAACACTTATCCTGCTCTTTATCGGATATAAATGTGCCGGTGTCGTAGGTATGATTGTGGCGGTCCCGATTGGTATTATCATAATCAATATGAATCAGACGGGTATTTTTGACACGGTGAAAATGAGTATTCGTATATTGGTAACAGGATTGGATCGGTTTCGTAAATTTGATGAAGAAGATAAGGAAGTGCTGGACAGGAAACATGAGTGAGGATATGCGTAATTTCAGGATTCTGCTGCAATATGAAGGAACTCGTTATCGGGGATGGCAGAGACAGGAAAGCACGGGTGATACGATTCAGGGCAGGCTGGAAGCGCTTCTTTTCAAAATGACAGGCACCATAACGCAGGTTCATGGTTCCGGCAGAACAGATGCAGGAGTACATGCGCTGGGACAGACAGCAAATTTCCATGCGGAAACGGCGATGAGCTGTAAAGAAATACGGGACTATATGAATCGATATCTTCCTGATGACATTGGTGTCATTTCTGTGGAAGAGGTGCCGGCCAGATTTCACAGTCGACTGAACGCTGTGGGTAAGATGTACCGATATCGTGTTTTAAATACAGAGATCCCCCACATATTTGACAGAAGATACGTGTATGTTTTCCCGGAGCCCTTAGCTCTGGAAGCAATGCGGGGGGCTATACCATATCTGACAGGGACCCATGATTTTAAAGCCTTCACTTCGGCAAAGAAAGGGAAAAAATCTACAGTGCGTACGATCGAACGTATCGACCTGGAAAGAACAGGCGATGAGATACAGTTCACCTATACAGGCGACGGATTTTTATATCATATGGTAAGAATACTGACCGGAACACTTCTGGAAGTAGGCACAGGAAAAAGGGAGCCGGAGGACATGAAAACAATTTTAGAGAGTGGACTGCGGGAGAAAGCTGGCCCCCTTGTGCCCGCCAAAGGTCTTACCCTTGTTAAGGTTTGGTACTCTTTGTCATAAGGAGGGATCCAGCTGGCTGGGAGGATTCCTTATGACTAGTGAAGGGCAGCTTCTTTTTTATCCTGACAGGAGTTTTTATGAAAAAAAATGGAAATGGTAAGCGAAAATGGAAATGGATATTTTTTCTGTATGTACTGATTATAATTCGGGTTATTATTTTTAAATATCCCTACAGTGAACTCCGTGAAATTATGTCTCACTGGCAAAAGGGCGTTGTGTGGGAAGGATTGAGTACAGCTAATTTTACTCTGTTTAAGACGATACGTATGTACATTAAATATTATGACAGGTTGAACAGTTTCGAAAATTTATTTGGTAATATTTTGATCTTTGTTCCGTACGGAATGCTATATTCTCTTGCGTTTCCAAAGCGAAGAAATATACTGATATTTTTACCTACCGCATTTTTATTTGTGACAGGAATAGAGTTGTTCCAGTTGTTGAGTGCGTTTGGAAAGTTTGATGTGGATGATATTCTTCTGAATTGTCTGGGGGCGGTCATTGGCCTGATTTTTATGATTGCAGTCCAAAAAATATCGTGGTATGATGTTCATAAGCGATGAGCAGTGCGGGGATTGATAAAACCAGCCCGGTTGCTTGCAAACGGGGATGGCTTTATCAATTCCCATACGGCGAATGCCGTGAGCGAGGAAATCCGCAGGATTTTCGAGCTTGGCACTGCGGAGCCGGGCGAGAAGCGGCTGAGATTGTTTTGGATATACGGCGAACGCCGTGAGCAATGACCTGAGGAGGGGCCCGCTTGCGGGAGGAGTCCTGAGGTCTCTGGGAGGCAGACAGCAGAGAAGTAAATGACCTGAGGAGGGGCCCGCTTGCGGGAGGAGTCCTGAGGTCTCCGGGAGGCAGACAGCAGAGAAGTAAATGACCTGAGGAGGGGCCCGCTTGCGGGTGAAATATGAAGGAGAAAACCGATAAGAAAGGGGTACATATATGAGGATAGGTGCGACAACATATCCAACATTCATTTACAATACAAACTATATTAGTGCAAGGAGTATGGGAAGGGTCAATGCTATACCCAATGACGTATTAAAGAGTAAGATCGGTTATACAAGTTCTTCTGAGAATACGAATCCGTTGCGTCCCGGAACGAGTAAAGATTTTGCCGGTATCGTTGCGTCTCAGATGGCAATGGGCAGGATGCATGCGGCAAGAATTATGAAAGAGCAGCCTGCAGTAAAAGATGTGGATGACGGCGGAGAAGCTTTACAGGATATAGTGGCAGAGAATACAAGGACAGAAGAGATAAATAGGCAGACAGAAACGCTGCAAATGTCTGAACTGTTAGGAATGAGGTAAGGTTTGGAGGCATGATAGCGGTGTTTGGTTCAAAATTAGGAGGAATCCGGAGTAGTCACCGGCTTTCCAATCAGATTTCAGATAGTGTCAGAGGAGCAGATTCCACAGAGCTTACAAGCGTAAGAGTAAATAATGAGGTGGCGTTCTGCAAGGTCTACAATTTAAAACAAAAGGAAGAAATTGAAAAAAGACTTTTGAAGAATCGTATTTCCTATTATGTGAAATGGCAGGAGCAGAAGTTTTTCAAGAGGATATTTGATTCGGAAACAAAAGAAAAAATCATTTTTATTATCTGTATACATGATACAGCCATTGAAAATGCAAAAGAGCTTGTGGCTGATATGCAGGATATAAAGTTGATGGTGTAGATCAAATGTTATAAGCATCTGTGATTTGGGTATTTTATTGGAAAGGTGAAGAGGTAAACAAAGTATTGCCTGTAAGACCTGGTATTCCCAAAACAGATGCTTATTCTATGCGTACAGGCAATGAGCAGTGCCAAAATAGTAGATGGCAATTTGCCTGCTTGCAGGCAAAATTGGCAGATAGGAATGCGAAAGCATTCCGAATGGACACTGCGTAGCAGCATTTTGATTGTGAAATAAGAAACGATACAGGAGGAAATACAGAAATGAGCGAAAAAAGAGATTTTTATAGAAAGGTTTTTGCACTTGTCATTCCGATGGCTATACAAAATTTAATCAATGTAGGAGTGCAGGCTACAGACGTAGTTATGCTGGGGAAAGTAAGTGAACAGGTACTTTCCGGTTGTTCTCTGGGCGGACAGGTCTTTTTCATTTTTAATCTGTTTCTGTTCGGAGTCTCTTCCGGGGTGTCGGTACTGACAGCACAATACTGGGGCAAACGGGATACAGACTCTATTGAAAAATTAACGGGTATCGTGATGAGGCTTGCAGTCATTGTAGGGCTTATTTTTATGTTGGGAAGTTTTTTATTCCCTCAGTATCTTATGCTGATATTTACCAATGAACCGGAAGTGATTGCAGAGGGGGTCAAATATTTAAAGATTGTAGCCTTTACTTATCCGATGGTAGCGCTCAGTATGACGTATCTGAATTTGATTCGCAGTATTGAGCAGGTAATGATTTCAACAATTGTATATGGATGTTCTCTTGTATTAAACTTTATCATCAATGCAATTCTGATCTTTGGACTGTTTGGAGCGCCCAAACTGGGGATTGTAGGTGCGGCCATCGGTACACTTGCGGCCAGGATGCTGGAACTTGCCATCATGCTGTTCTACGCTTATTTTAAAAATCATGTGATACGGCTGCGTTTGGCCTATTTTGTGCATATAGACAGAGGGCTTTTGCGAGATTTTGTAAAATATTCCAGTCCGGTTGTAATCAACGAAATTATGTGGGGGACCGGCTATTCTGCGATCGCTGCAATTGTAGGACATCTGGGCAGTAGTGCGGTTGCTGCCAATTCCATAGCCCATGTTATGCGTCAGCTCGCTACCGTGGTGGGATTTGGTATTGGAAATGCTTCGGCCATTATGATCGGAAAGACGATAGGAGAGAATAAGAAAAAAGATGCGGAAATATATGCGGGAAGGCTGATACGACTGGCAATGTGTTTTGGTACAATCGGGGGTATAATGATTTTCTGTATTCGCCCTTTTATTATAAAAGGGCTTGGGTTTTCGGGTCTTACAGCAGAATATGCCCATAGCTTTATGATAATCATGTGCTATTATGTGATTGCCCAATCAGTGTCCTGTACAAGTATTGTAGGTATTTTTCGAGGAGGCGGGGACACAAAATTTGGAATGCTGGCAGACTCTGGTACTCTATGGTGCTGGTCTATTTTGCTGGGATTTCTGGCCGCCTTTGTCTGGCATCTGCCAGTTAAGACAGTCTACTTTATTTTGCTCAGTGACGAAGTAATCAAAGTACCACTCTGCTACTTCCGTTATCGCCAGAAAAAATGGCTTAGGAATGTGACAAGATAGCGAGTGTTGTCATGACGAATGTTATGAATATGGTGTTATGAATATGCTGTTATAATATAATAAGAGGTAAAATGCCTGTAAAAATGCTATGATACCATGGGGTGATGCACAGCGGATATTACATAGAAACAGCTGTTTTGTATTGAAAAGAAGATAAGGGATCCGTGTTATATAACAGGCGATCTGAATGTTTGAAAAAAGAGAATGGCGTTATGGAATGAATTGTGATATAAATAAGAACATGAATCGTGTGTTATTTATTTTGTAATATGCGATCCCAGTAAAGAGTACCTGTAATTGTTTGGCGGCAGAGAGAGGGACAGAAGATGGCATTGCAGTTTTGCATCGGGAGCTCGGGCTCCGGGAAGAGTAACAGATTGTATACAGATGTTATTAAACAATCCCTGGAGGAGACAGATACAAAATTTTTTATTATAGTACCTGATCAGTTTACAATGCAAACGCAGAAGGAACTGGTGATGAGACATCCCAACAGAGGGATTATGAATATTGATGTGCTCAGTTTTGGCCGTCTGACTCACAGGATATTTGAAGAAACGGGAGGATGCAGGCAGCCCGTACTGGACGATACCGGGAAAAGCTTGATTCTGCGTAAGATTGCAGCTGACTGTGAGGATTCGCTGACAGTGATAGGCTCCCATGTGAGGCGGATTGGCTACATCCACGAGGTGAAATCAGCGATATCGGAATTTATGCAGTATGGCATTGGAAAGACAGAGCTGGAAGCTCTGACCGCGTATGCCCGTCCCAGAGGGAGCCTCTATTATAAATTAAAAGATCTGGAAATTCTCTACAGTCGTTTTATGGATGCCATTACGGACAAATTTGTGACGACAGAAGGGCAACTGGGATTGCTGGCTGAAGTGTTGGAACAGTCAGAGATGATAAAAGACAGTATTGTAGTATTTGACGGGTTTACTGGTTTTACCCCGGTGCAGAATCAGGTTATAAAGAAGCTGCTGCTTCTTGCCCGGGAAGTAAAAGTAGCGGTACTTATGGATGGCAGTGAAGAGCCTATGGCAAATGAGGGAGAACAGAAGCTTTTTGCTTTCAGTAAAAAGATGATACGATCTCTCGTCAAACTGGCGGAAGAGGCGGGCGTAGAACGTCTGCCGGATATTGTGTTTCGGGAGAAACCGGTGATGCGTTTCCGGGATAACAGAGGAATGGCCCACTTGGAAGAGGCGTTATTTCGTTATCGGAATCAGATATTTGAAGGCGAGCAGGATGCCATCCATATAATAGAGGCAGTATCTCCGGGAGAAGAAGTGCGGCAAACCTGTATCAGAATCAGACGACTCATCCGGGAGAAAGGATATCAATATCGGGATATTGCTGTTGTAGCGGGAGACCTGTCTGTATACGGGGATTATGTGGAGGAGATTTTCGGACAGTTTTCCATTCCCTGCTATGTGGACAGGTCGAGCAGCATAGCTCTCAATCCTTTTATTGAATATATACGGAGTGGATTGAAAGTATTGCTGCAAAATTTTTCCTATGAATCGGTATTTCATTTTCTGCGAAGTGGTCTCGGAGATATTTCCATGGAAGAGACGGACAAGCTGGAAAATTATGTGCTTCGCCATGGTATTCGGGGGCGCAGGAGATGGTGTGAACTCTTTGTCAGAAGAAATGGTGAGGAAAATGAGGCAGAGGAGCTGGAAGAGATCAATGCAGTGAGGCAAAAACTGACAGACAGGCTGCAGCCGCTGATGACAGGGGGAAAACGGGTAAAGGATTATGTCATTTCTTTGTATACGTTCCTGACAGAAAATAAAGTGTATGAGCAGCTGATTTCCATGGAAAATAAGTTCCAGGAGGAAGGAGATCTGGTCAAAGCCAAAGAATATGGGCAGATTTATCCTTTGGTTATGGAATTGCTGGAGCAGATTTATGATCTGATTGGGGAAGAGGAAATGGATTTGCAGGAATTTGCGGATATACTGGATGCAGGTTTCGGTGAAATACAGGTAGGAACGATTCCGCAAAATGTAGATCGTATTCTGGTAGGTGACATAGAGCGAACTCGTCTGCAGGAAATCAAGGTGCTGTTCTTTTTGGGGGTCAATGATGGGAATATTCCCAAAAGTGGCACCGGTGGAGGGATCATTTCGGATATTGACAGGGAATTTTTGGCCCGGGGGCAGTGGGAAATGGCTCCTTCTCCGAGAGAACAGATGTATATTCAGCGACTGTATCTCTATATGAATATGACGAAACCAAGCGAGCGACTGTATCTGTCCTATGCCAGAATCAATGGAGAGGGAAAAGCAATACGTCCGGCATATTTGACTGGAATAGTCAAAAGAATGTTTCCAAAGATCAAAGTGGAAATTCCTGACAGGGAGCCACTTCAGGAGCAGGTGGAAATCAAGGAAGACGGGTTTGGAATACTGGCGGGACAGTTGCGGGAATATGCGAGGGGAAATGTATTGCCCATGTCTTTTTTCTTTACACTGTATCGGGTCTATGCCCGGGACAGTGACTATCGGGAGAAGTTGGAAAGGCTTGTAGAGACAGCATTTTACCGGTATCAAAACAGCTCCCTCGGACGGGACATTGCCCATGCATTGTATGGCAGTATTCTGACTTGCAGCGTGAGTCGGCTGGAACAGTATGCATCCTGTGCCTACAGTTATTTTCTGCAGTACGGACTTTCTCTGAAAGAACGGGAGCAGTTTGCCTTTGAGGCGGTAGATATGGGAAATCTGTTTCACAGTGTATTGGAACAGTTCGCCCGCCTTTTGGAAGATCGGGGCATTGACTGGTTCAGTTTTTCTCAGGACCAGGGAGAAGCGTTAATAGAGGAGGCGGTAGATGCCCAGGCAGCATTGTATGGAGACAATATTCTGTTTTCCAATGCCCGATATCTGTATGTCATCACGAGAATCAAACGGATTCTGAAACGGACCGTTTTTACATTGCAAAATCAGTTAAAGAAAGGGAAATTTTTGCCGGAACATTTTGAAGTTTCCTTTTCCAGGCTGACGGATGTGGAATCAGTCAATATCAGTCTTTCAGAGACCGAAAAGATGAGGCTTCAGGGCAGAATTGACAGGATTGATACATGCCGGGAGGAAGACACTGTTTACGTAAAAGTGATCGATTATAAATCCGGTAATAAAAAACTGGATATTGCTGCTGTCTATTATGGATTACAGCTGCAACTGATTGTCTATATGAATGCGGCTGTGGAAATGACTGGAAAGAAAGAAATCGGTAAAAAGGCAGTTCCGGCAGCCATGCTATATTATCATGTGTCGGACCCGTTGATTCGGGCAGAAGATGACAGAATGAATGAAGAGGATATCAATGAAAAAATCCGGGAAAGCCTGCGCATGAATGGAATCGTCAATGGCCGGGAAGACATTATCAAAAGGCTGGATGAGACATTTGGGGACAGGTCGGAAGTCATCCCGGTGGAACGGAAAAAAGATGGCAGCCTGAGCAGCCGTTCCGGGACACTGTCAGATGATGAATTACAGGTGTTATCGAAATATGTAACAAAGAAAATAAAAACATTGGGAAGCCAGATTTTACAGGGAGAAATCGGAAAGGAACCTTATGCATACGGAACAGAGACCGGGTGCGACTATTGTGCTTACCGGAGTGTTTGTGGTTTTAACGAAAGGATACCGGGATATGAAAAAAAACGGCTGCATGATATGACAAAGGAAGAAGCACTGCAAAAAATGCAGCAGGAGGAGCAGGAAGGAAGCAGATAATATGGGATTTACTTATACGAAAGAGCAGCAGAGCGTTATCGATGCAAGAGACTGCAGCCTGCTCGTTTCTGCGGCGGCAGGGAGCGGTAAAACTGCCGTACTGGTAGAGCGAATCGTAAATATGGTCAGTGATGAGAAAGCACCGGTGGATATTGACAGACTGCTGATTGTTACTTTTACCAACGCGGCAGCTTCGGAGATGAGAGAACGTATCAGTGATGCTCTCGGTAAAAAGCTGGAAGGAGAGCCGGATAACGGGCATCTCCAGCGGCAGATAACATTACTTCATAATGCACAGATTACTACGATTGACAGTTTTTGTCTGTTTCTGATCAGAAATAACTTCAATGATATCGGGTTGGATCCGGGTTTCCGGGTGATGGATGAGGGGGAGTTGAAGCTCCTGCGGGGAGAAGTGATGACAGAGCTGATGGAGTCACAGTACCTGGAAGGGGATAGAGCGTTTACGGACTGTCTGGAGAGCTTTCACCAGAGTGGAGACGAAAAGGGGCTGACGGAACATATCGGGCGTCTGTATGATTTTGCCCGCAGTTATCCTTTTCCTGAGAAATGGCTGCTCTGGGCAAAAGAGACATATATGCCGTCAGACTTATCGGAAGTAGAAAAGACACAATGGATGGCTTTTGTGAGGGAGGATACGGAAAAAACGATAGCATCTGTCATTCTCTGCCTGGAAGATGCCATCAAGCTCTGTGAGGAGCCAGACGGACCGTATATGTATATTCCGATACTGGAAGAGGAAAAGGAAATGCTCCGTGCCTGCATGGGCGGAGAATCTTTTGAGGATAACAGACAGGCGTTTGCCGGTCTGGCTTTTGGGAGACTGCCGTCAAAACGGGATAGCAGTGTATCTTCGGAAAAGCGGGAGATGGTAAAGGGAATACGTACCCGAGTGAAGGAAAGTCTGGAAAAGACGGCAAAACGGTATTATTTTGAGTCTGAAGCGAGTATCTTTGCCGATATTGCAGGCAGTGGCGATGTTATAAATACGCTGATTACCCTGACATTGCAGTTTGGAAAGCTGCTGGCGGAAAAAAAGCGGGAAAAAAAGGTGTTGGATTTTGGGGATATGGAGCACTTCGCGCTGCAGATCCTGCTGGAGGAACAGGAAGGGACGTATGTACCTTCCAGGGCTGCCAGAGAGTATGCAGGTTATTTTCATGAGATTATGGTGGATGAATATCAGGACAGTAATCTGGTACAGGAATATATATTGGAGAGTATTTCCGGGAAAGAGGAGAAGCGATACAATCGTTTTATGGTAGGTGATGTAAAACAGAGTATTTATAAGTTCCGCCTTGCCAGACCGGAAATATTTATGAAGAAATATGACCAGTATACCCAGGAGGGAAAGGAGCGAAAAATAGTTCTCTCCAGAAATTTTCGAAGCAGAAAGGAAGTGACTGATAGGGTCAATCATGTGTTTTCGAGAATTATGAGAAAAGAATTGGGAGGGATTGCCTATGATGAAGAGGCAGCGCTCTTTCCGGGAGCAGATTATCCCGATTATGAAAAGGCAGAAGCGGAACTGCTCTTGCTGAGTCGGGAGAAAGGCAGCGAAGCATCGAGAGCGGAGCAGGAGGCAGTACTGATCGCCGGAAGAATATGCAGACTCATGGAAGAGCATATGGTGACAGATGCAGAGAGCGGGCAGCTTCGACCGGTACGGTACGGGGACATTGCCATACTGTTCCGGGCCGGCGCAGGATGGGATGAAACGCTGCAATCTGTACTGAAGTCATACGGGATTCCTGCACATACAGCTTCTTCTACAGGATATTTTACATCGGAAGAGATCAGGACGATGCTGCATTTTCTGCGGATATTGGACAATCCGTTGCAGGATATTCCCATGTTCGGTGTGATGCATTCCATACTAGGAGGTTTTACGGACAGTGAGATTGCCCGTATCCATGCTGCTTTTCCGGGAAGGAAGTTATATGAAGCACTACAGCAGATGGCAGAAGCAGAGAATGTAAGCAAGACAGAGTATGAAAATGAGGAAAAGGAAACGGATAAAAGAAGATTGAGGGGAAAAGTAGCCGGTTTCCTGGAGATGATAAATCGGTACAGAGAAAAGACTGCCTGGGAACCGGTGAAGCAGATTTTACGGGAAATCATGGCTGAAACCGGCTATATGCAGTATATACTGGCATTTCCAGAAGGGAATGGACGGAAAGCCAATCTGGATATGCTGCTGCTGAAAGCGGCGAATTTTGAAAAGACAGGCAGCCATGGGTTGTTTGCTTTTATTCGGTATATGGAGCAGCTGGAACAGTATGATGTGGACTATGGGGAAGCCGGTGTGGTGGATGAGCATGCGGATGTGGTGCGCATTATGAGTATTCACAAGAGCAAAGGACTGGAGTTTCCGGTATGTATCGTATCCGGGCTGGCAAAGCGGTTCAATATACAGGATCAGGCAAAGAGCCTGTTGATGGATGTGGATCTGGGGCTGGGAGGTGAATTTACGGATCTGGAACGGCGTATCCGTCGGTCAACTCTGCGCAGGAATGTACTGGCGAGAAAACAGCATCTGGACAATCTGGGAGAGGAACTGCGCATTCTGTATGTGGCCATGACAAGGGCAAGGGAAAAGCTGATTTTAACAGGGTGCATGGAGGAACCGGAAAAAAAACTGGCATCCCTTGGCCTGCAGGAGACGGAAGCAGGATGGATGGGGCAGAGCAGGGAGCTTTCTTTCCTCGCGCTTTCTGCGGCGGGGAGTTTTCTGGATTTTCTGCTGCCAGTATGGAAAGGAACCAGAGTAGTCAATGAATCGGATTTGAGAAAACAGGACGTGGTAACAGCAGTAAAGGATAGCTGGAGACGTCAGCGACTGGAAGAATATGAGAAAGAAGAGTCTGTTTCCACATGGGAAGAGGCTTTTGCAGAGCGCTTTTCCTATGTCTATCCCCGGAACTTATCCGGGCTGTATACAAAGACAACGGTGTCGGAGCTGAAGCAAGAGCGCATGACTGAGACATCAGAAGGAGCAGCCCCGCTTTTTGAGAAAGAAAAGGAGCCATATATACCCCGTTTTTGCAGCATGGAGAAAAAGATGTCAGGGGCAGCCAGAGGAAGTGCATTTCATCGACTGATGGAGCTTTTTGACTTCACGGCTTTTTTGACGATCAAAACAAAAGAGGATATGACTCAAATAGTCAATGACTCGATAGAAAGATTTCATGCAGCAGGAAAGCTGTCAGAGCTGGAATACAATTGTATTGATAGGGATAAGATTGTGAAGTTTCTGATGACAGAGACGGCAGCACGAATGGGACGGGCGGCCGAAAATGGACTGTTAAGAAAAGAGCAGCCATTTATGCTGGGGCTTTCTGCGGACAGAGTGAGACCGGAATTTCCGGCAGAGGAGACAGTGCTGATACAGGGAATCATAGATGTCTACTGGGAAGAGAACGGTAAGCTGGTGGTTTTGGATTACAAGACTGACCGAACGAGTCAAATAGAAGAACTGGCTGACCGGTACCGGGTCCAGCTCGATTATTACGGAGAAGCGCTGACCCGTATTACCGGTAAGGCAGTGAAAGAGAAACTGATCTATTCTTTTTATTTCGATACGATATTGGAATTGGATAAATCCGGCTTACAAGAGCAGCCGATACCGAGCCCGCCATAACCGATATGGCTGGAAACGCCGAGGGAAAGGTCGTCACACATCACATCCATGCCGGGGAAGAAGTCTTTGATCTCTGCAATCCACTGTTCGGTAGCCGTTTTTGTAGAGCTGGAGGCAGCCAAAAGATAGATTTCCTCTTTTTCGTACCATTCTCGGAAACGGGTAGTGAGATCGTGGCGGAGCGCTTCCAGCATTGTTTTTTTCGCTTTGGTAAAGCCTCTGCATTTTTTGAAAATATCCAGCGTTCCCACATCGAATTTCAGTACAGGTTTGATTTGGAGGACAGTGCCAATGGCAGCGGCAGCAGGTGTGATACGTCCTCCTTTTTGCAAATGTTTCAATGTGTCCACCCCTACATATATAACCATCTTATCCCGATAGGCTTCCAGTATTTTTTTGATTTCCTGCGCGGAACGCCCACTGTCAATGAGGCGGATGGCATCCAGTATTGTACAGTGAAGAGGCGTGGAAACTCTTCCATTGTCTACGACGAACACCTTACCGGCATAGGGCTCTTCCAAAGCAAGTGCTGATGCAGTGGCACAGGAGCCGGACAGCCCGCTGCTGATAGGAATATACAGTATCTGATTATAATGAGTCAGCATATTATCCCAGTATTCCATGACTTCTCCGGGAGAAGGCTGGGAAGTCGTTATATCCGCACCGGCATTTAATTGTCTGAAAAATTCTTCCCGTGTCAAAGTCACATCTTCATAATAACATGTGTTATTAATGTAAAAAGGCATGGGAAGAACAGAAATATCCAGTTCCTTTGCCTGTTCTTGCGTAATACTGCTGTGGCTGTCTGTCATAATACCAATTGGTCTCATCTGTATTATCTCCTGGCAAATTGTGAGATATTGTTATATATAAAAAGAATCCACCTAAGGGACTCTTTACTGAAGTTTAAATTCTGTTAAAAGAAAAATAAGGCTGCTTTTCATAAAAGAGAAACAGCCTGCAAGCAGATAACGGGAATCGAACCCGCCTCCTCAGCTTGGGAAGCTGATGTTCTACCAATGAACTATATCTGCAGATACTTTATTATACATGCCTATAATGAAAAAATCAATGGGAACTTTAAAATTTATAAAAAATCAATCAAAGTCTTTTATGGAAGGATGTGTTGATAAAAAGGGAAAAAAAGGTTAAAATGATACCAGCCAGATTGTGAAAAGCTATAGGAGGTTAAATATGACATGAAGGAAAAAAATCAGTTAAAGCCAAATTCTATTGCGGCGAAGATCAAAGGAACGATGATAAAGTTTAGTGTGATCAGTCTTGGTATGCTGGGACTGGTTTCTCTTCTATTTATTACGGTCAATAACAGATCTTTGCTGGAAAAGAATATGACAGAGACTGCAAAAGTAGCAGCCAGCCTGGTGGAACAGGAAATCATGACGATGAAAGAGGTAACATATGAAATCGGCTGCAACCCACATCTTGCGGACGATGGGTCAGATGATGAAAAGAGAGAGATTCTGCGTGAAAGAATGGAGACCTATGATTTTTCGGATGCGGGGCTGACGAAGGAAGATAACGTGGACATTGTCAGCGGATGGGACTGTAGTTCGGAAGATACGGTAATTCATGCATTGGCAGGAGAGATGTATTTTTCGGAACCAAAGATCAATAGTTCTACCGGGAAACTGTGCTCTTATTTTTCCGCTCCATTATGGGAGGACGGTGTTGCGGGGTCACAGATTATCGGAACGGTTATTTTTATGTCCAACGATTATTTCCTGCAAAATATTGTAAGTGGCATTTCCATCAGCAAGAACTGTAATGTTTTTATGCTGGATCAGCATGGAAACAGGATTGCAGACGCCAGTGAGGATACGATAACAGAGATAATCAATATAGAAGAAATGGCTGAATCGGACAGCAGTTATAAGCCTATTGCAAAGATCTGCAAAAAAATGCGAGAAGGAAAGAACGGGTTCGGTACATATACACTGAATGGCGTCGGGTATTACATAGCCTATGCACCAGTAGAGGGGACAGAGGGGTGGAGCCTTGCGATTACAGTGAAACGGTCAGATTATATGGCTCTTTATTTCTTGAGTATCGTTGTTGTCATTATTATATTGATCATATCTATCTGTATATCGGTTACTGCAGCAAAAAAAATCGGGAAAAGCATAGCAGATCCGGTAGATGCCTGTGCAAAGCGAATGAAGCTTCTTGCAAGCGGAGATTTACATACGGAAGTGAAGATAGATGATACACTGGAAGAATCCCGGCTTCTTACCACAGCTACTGGAGAGCTGACACGAGGGCTGAATATACTGATCGGAGATGTGGACTTTGTACTGCATGAACTGGCAAAAGGTGATTTTACAGTGGAAAGTGGACACAAAGAAGCCTATGTGGGAGATTTTGCCAGCCTTGTGGTTTCTGTAGATGAATTGAAAAGTAAGCTGAGCGGTACTTTACGGACGATTCAGGAGTCGGCCAATCAGGTAATGGAAGGCTCGAATCAGATGGCAGTCAGTGCGCAGGGACTTGCAGAAGGGGCTGTGGATCAGACGGAAGCAATCGATAGTCTGAGAAATACGATTGCAGACGTAATGGACGGTATGGAACGCAATGCGGAACAGAGCAATATAGCAGTAAAACAGATGAAGGAAGTGAAGAAGGCTACGATAGACAGCAGCGAGGAAATGTCCAGTATGACGTCGGCGATGCAGCGTATTTCTGAAACTTCTCTGGAAATTGCCAATATTGTTTCGGAAATAGAGAATATCGCTGCGCAGACAAATCTGCTGTCGCTGAATGCGTCGATAGAGGCGGCGAGAGCCGGTGATGTGGGAAGAGGATTTGCGGTGGTAGCGGATGAGATTCGAAAATTGGCCGAAGACAGTGCCCAGTCTGCAGTGAATACAAAAGACCTTATAGAAGCGGCTGTTACGGAAATAGAAAAAGGCAGTGAAACGGCGGCCCGTACTTCGGCAGCCCTGGAAAGGATGGTAGGCGGTCTTGAGTCAATCCGGGAGGGAATTATGACTTCCGCCAGATCTTCCACAGAGCAGGCTGTCGCGATGCGGCAAGTGGAGGAAGAAGTCAAGCAGATTACGGATGTGGTACAGACCAATTCTGCAACTGCGGAAGAGGCGTCGGCTACATGTCAGCAACTGTCTGCTCAGGCTGTGAATCTGAATGAACTGGTAGAGGAGTTTACGATTCATTAACGATAGCGCAATAAGAAATGCTCTGTTTGTCTTATGGGATAAACAGAGCATTTTGTATGTATACCCGTGTTCACTGGGGGTAGCTGAGGGTACGATACCTTTTTCTCAGATTGTTTATAGCAGAGCAACGTTATGCCGCTCCATTTCTGCCAACACGGATTCCGGCCAGAGGGAAGCCTGTACTTCCCCAATATGGGCTTTTCGTAAAAAGAACATACAGATCCGGGACTGTCCGATGCCGCCGCCGATAGTATAGGGCAGTTCATCCTGGAGGATGGCTTTCTGGAATGGCAGATTGGCCCGTTCCATACAACCGGCTTTCTGCAGCTGACTCTGGAGAGAGGCAGCATCTACACGGACACCCATGGAAGAGATCTCCAAAGCGATATCGAGAACCGGATAGTATACGAGGATATCAGCATTCAGTTCCCAGTCATCATAGTCCGGTGCGCGTCCATCATGAGGAAGGCCGGATTTCAGCTTATCTCCGATCTGCATGAGGCAGACAGCCCCTTTTTCTCTTGTAATGGCATATTCCCGCTCTTTTGGCGTACGGTCAGGGAACATATCTTCCAGGTCTCCGGTGGTGATAAAAAAGATTTCTTCCGGCAATATTTCCTTTATGTAATCGTATTGAATGGACATATACTTTTCGGTCTTGCGCAATACCTGATATACATTTCGGACGGTATCCTTTAGTGTATCCAGATTGCGTTGCTGCCTGGAGATTATTTTTTCCCAATCCCACTGATCCACATAAATAGAATGGATGTTGTCTGTTATTTCATCCCGTCGAATAGCGCTCATATCGGTATACAGCCCTTCCCCGGCCTGGAAACCGTATTTCTTCAGAGCATACCGTTTCCATTTGGCGAGAGATTGAACGATTTCTGCGATGGCACCGCTTTGTTCCCTGATATCGAAAGAAACGGGACGTTCGATACCGTTGAGATTGTCGTTCAGACCTGAGGCCGGGTCTACGAACAGTGGTGCTGATACCCGCAGCAGATTCAGGCGTTTTGCCAGTTGTCCCTGAAAGAAATCCTTTACTGTTTTTATGCCGATCTGTGTTTCATGAAGGTTCAATGTGGATCGATAACCTTCGGGAATCCTGTTTTGGTTCCTTATTTCATTCATTATGATATCCTTCCTTCCTGTCTCCCGATCGTCAGAGAGATGCGGCGATATTACCCTTGTAGAACAAGGGGATCAATTTTTTGAATAAAAAATATACATCATTATTTAACCTCTTTTTTCCGGTAAATGCAATATGTTTCTTTTTTGAAAATCATAGAAAATATGTTCGAAAACGCTTGTTCGAATCATTGATTTGTGGTACGATATACTTATCAAAAAGGAGGAACTGTTATGGATTATCTTTGCCGGGAGAGAATGAGCATTATGGAAAAGCTCGGTATACTCAGTGATGCAGCCAAATATGATGTGGCCTGTACGAGCAGCGGCGTTGACAGGAAGGGAAACGGAAAAGATATGGGCAGCGCACTGTCTTCCGGTATCTGCCACAGTTTCAGCGCAGATGGAAGGTGTATATCGCTGCTGAAAATTTTGATGACGAATGAATGTATTTATGACTGCAAATATTGTATTAACAGACGTTCCAATGATGTGCCCCGGGCTGCATTCACCCCGGAAGAAATCTGTGAGTTGACGATAGGTTTTTACAGACGCAATTATATAGAAGGACTATTTTTGAGCTCGGGTATACTGGGAAATCCGGATATGACGATGGAGCTACTATATCATACACTGCGACTGTTGCGAGGGCGTTATCGCTTCCGGGGCTATATACACGTAAAGGCGATACCGGGAGCGGATCCTGCCCTTATCCAGGCGACAGGACTTTTGGCAGACCGGATGAGTATTAATCTGGAATTACCGACGGCGGAAGGGCTCAGAGCTTTGGCCCCTAATAAACATCGGAAAACAATATTGGCGCCAATGCGGCAGATTCAGGATAGTATTTCCGTTAATCAAAACGAAATCGCTCTCTATCGGCATACGCCCAGATTTGTTCCTGCAGGACAGTCCACACAGATCATTATAGGGGCTACTCCTGAGAGTGATTATCAGATTTTATCGGTAGCAGAGAGTCTGTATCGGAAATTTTCTCTGAAGAGAGTGTTTTATTCTGCTTTTGTCCGGGTAAATGAAGACAGAGCACTGCCTGCTTTGGCAGGCGGACCGCCTCTACTGCGGGAACACAGATTATATCAGGCGGACTGGCTGCTCCGTTATTACGGATTTGAGGCTGGAGAGCTTTTAAATGAAAAAAAGCCAAATTTTAATATTTTACTGGATCCTAAATGTGATTGGGCACTTGGACATCTGGAACAGTTTCCAGTGGATGTACAAACTGCTGACTATGAGATGATACTGAGGGTACCTGGTATCGGTGTCAAAAGCGCCCTTAAGATCGTACAGGCCAGAAGGAGTGCCAGGCTCACTTTTGAAGATCTGAAAAAGATAGGAGTGGTTCTGAAGCGGGCACTTTACTTTATTACATGCAGCGGCAGACAGATGTATCCGGTGAAACTGGAAGAAGATTATATTATCAGAAACCTGCTATATGAAAAAGAGAGACTGCCTTTTGAGAAGAATCAAGTCTCGTACAGACAATTGTCACTGTTCGATGACTGCCATTTTGAGCCGGTGCAGGAGAAAGAAGGAATTTTATGGAAGAGCATATCCTGATCTGTGAAGACAGTCTGGAAGCCTTTTTTACGGCAGTCTATGTGGCATATGAAAAAAGATACAGACCGGAGGAGACAGAGATACAGACTTATGAGGAAGATAATCTCAGACTGTTTGCCATCTATGAAAAAATAGAAGCGGACGAGGAGAAAAGTGAAAAAGTGATCCGCACACTGCAAAAGCGCTTTGGGGAAGAAGGGTTCTATATTTTCTGTCTGGCACTTGCTGCGACGGACAGAGGAAAAGGGACAGCGGTTTATCGGACGATAGCGAAAGGGCTTCGACTTGGCAGGCCTTTCTCTGTTTTTGCCAGACATGCAGATGCGGATGTGATGAAAACACAAAAGCTGAAATACTGTGCATGGCATGAAATGCACCAATTATACGGATTCGTACGGTTTCGGGAATTAAAGAGCGGTATTTTATTTTCGGAGATTCATCCGAAGAATCATGTGATTGCCTATCTGGCAGACCATTTTTCTGACAGGTTTCCATCGGAGCATTTCCTGATCTACGATAGTGGACGCAAACTATTTGCTGTCCATGAGGCACACAGGCAGTGGTTTCTTGCCAGGGATACCCATTTTGAGAGGGAAAATGTGGAGGAGAGCGGGGAAGAGAAGCTGTATCAGGAACTGTTCCGACATTTTTGTCATAAAATAGCAATTGAAGCACGAGAGAACAAAATGCTGCAAAGAAGTATGCTTCCTTTACGATTTCGCCACCATATGACTGAATTTTGAGAGAAATAGATTGAGCTGGTGTCAAACTGCACAAAGGGTTGCCGATATTTCGACAAAATTTTTGTTGAATAATTCGATTTACATTTGGGAAAAATAGGTTATAATACTCAAAAATAATTAATTGTTTCATATGGGGTTCAATTATGTAAACGGAAAGGAATGAAGACAATGAAAATGCAACGAAGCATTAGACTGAGACTGAATGAAGTGAAAGATTTTGTTGAAGCAGCGTCGAGATGTAATTTTGACGTCGACATTTTTTACAATCGTTACGTAGTGGATGCAAAATCTATTTTGGGCGTGTATGCGCTGGATCTGACGAAGACTTTAACAGTCAGCTATAATGGATATGACCCTGATTTTGAAGAGTATTTGAATGAGCTGGCTGTGGCTTGACAAGTAAAAAACGGTAAATTGACTCCCTCTGTCGGATAGAGTAGACTGTCCATAGAGGGAGTTTTTATGTTACAGGAAATTACAGAGTAATTTCCTGTAACATAAAAATATAGATCGCACTGCGGCGGATTGGAAATATGTCGCTGAAGCGACCCGCCGCAGGCGGAGAATCCTGCGATGCAGGATTCTTTTTCCCTCTTATTATAGAAGAGACCTTGTCACGCTAACTTTTTAAGATCGAGGCCATAATTGGATTTTCAACAAAAGGAGTTGTCATGCAGTTAAAGACATCAGTGCGTAATCTGGTAGAATTTCTTCTGCGGAGTGGCGATATCGACAATCGCCGGGCAGTTTCCGCAGATGGAGCAATGGTGGAAGGCGGAAGGATTCATCGAATGATTCAGCGGCGGATGGGAGCTGAATACAAAGCAGAAGTATCTCTGCGTTATATACACAGCATCCGGGAAACGGAGGCAGCTCCCGTCAGATACGACATTATAATAGAAGGAAGAGCTGATGGCATTATTACGCAGCCGGAAGGTTTTACTGTGGATGAGATCAAAGGCACCTACCGGGACGTCTCCAGACTGACGGAGCCTGTGCCTGTTCATCTGGCACAGGCGAAGTGTTATGCCTGTATGTATCGGCTGGAGAGAACTGCCAGGAAGGAAAAGGAACAGAAAAGGAAAGAGGAAGAAAGTGAGGGAAACGGGAACGGGAGTATGGTTCCTGCAATACGGGAGTATGAAGATACGATACGGGTCCGTATGACGTATTGTAACATGGATACAGAAGAAATCCGCTATTTTCATTACGAATATACATGGAAAGAGCTGGAATTGTGGTTTTTTGACTTAATTGGTCAGTATCGAAAATGGGCGGATATGGAGTTTGACTGGAAGCAGAAACGGCAGGACTCCATTCACAGACTGTCTTTTCCATTTCCCTATCGAAAAGGGCAGAAAGAGCTGGCAGGCTATGTCTATCGTACGATCTGTCACAGACGGAAGCTGTTTCTGGAGGCGCCCACCGGCGTAGGGAAGACGATATCCACAGTATTTCCTGCTATAAAGGCCGTAGGGGAGGGAAAAGCAGATAAAATTTTCTATCTCACGGCCAAAACGATTACAAGAACCGTAGCGGATGAGACATTTTCTTTATTACGCAGTGGCGGGTTATCATTTAAGACAGTATTACTGACGGCCAGAGACAAAATATGTTTTCTGGAGGAGACCGAATGTAATCCATTGGTCTGTCCTTATGCGGCGGGGCATTTTGACAGAATCAATGAGGCACTGTATGATATTTTGACCCATGAAGTCAATTTTTCCAGGGAAGTGATCGTAGACTATGCCAGACGTTATCAGGTCTGTCCTTTTGAAATGGGATTGGATATCAGTCTGTTCTGCGACGGAATCATTTGTGATTATAACTACGTTTTCGATCCGCATGTATATTTGAAGAGGTTTTTTGGCGAGAGCATACAGGGAGAATATCTGTTTCTGATCGATGAAGCTCACAACCTTGTGGAGAGGGGGCGGGAGATGTACAGCGCTTCTCTCTGGAAAGAAGACTTTCTGGCATGCAAACATTTCGTAAAAGGGATCGATCACAGAATGGCCCGGCAGCTGGATAAATGTAACAGAGAGCTGTTGCATCTGAAGCGGCTGTGTGATGGGGAATGGCAGATTGTGGAGCTGCTCTCTCCTTTTACGATGGCATTGACGAAACTGCATGGTATTTTGGAAGACTTTCTGGAAGAGCGGGAGGACAGAGTGGATGCGGGGGTCAGAAAGGAACTGCTGGATTTTTACTTTGCCGTATCGCATTTTCTGGAGATATATGAACGGATGGATCATCATTATGTGGCCTATACGATGATGGAGGAGGATGGCAGATTCCTTCTGCGCCTTTTTTGCATCAATCCTGCAGTGAATCTGCGGGAATGTATGGGGAGAGCCTGCAGCAGCATACTGTTTTCAGCCACGTTGCTGCCGATACAGTATTATAAGGGGCTTCTGGGAGGAGATGCAGAGGATTACGAAGTATATGCGCAGTCCACTTTTGACAGGAGACGGTGTGGCCTGTTTACGGGTATAGACGTGACCACCCGCTATACGAGGCGGAATGAAGAAGAATATGCCAGGATTGCGCAGTATATTTATGAAACAGTGAAAAACCGTTATGGAAATTATATGATTTTTTTCCCTTCTCATCGATTTCTTCAGAATGTATATGAGATCTACATGGACAGATACTGGGAGGAAGAAACGCAGGAGTGCATCGTACAGGAGGGCCATATGGATGAGCGGGCCAGAGAAGCATTTCTCCACAGATTTTCACTGAACGAAGACTGTGACTTCAGACAGATAATCCAGATGGAAGTGGAGCTGGAAGAGGAGAAGAGTCTGCTTGGTTTCTGCGTGATGGGAGGTATCTTCAGTGAAGGCATTGACCTGAAAAATGACAGCCTGATCGGGGCGATCATTGTAGGGACAGGAATCCCCCAGGTATGCCCGGAAAGAGAAATCCTGAAACAGTATTTTGATGAGGAAGGGGAAAACGGCTTTGATTATGCCTATCGCTTTCCGGGCATGAACAAAGTGCTTCAGTCGGCAGGTAGGGTCATACGGACAAAAGAGGATATCGGTATTGTCATTCTTCTGGATGAGAGATTTGGGGATTACTCCTATCGTCGATTGTTTCCACGGGAGTGGGAAAACTGCGAAAAAGTGACTGTTGACCAGATTAGTAGGAGAATTGAACGATTTTGGGACGAATGGCTGTGAAATTGGCAGGGCGATATTCACTATTTTTATAAAATGACATTCCTGTCATTGTGGATAACTCTGTGGAAAGTGTGAATTTCTCAACATTTTGACACTGGGAAAATTGTGGATGTCATTTCTTTTTGCAAAATAGATCGAAGAAAAGAGTGCAAAAAAAGGGGAAAATCAGTATATTGAGTGATACGGTCAATGAGGGAGGAGATAAGAATGAAGCATGATAAAAAGGAATGGGGTTTGCCTGGGAACGGATGGTTTTCGGCGGCAATTACGGCATCGGTTTCCCTGCTGGTGACAATTTTTCTTGTTTTTCTATTGCCGACTTTGGTTTTTCATGCTCTGGCGGATACTATGGAATTCCCCTCTTCCCAACACGTCGATGGGGAGGCATTGGCAGAGGCATTCACGTCATGGTATCTTCCCGGGTTTCTGTTTTTGTGCCTGCTGGCCAGTCTGCTCCTTATCTGGATAATCAATTGGGGAAGAATACGGAATGCCTTTCTGGCCGTAGGGATTTCGGCCCTTCTGGCGGGATTTTTTTCGGTGACAATCGGGATTGCAAGCAGGAGCCTGCTCGGTTTATTGCCGGGAGTGTATCAAAGTCAGCTTCTGGGTGCGGCGGACGTTTACAGGGAGCTGGCATTTGCATTTTCTCTGGTGTTAACTGTAGTCGGAGTATTTTTTCTTTCTGTCTATGCCGATATTGTCATATTACGGAGGAATAAGGGATGAAACAAACAGGAAAACGGGTACTCATTGTTATACTCTTTATGATTCTGGCAATTATTGCCGTTTTGGCCGTGTGGGCGGTGGTTTTGTATTTCATTTCTGTCCCTGATGAAAACTCTGAATCAAAGCCGGAGAAATTTGCGGCAGAATATGAAGAAATAGACTTCCATGAGGAAAATGGACTCCTTTATTTTAACAGAGAGATTATCGTCGTGTTTCGGGAAGAGGCAGACAAAGAGGTCATTGATTCTTATCTGGCATCTCTGCCTGTATCGGTGGAGTCTTCCATGGCTGATATCGGAATCTATAAACTGACGTTTGAGGAAGCCATGACTTATGATGAGCTGGAAAGCAAAGTGAAAGAGATCGGTGGCAATGATATTGTGGAAGAGGCATATTTCAATATCATATCTGAAATCGATACGGATACGGAAGAGAATGAAGAGAGCCGGGAAGAATTTTTCCCGAAAGACGGATGGAATGGCGATGACTGGGATACCGCGGCGCCCCGGGGAGAAAATTGGGGAATGGAGGCAATCGATGCTCCGGGGGCGTGGGGATATGTGGACGAGCTTTCGGAAATCAATGTGGGACTGATTGACAGTATGCCCGACACATCCCATGAGGATTTAACATTTTCCGATACATGTTGTCTGTTTATCGATACCGGGACAGGGAAAGCGGATAAGAATACCCATCGGCTGACAGGTACTGACCACGGCTGCCATGTGTCGGGCATCATGGACGGAGACTGGAATAACGGAATCGGTGTTTCCGGCGTTATGGGTGGAAAGGGAAATCTGTATTACTGTGCTTCTTATCATGAGACGGACGGCAGGATACGAAGCGATTTCGGCACCGCTTATACGTATCTGCTCTCTTTGAAGGTGCTGATCGACCAGGATGTACAGGTAATTAATATCAGTCAGAATACCGACCGGCTGAAAGGATTTGCAGCCAGCCATGGAAATCGGAATGCGGTTGCTTATCTGACCCGGCAGGCCAGTCTGGCAGGAAAGGGACTGGCCAGGATAATCTCTTCCAGAGAGGCGGCCGGGAAAAAAGATTTTGTCATATGCATTGCTGCGGGAAATAATAACGATACATATTATTACAGGGATGAAAAGGAGGCTTATGGTTATCGGCGGAAAAGGACATTCTGGGAAACGATCAAGAGCCTGTTTGGCTGGAAAGGAGAAATTGGGGGTGCGCAGGCGTCCTATAACAATTTTCTCAATCTGATAGAGGAGCCGGAAGTAAAGGACAGGATTCTTGTTGTGGGCTGCATCGGTATGGACGGGGAGAAGTCTTCCGCGGAGGAAACCCGTTATAAGTATGCTGCGTTTTCCAATATCGGAGAACGGGTGGATGTTGTGGCGCCGGGGTATGATATTTACAGCTGTACGGCCGGAGGATATGGTTTGATGACCGGCACTTCCATGTCTGCGCCGCATGCATCGGGGGTGGCAGGGCTCGTTTTTGCGGCCAATCCGCAGCTTACAGGGTCTCAGGTAAAAGCAATTGTAAAAAATACCGTCAAAGGAAGATACTATTATGAGGACGGCTTCAGCGGGATGGTAAATGCCCGGCAGGCCGTCAAAGCGGCCTTGCAAACAAGGGAAATGCCTGTGGAACGGGTGCTTCAGCAGGAGACGTCCGGCGGGCTGGATGTCTGTTTCGTGGTGGATACGACAGGCTCTATGGGAGATGATATAGAAAATGCAAAAGCCAATATGTCGGAAATACTGGCTCATTTGTCTGATAAAACCGAAGATTACAGAGTTGCGTTGGTGGATTACAGGGATTTTCCCGATCGTTCGGGAGAAAAATCGGATTATCCGTGTAAAATACAGCTGGATTTTTCGGACAACAACGAAGAAATCATTGCGGGAATCAACAGGCTGGATCTGGGAAACGGAGGAGATGATGAGGAAACGGTATACTCTGCCCTGATGGAAGCGGTCAGTCTGGGCTGGAGAGATACTGCGCAAAAGGTGATCATCATCCTTGGCGATGCAGGGCCTCTGGAGCCGGAACCGGGTACGGGATATACATATGAAGATGTCCTGCTGGCATTGTATAGCGGAAATATTTCTATTGATTATGAAAATTCCGATGACCGTGTTACGGATTATCTGGATGACAGCCTGATTACCGTTTTTTCTGTCGGAATAGGGGATGATGGCAGTGCGGCAGATTTTTTTGCCGGAATATCCGAAAATACCGGCGGAAATTATGTAGGAATAGACGATGCTTCTGAAGTGAGCAATGCCATCATAGATTCGATAGAACAGGTGGAAATAACCGAAACGGTATCTGTAAGGGTGGACTTTTCCGATATGTTTTCCGATGATATCATTGATATCTATCGGGGAGGAAACTATCTGTTCACGGTGAAAACGGATGGCGACGGCAGCTTTCTGATGGAATCCATGGAGGAGGATTTGTACCGGTGGGTGTCGGAAAGTACCCTTGCAGAGGGGACATTTACAATAGACGGCCAGGAAGAGGAGATCACGGCCGGAATCCGGCATATCTATTGGTTTACCCCTGTTCTTTTGTATTTTCAGGAAAATAGAATATTCTGTGGGCTGGCTGCGATGGTGTTATGCGCTTTTCTGGTTTTTATTCCGGTTATTTTGTCGGTGATTCGGACAGAGCAGCCTTATATTTTCTGTGAGGAATGTGGCAGCAGAAACAAAAAGGACTCCGCTTTCTGCGGGAGATGCGGAGCCCGGATCGACGGTTCGTAGAAACAGCGATTTACAGGGGATGGCGCAGAAGGGCGATTTCTTCTTTATAAGGAGGAATCGCCTTTTTCTGTCCTTCGGGAGAATCCAGGTAAGGCGTTTCCAGAATTTTAGGGACAGTAATAAAGTCAGGATGATGTACGATTCTGTGGAGGGCTGTCAGACCTATCGTTCCCTGGCCGATATTGGCATGTCTGTCTTTGGCAGCGCCCCGTTCATTCATGCTGTCATTGATATGGAAGACGGCGATCTGATCTTTGCCGATGAGACGGTGGAATTCATCGATGACGCCATCGAAATCATTTACGATATCATACCCCGCATCGTTCACATGACAAGTGTCAAAACAGACCCGTAATTTTTCCGAGTGGACGACACCGTCATAAATAGCGGCGAGTTCCTGAAAAGATCTTCCGATCTCAGAGCCTTTGCCAGCCATAGTCTCCAGGGCGATATAGCAGGGAGTATCTTTTGTCAGGATGGCGTTCAGTCCTTCTGTAATTTTTCGGATGCCTTTTTCGCTGCCTTCTCCCACATGAGAGCCCGGATGCAAAATCAGTGTATGACTGCCCATGGCAACGGTCCGTTCTGTTTCCAGGGCCAAAAACTGCAGAGCAAGTTCAAAGGTTTCTGACTTTACCGTATTGGCAAGGTTGATGATATAGGGGGCATGGACGACAAAGTCCTGTATGCCTGCTTCTTTCATCAGAGCATGCGCCTGGGGGATGTTCAGCTGCGACAGTTCTTTTCTCTTTGTATTCTGGGGAGCTCCCGTATAGAGCATAAATGTATTGGCTTCGTAGGACAATGCTTCTTTCACTGAACCGAGGAACATTTCCTTTCCGTTCATGCCTACATGAGAGCCGATCTTTAATTCATTCATATTTTTGTCCTTTTCTTTCCGTGTGTGACGAATCGCGCAAGCACTATAATTTTTCTCGGATGTCCCGGCAGAGCTGCCGGACGTATTCTGGGTCTGTAGCCCAGGAGGTGCAGAGGCGGATAACGGTTTTGTCATCTGGCAAGTCCTTCCAGTGACTGAAGGAATAAGTCTCTGCCAGAACTTTGATCTGTTGCTTATTCAGAACGGGAAACTGCTGGTTTGTACAGGAATCATAATAAAGAGCAATTCCCTTTTCCTGAAAAGTCTTTTTGATATCCATTGCCAGATTGACAGCATGTCTGGCGATCTGTATGTACAGTTCGTCGGTAAAGAGAGTCTCAAACTGGATGCCTAGCAGTCTGCCCTTTGCCAGCATGGCCCCCTGCTGCTTGATCAGATAGCGGAAATCCTTTTTCAGGGAAGGAGACGTGATAACGAGAGCCTCTCCAAACAGAGCACCTGTCTTAGTACCCCCGATATAGAAAATGTCGCAGAGACGGGCGATCATTTCCAGTGACAGATCATTGACCGGGGCGGCAAGGCCATAGCTGAGTCTGGCGCCATCCAGATAGAGCGGGAGGGACAGCTCTCTGCAGAGGCAGCTGAGCTCTTCCAGTTCTTTGGCGGTATAAGTCGTTCCGTTTTCAGTAGGATGGGAGATGTATACCATACCGGGCTGGACGATATGCTCCCGGTCGTTGTCACTGTAGTGGGCATCATAGCATGCTCTGACAGCGGCAGCAGAAAGCTTCCCGTCCTGGGAAGGGAGGGGCAGGACTTTGTGTCCTCTGGCTTCGATGGCACCGGTCTCATGCACGTTGATATGTCCTGTTTCGGCACATATTACACCCTGATGGGGGCGGAGAACGGAAGTGATGACGACGGCATTGGTCTGGGTACCGCCTACAAGGAAATGGACATCTGCCTCCGGGGCGCGGCAGGCGCTGCGAATGAGATTACTCGCATTTTGGCAGTGGACATCGGTGCCGTATCCCGGGGTCTGCTCCATATTTGTCTCGGTCAGATGTTCTATAATCAGGGGATGCGCCCCTTCCAGATAATCACTTTCCAATCGAATCATAACATTTCCTCCTTCTATTTCAGTTCCAGACTACAGACATTGTATTTCTAAGTGTCCCGGCATCAAAATAGATACCGGACGCAGACGGCCACGGGTAGGTGATAAAAAATCTTCCCGCCGAAGGCGGGCCCCTTCTTACCACAAGTACCATCCCCAACTTTATACAGTATACCTCCGCAGGGAGGCGGATGTCAAAATCCGTTCGCAAGTTGTTCCTATCGTATTCACATAAAGCAAATAAAAGCCATAACGCAGCCTGCCCATTCAAATACCGAATGGAACCATGCAATATTGTACATTGATGCGGACAAGTCCGTAACATACAATCTGGATATAAGCTATGGACGAGAACAAATACAAAGGATGATGTCTATGAATACAAAGAAGTTAGACCGTTTGTTGGAACGGTTTGTTGAGGAAGGCGTTCCGGGATGCGCGCTGGCGGTAAGCTACAGGGGAGAGACGGTGTATACAGGATACAGCGGGATGGCCAGACTGGAAGATGGAAAGCAGTTCGATGAAAATACGATATTCCAGATATATTCCAATACAAAAAACATAACGGCCACAGCAGTGATGAAACTGTATGAAGAGGGGCTGCTCCTGCTCAATGACCCGGTGGAAAAGTATTTGCCTTTCTTTCAGGATGTGAAAGTCCGTGTAGCAGACGGGGCCAATGAAACTTATGTTTTTACCGCTGTAAAACCACTTCGGATCAAAGAACTTCTGACAATGACAGCCGGCATTCCCTATGGGGGATTTGGAACGATGGCTATGAGGGACCTGGAGACGGTCAGAGACTGCTTTGGCAAAAGTACGATGGAACTGGCAAAGGAAATTGCGAAAGTTCCCCTGGATTTCGAACCGGGAACCCATTTCCACTATGGTCTGTGTTTTGAAGTGCTGGCGGCGGTGATTGAGGCAGTGAGCGGGAAAAAATTCAGTGAGTATCTTAAGGAGACCATTTTTGAGCCGTTGGAAATGAATCATACTACATTTACTCTGACGAAAGAGATGGAAAAAAATCTGGCCACGGTATATGAGTTCGACGGAAACGGAGGCAGAGTTACCAGCAGGGAGGCAGTAGTTCTTAAAAGAGAAGGAAACGGCTTTGCCGGAGAACTGGGAGGTCAGGGGGCGCTTTCCACTATAAGCGATATGACAAATTTTGCGACGATGCTCGCTATGGGAGGGAAATATAAGGGCAACCGTATTTTGAGCCGCAATACCATTGACCTTATGAGAATGAACCATTTACAGGGAACTGCCCTGAAAGATATGCAGACGATCACGAGACGTTCCTGGCCCTGGTATGAGGGATATGGGTGGGGACTGGGATGCAGGACACTGCTCAGCAAACAGCAGGCGGGCAGTAATGGCTCTGTTGGGGAATTTGGCTGGTGCGGGGCAGCAGGCACTTATCTGATGGCCGATCCGGAAAAGCAGCTTGGAATCGCCTATGCCCATCAGATGTGGCCCTGTTCTAATAACAGACAGGAATACTGCCACCCGAGGGTTCGCAACGTAGTATATGGGATGTTGGATGATCTGGAAGAGGAAGTGGGAGATCCGGCGGAAATGAAATGAGCGGTCAGGAAGGAGGAAATTATGAAACTAGGAGTTCAGGCATTTACCATTCTGGAGGAGTGTCTGCAGGATTTTGCAGGAACGCTCCGGGAAGTCCATGATCTTGGCTTTCACTTTATGGAGTGGATCAATCTGATAGCAGATGAGGATCCGGGTCTTGGCAACGGGCTGTCCCCGAAAGAAAGTCTGAAAGTGTTCGCGGACAATGATATCAGACTGACAGGCGCTATTTTTGTAGGAAATGATACGAAGAATCTGTTGTTCGATATGGACAGGATCCAGAGAATCATTGACTGGTATCAGGAGGCAGGCTGCACGACACTGGGCATTGCCGATGACAAGTTTGTGGAGGAAGATTTTTTCAAAAGAAGGATGGACGCCTATAACGAAATAGGGAGAAGGTGTAAAGAGGCGGGGATTCACTGGATGTATCACAATCATTTCCATGAACAGCAGCGGATTGGCGGTAAAACCATTCTGGAACAGATGCTTGCGTTGACTGACCCGGAGCTGGTAGGTTTTGACCTGGATGTGTACTGGTCTCTCCGGGGGCTTGTGGATCCGGTGAAATTCATAAGAGAGCATGGGATGAGAATGAGATCAATACACTGCAAAGATTTTCCCTTTGACAAGCTGGATGTCGTCAATATGGCAAAACGGCTTCACCCGGATGAACCTCTGACATTCGAAGGAGAAGATTATTATGATCTTGTGGGAGAAGACGAGTTCATCGAATGCGGGCAGGGGATTATCAAGTGGCAGGAGGTCATTGACGCGGCGAATGAAGTGGGGTGTCCTTATATGTTTGTGGAACAGGACTTTTCAGTACATCCGAAATATGAGTGTCTGGAACTGTCGAAGAAATATTTGGAAACGTTAGACGGATTGATGATGGAGTGAAATAAATTCGAATATGAAACAGATATTAAATAATTCCAATAACATAGTCCAGGAAATGTTTGAAGGCCTTTTGGGCGCTTACAGAAACAAATATGAGCGGGTAGGAGACCTGATGGCCTTTATCTATAAAAAGAGAAGGAAAGGAAAAGTGTCCATTGTAACTGGCGGAGGCAGCGGGCATGAGCCGACGACAAGCGGGTTTGTAGGGAGAGGCCTGGCGGATGCGGTGGTCTGTGGACAGATATTTGCCTCTCCCAAGGCAAATAATATTTACCAGACAGCGAAAGCTGTAGACGAAGGCAGAGGTATTCTGTTTATTCATGGCTGCTATCCCGGGGATAACTTAAACTTTCGCATGGCGGAAGAGTTGTGTGCTTTTGAAGGAATCAAAACCGCTCATGTCAGCGTATGGGATGACTGTGCCTCGGCACCAAAAGAGCAGATGAATAAAAGAAGAGGGATTGCAGGCGCTGTATTTGTATTGAAGATAGCGGGAGCGGCATGCGATATGGGATATGATCTGGAAGAAGTCGTCAGGCTCGCAGAAAAGGCGAGGAATCATGTGAATACCATCGGGCTTGCCACGTCATCGGGCACTTTTCCGGGAGAAAATCATCCTATGTTCGAGATGGATGATGATGTGGTGGAATACGGAATGGGGATTCATGGTGAGCCGGGAATGGAGCAGATCAAAATGCAGCCTGCAGATGTGCTGACAGAACGGATCTACAGGGAGCTGAAAAAAGAGATGGAGCTCCGGGAGGGGCAGGAACTGGCTGTACTTGTCAACGGCCTGGGAGCTACCACATTGCTTGAATTGTATACGGTCTATTATGATCTGGAAAAACTTTTGAAACGGGACGGTATCTTTGTCTATGATGCGGATGTGAATTCCTACTGCACAAGTCAGGAAATGCGTGGTTTTTCCATTTCGTTTCTGCAACTGGATGATGAGCTGAAACGGTATTATGATATGCCCTGTGCATCTCCCTATTATTCCAAAGGACTGATGTAATAAAGGAAACACGCAGATAAAGATAGCAATATCAGAAAATAAATACAAAAGAAAAGGAGAGAAACGTATGAAAAAGAAGAAATGGTTGGTTATGTTACTGGCGGTGGCAACGTCGATGTCCTTGATGTATGGATGTGGTTTTTCTGATTCTGGTCAGAAGGAGGAGACGGAAACAGAAACGCAGAAACAGGCTGCATCGGATAACGGCGACGGAGCAGAAGAGGCGGCAGATACCGGGGATGTGAGAGAGCAGAACCGGAAGATCGTCTATATCAGCCGGAATCTGAACGATATGTATGCCGCTTTCCTCGTGAAAATTTTTGAAACCAAGATCGATACCGATTATCCCGGGTGGGAAATGGAAGTGCTGGATTTGCAGGAGGACTTTGCCAAAAACCCGGATTATATAGAAAATGCGGTGACGATGGGGGCAGATGGCATTATCGGTCAGCTGATGACGGTCAATCCCGTAGATGCGGCGCGAAAAGTCGGAGAAGAAAACGGTGTGGAAGTAGTCGCCTTCGATGCCCTGTACCCCGAATCAGAAGGCGCTCTGGCGATGGTCAATGCGGATAATTATCGGATGGGGTATATGATCGGCGAGCTGGCAGCAGAGAAACTGCCGGAGAATGGCAGAGTCTGTATTCTGGCGATTGGCAGAAAAATGGATGTGGTTGTTCAGAGAGATAACGGTATTGCGGATGCTCTTGCCGAGCTGCGGCCGGATGTGGAAATCCTGACGATTGGAGACATTGACTTTGATAAAAATGTGGGGATTCAGATCGTAACGGACTGGATTACCCAGTATGGCCAGCTGGACGGTATCCTGGGGGACTCCGATACCTGTGCCCTGGCAGCGATAGAGGCTTACCGGGCGGCAGGACTGGATCTGGAAAAGACTGTCTTTATCGGGCTGGACGGGGGCAGCGATGCTTGTAATGCTATCAAAAACGGAGAGCTGACAGGTTCCGTGCTGCAGTCTGCGGAACAGTACGCGGAACTGACCCTGCAGATCTGTGCGGATGCTTTTGAAGGCAAGATTGATCCTGCGGACGGTGAAAACCAGCCGAGTCTGACGATTGATCCCATTATGATCACGTCGGAAAATGTGGATGAATATATCGAACTGTATACGAAGTACGGGCTGATGAGGTAAGTATTTTTGATATAAATTCTATTCTGACCGGAAACCACCGGTCGGAATAGAAGAGGAAGGGATACTGCGCGCAGTAGAAGAGAAGGAGCAGTCGTATGGGTGAAAATGTAAATAGTTCTGAGTATATCCTCCAGTTAAAAAATATAGTGAAAACTTTTCCCGGGGTCACGGCATTGAGCAATGTTTCCCTGGATGTGAAAAAAGGGGTAGTCCATGCAATCATGGGGGAAAACGGTGCGGGAAAATCCACATTGATGAAATATTTACGGTTAGAGGGAAGTAATTTCAGATTAGGCGGTATAGCCCCAATTACAAGGGCTGTACCGTCTTTTCGATTTCCTATGCGCCTTGCCGTTTCGGTTGCGTGGCAGAAAGGAAATTGATTTCCCCTACAAAGTTGAAAACAATATCTACTTTCTGTACCCGTTTCCCGTCCACCTTTTCCGGCGCATGGACTATGATTTTCTTGATAAATTCATTGACGATTGCGGGGGTGAGTTCCTTTATCCCCACATACTTGCGGATAATCGCGGCGAAGCTGTCAAAGTCGCTTTTGTTCTGTTCGTAGGTATCGACTTTCTGCTGGTCTGCCTTGACCTTTTCTTCCAGTTCCCGCTGTTCCGCTTCATATTCTGCGGACAGCTTCAAAAACCTGTCGTGGCTGATTGCGCCGCTTATGTCGTCCTCATAAATCCGCTTGAAGATACGGTCAAGTTCCGCTATCCGCTTCCTTGCCTGTCCGACCTCACGTTTCCTGCGCTTCATTTCCTTTTCTGTTTCAGCGGAGCGTTGCTGATACATCATTTCATGGAAAGCCATGATGTCATCAAAGAAAAGGGCAGTCACGTCAAATATCCTGCTCCATACGATTTGC
>CAJUNB010000003.1 GCA_910587635.1 uncultured Lachnospiraceae bacterium
GAGAGTCGGAAAGAAGTCAATTTTTGTCCCTGCGAGACGCTTGATTGACGCGTACTGGACGTACGCGGAAGGAAAGCAACGAAACAGGGGCAAAAATTGGCTCTTCTCCGACCGTGTGTCCCTTTGTCCACTGAGGGTATCTTAATGAAAGAACCATTCCGCCACATACACCATAATACAGGAGCAGATAGCTACACGAAACAAATTCCCATCTATATAGGCAAGAACAATTCCTGCCAGAAATCCTGCCCAGGCGGAATAAACACTCCCAGTAGAGGAGAGTATCGCTGGAAACGTCATAACCGAGAGTGTCACATAAGGCACATAGTATAGAAAAGATCGTATAAAAGGATTTTTGATATCCCGGCGAATCAATGTCATCGGAAGTACGCGAATCAGATAAATTGTCACTGCTGCCACAAAAAGATAAATCCAGATATTATGGTTCATCCTGGCTTCCTCCTTCCCCTTCTTCCCCTACCGGAAAGAAAAACGCTGCAGCTCCTGCAAGCAGTACCGTCAACACTATGATTTGCATTCCTGAAGAAACTTCCCTCAGTATGGGAGCTTTCGTAAACAGAAAGCTACAGATCATGGAAACTGTTACAATCAGCGCCACCACTTTATTTTTCTTAGCTGCAGGAATAATGATTGCCAGAAACATTCCATATAGCGCCACGCTCAGGGCATTTTCTACCCGACTCGGCAAAATCGCCCCGGCAGCGGCTCCCAACGCAGCCCCCATCGTCCAGCCCGGCGCTGCAACCGCTGCTGCCCCATAATTGTAAAAGGGGTTCAATCTGCCTTCCACCGACATGGCTATTCCAAATATCTCATCTGTAATCGGATAGGACAATAGAAATCTGTGTCCTAATTTTGTCTCTGGCGCCACTTTCTGAGAAAGCGCACAGGCCATGAGTAAATAGCGGAGATTTACAATCAATGTTGTCACCGCCATCTGTATATAACCGCCACCCCCTGCGATTACGGTAATAGCTCCATATTGTCCTGCTGAAGCCAGCATTGTAATGGACATAACTCCCGCCTGCAGAGCATTCATGCCCGCTTTCTTCGAAGCGATTCCCAGGGCAAACGCCACTGCAAAATATCCCATGGCAATTGGTACTCCATCCCGCATTCCCTTCAGGAACCAGCTCCTGTTCTGTTCTGTTCCGTTCATCTTTCTGTTCCCTTTTATAGCAGCTTTATCCTGCACCTTATCTTTCTTTCCAATAGCAATATAGCACAGCTTTTGTCATCCGACAACGTTGATTTTGACTGCCTATATCTTTTTATCTGTTATTACCTTTGAACTCATAAAAGAGTGCCCTTGTCCATTGAGGGTATTGTAACCAATTGTAACCACTGTCTAAAAGTGTCTAACAGTTGAAGCAACAAAAAAAGAACGGAAATACTGATTTTTCAACATTTCCGCTTCTTTCAAAAGAGCACGAGACGGGATTCGAACCCGCGACCCTCGCCTTGGCAAGGCGATACTCCACCACTGAGCCACTCGTGCGTATGAATAATCAAACTTCACCTGAACTAACGTAATACTCTACGATTCCATCACAGATATATTGTATAAAATACAGCGGGTGATGGGAATCGAACCCACGTATCCAGCTTGGAAGGCTGGTGTTCTACCATTGAACTACACCCGCATAACGTGCTTTTTTCTTACTGCTTTAGCACGTCATCTATCATACCAAACAGTTCCTAAAAAGTCAACCAGTTTTTTCAAACATTTTTTATTTTCTGATCTCCGCCAACACTTCGTTAGAAATTACAAATTCCACGCACCCCATATACATCGGTGCTACATCTCCTTCATTAAACGCAATTACAATATCATTATTTCCGTTTATATAAAAAGATGTCTCTTCCGTTATTTGCCTGAAATTCCATTCCGGTATGTCTTTATTATCCACCCAATACATTTTATTCTCATCTGCGTCCATTTGTTCCCGCATCTGTTTCTTTATATTCTCACTGATTGGTGTTATATAATCTGCTCCGTCCTGAAACAGGTCTTTCAAAGCTATCCTTTCCCCGGTATTTAAATCGATGGTATAGAAATAATCCCATTCCGCCCCACTGCCGGCTCCCTGATAGCAGATCAGTTTTAATGTAAAATAGTTTTCTGTGGTACTTATAATTTCATTTTTTACTACAATGGACTGATATCCTTCCTTGTATTTCAGATTCTCTTCAAACTCAGAAATGATTTTACCAGTAATCTCTTCTATCTCTCTGTTAATCTCCTCTGTCGTCTTCTGTAGCTGCTCTTCCCGTTCTATTATTCCTTCCGTTCCGTTTTCATTTTTGTTTTCTTCTGTATCTTCCTTTACTACAAGCTCTGGCACTTCTACATCCGCACTGTTGCGTTCATCTTCATATTGATAATCCCGGAACGTTACTGCTTCTACCAGTTTCCCTACCACCGGAATGCTGCTCATAGCATAAGCCACATCCATAGATGTGTTTGGCAAGATAACAAAAACTGCAGCGGCAGCAGCCACGCCCTTTACAACAAGAGAAATCCTTCTTTTTTGCCTTATTTCTCGTTTTCCTTTTTCTATTCTTTCTTTCATTTTCTCCACCTGTTCCTGTGGCATAGTTATTTTCTCATATTCCTCCCGCAATCTGTCCAGTTTATTTTCTTCCATATACTCCTCCTTTCCCGCCTATTCCTCCTGCATTTTTAATCGAAGTTTTTCTATGCTGCGATACAGGCGGCTTTTCACAGTGCTTACATTTTCTTTTAAAATCTCGGCAATTTCTTCCAATTTCAAATCCTCGAAATAACGAAGTTCTACGACTGCCTTATCCCTTTCAGGTAAAGAATCCAGCGCCTTTCTCAAATCAAAGTTTTCATAATTGTCTTCATAACCTTCCTCCGGTACTTCCTCTATGGAAATATGTTTCTCATCCTTGTAAAACCGGAAGATTTCATTCAGCATAATTCTATAGATCCATGTTCCCGCATATTCCTTGTTTTTTAACGTTTTACTTCCCCGGATTGCTTTATATGCTCCATTCTGTACAATATCGCATGCATCCGCCTCATTATGGACGAAACTCATTGCCAGCCGGAAATACCGGTTATACTCTGACAGCAGTATCTGCTCCACATATTTCTCCCGGGGAACTCCTTCCCAGCCAATTTTCAAATCTTTCACCTCGCCTTCTGATAGTTAGACACGGTAATAGTCAAAAAAGTTTCACATTTTATTTATATTTTTTTATAACTATATTTCCTTATAATGAAATCATATACTTGATAGAAATCGACAACAGATGGCAACTGTATGAACAGGGTATTTCCGTACCCGGTGATATTTCTGTTGCCGGATTTAATGACACATCGATGTGCACTCTGTTCTCCCCTTCTCTCATTTCCGTCCGTCAGGACGTGGCACTTCGTGCCAAAATTGCCCTGGATGCCCTGCACAGACTCAACGAGAATAAAGAAATGGAAACCACCACAATGTTGCCCTTCACTTTAGTAAAATAGGAAAGTACACGTCTCTGTAAAGACCTGAAGACTCTCCTTTTCTGCTTCCACAAGATAATAAAAATTAATTTTCAGTAAAAATACATCAAAACATCTAAATTTTATTCCTCATTTTTGTAATGGGTTACGCGTTTAACCTTTGAATTTTTTCTTTTTCCCGGTTACAATAAAGCTACCAAAAACCGGGAGGAATGAACTATGCAGAAAAAATGGTGGCACGGAAAAGTTGCCTATCAAGTCTATCCCAAAAGTTTTCTTGATACTACCGGAAACGGCATTGGAGATCTGCGGGGTATTATCAGCAAATTGGACTATTTGAAAGAACTGGGTGTTGACATCATCTGGCTCTCTCCCTGCTACCAGTCCCCTCTGGCAGACCAGGGTTATGATATTTCTGACTATTATCAGATCGATCCCCGTTTCGGCACGATGAACGATATGGACGAACTGATTGCCCAGGCCAGGAAAAGAAATCTGTCTATTCTGATGGATCTTGTCGTCAATCACTGCTCTGACGAACACGAATGGTTTCAAAAAGCGTTGCAAGATCCATATGGCCCCTACAGCAAATATTTCTATTTCGAAAAAGGAATCAATGGTCAGCCACCTAACAACTGGCGTAGTTACTTTGGAGGCAGTGTATGGGAACCTGTATCCGGTACTGATCTTTACTATCTCCATTTGTTCCACAAAAAGCAGCCGGACCTGAACTGGGAAAACTCTTCTCTAAGGGAAGAGATATATAAAATGATGCGTTGGTGGATGGATAAGGGACTGGCCGGTTTCCGTATTGACGCTATTATCAATATCAAAAAAGCACTGCCTTTTTCTGATTACAGTTATCCTCCCGATCGGGATGACGGACTCGCCTCCATAGACAATATGTTACGGGATGCGGTAGGTGTGGGCGAATTCCTCGGTGAAATGCGGGATAAGGTCTTCCAGAAATATGACGCATTTACTGTAGGAGAAGTTTTCAATGCCAAAGAGGAAGAACTGCCAGATTTTATTGGAGATAACGGTTATTTTTCCACTATGTTTGATTTCCGGGCCGCAGTCTGGGGGGGCAGTGAAAAAGGCTGGTACGCCTCCCGTCATATCACTCCTGAGATTTATAAATCCTGCTGTTTCCTCTCTCAGAAGCAGATGGAAAATGTGGGGTATCTCTCCAACATCATCGAAAATCACGACGAGCCAAGAGGAGTCAGCAGATATATTCCCGCTGAAGATCTGTGCGAAACTTCCAAAAAACTGTTGGCCGCCGTTTCCTTTATGCTTCGGGGATTGCCATGGATTTATCAGGGCCAGGAAATCGGAATGGAAAATCTTTCCTTTATTTCCATAGATGAATTTGACGATGTGAGTACACTGGACGAATACCGTGTGGCCAAAAACCATGGGTTCAATGATGCGGATGCCCTGAGAGCAGTGGCATTTTACAGCCGGGACAATGCACGGACTCCTTTCCAATGGGATGATTCTCCCAATGCCGGATTTACTACAGGTACTCCCTGGCTCCGGGTCAATCCCAATTATACAGAAATCAATGTAAAAGCGCAGCAAAACGATAAAACTTCTCTGTTTTCCTTTTACAAAGAGCTGATTACTCTTCGCAAAAATCCAGACTATGCAGAAACGATTCTGTATGGCAGACTGGAACCTTTTATGGAAAAAGAAGAAAATCTGATGGCTTTTTATCGGTATGGCCAAAACCAGACTCTGCTTGTCCTGGCTAATTTTCAGAAAGCGCCCCGTACATTGACACTGCCGAAGGCGTACAAATCTGTGCTCCTCAATAACTATAAACATGTTACCATTGACTCTGACGCATGTGTCACTCTGGATTATTATCAGGTTGTTATTCTGGAATTGGCGTGATACACTGATTACGCTGGATATCATTTTGTTTTCATACTTTCCGATATCCGTACAAATTTCAGAAAAGAGGGAATATCCATGACAGGAAATGCAGTTGTTACACTGAAAAAAGGAGAAGGACGTACACTGAAAGCCGGCGGTATGTGGATCTATGACAATGAAATCGACAATGTAACCGGAAATTTTGCAGAAGGAGATATTATTTCTGTCCGTGACTTTGACGGTTATTTCCTCGGTTATGGTTTTATCAATACCCATTCCAAGATTACGGTCCGTATCCTCTCTCGCCGGGAAAACTATCCTATTACGGAAGAGTTTATTGTTCAACGGGTGCAAAATGCCTGGAACTATCGAAAAGAGACGGTAGATATCTCCTGTTGCCGCATTATATTCGGAGAAGCTGATTTCCTTCCCGGCATTGTTATCGACAAATTCTCGGATATCCTCGTAGTGGAATCTCTCGCGCTTGGCATTGACCGGTTAAAGCCCCTTATTCTCCGGTCACTGACGGAAATTTTAAAAAATGACGGTATTGTCATACGCGGTATCTATGAAAGAAGTGATGCCAAAGTCCGGCTCCAGGAGGGCATGGAACGTTATAAAGGGTTTCTTACAGAACCTTTTGACACCAGCGTGGAAATTATAGAAAACGGTGTAAAATATATTGTAGATGTCAAAGACGGGCAAAAGACCGGTTTCTTTCTCGACCAGAAAAATAACCGGGCCGCCATTCACAGTATCTGCAAAGGCAAAAAGGTGCTGGACTGTTTTACCCATACCGGTTCCTTTGCCTTAAATGCAGGTATTGCGGGCGCTTCCTCCGTCCTCGGTGTAGATGCTTCCGAAACTGCCATTCAATGCGCCCGGAAAAACGCCGCATTGAATCATCTGGAAGATGTCGTTCAGTTCAGGACAGCAGATGTATTTGACCTGCTTCCTGACCTGGAGAAGGCTGGAGAAACTTATGATGTAGTCATTCTGGATCCTCCGGCTTTTACCAAATCCAGAAATTCCATCAAAAATGCAGTCAAAGGCTATCGGGAAATCAACCTTCGGGGATGTCGGCTTGTCAGAGACGGCGGCTATCTCGTCACCTGTTCCTGCTCACACTTCATGACCCCTGATCTGTTCGCAAAGACAATCAAAGAAGCTGCCCGCGGGGCCCACAGGCGGCTTCGTCAGGCAGCCTTCCATACGCAGGCTCCCGACCATCCGATACTGTGGTCTTTGGACAGCTCTTATTATTTGAAATTTTATATTTTTCAGGTGGTGGAAGAATGATCTTCTTCCACTGAAAGCCTTTTTAGCCTTTCAGTGCTTCCTTCACCTCATCCATCGTAGGAATGGAGTCGGTAGCCCCCATACGGGATACGGTAATCGACGATGCTCTGGCACACATTCTCAGCGCCTCCTCAATCGGCATCTCTGCCAGAATGGAAGCAATGAAATATCCGGTAAAAGTATCTCCTGCCGCTGTGGTATCTACAGCTTTCACTTTAAAAATACCCTGCTTACAAGTCTGATTTTTATCTCTATAGATGACACCGTCAGAACCGAGAGTCAGTACGACTCTGGAATCCGGGAATTTCCCCATCATCACATCCAGTATTTTCTCCGGGTCTGTTTCCCCGGAAATCTGACCTCCTTCGATCTCATTTAAAAGAAAAATAGAAACCTTTTTCAGATCACAGGCATCCAACGCACTGTCAAAAGGAGACGGATTCAAGGCAATCTGCATTCCCTTTTCATAAGCTCTGTCTATGATATAATCCAGCTCATTGATCTCATTCTGAAGTAAAAGTACATCTCCTTTTTCAAAATGAGATAACACCTCATCTACAAATTCTTTTGTTATCTTTCGATTGCTGCCCCCATACAGCAATATACAGTTCTGTGCATTTTTATCCAGCTGAATGATAGCATGTCCGCTCTTGCCCGGAATCTGTCGGACAAATTCAGCATTTACGCCGCTCTTTGCACAGGCCTCCAGAATCTGTCCTCCCTCTTCTCCTACCATACCTGCGTGAAACACTGGTACTCCCGCTCTGGCAAGAGAAATTGACTGATTCAGACCTTTTCCCCCAAGAAAAGTTTCCATATTTGAAGAGCTGAGTGTCTCCCCCGGTGTCACTGCATGATCCACATTGTACACATAGTCATAGTTTAATGACCCAAAATTCAATACCTTCATTTTTATTCTCCATTTCGTTTATTTTTCTTTCTCTTGTGTCTTATAAGAGGACAGCTATCGCTGTTTCTGCTATCATATCATATGTCATATCAGTTGCCAAGACACGAAGCCGACAAAAGACAGCTGAAACAGGATTGTCATATTTCTCTTTTGTTCTTTTTTAAGACCGCCTTGCCGCTCACACTTTCTCTGTCTTCCAAAACATACAGGAATAAGGAGGCAGGTCACTGCCGCCGCCGAAATCATGTTCTTTTCCCGTGATCAGATCTATCGCCAGGCCCGATTGTGCATCAAAATCCGCATGATACGTACTGCCATCTCCATTGATTGCCACGATCACTCTCTCTTTAGTTGTCTTCCGTTCGAAAATAAGCTGTTTTGGCATAACCATGACATTACGGTAGCTTCCATAACACAGTGCTGTACTTTCCGTCCTGGCCTTTGCCAAACTTGCAATCCATGCTGTCAGCTCATTTTCTTCAGGATATTCTATTGCGGGTCGAAGAGCCGGATCCCCCTCACTCTTATCTCCCTCTTTCCCCCACTCACTGCCATAGTAAACAGCCGGTATGCCCGGCATACCAAAGAGCAATCCATACAAAGGCACAAGACAATTTTTATCCGTAAGAATCGTAGCAATACGACTCACGTCATGATTGTCCACAAAACTCAGCAGATGTTTTCCCGTATAGAGACACCACTGTTCCGGTCCAAATTGCCGATTCAGACTATAAGCAATTTCATGCATATTGCCTGTATTAAAACTGGAATACAGTCCCTTGTAACATTCATAATTTGTCACACTGTGACAGGCACTGTCATTCATCCAACGGTTATAATCACCATGGAGTGTTTCTCCCATTAATACAAAATCCTGTTTGATATTGTCTGCCAGTCCTCGCAATGCCGCCAAAAACTCCCCATCCAGGCAATAGGCAACATCCAGTCTGAGTCCGTCAATATCATAATCCCGCACCCAGCTTCGTACACAATCAAATAAGTATTCCCTTACAGCAGAGTTTTTCACATTCAGCTTCACAAGCTCCATGTGACCTTCCCAACCTTCATACCAGAATCCGTCATGCCAGACAGTATCTCCATCGAAAGATATGCAGAACCAGTCTTTATAAGGACTGTCCCATTTTTTCTCTCTCACATCTTCAAAAGCCCAAAATCCTCTCCCCACATGATTAAAAACGCCATCGAGCATAATTTTCAGTCCCGCATTGTGGAGTGCATTACATACCTGTCTGAAGTCGTCCTTCGTTCCAAGCCTGCAATCAATTTTATGATAGTCCCGGGTATCATATCCATGAGCATCGCTTTCAAACACAGGATTAAATAATACACAGGTGGCCCCTGTTCTTTTTATATGATCTGTCCAGTCAAGCACCTTCAGGATACGGTGCTCCTCCTTTCCATCATTGTGCAAAGGTGCTCCGCAAAGTCCCAGAGGATATATCTGATAGACAACCGCTTCTTCAAACCACATATTCTGTACAGATTCCTTACCAGAACTTAAACGGCAGGAACCATCTCTCCTTTCTGTTTTTCTTTCCTTCTTTTCTGTCTCTGTTTTCTTCTCTTCTTTCCCTGTTTTCTTCTCTGCGGTCCTTTCTCTCTTCTCTTTTTTCTTCTCGGTTTTCTTTTCTCTCTTCTCTTTTTTCTTCTCTGATTTCTTTTCTTTCTTCTCTTTTTTCTCTTCTTTCTTCCTTCTTCTCTTCTTTTTTCTCTTCCTGTTTCTCTCCTACATGCTTTAATACAACTGCAGACGTTGGCGGCATAGTGATCGTCAGCTTACCATTTTTGATCCCATGTCTCTTTTCCGCGGTTGTAAATCCTTTATCTGTCGTCAAAATCAGCTGCTTTACTTCGGTCTCCATAGGAATCCCTGTCTCCCATACGCTGATTTCTCTTGTAATCTCTGTATTGTTATTGTTAAAAATGACAATGGCTCTCTGCTTTTCCGTAAATCTGCCATAAGATATAAAATTATAATCATTTGTAAGCGATATCAAAGAGCCTTCAATAAATTCAGGATTTTTTTTATGAATCTGAATAATCCGTTTATGAAATTCTATCAGTTCCCGGTCTTCCCGTCCCCAGGGATAAGGTCGTCTGTTATCCGGGTCAGTAAATCCACATACGCCAGCTTCATCCCCATAATAAATCGTAGGAGCCCCTACCCAGGTCATCTGCAGAACGACAGCTTCCCTGAAAACCGCTTTATTGATTCCCTCTTCTGCTGCTTTTGGCCCTTTCGTATTCGTACGGCCCACCACATGATTCGTCCTTGTCAGGAAACGGGAATGATCGTGATTTGACAGCTCATTCATCGCTACTTCCCAGGAAGGCATTGTAAAGTTCGTACTGTGATATCGCATGGCTTCCCAAAAACTATTTGCATTTCCATGCAGATCCTGCCTGTAATCATCACTGTGCTTTTGCATACCAGTCAGAAACCAGGAAACTGGCTCCATAAATGCATCATAGTTCATGACAGAATCCCATTCATCCCCTCTCAGCCAGCTTTCAGAACTGCCATAGTGTTCTGCCAGAATCAATGCATTCGGGTTTACCGACTTTACTGCTTTTCGGAAATCTTTCCAGAATCTGTGATTCATCTCCGGGGAATGCCCCAGGTCAGCCGCCACATCTAACCGCCAACCGTCCACACAATATGGCTCGGACACCCATTTTTTACCAATTTCAAGTATATAATGATATAATTCCTGCGATGCTTCATAGTTTAATTTGGGTAAAGTGTCATGTCCCCACCAGCCGTCATACGTATGATTATAGGGCCACTTATCTTCATGGAAAAATCGAAAAAAATTTCGGTAGGGACTGTCAGCTCTGATATATGCCCCCTTTTCATATCCTTCTGCATTTTCGTAAATTCTCTCTCTGTCCATCCATTTATTGAAAGACCCACAATGATTGAACACCCCATCCAATATCACTTTAATCCCGCGTTTATGGGCTTCCTGAACGAATTTTGCAAATAGTTCATTGGATGCCTCGAGATTTTCCCTGCTTGTCACTCTGCTGATATAGCGGCTGGCAAGCCTGTTTTCCCGGGCTCTGCCATGAAGCATTTCTCCCTCGTCTTTTACAATCTTTCCAAAATGAGGATCTATATAATCATAATCCTGAATATCGTATTTATGATTGGAAGGAGATACGAAAACCGGATTCAAATAAATGACATCAATGTCAAGTTCTTTCAAATAATCCAGTTTATCCATGACTCCTTGCAAATCTCCGCCATAAAACCTGTGTACATCCATATTTTCAGGGTAAGAATCCCAGTTCTCTACTTTTACGGAAGGTTCTCCGATATAGCAGTATTCCCCAGTCAGCACATCATTGGAAGGATCCCCATTATAAAACCGGTCTACAAATATCTGATACATGACCGCACCCTTTGCCCAGTCAGGTGTATGAAATCCTGGATAAATATGGAAGTAAAAATTTTCCTGCGCTGTTTTCACTGCTCCTCTTATATCATAACAGCACTCTAACTTTCCGGCTTTGATCTCAAAATAATATCCGATCGGTTCATTTTCCAGCTGTACCTGTACAGTATAATAATCAAAGGCTTCCTCTGAACGTTCCAGCATCATCAGTTCTCTTTGTCCGTTACAGATGAGAAAGACTCTGTCCACATTGTCCTTTCCTGTCCGAAAACGTATTGTAATCTTATCATACGGAGCCGGTTCCTGAGGTATTACATAATTTTTTGTCGTATCACAAAATAACGCTCTTTTACGAAACAGGGGACGCCTGTTTGCAATATATTCCTGTTGCTGCTGCGCCTTCAGAAATCGGTCAAATTCCATATATCTCCAACCTTTCCTATATAATTTGTAATATATGATATGCGCTGCCCATTTGGAAAACCTTCGGTTTTCCCCATTCGCGGGCTTCGCACATGTTGGATGCCCATTCGGGCGGGCTCCTGTGTTTATTATACCATAATTCTGGACAGTAAAAAAGACAGCTTTTCCGTTCCGCTGCCTTTTTTAGAGAAGGTATTTCTTTCTTATGGGGTATAGCAAAAAACTATATAATGTATTGGGGGGTTACAAGTAGTATAATACCAGAGGTCCCGTGAAATGTCCATACTCTCATTCCACAAAGTTTACAAAATAGATGTTTCATTTTTGTTAATTTTGCACAAACAGTTCTTCGAATTCTGTTCTGGAAATCTTTTCCTTCTCCAGAAGCATTTCCGCACACTTATGGAGCACGCTGTCATTTTCCTCGATGATTTCTTTCGCTTTTCTGTAGCATTCATCGATAATTCTCTTCACTTCCCGGTCGATCTCATTGGCAATCGCCTCACTGTGGCTTCTTGTGTGTGCCAGATCTCTTCCGATAAATACTTCATCATCTTCATCGTCATAATTAATCAAACCGATCTGCTCTGACATGCCAAAGCGTGTTACCATCTTTCTGGCTACTTTTGTAGCTTTCTTAATATCGCTGGATGCACCTGTCGTAATATCGCCAAAAATAATTTCCTCTGCGATACGTCCTCCAAGAGACACCATTATCTCCTGTTTCATCTTTCCCTTTGTCAGGAACATCTCGTCTTTTTCAGGAAGAGGCATTGTATACCCTGCTGCCCCGATACCCGTGGGAATAATAGACACCGTATATACAGGCCCCACGTCCGGCAGAACATGAAATAAGATAGCATGGCCCGCTTCATGATAGGCTGTAATCTTTCTCTCTTTTTCTGTTACAACACGGCTCTTCTTCTCAGAACCGATTCCCACTTTAATAAAAGCCTTCTTAATATCTTCCTGTTTGATAAAGCCTCTGTTTCTTTTGGCCGCAATGATAGCCGCTTCATTTAACAGATTTTCCAGATCTGCACCGGTAAAACCCGCCGTCGTCTGAGCGATCTGTTTCAAATCCACGTCTTCTGCAAGAGGTTTATTTTTAGCATGTATTTTCAGGATATCCTCTCTGCCGCCCACATCCGGCGATCCCACGGAGATCTTTCTGTCGAACCGGCCCGGCCGCAAAATAGCCGGATCCAGAATATCCACTCTGTTGGTAGCCGCCATGACAATGATGCCTTCATTGATGCCAAATCCGTCCATCTCCACAAGCAACTGGTTCAACGTCTGCTCCCTCTCGTCATGACCACCGCCCATGCCTGTCCCCCGGCGTCTTGCCACAGCATCAATCTCATCGATAAAAACGATACAGGGGGCATTGCGCTTCGCATTTAAAAATAAATCTCTTACCCGGGAAGCTCCCACACCTACAAACATTTCCACAAAATCCGAACCGGAAATACTAAAAAAAGGAACGCCGGCCTCTCCTGCAATTGCTTTCGCTAACAGTGTCTTACCGGTACCCGGAGGTCCCTCCAGAAGGACACCTTTCGGAATCCTGGCCCCCACTTTTGTAAATTTCGCAGGCTCCTTCAGAAATTCTATGATTTCTTCCAAATCTTCTTTTTCTTCTTTCAGACCGGCTACATCTTTCAATGTGATCTTTCCCTCTCCCAGAGAGAGCTTGGCCCGGCTCTTACCGAAATTCATCATTTTTCCGTTGCCCCCGGAATTTTGCGAATTCATCAGGGCAAATAAAAAGATACCTATAATCAGTACCGAAAGAACTGGCAGCATATAAGTCAGAAACCAATTTTCCTTTGGCACATCTCTCATGACCGGATCGATTTCATAGTCTGCCATCAATATTTCTATTTCTTTTACGTCAGATACATAGGCCACTCTGCTTCTGCCGTCGTTCAGATATACTTTCACGGCGCCTGTTGGTGTCTCTTTGTTCGGCTGAATCTCTACATGAGACACCCGCTTCCCATCCAGATCTGCCAGTAGCTCTGCTTTTGTATATACATCCTCTTTTTCACTCAATGTACTGATAAAAAGGGTAAGACCCAAAAGAATCAGTATCACAATAAAATACGTATAAAGGCTTTTGCCGTTTTTATTCAATGTTCCTCCTCCCGGAAACTGTGTTCCGTCTCCGTTAATCCAGTTCTACAACTCCAATATAGGGCAGATTTCGATATCTCTGATCATAATCCAGACCATAACCTACTACAAATTCATCGGGAATCTGAAATCCTGTATAGTCCACATGTACATCAACCACGCGCCTCTCCGGCTTATCCAGAAGTGTACAGAGCGCCAGACTCCTCGGTCCTCTCTTTCTCAGCATCTCCAGCAAATAACTGAGTGTCCGACCCGAATCCACGATATCTTCCACTACGATCACATCTTTATCTTTTAAAGGCTCATCCAGATCTTTGACAATTTTAACAATACCACTGGATTTTGTTTCACTGCCATAACTGGAGACAGACATAAAATCAAGCGATACAGGAACTGTGATACGCTTTGCAAGTTCACACATAAAAAAACTGCCCCCCTTAAGGACACATACGAGATGTACCTGTTTCCCGGCATACTCTTTACTGATCTGTTCTCCGATTTCCTGAATCTTTTTATTTACTTCTTCTTCCGTTAACAGTATCCTGATTTTCTCTGCCATCTGAAGTTCCTCCTGTCACCTGTATCTGCAATACAGTTTTTGTCTGATTGTCTATTTTATAGTGCTCACTGATACGTCGGCCTATTATCCATACAATATGGTTTCCATCCGCCAAAAGCGGCATACTGTCCCGCTTTGCCCTTGGTATTTTTTCTTCAATGAAATATGATTTTAAAGATTTCCTGCCGCCATTTGCGTATACTTCCAGATAATCACCGGTCTGTCTTGTGCGAACCACTAAAGATTTAACTATTTTATCATAATCAAACCATTTCGTATATGTTTTTTCAGGAATATTTTGGCTTTTTTCATAGGAAAATACACTGGCCAGAAGCTTCATTTCTCCCTTCCAGCATGTTTCTCCTGGAGCCAACACAGGATGAATCTCTTTCCTTTCTTCTTTCTCATTTCTTGTGGTGAGGCGTATCCGATCATATTCTCTGTACACCGTGAGCTTGTAGGGCAGATCTATCTGTCCGTTACTTTTTCGAAAGAACAATTGGCGCATTCCCTCTACATGGACAAATGCAATATCCTTTTTACTCCCTGCCGCCTCCTCTATGGCAGCCAGAATGCATTGTTTCTGGATCAATGGATGTTCCTTCAGAAAAGAGGGGATCTGAAAAATAATGTCTCCTTTTTCATATTTCATACATCTTTCCAATGCCTTTTTCGTATTTACCTGGATATAGTCCTGCATTTCTTTCATTATGACGCTTGTGTCATATATGTGGGAAACTGCTTTTTCACAGATTTCTTTCTCCCCGTAGGCGACAATATGATGACGTATTTTATTTCTTGTATAAGTATCCTCGTTATTTGTTCTGTCTATGCAGTAGGGTACCCCATTTTTTTCCAGATATGCTTCGATTTCCGGGCGGGAAACACAGAGCAGCGGTCGAATAATGTGTTCTCTTACCGGTGGGATGCCTGCAAGTCCGGACAGTCCGCACCCTCTCATCAGATGAAACAGCACTGTCTCCGCATTATCATTCTGATTATGTGCCACCGCGATCTTTCCTTCCGGTGCACCCATCTTTGTCAACACTGTCTGAAATGCCCCGTACCTCACAGCACGCCCGGCCTCTTCTTCTGACATGGCATGATAAGCGGCATATTCTCTCACATCCTCTTCAATACAATAAAAATCACAGTTCCATTTTCCGCACAACGCCTCTACAAAGCGCGCATCTTCCCCTGCTTCTGCCCGAATCCTGTGATTAATATGTACCACTGACAGACGAAAAGAAATCTCTTTCCGAAGTTGTATTAAAATAAAGAGAAGGCAGACAGAGTCCGCCCCTCCTGAAATGCCGGCTACAACTGTATCGCCCTCTCGCAACATATTATTCTTTTTTATATAACTTTTAACTTTTTCGATCATACCATAACTATAATCAATTCTTCCAGTAAAGTCAATTATTCCCCATTTTCCCAGATACCCAGTGTCAGGACAGTCATATCATCCCCTACTTTTCCCTTTGCCCGATGCAATACGAACTGTAAAATATAGTTTGCCAGCTCCTGCGGATTTTGTATCATTGTCTGTCTCAGCATGTCCAGAAACAGTTCCTCGTCTCCGACACCATCCACGATACCGTCAGAAACCATGACTACGAAACTGCCATCTTCCAACTGCCGCTCCTGATTGTCCGCATCTATTTTATGAAAAATACCGAGAGGAAGGTTGTCCGCCGCGATCTGTTCTACCATATGGTCCCGTTTAATATATGTATAGGAAGAGCCTATCTTCATCAATTCACAGCTTCCTGTATATAAATTAATATCACAAATATCCAGCGTAGACATATTTTCTTCCTCTGCCCGCGCTACCAGCACCCCGTTGATCATTTCTGCCGCCGTCTTTTTGGAAAAACCGGCTTCCATAAATTTTTCCAGCAGATCGATCACCGTCTCGCTGTCTGCCATTGCCTTTTCCCCCGACCCCATACCGTCTGACAATGCCATAATAAAATTCCCATTTCCGTTTTCCATAAAAGAATAGGTATCTCCTGATACTTTCTCGTTTTCCTGAGTAGCCATAGCCGCTCCTGTCAGTATACTGTAGGCTGCCTCCTCTTCGAATATTATCGTATCGTATTCTTTCGGCAAAAAAAACAGACTGTTCTTTTCCGGCAAAAGCCTTTTTCCAAACAGTACAGACAAAAAATCTGCTGCATCTTCTGCTGTCAGTACATGTTTGTCATCCACCCGGAGACTGATTGCCAGCTTGATACCACTCACCGGATCTACCATCCTGCAGATATCCTGAATCAATATCCCGTTTTCTTTACAGATATGCATTATCTTTTTCATTTCTTTTTCTTTAAGCGGATAGAGTTCAAAAGATTCTTCCGCCAATAACCGCATAATTCGGGCCATCTCATTCAGATGATCGGCTAAAATCTCCCTGTTTTCTAACAGTCTCCTTTTCATCAGACATGTTTGCCGATCCTGTATGATTTTTTCTCCCGTCGTATTTTTGTATGTAAATGTTTTCGCCAAATCACAAAAAGAATCTGCATAGCCAAGTAATTTCTTTTTTCCATATGCCGGAAAAACAATTCCCTCAGTCAGCCTTGCTGTTCCATTTGCTTTCTTTATCATTTTCTACTGCTCACTCCTTTTCAGAGGTAATTATCCACTCTCCTCTGTAAGAATACAGTATAGCAAAGACAATTCACATTATTTGTCATATTTTCGTACAGAAATAAATTTTTTTTAGACAAAAAAGATTTCCTATGGTAAAAAAAGAAGCCGTTCGCGGATTCCCCATCCGTATCACTGCTTCTCTTTAAAAATAATCTCTCCTTCGTGCACAAGCCCCAGCCTGTCTTTTGCCACTTCTTCTGCATATTTCTTCGTTTTTGTATACTTGCGGAATTCCTCTATCTCCTCTGTCCGCTTCTCTTCTTCGGCAATCTGCTGCTCCAGAGCAACTTCCCTCGCCGCATATTCCTGTTTCTTTCTCTGTAACTCTATGCTTTTAATACCTACCACAATGAGCAGCATCACAACCGCTATCGTCACAAGAAACATGCCCAGCTGATTTTGCCGCTTCCTGCGGAAAGCCAACCTTCTTCTTACCATACTCTGACTCCCACATCTTTTTTCTATTGCTTTGTAAGAAATATTCTAAGTAATTTTTTTCGTTCCGTCAACTTCTTTTTCACCCTCCGAAGTGCCATCTTAAGCCTGTTTGCAGACTTTTTCCTCCTTTGGTTCATATGTTTGCATACCAGGTTTAGCGGTCGGAAAAAAAGATTCAAAAGTCTTCCCACTATATGTAGTAATTTGCAAACGAGTCGGGAAGTATATTTTACAAACAATATCCCCAACGTTTTTTTGTACAAAAACATCCCGGCCAGCGCTCCTGCCACAGAAAACCAGCGCAAAATTCCATTGTTCTCCTGAATCAGCACAAAAAAGATCAAAAGAGAGCAAACCGCCCAGTACAGAAAGTCTTCCAGAGAAATTGCCAGAATGTTGTGGGGAATGATTCTCCGCAGAATACGGAGAACATCATACAGAACCGTTATCAGTATGCCCATGAGAAAGGAGTGAAACAGAAAATACAACTCGGCCGTAATATTGGGACTCATACTTCACCTACCTGAACAGTTTCGCCAGAAAAGATTCTCCGGTTTTTCCATATCCTGTCCCTTCTGAATAAGTCAGACTGTCCACCTTCCCCTCTATATCCACTTCGCCTTTATCCAGACTCAGCCTGTTCACATGTAAATCACTGCCTTTAATCATGAGCATTCCCTGATCCGTTTCCAGTAAGATTTCACTCAAATCAAAAGACAGCACATCCACAACACCATTCATGTTGCATACATTTCGGTTCGTCAGCATACATTTATGCTGTTTTTGTTTGATATTTGTCAAATCCTCCATGCAATAGCCCCCATTATCATTCCTGATACATTGTATGAAGCCACTTTCCCCATCATGCATGATTTGACACGGAATTATAACAAGAATATCCTATAAATACCGGAACAGTTCCGAAGCCTCTTCCTTTTTCACTGTCTCTTTCACATCCAGTATTTCCGCCTTCACTTCTTTATTGCCGAACTGAATTGTAAGCACATCCCCGGCTTTAACAGTGGCCGAAGCTTTTGCTGGTTTGTCATTAATCATGACCCGTCCTGCATCACAGGCTTCATTGGCCACACTTCTTCGTTTTATCAGCCGGGAAACCTTTAGAAATTTATCCAGTCTCATACTGTCCCTCCTATCAAAAATTACTAATTTTCTCACTGTGAGCTGCTTCTGGAAAAGAATCGCACCTGGGCGATTCACCGCGCCGGGGCAGGCTGCGAAAGCAGCATATACTTTTCTGCCCCGTGTGCATAGAAAAGGCAGCTACCGAAGTAACTGCCCTGCTCTTCCTGTTTTATGCATTTACGGAATCTTTTAACGCTTTGCCTGCTTTAAATTTGGGAGCCTTTGATGCAGGAATTTTCATAACTGCACCAGTCTGAGGATTTCTTCCCTCTCTTGCAGCTCTTTCAGATACTTCAAATGTGCCGAACCCAACCAGCTGTACCTTTTCACCTTTTCTTAATTCTTCTGCAACGATATCAGCAAAAGCCTTTAAAGCTTTTTCTGCATCCTTTTTGGAAAGTTCTGCCTGATCAGCTATAGCTGCAACCAATTCCGTTTTGTTCATATTGAACTCCTCCTATTAATTGAGTTTTTATATTGTTAGTGTATCTATCATTCCTTCTCGGAAACACTTATATATATTTATATACATATTTCCCGTGTTTGTCAAGAAATTATTCCTCTCCTGACTCAAAAAGCTCCACTTTTTCAGCGGTCAGATCTGACAGCAACTGCTCTGGTGCCAGTCCCTTACGATAAGCAAATTCCGCCAAAAGCCAGAGCATTTCTGCCAGTTTTTCTTCCTGTACTTTTTTCTGATTGGACCCTTCCACTTTTCTCATTTCTGAAAGACCCTTTTCCGCTCTCTCCCAGAAGCTGTCTTCCTTTTCTGGAAGCCCATAGAGCTTGTCCGCCTTTTTGATCACTTTACAGGCCCTGGCAAGAGATGGCAGCTCTTCCGGTATCTCTCTGAGAGGCGATTGAATCCAACTTTTTCCTATTTTCTCCTGCCTCTTGATCTCTTCCCAGTTCCCAAGCGCCTGCTGTGAGTTTTCTGCTTCCATTTCTCCGAAAACATGAGGATGACGACGTATCATCTTTCGTGATACTTCCTCAATCACATCATCTATCGTAAACAGTCCTTCTTCCTGCGCGATGACACTGTGCATGACGGCCTGAAGCAGAATATCGCCCAGTTCTTCCCTCATATTTTCAGCGTTTCCCGTCTGGTTATAGATACGAATCGCCGCCAGCAGCTCGGCTGCCTCTTCTGTCATGCAGGGGCGGAGGCTGTCATGAGTCTGTTCCCGATCCCAGGGACAACCGCCTTCTGCCCGCAGTGCTTTTATTATTTCAACAAAACCTGTGAAAGTATGTCTTCTGTCCATGATTCCTCTCCCAATCCATTCAGGCTCCCCGTAGCCAGCCCATTCAGGCTGCCTGTCCCCAGTCCATTTAAACCAGTATCCGGTTTTTTAACTAATTCTGAAAAGGAAAGCTCCATATCTTTTTCTTCACTGTCCACCTGTATCGTATAGCTTCTCGTCTGATAACCGTTCTTTCTGAGAGATATAACATGCGTACCTGCCTTTTTCGGGAAACTGACCGGTGCCAGCCCTACATAGTTTCCATCCACATATACCTCTGCATTGGCAGGTGCATTGACTTTCACATGCCAAGTACCATTTCCCGTTGTCACTTCATCATTTGGCGCAGCCTCTATATCCGCCTTTTCGTTTTCTGCCCCCTGATCACTATCTTCTGTCGGGCTGTCGTTTCCTGCCTGGTCTGCGTTTTCAGTCTCTCCTTCTCCAAGAGGCAATGCGTCATAGGCCTCATAGGGATTCTCTTCCTCTTCCGACTCTGTCCCATCTTCCTTATCTTCATCGGAAGTTCCCTCTGGCTCCATCTCCACGTTTAAATTGGCGTTTTCCTGGCCCACTTTCAAATACTGACTGATTGTCTCATAACCGGCCGCCTTGACAATCATTTGATGGATTCCATATTCCAACGTTATATAGGCGGATGTATCTACTTTTTCTCCATCGATATATACATTGGCATCTGCCGGAGTCAAAGTGAAAAATACGTTCCCCGTCTTCACCTCTTCCCCTTTCAGGTCTGATACATCCAACAGTGTTTCCTCATCCCGGTGGATCTCAGTCTCCTTGCTGCCTCCATGGCGACCGTTTCTTATCACCACTGTATATTGCCCTTCCGGGACAGTTATCAGCATGTCTTCCGTGACCCGTTGTACTATCTCCTGCCCGATTTCAATAAATCCATCCGTAAAATATTCCGAGCCGGCAAGCCGCAGATAGCCGTGCCCTTTTTCTACCAGGATACTGTATACCGTATTTTCTATCCCTTTTACTGACAGAACATCTCTTTCATTCAAGTCCATCAGCTCGATTTCTTCATCTCCTGAAAGCAATATCATCCGATCCGCCAGCGTATACATCGTACCGTTAAAAGTAATCTGCCTTCTCGCCTGATTCATCGTAAATCCAGATGTTACATCCGTTTCCCAGGCAGAAGGAGAAACAGTGATCGATACACACTTCTTAGGTATATGCTGGAAATTTATATCCACGATATCTCCCGCCCTGAGCTGTGCTGCCGACAATGCTTCTCCATATTTATCCGTAATTACCGTAGTACCATCATAACTCAATGTATAATTTTTATTGACAATACGATTCAGAAAAGTAATTTTTCCCTCTTCCTCCTGTACGCGCACGATCACCGCAGTATCTTTGGAGTCATATTCTCCCGGTTCCATAACCCGGAAACCTGTATCCACACCTTCCGTCTCTTTTACCTGCTCACTTCCACCTTTTAAAAAGTCAATATTGACACCCCCGTCAGTTCCACAGCCTGACAGTAAAATACACAGAAAGAGCATGATAAATATTTTTCTGTTCCGTATTCTTTTCATCTTTGTTTCCTTTGTTCTTTCCTTATATTATATATAATCTGATGGCTAATCATCGTTTTCAATCCGGCAGCAATGTGTGTAAAAACAGTTCCTTCTCTTTTTCCTGTTTTAACAGCTTATCGAATTTTTCCATATTGCGTCCCGGTATCCAGGATTTTCCCGTATTGTAATAAAAATTCACAATTTTCCAGAATTTTTCAGGATAAGCCAGACGATAATAGAGCTGCCGCAGTTCTTCTTTCGACAGAGGACGTTTTCTCTCGTACGCCTCCAGCAGACTGTCACCGGCACTTACCGACCAGTTATTTTTCTCTAAAAGCTTCCTCAAAAACAGATACAGGTCTCTGACCTGACTGTCGCATACACACTTTTCAAAATTTATAACATTAATGTCATTATCTTCATAAAGCAGATTATGATACTGATAGTCTCCATGGCACCACAATCCCTGATCCGCTATCTTCCCATAATATCCAGGATTATGACATTCCTGCCATTTTATTGTTACTTCAAAAGCCTTTTCCATAAAACTGTCAAAGTGCTTCATCAGATAGATTTCAAAATCATTTTTCTGGCTTTTGTTCCGTAAAAATTTACGGACTTTTTTCAGTTCCCGATTGTGTTTCTCATATTCATTTTCCATTCGGGGAATAGATACTTCTTCTCCCGCTTTCTCCGGAAGTCTCATGATCGTATGCAGCTGTGCCAGCAGTTCCACTGCCCGCTTGCACTCTTCGTTGTCCCGTATACTACATTCTCTTCCCGGAAAATATGTTTTGACAATATAAGTTCCCTGATTCTGATCTTTTGTCCACAGTGTACCTTCTTTATTGGGCAGTATTTCTTCCACCGAAAGGTCACTGTTCTCCCGAATATGGGTAAGTAGTGTATTTTGCATGATAAGCTTATCCGTGAAACCGGTATATTCTTTCAGGATTCTTATTCCTTCCGGCGTTTCAAAAAGGATTGCTCCTCTGCCCTTCCACGTGCGGATTACTTCAAAATCATATTCTGAAAGCACACTGACTGCTCTGTCATTCACGTAAATACCCCCTAAGATTGGTCACTACCTATCTTATGAGATAGAATACGGAAAAATGCGCTAAATCTGTGTCAAAAGATAATCTTTTGTGTTACATTCCGGGCTCTCCAATACAAGCTCCAACAGCCGCCTTAATGTATCCCCCATTTCCCTGCCAGGCTGCATCCCCGCTTCGATCAGATCTTGTCCGCTCACAGCCAGCTCTTTTAGGCTCAGGCACTCTTTTTTCTTCAGAATATCTTCATACAGTGCTTCTAAACTGGCCAAAGTTTCCAGCTTTTCTTTCTTATCATATCCCCCCAGAGTAAAAGCATCCGCTTTTTTTACAGATAGTAACAGAGGGAAAAGCTCTCTGCCAATCTGACTTGCCAGACTACGCACTCCTTTTGGTGTTTCTTCTATATAATAATCAAAATATTTTACAAGGGTCGTCACTTTATTAATTGTATCATTGTCAAATTTTAGTCTGTTCAATACCTTTTTAGCAATCTTTCTGCCGATTTCCCCATATTCGCCCTTGCCCTCTTTATCTGCCACCCGCTGAAAAGGTTTTCCAAAATTATGAAAGAGCACTGTCAGACGCACTATTTTATCCGGTGACGTAACCAGCATACTACGCATCGTATGCTCCCCTACAGAAATTCTATACTGAGAATTTTTCTGCGGCATCTCCATGATGGCATCCAGCTCCGGTAAAATCACCGCAGTCAGCCCCGTCTCATAGGCAGTGCGTAAATAATCGGGATGCGGCGACACTGCCAGTTTCACGAGCTCTGCCTGGATCCGCTCTGCACTGATGTATTCCAGATTGTGCGCCAACATTTTCATGGCCAGTTTCGTAGACTTTTCTATTGAAAATCCCAGCTGCCCTGAAAACCTCACTGCCCGCAGCATTCGTAACGCATCTTCCGTAAAGCGTTCTTTTGCATCTCCTACACAACGAATGATTCCTGTCTTCAGATCACCGATTCCATCGAATATATCCACGAGCCCATCTGTTTCATTATACGCCATCGCATTGATCGTAAAGTCTCTGCGTCGCAAATCTTCTTCCAAATCGGCGGTAAATATGACTTCCTTTGGATGCCTGCTGTCTTCATATTCACCGTCAATCCGGTAAGTAGTTACTTCAAATCCATCTTTCTGGAGCATCACAGTCACTGTACCGTGTACAATTCCCGTATCCACTGTACGGGGAAAAAGTTTTTTCACATCCTCCGGTCCGGCAGAAGTTGTAATGTCCCAATCTTCCGGCTCTCTGCCCAATACGCAGTCCCGTACACATCCCCCCACTGCATATGCTTCATAGCCCGCAGCCTGTAGAGAATTGATAATATATTTTACTTTTTCGGGTAACTGTATCACCATCAGCTTCACCTGTTTTCGCACTGCCTTTTTTCAATTTAAAATGTGGGGATCACACATGAGAAATATTCGTAAACTCTGAAATCTCTCTGCTGATCGTAGCCAGATCTTCCACACCGATATCATGGAGCTTCTCATGCCCTGTAATTCTTGCAAAAGTCCGTAGCTCTTCAAAAGAGCAGTTTAAGAAATTAGCTACTCGCTGTGCGCAGGCATCTATTTTTACTCTTGCCCGTAACTCAGGATCCTGAGTTGCCACGCCTGCCGGACATCTGCCACTGCCGCAAATACGGTATTGCTGGCAGGCTGCCGCTACCATAGCCGCACTGGCGATTGCTACTGCATCGGCTCCCATTGCCAGTGCCTTTGCAAAGTCAGAGGATACCCGCAGCCCTCCGGTAATCACCAGATCGATCTTGGCATGAACACTGTCAAGATATTTTCTTGCCCGATATAGCGCGTATATTGTGGGGACACTTGTAGCATCCCGTACTATCCTGGGACTTGCCCCTGTTGCACCACCACGCCCGTCTATCGTAATAAAATCCGGTTCAGCATAGACGCAGTATTCCAGATCTTTCTCGATTTTTCCTGCCGCAATCTTAATCCCGATCGGTCTTCCTTCCGAAGCCATACGAAGCTGATCTACCAATTCCTTTAAATCTTCCTTTGTATTGATATCCGGGAATTTAGACGGACTGATGACGTCCTTGCCCATGGGTTTGTTTCTGATTTTTGCAATCTCCGGTGTCACTTTCTCTCCGGGCAGATGTCCGCCCATTCCCGGCTTCGTCCCCTGGCCTATTTTAATCTCGATAGCATCCGCATTTTTCAGGTTTTCCGGAGTGACACTATATAAATTAGGAACATATTCAAAAATATACTTTTCGGCAGCTGCTCTCTCTTCGGGTAAAATTCCTCCTTCACCGCTGCACATTGCCGTACCGGCCATCGCACTTCCCTTTGCCAGTGCCGTCTTGATCTCTTTTGACAACGCTCCAAAGGACATATGGGAAATATATACCGGCCCCGCCAGTACCATAGGTTTCTTTGCTTTCTTTCCGATCACTGTTGTGATGTCCACCTGCGCATGTTCTTCCAGTGGCGGCGGATTCAACTGCGCTCCCATAATCAGAATATCATCCCAGTTGGGCATGGCCATTTTAGTTCCCATAGCCTCTATAATCGGTTTGCCAGTAGCCGCCATTTCCTGTATTTCTTTCATATAACGGTAATCGCTCACAGAATTAGTCTCTTCTTTTATCTCTTCAAAACCGGAGACCGGCTGCTTGCAGACCGGACAAACATCCAGTTGAGAAAATGGTTTTCCTTCTCTTTCTTCATCGTATATGTGATTACATACAGTACATCTATACTTTGCCATAAGCTTTTCCTTTCACCATTTATCTATCAGTAATTCTCTGCTTTTACCTGAAAATAAGCCTGAGGATGCGCACATACAGGACAAACTTCCGGCGCGCTCTTTCCAACGCAGATATGGCCGCAGTTCGAACACTGCCAGATCATATCTCCCTCTCTAGAAAATACAAGACCGCCCTCTATATTGGCAAGAAGTTTTTTATATCTTTCTTCATGTTCTTTTTCAATTGCTGCGACCCCTTCAAACAATGCCGCAATCTCATTAAACCCCTCTTCTTTCGCTACTTTTGCAAAATCAGCGTACATGTCCGTCCATTCTTCATGCTCTCCTGCTGCCGCTTCTTTCAGATTCTCTATGGTAGAACCGATACCGCCATTCAACAGTTTATACCACATTTTTGCATGCTCTTTTTCATTGGCTGCCGTTTCCTCAAAAATATTGGCGATCTGTACATAACCATCTTTTCTGGCTTTGGATGCAAAATATGTATACTTGTTCCTTGCCTGTGATTCTCCTGCAAATGCTGTTTTCAGATTCTCTTCTGTTCTCGTTCCTTTTAAATTTGCCATTCTATATACCTCCTGATTTTTTCTTTATTTTTTTCATATTTTAAGTACCTTTTTGTCTTAATTATCATATACTATTTCCTCCTGTTTTGCAATTCCGGGAAATAAAGCAGGGATACCCTCAGTGGACAAAGGGACACACGGTCGGAGAAGAGCCAATTTTCGAACTGGAAATTTTTGCTCCAGTCCGAAAATGGCCCTTTTAATTACGTTCGTTATTTTTTCTTTCAATTGAAATGATCATAAAAATTTTTGATTTCTGTTGTTTATACATTTTTTCTGAATATTCTGACAAAAATCGACTGATTTTTACAATAATTATACTAGGATTTAATATTTGATTCCATTTCCTTTAATATCTGCTTCTATTTAATAAAATCTCCTGTTATTTTACATTCGACAAATTGATACATAAATCGGCAAATTCCATCAAATTAAAACAAGATTTTATATTTACCCTTTTGTCAGTCGTACGGTCTCTCTCTCAATGGCCAGTTCTTCATTGGTAGGTACTATCATCGTCACTACTTTTGCTCCCTTATCGGAAAGAATTACCTCTTCTCCCCGTTGCTTATTTCTCTCAGGATCAATGCTCGTTCCCAGATAGCCGATGTACTGTCCGATTAATGCTCTCACTTCTGCATTATTCTCTCCGGCTCCTGCTGTAAAGGCTATGACATCTACTCCATTCATTGCCGCTGTGTATGCACCGATGTATTTCCCCACCCGATAGGCATATGTTTCCAGAGCGATACCTGCCATCTCATTGCCCTGGGCCGCAGCTTCCGCCAGATCTCTGAAATCACTGGAAAGCTCTGACAAGCCTAGCACTCCTGACTTTTTATTGCAGATATCGATCACTTCTTCTGCGCTGACACCAAGCTTCTCTGCCAGGAAAGAAACAATTGCCGGATCTATATCACCGCATCGGGTTCCCATAATCAGTCCTTCCAACGGTGTCAGCCCCATGGAAGTATCTATACTCTTACCATGGTCTACTGCACAGACAGACGCCCCATTCCCCAGATGGCAGACAATAATCTTCAGATCTTCTCTTTTCTTTCCAAGTATTTCCGCCGCCCGCTTGGACACGAAATCATGGCTTGTACCGTGGAAACCGTAACGGCGTACTTTATAGTTTGTATAATATTCATAGGGAAGCCCATACAGATAGGTCTTCTTCGGCATCGTCTGGTGAAAAGCCGTGTCGAAAACGCCCACCATTGGTACTCCTGGCATATTTTTCTGGCAGGAACGGATACCTGTCAGGTTGGCCGGATTGTGCAGCGGAGCCAAATCGCTGCAGGCCTCGATCTCTTTCATCACACCTTCATCGATCAGTACACTGCCTGCAAACTTCTCTCCGCCATGGACAATACGATGACCTACTGCATCGATCTCTTCCAGACTTTTGATTACACCTTCCGACGGATCTGTAAGTTTTTCTATGACATATTTTACGGCCTGTGTATGATCAGACATATCCACTTCTGTCTTTTCCTTACTGCCGCCTGCCCTCTGATGGGTGATCGCACTGCCTTCGATTCCGATTCTTTCACACAGCCCTTTTGCCAAAACTTCTTCCGTGTCACTATTGATCAACTGATATTTCAGGGAAGAACTCCCACAATTAATAACCAATACATTCATAGTAATACCTCCTCTGCCGCATCTTTGCGGATTTATTTACTACAACAAATTTAATATGTCTGTGCCAGTATGGTCTTGTTTAGTAGGCCCGTCCCCAATATACCATCTTTTTGGCCGGCTTTCCACAGCACACACACGTATCTCCGATCTGTTCCTGCTCAAATGGCATACAACGACTCGTCACACTCAATTTTTCTTTGATGATATCCTCACATCCCTGTTCCTCGCACCACATTGCTTTCACAAATCCGGATTTCTCCGTAAAAATCTTCTCAAGCTCTTCCATGTTAGCTGCCGTATAAGTATGTTCATCTCTGTGGCTGCGGGCTCTTTCCAGCATATCCTTCTGCATCGTTTTCAATATCTCTTCCAGGCGGCTCTCCAACTCATCCAGCGTCACCTCGATTTTCTCTCGTGTATCCCTCCGACAGACAATGCACTTACCTGCTTCCAGATCTTTCGGCCCGATTTCTATCCGCACCGGGATGCCTCTCATCTCCTGTTCTGAGAATTTCCATCCCGGACTCTTGTCAGAATCATCTAATTTCACCCGAAAATGATCCTTTAACCTATTTTGCAGTTCCCTAGCCTTTTCCAGGACTCCTTCTTTTTTCTGCTGTATCGGAATGATCATGACCTGTGTAGGTGCAATAACCGGCGGCAATACCAGCCCGGAATCATCCCCATGCACCATAATGATGGCACCGATCATTCGGGTGGTCATACCCCAGGATGTCTGGTACACATATTTCAGAGTATTGTCCTTATCTGCATACTGTATGCCAAATGCTTTCGCAAATCCATCCCCGAAATTGTGGCTCGTGCCGGACTGTAACGCTTTACCGTCATGCATCAGCGCCTCGATGGTATAAGTCGCTTCTGCACCCGCAAATTTCTCCTTGTCTGTCTTCTTGCCTTTGATTACCGGTATGGCAAGCACTTCTTCACAGAGCCGGGCATATACATTTAACATCTGGATCGTTCTTTCTTCTGCCTCCTCAAAGGTCGCATGGGCCGTATGCCCTTCTTGCCAGAGAAACTCTCTGGAACGCAAAAAAGGCCTCGTTTCCTTTTCCCATCGTACAACGGAGCACCATTGATTGTATATTCTCGGTAAATCTCTATAAGAATGAATATCATTTCTGTAAAAATCACTGAACAGCGTCTCTGACGTCGGTCTGACACAGAGCCGCTCCTGCAGCTCATTGGAACCTCCCTGTGTCACCCATGCCACTTCCGGCGCAAACCCTTCTACATGATCTTTTTCCTTCTGCAAAAGACTCTCCGGTATAAAAAGAGGCAAATATACATTTTCCACACCTGTCTCTTTGAACATAGCATCCAACTGATTCTGAATATTTTCCCAGATTGCATAGCCTGCGGGCTTGATGACCATACATCCTTTAACGCTTGTATAATCGATTAACTCTGCTTTTTTCACTACATCGGTATACCACTGTGCAAAATCTGTTTCCATCGATGTAATTGATTCCACTAATTTTTTCTCAGCCATCTCTGCTTTCCTTTCTCTCCTAATAAGTAACCTTTGTTGTATTTTCATACAAACTTTTGGAAATGTCAATCATTCTCTTGGAAATACGGGATTTTACGATAAATTTCCCGAATGATCAAAAAGGAAAATGGACCCAGAATAACCCCGGACAGGCCATATATTTTTATTCCGGTATAGATGGCAAGCAAAATAACTACCGGATAAATGCCCATCCGTTTCCCGATCAGTTTTGGTTCCAGAAATTCTCTGGCAAGCGCACAGACACAGTACAGCAGCAGGATGCACACACATTTCCACAGCTTCCCCTGTATCAGCTGCCAGAGCGCGACAGGAACAAGTACACATCCCGTACCGATAAACGGCAATGCGTCCAGCAGCCCTGCCAGAACCCCTGTTGCTATCCCATGCCGGATATCGACTAGCCAAAGTCCCGTTCCACATAGAATACTGATTACAGTCAAGATGATGGCCTGTGCCTTTAAATATCCCCATACCATTTTGCCGATTTCTCCGCATATCTCTTCCGCCGCCACAAACCATCTGAATTTTTCCAGCCTAGCCCGTATTTTTCGGTAATCTTTCACGAGCAAAACAGTGGCAATAAAGGTCATAACAAGAAATGCGGTAGCTGAACAGACTGCCTTAACATAGGAAACGGAATGATTCATCAATTTGGGAATTGCTTTTAGCTTCATCTCCTCTGTAAAGTTATTGACATGGGTAAAAATCAGCTTTTCCATCGCCTCTCCGTCAATTCCCATGCTTCGCTCCATTCCTCGGCATAAATTATGAATGAATCTGCAAAGACAGTTTTCATACATATCAATATTTTTTAACAGCAGGCTGATCTGCCCGCAGAGTAATGTGGCCGCATACCATAAGATCACCCCTACAATACAAAGAGCAAAAAACATAATAATTCCTGCCAAAATATTTTTTCTGATGTGTAATACATCTTCCAGTTTTTGCAAGAGCGGCTGCATGATCGATATGATACAAAGCGCAAGAAAAAAGGGCAGGACAAGTGTCAGTATATATTTCATAAACAAAAAAACTGACACAGCTGTCACAACCCCTGCTATGTACTTTTTATTTTTTTCCGGCCAAACCTGATTCAATCCTATCACCCTGAATAGTATTTCTCAGTTTTTGCTGTCTTTATACTCAAAATCCACTAAAACTTTATGTCCCGCCAGTCTTCACCGTCTTTACTCTTTTCAGCACATCCTGTTCAAATCTCTGAAAAAATGGATTCTCAGGCACTGTCACATAACACTGCCTCTTTTTTGTATCTGGATGTTCCAATTCCAGATAATAAGCGCACAACGCCAAACCACTTGCTCCGTCACTTTTCATATACTTTTTTACTTCTGTCCCTCTTGGATCTCGTGATCTTATCTCTTTTTTCGCTATTTCATTTTGTCCATATTTCATGTCTCCCATTAGGGCACACCCTATATGCGCCATCTGCACCCGAATCTGATGGTGACGGCCCGTCCTTATCTCGATCTCCGCAAGTGCTGTCCCATCTTCCCTACTTTCTGACTCCAAAGAACCGTTCTGTTCCTTCTTTTCGCATGTCGCCAATATCTCATAGGACAGCTCCGCCCGTTTGGCATCTTTATCTTCTCTGTCTGTCACTCTGGAGAGATTGCTCCTGCCTTCCTTTTTCAAATAATCAACACAGATCCCCTGTTCCTTGGATGGAGCGTTCGTCAGGACAGCCAAATATTTCTTCTTCATCCTGCCATCTGTCAGCTGTCGGCTCAACTCTGCCGCCGCATGTCCTGTCCTGGCAAACACAATCAGTCCCTCTACAGGCTGATCCAGTCGATGTATCACCCCCAGGTAGGGATCTTTTCTCCCCAATCTGCTGCTCAGCTCATTTTTTAACTCGCTGACCATATCAGGCCGAAAGCTGTCTTTCGTCTGAACCGGGAATCCTGCCGGTTTTTTACATATCAGAATTGCATCATCTTCATAAATAATTTTCGTTTTCATGTAAACATTATATTTTCAGCCAGATTCTCTGTCAATACAGCCAGGATTCCCCGATGTTTCTGGACAATCTGTCCACCAACTACTAAAATATAAAAGAAGGATTTCCTTTACTCTGAAAAATATATCATATATTAGGAGGATTGCATATGGAATACACGATCTGCTTTATTGATGAACCGTCACAGCTTGACTATTGCCCTATTTTTCATGTGAATCAGTTTAACTGGGGAGGTGATTATCGGCCGGAAACATTCGGACAAATGGCATATTTACACGATAAAGGATTTATCCTGAAGATGACCTGTATGGAAATAAACCCTGTCTGCCATCATGAAAATGATAACGATCCTGTCTATCTGGACAGCGCTATGGAAGCCTTTCTGGCTCTCTGTCCTCCTTCAGATTATTATTTTAATTTTGAATTTAACGCAAAGGGCGCCCTGTTGGCCAAATATGGTAATGGCCGCCACGGACGCACCTTCTTTACGGAGGAACAGTTGCAACAAATTCCCCGGGATGTACATCTTTTGGAAGACCGCTGGGAAATTACTCTTCTTTTCCCGGAAACTGTCCTGAAACAATATTTCCCGGATTTCCAGGCAACAGAAAATTATAAAATACGCTTAAACTTTTTCAAGCTCGCTGAGGGCGAAGAAATGACCCATTTTGCAAGCTATGCACCAATCCAGTCTCCCAAACCTGATTTCCATCTGCCCCAGTTTTTTGCAGAAGGAATCTTAAAAGCATAAGAAATCCCAAACTCTACCATTAGGGCAGAAATCTTCCTTTGCAGGAAAGATATAAACTGTACCACTCCTGGCGAGTCAGATCAATGCCACTGCCTTTAGCTGACTCAGCCAGGTGTACAGGATTCATAGTCCCAAGAAGGGGCTGCATATGTGCCGGATGACGCAAAATCCAGGCAATTGCAATCGCCGCTGCAGGCACTTCATATTTTTCTGCCAGTTCGTCCAGCTTCTGATTCAGTTCAGGAAACAGTTCTCTTTGCCCCAGGAAAGTTCCTCCTTTAAACCCGAATTGCAATGGTGACCAGGGCTGAATTGTTATATTTCTCAGCCTGCAATAATCCAATACGTCTCCATCAATGCAGTCCGGCAGACAATCTGTTTCCGCCACTCCCGTCTTTACCTGGTTCATATACAAAATATGGTCGATCAGCTGTGTCTCCGCCACTGAAAACTGCAGCTGATTGAACAGCAGCTTCTGGTTCAAAGATCGTTGCAGCAGCTCCATCTGCATGGGTTTTAAATTGCTGACACCGAAATATTTTACTTTTCCACTCGTATACAGCTCATCAAACGCTTCTGCAACTTCATCCGCATCAAAGAGCAAATCCGGTCTGTGCAGTAAAACAACATCCAAATATTCTGTTCCAAGCCGTTTCAGGCTTCCTTCCACAGAATCCACAATAAATTCCCGAGACCAATCGAACTTGCCGTTATCGGCGTCGATGCCCACTTTGCTTTGGATAAAAATCTTTTCTCTTTGAATATTCAGCTCTTTTAAAGCATGCCCAAAGCGTTCTTCCGCTTTCCCTTTTCCGTAGCAGACCGCATTGTCAAAAAAATTTATTCCGCTCTCAATAGCCGCTTCAACAACCATAGCCGCTTCTTTTTCCGTATAATTTCCCATTCTCCAGGCGCCTAAAGCTATTTCCGATATACCGCTTGGCCCCTGCTTGATATTCAGATATCGCATCTTGATTCCCTCCTTATTTCTGTACTCATTTTTAGGTAATTATAATATGCACATGGATTCTTTGTCACGTTATTTTTGCAAAATCAACGATTCTCACTGCCATCATATAATAATATATAGTAAAGTAGCCAAACAGCCACCTTGATTCCTTTGTTGTTCAATGATAAAATAAATAAGGATTTTCATTGTATTAAACAGTGAAATGTGACCAGGGGGAAAAACATCTATGAATATCCGGGACTATGAAAAAATATTAGATGCCATACCGGCCACCGGTGTATATGTCATTCGGGAAGACAATCATGAGATTTTATACTGTAACAGTCAGTTGCAGAAAATCATGCCCCGTGTACAGCTGGGCATGTTCTGTCATGAACTTTTTTCTGACTTCTGCTGCAATTGTCCTATTTTAACCATTGGCGACAAACAGGAAAGCCGATCTATTGTTTTCGACACTCCTTTTGGTAGGACTGTAGATATCGTAGCCTGTAGAATGCTCTGGGAAGACTCTGTTCCCGCTTTCGTTATTTCTCTGACTCCACATATAGAATCTGTCGACTCCGTTTATCAGAAAATATTTCAGGTCAATCTCACCAGGGACTGTTTCGATGTATTGAAAACTACCCCCGAAGAACGTGCTGCGGGAAATCAGGTGACTTCCTTCACACTTTGGGCTCAGCAATTCGCTGAAAGCGGTAAAATCCATCCTGACGATGTCCCACGGTTTCTCAATTTTATTCGACTGGAACATTTGAAAGAGGCGTTAGCCAACCACCAAAAATCACTTGTCTGCAGCTATCGCCGCCGCTCGCCCAACGGGTTTCGATGGAATACACTGGAAGTCCTTCCAGATTCCACTTACACTGACGAAGAACAGACAGTTTTCTTATATGTAAAAGATGTCCATGATGTTTTAAAAGACAGTCTGGAACGTGAAGAGACAAATGTACATATGCAGGAGGTCATCCGCATTTTAGGAGAGCAGCGGTTCTGTGTCTGTATCATTGATCTGCATACGGGAGAGGTCCGCTTTATTCAGGAAGATGGCGGCCTGATCCATGACAATCTCTCTGATGATTTTCCTTTATGGGATAATATTATCCATTCTCATTTTGTAAATCAGATGCATATGTCCTATCAAAAGGATTTCCTGGAAAAGTTTGCTCTGGAGCAGCTATGCCGGGACAGGGATAATAATATTCAAAAAACGGAACTGCTTTGTCAATGGTATCACAGGGAAAATGGATACCGGTATGTGTCCGTCTCCGCTTATTTCAGTCAGGAATCCCCTACAAGAAATTATGCGGTTCTGGCTCTTCAGGATGTAGATGAACGTGTACGGCGGGAACTGGCACTCACAAGACGGGATATGCAGATGGCCGCTATCATCAAATCCCGGTTCCATGTCATTATTTCTGTCCATTTGGATAATGATCAGTGCGAACGAATCTGGATTAACGAAGATACCCAACTGCAGAAAGTCATAACAAACAGTTATAGTGAATATTTTCTGCAAACCCTTTCTTCTGTTGTCAGCCCCGAAGATGCCACTGTTTTCCAAGAAACTCTCAATCCGGAACATTTACGGGAACAGGCTGACAAAACCCAGGATTATTTTGAAGAAATCTGTCAGTATCGATTAGCAAACGCCCCTGATCAATGGATGGAACAGCACGTTATCTATGTCCGCACAGAAGACAAAGTGTTGATCAATATTTTAAGCCGGGATATTACAAAAGAAAAGCTGCAGGCAGAAATGCAGCAAAAGGCAGTCCAGGAACAGAATCGTATCATAGACAGTCTGAGTAGTATGTTTTTTGCTACTTATTACGGTGATCTGGAGCAGGATCTGCTTCGCAGTGTTACACAATTACAGGAAGTGAAAGACCTCTTGGGCAGCCAGCCCCGTTATTTAGAAGGATTACGCATTTATGCCGATAAATTTATTCATCCCGCAGACCGGGCAGAATATATGAGAGTTCTCGGCACGGAAAATTTGCGTAAGACGTTGAGTCCACAGCATCCTTTTGTCACTGTGGCATATCGCAAATTACCCGGCGATTCAGAATTTGACCCTGATAACTGCGGATGGATCCGAGCTACAGCTGTGCTTGCCCAAACCGGAGCGGATGGCAAAGCCAGCTCGATTGTCTATGTGGCACAGGACGTCAGTGAAAGTAAACAAAAAGAAATGCGCGAGCAGAGGGCACTACAGGCTGCATGTGAAGCCGCCAATCATGCCAGCACTACCAAACGGGATTTCCTTTCCCGCATGAGTCATGATATCCGTACACCATTGAACGGTATTATGGGCATGCTCAAAATAGCTTCCGATCACATGGAAGATCAGGACAAAGTACGAGATTGTCTCCAAAAAATTACAAATTCCAGTACCCATCTGCTATCCCTCGTCAATGAAGTGCTGGATATGAGTCAACTGGAATCCGGCAGTATGGACCTGGATATGAAGTCCTTCAATCTCAATGAGCTGCTTCAGGAAACTGTATCTGCGGTTCTCCCCAACGCACAGGCGAAAAAACTACATCTTTTGACTCATCCCATGGATGTAAAACATGAAAATGTAATCGGGGATTCCAGACGGCTCACACAAATATTTTTAAATATTCTGGGCAATGCTATTAAATTTACTCAGGAATACGGTACCATCGAAATATCAATCGTAGAAAGGGATTGCAAAAATTATGGTGCCGTTACTTATGATTTTATCTTTAGAGATAACGGCGTCGGTATGCATGAACAGTTTATTCCCCATATATTTGAGCCTTTCAGCCGGGCGGAAGATTCCCGTATCAGTCAGATCGCAGGTGTAGGACTCGGTATGACTATTGTCCAGAATCTCGTCCGTATGATGGGAGGAACTGTGAATGTGGAAAGCTCACCCGGTGAAGGTTCTCAGATCACCGTAACACTCCTTTTGAAATTGTCTAAGCCTATACCGGAAGAGCATAAACCCACTCCAGTACAGCCAGCTTCCGGAAATGCCCTTTTCCAGGGACGAAGAATTCTACTGGTAGAAGATAATGAAATCAATCGGGAAATTGCTATGGAAATTATCAGTGAAACCGGAGCTTCTGTTGAGTGTGCCTCCAATGGAAAAAAGGGACTGGAACGCTTTGAAGAAATGCCGGAACGATATTATGACCTGATTTTCATGGATATTCAAATGCCTGTAATGAATGGCTACGAAGCTACCCGGGCCATCCGTAAGCTGCCTCGGATCGACGCATCCTCTATTCCGATACTGGCACTGTCCGCAAACACTTTTGCCGATGATATCATTGCCAGCCGGGAAGCAGGAATGGATGACCATCTGTCCAAACCTTTGGAAGTTCCCCGGCTCCTGGCAAGCTTACGCCATTGGCTTGACGAAAAATAACGAGAATAAAGAGGGTGCCCCGTTAATCATTTCATGACTTTTGGGACACCCTTTTCAACTTCCTGGATCTTTCACTTATGAGGAACTTGGATGCTTTGCGGGATTCTCCGCCTGTGGCGGACCGCGATGTGAAACCTTACACTTTGAAACGATATCCTACACCCCAGATTGTCTCGATATACTGTGGCTTTGCCGTGTCAAACTCTATTTTCTCACGGATCTTTTTAATATGCACAGTGACTGTGGCAATATCTCCAATGGAATCCATATCCCAGATTTCCCGGAACAGTTCTTCTTTTGTGAAAACATGATTCGGGTGTTCTGCCAGAAATGTGAGAAGATCAAATTCTTTCGTTGTAAAGTTCTTTTCTTCCCCATTTATCATGACCCTACGGGCCGTCTTATCTATTCGAATGCCACGAATCTCCACCACATCATTGGCCTGTGTCTGAGAACCCACCAGCCTGTTGTATCGGGACATATGTGCCTTAACTCTCGCAACAAGCTCACTGGGACTGAAAGGTTTTGTTATATAGTCATCCGCCCCCAGCCCAAGTCCACGGATTTTATCAATGTCTTCTTTTTTGGCAGAAACCATCAAAACAGGAATGTCTTTCGTCTTACGTATTCTCCGACACACTTCAAAGCCATCAATACCGGGCAGCATTAAATCCAGAATGACCAAATCAAAATCTTCCGCCAGGGCCCTTGCAAGGCCTGTATCCCCTGCATTTTCGATTTCCACTTCAAATTCACTCAATTCCAGATAGTCTTTCTCCAGATCAGCAATGGCCTCTTCATCTTCAATTATCAATATTCTGCTCATCATTTTCTACCTCTCTATATTTCCTGATTACAAAATGCAGGCAGGTACCTTCATTTTCCTTGCTAGTAGCCCATATATAACCACCGTGATCCTCTATGATTTTCTTTACGATAGAGAGTCCGATACCGCTGCCTCCTTTGGAAGAATTCCGGGAAGCATCCGTACGATAAAACCGTTGAAATATATTACTGAGGTCCTTGGCTGCAATTCCCTTTCCATTGTCTTCAATTTCCACCCTGATAGAATCGATTTCGTCTAAGATGCGAATATCGATAATGCCCTGCTTCTTATCCATATATTTAATGCAATTGCTGATAATATTGTTCACTACCCGTTTTAACTGTTCCGGATCCGCAATAATTCTCACTTCAGGGCCTACCAGATTCGAATAATTCAATCGGATATTTTCGGACTCCAGTTCCAGCCCCACTTCCTCCACACAGTCCCGGAAATATTCATTTACATTAATTCTGTGAAAATTATACGGGATTCGATTGGAATCAATACCGGAATAAAAAGTCAGTTCATTGATAAGCCGGTCCATATCATTTGCTTTGTTGTATATAGTCCGCACATATTTGGTCATTTTTTCCGGTGTATCCGCCACACCATCCATCAAGCCTTCCACATAGCCTTTGATAGCAGTTATCGGCGTTTTCAAATCATGAGAAATATTGCTGATCAGTTCCTTATTCTGCTTCTCTCCCTCCACTTTTTCTTCCGTGGACTCCTTTAACCGTAGTCTCATATCCTCATAGTTGCGAAAGAGATCTCCAAACTCTCCCTTTTCTTCTGTAGTAAGAGAATAGTCCAAATTACCTTCTGCTATTTTCTGCATTGCTGTATTTAAATTTCTGACCGGTACAAAAACACCTTTATGAATCCACTGTGTCAACATGCAGGCTGTAAACAGAAGAATGAGGGCAATGGCAATCATCATATCCAGTAAAAACGATCTGGAAAACTGCACATTGATCGGTGTGACAATGAATACACTTCCTTCTGACCCGTCTCTAAATGTAAAATCCGCCTGTTTGACAAGTTTTTGGAGCCGATTATAATAATACCCTGTATCCGGTCCGGTACTGTGCCCATAGGAAGGCAGATTGGCAAAAATCCGATTGGCCGCATTCAAATTTCCTGTATAATATAAACTGTCTTCTTTTCTGACGATAATATAAGACGCTTTCTTACTGGCTTCGTCATTCAGAAATGACAGATATCCCATATCCTCTAATTTTTCAGAAGACTGATCAATCACTGACAGCAACTGATGAAACAGTTCTGCTGTCTGCTCTCCGCTCGTCTGAATGGAATTGGAAAGCATCTCATAATCTACTGTTTCAAATCCATATTCTCTCTGTAACGTATGGGTCATATACGTACCGATACTCAGATAGGCAATTCCTGTCAACACAAGAGGCAGAATTACCATCGTAGCAAAGGTAATAAATAATCTCGTTCTTAGTTTCATAAAGAGCCTCTGGTTTTCTATCTTTATGGCTTCGCGCTGGATTCTCTTGTTTTCCGCGCTGCCCATTCGGAAAACCTTCGTTTTTCTCATTACTTTCGCGTACATTATACCATGTTCCTGATTAGTTTTCATAAAACCGCTATGATTTAATTCTAAAATCTTTATAAATATTTGACAATTGCTCAAAAATATACTATTTTATATATATAAAAATAGTAATCATTTCTATTATTGAGGAGAATTTATGGCTTTAAAATACAGCAAACAAAGAGAAGCAATCAAAGAATTTCTATGTACAAGAAAAGATCATCCCACAGCAGACAATGTTTATATGGAAGTCCGAAAAGAATTTCCCAACATCAGTCTTGGCACTGTCTACCGAAACCTGACATTGTTGGCGGAACTCGGGGAAATTGCCAGAATCAATGTGGGAGATGGCACCGACCATTTTGACCCGAATACGTCTTTGCACTATCACTTTATATGTAAAGGCTGCGGATGTGTACAGGATCTGGATATTGACAACATCGTGAGTATCAATGAAATGGCATCCCAGAGTTTTGACGGAGAGATCAGTGGCAGTGTCACTTATTTTTATGGTTTATGTGGGAAATGCAGGAAAATGCAGACGCAAACCAGTTGATTTATCTCTCTTAAGGAAGGAATAAAAAAATCTGTTTATGGAAATCCTTTTACTGACATGAAATATATGGAAGAAAAGGAGAGCTGTTTATGAAATATGTATGTCAGGTATGCGGATATGTACATGAAGGAGACAAACCCCCGGAAAGATGTCCGGTTTGTAATGCGCCCACCGAAAAATTCACCGCCCAAACTTCCGGTGAAAGCTGGGCTACAGAACATGTGGTAGGAATTGCCAAGGGAGTCAGCGAGGATATTATGGCTGATCTGCGTGCAAATTTTAACGGAGAATGTTCAGAAGTCGGTATGTATCTCGCCATGGCCAGAGTTGCACACAGAGAAGGCTATCCTGAAATCGGACTATACTGGGAAAAAGCTGCCTGGGAAGAGGCAGAGCATGCTGCAAAATTTGCTGAACTCTTAGGGGAAGTTGTAACAGATTCCACTGAAAAGAATCTGAAAATGAGAGTGGATGCAGAGCACGGTGCCACCGGCGGAAAATTTGATCTGGCAAAACGGGCAAAAGCTGCCAATCTGGATGCTATTCATGATACTGTTCATGAAATGGCAAAAGATGAGGCAAGGCATGGAAAAGCTTTTGCAGGACTTTTGAAGAGATATTTTGGATAAAAAATTTCGTCCAGGTAAAAAATCCCGCAATGCGGGATTTTTTATCTTGAGCGAAATCGATATGCCCTCCTTGTCTATTGTCGGGCACATCCAATGAAATAAATTTATTTTGAAAGCAAAAGCATTTTGTTCCTTTCTGCAAATAACAATTCTATTTTCGAACACCATTCCCGTACCCCGGGCATATCTCCTGTATCAAATGATGTTCTGAGCTGCTCCAGCCCGCTCATAATCATCTCTTCCTGTGTCATCACTGCCTGAGTGGACATGGGATCAGAATATCGGATCGTCTCTGATAATTTTTTTAACGCGATTCCTGTCTCCGGGTCTGTATTTCTATGCAGAAGTATTTCTATATCTGCCTGAACACCTTTCATGGAAATTACATTTCTCTTTGTGTCTGCACTTGCACTTTGAATTGTGTTTTTCACCATTATGGCCGCAAGGCTGGCCGCAATCAGAGCACAGAGCAAAACAGTCTGAACAGCAATAGCCACCTTAATATCTGCTCGATCCCGGTAGATCATAAATGCAATACTGGATATCAGTTCGGCCAGCAAAAAGAATATGGATATCATACCAAGAGGAACACCAAAAAACGCCGATTTCAAGCCATTACTTTTTATAATACTAAATATACAGGTAATATGTATCACATAGGCTGCCAGCATAAATCCATAACTCACCCAAAAAACTGTATTCCAATCCTTAAATAACAGAAATACCGATATGCTATAAGCAGTAAAGATAACGATATAAATCAGAGCCAGTATCCAGTCATTTTTCTTTTTTTGTTCCATACCTAAAACCTCCTGCTTTCCTGTATTATATTATATACTATCCCTTTCATATCGTCTATATAATTCAAAATGCCAGATTATACCCTGCATTGACTTTTCCACTTCCTTTTTCTATAATAATGATATCATATAAAACAGGAGATATAAAAATGGAAAAAATTGCAAGTTTCACCATTGACCACATTAAATTACAGCCCGGCATTTATGTATCCAGAAAAGATACGTTTGGGAACGCCACAATCACTACCTTTGATCTGCGTATGACATCCCCCAACGATGAGCCTTGCATGAATACAGCGGAAATGCATACATTGGAACATCTCTGCGCTACCTATGCCAGAAATGATGAAACATGGAAGGACAAGATCGTTTACTTTGGCCCCATGGGCTGCCGCACTGGATGTTACCTGTTGATGGCAGGCGATCTGGATTCCAAAGACATTGTTCCATTCATTACGGGTATGTTTGAATTCGTTCGTGACTTCGAAGGAGACCTTCCGGGAGCTGCCCCGATAGACTGTGGCAATTATCTCGATCATAATGTGGATATGGCCAAATATGTAGCGAACCGTTATCTCGAAAATACATTATATCATATTGATGAAGCGCATTTGGTATATCCCGAAAGAGACGAGTGAGAAGGGAGTTTCCTATGAATAAGATCGGAATTATCGGCGCTATGGAAATAGAGCTGGAAACTTTGAAAAGTCATATGCAGATTACAAATACACTGGAAAAAGCTTCCATGAGTTTTCTGGAAGGAACTTTGAATCATACGCCTGTCGTTATCGTTAAAAGTGGTATCGGAAAAGTAAACGCCGGCATGTGTGTACAGATTTTGGTTGATATTTTTCATGTGACTCATATTATCAACACAGGGATTGCAGGCTCTCTGAACGCAGTTATCGATATCGGAGATATCGTTCTTTCCACAGATGCCCTCTATCACGATGTAGATGCCACCGGTTTCGGCTATCCCATCGGAGAGATTCCTCAGCTCGGGACGCTCTCTTTCCAGGCAGATTCTCAGATGATTGCCCTTGCCAAATCTTCCTGCGAAGCAGTTAATCCTGATATCAAAGTATTTCAGGGCCGGATCGTTACCGGAGATCAATTTGTCTCCAGTCCTTCGGTCAAAGACAATATTTTGAGAAACTTCCCTGGAAGTTTCTGTACCGAAATGGAGGGCGCAGCCATCGCTCACGCATCCTGGCTGAATCACATTCCATTTATCATTATTCGGGCAATCTCCGACAAAGCAGATGACAGCGCCCACATGGACTATCCAGCTTTTGAGAAGGCAGCTGCAGAGCATTCTGCAAAACTTGTGGAACATATGGTGGAGCGGATTGTGGATTGAGAATAAATTTATTTCTGTATATAAAATATCCGTATTTATTATTATCTGCTAGTATTAAGGCCAGCGTATCGAACGCTGGCCTTTTTTGGTTGCTCATCCTTATTTCTTACAACGAACGCATAAATGAATTTTTTAATATTGTATTTTTAAAAAAGTTCTTTTTTCGGTACTAAAACTTATTAAAGACTTACCGCTGCACCCGCGCCCCGGCGCCGCCCATGATCGCTTCCACTTCTTTTTTGCTGGCCATAGTAGTATCTCCCGGTGTTGTCATGGCCAGTGCGCCGTGCGCCGCACCATAGTTGACTGCCAGCTGCGCATCGCCTGTGGTCATCAGGCCATAGATCAGCCCGGATGCAAAAGAATCTCCGCCGCCTACCCGGTCCATAATTTCCAGTCCTTTATAGTCTTTTGCTTTATGGATTTCACCGTCTGCCCAGCAGATCGCACTCCAGTCATTGACTGTCGCTGTCTTGACTTCCCTCAGTGTTGTAGCCACCGCCTTAAAATTAGGATAGGTTTTCGCGGCTTCATTGATCATCTTTTTATAACCATCCAGATTCAGCTCCTTCAGATTCTCATCATTTCCTTCCACTTCAAATCCAAGGCAGGCAGTAAAGTCTTCTTCATTTCCAATCATAACATCTACAAACTTGGCTATCTCCCTGTTTACTTCCTGAGCCTTTGCCTGTCCACCGATTGCACTCCACATGGAAGGGCGGTAATTCAGATCATAAGAGACTATCGTTCCGTATTTTTTCGCTGTCTTGATTGCCGCCAGCACCGTATCACAGGACTGCTCTGACAAAGCAGCATAGATGCCGCCTGTATGCAGCCAGCGTACTCCCAGCTCTCCGAAGATATACTCAAAATCAAAATCTTCCGGCCTCGCTTTCGAAATTGCTGTATTGGCCCGGTCAGAACAGCCGACTGCACCACGGATACCGAATCCCCGCTCCGTAAAATTCAAACCATTACGGCAGATACGCCCGATACCGTCTGTCTTCATCCATTTAATCAGGGAAGTATCCACACCTCCCTGATTGATGAAATCTTCCAGCAACATTCCCACTTCATTGTCTGCAAATGCTGTAATGACAGCCGTATTCAACTGAAAGCATTTTTTAAGGCCACGGATTACATTGTATTCACCGCCCCCTTCCCACGCACGGAAAGATCTGGCTGTACGAATCCGTCCCTCTCCCGGGTCCAGACGAAGCATCACTTCTCCGAGAGATACCGCATCGAATCTACATTCTTTAGCCGGTCTTATATTCAAATCCATGAAGAATCCTCCTCTATTTACTGCGGATCTCTTTTACAAGTGCCACCGCTTCTTTCGTCATTTCTTTGATCTTATCAAATTCTCCCGCTCTTACAAGCTCTCCCTTTACCATCCAGCTTCCGCCACAGGCAATGACTGACTTACAACTCAGGTATTCACTCAGATTTTTTGGATTGACACCTCCGGTAGGCATAAATTTCAGGCCTACATAGGGTGCTGCCAGAGCATTGATCATACCCACGCCACCTGACTGTGCTGCCGGGAAAAACTTTACGGTCCGAAGTCCCCGCTTTACAGCCTGTGCAATTTCAGAAGGGGTAATGCAGCCCGGAAACACGGGTATTTCTTTTTTCAGACAATAGTCCACAATCTCAGGATCAAAACCAGGACTGACAATAAATTTCGCCCCTGCCCATACTGCCCGTTCCACCTGATCGATCGTCAATACCGTACCTGCTCCTACGAGCATATCGGGATATTCCTCTGATATAATTCGAATCCCATCCTGTGCTGCATCTGTCCGAAACGTCACTTCCGCACAGGGCAGTCCCCCTTCACAGAGGGCCTCCGCCAGTGGCTTTGCATCTTTTGCATCATCCAGTACCACCACAGGTATAAGTCCCAGTTCCGTAATTTGCAATTGCATGTCTATATCTTTCATTTTACGCACATCCTTTCTTTTTTCACGTTGACACTATCATACCAGATATTTCCCGGATTCATCAAGCATTATAGTCAAGATATGCTCCTTTCATCGGGCTGGCTGCATGTTCACTGAACAGACGCAATGCCCCTCTCTTATATTTTATTTCACGAGGCTTCCAGTTTTTCTTACGCTCCGCCAAAACTGCATCAATTTCCTCCGGCGTCTTTCTCTCTCCCTGTATTCCGATTATATTCAGTTTACGTTCCATAACATCGATCTCAATGAGATCGCCTTCCTCTACCAGAGCGATGGGGCCCCCATCTGCTGCCTCAGGGCTGCAATGTCCGATTACCGGCCCGGTGGATGCCCCGGAAAACCTTCCGTCCGTAATCAGCGCAATGCTCCGTCCCAATTCTTTGTCGCTGCTGATCGCCTCAGATGTATAGAACATTTCCGGCATACCGCTTCCTTTCGGTCCTTCATAGCGGATAAATACAGCATCGCCTTTTTCCACTTTGTGATTTAAGACAGCATCCAGGCACTCTTCCTCACTGTCGAAAGGCCTTGCCCGGAGTACCGCGCGGAACATCTCTTTCGGACAGGCTGTATGTTTGATAACAGCACCTTCCGGTGCCAGATTGCCCCGGAGTATCGCAATACTTCCATCTGTACCGATAGCCTTATCATAAGGCCGGATGATATCTTCTCTTGTCACAGAGCTGCCATAGCGTTTATTGAAATTCTGAAGCCACTTATCGCATCGTTCGTAAAATCCGTTTTTCTGCAGCTCTTCCAGGTTCTCTCCCAGTGTTTTCCCTGTCACAGTCATAACGTCCAGATGTAAATGCCGTTTAATTTCTTCCATAATAGCCGGAACACCACCGGCATAGTAGAAAACTTCTGCCGGCCAGCGGCCTGCAGGACGGACATCTAACAGATATCTGGCGTTTCTATGCAGTCTGTCAAAGGTATCTCCTGTAATTTCGATTCCCAGTTCGTGTGCAATAGCCGGAATATGGAGCAGACAGTTGGTACTTCCTGACACTGCCGCATGAATAAGTATGGCATTTTCAAAACTATCCATCGTCACAATATCACTGGGACGCATGTTCTCCATTGTAGCCAGCTTCACTGCCTGTCTGCCCGCTTCCCTGGCAAATGCCAAAAGATCTGGACTTGTTGCAGGCATCAGTGCACTGCCTGGTAACGCAAGCCCCAGCGCCTCTGCCATAATCTGCATCGTAGAAGCCGTTCCGATAAAAGAACATGCACCGCAACTTGGACAAGCATTGTGTTTCGCCCAGTTCAGTTTTTCCTCATCGATTTCGCCCCTCTGATATTTGGCGCTGTACATACCCAGCTGTTCCAACGTCAACATATCCGGTCCGGCATTCATCGTGCCTCCTGGCACTACGATAGCTGGAATATTTACCCGGCAGAGTCCCATCAGATTGCCCGGCATCCCCTTGTCACAGCTTGCCAGATAGACTCCTGCATCAAAAGGTGTGGCGTTTGCCTGTATCTCAATCATATTGGCTATCATTTCTCTGCTTACAAGGCTGAAATTGATGCCATCTGTTCCCTGACTTTCCCCGTCACACATATCTGTACAGAAATATCTGGCCCCATGGCCGCCTTCTTCTACAGTCCCTTTTCTTACTTCTTCTACTAAAACGTCCAAATGGCCGCTGCCCGGATGACTGTCTCCAAAGGTACTGGATATAAACACCTGCGGTTTGGAAAGGTCTTCCGGCTTCCAACCGGTTCCAATCCGCAGTGGATCCAGTTCCGGTGCCAGCTGACGCATTTCCTGACTTTTTAATTGACCCATAATAATATCCCCTTTCCGCCTGTCAATACTCTTCTCTATATTCTCTGTCGTAATTTTTTCTTATGCAAAAAATGAAATTACCAGAGCCACTACAAAACCGGTGGCACCTACCAGTGTCTCCATAATCGTCCATGTCTTCAGTGTCGTCTTTTCATCCAATCCCACAAGAGATTTTACAAGCCAGAACCCGGAATCGTTGAAATGAGAACATACTGTTGCACCGCCTGCAACAGCTGCCGTCGCAGAACCTACAGAAATCCGAACAAGCACTGCAATAATAAATGCCAGAACAACGATAGGAAGGTTCATCGTAGCTACTGCTTTACCGATCACATCGCCCAGTCCCGAATACTGTAATACATACCGGAGTACACCGCCACATGCAGTAACAAGCAGAATCATTCCGGTAGGCTCCAGTGATTTCGTCATAATCTTTTCCAGTTCTTTCATATTATAGCCATGCTTTACGCCCAAAATGAACATCGCTGCAATTGTCGCGATCAAAAGTGCTACGAAAGGCTCTCCCAGAAAATTAAATACAGGCACAAGAAATGCCATAGCCTCTACCACACCTGATACTGATTTTAAAATGATAAGAATTAGAGGAATCAAAATAATTCCAACGATTGTCCAGAAATTCGGCAGCTTAGACTCATCATAGTCTGCCTGACTCGCTACATGCTCCGGCACCGGAACCATATATTTATTCCCACAAATAGTACCCCATACAGGACCTGCCACTATCATGGAAAAGATACCACAGAAAATACCTACGATGATAACCCATCCTAAATCCACATTCAACAGATTTGCGACGAGAATCGGCCCGGGTGTAGGAGGAATAAATGCGTGTCCCACTGCAAGACCTGCCAGAAGAGGAATGGCATAGAACAGAGAAGACCGTTTTGTCTTCTTTGCAAGTGAAAATGCCAGAGGAATCAAAATAATCAGTCCCGCATCAAAAAATACCGGCATGGCAATGACCATACCCGTAATCCCCAGTGCCCATGCAGCCTTTTTATCACCAAACCATTTCACCATTGTAACAGCCAACGTCTGCGCTCCGCCTGATACTTCCAATATTGCTCCAAACATGGAGCCAAGGCCTACCAGCAACGCAATGCCTTTCAAAGTATTTCCTATACCGTCGTTTACAGCATTCACAATATCTGCGGCAGGCATACCCCCGATCAGGCCAATGGCAATAGCCCCTACCAAAATGGCAATCATCGCCTGCACATTAAACTTAATAATTAATACAAGTAGTATTATCAGACCAACAATCGCTCCAATTACGAGCCGTTTAGGATCCAATGCAGTTACTTCTGTCATTTGCATATCCTCTCTTTCTTCTTTTAATTTTAACACTTCAAGCGCTTCATATACTCATCTGATCTTTTTCCCCTCTTTCCCCCTTTTATTCTTTATTTATCAGACGTCATATGATTTTATGAATTAACTATACAATTATCTGTAATTTTCGTCAATACATCCGATCTTTTGTCTTTGAAATTCTATTTTTTGCACAAAAAAGAAGGCCTGTTTCCTTTCCATAGCCTTCTTCTTTTGTTGATTTTTACTATTCCCTGTTTTTTATATTTTGATGCTCTTTCTGCAATTTAATTATTGACTGTCTATTAAATGTCAGATGTGTCACCATGGCGCATCTGGCTCCTATTGGATCTTTATCCGCAATAGCACAGGTGATTGCACGGTGCGTATCAATTGTTTCCTGCATCAAAGTCCTGTGTGTTAAATTCGCAAAAGTCATAACCGCTGTATTGATTATTGGTACTAATGTTTCAACGACACGATTTTTGCTGCATTTTGCAATGCATGTATGAAATGCAATGTCTTTCGGAATATGATTTTTTCCTTCCAAATATACCTGTTCTGTTTCTTCACACAACTGCTTTAATTGTTTCAAATCTTCCTGTGTGGCATATTCTGCTGCCTGCGCAGCAATTTCCGGCTCCAGCATGAGACGAACCTCAAAAAGTTCCAGAGCTAACTTATATTTATCCTGTAATTTAGACAGCCCCAGCGGATCGTCATCTGAAAAGGCCGTAGCGATGACAAATGTGCCGGATCCTCTTCTCACTTCTAATATCCCTTTGGTAGTCAGACCCTTTACAGCTTCCCGGATTGTACTTCTGCCCACCCCGAATTTTTCAGCCAATTCAAATTCATTTGGCAGCTTTTTTCCGATTTTTACCGGCTCTTTCAAAATATAATTCATCAGTTCATCTTCGATCTGAGGGCCCAAAAGCCTCTTATCTACTTTATCAATTTGATACACGACTTATTACTCCCTGCCTGTTATCTCTTTTTTATCAGACATTACCCTCCGTGAACAAGGGAACACTTATATTATTATAAAAAACGACTTTTCCCCTGTCAAGAAATGAGATTCTCATCCCCTGTATGAGAACAAAAATATATTTTACAGATAGCAAAAAGCGAAGCTGTCACCGCTTATGACAGCCCCGCTTTCTTTTGTTTTTCCATTTTTCTGAATTTTATTATTATGGAATTATCCAGAGTCCATTGTCAGATCGTACGTTACCTATTTACGATATTTCTGTCTTTCCCATTCAGATATGCCTCTATATTTTGAAAAACCTCTTCTACAATGCGGATTCTAGCTTCTGTAGCCGCCCATGCCATATGGGGCGTAATCAGCAGACGATTGCTGTCCTGAATCCGTCCAAGCAAATTGTCCGAACCGATCGGTTCTTTTTCTAATACATCCAGACCGGCAGCCTTTATTTCTTCATTCTGAAGCGCCCAATACAGATCGGCGTTATTGATGACCGGCCCGCGGGCTACATTCAACAAAATAGCTGTCTGTTTCATCTTCTGCAATGCGTTCTTATCAATCAGCCCCCGCGTTCTCTCACTGAGCGGACAATGAAGAGATAGAAAATCCGATGTACGCAATAGCGTATCCAAATCTACTCTTTCATATTCCGTACAACTACTCTTCCCTGATGCAGAATAGAATATGACATGGCATCCAAATGCCTGGGCAATACCGGCCACTTTTCTTCCGATATGTCCCATTCCTACAATACCCCAGATTTTATCTTTTAATTCTACAAAGGGCAAGTCAAAATTGGAAAACCGATCCTGCGCACCATATGTCCCATTCTTTACATAGTCGTCATAGTGGCGAAGATGCTCCAACAGATAAAACAACATGGCAAATGTATGCTGGCTCACCGCATCTGTACAATAATCTACTACATTAGCTACTTTGATATTTCTGCCTCTGCAATAATCAATATCCACACAGTCATAGCCCGTGGAAAACAGGCAGATCAATTTGACATTGGCAGCATCTTTCAGTGTACTCTCATTCAATGGTGCCTTATTACCAATAATAATATCCGCATCCCCGATTCGCTCTGCCACCTGCCGCTCTACTGTATTATCATAACATATTACTTCACCAAATTTTTCAAAGCAGCTCACTTCCACATCTGTTCCGACACTGTTTCGCTCTAATATTACAATCTTCATATGCTTACAGTCTCTTCAGCAGTTCTTCTCTCTGTGCCTCATAGCCTGGCTTTCCGAGAAGTGCAAACATATTTTTCTTATAACTCTCCACACCCGGCTGATTAAATGGATTTACTCCTAACAGATATCCACTGACACCGCATGCAAATTCAAAGAAATAGAACAACTGCCCCAGGTAATACTCATTCACTTCCGGTACATTGACCACCAGATTCGGCACCTGGCCATCTGTATGGGCAAGAATCGTCCCATTCATGGCACTTTTGTTTACAAAGTCCACACTTTTGCCTGCCAGATAATTCAGGCCATCCAAATCTACCGGCTCCTCTCCGATCAGTATTTCTTCCCGGGAAGTTTCAATATTGATAACTGTCTCAAAAATGATCCTTGCGCCGTCCTGGATAAACTGCCCCATGGAATGCAAATCTGTCGTCAAATCTACGCTGGCAGGCAAAATTCCCTTTTTATCTTTTCCTTCGCTCTCGCCATAAAGCTGTTTCCACCATTCCGATACAAAGTGCACGCACGGTTCATAATTTGCCAGAATTTCCACAGCTTTTCCTTTTCTCAGGAGAATATTTCTCAAAGCCGCATATTTCAAGGCATCGTTCTCTGCAAAGTCTGCTTCGATTGCCTGTTTTCTGCCTGCCTGTGCTCCTTCCATCAGCTTGTCAATGTCTGCGCCGCTCACAGCGATAGGCAGAAGGCCGACCGCCGTCAGCACGGAAAAACGTCCTCCCACATCATCCGGCACTACAAATGTCTCATAGCCTTCCTCTGTGGCCAGTTTCTTTAAAGATCCTCTTGCTTTATCCGTTGTAGCATAGATACGTTTTGCCGCCTCTGCTTTTCCATATTTTTTCTCGAGCATTTCTTTGAATACCCGGAATGCAATAGCCGGTTCCGTCGTAGTACCGGATTTGGAAATCATATTGACGGAAAAATCCCTGTCTCCAATCACATCCATCAAATGTTTGATATACGTGGAACTGATCGAATTTCCTACAAAATAAATCTCCGGTGTCTTACGGATACTCTTGTCCACCATATTATAAAAGCTGTGTCTTAAAAATTCGATTGCTGCTCTCGCACCAAGATAGGAGCCTCCAATACCGATCACCAGCAATACTTCTGAATCTTTCTGAATCTTCTCTGCCGCTTTTTTAATCCGGGCAAATTCTTCTTTATCGTAGTCTTCTGGAAGGTCAATCCATCCTAAAAAGTCGTTTCCTGCCCCTTTTCTGGAAAGAAGAAGGTCTTTTGCATCCAATGTCAGCTTTTGCATTATTTCCACTTCATTGTCACTTACAAAAGGTGCCGCTTTTGCATAATCGAAAGTTACTTTTTTACTCATTTCTTCCGCTCCCTTTCACCATAATTTTCACATACCAAAATACCCTGTTGCATGGTCTAAGTATAGCAAAGCTGCACCCTTTTTTCAAGCCTGCACGAACACCGCGCTGGCAAAAGCTTCCAAAACAATACCTCTTTTACCGATCTCACTGTTTTCTTCAGTTTTTTCCGATTCACAATCTACGCTGACCGCTTTCACTTTACATTTCCCGCTGATCTCTCCCAGCAGTTTATATCCCTCCATTTGAATCCACTTTTTTTCACTGCCGTGATTTAAAAGAATGCGGTATTTACTGTTTTCTTTCGTCACACATTCGATCTCTGTCGGCAGATCAGGCCGCTCCAGCCCCTCTCTGATACAGACCTTTTCCAACGCTTTCTCCGTATCTTCCAGTACAGCTCCGATGTAATATACGCTACCCTTCCCGTACCGGTTTACCGATATGACAGGACGATTCCCATTTCCTCCTTCTTCCCCGTTCTTTCCGGTTTCGCAAAGGTCTTCATAAAAGGCAAGCTGCTCTGCGCCCTCCATACGGAGTATTTCACACCACAGACGGGCAGTCATGGGTGTTCTGTCCTGCCCCTCCTGCCATACAATTCGCTCTTTTTGCTCCTCGAGACTGTCAAACTCTTCTACAGTAACGCCAGCCAGCTCCCGGAATACACCGGGCTGCGTCTTTGACCACATCTGATTGTCTCGTTTCTTTCGCCCCGACAAAGCAGTCAGGACCAGTATACCGCCGTGCCTTACATAAGCTTCCAGCTTCTTCGTAATTTTCTCATCCGCCATGCAGGCAAAGGGAAATACGATCATCTGATAAGGAGAAAAATCTGTCTCAAGGCCACCCACATCTATGGAAAGATGCAGCTTCATCATTGCCTCATAATAGCCGATCACTTCCTCCTTGTAAACAAACTGCCTCCCATGAGGCTGGAATTCCAGACTGAATTTATTATAATAGTCATACAGGACAAGTACCTGCCTTTGTGCTTTCATCTCAAAAATATCCTCGTATTTTTTGATTCCGGCAACGGCGGACTGCAGCTCCTCATAACGTCTGCCGGGCAGCCCGTCATGATCGAGGATACCGTACCAGAACTGCTCCGCGCCAAACAAACAGCTTCGCCAGCGGAAATAGACGAGCGCCTGTGCGCCGCGCGCCGCACCCTGGATACTCCACAGCGAAAGCTGCCCTCTTTTTGGTGTCCGGCCCAGCACATTCCAGCCGCAGGGACCACTCTGCTGCTCCAGTATCCAGAAAGGTTTCCGGTCATCGTATCCCCTTGTCAGATCATAGTGGAAGCCGATCCTGCCCGGACTGTTCAGATCCCATTCCGACCGGGGATAAGCGTCATAGCCTGCTCCGTCCAGCAGCGCCGTCAGTTTATAGTTGTCACAGTATTCCGAAACAACGTTATGTACGATCGGCCTGTCTGTGAGACTGCGTAGAATGTCACATTGTACTTTGGCAAATTCGATCAGAGAATCCGAAGAAAACTCCGCGAAATCGAGGAGCAGACCCGGATTGTGCCCAGTGCCTGTGTAGAGGTCTACCACGGTCTGCTTTGGAAACGGGATCTGTTCCCATTTCGTATAAATCTGGCTCCAAAAGACAGTGCCCCACGCCTCATTCAGCACATCCAGTGTCTGATATTTTTCTTTCAGCCACTGGATAAAGGCAGCTCTGCAATCGTCACAATAGCAACGCACCTCATCCTCGCATCCCAGCTCATTGTCAATCTGCCATGCGACAACACGTTCGTCATCTTTATAGTGCTCTGCCATCGCCCTTACGAACCTTGCTGTCTCCTGAAGGTATCCTTTATGCCGATAGCAATAATGTCTTCTGCTTCCAAAGCCCCTGACGTGGCCGTCTCTGTCTTCCATATAAATATCGGGATACTTCTCGCACAGCCATGCAGGAGGGGTAGCGGTGGGAGTGCCCAGTATTGTGGAAATGCCATATTCCCATAAAAGGCCAATGGCCTCGTCATAGAGAGAAAAATCCAGCTTCCCTTCTTCTCTCTCCATAACGGACCATCCAAATTCACCCATTCTTACCGTATTGATACCCATATCCCGCATCAGCGCGCAATCCGTTTCCCACCGTTTTCTGTCCCAGTGTTCCGGGTAATATGCTACGCCGATTATCATACTATTTCCGCCTTTCTTTTTTTCAGGATGGACTGCTCTCTGTTAATACTGATGGCCATAAAGATCAGCATGAAACATCCTGTTACCACCTGCTGCAACGTACCTGGAAGACCCATGGCAATCAGTCCCGAATTGATCATTGTCATGGAAAATACACCCAGGAAGATACCAAGCATAATGTCACAGTACCGCTCCAGATATTGCCCGATAAACACTCCCATAAACGGGGGAAAAACCATACCCATTGTATTCATGCCGCCCTTCGGTGCGATGGCGCCGCCATAGCTGACCTGCAGCACACCGGCGATCCCTACGAAAATACCGCCGATGACAAAACAGAGAAATCTTATTTTGATAGAATTGATACCGATGCTCTTAGCTGTGGCTTCTCCGTTTCCTACTGCGCGCACATTATAACCGAACTTTGTGTGGTGATAGATCACATAAGCGAGCGCATACGTCAGAATACCCGCAAGAAAAATCCATGGCGATTTACCAAGAAAGCTGATCTCCTGTGAGATCGTGATACTCTCGCCTCCGTGATACAGCGACCCTATTGATTCATAGACGAGCATCATGCCGATCGTCACGATAATGGAAGGAATCTTAAAGACGGAATACACCAGTCCTGTGATCGTTCCCAGCAAAACAGCCATAAATATCGTGACAATGAGCAGCCCTGCAAATCCAAAATTCTGAGCAAAACTAGCTCCCAAAAGTCCCGCCAGTACCAACTGAGCTCCTGCCGAAAAATCCCATGTGTCGATAACAAGATTCATACATAATCCAAACCCGATCACAGAATTAATGACAGACTGCTGCAGCATAATCCGAATCCCTTCCGGTGTTCCAAACCGGTCAGGCTGCCCGATGAAAAAAATCAGGAAAACAGCCAGCGGCATCGCAACCGGTATAATCATATTCTGAAGCCATTTTTTCTGTTTCATAAAATTCCTTCTTTCATCTCGTGATAATTCCCTTTATTCTCCGTGCCGCTCTACGACATCATCCACACTATACGCATCTGCAATTTCGCGCAGCTTGTCAATCGTCATATCCGGGTTGAAATATTTGACCATAGAACGAATCTCTTCTTCGTTGTAAGGGAAGGTATCACCTTCTACATAAGTATAATAATTGACTGCATCTTCCACAGATTCCAGATTGACAAAGTTCAGATTCACTGTCTCGCAAGTCTCGGAAAGCGGTGTACCAGCCAGCTTATTCACCATCAGCATATAGGAGAACAGCGGATCTACAAAATGGCCGCCGGAAATGGCGTCAATAGAACCTTCTTCGATATATTTATCCAAACCGGACACGAAATCGATACATGCCACTTTTACTTCACCAGTTTTCTCATGGAGCGCCAGTGCCTGAATAACACCTTCCAGAATTGTGTTACTGCCGCCGATGACGAAAATACCGTCCAGCTCCGGGAAGGAAGCAATAAAATTCTCCACTGCTTTCGTTGTCTCCTCCGCTGTGAGCGTGTTGTTTCTGACCTCACTGATTCGGTTGATACCAAATTCTTCACAGGCTTTTTCAAATCCACGGTCACGGGCATCTGCTGTCGCATCACCTTTTTCCATTGTGATCACGGCAACATTTTTACAGCCTTTTTCATGTAATGACTTACCCATGCGATAACCGATCTTTTCCTCGTCCTCACATGTATTTCCGAGATAATAAGGACAGCTTTCCACGATCTCTTTCACTTCGGGATCAGCAATACTGCGCCAGATCAGCGTAAAGTATACCTCGTTTTCTTCACAGATCTTTGCAATTTTAGGTAAAATGTCATCACTGTAATTGCAGATCGCAACAGCGTCACAGTCTGCGGCAATCAGATTTTCCGTCGCAGTAATCTGACTCTCGGGAGAAGAAATATTCGTATTATACACCATTTCACAGCCAAGTACATCTGATGCATAGTCCAGCATTTCCGCACTGGCCCTTCCAAGATCATCTACCGTAGACCAGATAACGACACCGATCTTAAACTTCTCCGGGAGCTTATCTCCCATTGCCTCTGCCACGGTAGCATCTTCCCCGGCAGATTCAGGCGCTGCCTCACTCTGCTGATCTTCCTGTTTGGTATCAGCTGCGCCACTGCTTCCACAGCCTGCAAGCAGTCCTAAAGTCAAAGCTGCACATAATAATAATGAAATTACTTTTTTCTTCATACCCTGTTACCTCCCTATTTTTTTATTTGATTAATTGGTTATTTTTCTTATCAAAGGTAAGCCATACAGCGATCAGAAAGATCACGCCCTTAATGCCCTGCTGTAGTTTTTCATTGATACTCCAGCAGGCAAATCCGTTCACAAGTATAGCCAGTGTCAGACTGCCGATGACTGCACATCTGATCTTGGACGTAGAGCCGCCGGACAGCGGCATCCCTCCCAGGACAAGCGCAATCAATACGTCCGTCTCAAAAAAGTTTCCTGTATTAGTAGCTGCACTTCCCGCCCGTACCATATTAAAAAATCCGCAGAGACCGCACATGGCAGCAGAGAGCGCATAACCGAAAATACGCATTTTATTTACCGGGACGCCGGACTGATAGGCGGCTGTCACACCGGAACCGATTGCTTTGCACCATTTCCCGATTTTTGTATAGTTAAATGCAAAAATTGCCGATAAGATAACTGCAATTACAATAAATAGCTTCAGTCCCGTATTATCCCAGTCATACAGCGAAAAAGGTACACTGACAGAGCCTCCGGCAGAAATAAAAACCGTGAGTCCCCTTAAAACCATAAGCATACTGAGCGTAACGACAAACGAAGGAATCCTGCATTTTACGTACAAAACTCCATTGATGATCCCAAAAAAGAGACCGATCAGCATTCCCGCCGGCAGCGCCAGAGGCGCACATACCTGCGATACCCAGGCCGCACACACCGCTGTAATCCCCACCATGGAACCCATGGAAAAATCCACATCTCCCTGGGCGACGATAAAGGAACTGGCAACACTTCCCACCATCAATACAAATGACTGGTTCAGAATCAGCTTCAGGTTCCGAAAGGATAATAATATTCCGCCTGTTACGATCTGAAAAAAGATAATTACAAGAATGAGACTGATAAACGGAATGATCTCCCGTATCTTGTCTGATGAGAACACTCCTTTTTTATTCAACGCAAAATCGGACATATTCTTTTGCCTCCTCTAAATCATGTGCCGAATCACATCCGACTCAGCCAGTTTTTTATCCCGTGTAAATTCTTTTGTCACTTTTCCTTCTTTTAATATCAAAATCCGGTCACTCATACCGATCAATTCCGGCAGCTCCTCCGATATCATCAGAATAGATTTGCCGCTTTTTCTGTATTCGTCCATCAGCTTGTAAATAGCGGCTTTCACTCCGACATCAATTCCTCTCGTGGGACAATCCATAATCAGGATATCTGAATCGTTTCCCAGCCACTTCGCCAACGCCACTTTCTGCTTATTTCCTCCTGAGAGTTGTCCACAGAGCTGTCGCAGCGAACTCATCTTGATCTGTAATGTGGTACTCTGCTGTGTCGCCAGCTCTTTTTCTCTGGCAGGAGAGATATAGCAGCCTTTCTTTATCTTGTCATAAGAAGGAAGGCAAATATTGTCCTGTATATCTGATTGATTTAAAACCGATTCTTTATCTCTGTTTTTAGACACATAACCCATCTTATGCCGGATTGCCACACCAGGAGATTTCACACATTCTCCATCTGCACAGAATGTAACATTCCCCCTGTCCGGTTTTCCGATGCCAAAAACAAGTTTCCCAAGATCGTGCATCCCGCTGTCGGTAAGTCCCCCGATTCCAAGGATTTCCCCTTCATGGAGATCAAAAGAAATATCTTTTAATGTATTATCAACACACAGGCCGGTAATGGAAAGCACCGGCTTTCCCGGCTGAAACATCTCAAAATCATTCCGATAATAATCTTCTTCGATCTGGCGTCCTACCATCAGACGCCGCATCGTATCCGGCATGATAGTTTCTTTTTGCAGCGTGTCAATATAGACACCGTCCCGGAGTATCGTCACCACATCACAGTGCTCTGTCAGTTCATCCAGGTCATGAGAAATAAAGATCACCACTTTACCTTCTGTCCGCAGTTTGTCCATAATCTTATAAATGATCGTCCTGCCCTTCTGAGACAGCGCGGTCGTCGTCTCATCTACAATCAAGACCTGCACAGGATGATACATCGCTCTGGCAATCTCCACGATTTTTCTATTCTCAAATGACTCTTCATCGATACTGGCACCTGCATCAATATCCGAGGCCCCGATATCATCCAGTGCTTTCTGTGCAGCCTTTGTCATCGCTTTCTTATCTACAATGCCGAATTTCGAAAACAGATTTTCCTGACCTGCAAAAATATTGGCCGCTGTTGTAATACCCCCGATCGTTCCCATCTCCTGAACGATCATGCAGATCCCGTTTTTTTCTCCTTCTATAATACTGGTCGGGCAGTATTCTTTGCCATTTAAAAACATATTCCCACTGCTGGCAGGATATATCCCGCTGATCACGGAAGACAGCGTAGACTTTCCGGAGCCGTTTTCTCCAATCAGACCGTGAATTTTCCCCGGCATAAACGAAATGCTGACATCTTTTAAGGCCTGAACCGTCCCAAAATCCTTATAGATATTCTGCACGGTAAGTATCGCTTCTTTTTCCATTCTCTGACTCGCCTCCTTCTCTCTGGCTAAAGTATAACAAAGCGAATTCATCGAAATAATAATGTAATCCCACCTTTTTGTTAGAATTTCACGCATATCCATTCCCCTCCGTTTACGCTCTCTGACCGGTATGCTAAAATGAAAACCATGAAAACGGGAGGGTATTGTATGCAAAAGAAAATACGAGTTATGCTTGTAGATGATGAATATCTGGCGATTGAAGACTTGAAAACCCTGATTGACTGGAATGCTCTTGGATTCGAAATCTGCGCCGCCGCTTGTTCCGGCAGACAGGCACTCCATGCTTTCGAAACGACTCCTGTGGATCTGGTCATTACGGATATCAGTATGCCTGGAATGAGTGGTATTACTCTCGTAGAACAATTGAAACAGAAAAATTCAAAGCTGCTTTTCCTTCTATTAACGGCCTACGCGGAAATTGACTACATGAAAAGTGCCTTTCAGCTTGGTGTGGAAGATTATTTGATTAAGAATGAAATTACACCTTCCCTTCTTTGTGAAAAACTTCGCAAAATTAGAGAACGCTATATCGCATCCCTTAACCAGTCCTATTCTTTCCTTCAGAAAAGGCTGCAAAAATATTTCAGCGACATAGATTCTCTTCTTCCAGAAGACCTTCCTGTCCTTCCTCAAGGAAACTTTTTTTATCTGATACTGGCTCCCGATATCATCATTCCCTGGACAGAAGATCTCATACTCGGTCGAAAATTCTCCGTTTCTAAAATGATAGATGCGGCTATGCCTATTACAGAAGGTTATCAAACTGCAAATTTTGAAAATATTTGTTCTGTTGTGGCCTATAATAATAAAATTCTGCTTCTCCTGCACTTGCCTGAAAGCATTTCCACCAGCAGTTTGTTAGAAAAAATGCAACGTTTTTCTGTCGGTCTCGTACAAGAGCTTTGGCAGCAGTGTACTCTTTCTTTTTCTGCCTTTTACAGTTACATTCCAATGGACCTGAAAAAAATACATCAAGACTATTTCTCAAAGCAAAAAAATATCCGGGCCAGATATTTTCTGGGTTGCCGTCTCTGTGAAACTCTGGATTCCTCCAGACTTTTTATCCACAGTGAAAAAATATCCTTAAGTGAAGAAGATTTGAAAAATGCTTTTAAAAATCCAGAAGTAAACTTTTCTGATTTCTTAAACAATCTATTTGATGATATTATTACCGCACATAACTACTATGGATTTTCTCATCTGATCAGTATCTGTTTTTCTTTTCTTTTAAAACAGTATGAAGAAAATTCTATATCTTTCGAACATGCAGACCTTTCGGATATTTCTCACATCCGGCAATTTATTTTACAGTCTGCTGCACAACTGTATGCGAGCAAAAATCCGAATCTGCCCTATGAAATAAAGGAGGCCATCGGATATATTACAAAACATTTTCATGAAGAATCTCTGTCCGTTCAGGAAATAGCCGATGCAATCAGTCTTTCTGCCACTCATCTTTCCCGTGTATTTAAAATAGCTACCGGTGATACAATCTGGGACTATCTGACAAAACTGCGGATTCGAAAAGCCTGTCATATATTACGTACTTCAAATGTTAAAATATATGAAGTGGCTGAAATGGTAGGTTACACGTCCCCTCAGTATTTCAGCCAGGTATTTCAAAAACAGATCGGTGTCAAACCATTGGATTATAGAAAGAAGGAACGTTCATGAAATGGAGTTTTTCAAAATCCAGTCATCAGAAAATAGGCCGCAAATTGCGCAGCAGTACATTAAAGCTCGTTACGATTGCTCTTCTTGTCACCGCTTTGCCTATGATCGGACTGTTTTCTATTAACTATGTAAAAAGCAGTATATCTCAAATGAATACGATTTCCGGTCAGATTATTCAGCAGTTGGATATGAATACTTCCAACATAGTCACTTCCTGTAACCAGATTCCAAGTGACCGGGTATTGCTCGCCCTCTTAAAAAGTGAAAAAAATGACCACAATATACCATTAATCGAAAACCGTCTCATGGAGCTGTGCGGAAATGTTTCCGGAATGAAAGATATCATTCTGAATTATGATAACAATATTTATCATTCCGTCTTTGTCACCGATTCCCAGGTAGAAGAAATCCTTTGTTCCTCTTGGTTTCTTCATCTAAAAGAACAGAAATATTTACGCTATTTCTCCGCTCCTGATAAAACCAATGGCACATTTCACTACAGTGTACATTTGAACGATATCTCTCATCTCACGGGAGAAATGATCGTCACGATCCGCTCAGACGATCTTTTACAGATTCTCACTAGCGCAGACAAAACATTTTCCCATTACATCTGGGTAGACAACCAAAACAGGCCTATGATCAATCATTCTTTTGATCAGGAAGAATTCCTTTTTGATTTTCTTGCTGAAGAAGGAAAACATGCCTTTTTGGATGAATATATTTTTTATAATCAGAATGGAATCTTCATCTCTCACTACAGCGATATTACAAGATGGAAACTGATTACCTTTATTCCATACAGTGAATTGCTTATTCCATTCCTTCCTACTTTTTTTATTTTGCTGTTATCCATTATCTTCAGTGCACTGTTGTCAGGAATTATTCTAAAACCTCTTATTCAGAATATTGTTTCTCCTTTGGAACTCCTTTCTGAACATATGCGGAAATTTACCTGTGAAAATCCCTACTCTGTCAATATCCAAACCGGTGATGAAATCGAAGAACTGAGCCATGCTTTTAATGACATGTCATTGGAACTGAAAAAACATGTAGAAATGCTCCTTGCCAAACAGCAAAAAGAGCAGGAACTGGAATACGGTCTGAGGATTTCTCAGATCAATCCGCATTTTATTTACAATACGATGAATACGATCAACTATCTTGCCAGAAAATCCCGTACAGAAGATATTGTCACCATCAACAACGCTCTGATTCATATTATGAAAGACAGTCTGCGTATCAATGAAACCTCTGTCTTTGATACTGTGGACACGGAACTTAAAGTAGTAGAACAATATTTAAAAATTCAGGAATACCGCTATGGTGAACAGATTAAGATTATTCAGGAAATTGAACCGGAAGTCCGAACAGAAATGATTCCCAAACATATCCTACAACCCATTGTAGAGAATGCCATTATTCATGGTTTCCTGGAAAATGAAACAGAAAACTTCGATGATGAGCCGCCTTATATCAAAATTTCCATCCATTTTATTCGGGAAAGAAGTTATATTTGTCTGGAGGTGAAAGACAACGGCATCGGTATTGATCTGAATCAATATGAGATAATCTGTAAAGAGTCCGAAAGCTTTGATGCTTCCCACGAATACAGCCGTGGAAAGCATATCGGAATTGCCAACATTAAATGGCGCCTTTCTTATTTATTAAAAGAAGAGCAGGTTTTGACGATCTCCCCCTGCTCTCCCCATGGTACTCTTGTCTCTATTCTCCTTCCTGTTCAGAAAACCGAAAATACTTCTGTAAAAGACTAAATCAGTTTTTTTATGCAAAATCCAACATCACAAAGCAGCCCATATTCTGCCGTGGCAAATTTACCTGAAGAATCCGATTCTCTTTATCAGTAAAGCATACCTCTCCATCTGTCACTCTGGGGTATAACAATCTTACATTCGAAAAAGAATTTTCCATTGGTATATGTAATGTTTCCCTCTTGTCATGGCGTCTGATGATCGATAAATATATTCTTGCCTCACTCCTTAGTCCAAAGCAAAGCCACCCTGCATCAAAACTGTGTAGTCCCAAAGGCCAATAGGGTACAGATGAGCGAATATCGGCACGTATCTCTTTATAGCAGGCAATGGCTTCCCTTACAAGACCAAATCTCTCCCTGGATAATTCTGTCAAATGTCCTCCCAGATGGATACGAAAAGGCATTGCGGACACCATATTCATGGCAGTCTCGTCCATATCTCCTTCCTGTCTCGGATATGCCCAGATACCGGCCTGCTCCGGTAATACCCCGCAGGCACAGTTGGCTGCGATCATCGCCATGATACGATAATCCTCCTGATCACTGACCGACTGAATATCCATTCGGGACAACAAGGCATAATCCATGCGCAGGCCGCCACTTCCGCAGTTTTCCCAGATAACATCAGGATATTTTTTCATTTCTTCTTCCAACCAGTTTAGATAGGCTCTATTATGTGCAAGAAGTCCGTCTCCCGGACTGTCGCTGTTATAATCGGTCCCCCAACAAAGGCATAGATTGTAATCAATCTTCAGATAAGATAATCCATACTTCTCCACTACCCTCTTTACAATGGCAGAAGCATTTTCCCGGACCTGTGGATTACGGAAATCCAGATGATATCGCCCGCTGTCTGTCACTGGCTTACCATGACACATGAACAACCAGTCTTTTGGCAAGCTCTCTGCTTTTGTATTCCTTATCCCGAAAGATTCCAGCTCCAGCCAAAGTCCTGCTTTCATGCCATTTGCATGGATTTCCTCCATTACTTCACCAAGTCCCCCCGGATATCTGTCAAAGCACTCCTCAAATGTCCCAAAAGTATATTGCCAGTCCCCTGTATCATACCACCCGCAATCCACTACAAAGATTTCGCAACCGGCCTGAGCCGCCAGCTTTATATAAGGTCGCAGCCGCTCTGTCGTGGAATCTCCCATCAGGCAATTCATATAATCGTTAAAAATAACCGGCAGCTCTTTTATAATCTTTCTTTTTCTGCGATATGCCGTAAGTGCTTGAAATCCTTCCTCCGGCTTACCATGATAAAAAGCTGCCACTGCAGGCACTGTAGTAAAAGACTGTCCAAAAGCCAGTTTTTTCTGCCAGAAAGCGCCTTCCATTCCAGGGCCTGACAGAGCCAGATAGACTCTCTGATCGTACTTTTTATCAAGAAATGATTCTCTGTAATCCTGTGTGGCCACTCCCATCTCAAAAAGCCAGGCGCCATTATTTTCGATCTGCCAGAGGATGCTTTCATCTTCTCGGGTATGGTAAATGGCTCCTACCGGCAAATACTCTCCACTGGAAAATCCTGTGTGGCTACCGATACAAAATCTGTCATAGCTCAAATTCCCATAGGGTATGACACCACATTCTCTGAGACTCCTATGCACCCATCTACATTCCTCTGACCAGGTATTGTGGGCATAATAAACCTGTAAATCACTCCCAAAGTCAGGATTGTTTTCACTCCAGGCAGCCACATTTCCATAACAAAAAGAAGTAACGCCATACAGCCATACATCTTCCACTCCTGTATTTTCTACCCGGCTCTCGCAGGAAATGACAGACATCCCTTCATAAAAGTGAAAACATGTACTGACAAGAAGATTTTCTCCCCGCTGATAAATCGTCAGTGAATTTTCCGTCATCTCATGTCCAATATAGCTAAGAAACGTCTGTGCCGTATCATGAAAATTTCTCGCTCCCCGGAAAGAAGTACAAATTTCTCCAGATTTCTGGATTTCCACAATCCGGGCAGCATCCGGTTCAGGATATCCTTTAACATTTAAAATTTTATTTGGTTTCCATTTTCCTTTCCCGGAAGATGCTTTCAGCAATTTCGCCTCCTGACCTTCCTCCAGGTAAAAGCACAAATACAAATGATCTCTCTTCACTTCCAAATATCCCATAGATTTCCTCCTGTTACCATCGATTTACAACCCATACATCTGTCAGGCAGAATATTTTATCCCGTTTTTAAAGGAACGTCTGTATCTGTAGCTCCATATGCTGTTACAAAAGCCCCTGTCAAAATGAGGCTACTACAAAAAATACTCTCTGCCTGAGGAATCTTTCTCAGAAATAAAAACTCAAAAATAAACGCCCAGGCCACATATGTAATATTCAACGTCATGGCCAATGACGGCCCCAGTCTTCTGATAGTTGCGTAATAGCAAAGATAAGACGCTGTCCCAAAGCAAGCGGCTGCGCCTATGATGCCAATTGCTTCTGTTGCAGCTACAGAAATGACAAAAGAAGCTTCTTTTAACACAATCAAAATGACAATCCCATAGGACATGGCAGATGTGCTCTGTCGTATCATCAGCGCCTGTTCATTATTGACTTTCGCGTCTTTCATACCATAGGCACAGATCACTACTTCCAACGCCCATCCTGCTACACAGAGAAGCACACAGCCGAATCCAAGTACGAAATTTTCGGGCTTTTGCCCCTTTGTTAAAAGACCGAGTAAAACCATGCCACTGAGAGACAGGGAAAATCCTATCATCTGTGTCCTTTTCATTCGTTCTTTTAAAAATATCCAAGCCAAAAATGACCCAAATGCCGGATACAGGGCGGAAATCGCTGCAGTATAGGATGGTCCGAGGAATTTCACAGCGGACACATAGCCCGTCATTCCCACAGGGCCTCCAAAGAGAGCGCCAAGAACAATAAACCTGCCGCTTTTGGTATGCAAAGCCCTGAGAACCCTGCCAAATCCTTTTTTAATACCTGTATACAGAAGCATCCATATGCAGGAACAGAAATCATGCAAAAAGGTACTGATAAAAGGAGCCAGAAAAACAGCTTCTTTCGTATTACAAAAAACGGCCTGACGCAGAGCTATTCCTATGACCACTGTATCCAGTGCCCAGAATATACCCGCTGCCAGACCTTTTAATTTTCCCATCCCTGTTCCTCCCATCTTTCTATTCTTATTTAGAATAGAAATTTGCAAAGAAAAAAACAATGGAATAATCTCTGATTTTGTTGAAAATCTTACCCTCAGTGAACAAGAGGACACAAATATTATGCCAGGAATTCGCGGAGAAGCTCCTCCAGCTCCTCTTGTTCTTCTCCTGTAAAAGAAGAAACTTCCTTTTCTGTTTCCTCCTTTTGTTCTTCTTTTTCACTTCTTTTTTTGCTGTTATTGATAAACAGCTGCATCTCTTCTTCCTGAATGAGCTGGAGATGCTTCACAAGATGATTTTCCAGATAATCAATCAAATTGGTTCTCACAACACTTCTTTTTCCCTTTGCATCTACTAAAGATGACACGGAAAAATAAATATATAGCCCAAAAAGACTCACTCCATAATAGGGCAGAAGCTCTCCCAGCGTCCCTCCTTCTATAATACTTTTACACACACCTATTCCTGCTGCAAAAACGGAAAGTAAGGTAAGCTGTCCCGACAGATGACCTATATTTGTCAATGATATCCCCATAAAATGAATCTGATTGATAAACTTGTCCACAAATATGCTAATATTGATATTCCCTTCATTCAGTTCATAACAATTGGAAAATTTCAGTTTACACTGCTTCAAAAGCTTATGTTCCGTAACCGCCATATTGTCTGTTTCCCGAATCATTTTCTGGTATAACACACCAATTATAATCTGGCATAAAACGCCCAATACTAACAGCGATAATACGATTCCCATAAAATAAGAATGCTGCATAAAATCTGAAAACATATCCTGCACCTCCTGAAAGTATACTATTGTATAGATATCGCACTGCTCGGGCTTCGCTCCCTTCGCACTGCGCGCTCGGAAGTCCTTCTGACTTCCTCGCTCTCGGGCTTCGCCCTATGTTCCTTCGCATCTTATTGACAGTTCTTGCAAGCAAACTGCCAATAAGATGCTCACTCACGCAGTGCTCATTGCTTTCGTGCACATTATACCATTATTATCATTCATGTGGTTTAAGAATCGTTCTACATATTTCGTCAAAATTTTTGAAAATGCTGGAAACAAAGCTCGATTTTTGCTATAATATCAGTTATCTTTAGACAATATTTCATTCAGGAGGTGTCAATATGAGGTATATTCCAAAAGGAGTTTGTTCCAATGCAATAGATATTAACGTAAACAATGGTATTATCGAATCCGTTTCTTTCACGGGAGGTTGTAATGGAAATCTTCAGGGAATTTCCAGTCTTGTAAAAGGAATGAAAGTCGAAGAAGCAATTGAAAGATTAAAAGGGATCAAATGTGGTTTTAAATCTACGTCCTGTCCCGATCAGCTTGCTCAGGCGCTGGAAACTATGAAGTAAAATTATCAGGAGGCTCTGTAGCTATGAAAAAAATCGTCTTAACTGGTGGCGGTACGGCTGGGCATGTTACCCCCAATATTGCTTTATTTCCCGCCCTTCGTGAAGCAAATTTTGAAATTCACTATATTGGTTCTTATGAAGGTATTGAAAAAAGACTGATCGAAGACTACGAAATCCCTTATTATGGAATCGCTACAGGAAAATTCCGCAGATATTTTGATCTGAAAAATTTTACTGACCCGCTTCGTGTTCTGAAAGGATATACCGAAGCTAAAAAAATTTTAAAACAGATCAAACCGGATGTTTTGTTTTCTAAAGGAGGATTTGTTTCTGTTCCGGTAGTGCGGGCTGCCAATTCCCTTGGCATACCCTGTATTATTCATGAATCTGACATGACACCCGGTCTTGCCAACAAACTTTGTATTCCTGCTGCATCAAAAGTTTGTTGCAATTTCCCGGAAACACTACAAATGCTTCCTAAAGAAAAAGCTGTGTTAACAGGCTCTCCCATCCGCGCTGAGCTTCGCCAGGGCAATCGGATTGCCGCTCTGGATCTATGTAAATTTACTGCTAACAAACCTGTTATTATGGTAATCGGTGGAAGTCTTGGTGCTGCCGCTATCAACAAAACGGTCCGGGACGCCCTGCCGATGCTTTTGGAAGATTTTCAGGTAATTCACATTTGTGGAAAAGAAAAAGTGGACAATCTGCTTCTCAATGTTCCCGGTTATAAGCAATTCGAATATGTGAAAACAGAGTTAAAAGACCTCTTTGCTCTGGCGGATGTAGTCGTTTCCAGAGCTGGTGCAAATGCCATCTGTGAACTTCTTGCACTGAAAAAGCCCAATGTCCTTATTCCTCTTTCCGCAAAGAGCAGCCGAGGCGACCAGATATTGAACGCTCGCTCTTTTGAAGCACAAGGATTTAGTTTGATTATTGATGAAGATGATTTGATAGATTCTGTTCTTGTTGAAAAGATATTGGAAGTATATTTTTCAAGACAGATATATATTGATGCTATGGGCAAAAGTGACCAGTTAGGCTCCATACAGACAATCATGAAACTGATTCATGAAGCAGTCTCCAAATGACAGTTGCCGCTTATGGCCACTGTTTCCCATGCTGCAGATAAAATACTTTCTTATTCCACTATCATTGTTCGGATGTTTTCCAATTCTTCATGACTTGGTTTGCCAGGAGTCCAGCCAAGTTTTTCTTTCTGGGAATCATCCTTATATCTGGGAATCAGGTGCATATGAAAGTGGAATACTGTTTGGCCAGCGGCTTCCCCATTATTTTGTACCAGATTAAAGCCATCGCAGGACAACTTTTTTGTCATTGTTTCTGCCATTTTCTTTGCCAGTTTCATTACTTCTGCTGCCATTTCTTCCGGCAGTTCATACAAATCTGCAAAATGCTTTTTCGGTAAAATCAGGGCATGTCCTTTTGTCGCCGGCCCTACATCCAATATGACGCGAAATGTATCATTCTCATAAAGTGTCTTTGACGGAATCTCTCCATTTGCAATCTTACAGAAAATGCAGTTTTCTTCTCTCATGATCCTTTCCTCCCGGTTTATTCCTGAAATACAAATATCTGATCCAATGCACGGAGTAACTTAAAATCTCCTCTTGTTTTCATACTTCCTCCCATAAACGCTCTCTGGAAAGTCATCTTAGACAATAGGATCTCCTTCATTGTATTATTGTTTACCTTTATATCCACATCTGCTTTCGTCACAGTTCCGTAATAACAATTCAACTGCGCTCCATCCACTTCTATAATTAAAGTTTCTTCTTTTTCATCTATTTGGAATCGATATATGGCTTTGATCCCGGTTCCTGGCCGAAAATGTTCTTTAAAGTCATCTATAAAGTCTGCCTCTTCTTCTTTTTCCTGACTCTCCAGCATTCCTTTAAACAGATTTGTCAGCTCCTGAATATCTTCTTTTTGCCTCTGTACATAACTCTCATCGGAAGCATACTGCGAAAGTGCCTCTGATTCCTGCGGTGTCAGTTCTATATTTTTTGTAACAGATATTTTCTGTTTAATTGCCTGATTGCTTCCCGGAAGATTTACTGTTTTCTGGCTGACTGTCCGGTACATATTCTCAGCTTTTTTTTCTATAATATTGATGTAATCTTTATTTCTCTCCAGACTGACCGTATCTACAATATATCCACACAAACCACTGCACGGAAGTCCTCCCAGAATCTCCCATGCATTTATCAGCTCCATTTCTCCTTCTCTTTCGCCATAAGTCGTGGACATCACCACCGGGCACATATAGATCTGGCTGATTTTTTCTTTATCACCATAGAGCCAACAGGCATCCAGAAACTGATGCATATAGCCGCCAATTCCATACCATTCTACAGTAGATGCCAGTATAATACCGTCTGCATCTTTCAATGTCTGTGGCAATGTGGCAATATTATTTTTCATCTCATATAAATTGAATCGTACTACTGTTACCCGGAGCTCTTCCAGCACTTCCTGTATCTTATTTATGACAAAAAGAGTCGGATCATCTATCAGTCCCCTGCCACCGTAATACAGATTGATTTTCATACTCAATCATCTCCATCAATTTTTTGATCGTTTCTTGGACTATCATATCATACTTCCCTGAGGAAATCACGGTATTTTAATTTACTTTTTGTAATTCTAGCGAAAAACAAATTCTGCATTTCCAAACAGTATCATATCCCCTCTTTTCAATTTTATTTTGTTATGGGGTTCTAATAGGAGATCATTCAAATATGTCCCATTTGTAGAATGAAGATCTTCCAAATAGATAGTTCCTTCTTCCTCCGTCAACCGGGCATGAATTCTACTGACAGAATATTCTTTTACAGTTAAATTTACCCGTTCTTTATCTTTTCCAATTAAAAACGGATATCCTGGAATATCGTATATTTTTTCCAGACCCTTTTTCATTTCTACAAGATGATATTCCCTGTTCATGCTTCCTTTTCCCATATAGACGGTTTTGCCATCTGTACTTTCTTGAGCCGCTTGTCGTCCCTCTTGCTGCCACAATTCCAATTCTTCTAAAAAAGGATCTCCCTGTTTTTGTTCTTTATCATTTTTTATATCATTTTCTGTTTTATTGCAAATACCTCTTCCTTCTCTTCGTTTTTTTAATATACCAAAGGCAGAAAATGCCAAACCCGCTGTAAACAGCAAAACAGATCCTGCAAACCATAATAGCTCTTCCATCTGTTCCAGAAAAAAATATTGTCTTGTAACGGCATATCCAACTCCAGACAACAGTGCAGTAACGGAAGTTGCCAATCCGGTCTCTATCAAAAGGCCACTTTTATTTTCCCAGATATAGCCTCGCTGCTTTGTCTCTTTCTTTTTCTTCTCTGTTGCTTCTTTTTTTACTTCTGTATCGAAAACAGCTTCTTCCAGATGATTTCCCAGTTTCTCTGATTCTGGTTCTTGTTTTATTTTTTTAATTTCTAATTCCCTATTTTCTCCCGTTTTTTCCACATATGCTTCTATTTTTTCCACATGAAAATTTTCTTTTTGTGTCTGTTCATAAAAATAATATGCCAGATCCACTGCTTTTTCCTCTTCATGGCAGATTCTCTCCAGTAAAAAACCTGCTAATGTACTTATTCCGTTCTCTGCCTCTTCTTCTGTATAATTATATAGAAGCTTCACCTGATCTTTTTCCATATCCCAATATAGAAATTCCGGTTCAAAACAAAGTTGTCTGCTGTCTATGAGATATTTTTCCATTTCTTCTATTATATACAGTATTTGTAAAATCAGATTTTTCAAATCCAGAAAATGCATTTCTTTGACAGCAAATACCTGCTCCACTGTCTGCAAAAAACTGATATCGTACCATATTTCCCGTTTCCCGTCCAGTAGTTGTACCTCGCAGGGTACCATTCCTTCCAGTCTGTTCCGCAATACCATTTGTCCGGCATAGCTATCTATCATCTCTTTTTTACATTGTGCCGCAATCATATATGTCTTCTGTAATTCTTTTTGATATCGTATCTCTCCTCTCATTTCATCCCTTCCCCGTCTGTAATAAATTCCATATGTTTTCCGTTTTACGACAATTTCTGATAAATGTCACCGGTTGAAATTTTTCCGCCGTCTGCCTTTCTTCTCCATGCCAATTGCTCCAAAAAAACTGTTCGCCCGGTGCCCGTATATCCAATTTTGACAAAACCGTAACTTCATTTTTTGTCACTTGTTTTTCCTCTGCAATCGCTCCACCGGCTATTTTTTCCTTTACAGCCAAGCGATATTTGGCTTCTGCTTCCTCTCTTTTTTCATCTTCTGTGCCATATAGCCTCTCCGTACGCAAAGCTGTACAATAGCTTCCCTGCAAAAGGATACTTCTGTTATACAGAAAGAATGACAGAAATACTATATTCCAGACGAGATATACAATGAGGGGAAGAATAAACGATGCTTCTATCGTAAAGCTAGCTTTCCATTTTATTTTTTCTTTAATACTTTTTTCATTTTTCCGCATTATCTTCCATACTCCCTTTCAACTCGTTTTTTCCATATCCTTAAGTATCAATGTCCCGGTATTCGCAGAAATAAATATATACTGTAAGCTGCTGCCAGAAAAGGCAGAAATGGATAAGAAGCACCTTTTCCCAGCTTTCCTGTAAAAAACATCGGAACCGTTATAAAAGCACAGAAAAAAACCGCTGTCAAAAATAAACCTAAGGTTTCCTTTCCCGTAAGGAACAAGCCTGTCACAAACAATGCAATGCCATCCCCATATCCGATCTGTTCCTCCGACAATTTGCTAAATACAAGCATCCCCACTCCCGGAAGAATTCCTCCTACCCAAATCTGCCATGGTGTCCATGTCAGGATATTCAGAAAAATTCCTGTCACCGCAAACAGCAGCATCAGTCTCATAGAGATTTCTTTTGTCCTGATATCCTGCCAGCTACACAGCAGTAAAAAGGCTGCCGTTATCCCGTACCGGAACATCTGCTGCATGCTCCTCTTCCTCCTGTCTCTGAAATAGGCACTGTATAAATTGTTCTTTTCAAACCGCTACAGCCCAAGCTCCTGTGATAGCGGTTCCCCTGGTCTGTCAGAAAGACAACCGAACCGTTCCCCTCTCCACAGTGTTCACAGGGATAATATTTTCCGCCGTCTTCATTTCTGAGAACCGACAGGCTATCTGTCGCTACTGCCCGGGTAGAAAGTGCCAGATGACTGCAGTTTCTGCTCTTATGGTAGACGCTGCCGGTCTCTGTAATATATACTAGTTCTTCTGTTCCCTCTCCCGCCAGCGAGTCCTCCTCGATTCGATATCCCGTCCAGGCCTTCATCCGACACCGATTGGCCATTGTAAATCCCTGGAATCCCAACAGATTCCAGGACGGCTTTACACGGTAAAAAAGTATTACATCCACTGTATCCTGTTCATCTTCCTCTCCTGTCAGTAAAATATGGATGCCGTTACTTCCTCCATCTATCATGGAGCGATCCAAGTATTCCCTGCCCGCCCGTTCAATGACCCTTGTTCTGACATGTCCATTTTCCAATAGTCCCCCGGCCACACGAAGGTCTATTCCCAGCTTATCCGCTGCATATGTCTGTACTGCTGCCTGAGCTACCTCCTGATGTAACGCAGCTTCCAATGCACTGTGTAATTGTATCAGACTGATTAAACTGATGATCTGGATACAGAAAAAAAGGAACAGGGGAAGAACAAGAGAAGTTTCTATCGTTATACTTCCCCGGAAAGAAGGAGGCAGAAATACGTTCCTTTCAGAACGAATCTTTAGACGTGTAAAATTTTTTTGCTTCGTGAAATACATATCATTATGGGAATCAAGTGAAATAATCGGATAAAATTTGGGGCTTATCCAAATTCTTTTAGAGGAAACTCCTTTCAAAAATATTTTCGCTGTCCAAAAGGAACGCATCTTTCCCTCCTCCTTTCTGTTTTGTTTTCCTTCCCTATTTTAAATAGCCTACTGTCCTTGTTATCTGATAGCTGTGTCCTCTTTCGGAATGTACTGTCATCTCTGCCGTAAAACAATGAATACAGTGGTTCATACAAAAGTTTTGATTTCCCGGTGTCTGTCGGATGTCCATTTCCACAATATCCATAAATCGCAGATTTCGCTCTTCTCTTTTCATAACAGCCAGCATCGTGTGTAAATACTGTTCATAGGTAAGACCCTGTTTCAGACCGGCTTTTTCTCCCACAAGTTCGAGTTTCATGGCATTTTTCAGACTCATATTCCAGCTCATACTGTCCTTTCCAAGAGGAACCTTTCCCCCTTCCAGCAGTATTTTTACATCATTTACACTTTCTGCATAGGCCCAGGCAATCAAGATGGAAAGCTTAATCAAATCCTTCAATTCTGGAAACAAAATAACTGCTGCCAATGTCATGGCAAGTGCTTCTGCCTCTGCCTTTTTACTTGAATCGGTCAGAAGATAGAGGAAATTAGCTGTTTCCCGTAATATTAACAGGCGATTCACTACCGTTTTAAGATTCTCCCTGTCAGAACTTTTTCCCGCCAATATATACTCCATTTGATAATCCAGGCAAGACCCTTCTTTTTTCTTAGTATAATACCCGCACTTTTCCATCAGATACTTTTGGAATAACAGATCCTCCACAATTGTCACTTCTTTCTCTCCCAGTAGAAATCCATCTTTTTCCTCATACGCTCTATGGGAAATATAGTCTTTCAAATTTGTCTCTTTATCAGATATCCCTTTTTCTTTCGTCACCGCTGTCAAAATTCCAGAGCTTCCCCGTCTGCTGTTTACGTTATCTGCCGGATTATCAATTGCTATTTTATGTTTTTTTCCGTCTTTGTCTGTAACAGAAGTATCTACCTTCCTGATCGCCCGTTCATTTTTCGCCCGCTCTTCTTCCATGGTACTGCTCAGAAATCCCTCCGCTTCCACTGTATTTGAAACATGCCTGATCTCTGAAAGGTCCAGTAATCCGTACTTGTCCAACATATAGTCTACAGCTTTTCTTTCTATTACCTCTCCTCCTCCGTCTGCCGCACCGGCAGCTTCTAATATAACTGCGCAATCCGCAGAAATCTGCAATAAATCCTTATAATTTACCGAAAAAATTCCTTTCTCTATTTGAAAATTCTTTTCCATATAATTTCGGAGGTGCTCTTCCAATAAAATATAACCGGTTTCCTTCGTTCCATAACCTGTATCCACAAAAAACAAATCATACTGCTCCAATAATTCCCTGTTATATTCGGCCAAAGCAGACTGTATGGCCATATCGGCCACACATTCTGTCTGAAATTGTATCCCATTGGTTCTGGCCGCTTCAATTACACTGCATAATATGGATATCAGAATGACAAGCACCAATGATAAAAAAACCGTAATTTCACCTTTCTTTGCCTTCATCAATAAATACTGCCACTTTTCGATGTAATTTGAGAAAAAATATCATTCACCAGAGCAGTCAACTGATCTTTAAAAATAATAACAAGGGAAATCAATACTACCAATATGAGAATCAGTTCCACTGTTCCAATCCCCTCTTCTTCTCTGAAAAATCTTACCAATGTTTTCATTTATTTCCTCCTTTATATCCCAAATGATGTAAATGCAGGTATCATAATAATTATCATAACAAGAACAAGCATTAGTGTCATAGGCAACAGCAGCTTCGTTCCTGCCTCTTCTCCCAATCTTTTGGCCCGTTCTTTCCGTTCCTGCAACGCCTGATATGTCTCTTCTTTTAATGCATTTTTTGCCACAAAAAGGTTGATTATCTCAAAAAGCCTTGATTTACGGGCATACAAGCAGGATTTCAAGCTAAAAATGCTACCAATTTACTACTTTTGAGGGAAAGAGCCTTGATATGTTACCCGGAATCCTGCAAGCCCAAAGACCAGATATCTGATAAAAAGCCACAATGAAAAGGCAAAAACAAAACGTAGCGTGTCAAGGGGCAAGCGGAGCGATACGCCGTAGGGCAACCCTTGACACAGCGGACGCAGGCCAAAGAAGAATGGAAAAAGAGGGAATGAAAAGACGCATTATCTTTCATTCCCTCTTGATTGTGTTTTTTGCTGTTTTCCGTTAATATAACCTCTTGCCATTTTTATACAGTGGCGGTATAATAAAAAAACGAGATAGATAATAAAAGGCAGGATGTAGGGAACGCCAATTCCCTACACCCCTATGCAGGAGCTACGACCTCCCACACAGCATATTATGCGCCAATTCAAGTATAGCGAATTTTCCACACTATTTCAAGTGGAAAACCAGCGTGTATTTGGATTTGTGGTGCTGTATTTTCAGCGGTGTAGGAAAGAAAAATCCTGCACCGCTTTCTTATTGTTTATCTCGGCAGATTGGCAGAGGGGCATAAACCTATGCCCTCTCTGCTGAACTGTTCGGGATTTTTCGCTTGTTGTTTTAAAATTTACAAAAAGAGAGGTAATCACGTATGAAAAAAACTGTTTTAATGAAAGTGTTAGCCGGAGTTTTGTCTGTCGGCATAACAGCGGCTGGTGCGGTAGGTCTGAATATGTCTTCTACGGCTGACGTTTCCGCAGACAATGAGCCTGTTGCAGAGGCATCTGCTGACACAGAGACCGAAGATTCTGTGCCGGTGGATGACGACAAACAAGGCGAAAGGGCAGAGAAAGAGAACACGCCTGATGTCCAGTCTGATGAAGATAAGCAGCTTCTTCTGGCATCCGCAGACACGGAAGACGGCAAGCAGACAGAGGTTCCTGTACAGTCCGTTAAGGTATCCGACAGCAAAAAAACCGCTACAGCTGCTAACTCCGTGGTACAGTCAACCACAAAGCCCGACAGCACTGCTGTGGCGGGCAATAACATAACGGCTTCTGAAAAGACACAGACTACAAACACTGATACGACAGCAGTTGAGAAAGAAGCCGCTGGAAATACAGCCGCTGAGAAAGAAGGGGCTGAAAAGGCAGAGGCTGAAAGACTTGCTGCAGAGCAGGCAAGAAAAGAAGCTGCAGAGAAAGAGGCAGCTGAAAAGGCAGCAGCAGAGAAAGAGGCAGCTGAAAAGGCAGCAGCAGAACAGGCAGCAAGAGAAGAAGCAGCAAGACTTGAGGCTGAGAGACTTGCAGCAGAGCAGGCAGAGGCTGAGAGACTTGCAGCTGAAAAGGCAGAGGCTGAAAGACTTGCGGCAGAGCAGGCTGAGGCTGAGAGACTTGAGGCTGAGCAGGCAGCACAAAAGGATAAGGACAGTGCCGTAGCTAAGAGTGAAGAAGCAACATTAAACTTTGGCGAGCAGCAGAAAGTGGCTCACTATCACTGCAACTGTGGTCATTCCACAACCGATTACGATGCATTGGGACAGCATATGTTACAGCATCTTTTGAAGGGTGAAGCCAACAGCTACTGCACAACCTACGAATAAATACCATAAGAGTGGCAGCAGGAACATCCTGTTCCTGCTGTTGCTTTTTTAGGGAATTTTCTTTTTCCAGCCCACATGCGCGGGTCAGTCTTCCCGGGGACAATCCCCCGTCCCCTCTAAAACATATGTATACAGAAAAAATAAATTTTCTACAAAGGAGACAAGATATGAACAAAAAAGAAATTTTAGACTGTTTATCTGAAAAGAAAAGACTAACGGCACCTGTTGCTACAGCAGAAAATAACGTGAGAGCTGCCGAAAGCAATTATGAAAAAGCACGTAAAAAATGGAAATGGGGGATAATTATATCAATAGTCTTTTTGATTCTTTATATTCTGTTTTTTCTGTCAGGTGACAGGGGGCTATTTTCCTTTGATGAACACCATGTTTTGCAGGCCGGTGGTCTTGGCGGGATTATTCTTTTTGGGGGAATTTTATTTCTTTTACTATATGTAAAAAGCCTGCTTTATACAAATCCGGCAGAAAAGAAGCTGGTAGAAGCACAGAATATTCTCAGACAGGAAAAAAGTAAGCCAGATTATATAAACGGTTCAAAAAATTTCCCTGCGAAATTTTACAACTATTCTGACCTTTTCCGCCTGTGGAATATTATCAATGAAGGAAGAGCTGAAAGTTTAAAAGAAGCATATAACCTGTTAGAAACGCAACAGTTCCAGCAAGACCAGATGGCAATTCAGGAAGATATCAGACGCTTGCAGCAGGAAACAGCAACTACATCAAAGATAAATGCCGCCGCTTCTGTAGTAACGGCATATAACACCGCTAAAACAGCAAGAAGGTTAAAATAAAAATCTGAAAGAAGTTTACAAACCGATACTGGCTGTCGGCATACCCTTTTCTATTTCTTCCATAAAAGAAAGAGAGTGGTTTTTTACAATCCACTCTCTTTACGTTTCTTTTATCATACCATTATATTCCAATACTAAAATATTACTTATTTATATAGGTGGTCGCAACATACGTTGCTCCCACTCTTTCTCGGAGGCTACGCCCCCGTACCCCTATTTTTTCATGAATAAAGAAATTACCTAAACCCTTATCTCACTTCTTTTCAATTCTCTAAAATACTATCGTCTACTGGATAAGGTTTGTTTAGGGATTTTTTTATTAAATTTTTATAAAGTGTCTTCTTGGCACAATGGCCATCATGAAAAAAGATATCGGTATCAACTATAAAATATGAAAGGAGTTATGGCGCGCGTCATATGAGGAAACTCATATGAGTAATAAAGATTTAGAACAAGAATTCCAAGAAAGATTAAAGAAAGAGCTCCGTAAACACCGCTTAAAACAAAAGTTAAGCCAGAAAGCTGTTGCGGATGCGCTTATGGTATCAGAGACTACTTATTATCGCTGGGAAAAATATGGTCAATGCCTGACTGATATATTCAGTCTTCTAAATGTATTTCGGGTATTGGATTTTTCCACTGTTGAGATTATCGACCTGTTAGGCCTTGCGCCGCTCACATTAGGCGAGATAGAAGCCGTCTATCAGGACGAAGACATACTGAAAAGCATAAAAGGGAATGCAATTTATTCTGCCATGCGCGAAAAATGCCCTGATATAGATGGGTTTTATCTAAGAAAGCTGCTTGTACTCCTTTCGGAAGAAAATTTTAAACGACCGGAACGCAAATAGGGCAGTCCATTCTGCACCGTATGACGGCTAATGCATTAGATTACCACATTAGTCGTCATATGGCGCGAACCTAATCCAAATCAGTTGTGTTAGTATGATTCTAAACTGAAAGAGGGCCCTTTAACAGGTAACTAAAAACAAATCACAATCATGAAAGGAGACTAAAATTATCATGAAAAATGAAACTAACAACGTAGCAAATCAGACAGTCACTGCAAACAACGACACCATCAGCGGAAATCTTTCTGCTGTGGCGGGAAATGTTGCGAACACCGACCCTTCGGAGGTAGGAATCAAAGATATGTTTGCGAGCCTGAAAATGCAGGAAGCAATCAGGGATTATCTCCATATTCCGGAAGTGGTGATTATAAAAAAGCTGAAAAGCCCTTATGAAAATAAGGATACAAAGGAGATCACCCAGAAGCTCCATGTCATGGGCGGCACAACGATTGAAGATGCCATCAGTTTTGATGTGACCCTGCTCAACACAACGTTAGACCCCGTGGCGGCAGTCAACAAAAAGTACCGTCTCATTGACTATAAGTTCGCCCTGATAGCGAATATGAACGGCAAGGACTTTGGCGGCTATGCCGCGAAAGGGCTGAAAGTGGTTGTCACCAGACTGGAAGAAGTAAAGTAAAGGGGGGGGGAAGGGAAATGCACACTTTGAAGATAAGGACAGACGGTAAGATAATAACAGCCTTAAAACAATCGTTACTGTTTATATCCCTGATGTTTGTGATTTTCTCCGCCATTGCCAACGTGAACGGGAGCGGCTTAACTGCCACTCCCGCCATAAGGCGGATATTGCAGGCCATGTTTTTGTCTGGTCTTGCACTGCTGATAACCCTTGCCCTGCTGGTATGGTTGTTGTCTCGGTTTTCGCCTGTAAAATGTCTTAAAATCCGTAAAGAACTTATTCTTTTTACCCGGATGTTCCTGCACTCGGAAGGGGATGGATTTCTGCGTTATTTTGTCCAGTGGCAGTACAGCGTAGAAAACGGAAAGGTTACCGCCGTCCTTTACCCGAAAGGACTTGAAAAAGATACGGCTGACATAGGGCGGCGGCTGTCGGAATGTCTGTGGAAGCCCCTGCTCAAATTTGAGGAAGGTGACAGCATGGCCTGTTATGTTTTCGGCCTTCCCCCTGAACGCTTTAACGCCATGGAAAAGATGTTGGAGGATATCATTGAACCGATGGAACGTTATGTGCCGGTGTTAAGTTATGAGCCAATTCCCATTTATGGCGAAGTGATATGGGATTTCACCAGTGAAGCCATTCACATCCTGCTGATTGCCCCAAGCGGTGCGGGGAAGACCCGTCTTTTAGTATATTTTAGCGGCATGGTTTTGAAACGCCAGCACAGGCTGTATGTGGTAGACGCGAAAAACTCCGACTTCGGGATGATATTCCGCTATGCCGGTGTACCGGTTGCCACAAATATAAAAGAAATCATCCAGATGCTTATCGAACTTGTTGAGGAAATGGAAAAACGGTATTCCCTGCTCTATCGGGCTGATGGTTCAGAAGGACTGGATTTTCGGGAAAAAGGGATGCCGGGATATATCCTTATTTTTGATGAAATCCTGTCCGTGCTGTCCTTTGCGGAAAAAAAGGATAAGGAGCGGATTGAAAAGCTGTTAGGACAGATTGCATTAAAGGGAAGAGCCGCAGGGTTCTCCATCGTCATTACGGCGCAGAAGTTAAATGCCACTGACCTGCCTAAATCCATTACGGAACAGTGCCAGACGCGCATCATCTTAGGGAAGTCAGTTTCGGACGAAACCTTCCATCAGGTAACCGGCATGTATAAGAAGGATATCGGAACGGTATATCGGGGCGGCAAGGGGAAAGGTTATGCAGTCACCCCGGAAACCGACAGGCCGGCCTATATCAAAACGCCCCTGCTCCCCGGGAGGCTTGCCAATTACAGGGAATTGTTAAGGAAACTAAAGAAAAGGGGGACGAACCCATATGGGGAAGGACGTTAAGGCGTTCCATGTACTGGAACTGGAAAACGGGGAGACCTGCATCATCAGCACGGACAAAAGGCAGATGGCGCGGTGGTATGCACTGGATTATCTGAAAGAAAAGCCTGTGCAGACAGAGAACGGCTACCGTGCCATTGTTTCCGGCGGCTTCCGTTTTACACCCGCCTTTCGTAAGACAGAAAAGTGAGCCGCCGCCCTCTTCTGCCGCCATGCGTCCTGTGGTGACTGCGCGCCTGCTCTTACGGATGCCGCACAGGGCAGGGGATGGCGGCCGGGGCGGCCTGCCGCCAAAGGCCGCTGTATCCCTGCAAGTGTGCGGCGGCAGGGAGGGAGCGGGCGACGCGGCCACTGCCGGGACACGCAGAAGGCAGGATGGGGGAAGGCGGCGCGGCATTGCCTTACTTGATAAAAGGCAATGTTGCGACGGAGACACCAGAAAACACAGGAACGGAGGGAAATGATATGGATGCAGAAGGTTTACGTCCTGATGACAACATGGAATACAACAGGCGTACAACGGACTATGGGAACGGGCGGATAGAGATAGCGGCTTACCATTCCCCCAGACTCCGCTACACGGGGAGCGGCAGGATGCCATCCGGCAGGGATGCCGAGACGACTGATGAGGCACAGGAAGCACGGACACGCCATCAGATATACGCCATCCGGAGAAAGATAAAAGGCTATGCGCTGTGTAACAGCTTCCGCTGGTTCGTGACGCTCACCTTCGACCCGAAAAAGGTGGACAGTTCCGATTATGAAACAGCAAAAACTGCCCTCTTAAAATGGTGCCGGAAAATGCGTGACGAGTGCAAGGTGCATGATGAGCATAAACATTTCGATTACCTGATGATACCCGAACTGCACAAGTCGGGCGCTGTCCACTTCCACGGGCTGCTGGGGGATATCCCCGCCCACTTCGTGGAGGCGGCAAACCCAAAGACCGGGAAGCCCGTCATCAGGCACAGCAGGCAGGTCTACAACCTGCCAGAGTGGGGATACGGGTTCAGTGACTGTGAAGAAATCGAAAGCCCGGAGAGAGCCGCTTCCTATATCACAAAATATGTGACTGCTGCCCTGCTGACCGATAAAGAGATGTACAACAAGAAACGGTACTTTAACTCACAGGGGCTTAAAAAGCCTGTTGTGTCCTTTGGCATGGATGACAATGCCGAACTGGACAGCTTTACCCCCAATTTCGGAGTCATTCAGACCGGCAAGGACGGCAGGAACGCTATAAAAATCGGTATCTACAATCTGGAGAAAGACCCGGGAACGGGCGCATTATCCCAGACAGATACCAGTTATCTGATAACTGCGGAAAAGTAACACAAGTACAGCGGACAACAATAAAACGAAAGGGGGGGGGAGATAATGAACAGGACTGATGTTCCCATCTGGGAAAAGTACACGCTTACCATTGAGGAAGCGTCAAAGTATTTCCGTATCGGGGAAAACAAGCTGCGCAAACTTGCAGGGGAAAACCCCACGGCAGGCTGGATATTCTTAAACGGCAACCGCATCCAGATTAAGCGGAAAAAGTTTGAAAAAATCATTGACACACTGGACGCAATTTAGCCAAAAACAGTGAAAAAGAGCCCTGAATGTGCTATAATAGATATAAGCATATCAGGGCTCTTTCCGACACGGAAAGGAGCAGAAACAATGTCGGAAAAAAGACGTGATAATCAAAACCGCATTTTGCGTTCAGGAGAGAGCCAGAGAAAAGACGGGAGATATACTTACAAATATACCGATACTTTTGGCAAAGTGAGATTTGTCTATGCATGGAAGCTGGTACCCACGGATAAAACCCCGGCCGGGAAGCGAGACGGCATATCCCTCAGGGAAAAGGAAAAAGAGATACGGAAAGACTTTGCAGACGGGATAGACACAGTTGGAAAGAAAATGACCGTCTGCGACCTTTACGCAAAGCAGATACGGCACCACGGGAACGTAAGGCATAACACCACAAAGGGGCGTGAGCGGCTGATGAAGCTGCTGGAAGCGGATAAACTCGGTTCCTGCCCTATTGACAGCGTGAAGCTGTCTGATGCGAAAGAATGGGCGCTGCGCATGAAAGAAAAGGGGATGTCCTACAAGACCATAAGCAATGACAAGCGTTCCTTAAAAGCTGCGTTCTATACGGCGATACAGGACGACTGCATCAGGAAGAACCCCTTTGACTTCCAGCTAAACACCGTGATTGAGGATGATACGGAGCCGAAAGTACCCCTCACAGCAAAGCAGGAAGAAAGCCTTTTATCCTTTATGCAAAGTGACAGCGTCTACCGGAAATACCGTGACGAGGTTATCATACTGCTGGGAACGGGGCTTCGGGTTTCCGAACTCTGCGGGCTGACCGAAACCGACCTTGACTTTGAAGAACGGGTAATCCATGTAGACCATCAGCTTTTGCGGAGTGCAGAGACCGGGTACTACATAGAGAAGCCAAAAACACAGAGCGGCATCAGGCAGATTCCAATGAGTAAAAAAATATATGAAGCGTTGGGGCGTGTGTTGGAGAACCGCAGGGGAGCGAAAACGGCCACGGTTGACGGTTACAGCAATTTCCTTTTCCTTAACCGGAACGGTTTCCCGAAAACGGCGGCCAGCTATGACAGTATGTTCCGGGGGCTTGCGGAGAAGTACAACAAAAGCCATGAGGAAGCGTTACCCAGAGTAATGACCCCGCACACCTTACGCCATACGTTCTGTACCAACTTGGCCAATGCGGGCATGAACCCCAAAGCGTTACAGTATATCATGGGGCATTCCAACATCACTATGACACTGAACTATTACGCACACGCAACATTCGCTTCCGCAAGGGCTGAAATGGAAAGGCTGATTGCAGTATAGCCACAGAAGGCTTTACTACTTTTTTTACTACTTTTGAGAGGGAAAACCTGAAAAGTTATGAGGGTATATGTGAACTTCTCCCCATATCTAAGATGCCGGAAAAGCCCGAAAATACGGGCTATACCGATATATAAGAACTTCTAAAGAGATAATCTAAAATCACCTATAATTTTAATCCAAAACTGCCACTTTTGTGATACTGAGCCAAAAGTGCGGTAAATCTCATAAGGCAGGACAGATGACAACGATTTCCCAGATTCTGATATGCCTTACCTTCAGAAATGCCAGAATCCATTTCCCTAGATGTAATGAGCAGTTCCTCATAGAGTGGTTTTTTTCTTTCCTGTCTTCTCTTTCCATAGTCTCCGGCTATCTTTTTAAAGGCTCCCGATATAGTCATTCCTGCTCCGATCAGCATCGCCATACGTGCAATCATATCTGCATATTCCAGTTCCATTTCCTGTAGTCTGCGTTTTTTTCCATTTTCTTCTTCTCTTTTTTCTCCAGCTCTTACGGCAATTGAAGCACCTACTGCCAGCAGAAAAATAAGATAACTCTTCTCTTCCTTTTTATTTCGGAAAATAATCGTATGTCCCTCAAAATGATCCGGCAGTATATAGCGTTGTGACATTCTCGAATTTTTTTCCAGTCCGATTAAGCTTTTTTCCAACCTCTTCCAAAATGCATCTTCCCTCTCTGACGGATACAAATTTGCAAAAAAAGTACGTTCCGCCTTAAAATCACTTCCTGTCTTCACTATTTGAAGGCGTATTTCCACAATACTTCCCTCTCTTGGAATATCTTCTCCGATCTGACCTTCTGCCGATAATAAAGACGGTGCATCTGTATGCCACCTTAACAAAAAAGGATACCCATCCACTTCTTCCGGGAAATACAAAGATTCCGTCACTTTGTCCAGACTTTTATTCTCTCCCGGTATTTTTTCTTCTACTTCTTTCCATAATTGTTCACTCAATGCCAGTAATTCCTGGTCTGTGTATTCCTGTGGCAAAATCTGTATTTGTATTGTCTTTTTTTCTTCTCCTACTTCCGCTTCCAGACTTACCGTTTTTTCTTTTCCTGCTTTTTCACTTCTTTCGATTTCTTCCAGAGTTTCTTTCTGCTGTCCCAGAGCACCTGTTATATACAGAAAGAGCGCTATGACACTTCCAGCCATGATAATTATGGCACTTTTTTTACCAATTTTCTTTTTGAGCAGAAAAAATAAAGATACTCCCATTCCGGCAATATAAACAACAGCCATAGCTATACCTCGATACGAACAATAGAAAGGGACATTCTCACTGCAAAAAGGTAAAGTATGAGACACAATGTCATAATACAGATGCCGCCTGTATTGTGATAAAGGGGAGCAAAGTATCCCGGTGAGGAAATGCTGATATATCCGATGATGCCAAAAGGGACACAGCACATGATTTTCTGTTCTGTCATTTTACCATGGATTAATGTCCGTATTTCTCTCTCCGTGTCCCTTCTCATGACAATGATCTCGCAGCAGCTTCCTATCATTTCCCGTAGATCTCCGCCGCTTCGTTTCCCGGCAGCAAACACATCTGCAAAATTTTGAATATCCTTCCCACCGCTTCTTTCTCCGAAATCCCAGAGTATTTTTTCCAAAGGAACATTATTTGTCAGAAGATGTTTCAAATTACAAATTTCTTTCTGAATATCCGTTTCCTTTCCATATAAAAGTTTTAATTCCTCACCTGCTCTCAAAAATGCATTTTCCACGGAATATCCCGCCTGTAAATTAGAACTTGTCGTTTCCATCCAATCTTTAAATTGTTGTTCCAATTGTTCTTTTCTGTTTTCACACAGTCTTTTCTCCTTCCATTTGCAGTAAAATATGCCACAGGCAATTCCGGGTATCCATACGATAACTGTCTGGTAGAAAAAATAAAGTCCCAGGCTGCCTACAATGAATCCCGTTATACCATATAGTAAACTCTCTTTTCTAGAAAGTCGGTAAAACCGGTAATCCTGCTGCTGCAAGCTTTTGTCTGTTGAACAATTCTTTTTTACAAACAAGTCTTCCTTTCACCTCCTTATCTTCCTTTCCCGAAAATTCTTCAAAAGAGCACAATACTTCCAGCCGGATATCTTCTCCTTCCATGCCGATTACCTCTGCGATTTCCAATACTTTTCTCGTCCTGTCTCTCAATCTGCCCAAATGTACAATGATGTCAATCCCTGAAGCGATCTGTCTCCGTATTGCCGAAAGCGGCAGATCCATTCCCATGAGAACCATCGTTTCCAACCGGGACAGCATATCCTTTGCACTGTTGGCATGGCCGGTGGAAAGAGAACCATCATGGCCCGTATTCAGACATTGGAGCAAATCCAGTGCTTCTCCGCCTCTTACTTCCCCGACAATCAGCCTGGTAGGCCGCATCCGCAGACTTGTCCTGATCAGGTCCCTTATTGTTATCGCTCTGCATCCTTCTGCAGTGGCATTTCTCGTTTCCATTCTCACAAGATTCGGTGCATTCTGTATCTGTAGCTCTGCACTATCTTCTATTGTAATAATTCTCTCTTCCTTCGGTATATACTCTGACAGTGCATTTAAAAATGTTGTTTTCCCGGAGCCGGTCCCCCCACTGATTAAAATGTTATACCCTGCCTGCACAAGTATTTGCAGCCATCCGGCCGCCTCCCGGGGAAGAGAGCCTATTTGAATCAGCTTTTCCATATTGATCGGTTCTTCTGGAAACCGGCGGATTGTCATAACAGGGCCTTCCAGCGCTATGGGCGCCAATACGACATTGACACGGGAACCATCTTCCAGTCTGGCATCTGCGATCGGACTTGCCTCATTCACTGCCCGGTTACATTTTGCAGTGATCTGTTGAATAACGTCTTCCAGCTTTTCTCGGGAAGAAAAATGATTTTCCCAAGGAAACAACTGCCCATTTTTTTCGATAAAGATATGATCGGGCCCGTTGATCATGATTTCTGTAATTTCCGTATCTTCCAGAATTTCCTGTAAAATATCCAATTTTCGGATGGCATAAAACAGCTCTTTTCCCAGTTTTTCTTTCTCTTTCAGGCTCAGAAAACACTCTTTTCCATATTCTGTGAGACTCTCTCCGATCAATTGCTTAACTTCTGTTTCTTCCATCTCCCTGGAATAATCCATTTTTTTATGTATACGCAGTAATAAAATTTCTTTATGATTCTCCATCAAACTCTTCCTTTATAAGTTTTCTCACATAATCGGCCAAATCTCCGTAGGTCAGTTGCTGCATATCAAAAGAAATATTCCGTATCAATGGCAGCCTGCACTGCCTTGTCTTTTTCCATACGTCCTGAAAATCAGTTCTCTCCAGTAATCTTTCATATTGATACAATTTCGAACGGGCCATATCATCTTCTCGCACCATTGTAAATACCTTTTTACACATCCGAAGGATATCAAATAATCCCTGTATATTGTCAGACAGATCGAGAATCAGATAGTCATAGGAAGTGAGTTTTTCCAATTCTCGAAACAGTAGTATCCACTGCTGCAATGTGACCCGATTCAAATCCATATAAGAGAACGCCGGGGGAATATAGTCCATCCTCTGTATTGTCTCTGTGATACTCTTCAGCTTATAAAACAACGCTTCCCTGGCATTGGAAATGTAATAGATCAAATCCGACATATCTGTCATAAATTCTCGGTTCAGCCGTTTTTCCAGTCCTGAAAAACTTTCAAAATTCAAATACAGGACTTTATACTGTTTTGCAAGTATTTCTCCCAATGTCATAGCAAAGGTTGTCTGCATGCATCTGTGAACCGGTGTAAACAGCCCAATCATCTGCAAATTTCCGTTTCTCTCCCTGTCCATTCCTTCAGGATTTTTTCCGCTATAAGAGCTCATCACCTCTTTTAAGATCGTTTCACAGGACTGATATCTATAAACGGATTGCTCTTTTTGTTCTGTCCCTTTTTCATTTCTCAAAACGATGATTTCTCCTTTTATAAACTTCTTAAGTGACAAATCATAAGCGCTTTCCGAAATGAGCAAAATGTCCACATCTTCTTCCTCACAAAACTTCTGAAGTTTTTCCCGGGAAGTGAAAGCAGCCACCTCAAAAGGATACTCTGTTTTTTTACTGACATAGTTACAGAAACGTCTTGTATATTCCGCTTCCGAATCACAGACTGCCAGAATCTGTTTTTTCAAATACATCCCTCCTTATATAAGACAATCAGAATACCTCCTGCAATGGGACCTGCCATGGCAATTTTGCCACCTGATACTTTCTTCTCACTGAAAAGTAAAAAAGTAATGGGAATAAGAGATAGGTATAGACTCCATAGAAATGATAAGAGAGCAAGCTGCCATGACAGAAACACAGCCGTCACACCGAATACTTTAATATCGCCTGCGCCCAGAACATGAAATAAATATAATGGAAATAAAAGAACGATAGTAAGACCTGCATGAAAAAAGGAATATAAGATACCATGATATCCTGTACATCTGATTTGGTAAATAACTGCACTGATCAGTGCTGTAAAAATAAGCAGATTTGAAATCTTTTTTGTATGATAGTCTTCCCAGACGGCAAGACTCAAGAATAATAAAAGACTTACAATGCCTGCACCTCCTTCCTAAAGTCGGTGTGATTGTAAGTCGAATTATAGACGTCTGATGTAACTTTGTCTATTGGTAAACATTTACAAAATTTTCAGGAAATTAATTCCATAAAGCAACGCGACCCCAGGTAATCCAAGGATTCCTGATGTCAAAGCAGTCCACGGATTAATTCCGACAGAAACAGCATAATTTTGCGCTGCCAACATTTCATTCACAAAAAATATGGAAATGACTCCTACAATCGTACGCAGCAGAAAATTTAATACAAATTCTGCCCGTCTCCGCAATGAAATGATACAAAGAACTACAACAAACGTAATGATAATAACTGATGCACCTGTAAAATAATTCATGTTTCAAACCTTCCTGACTGCTTATCTATATTATTTTATTCCCGGAAGTTTTCAACTATTACATGAATAAATTACCAGTATAGGACCATACTCTATAGTAGGATGCTTAAAATTTATAACAGGAAAGGCGGATCATTTATGAAATCTTTCTTCAGCAAAAGCCCTTACGTTGATAAAGAAGATAACAGTATTTTAAACGACATAGCAAAAACCCGTTACGCTCTGGAAACGGCATACGCCGGTTTTGAAAACGCAACGGATCCTGATTTAATTGACTGTTATATCTATGAAGTCAATGCTGTACAAAAGCGCTATAAATATTTGCTCCAGGAAGCAGCGAAAATGAACATCGCCAGCGAAACACCAAAGTCGGATGATCTATATGAGAAATCCTCGATTCCCCTGATGCGCCAGACTTTCCGTGAGTTCCCCTTTTCCGTAGGTTAAGCCTGCGTACACTGCCTGGGTATTTTCCATAACCGGACCGGAAGTATCTGCCTTGCCTACTTCCCGATAGGCTTCCATCAGCTCTGTCATAATTTTTTTACAGATTTTCAATGATTCCACATCCCCGCGCACATCTGCTCCTGCCATTTCTTTATTTACATAGACATAGAGCCGGAGCAGATAATAGGACAATTCATAATTGAAATCCAGAGACTGCATAAATTCACTGATGCAGCCTCTTGCATTCTTAATGGCTCCCCGCATTTTCTGTCTGTCATCTTTGCTATGAATGGCCTCATCCAGATAGACAAGATACATTTCATACAGGATTACAGTCATTTCACTTTTATTGGCCTGACTGATTCGTAATGTAAAATTCTTTCTCATTTCATCTGTCATATGTTACCTCTTATTGTAACAGCTGTAAAATCTGAGACGGTCTCTGATTTGCCTGCGCCAGCATGGAAGTCCCTGCCTGGCTCAGAATCTGATCTTTCGTATATTCCGTCATCTCTTCCGCCATATCTGTATCCATGATCCTGGAATAAGCCCCTGTCATATTCTCTTCTGTAATCTCAAGGCTGGAAATCGTATGTTCCAGTCGGTTCTGATAAGCACCAAGGCGGGAACGAACAGAAGAAAGATTGGTAATAGCGCTTGCCACTGTATCAATGGACGCTGTAGCATCTTCCTTTGTAGATACATTCACCTTTTCTACACCAAATAGTGTCTTAGGTGAAACGGTAGGAATACGGATGTCCAATACCTGTCCTTCGTTGGCTCCGATCTGTGTGGTCATAGCGCCGATTCCTGTCAAATCCACATTGAAAACAACTGTCATCGGTCCTGTCGCAGGTCCCGGCAAATTCCCTGCTCCCTGGTCTGCGATTGTTTTCAAATCGATATCCAATGTGAGAGAAAAACTGTTATTTGCCGTTATCGTAGCAGTATATTTGTCTTCCCCTACCAATACCTCTTTTTTTGTTTTTACACTCTCACCATCTTTATTTTCATAGACTTCATACTCATATTTGACTTCCTGATTCTTAATAGAACAGCTCTGATTGTCTACTTCCTGCAGTTCCACATCTTTTCCATGTAACTGTGTTGTCCCTGTAGGACTAATCTTCGCAGAATCTACACAGTATTTCCCGGTTCCCACAAGATTCCCCGCATCATCTTTTTCCATGATTTCTTTGATTTCCACCGTAACCTCATAGATGCCCGCCTTTGCTCCATCCGAATAGGACTCCACTTTGATGGCAGACAGATTGGCATCCGGCATACCGGGCACTGTATTTTGAGAAACTTCCACATATCCTTTTAAATCAAAAGTACCATCCAGTAATGTACTGCCATTGAATTCTGTCGTTCTGGTAATCCGTTCGATTTCTTCGGTAAGAGCGTCCACCTCTTCCTGGATACTGGCCCGTTCGCTCTCCGACAGTGTACCGTTAGCAGATTTCACAGTTAACTGATTCATTCTCTGGAGCATGTTGTGGATCTCTGTCATGGCACCTTCTGCTGTCTCAATAACAGAAACACCGTCACTGGCATTCTGAGACGCTTTGGACAGTCCCCGGATCTGTGCATGCATCTTTTTAGCGATGGCAATGCCGGAAGGGCTGTCTTTTGCATGATTGATCTTAAAACCAGAAGACAGCCTCTCTATGGAGGATGACAGACTGTTTTCTGTTTTTGATAAATTATCCATGGATATGATTGCTGACATATTAAAATTTATTTTCATTGTATTAACCCCTTTCTGCCTCTCTGTGGACTGTGACGATGACTGCCTTCGCCACTCTGTAAAGTTCATTTGTTGAAACCTGCTTTTGTTCTTCTTCTTTTATCGGAGAGAAGTCAGTGTGCAGCCCCTTGCGGAATCCTATATTCATCTGCTCGGTCCGGAACTCCATGCGGGACAACTCTTTTTCCACTTCTTCTTTGATTGCCTGTAACTTTTCCTGGCTGCCTTCCTGAGAACCGATGAAAAATCCTTTTATATTTTTCCCATCTACCTGAAGCTTTATGGACAGTTCTCCATATCCCTCCAACTCCATGGAAGCCTCCACACTTCCTCTGTCCTCATGAGAATGAACAATCTGCACATGTAACGCCATGACCGAATCTTTTGTAATAATGGGAATATCATACCGCTCTCTGTCCGCCAGCTTTGCAGTAAAAGAAATCTGTTTATAAATAAGCCCCAGTTCTTTTACATTCATAGAGCTTACTTCTGTAGATTCATAGATGGCTCTGTCCAGTATTTCCGTTTCTGTTTTTGTCAGCGACCGATAAGCCTGTATCGCCTCTTCTTTACTGTCAAAGTGTTCTTCCAAACTGGAAATTTCTCTTTCCAGCGCATTTTCTTCCCCTTCTGTCTGACGCTCTGCCTCTTCCTTTATTTTTGCAAAGGCTTTGGCGCTGTCTTTTCCATATTCGCTGGCTGCCTGCATATTTTCAAATGTTACCGGTTCTTCCAGCATTGTCAGCAACGCCCTGGCATTATCATTTTCTGTGGGTATCTGTCGGCATCTGGCTATCTGCTCTTTTTTATAGGCCTCTTCCAGCTGCTCATCACTCTCTGTCTGACGCAGCATTTCCGCAAAAGCTTCCAAATCCATGGAGGAATCCGGGGCAATCTGTACAATCTTATCACCTTCCAGATTATCATATACTTCATGACTCAATCTTACAAAGTACCCGGCTTCTCCATTCTTCTCCCGGAATGCTGTCTCTATCTGCTCATCAATAGAAGTGCTTTTTTCCTTCACTTCCTGCAATGTTCCCAGACCATCGTCCACTACCGTATCCATCCCTCTGGCCCGGGAAGTACGAACTGCCGTCAGCAAATTTCTAAAGGAAAGCTCTGCCCCCTGATGAACCAGGCTTCCAATCACTGCGCCGTCGGACTTTTCTACTTGACGGAGTAGTCTGTAAATACCGATATAAGATTCTTTTTCTTCTTTTGTTATTTCTTTTTTCTGTTCCAGTTTATATAAAAATTTACTGTATTTTTCCTGCTCTTCTTCCGGCTCCTGCTGTCTTTCGCTCAGATAATCGTCCAGCTCAGCTACTGTCATGGTCAACGGATTTTTTCCTTCCCGGATCATCTGAAGAGTAGCTGCAGGACTCAGTTTTTTTACCGTATTTTTCAGCGCCTGATCTGCCTCTTTTACAATTTCTATGTTTTCTTCCGTAATTTCCAGACTGTTATAGCCCAATATCCGCACAGCCCTTTTATTTGCCTCTGTCGCTTCCAGATCTATCTCTTCCAGCAGTGCTTCTGCATTTCGAAAGGCTTTTGCCAGAGAATCCCCCATATCGCTGCGGGGCATTGTCTGAAATGTTTCATACCTTTCATTTGCCCTTTCATAGGCTCCGGCCAGCACTTTTCCGGCTTCTTTCACATGGTGCAGCGTAAATGCTTCTTCCAGGAAACACACTCTTCCTACGACAGCTGCCGGCATCTGTGGAATACCGGAAACGATTTCTCTCGTTTCCTCATACAGTTGTGCCCTGTTGCCGCTTGCTTCTACCGCTTCTCCGCCAAATAAAATTTCGTTTTGGTGTTGTTCTACACTTTTCAGTGCTTCGATCACTTCTTCCAGCGGACTTGTTTCAATGGCATAGCCACTTTTTAAAAGTTCTCTGTTTGCGCTGATCGTCATCTGCAGACGGATCTCTTCCAACATCCTTCGGGCCGCTGCATTTTCCTCTGTCACATTTTGATAGCCGTTATCTATCAATTTTTGCGCTGCATCAAGATGATGTAATGTCAGGCTTTTTCCCTGCTCTGCCGTCAGGTCTGCCGCCGCATCCGTAATTTGCTGCACGTTATTCCAGAGATCTATCGCCTGCTCCCAAAGAGACTTTGCCCCTGTCAGGTCTGCTTCTCTGGGACTTCTGCCGTCTGAAACGGCAGTTGCCATCGCCTGCAATAATTCCTGTTGTCCAGCAGGAATAGAAATTTTCTGCAATCCCATGTACGAGGTCAAGGTTTCCTTTGTCAACGGAATACCGGCCTCCACGAGCCACCTGGCTGACTCTTCCGCCTGGGGCACATCCTCCAGCCCTGCCTCCTCTATAATACTATCAATCTGGGACTGTAAACTCTCCCAGTTTATCTGATCTGCTTTTCTTGTCAAATAGCCATTTTCATCCTGATAATAGCCTCTTCCCTGCCTGCTGCCATTTTGCAGACTGCTGTACTGCGCCATATACAAATCCTGAAGTACCGGTTCTTTCTCATGCAGAACCATATACTTCATCGTATCTTCTTCCGGTTCTTTCAACGCTTTCGCTTCTTCCAGTGCCTGCATGGCTTCTTTTGCAGTCTCTTCTGTCAGCGGAACACTTTCCTTGGAAAAAGTTTCTGCCATCTCCTCTGCCAATGCAGAATTTCCCGTGATTTCCGTCAAAGTATCCATATCCAGTGTATCCGTATACCCGGCAACAGACACACCTGCCTGAAGCAGCGATGCTTTTATTTTATCGATGATCGTAACGGCTTTTTCCACTTCTGTACTGCCTGGCTGATATCCATCCTCCTGAAGTTTGGCAAAATCCCCGTCAGACATACAATTAGACATAACCGCCATATAATCGTGGGCAAGGGCTACATTTTGCCCTCCCGCTTCCTGCATAACTTCCTCCATCGTCTTTCCCTGACTTTTGTAGATTTCGTTATCCATAACTGTGCCGGAAATGTCTAATGCGTATCCGCTCTCCGTTCCAATCCTCTGTACGGAGGCTTCTTTATATGCCGTTTTCTGTCTTTCCACATTTTGATTTGTATCTGTCCTTTGAAAAGTAATTTTCATATAATCTCCTATACGATATGAGCGAGCTGTGCATCCTTTTTTTATTCAACAGGGAATTGTTCTGTAATTCCCTGTTGAATAAAAAAGGTGAATGAAATTATACATTCACCTTTTATTTCGGCTCACTACTCTTTTTTCTTAACCTTACTTTTCTTTATATGACATAAACCGATTTCCAAAGAGCCCTAGAAAAGGAATACCGCACTGGAAAAAGGCAGTAAATCAAAGCTGATAGAATAATCCCGACCATCACAGGGAATCTTTTCCGCCATAACAGATGCCTGAATTTCCCTCCCCTCGCCTCCGAATCTTTTATCGTCACTGTTCAAAAGCAGCTTATATTTCTTTTTATTGGGAACTCCTACCCGGTAGTCCGGTCTCTCTATCGGTGTCATATTCATAACAAACAGCAGCCGATGCTTACTGGACGGACACTTCCGAATAAAAGCATAGGTACTCTCTTCCGCATCATCTGCCTTGACCCACTCAAAACCATCCCAGCTGTTGTCCACCTCATACATACACGGATATTTTCGATAGATTTTCAAAAGCTCCGCCACATAATTCTGCATTCCCTGATTCAGTTCTTCCTCCAGCAGGAACCAATCCAGTTCTCGTTCTTCACTCCACTCCCGTTCCTGTCCGAACTCCTGTCCCATAAAGAGAAGTTTTTTCCCTTCATGTCCAAACATAAACGTATATCCGGTCCGCAAATTTGCATATTTGTCTATATGATAGCCCGGCATTTTATTCAACATAGAACATTTCAAATGCACTACTTCATCATGAGAGAGAGGCAAAATATAATTTTCACTGTCATTATAGCTCATGGCAAAAGTCATAGCATAATGATTTCCTTTTCGGAACAGCGGGTCCAGCTTCATATATTCACAAAAATCATGCATCCAGCCCATATTCCACTTAAAACTGAAGAACAGGCCATCTTCTTCTATTGGTCCTGTTACTTTCGGCCAGGCAGTAGATTCTTCTGCAATCGTCATGACACCTGGAAAAGCACCGTGAATCACCGAATTCATATGTTTAAAAAATTCTATTGCTTCCAGATTTTTATTGTCGCCATACTTATTTGCCACCCACTGTCCATCCTGCTTCCCATAATCCAAATAGAGCATGGATGCCACCGCATCTACCCGCAATCCGTCTATATGGAACTCTTTAATCCAAAATAAAGCGTTTGCTATGAGGAAATTGACAACTTCTGTCTTACTGTAATTAAATATTTTTGTTCCCCAGTCAGGATGTTCTCCAATGCGAGGATCAGGATGTTCAAACAGCGGTGTACCATCGAATTCTGCCAACCCATGAGCATCTTTAGGAAAATGAGCCGGTACCCAGTCCAAAATAACACCAATCTTGTTTTTGTGCAGTGTATTGACAAGATACATAAAATCCTGTGGACTGCCATATCTGGATGTAGGGGCATAATAACCCGTCACCTGATATCCCCAGGAACCGTCGAATGGATGTTCTGCAATCCCTATCAATTCTACATGAGTATATTTTAATTTTTTCAAATATTTCACAAGAGCACTGGCAAATTCCCTGTAATTATAATATCCTTCGTCATCTCTGCCTGTATGCCGCATCCAGGAACCGATATGACATTCATAAATAGCAATCGGTTCTTTATTCATATCTTTTTTGGCCCGTGCCTGCATCCATTCTCCGTCTGTCCATTTCAAATGGGAAATATCCGTGATAATAGATGCTGTATTCGGACGCTTCTGTGCATAATTGGCGAAGGGATCCGCCTTATACAGCTTCCTGCCATCACTGGCTGTAATGAGAAACTTATACATTTCTCCCTCTTTGATACCGGGAACAAACAACGCATAAATTCCTATAGGACCTATTTTTTTCATTTCATGAACTTCTTCATCCCAGTCATTGAAACTGCCGATTACATTGACTTTTTCTGCATTTGGAGCCCATACTGCAAAGAACACTCCTTTTTTTCCATTTTCAACGGACAGATGTGCTCCCAGCTTTTTATAGATATCATAATGAGTTCCTTTTGCAAATAAATACTGGTCTGCTTCCGAAATAAAAACTGTCTCCCGCTCCGTCATAAGTACCCTCCTTTTTATACGAAATCCTTCTCTCGTAATACGATCATATCTTCATCGTCATAACGCTTTCCAAAAAGTACATCCATGAAATGCGACATATTCTTTCTTCCCGCATGATAAATAGCTTCATCTATAATTTCTTTTACCTCTTTCGTCGTCACAGAATGTTCACTTGTCTGCATTTCCGCAATTCTTGTATACAATGCCAATACGCCCAGTTCATCGATAGCATGTTCCTGTTCCAGTGCATATCTCTTTCCAAATAATACAAGGGAATCGTTGTCCAGCGCTTCTATATCAATCCGCAAATTGAAATTCTGATACAGGATCTTATAATTCTCCAACAGTTTATTCATGTTTATTTTTGTATCTTCCAGAATGACAATAATGCCCTGTTTCTCCTGCTCCAAAAAGTTCACCATAGAGGAAATTGTCGCTTCTTTCAACTCTCCTGCGCCTTCAATAATCAAAGCACCATTATTCAACTTTTCAAATGTTTTTCCAATATCTTTATGGTTCAATGCCTGTCCAGTAATTTTGGCCATTCTGCCGGAAAAATTCCGATCCGTCATCTGTACATCTTTTACGATATTTTTTGCCAGTTTCACAGAACCCATTCCTGCTTCTCCGGTTAAGATCACATTACCGGTACAGGAAGCCAGGCTGATCCGATCCAGAGTGTCCAGTATCTGTTCTTTTGTCGTCTTTGTCTGGATAAAAGGACCAAACAGTTTCTTTTCTTCCAGTGTCATTCCTCTGGAAGCTTTCTCCTGCTTTTCTTCTTTTTTATTGTTTTTAACCGCTCTCTCTTTTTTCTCTTTTTCTCTCTCTCCGGGAACGGCATCCTGCGCGGCCGCTGCTACTTCCTCTTCTGTGGAATTTTCTCCATCGACACTTTCTTCTACTTTGGCAATTTCTGTTTCTCCGCTGCCTTCTTCTTTGACAGAGTTTTCTCCGTCTTTCTTCTCTTCCGACCCGGCAATCTCATCCGGCTCATCTCCCTCTTTCAAGGTCTCTTCCTTTTCCACATCCGTTGTCTGTACCGTCTCTTCCGGCTCCGCAGCTCTTCTTACTGCTTCCTGTGTTTCCTCAGAGAACTGTTCCGTCATCGTCTGTTCTTTGATTTCTTCCAGTTCCTCTACCTCGGGAAGCTCTTTTTCCGCCAGATGATCCAGATCTTCCAAAAGCCCTTTTTTCCTGGATTCATCAAACTGAAGGAAGATTTCCCCCGTCTGTTCCATTACCCGCTGCCTTACGGCTTCTGCACGTTTTTCTTCATTCTCTTTTTTCAGTCTCTCCCATTCCAGAAGGATGTCATTAAAACTCATCTGACCAGTGATCTGTTTTTCTATCTTGTCCTTTGCAGAAACAGCCAGACTGATCTGTCCGTCGTATTCCTGGGATAACAGTCCGTCAAAGTTTTCATTTTTCTGATGAGCCATGCTTTCCGCGGAAGGCATCTTTACCTTTGCTATCGTTTTTTCTTCCGGATTTTTTATCTCGCTGCCATTTTTATCGTTTTTTTCCTTTTTTTTGGTATTATAGGTTACTTTTTCCGGATCTGTATAATAACTCAGATGCGGCCGGGTATCTGCTATCGCTCCCTGCACAATTTTAGGAATTTTCTCCGATTCCCTCATCTTCACAATTTTCGGTGATTCTTCTATGTAGGGAAGCTCTACCGTATCTGGGTCTTCAAAGAATACTTCCTCAGAATCGGGAAGAACTTCTTCTGTCTGTGCAACCTCTGGCAGTTCACCTGTATCCTGCATCATGTTCATAAGAATTTCCTGTGTAAATTCTCCCGGAATATTTAAATCTGTTCCTTTCCTTGCGCCTATGCCCATGTCTGCTCCCGATGTATTTCCACCCTCTATGTACTCATATTCCGTCTGAGGCTCATTGATATCAAATTCAACTGTTTCATAGCCTTCTCCGGTCTCATATCCTGCTTCATAGCTTCCTGTATCATATCCGGCCGTACTGAACTCTTCTGTATCAAAGCTCTCCGTATCATATCCGATGGCATGATATTCATCCACCTGATATTCTCCTGAATCGTATTCCCCAGTATAGCCTTCCAACATTTCTGGCTGTCCCTGCGATTCATAACCTTCCGTCCCGTCCATGTCATACGATTCATTTACTGCCAAATATTCCATTGTAGACTGTTCCTGGAAAGAAGGATTTTCTTCTCCCAACACCTCTTTCATACTTTCTGCCAGTTCTTTTTGTAAGTTGATTGTAGCGTATTCCCCTACATTCACTGGCTTTATTTCGATATCCAGATCATCATCTATAATAGGAGCAACGGTAGCAGGTGCTGCCTTTCCTGTTATTTTCTTATATTTTTTCTGCTGTTCTGTCGATAAAGGCGCATGGAGCATTTTTAATTCCATTGCCTTCGTGACATATTTCCCTTCTCCAAACCAGAGAATCAGCTCATCACATTCTTCCACACATTTCGTACTGAGTCCGATACGATGGTATAAATAAGCCAGCTCATAGGCCCATTTTTCTCTGTACTCCCGCCGTTTCAATTCTTCCAGCACGGCAATTCTTTCTTCCAACGTAACTTCCTGCGCCTCATACAGCTTATATTGCAGTACATATCTCCCATTGTCTCTTGGCGCTGTCTGAACAAACTCTTTGTAATATTCCACTGCATGCACCACATCATCCAGCTTGATCGACAATTCACAGAGAGAATACAATATCATTCTTCCTCCGGGATGACGCTCATAGGCAAGGAGCAATATCTCCTTGCTTTCTTCATATTTTCGGTTCATTTTATACAGATCACTGACCATACAGAGCATATTGATATTTCTTACTTTCCGCCAGTCAATATTATCTGCAATTTCCATTGCTTCCGCATATTTTTTTCTCTCAATCAGGGTCTTGATTTCCTCTGAGCGTATTTTATATTCATATTTATCCAACGTATTCACCTCATACGGAATTGTACAATTTTACACAATAACCCATTTTCACACTATTTTTAGTGTACCATAGGGCATTGTATAAGTCAAAAGATGATTAGAGATTCTCTGCCTCCTGCAATAGTTTTCCAAGTTGTACAAACTGAGAAAGGGTAAGGGCCTCTCCCCGGATAGACGGACTCAATTTCATTTTTTCCAAAGCCACTCCCACCTGCTCTTTTGTCAGATTTCCACCCATATTATGAAACAGGCTATTGACAAGGGTTTTCCTTCTCTGTCCGAAAGCTGACCGAATCAGAGAAAACAGATATGCTTCATTTTCTGCCTGTACCGGATTTTCATCTCGCCTCGTCAGGCGGATTACAGCGCTTTCTACATTTGGCCTTGGCATAAAGCAATGGGGAGAAACAAAAAAGAGCACCTCTGGTCTGGCATAATACTGGACAGCCAGGGACAGCGCTCCATAATCTTTCGTTCCCGGTCCGGCCTGCATCCTGTCAGCCACTTCTTTCTGTACCATAATCGTAATACTCTGAAACGAAATACGGCTTTCTAACAACCCCATGATAATCGGCGTAGTTATATAATAGGGAAGATTGGCTACGATTTTCAACTGCCTCCCATTCCCTTGCATTAACGCTTTTACATCTACTTTTAATATATCTTCGTTGATAATATGCACATTGCCATAGCAAGAGAGCGTATCCTGCAAAACGGGAATGAGCGTCTTATCAATTTCCACAGCAATAACTTCTCCTGCATGTTCCGCCAGATACTGCGTCATCGTACCAATCCCCGGTCCGATTTCCAACACAAGATCTTCTTTTGTGATCTGAGCCGCCTCTATGATTTTTTCCAAAATGTTGCTGTCAACCAAAAAGTTCTGCCCATATCGTTTCTGGAACTGAAGTTTATATTTTTTCAATACTTCTATTGTTTTTGTCGGATTCCCTAACTCTGCCATAGATAATCTCTTTTCCTTCTACATGCTTAACTGCACTGTCCTATCATGTCGCTATCTGTCATTCTTATTTTCTGACGATACCTGCCCGGCTTTTATTCCAAATAGTTTTTCTCCGTTCCGCCTCGTGATTTCTGTCACATCTTCACAGGACATTGCCTTAATACGGGCAATCTCTTCCACAATATAAGGAAGATTCAAAGAACTGTTGCGTTTTCCCCTGTTGGGGACCGGCGCCAGATAAGGACTGTCCGTTTCCAGTACGATTTTTTCTATTGGAAGCCAGTCTACTACTTCTTTCAGTTTTTTGGCATTGGGAAACGTAACGACACCACCAATACCGAAATAAAAATCATATTTTAAAAACTCCGCCGCTATTTCCTTCCCATAAGAAAAACAATGGACAACCCCTCTTTGCTTCCCATTCCAGACAGCTTTTAATATATCCAGCGTATCTTTTGCAGCTTCCCGGGAGTGGATTACTATTGGCAGATTTATCTCCTGTGCCAATAAGAGCTGACGTTCAAACCATTTTTTCTGAACTGCCGCTTCGGGATCTTTCCAGTGATAATCCAGTCCGATTTCTCCCACTGCCACTATTTTTTCATGAAAACATTGCTCCTTTAGCCACAAAAAATTGTCTTCTGTCAGTTCCTCTGTCTCACTTGGGTGAATCCCTACGGCTCCATATAGATAAGAATATTTTTTTGTCAGTTCTATTGTCTTTTTTACAGATGCTATATCTGAACTGATATTTACTGCTATCCCAATCCCATTTTCAGGAAAACTTTTTATCAACTGATCTCTGTCATCATCAAAAGCTTTATCATCATAGTGCGCATGCGTTTCAAATATCATAGAATATTCCTCTGTATTACTTTCTGCTCAAAATCATTCCTATAAAACACTTTTTTTATAAAAATTTAATTTTTTTTAAAAATCACTTGCAAATCAAAAAATATTATACTATAATCATGAATATGTTGTAAATATTTAATTGTTTTGCGCCTTTAGCTCAGTTGGTAGAGCACCTGACTCTTAATCAGGGTGTCCAGGGTTCGAGCCCCTGAAGGCGCAGGTAGAGGTGCCATTTTTGAGGATTTTTTGCTTCGGGGATGGCACTTTTTTTGTTCCGGTAATTTGAATATCCTAAGTTTTTTTATAAACAGAGCATTAAAAAATGCAGGACCCTCTGCCCTGCATTTTTTATTCCAAACTACTGATTCTGCATTTTCTCAAATGTCTTTTCAGACATCTGAACTGAAAACGAATCCAGCTCTCCGCCGCTGGTAGCACCTTCCTTAAATCGAAGCACCCCATTTTTCACCTGCGCAATATAGGCAACAGACGTCGTAGTATCGTCGGTTTTTGCCTTCCACTCTTCGGAAGCATAGTCAAATGTCATATCCTGGATATCCACACCGTTGTAGGAAGCCGTTACTTTTTCTGTGGAACTTTTTGAAAATGAAACAGATTTTAGAATTCCTTCTGTCATTGATAATTCCATCTCTTTGTTGATATTGGTGCTGCCATTCCAGGGAACAGCCACATATCCCCAAAATTGATTGCCGGCTTCTTTTGCAAAACTATAATAAAAACTGATGTATTTATCTCCGTCTCTGGCAACATCCTGTACCGATTCTAAATAGATTTCATATCCCTGATCTACAATGTCCTGAACTGTTGTCTCTCCCAACACCACCGTATATCCGTCTATGGTAGCCTCCATAGGAGCTTCCGGCGCCGTAAGACCACATCCCATAAGTCCACATACAAGGACCAGTGTTAGCAAAATTGACGCAATTTTCGTTTTCATTTTTTCTCTCCCTTTTTCCTAAATTCTTTCAGCTTTATCCACTATGCAGATGGATAATAATGCCAGTCTAGCACTTTTTTTAAGGGAAGGCAATATATGTTTCATCTTATGCGGTCTGAACTGCTTCCGTCAGCGCTGCCTCTGTAATCAAATCACCATCTTTTCTGGACAATTCTTTTTTCATTTCTCCATCAGACAGTATGAGAACCCGGTCGCAGAGCCTTTCCAGTTCTTCCATTTCAGAAGAAATGAGAAGCACTGCATTATTGTGATCGGCAATAGTACGGATGAGCTGTCCGATAGCCGCTTTGGCTTCCACGTCAATCCCCACTGTGGGATCATCCAATAAAAGAATTTTGGGCTGTATCAACATACTTTTAGCAAATACTACTTTCTGCTGATTGCCGCCTGACAGATAACGTACTTCCTGCTCTGCTCCCGTACATTTCAAATCCAGCTTTTCAATCATTTCCTCTGTGCGCTCCAGGCACTTTTTTTCATCTATGAACAGTTTTCTCTTCATTTTTTTCCAAATTGGCAACAGCATATTATATTGAATGGAATGAATCCCCACAATACCGCTTTTTCGCCTGTTCTCCGGCACGAAGGAAATCCCCCGCTCAATAGATGTCCAGGGTTTTCCTACGGGAACTTCTTTACCCCCAAGCAATATTTTCCCCTTTTCCGGTTTGATCAGACCATAGATACATTTCGCCAGCTCTGTCCGCCCACTTCCCAAAAGTCCTGCAATTCCTACTATTTCTCCCGGATATATGGAAAAACTTACATCCCGCACTTTATCTTTCCAGGATACAGACTGTACCTGTAATACTGGAGAAGAATAATCCACAGGTTTGGCCGGTGCCAGATATTCCTGCTGGAGTTTTTTCCCAATCATAGCCTCCACCATATCTGAAACAGACAAATCTGTCGTAGGGCTGTCCAGTTCTACAATTCCATTTCTGAGTACCACAGCCCTGTCACATATTTTCATAATCTCCTGCATATGGTGAGAAATAAAAATAATGGCAATCTTTTGTTCTTTCAGCTTTTCTATAAAAGAAAACAGAAGCTGTATTTCCTTATGAGTAAGGGAAGCGGTAGGTTCATCTAATATAAGTACACTTGGCTTTTGCATCAATGCTTTTACAATTTCCACGAGCTGCTGATTTCCTATAGATAAATTTTCCACCGATTCACCGGGATCGATTTCGATACCAAATTCCTGAAACGCCTCTTTGGCCTTTTGAATGCTCTGTTTGTCATCGATCAATCCCGCCTTTTTCATTTCCCGATTCAAAAACAGATTTTCCGCAACTGTCATCGTGGGAATCAACGAAAATTCCTGATACACCATAGCGATATGACATGCCGCCGCATCTGCTGCATCTTTTATAACCACTTCTTTTTCATCCACATGAATCGTCCCTTTATCCAGTCTGTACACACCGGTAACGATTTTCATCAATGTGGATTTACCGGCACCATTGGAACCGAGCAGTCCCAATACCTCTCCCTTTTTGATGCCAAAGGTAATTCCCTTTAGCACTTCATTTTTAAAGAAAGACTTATGAATATCCGTCAGCTGAAGGGCATATCCTCTTTCTTCTACCATTCAGGCCACCCGACCCTTCTTCCATCTGTGAAATAGATTCCTTCTACTTTTGGCTCATTTTTAGAGATACCGCTAACCGGCACCACGTAAGCTCTCGTAACAAACATCTGGGCCCGGAAGCCAAAGACAACCGTATCTCCCACATTGATTTTCTGTTCTTTTCCCGGGTTCAATATGCCGTAATAATCAATTGCTTTTGGTTTCGGCATTTCACAGGAAATCCGGCATTTGAGCGCATCATCTCCATCCCGGCCCACACAGGCCTGTACATCATAGTCATCAAAGACAGGATCAATGTACATGCCGCCTCCATAACAATAGGGTTTCCCTCCATAAAAATGAGAAACTTCAGAAACGTAAATATATCCTGGCATCTCCGGCATATCTTCATAAGCATGAATTGGTGTTGTACCGGTCAGACCATGTCCTGGCTCCACCTGTATGACACCGTCTTCAGCAAGCCTTTTAAAAATATGACTGGAAGTGGTTCCCGGGGCATTTACTTCTATCTCAGGATATCCATGGTTTCTGAGATAATCCGCAGTCTTTATCAAAGTATTATAATTATGTGTAGCTTTCACCGTTTTACTTTCCACATCATAGAGCTGGGCAGGAAATGTGGCAATTCCCGCAAAATGAAGGCCTTTCATTTGCTGAATTTCTTTTGCAGTTTCCAATATCGTCTCTGTTGGGAATCCGGCCTCATGTCCCCGGTAAAAAGAATCATCTTCTCCGAATATCCTGACCATAATATTCTGTTCTCTGCCTGAATCTGTTACTTCTGAGACCGCTTTTGCCTTCTCAAGGTTATATACCATCCAATAGCGAGGATTTAGTTTTGCCGCAGCTTTTGTCTCCGCAAAAGGAACCTGTACCAAATGACCCAGATGTCCGATCTCCATACCGGATGCTGTCATCGGTCTTGCATCACTCATATCCACACAGACACCCGCGCGGATACCCGCATCCACCATAGCTTTGATTGCCACCGGATTTCTTCCGATCTGTTTTGTCATGGCAAATACTTTCAGATGATACCGTTCCCCTTCCTCCGCCATTAACTTTGCATTATAGGAAATCGTATCAATATCCAGAACATAGCTGTTAGCAGGAATCAAACCTTTTTGATGGAGCTCAACTCCTGTCTGAATCAGTTTCGGATTTCTTTGTATTATTTTGTTTAAAAACATGTTGCCCCTCCTAATCGTTTTTTGACTCCCGTAAGCTCAGGGATACGGCCAGTATGATAATCAATCCTCTCGCCATCATCTGTTCTGATACCGTCAATCCCATCAGCAGCAATCCATTATTCAACATACCAATCACGATGGAACCGATAATTGTCCCTACAATCGTTCCTTTTCCCCCGGAAAAACTCGTTCCTCCGATGACCACTGCGGCGATAACAGACATATTGTCGTTCTCACCGAGTGTATATCTGGCTCCATTCAGCCTTCCTGCGTACAGGATTCCTGCAAACGCTGCCGCCACACCACAAAGTGTCATCGCCCAGAGCTTGATCTGATCTACTTTGATGCCTGAATATCTGGCAGTGGACTCATTTCCTCCCACAGCAAGAACTGCCCGCCCAAAAGAAGTCTTTCTGTAGAGAATGTGTCCCAGTATCATAATGACAATCGTCCAAAGAAATAACGTAGAAATGGGGCCGATGTCCCCGGAACCAAATATGAAGTTAAAGTTCGCATTAATAATAGGTACTGCCTCCAGATTTGTCATTGTCCTGGCAATTCCGGCAAAAACACTGCTTGTCCCCAATGTAACTAGAAATGCCGGAATCCTCACTTTTGCTACGACAATGCCGTTTAGAAATCCACTGACAAATCCTACAAGAAGACCACAGATCGCCGCCGGAATCCAACCTGTCACCCGAAGCATCAAAGCCGTTGTAAGTGCTGACATTGCCACCACCGAACCGGTAGATAAATCAATCAGACCGGCAGATATGGCAAAGGTCATTCCTACGGCAGCTACTGAAATCATTGCTGTCTGTCTTAATATATTCATGATATTTCCATAGGACAAAAATCCCCTGTCCCGCAGAATAATTGAAAACACAACCAATACCGTTATGAAACTGATATAAACGATATATTTTTTATAATCAAATTTCTTTGCCATTTCTCTGCCGTCCTTTTCACTTTTTACTTACCGATCATCTCCATAACGCTCGCATCAGGATCTTTATTCAACGATTGGTTCCACGCTTCTACCATATTATCTTTTGTCATGGAAACAGTGCCACTGAGAACATAGGCCGGAGCTTCTTCTCCCAGTATATCCAGTGCAGCTATTTTCGCCATTGTCTCTCCGATCTGGAAAGGCATATCCGCTACTTTTCCATAGACATTTCCGCCCTGTGCCATATCCAGGTCATTGTTACCGCCCAGATCCATCGTGACTACTTTACAATCTTTATAGCCGCCGGCTTTCAGCTCAGAAACTACAGGTTCCGCTGCTACGTCCCAGGATACATAGATACCGTTTAAATCCGGGTTCTGTGTCAGCATTGCCGCTGCTACTTCTCCTGTGGCATTTTCTGCAGAAAATCCTGACATTGCTACGATCTCAATATCAGGATAGTCATTGACGATCGTTCTGACAAATTCATTATCTCTGTTATTTGTTACAAGGAAGTCCACATCATAGTAAATAATACCGATCTTACCTTTATTTCCGATAGATTCCGCCATCAATTTAGCAGCAGCACGGCCCATGCCATACTGATCTCCTGTAACGATAGATACATATTGATCTCCTGCCTTGTAATCATCCACGCCATTGTCTGCAAATACGATTTTACATCCTGCATCCACCGCCGGCTGGAAAGCTCTCGTTCCCGAAACAGGATCTACCGGAAGTGTCAGAATAATATCCGGTTGCAGTGCCATACTTGTCTCGATATCCGTAGCCTGCTTAGACGGATCGAACTGAGCATCGGATATCGCCACTACTTCAATTCCCATCTTTTCAAATTCCGCCTTTGCACCGTCTGTCATGGCATTATACCATTCACTAGCACCCGCCCATAACATTGCTGCTTTTAAATTCTGCCCTTTGATTTCATCATACTGTTCCTGTGTCAGAGTGATATCATCTGCAGAAGTTCCTGTTTCTCCGTTAGGACCCTTGGCAAATTCTCCTGTTTCATTCTCATACCCTGGAATGACGGAAAGCCATTCACTGCTTCCCGCTGTTTCTTCTGCCGTAGCGGTGGATTCTTCTCCCGCTGCTTCATTTGCCGCTTCTGCTGATTCTGTTGCCGCTGCCGGCTCCGTCGTCTCTGTAGCACTGTCAGAACCACATCCCGCAACACTTGCCATGACCAGGGCTGCTGTCAAACATACTCCAAATAATCTTTTCATCATAATCTCCTTATCCTCCTGTCTTAAAGAAATTTATTTTTTACCAGGCTGATGCCCGCCTGGGCTGGGCTTTTTTCTAATGTCACAAATTTTATATTTTCATGCCCTGTCTTTTCCTGAAACAGCTTCATAAAAGTCTCCCTGTAAAAACTGCTGTTAAAAATACTTCCCACTAAGACAAGTTCCAGTTTTTCCTCTTTTTGCAGTTTCAGTCTTTTGTATACAACATTGGAAATGTCTGTTACTTCTCCTGCTCCTTCATATAAAATCTCCCGGCACAGTTCATTTCCTTTATCTGCTCTGTCACTGACCAGCTTTGCTGATGCTGTAATTTTTCTTTGATTCAAAGACGCGATGTAATAGCATTTATCTTCTTTTTCTTCCAAATGATAATATTTCATCAAATCATCGAATATTTCATTACCGGGAATCTGTCCGTCGAGATACTTAATCCATTCTCGCAGTACCTGTTCTCCAATCCAGTACCCTGAACCCAGATCGCTCAGTGGGCTTCCCCAGCCTCCGCACCGGCTGATGCTTCCGTCTCTATCAAACCCAAGAGCGATGGAACCGGTGCCGGTTACCACGCCAATACCCGGACTTTCGGCAACCGATAAAAATGTCATCTCAGAATCATTACAAATAAACACTCTGTCCATGTTTAATCCGATACGACGTACTACAGATTCATATACATCGTAATCACTCTTTGTATCACAACCGGAAACACCAAAAACCATACCTTTGATATCTTCCAACTCTATATTCAGAGCATCGCATATTTTATGAAAAGAATGTTTTAAATTGGATTCTACTTCTTTCAATCCCAGATTTTTGTAATTTGTACTTCCAAACAGAAAACTCTTTGTCTCTTCCGTTTCGATATTGTAAATACAATATTCCGTTTTTGTTCCTCCACCATCTATTGCCAGTAGATACTTTCCTTTTTTCATATCTTTCAGATATCCTTTACTAATACAAGCGGTCTGATTGTAGTCAGATTCTCCAGACAGAAATTAATCAGACCCTTGACCGCACACTCTTCGTCATCATTTATTACAATTTTAGGAAGGCTCTCTTTCGGTATATATCTCTCTAAGTCTCCTCGCATCTGTTCTATTGTGTTCTCGTCAAAACCTTTTCCCTGGACAACGATGATTTCAGGATTGAGAACCGTGATAAAATTTACCATGCTTACTGCAATATAATGGATATAATCCTCAGAAATTTTATTTCCCTTTACAGAAAGAAACTGCTTCAATTTCTCTTCCAGCCATCCGCCGCCTTTCGTATGGTCTTCCTGTGCCTTGTCATAAAAAGGAGCCAAATAACCGAACTCCCCTGCAAAACTCGTAAACCCCTTATGAAGAGTTCCATTGATTATGACTCCTGAACCGATTCCTTTTCCTATGTAGAGATAGACCATATCCCGGCATTTATCTTCCAGATACGTATGATAATACCCTACCGTTGTAAGCTTAACATCATTTTCCACAAAGACAGGAATATGATAACGTTCTGAAATCATATCTTCCAGATTCAAATCAGTCCATCCCGGTATACTGGAAATATTGGCAATCCTCTTATCTCTTTTCACGACACCGGGCACACCCAGCCCTATTGCTTTTATTTCAGCTTCTGACAGTTCCGTCAGCCGGTCAATGATTTCATATACGGATTCCAGAGCAGAATCCCTTGATTCATTTCTGATTTCCGCCAATTCTTCATAGATCTTAGTCCCAATGACGTTTACAAGACTGGCTTTAAATTTTTCTTCCAGATAATACAGTATAATAATATTTCCGGCATTTTCATTTGCTGTATATAACTTTGCTTTTTTCCCCGAACCACTCCCGGCAGTCCCATCCTGTCTGACAATACCATCCTGCTCCAAACCATCTACAATTTTATTAATAGTAGGAAGACTCAGATTTGACCTTTTCGATAGTTCAGGTTTTGTTATAGGACCGTATTCAAATATCATTTTTTTTACAATATTTCTGTTGACTTCCTTTAACAACTTAGGCTGCCCTGTCAGCACATTATTTCCCTCGCTTTTTAATTAATAAACTTTATTAATTAATAGTAGTATACATTGTCAGATAAATTATGTCAATCTTTTTCTGTTGCCAGAATATTTTTCATGAAATTCTTTCTATATTATTAATTTTTTTATGGCTGCTTGAAAACCCCACTCCATTTGCTATAATAGAATTAATATCTATCAGTTTCAATATCATTTTATATAAGGGTAACCCTTTCAAAGGAGGATAATTATGTACGGAAATATGTATGGAAATGAAAACGGCCCACAACAGACACAACCACCGCAGCCGAACCCGCCGAAAAAACCGGTCTCTTCTACAGCGGTTATCATCGCATTGATTGCCGGAATTTCCGCGATTATTTGTGTCAGTATTTTTTCCGGCTGTTTTGCCAAATATAAAAAATATTCCAGTGGAAACGGTATCACCGTAACGGGCTCTGCAAGTTGTGACTTCGAATCCGATCTGATCGTATGGCGGGGAAGTTTTTCTTCCTATGGTACTACACCAAAAATGGCTTATCAGTCTATCAAAAACGATGCAGAAGTCGTAAAACGATATTTGATGGATAACGGCCTTTCTGAGAACGAAATTTCTTTCAGTTCTGTTTCCATCTCCCAGAGATGGATTACAGAATACAACGAAGAGGGAAATGTGATTGGCGAATACTTAGACGGCTATGATCTCAACCAATCTGTTACTGTCACTTCCGAAAATGTAGATAAAGTAGATTCTATTTCAAAGGATATTACAAAGCTTATCGAGTCCAATATCGAATTTGAATCATATTCTCCAGAATACTACTATACAAAACTGGATGAATTAAAACTGGATTTGATTGAACAGGCCACAGCAAATGCCAAAACAAGAGCGGATATCGTCGCATCCGGTACAGGTGCTAAAACCACCAGGCTACTCAGTGCCAACCTGGGCGTTTTCCAGATTACCGCACAGAACTCTGATTCCGAATACAGCTACGGTGGTGCTTTCGATACAGGGTCCAAAAATAAAACTGCCACTGTCACTGTAAAGTTAAATTACGCAACCGATTAATACCGATTTTGCAAACCCGGCAGGTTTAAAATCCGCCGGGTTTTTTATTATATCTATTATCCTTTACGAAAAATATAATAGTTCCAAAGGAGTTTTAAATTGAAAACATTCCTCAAGCTGGCTGTTCCGTCCATTATCCTCTGTATGATAATTAACGCTGCTATTCATACCTGGGAAAATCTTCCTCATATTTACAAAGAAGATTATGCCCTGATCTATGAAAATGAGCTCCGTGACATGTTCGGTCCTGACTGTGAAATAGGGGAGAAAAGGACAGTTACAATAGAAGCGGAAGACTGTGGCTGCGGTTATCACTCAGACGGCTACATCTATGATGAATGGACTTTGACATACAAAGATCAGGAAGGCTACACCCATACACAGATCATAAATAACATGACAGAGCCCAAATACCAACAGCTTTCCTGGTTAAAATATCAGCTCGCCAGTTACTACAAACAAAAATATATGCTGGCACCTTTTCCGGAGGGGACTTTTCAAGACCTGTCTGTGGAAGATTATATGGGAAAGTCCTATTGTTTCGCCTTTATCGGATATCCGGTAGGAGGGGTTACGATGGATAAAAAAGAAGAATATGACCGTACAAAAGCTGCAGCAGATCAATATATGAACCGGCTTCGAGAAAGTCTCCTGGATGAACAGAACAGGATTACTTTCTACAATTTGGACTATACTACTGTATTCAATACATATCCTGTGAACATTTCCATGGATTTCAGTATCGATGATGCCGATCTGCAAGGGATGAAAAAAGAGGCTCATGAAAAACAGATTCTGAATAAAATATCGGAAATAATGGAAAATTTCAGAAAAGATACCGCCTATACCGGCAATCTCGCCGTATCTGTTTCAAGCAATAATGGTTCCTGTGAATTGTATAACGGCAAGAAAAGTCAGTCTTATTATATTCTTCGAGGAGAATGGTTTCAACCGGAAGAGTCTAACCGGGAGTATGAATGGCAGCTCTATTTTAGCTATGAGGATATTTTCTGGTGATAACAAAAGACCCACGGATTCATTTTCATAGATAGTTCTTATACAAAAAAGGCCAAATCTGTACTCAGATTCAGCCTTTTTATTATTTATTACGAAAAAATAAAATGTAAAGAAAAATATTTATCAACCCTTTTTGTAATGAGATCATGATAGACATCCCATTTCCATCGCTTTTTTTAACTCCAAAAGGGAATCGTATTTTCGATACAATAAACTGGAAATTTCTTCATCCGGTTCTACCAGATCAGGTATCATCACCGGTTTCATGCCGGCGGCATGTGCAGAGCGAATCCCATTGGGAGAGTCTTCTACTGCAATCACTTCTGGCGGCGGCATATGTATTGCCTCACAGGCTTTTAAATAAATATCTGGCTTGGGTTTGCTCAGCGTCACCTGATCTCCTCCTATGATCGCCTGAAAATAACTTTTTAATCCCGCCTTTTCCATATGGCTTAAAATGGTCTTTGTACTGGAAGAGGAAGCTACCCCTACGATATAGCCGTTTTCATTCAGGTACTGTAAGATTTCTACACAACCCTTCATCAGAGGGAGCCCGTCCCTGTCAATCCAGCTCTGCATCAATGCCCTGCCGGTACTTAAAAATTCTTCTGCGTCAAAACTGTCACCAAATTTCTTTCGAAACTGAAGGATAATATCCGTTCTGTTTCTCCCGATGCAGTCTGTTGTCAACTGCTCAATATTTCCCAGATTTCTCTCTTTTGACAGTTGCAGCCATGCTTTTGAAGACATGATCTCCGTGTCAAAGAGAACACCGTCCATATCAAAAATAATTGCTTTTTTCATAAGTTATTTTGAAAATACCTTTCGGAAATTTTTCTTACCCCGTTTTATGACAATACCGTCATTAAAAAATTCTTTCTCATATTCCTTTTTTACATCCGATACTTTTTCTCCCTCTACGGAAACGCCGCCCTGTTCGATGGCCCGTCTCCCTTCCGATCTGGTAGCGGTCAGTCCTGATTTCACAAGGACACTGATCAAATCAATTTTCCCTTCCGTAAAATCCTCTTCCGCCAGTTCCGCGGTAGGCATATCTGCCGCATTTCCACTGGAAAACAGCGCCCGGGAACCGTCTTGCGCTTTTTTCGCTTCTTCTTCGCCATGGACAAGACTTGTCAGTTCATAGGCAAGTATTTCTTTTGCCTCATTTAACTGGCTTCCTTCCCACTTATCCATCTTATCGATCTCTTCCAGAGGCAGAAACGTGAGCATACGAATACATTTCAGTACATCCGCATCCGCCACATTTCTCCAATATTGATAAAAATCGAAAGGAGAAGTCTTATTCGGATCCAGCCATACAGCTCCTTTTTGTGTTTTCCCCATTTTCTTTCCTTCGGAATTTAAAAGAAGAGTAATGGTCATGGCATAAGCGTATTTTCCTAACTTGCGACGTATCAGTTCTGTGCCGCCCAGCATATTACTCCACTGATCGTCGCCGCCAAACTGCATATTACAGCCATATTTCTGGAACAATTCATAGAAATCATAACTCTGCATAATCATATAGTTAAATTCTAGAAAAGACAGTCCCTTTTCCATACGCTGCTTATAACACTCTGCTGTCAGCATACGATTTACAGAAAAATGACTTCCCACTTCCCTAAGCAATTCAATATAGTTCAGACCCATAAGCCAGTCTGCATTGTTCACCATCAATGCTTTTCCATCGGAAAAATCAATAAACCGGCTCATCTGCTTTTTAAAACAATCGCAATTGTGCTGTATCTCTTCCACTGTCATCATCGTACGCATATCGCTCCTGCCGGAAGGGTCTCCTACCATACCCGTACCGCCGCCGATCAGAGCGATCGGTTTATTTCCCGCCATCTGCAAACGCTTCATCAGACACAGCGCCATGAAATGACCCACATGCAGACTATCTGCAGTGGGGTCAAATCCAATATAAAACGTTGCCTTTCCGGCATTGATGAGTTCTTTTATTTCTTCTTCATCTGTCAACTGGGCAAGCAATCCTCTTGCTTTCAGTTCCTCAAATACTGTCATGATAAATCTCCTTCTTCTGTTTCTATATTTAAGCGCTTTGTACTTCCGGCTGCAGAGGTTCCTGCTTATCCGATTTTGCATACAGTATCTTTAACAAAACAGGCGTCAAAATAGAAGATACGATAATCAGCATAATGACGGATGTAAAAAACTCCGAAGAAACAAGTCCTACCGAAAGTCCCTTTTGCGCTACAATCAGAGCTACTTCTCCCCTTGTCATCATACCTACGCCTATTTTTAAAGCGTCATTATTCTGGAATCTGCATATCTTTGCCATCAATCCGCAGCCGATTACCTTACTGATCAGTCCCACTACGACAAAAGCGGCCGTAAACATAAGAATTTCTGCATTGATATGATCGATATTCGTTTTTAATCCGATTCCTACGAAAAAAATAGGTCCAAACATCATATAAGAATTGATGTCCATTTTTTCTTCTATGTAATCTGCGTCTTTTACACTGCACAAAATGATACCGGCCACATAGGCTCCCGTGATATCGGCAATCCCAAAATACTTCTCGGCTACATAAGCCATGGCCAGACAAAAAGCAAAGCCAGCGATAGGCACCCTTCTTCTATGGGTATATCTTTCATCAAACGCGCGGAAAATATGATACATTATAAAACCAATTACAATGGCAAATACGAAGAAAAGCAATGTGTTAATGACTACTTTCATTTGATTTGCATCAGGATTTTTAAATCCTACCACAAAAGTAAGAACCACAATACCGATGACATCATCAATAATGGCCGCACTTAAAATCGTAGTACCAACCTGACTTTTCAGCTTTCCCATTTCTTTCAGGCATTCTACAGTGATACTCACAGAAGTGGCTGTCAATATAGTACCAATGAATACCGCTTTATAAAATGACTCACTCCCCCATGGTGACACACCGTAAAACGCCATATACAAAACCGCACCAGAGATGAGTGGAACAAATACACCACAACAGGCAATCAAAAGGGCAATCGGTCCCGTTTTCATCAAATCTTTCAGATCTGTCTCCAGGCCAGCAGAAAACATAAGAAGAATTACTCCTATTTCTGCCATTTCTGTGAGAAAATCTGTCTGTACCACCCATCCAAAAATACATGGACCAATAATCAGACCTGCAATAATCTCTCCTACAACCTGAGGTGCTTTGCATTTCCTGGCTACAATTCCAAAAAATTTCGCTGCAATAATAATAATTGCCAAATCTTTAAATATCGTATATGCTTCCAAAATTTATGCCTTCTTTCTCAACTGTATTGTGATTTTTATTTACGCATTACATTATACCATTGCATCTTCTAAATTTTCAAATTCCTGATTGCCATTAGAAACTTTTTCTCTCACTTTTGCAATCTTTGCAACACTGACTCCTTCATCTAACTGAATCATTTTAACACCGGAAGTAATCCTCCCCAATGTGGAAATATCTTCCATACGAAGCTGAATAATAATGCCACCCGTTGTAATCATCATAATCTCATGATCGTCATTGACCGCTTTCACGCCAACTACATCTCCAGTTTTTTCCGTAATCTTATAACATTTTACTCCCTTTCCACCCCGTTTCTGTACGGAAAATTCTTCCAGGTAAGTGCGTTTTCCCATACCGTTCTCAGAAACAATCAAAAGAGAATCTCCCTGATGATCTAACTGCATTCCAATGATTTCATCCCCAGGAGACAAATTCATACCGATTACACCCATGGATGCCCTTCCTGTGGATCTCACGTCTGTTTCTTTAAATCGGATGCACATTCCCTGTTTTGTAACAAGGAATATTTCCGTATCTTTATTTGTTATTTTTACTTCTATTAATTCATCGTCTTCCCGCAAACTAATGGCAGCAAGTCCGTTTTTTCGGACATTTTTATATTCCATAATGGAGGTTTTCTTTACAATACCATTTTTTGTCACCATGAAAAAATTGCTAAATGCCTCATAATCCTTAACGGGCATGAGTGCATTTATTTTTTCTCCCGGATTCATTTGCAGGAGATTGACAATGGCGGTTCCTCTGGCAGTGCGGCCGGCTTCCGGTATTTCATAGACTTTTAATTTATATACCCGGCCAAAATTTGTAAAAAACATCATATAATGATGAGTGGTAGTCATCAAAAGATCTTCTATATAATCTTCTTCTATTGTTTGCATTCCTTTGATGCCTCTTCCACCTCTGTTTTGGCTCTTGAAATTGTCAATTGTCATACGTTTGATATAACCAAGACTTGTCATAGCAATGACTGTGTTCTCCTTAGGAATCAAGTCTTCTATGGAAATATCATCTGTATCATAACCAATAACGCTCTTCCTTTCATCTCCAAACTTTTCAGCTATCGCTGTCATTTCTGTTTTAATAACACCGAGAAGCAATTTTTCATCTCCGAGAATCGCTTTCAATTGGGCGATTTTTTCTAAAAGTTCTCTATGTTCATTTTCCAGCTTTTCCCTTTCCAGACCAGTAAGTGCACGAAGTCTCATATCTACGATAGCCTGTGCCTGCACATCTGTCAGACCAAACCGTTCTATTAAATTTGTCTTCGCAATCTGGGTATTTTGACTAGCTCTTATGATACGGATTACTTCATCAATGTGATCCAGAGCAATCAACAATCCCTGTAAAATATGGTCTCTTTCTTCCGCTTTGTTTAAATCATATTTTGTCCGCCTCGTTACCACATCTTCCTGATGCATCAGATAATACTTCAGCATATCCAAAAGATTCATAATCTTTGGCTCATTGTTCACAAGAGCCAACATAATAATTCCAAAGGTATCTTGAAGCTGGGTATGTTTAAACAGTTGATTTAAAATCACATTGGCATTGGCGTCTTTTCTCAGTTCAATGACAATCCTCATACCTTCCCTGTCAGATTCATCCCGAAGGTCTGTAATACCATCTATTCTTTTATCTTTATGGAGTTCTGCAATTTTTTCGATTAACCGGGCTTTATTTACAAGATAGGGAAGCTCTGTCACAATTATCTGGTTTTTTCCATTGGAAAGTGTCTCTATATCGGTGACAGCTCTCACCTTTACTTTTCCTCTTCCGGTTCGATAAGCTTCTTCGCTTCCTCTCGTACCAAGTATAATTCCTCCTGTGGGAAAATCAGGCGCCTTTATTACATCCAAAAGTTCTTCTATATCTGTATCTCTGTCCTCTAAAACTCGATTGTCGATAATTTTGACTACTGCATTTACCACTTCTTTTAAATTATGAGGGGGAATGTTCGTTGCCATTCCCACCGCAATTCCCGTCGTCCCATTTACGAGAAGATTTGGAAAACGACTTGGAAGTACAGAAGGTTCTCTTTCTGTTTCATCAAAATTAGGAACAAAATCTACTGTATCTTTATTGATATCTGCAATCATTTCCATGGAAATTTTGGAAAGTCTTGCTTCTGTATAACGCATAGCTGCAGCGCCGTCTCCATCAACAGACCCAAAATTACCATGCCCATCTACCAGTACATGTCTCATGGACCAGGGTTGTGCCATATTTACGAGAGCACCATAAATAGAACTGTCACCGTGTGGATGATATTTACCCATTGTATCTCCCACGATACGGGCACTCTTTCTGTGAGGTTTATCGGGACCGTTATTCAATTCAATCATGGAATAAAGAACACGTCTCTGAACCGGTTTCAATCCATCTCTTACATCAGGCAATGCTCTGGCAGCAATAACACTCATCGCATAATCGATATAAGAAGTTTCCATCGTCTTCTTTAAATCTACATCATGGACTTTATCAAAAATATTGTCTTCCAAATTTGTCCCTTTCCTTCCTTATATTTCCACACTACAATTTCCAATCAAATATCCAGATTTTTCACAAATTTTGCGTTTTCTTCTATAAATTCCCGACGGGGTTCTACTTTATCTCCCATCAATGTTGTAAACGTCATGTCAATTTCCGATTCTGCTTCTTCATCCATAGTGACCCGTAAAAGAACTCTTCTTTCAGGATCCATCGTTGTCTCCCAGAGCTGCTCTGCATCCATTTCACCAAGTCCTTTATAACGCTGAATCCGATTATTTTGATCCCGACCTACATCATTTAAAATAGTATTTAACTCTTCATCACTGTAGGCATACCAGACTTTTTTGTTTTTTTCCAATTTATAAAGGGGAGGCTGTGCCAGATATACATAACCTTCTTTTATCAACTGAGGCATAAAACGATACAAGAATGTAAGCATCAATGTGGCAATATGTGCACCATCCACATCTGCATCGGTCATAATAATAATTTTATGATATCGAAGTTTACTGATATCAAAATCTTCATGAATTCCCGTACCAAACGCAGTAATCATAGATTTGATTTCTGCATTGGTATATATTTTATCCAGCCTCGCTTTTTCCACATTCAATATTTTCCCACGTAAGGGAAGTATTGCCTGTGTTGCCCGACTTCTCGCAGTTTTTGCACTGCCTCCTGCAGAATCTCCTTCTACAATATAGATTTCACAATTCTTTGGATCCTTGTCAGAACAATCTGCCAGCTTTCCAGGCAAAGCCATTCCTTCTAAAGCTGTCTTTCTTCTCGTCAGATCTCTCGCTTTTCTCGCCGCATCTCTGGCACGCTGTGCCAAGATAGACTTTTCACAGATTACTTTCGCCACAGAAGGATTTTGCTCCAGATAATAAGTGAGCTGTTCACTGACGACACTGTCCACTGCTCCTCTTGCTTCCGAATTACCAAGCTTTTGTTTTGTCTGTCCTTCAAACTGAGGATCCTCCAGCTTTACACTGATAATGGCTGTCATACCTTCTCTGATATCTTCTCCTGATAAATTCGGCTCACTGTCCTTTAACAATTTATTATTTCTGGCATAATCATTGAAGGTTTTTGTTATTGCATTTCGAAATCCCGCCAAATGGGTTCCCCCTTCCGGCGTATTGATATTATTGACAAAACTATAAGAACTTTCTGTGTAAGAATCATTGTGCTGTATAGACACTTCCACATAGACATTGTCTTTTTTTCCTTCAAAATAGAGAACATCCTCGTAAAGTGCTGTCTTGCTTTTATTCAAATATATTACAAACTCTTTTATTCCACCTTCATAATGAAATTCTTTTACAAGTGGTTTTTTCTCTCCTGTCTTCTCATCTATCACTCTGTTATCTGTTAAAATAATTTTTAAATTTTTTGTCAGAAAAGCCATTTCACGAAGACGTTGTTTCAAAATATCAAATTCAAAAACTGTAGTCTCCTGAAAGATCGTCTTATCGGGTTTAAAAATTACAACAGTTCCTGTCTTCTCTTCTTCACAAGTACCAATTTCTTTCAATTGATAGCATGCGTTTCCTCTCTCATACCTCTGTCTGTATATTTTACCTTCACTGTAAATTGTCACTTCCAGCCAGTCAGAAAGCGCGTTTACTACGGATGCTCCAACACCATGGAGCCCACCTGACACTTTATATCCTCCACCACCAAATTTTCCTCCCGCATGGAGGATTGTAAAAACCACTTCCACTGCGGGTATGCCCGCTTTTTGGTTGATTCCCACCGGAATGCCCCGGCCATTGTCTTCTACTGTAACAGAATTATCTTCATTGACCGTAACCCAAATAGTATCACAAAAACCAGCAAGCGCTTCATCCACTGAATTGTCCACAATCTCATATACAAGATGATGAAGTCCCCTACTGGATGTACTTCCTATATACATACCAGGTCTTTTTCTGACTGCTTCAAGTCCCTCCAATATCTGAATCTGGTCTGCTCCATATTCTGTACTCATGCATTCCTCCTAAACCTGTTTTGTCTACTCAGCCGATAAACCTGCACAAATCAATTTTCGCTTGTTACTGCTCCGTCTGTTACTTTAAATATTTTATTGATTTCAAAACGATTATTGATAAAATCATCCAATCCGGTACAAGTGATAATCGTCTGAATATCTCCAATGCTGCTGAGCAAATAATTCTGACGACTACTATCCAATTCAGAAAGAACATCATCCAACAGCAGTACCGGTGTATCTTTTGAAATCTTTTTAACAAGCTCTATTTCTGACAATTTCAAAGAAAGGGCCGCAGTTCTCTGTTGTCCCTGCGATCCAAATTTACGAATATCGATGTCTCCTATCATAAAAGAAAAATCATCTCTATGAGGTCCAGTTGTAGTCTGCTTTAACCTGATATCCCTGTCCCGGTTTTTTTCACATATTTCTTCGAAATCTTCCGGTTTCACATCAGGTTCATAAAAAATTGTTAGTGTTTCTTTTCCTCCTGATAACTTTTTATGTATTGTAACGATCATTTCATTTAACTGATCAATAAACAATTTTCTTCGTTCTATAATTTTACTTCCAAAAGAAATAAGCTGAGTATCCCATATACTCAAAGTTTCCTGTAAATCAGAATTAAAATGAATATCTTTCAGAAGTTTATTTCTTTGATTCACAATTTTATTATAATGATTTAAATTATACAAGTAAAAATTATCTATCTGACATAATTCCATATCAACAAACCTTCTTCTTTCAGAAGGTCCGTTTTTTATGATATTCAAATCTTCAGGAGCAAAAAAGACTACGTTCAGAAGGCCAATCAACTCAGCAGCTTTTTTGATCTTTTTTCCGTCAATGGCAATTCCCTTTGATTTATTGCCTCTCAAATGCATATCAACTTTATAAGTCAAATTTTCTTTTTCCAGATAAGTTCGAATATGAGCTTCCTCATGGCCAAATCTGATAATATCTCTGTCTTTACTTCCCTTATGAGATTTTGTTGTTGCAGACAAAAAAACCGCCTCTAAAACATTTGTTTTTCCCTGTGCGTTATCTCCGTACAGTATATTGGTACCTTTGTCAAAAGTCAAATTCAGAAAATCATAATTTCTGAAATCAGACAATTCCAATGATTTTATGATCATCTTACTGATTCCTCAATTGTTATCTGATTTCCGTTGTATTCTATGACATCTCCTGCCCGCAGTTTTTTTCCTCTCTGCTTCTCCACATTGCCATTTACTTTTACAGACCCGTCCAATATGGCAAATTTAGCATCCACACCACTGTCTACAAGTCCTGCCATTTTCAAAGCCTGACCTAATTTTATAAATTCGTCTTTTATCTTTATATTTTCCATTTTTTACCACTCTAATCAGATTATGTTTTGTGAAATCAGACAACAGTTGTAAAATTCACAGGTAAAATCAAATAAATATAGGTTTCTCCCGAATCTCTGATAAAACACGGTGCCTTAGGATTTACCATATAGACATCTATTTCCTCGTCATCAATTACTTTCAAAGCATCGATTAAAAATTTAGGATTAAAACCTATCATAATATCTTTACCGCTCTTTTTTATGTCGATCTCTTCGTTCATACTTCCTACTGTAGAATTGATCTTCAACTCCATACCTTCGTCTGTGATTGTGATAATGATAGGTTTTTTATCTCCTTCTTTTACAAGAAGAGTTGCTCTGTCGATACAATTTAAAAATTCTTTTTTGTTGATTTTAATTTTTGTCTCATAATCACTGGACAACATCTGAGCAATATTGAAATATTCTCCTTCGATCAACCGGGATACAACTACTGTTCTGTCAAATTCAAATACGATATGTTTATTTGTAAAGAAAATTGATACATCTTTATCCGTATCTCCACTTAGTATCTTACTGATTTCATTCAGTGTCTTCCCGGGAACAATTACTTTTCTACCCTGATAGAAATTTTTTAATTTAATATTTCTAATGGAAATTCTGTGTCCATCCAGAGAAACTACCTTCAGATTGTCTTCTTTGATTTCAAACAATTCTCCTGTCATCAGTTTATTGTTATCGTTATCAGCAATCGAAAAAATAGTCTGCCTAATCACTTCTTTTAATGTGAACTGAGAAAGCATAATAGAATCAATTCTTTCAATAGAAGGCAAATAGGAAAAATCTTCTCCAGATTTCCCGATGATATTGAACTTAGCTTTTTCACAGGTAATTGTCGTTTTAAACGATTCATCTGTTTCTATCGTAATATCATTGTCAGGAAGCTTTCTTACGATTTCCAGAAAAATTTTAGCATCTAAAGCAATCATTCCTTTTTCAAGTATCGTACCTTCTATTTTTGTTTCAATACCAAGTTCCATATCATTAGCAGTCAATGTAATATCATTTCTTCTTGCATCCACAAGAACACATTCCAATATAGACATTGTTGTTTTACTTGGAACAGCTTTTGATACAATTTGAACACCATTTAACAGATTTGTTTTTGAACATACCAATTTCATTTCTGGGTAACTCCTTTCATATATAATATATTATATTTCCGTAGTCGTCTTAATAATAGATGTGAATTTGTTAATATCCTTTTTATCCCAGTGTTTTAGTGCTGCAATTAGATTTATTATGAAGTGAAAAACTTTGAATTTCCTGTGAATAAAAGGATATAATTGTTTGTAACTTTTAAGGAGAGAAGTTTAGCTTTTTCTTTATGACTTCTATTTTATTGCGAAGTTCCATGTCATCCACAATTTCCTCAGTGATCTTATTCACACCGTGGATAATAGTAGTATGATCTTTTTTATTCAGCAGTTTTGCAATATTTGCAAAGGGGATATCGATTAAATTCCTGCAAAGATACATGACCACATGCCTTGGCTGGATCAGTTCCCCGTTTCTTTTTTTAGATGTAATATCAGAAGGACTGACGTTATAGTGTTCTGCTACCGTTTCCAGTATCAGAGTCGGAGTGATAGTTTTTGCTTTTTCAGGATAGATAATATCCTTTAATGCTTCTTCTGCCGCTTCCATAGTCAGTTCATCTATTTTATTCAATCTGATGAATGCGATGATCTTATTGAGAGCACCTTCCAATTCTCTGATATTTGATTTTATATTGGTAGCAATATAATCTAATATGTCATCACTGATGTCTTTATCAAAAGTTTCGGCATTTTTACGTAATATTGCCATCTTTGTTTCATAGTTAGGTGCCTGAATGTCCGCTATGAGTCCCCATTCAAATCGAGAACGGAATCTTTCTTCCAGTGTTTCCATATCTTTTGGAGGCTTGTCAGAAGAAAGGATGATCTGTTTTCTTGCGGAATGGAGTACATTGAATGTGTGGAAAAATTCTTCCTGTGTACTTTCTTTTCCAATGATAAATTGAATATCATCGATCAGAAGAACATCTACAGTTCTATACTTTTCTCTTAAATTTGTCATGGCAGCGGCGTTACCGCTTCTGATGGATTCAATTACTTCGTTTGTGAATTGTTCACTTGTAACATAGAGGATCTTCATATTGGGATTTTGTTCCAGTATGAAGTGACCTATGGAATGCATCAAATGAGTTTTTCCAAGTCCGGCTCCTCCATATAAATAGAGAGGATTGTATGTAACTCCAGGAGATTCTGCTACAGCCAGGGAAGCAGAATGGGCAAATTTATTACTGCTTCCAACGACGAATGTATCGAATTTATATTTTGGATTCAGGTTTGAATTTTCATAGTTAATCAGATAATTTGGGTCTTTTGTTTCAGAAGACGTCTCTTCGCCTTCCTGGTCTTTTTCCAGGATAAAGGAAACATCATAATTGTGGTTCATCATTTCTGTAATTGTCACCTGAAAGTAACTCTTATATTTACCTGAAATATATTTCAGCGCATGAGATTGATCAGAAGGTATAGAGACAATGACAGTATCGTTTTCTATTTTGTAAAATTTCAAAGGTGCAATCCATGTAGTATAGGAAATTTCTGACAGGTCATATTCCTTCCTGACAGTTTCTTTAATTGTTTCCCATTTGTCTCTTATATTTTCCATTTTATTTTATTCTCCTGAAAAATATCCTGTGCTATCGAGTAAATGCCCAATATATTACCTTCTATATTAACTGATAAATAAAAAAATATCAAATGATTTTAGAACGATAATGTGTATCTGACTTATGCTTTTTTAGATATGTGGATAGTTAAGAAAAATGTTATAAACATAATTTTTCTTTATTACAGGAATCATTTGGAAGATTTTCACAGTTCGCTCTATAGTTATTCACAATTTATTCACATTTTTGTGGATAATATTGGGGAAAATGAAAATAAAAATATTTGATTTGCTTGACTTAAAACTATGTTTCTTATATAATTGTAACGATATTTTCCATAATTTGAAGGAGGTGTATTGTATATGAAAATGACATTTCAGCCAAAAAATAGACAGAGATCTAAAGTTCATGGTTTTCGTTCCAGAATGAGTACGTCGGGAGGAAGAAAAGTCATAGCTGCCAGAAGAGCAAAAGGAAGAAAAAGATTGTCAGCGTAGGCCGCAGTTATGTGGCCTTTTTTTCACGGATAATGGAATCTTTAAAGAAAACAGCAGATTTCCGGAATGTTTATCATAATGGTAAATCATTAGCAAATAAGTATCTAGTAATGTATGTTATGGAAAATAATCGGGAAAAGAACAGACTGGGAATTTCTGTCAGTAAAAAAGTCGGAAACAGTGTCGTAAGGCACCGTGTTACGAGGCTGATCCGGGAAAGCTATCGACTACATGAAAATATATTTAATAGTGGTTTAGATATCGTAGTCATTGCAAGAATATGTGCGGCTGAGGTTTCTTATAGAGAAATCAAAAATGCCATGTTACATTTGGGAAAACTTCATGGAATCAGTTCTTCCAGAAGTGTTTGAATTTGTTATGAAAGAAAGTTTGATTTTTATCATAAAAATTTATCAAAAATATGTATCCCCTCTGAAAAGAACAAGATGTCCCTATTTTCCCTGCTGTTCTCAATATGGGTTGGAGGCAGTTGAAAAATATGGAGTTTTAAAGGGCGGCATGCTTGCCGCCTGGCGGATACTCAGGTGTAATCCTTTTTCTAAAGGAGGATATGATCCTGTTCCTTAATTTAAGGATGGAAATCAATCGGTGACAAATGCGAGGAGGGCAAAAAATTGTCATGTAGTATTTTATTGACGCAGCAGTCAGGTTTTCTGAGACCAATTGCTATTTTGTTGGGCTATCTGATGAATGGAATTTTTATTTTATTGGATAAAATGGGGATTCCAAATACCGGTCTTGCTATTATTTTGTTTACGATCGTTATTTATGGATGTATGACACCTCTTACGATCAAGCAGCAAAAGTTTTCCAAGCTTTCTGCAAAAATGAATCCTGAACTTCAGGAAATACAAAAAAAATATAAAAATAAAAAAGATAATGATTCTGTTATGGCAATGAATGAAGAGACAAGGGCGGTTTATGATAAATATGGTGTGTCTCCTACAGGAAGCTGTCTGCAGCTTTTAATTCAGATGCCAATTCTTTTTGCATTATATCGTGTTATTTATTCTATGCCTGCTTATGTAAGACAAATCAGAGAAGCTTTTTTCCCTTTAGTGGACAAGATGATATTGAATAGTGAAGCATCCACATTTTTACAAGGTTTGGATACTTCTAAAATGTATGAAAAACAGTTTGCAAACGAGAATTTCATACAGGGTATTCAAAGTTATGTGGCAAGTACAATAAACTATGCTGAAAATGTAAAGAATTATGCGGCCAATACTTTTATTGATTGTTTGAATAAAATGTCATCTGAAAGTTGGAATGTATTGATATCGGATGGAAGATTTGCAGATTTTTCTTCTGATGCAGTTAACACGATGGAAAAGCTGAATGAGTACAATACTTTTCTTGGATTAAATATTGCGAATTCTCCATCTTTTATTATTAAAGACGCTTTTACATCGGGCGCTTATCTGATGATTTTTGCAGCATTGATGGTTCCTTTTCTGGCTGCTTTTACGCAGTGGTTAAATGTGAAATTAATGCCTCAGCCCGCTTCCAGTGGAAATGGGCAGCAGGATAGTGTGGCAGCTTCTATGAAGACAATGAATATGATGATGCCAATTATGTCAGCTGTTTTTTGCTTTACACTTCCAGCTGGTATGGGTATTTATTGGGTAGCTGGTGCGGTTGTCAGAAGTGTGCAGCAGGTACTTATCAATAAACATATTGATAAAATAGATATGGATGAAGTCATTAAAAAGAATCTGGAAAAAAGAGAAAAGAAACTGGAAAAGGCCGGAATTTCAGGAAAACAGCTCAACAATTATGCTTCTATGAGTACAAAAAAGATGAATGATTCCAAGTCGAGATATACCCAGGAGGAAAAGGATGAATTGCTCAGAAAAGCAAGAGAAGCTTATGAGTTTCATAAAAAACCTGGCAGTATTACTGCAAAGGCAAATTTAGTAAAAGAGTATAATGAAAAAAATAACAGATAAAAACAGGAGGCAGATAAGATGGAATTTATAGAAATAAGCGCGAAAACAGTTGATGATGCTATTACAGAAGCTTGTCAGAAATTTTCTGTAACAAGTGATAAACTGGAATATGAAGTAATTGAAGAAGGCTCTGCCGGATTTTTAGGACTTGGCTCCAAGTCTGCTGTTATTAAAGCAAGGGTGAAATCTTCTGTTAAAGATATTGCAAAGACATTTTTGAACGATGTATTTGAAGCAATGAAACTTACTGTAGTTATTGATATTCGTTTTGATGAAGTGGAAAATATTATGGATATTGATTTAAGTGGAGATGAGATGGGTATTCTCATCGGAAAAAGAGGACAAACTCTTGATTCATTGCAGTATTTGACTTCTCTTGTTGTAAATAAGGATGTGGAAAATTATATTCATGTAAAAGTGGATACAGAAAATTACAGAAAAAGAAGAAAAGATACTCTTGAAAATCTGGCAAAAAATATTGCTTTTAAAGTAAAAAGAACAAAACGTGCGGTTTCACTGGAGCCAATGAATCCATATGAGAGAAGAATTATACATTCTGCTTTACAGAATGACAGATATGTAACGACTCACAGTGAAGGGGATGAGCCCTTCAGAAGAGTAGTAGTTACTTTGAAACGATAGTGGACAGGATAAGTCCGGCCGGTGTTTGTTGAAACCGGCCGGATGTTTTTTCTGTACGATTAGGAGATAGAAAATGTCGGAAACAATAGCAGCAATAGCAACTGGACTATCACAGTCAGGTATCAGTATTATCAGAATAAGTGGCAGTGAAGCGATTTCTATTGGAGATAAAATTTTCAGGACGAAAATGAAAGATCATATTTTATTAGATGCAGAAAGCCATACAATTCATTATGGTTTTATTTATGATGGAAAAGAATTGATAGATGAAGTGATGGTTTCTGTTATGAAATCTCCCAGAAGTTATACAATGGAAGATGTGGTGGAAATTAATTGTCATGGTGGAATTTTATTGACGAATCATATTTTAGAACTCGTATTAAAGAATGGAGCCAGGCTGGCGGATCCTGGAGAGTTTACAAAAAGAGCTTTTCTGAATGGACGTATTGATTTATCAAAAGCAGAAGCTGTAATGGATGTCATTACTTCTGAAAATGAAATTGCTTTGAAAACATCTGTCAGGCAGTTGAGAGGTTCTGTTTTTCATATCATTAAAAATTTGCGAGAAAAGATTATTTATGAAATTGCTTATATAGAATCTGCTCTTGATGATCCAGAACATATTAATATAGAAGGGTATGGAAAAAAATTATTATCTGTTTTAGAAGAATTGGTTTTTGATATTAAAAAACTTTTGGATAATGCCGATGATGGAAAAGTGATAAAAGAAGGCATCAAAACAGTTATTGTTGGAAAACCAAATGCGGGAAAGTCATCTTTACTTAATTTGCTAGTTGGAGAGGAAAAAGCAATTGTTACAGATGTAGCAGGAACAACAAGAGATGCTCTGGAGCAATTTATCAAAATAAAGGGAATTGGATTGCATGTTATAGATACTGCAGGTATTCGTAAAACAGAAGATATTGTAGAGAAAATAGGTGTGGAAAAAGCGTTACAATTTACGGAGGAAGCTGATTTAATTTTATATGTGGTAGATGCTTCTGTTCCTTTGGATGAAAATGATTTTGAAATTTTTTCTTTGATTGAACAGAAGAATAAGATTATTTTATTAAATAAAACGGATCTTGTATCTGTTGTAACGGAAGAAATTATAAAAGAAAAATACAGTGGTAATTGTTCTGTTATCAAAGTATGTGCTACCGAGGGAGAAGGAATTGAAGAGTTACAAAATGAAGTACAAAAAATGTTTTTTGGTGGAAAGATATATTCTGATAATGAAATATATATTACAAATGTAAGACATAAGGAAGCTATTAGAAAGACCTATGAAAGTCTCCTTTTGGTAAAAGATAGTGTATCTCTTGGGATGTCTGAAGATTTTTATTCGATAGATTTAATGGATGCCTATACTGCTCTCGGTACAGTGATTGGTGAGGAAGTAGGGGAAGATTTGGTTGATGAGATTTTTTCTAAATTTTGTATGGGAAAGTAAATGAAGAGGAGTTTGAAGATAATGGCTGAAATCAGAGAAAAAGTAGATGTATGCGTAATCGGCGCGGGACATGCAGGATGTGAAGCTGCTCTTGCCTGTGCCAGGCTTGGTTTGGAGACAGTCATTTTTACAGTGAGTGTAGACAGTATTGCTTTGATGCCATGTAATCCAAATATAGGCGGGTCTTCTAAAGGTCATCTTGTCCGTGAAGTGGATGCTCTTGGTGGTGAAATGGGAAAGAATATAGATAAAACTTTTATTCAATCGAAAATGTTGAACAGATCGAAAGGACCTGCTGTTCATTCTCTCAGAGCACAGGCAGATAAAGCTGATTATACGCGAGAAATGCGTAGAGTGATTGAAAATCAGGAGCACTTGACTGTGAAGCAGGCTGAAGTGTGTGAACTACTTTCAGAGAGTTATAAAGATAAAAATGGAATCATCGAGAAAAAGATAACGGGAGTAAAAATTTTCACAGGTGCTATCTATGAGAGTAAAGCCGTTATTCTTTGTACAGGGACTTACCTGAGGGCAAGATGTCTCTGTGGAGAAGCAATAACTTATACGGGACCAAATGGATTGCAGCCTGCCAATTATCTGACGGAATCTTTAAAAAATCTTGGAATAGAAATGCGTCGTTTTAAGACAGGTACTCCTGCCAGGATGGACAGACGTTCCCTTGATTTTTCTAAAATGGAAGAACAGTTTGGAGATGAGAAAGTAGTTCCTTTTTCTTTTTCTACGAATCCTGAAGATGTGCAGATAGATCAGGTATCTTGTTTTCTGACCTATACAAATGAGAAGACTCATGATATTATTCGGGCAAATTTGGATCGTTCTCCTATTTATGCGGGAATTATTGAAGGAACTGGTCCCAGATATTGTCCTTCTATTGAGGATAAAGTAGTTAAATTTTCTGACAAAGATAGGCATCAGGTATTTATTGAGCCGGAGGGATTACATACAAATGAGATGTATATTGCCGGAATGTCTTCTTCACTTCCTGAAGATGTACAGCTTGCCATGTATCGAACAGTACCTGGATTGGAACATTGTAAAATAGTAAGAAATGCTTATGCCATAGAATATGATTGTATTAATTCTGTTCAATTAAAATCTACACTGGAGTTTAAAAAAGTGAAGGGACTTTTTAGTGCAGGACAAATCAATGGAAGCAGTGGTTATGAAGAGGCTGCAGCTCAGGGGTTGATTGCAGGTATCAATGCTGCTATGGAAATTATGGGAAAGGAACCTTTTATTTTAGATCGTTCAGAAGCTTATATTGGTGTATTGATTGATGATCTTGTGACGAAGGAGACGATGGAGCCTTATCGAATGATGACGTCCAGAGCGGAGTATCGCTTATTACTTCGTCAGGATAATGCAGATTTGAGATTACGTCAAAAAGGTTTTAAAGCAGGTCTGGTAACGAAAGAGCAATTGGATAAGTTATTGGATAAGCGTAATAAAATAGAAATGGAAATAAATCGTTTAAAAAATACTGTCGTAGGTGCTTCCAAAAAAAATCAGGAGTTTTTGCAATCCTGTGGAAGTTCTATTTTGAAGACAGGCACAACACTTGCTGAATTAATGTGTCGTCCAGAATTATCTTATCATATTTTGGCTGAGATTGACAGCGAGAGGGAGAAGTCTTTACCTTTATCGGAAGATATTGTGGAACAGGTAGAAATAGAAATTAAATATGAAGGGTATATAGCCAGACAGCTTCGACAGGTAGAGCAGTATAAAAAAATGGAAAAGAAAAAAATTCCTGAAAATATCGATTATCATGATATACCCAGTCTTAGATTGGAAGCGAGACAAAAGCTGATTTCTTTTCATCCTTCTTCTGTTGGACAAGCCTCCAGAATATCGGGAGTTTCACCTGCAGATATATCTGTTTTACTTGTATATTTGGAACGTTTTCAAAGAGGAGAATCAAAGGAGTAATATATGTCAATTGGAGAGAATATGGAAATATTGGATAGATATGATACTACATTTTTTGAAAAATCAATGGCTGCTCTATCTATTTCATTGGAAAAAAAGCAAATATGCCAATTTTTAACTTATTATGAAATTTTGACAGAGTGGAATTCTTTTATGAATTTAACTGCTATTACTGATTTTTCTGAGGTAGTCAGAAAGCATTTTATTGATAGTTTATTAGTTTTAAAATGTTTGGATTTCCAGAATGAAATGTCTTTAATTGATGTAGGTACAGGAGCTGGTTTTCCTGGCATTCCTCTTAAAATTATGGTACCTCATTTGCGGATTACTCTCTTGGATTCCCTACAAAAAAGAATTACTTTTTTAGAGGAAGTAATAAATAAGTTAGAATTAACAGATATTGAAGCAATACATGGCAGAGCGGAAGACTTTGCAAAGTCTGGTAAATTACGGGAGAAATATGATTTTTGTGTTTCCAGAGCGGTATCCAATTTGTCTACACTTTCAGAATATTGTATTCCTTTTGTGAAAGTGGGAGGTATCTTTGTTGCTTATAAATCAGATAAGATAGAAGAGGAATTGAAGAGTGCTGATAAAGCATTCTCGTTACTGGGAGGTTTTTTGAAAGAAAAAGTAAATTTGATTCTGCCCGGTTCCAAAGAAAAAAGATGTATTCTGTTAATTGAAAAAAGAAAAAAGACACCTATGAAGTTTCCAAGAAAAGCTGGAGTACCTGCAAAAGAACCAATATAGATAAATTTTAATTGCCCGCCAGAAGCAGATAAAGTACATCCGCCTTTGACGGGCTATTGGTGGGCTTAGTAAATCAGTTAATTTAAAAAGATAGAAATTTGGTTTAATACTTTTTGAGGCATCTCTATGTGAGGATATTGTTTTGTTTCGGATATATAAGCGGTCTCAATAGAATTATTGTAATAAATATAGTTTTCTACAATGGATTGAGTTTCTTTTTTATTTTCTCCTGCAATAATAAAAATACTGTGGTTAATTTCTTTTAATGCGTGGAGAATATTGAAATTCATATATCTTCCTATGTGACTGGAAAAAGAATATTTTGAATTATAGTCATTTCTGTGACTTGCTTCTTTGTAAGCTACAATGTAGGATTCATCAATATTATTAGGATTTGCAAAATAATATTTGCGGAACATATTGATAAATGCATGTTTTGATGTAACAATATTGTAAATAAATGTACCTAGAATAGGAATATCAATCAAAAGTTTTAATGTTTTTGTTTGTTTTGTAGGAATAAGATTTAACTGATATAAACTTTGAGGATTTATCAATAATATTCTATTAAATACTTCTGGATTATTATGGCAAGTCATAACTGCAATAGAAGAGGAGTCACCTGTTGCAATAATATCCGTTTTTTTGCCTATTACAGTTTTTACGAAATCTGTGAGAAGCTGAACATATAAAAAACTGGTATAAGTCATATTTGGTTTATCCGATAAACCATATCCAAGCATATCTATTGTGTATACTTCATATTGTTTGGATAATTTGTCAATAATTTTATGAAATTCATAACCGGAACTTCCTACAGAAAGATCATGGACAAGTAGGAGAGGAGTTCCACTTCCTTTTTTTGTGTAGCGAATTTTACCAAAACGCCATTCGTAATAATTATTTTCTGTACTGTTTAATATATTTTTTACAGTTGAAACAGAATAGCATATTTTATTTATAATATGAATCGTAATGACAGTTGCTTGTGCAATAGCAGCAACAGTTTTAATTTTTTTATTCATATATTTTTACCAAGCCTTATTGTATATAGCTGTTTATATAATTTATTATATAGTAAATTGAATAAACTTACAAGCTATTTCTATCATTAGAGTTAATTTTTAAGACTATTTTATTTGTTTCACGTGAAACATTATGAAGAAAAATTTTCCATCACAATATATAGATGTTTCACGTGAAACATTGGCCCAATATATTGTAATATTATCCGTGAAACATTTTCTTTATCTTTTTTTAAGTGTGAAACATTATAAAATTTATATATAACTCGCGAACTATTGTTATCATATTTTTGTATTTTCAGACAACTTTTCTATTCTATTATTTTTTAATTAAATTATAGATTATACAGAAATAACATGCTATAATCATAAAAGTACAAAATGTAAAACTTAAAATACAGAAAGAGAAATGAAAGGTGAAGTAATGGGAAGAATTATAGCAGTTGCAAATCAAAAGGGCGGCGTAGGAAAAACAACCACATCTATTAATTTGTCAGCAGCACTTGCTGCAAGAGGAAAGAAAGTATTAATGATTGATAGTGATCCACAGGGAAACGCTACAAGTGGATATGGAGTAGATAAAAATAATCTGGAAAATACAATTTATGAATTGATATTGGGAGAATGTTCTGTACAGGATTCTATTATTAAAGAAGTTGTTCCAGGTGTATCTATTTTACCGTCTAATGTAAATTTAGCAGCTGCGGAAATAGAATTGATTGGTGTAGAAAAAAAAGAATTTATATTAAAAAAAGAAATTGACTGGGTAAAAGATGCTTATGATTTTATCATAATAGATTGTCCTCCTTCTCTCAGTATGTTGACAGTAAATGCTATGACGACAGCAGATGCTGTTCTTGTACCGATTCAATGTGAATATTATGCTTTGGAAGGATTGAGTCAATTAATACATACTGTGAATCTTGTAAAGGAAAGATTGAATCCCGTATTGGATATGGAAGGTATCGTATTTACAATGTATGATTCTCGAACAAATTTATCAAATCAAGTAGTTGAAAATGTAAAAAATAATTTGGAAAAAAGTATTAATGTATATAAAACAATTATACCAAGAAATATCAGATTAGCAGAAGCGCCCAGCCATGGAATTCCTATTCAGATTTATGACCCAAAATCAGCCGGAGCAGAAAGCTATCGTTCTTTGGCGAAAGAAATTATTGGAAGAAAGAATAGGAGATAAAAATATGGCAGCAAGAGGATTAGGAAAAGGTTTGGATTCTTTAATTCCAAAGGCAATTGGAGATACCAGTGACAAAAAAGATACGATATCAGTTCAAGATGAGAAGAAAACAAATGATTCTGAACAGGTTATCAAAATTACAATGATAGAACCCAATAGAGAACAGCCTCGTAAAAATTTCGATGAGGATGCATTACAAGAGCTGGCAGATTCAATTAAACAATTTGGACTGATTCAGCCTATTTTGGTGCAGGATAGAAAAGATCATTATGAAATAATTGCCGGAGAAAGAAGATGGCGAGCTGCAAAAATAGCTGGATTGAAAGAAGTTCCAGTAATCATACGGGATTTAACAGAACAGGAAATAGTGGAAATTTCTCTTATAGAGAATATACAGAGAGAGAATCTAAATCCGATTGAAGAAGCACAGGCCTTTAAAAAATTGTTGACGGAATTTAATTTAAAGCAAGATGAGGTGGCAGAGAGAGTTTCCAAGAGTAGAACTGCCGTTACAAATTCCATGAGACTGTTAAAACTCTGTGATGAAGTACAACAGATGGTAATAGATGAAATGATTTCTACCGGGCATGCCAGAGCACTTCTTTCTATAGAAGATACGGAACAACAATATACAGTTGCTCAGAAAATTTTTGATGAAAAATTGAGTGTACGTGATGTTGAGAAACTCGTTAAAAATTTAAATAAACCAAAAACAGAAAAAGTAAAAGCAGAGAAAAATAAAAGTTTGGAATATATTTATCAGGATATGGCAGAAAAAATGAAAGAATCTCTTGGAACAAAAGTAAATATTGTTTCAAAAGAAAATGGTAGCGGTAAAATAGAAATAGAATTTTTCTCTCATGATGATTTTGATAGGTTAAAGGAAATATTGTTGAAATAAAAATAAAATACGGAGGAGAATAATGTCTAGTGCATTTTTAGATAGTTTAGGATTAGGTTATCTTGATATTGGATATATATTGGCAGGCATCGCCGGAATGAGTTTACTACTGTTTCTTCTCACATTGATTTTATTGATTGTGCAGATGAAAAAGCTATCCAGATTAAATAGAAGGCTGCAAAAATTTATGGGTGGAAAAGATGCTAAAAGTCTGGAAGAAGAAATATCAGATATATTTGAAGACAACAGTAAATTAAAAATGGCTGCAGAAAGAAATAGAAGAGATATTCGCAGATTATTTCATAATATGGAATTTACGTACCAGAAATGTGGAATTATTAAATATGATGCGTTTAAGCAGATGGGTGGAAAGTTGAGTTTTAGTCTCGCCTTGTTGAATCGAAAAAATAATGGATTTGTTTTAAACTCTGTACACAGCAGCGACGGATGTTATACCTACACTAAAGAAATTAAAGAAGGTAAAAGTGATATTTCTTTAGGCGAAGAAGAAGAGCAGGCGCTGATGAGGGCTATTGGTAGAGAAAATAAAGAAACCCGAGAAGAAAGGGATAGTAAGGAAAATAAAGAATATAGCAATAATGAACGAAAAGAAACTATAGAAATGTCAGATAACGGAACAGGAAAACAAATTAAGATAAACAGAGAAAATAAAAGAAAAAAAGCAGGTAAAGATATTAAAATTGTAAAGGCAGAACATAAGAGCATTTAAAGGAGGCAGGAAATCAATGATAGATATTAGATTTTTAAGAGAAAATCCGGAAACGGTAAAAGAGAATATAAAAAAGAAATTTCAGGATCAGAAGTTGGAACTGGTGGACGAAGTAATTGAACTGGATGGACAAGCCAGAGTTACAAAACAGGAAGCAGACGATCTTCGTGCCAGCCGTAATAAAATTTCTAAGGAAATTGGTAAATTGATGGCTCAGGGGAAAAAAGAAGAAGCGGAAGCAAAAAAGGCGGAAGTTGCTGCAGGAGCGATACGTCTTGCTGAGTTAGAAGAAAAAGAAAAAGAACTGAATGATAAAGTTATAAAAATTATGATGACGATTCCCAATATCATTGATCCAAGCGTTCCGATAGGGAAAGATGATACAGAAAATGTAGAAGTGAAAAAATATGGTGATCCAATTGTACCTGATTTTGAGATTCCCTATCATACAGAAATTATGGAACGGTTTCATGGTATTGATTTGGACAGTGCCAGGAAAGTAGCAGGAAACGGGTTCTATTATTTGATGGGAGATATTGCCAGACTTCATTCTGCAGTAATTGCCTATGCTCGAGATTTTATGATTGGAAGGGGATTTACCTATTGTGTACCGCCTTTTATGATTCGTAGTAATGTAGTGACAGGCGTTATGAGTTTTGCTGAAATGGATGCTATGATGTATAAAATAGAAGGAGAGGATTTATACTTAATTGGTACAAGTGAGCATTCTATGATTGGAAAGTTTATTGATACGATTATTCCTGAAGGAGAACTTCCCAAAACTCTAACGAGCTATTCTCCCTGCTTCAGAAAAGAAAAGGGAGCACATGGATTGGAAGAGAGAGGTGTATATCGTATTCATCAGTTTGAAAAACAGGAAATGATTGTTGTATGTAAACCGGAAGAATCTCCTATGTGGTTCGAGAAACTATGGCAAAATACAGTAGATCTGTTCCGTAGTATGGACATCCCTGTGAGAACATTGGAATGTTGTTCAGGAGATCTGGCTGATTTGAAAGTAAAATCTTTTGATGTGGAAGCATGGTCACCCCGTCAGAAAAAATATTTTGAAGTGGGAAGTTGTTCGAATTTAGGAGATGCCCAGGCAAGAAGATTAAAAATTCGTGTAAACGGAGAAAAAGGAAAGTATTTTGCGCATACACTAAATAATACAGTAGTTGCTCCTCCAAGAATGCTCATTGCCTTTTTGGAAAATAATTTACAGGCAGACGGTTCCGTGAAAATTCCTGAAGTGTTACAACCATACATGGGAGGACAAAAGGAAATCCGGTAATTAAATACCCTATAACAATCTGACGGGGTAGTATGCTTGATTTGCAGCAAAACTGTGGAGCATTTGACCTTCGTGGCATTTGTCAAATTTCATACAAGTAGGATAATTGGTATATTGTCTATGGGAATAAATGAAATGAGGTGAGTTCCTTGCATAAATATTTACGTGCCATAGGACTTGGCCAGATAAAAAACAGGAAGCAATTGCAACTTGTCATAACAGATTGTATCCGTACGGCGAGACAGAGAGATTATATTGTCCAGTCAGAATATGAAGATTTTATCTTTGTAGAATGTTGCAAAGAATTTGGAAATAGGATTGGGATCGCTGTACGTGGAGAATTTGATGACAATAATAACTATATATACAATTATTATTTTCCATATGTGCGGGGTAAGTACATCAGTTCGGAAGAAGATGTTTCGATAGAACGTCATGCGGAGAAAGAATCCTATGCAGGCATTTGTGATGATTTGAGGGTAGGAGTTTCTTTGATTTTCTATTTTCAAAATGTCATTCCCTATTTGAAATTTAAACAAAAGAAAATGATTCCTATCAAGGGAACGACTCTCACATTGTCGGCTCTTTCCTGTCAGGGATCAGTCCTCATGCCGATAATCAAAAATGAGAAAGAAAAAAAGAAAATACGTCAGGTGGCCAGAAACAGGAGCCATCTGATCGAAGCAGCCCGAAAAGGTGATGAAGAAGCCATCGAAAATCTGACACTGGAAGACATGGATACGTATACGACAATATCCAGAAAAATTCAGAAGGAAGATGTGTTTAGTATTGTAGATACGTATTTCATGCCTTATGGTGTGGAATGCGATCAATATTCCATTTTGGGAGAAATTATAGAGTGTGAAAAAATACAAAATGCCTTGACTGGAGAACATCTATATGTTATGACGATAAATTGTAATGAATTAATTTTTGATGTATGTATCAATGAAGCAGATTTACTTGGAGAACCTGCTGAAGGCAGAAGATTTAAAGGTATTGTCTGGATGCAGGGTTATATTAATTTCCCGGAAACATAAGTTCGATATTGCCATTGTTTTCCGTTTATGTTACACTAGTAAAACAGGAGAAAATAAAAAGTTCCTTTAGTTAAATGGATATAACAGCCCCCTCCTAAGGGGCAGTTGGGGGTTCGATTCCCTCAAGGAACGTACCTGGGGTGTTATAGTATGAAACAAACCTTAAAAAAGCGCCTCCTTTATTTAGGAATGGGCGTTTTTCTTTTTACCCATACGTGCCTTGCCAATGTCTTTACGTCCTTTGCCACGGACTATCAGGCGGAAGAAGATGAACGACGTTTACTTCCCATTGCATCTAACAGTTATGAAGAATGGCCTGATGGACCTGCAGTGGGCGCCCAAGGCGCTATTTTAATGGAAGCAGAGACAGGAACGATTCTCTATGAAAAGAACATTCATGAACGCCTCTATCCGGCCAGTGTAACGAAAATACTGACATGTCTGATTGGTATGGAAAACTGTCAGATGAATGAAACTGTAAAACTGTCAAAAGAAGCAGTATTCAGTATCCCTCGGGACAGTTCCAATATAGGTCTGGATGTGGGGGAAGAGATTACAGTAGAACAGTGTCTGTATGGAATTCTCGTCGGCAGTGCCAATGAAGCATCCAATGCTCTGGCAGAGCATGTAAGTGGCACAATGGAAGATTTTGTGAAATTGATGAACCAAAGAGCGGCAGACTTGGGATGTACGGATTCTCATTTTGTAACAACAAACGGTCTGCATGATGAGAATCATTACACTTCTCCCTATGACTTGGCGCTGATTGCAAGAGAATTTTTTAAAAATGAACTTTTATGTAAAATGTCATCTACGCCCACATATCATATTCCTCAATCTCCTACCCAGCCGGATGAAGACTTGTATATCAATACCCATAACCAACTACTTTTTGAGGGTGGAAAATATAATTACGAATATCTGGTAGGCAGCAAAACAGGCTTTACAAGTGATTCGAGACAGACACTTGTTTCTTGTGCAGAAAAAGACGGGATGAAGTTGATCTGTGTTGTCATGCGTGAGGAATCTCCTCATCAGTTTGAAGATACAATCAGCTTGTTTGAATATGGATTTTCTAATTTTCAGAAGTTAAATATAGCTGCCAATGAGACACAATATACTGTTGAAAATAACGATTTTTTTGAAACGGATAATGATGTGTTTGGAGAGTCCAAGCCGATTCTTCGTATTAATTCTACCGATAATGTAGTAATTCCGGTGACAGCCGTATTTGAAGATTTAGAATCTGTCCTTTCTTATGATACGGAGTCAGAAGCTTCCGTTGCTTCGATTCAATATATGTATCATGGGGTCCCGGTAGGAACTGCTACAGTAGATCTTGCTGAGGAAAAGCCAGAAACTTTTGAATTTGAAAATCAGACAGAAGAGGAGGAAGTGACCTCGGACACGGAAATGGAATCAGAGGGAGAGAAAGAAGAAACAAAACAGAGAATTGTATTTATCGATGTGAAAAAGCTGATTTTCTGGACAATAATGATAGCAGGATTCTTTATTCTCATATTTGTCATAAGAGCGATCATCAATAACTATCAGTTTGCAAAACGAAGAAAAATAAAGACAAGACATAAAAAAAGAAAAAGAATCCGTTCTGAGTTTGATGATTTTGATTTTTAAAATAAATAACTTTTAAATAAAATAAGAATGTCAGGAAGATTTTCCATGGTGCCGTCTCTGCTTTCGCAAAATTCGTGCCTTATCCTGACGTTCTTTTATTTTGCTCACATCTTCATCGGGTATAAACTTTAAGGTCTTGACAATATAGACACCTTCTTCACCTGATTTCCGTACACGAATTTTCCCTTTCAAATAACCGTGTTTTTCACAGTAAGAAAGGCTGTAAAAATGTTTTCCATTGGGAGTAAACCATCGGATTTTTCGCTTCAGGTTTCTATGGCAATAGTAACATTTTGTACTCGTTACTTCTCTGTCTTTTAGAGCTGTCTGTTTGTCAGGAAATTCCCTGGAAATATATTTGGCATAGTCATCAAAAACAACATGAATTTCTTCTTTTCGGCTGGAAGGCTTGTGGAACAGGTCAAAAGAGATTTGTTTTTCTGTTTCCGGGTTTAACAGAGCCAAAACCTTGGCTGTATAATAGGCATCACTGAAGGCTCTGTGGAAAGGGATATCCTTTTCAATATGCAGAAAATCCACGGCATATTCCAGGGAACGTCTTGATTTTCCGTCCTCACAGGAAATGCTGAACAATTTTTGTACATCTAAAAAAGGTAGAGGACCATCCGAAAGAGACTTCATACGATAATAAGCCATATTACGCTGTAATTCTGTCAAATCCAAAGGTCCCCAGGTACAAAAAATGATATCAGTTTCACACCATTTGAGAAAACGGCTGGCTACATCGATGAAAGGTTTTCCTCTTTTTAATTCACTCATTTGTAAATGAATTAAATTCCGGGTTATTTTATGCATTTCATTATAAATACTTGGACGGATGAGTTCATTAAATTCACCAATCATTTGTTTATTGCTGTCTAGTTTTACAGCACCGATTTCAATGATTTCAAAAGGAATCTCTTTATTCTCCTGTTCTGGAGAACTGCTCTGATTCCATTCCAGGTCCAGTACAATATAGTTCATCGTTTGCTCCTTCCAATAAAAACAGCAACACTTCTTTCTTTCATACAAAATTCACTGGCAATCTCAGGGGCATTCTGTTCATCAAAAAAGGAATCTTCCTGAGAAGGCATACCGGTATTTATCATAAGTTTCCAACAGAAATTAATAGGTAAATAGGGGAGATAGATCGTCATTGGTTCCCAGAAGACATTAATACAGATATAGACGATATCTTCTTTGCCCTGTTTCCTGTCATATCCGGCATAAAGAATACCTAGCGTTTTCGTATCTGTAGTCGTTTCCCCGTTATCGGGGCTCCCGTTATGGACACTCATAAAATCATATCCGGTACCGGAATGCTCCAGATTGGTACGAATAGCCGGATGATTTTTTCGGAAAGCAATCATATACCGGAAAAAGCGGAATATATCATTATTCTTTTGCAGAAGATTCCAATCCAGCCAGGATATAATATTGTCCTGGCAATAAGCATTATTATTGCCGAACTGTGTGTTGCCAAATTCATCTCCAGCCAGGAACATAGGAGTTCCTCGGCTACAAAGTAAAACTGCACAGGCATTTTTAATGAGACGATGACGGAGCTCATTGATCTGAGGGTCATCAGTTTCTCCTTCTGCTCCACAGTTCCAGCTTCTGTTGTCATCACTGCCGTCTGTATTGTTCCATCCATTATCTTCGTTGTGCTTTGTATTGTAAGAATAGAGATCGTACAACGGAAAGCCATCATGGCAAGTGAGGAAATTGACGGAAGCGTTATGAGCCTGTTTTGAATTATAGAGATCAGGAGAACCCTGAATGCGGAGAACTGCTTCCGGTGCTGCCCAAATGTCTCCTTTCAGATAGCTTCTCAGACAATCCCGATATTTGCCATTCCATTCTGCCCAACGATTCCAGGAAGGAAAAGTCCCTACCTGATAGAGACCACCGGCATCCCATGCCTCGGCAATGAGTTTAGTGTTGCTAAGAATGGGATCAAGAGCCAGCTGCTTTAATAAAGGCGCGTTGGTCATGGGAGATCCGTCCTCGTTCCGCCCCAGGATTGTAGCAAGATCAAAACGGAAACCGTCCACACGATAATCAGTAACCCAATAGCGCAGACATTCCAGAATCATCTGTTGTACCATAGGATGATTGCAGTTTAATGTATTACCACAACCGCTGAAATTATAATAATAACCTTCCGGCGTCAACATATAATAAATATTATTGTCAAAACCTTTAAAAGAAATGTAAGGGCCTCTTTCGTTTCCTTCTGCTGTATGATTGAAGACAACATCTAATATCACTTCCATACCATTGTCTTTCAAATCCCGTATCACTTCTTTTAATTCCGTACCTTCCCGGTTATGTTCTCTGTCAGAATTGTAGCTTGTATTGGGAGCAAAGAAACTGACAGTGTTGTACCCCCAGTATTCCAAAAGCTGACGGCCATTTACGGTTCTCTTACCTTTTGTTTCGTCAAATTCAAAAATTGGCATCAGTTCTACTGCATTAACACCCAGATCTTTCAGATAGGGAATTTTTTCCCGCATACCTGAGAATGTACCTCTGTGAATTACATTGGAAGATTCATCCATTGTAAATCCTCTGACATGAAGCTCATAGATAATCAAATCTTCCATTGGAATAAGAGGCTGCCTTTCCGTGCCCCAATCAAAATTGTTGCGTACAACCCGGGCGTGATAACCACTCTCATTGTAAGAGACACCCCAATCGCTTTGCCCGGCTACAGCTTTGGCATAAGGATCCAGAAGAATACGGGTTTTATCAAAAATAAGACCCTTTTTTGGATCATAGGGACCATCTATACGGTAAGCATATTCGAAATCTTCGATCTTTAAACCAAATACAATCATCGAATAGACTTTACCGATTCGATAATGCTTTGGAAAAGGAATGACGGCAAAGGGTTCCTTCTCCTCTTTATAAAAAAGAAGAAGTTCACAGGAAGTAGCTCCTTGAGATTGCACTGTAAAATTGACACAGCTGTTAGAAAGAGCAGTGGCCCCGTTTTGTGTATAAAATCCTGGACGCACTTCATAACCGTTGATGACATCCAGAGCTTTTAATTCCGGTACAGGTAATATAGGTAGCGTTATCTGGTTTTCTGACATATCTTTTTCCTTTCCATAAGCTGTAAATTTTCTTTTATTTTAACACAACTAAATTATATTTTATATATTTTTCATGGATTTGTTATGATACTATTTGATTTTATGCTTCCAGTAGTGTAAAATACATGCCATAAAGAAGGTAATATTATGCGTTTACGAAATATTCCGGGATCCCGGGAAATCATTGCGGAAAATCCTTTTGTTGTACCAGAAGGGGAACCTATAAGAGGACATTGGAAAAAGCGGTTTGGAAATGAAAATCCTGTCCATATTGAAATCGGTATGGGAAAGGGCAGGTTTCTGATAACATTGGCAGAAAAAAATCCGAATATCAATTATGTGGGAATTGAGCGTTATTCCAGTGTATTATTACGGGCGTTGCAGAAAATGGAGGAAAATCCCCTTCCGAATCTTTTGTTTTTACGTATGGATGCAGAGACTCTGGAGGACATATTTGAAAAAGAGGAAGTTTCCAAAATTTATCTGAATTTTTCCGATCCCTGGCCAAAAGACAGACATGCAAAGCGAAGATTGACTTCCCGGACATTTTTAGCCCGTTATGACAAGATATTGAAATCAGAAGGCAGACTGGAATTCAAAACAGATAACAGAGAACTGTTTGATTTTTCTGTAGAAGAATTAGCAGCAGCTGGCTGGAAGGCGGAGAGTATCAGCTATGATCTGCATAATGATCCTATATTGATGAAGGATAATATTATGACAGAATATGAGGAACGATTTTCTTCTATGGGAAATCCCATCTGTAAATATAGTATTTACAGAGAGCGGAAAGTTCATGAACGGAAAGATAAAAAATCAGAGATAGAAAAGGATTGAATAGAAAAGAATACTATTTATCAGAATAACAAAAGAATCAAGAAAGGAAGGGAATTATATGGAATACAAATTCACTGATGAAAATTTTAAGGAAGAAGTGTTACAGTCGGAGGTACCGGTTATGGTGGATTTTTATGCTGACTGGTGCAATCCCTGTAAAATGATGGCTCCGCTTGTAAAAGATCTGGCAGAAAAATTTAACGGTAAAGTAAAGATCGGAAAACTCAATATAGAAGAAAATCCAAATACAACTATGCAGTATGGGGTGATGTCAATTCCCACATTTCTCTTTTTCCAAAAAGGGGAAAAGGTAAAAGCAATAACCGGTGCGGTATCCAAAGGAGAGTTGGAATCAGCTTTGCAGAAGTTGTAAATGAAAAAGGTTTTGTAGAAAATTCTTAATACAATGAAATAAAAAAGGTATTGGCTGTTGCCAGTACCTTTTTCGCGGAGGGTAGGAAAAATGTATTTTATCTTTTTAGCTCTGTGGATTATTTTCAATGGAAAGTTTACTTTGGAAATTTTATTGTTTGGTATAGTGATAGCATCTGTTATTTATTGGTTTATGTGCAGGTTTATGGATTTCAGTATACAAAAGGATCTTCTGCTTTGGAAAAGGGGATTGCTGTTATTACGCTATTTCGGGATTTTAATTCTGGAAATTATCAAAGCAAATGTGACAACGATGAAACTTTTGTTTTCTGAAAAATATGAGATAGAGCCGGTTCTCATTACATTTCAAACGACACTGGAAACAAGAATGGCCAGGGTACTTCTAGCCAATTCTATTACGCTGACGCCGGGAACGATTACTGTATCTCTGGAAGGAAATGAATTGCAGGTGCACTGTCTTGACAAAACACTGGCGGATGGTTTATCTGATGGAATTTTTGTAAGAGAACTGGAAAAATTGGAAAAGGCGGTCTGATAATGAATGTATTGGCGAATGTGAAAAATATCGTTTATATGGGAGCCTTGATTGTATTGGCTGTTATGCTTATGCTCTGTCTGCTTCGGGCTGTTCTGGGACCGAGAGTTGCAGACCGTATTGTAGCCGTCAATATGATGGGGACAATAGTTATGGTTATGATTGCCATATTGGCAGTGAAAATGGAAGAAGGATATTTGGTAGACATATGTCTGATCTATGCTATGGTGAGTTTTCTGTCTGTCATTGTCATCACAAAAGTATATATGGGTGTATACAGAGAGAGAAAAAGAATACGGAGGAAAGAAAAAGATGTTTGAATGGATACAGTTTATTGTAGGAACTGCTTTCCTTTTGACAGGAATCGTGATATTTGCCATAGAGCTTTATGGCAGTTTTCATTATGATTATGTGTTAAACAGAATGCATATGGCTGCTTTCGGGGATACGGTGGGGATTGGGATTTCTCTTCTGGGTCTTATGATAATAAGCGGATTACATTTTACGACACTGAAAATGATGCTTGTTATAATTTTTCTCTGGTGCGCTTCTCCGGTATCTTCTCATCTGATTGCCAGGTTGGAAGTCACAACAAACGAAAAACGAGAATTACATATGGAGGAAGAAAAGGAATGACAGTATTTACTTATTTGCTGATGGGATTTTTGATTCTCTGCGCCATCGCTGTGAGCCTTTCTAAAAATCTGCTCAATTCCATATTGATTTATATGTCCTATAGTCTGATCATGTCAATCATATGGACTATACTGGAGTCTCCGGATCTGGCAATTACAGAGGCCGCAGTTGGTGCAGGTGTGACAAGTATTCTGTTTTTTGTTACGTTGAAAAAGATACATGCAATTGACGAAAAAAGCGGAGGAAGGCATTACAATGAGTAGGAAAAAGACAGAGAGAGAATATAAAAGAAGTTTTGCTTACCATTTCTTTCGCTGGTTAAACGGAAACGAAGATCCGTTGATGGGTCAGGTGGAAATGAAACCGCAAAAACCTTATCAGGAGACACCGGAAGAAATCAGAAGAAAAATCCGGGAAAGAAATGCTCTCTTTCTTCGATTTTATGGTGTGGTAAAGAGTAGAGAGGTCAGAAATTTTGAGCGTGTATATAAAATAGCATCAGTTATTTTTTGTAGTATCCTGATTGCTCTGTTGCTTTTGACAGTATCTTATCTGCCTCCGGTAGGCAGCGTAGAAAGGCCCATCAATAATGAAGTAGCGCAACGTTATATTGAAAAAGGGCTGGAGGAGACAGGAGCTGTCAATATTGTGAGTGGTATGATTCTGGATTACAGAGCTTTCGATACACTGGGAGAATCACATGTACTATTTACAGCAACTGTGACGGTACTAATTTTACTTCGTCTTGATAAAAAGAAGGACAGCAAAAACAGTAGCCCGATGGAAAGGACGGAAATAGATGACCAGGTCTATGAACCACAAAATGATGCCATATTACAAGGTGCAGCATTTATTTTAGTACCGATTATTATTATTTTTGGAATCTATGTCATCCTGAACGGACATCTGGGTCCTGGAGGAGGATTTTCCGGAGGTGCTATTATTGGTGCGGGATTGATATTGTATTTGAATGCCTTTGGTTTCCAGAAAACGGAGCGCTTTTTTACGGAAAAGACATATAAATGGATCAGTTTTTCCGCCCTTTCTTTTTATTGTGTGGCAAAGAGCTATTCTTTCTATACCGGAGCCAATCATCTGGAAAGTATCATACCAAAAGGAGCACCGGGAGCCATATTGAGCAGCGGCCTGATCTTACCTCTCAACATTGCAGTGGGACTTGTGGTTGCCAGTACGATGTATGCGTTCTTTGTCATGTTTCGAAAGGGAGGTTTCTAAAATGGGTGGTAATTTATTGATTAATTATGGAGAAGCGGTGGCAGCGATTTTGTTTGGAATCGGTTTTGGAAATCTGCTGCTTCAAAGTAATCTGATTAAAAAAATAATAGGGCTGAATATTATGGACTCTGCTATTTATCTGTTTCTGGCTGAAAAAGGATACATCGCCGGAAGGATAGCTCCCATTGCCATAGACAACTCCCCTCATGTTGAAGATTATATCAATCCAATACCAAGTGGACTGGTACTGACAGGTATTGTTGTATCGGTGTCTGTAACAGCTCTTATGCTTTCTTTGACAATCCGGCTCTATAAAAGATATCATACTCTGGATTTGGATGAGATTTCTCAGGTATTGAAAAGGGAGGGATAACAGTGGATATGATACATAATTTTCCCTTTTTTTCTATTCTGATTGCTTTGTTTTCCAGTACAATCTGTTCTGTGTTACCAGGAAAAATTGCAAAGTGGGTAAATACGGCAGTCATTATAATAGCAGGTGTTATGTCAGGGACAGTGCTATGGTATGTTTCTGCAACCGGAAAATGTTTTGTCTATTTGATGGGACATTTTCCCGCTCCCTGGGGTAATGAGATACGGGCAGGAATACTGGAAGGAGCAATGGCTCTGTTTTTTTGTATTATCATGCTGTTATGTATGTGGGGCGGTCGAAAAAAGCTGCTGGAAGAAGTGGAAGAGAGTAAGCACAATCTGTATTATGTACTTGTGAATTTACTGCTTAGTTCTTTGCTTGCCTTGATCTATACAAATGACCTGTTTACTGCATATGTCTTTGTAGAGATTAATACGATTGCTGCCTGTGGTCTTATTATGATCCGCCAAATCGGGCGGACTTTGGAAGCGGCAATGCGTTATATGATTATGAGTCTGGTAGGTTCCGGACTGTTACTGTTTGGGATTTGTATGCTCTACGATTTGACAGGGCATTTACTTATGTCCAACATTCAGGAACAAGTGACACAGATCATGACAGATGGCACTTATGCAATTCCTCTTGTCATTACGATCGGTTTGATGGTGACAGGGCTTGCCATTAAAAGTGCTCTGTTTCCTTTTCATGCCTGGTTGCCGGATGCCTATGGATACTCTACCATATCCTCAGCGGCGATTCTTTCCAGTCTCGTATCCAAAGGGTACATTTTTCTGTTGATCAAAATCATATACAGAGTGATCGGTTTTCAGGTATTTCGAAATTCCCATATTATCAATGTATTGTTTGTGTTCGGCCTGTTAGCTATGGTCTTTGGTTCTCTCAGTGCCATTAAAGAAAATGACATTCGCAGAATGATCGCTTTTTCTTCTGTAGCGCAGATCGGCTATATTTACATGGGGATCGGTCTTGGTACGAAAGTAGGAATGATAGCCAGTGTATATCATATTCTCGGTCATGCAGCCGGAAAAGCGCTATTGTTTATATCGGTAATCGGTCTGTCAGATGTATCAGGATTCAGCAGAAGATTTGTTGATCAGACAGGAGCTGGTTATCGAAATAAAATAGCGGGAATTGGCTTCACTATTGGCTCTCTTTCGATGGTGGGTGTGCCTATGTTTGCCGGTTTTATCAGTAAACTGTTATTTGCACAGGCAACGGTAAACAATACGTTGAAGATGCTGCCGACTTTGATTGCTTTGGCTATCAGTACGATATTAAATGCCATCTATTTTATGAAAACAGTAATCAGGACCTATGAGCCGAAACCGGATTGCCAGTATGAAGGAATCAAAATACGTCAGGAAAAATTGTATGCTCTGACTATTGTTCTTTTTGTTATCGTAAATATTGCGCTTGGAATGTCTTCCCAGCCCGTTGTAGATGCGATCAGCGTGGGACTGGATATGTTCGGCTAAGGAGGGAAAAGATGAGAGAATCGATATGGTTACTATTTCCTGTATTTTTTCCGATTGCAGCAGGGATTTTTCTTCTCTGTGCCCCTTTCCTGAAGAATAGAAAGGTGGTTATTACGGTTACATCGATCGGTCTGATCATAACGGCACTGTCGATATTTGGAATATTATGTCAGGAAGCCGACAGTTATACATTATTTTATCTGACGAAATCATTGCCTGTATTTTTTAAAATAGATGGTATAGGGAGAATCTTTGTTGTAGTGGTAACGGTTGTATGGCTTTGCAGTGGTGCCTTTGCTTTTGCCTATATGAAGCATGACAGAGCAGAAAAGAGATATTTTGGCTTTTATCTGATCGTATACGGAGTTTTGGCTGGTCTTGGATTTTCGGGAAATATTATCACTTTTTACATGTTTTATGAAATTGTAACGCTCACTTCAGTTTTTCTCGTTTTACATACAAAATCGAGAGAATCCATTATGGCAGGGCTGAAATATTTATTTTATTCGTTCTGTGGGGCCTATTTTGTATTGTATGGGATATATGTATTGTTTCGCTTTTCCAATACGCTTACATTTACTATGGGAGGTGTACTGAATCAGGAGCTGATACAGGGCAGGGAACCTTTTTTGCTGATTGTTACGTTTTTCATGGTTCTTGGTTTTGGTGTGAAAGCCGGTATGTTTCCTTTGCATGGATGGTTGCCTACGGCACATCCTGTGGCACCTGCGCCCGCGTCTGCAGTTCTTTCAGGAATTATTGTAAAATGTGGCGTGTTCGGTATAATACGGGTTATCTATTACCTGTTTGGCCCAGATTTTGTCCGTGGTAGCTGGATACAGACTATATGGATGAGCATTGCACTTTTTACAGTATTTATGGGTTCCATGCTCGCATATCGGGAAAAAGTATTAAAAAAACGTCTGGCATATTCTACGGTCAGTCAGATTTCTTATATTTTAGTTGGATTGGCTTATATGAATATGACCGCATTTACAGGTGCGGTGTTGCACATGATCTGTCATGCATTTATAAAAAGCTGCCTGTTTTTATGTGTTGGAGCGATTATATCTCAGTCCGGCAGGACAAATGTGGATGAAATGAGAGGAATTGGAAAAGAGATGCCGGTAGTGATGTGGTGTTACACGATTTGTTCTCTGGCTTTGATCGGGATTCCACCGACAGGAGGTTTTATAAGTAAATGGTTTTTGGCGATGGGAGCGCTACAGAGTGATATTTCTTTTTTTGATTGGTTTGGACCAGCAGTATTATTGGCGAGCGCTCTTTTAACAGCAGGATATTTATTGCCGGTTACGATACAGGGATTTTTTCCAGGAAATACTTACGATTACGAAAGTAAAAAGAAGAGGGAACCGGGAGCTGCAATGATACTGCCACTTCTAGTTCTTACTGTGTTGACTGTGGCAGCAGGTATGTTTCCTGATTCCGTTATCAAATATATTACAGCAAATATGTTAATCAGATAAAAGGAGGGATGGACATGAAACCGGTTATAATGTTTATAGTTGTATTACTTCCTGTTCTAACGGGAATTTCCATTCCCCTGTTTCCTTTTCGGAAAAAAATATTTATGCCGATTTTTCTGGAAAGTCTTATTACATTAAATTCTTTGCTTGTATTTGGACTTTTGGTAAGTCCGCCGGACAATAATTTCGCTATTGTGAAATTTACCGGAGATCTGACACTTTCTTTTCGTATGGATGGCATGAGTATGGTATTTGGGGGATTGGTCAGTGCTCTTTGGCCGCTTGCCACACTCTATTCTTTTGAATATATGAAGCATGAAAAAAATAAAAAGAGTTTTTTTATGTTCTATACAATGACTTATGGTGTCACTCTTGGCATTGCTTTTGCAGAGGATCTGATGACAATGTATTTCTTCTATGAATTGCTGACTCTTGTGACGGTACCGCTTGTCATACATACTCTTACAAGGGAAGCTGTTCTCGCCAGCAGAAAGTATCTCTATTATTCCCTGGGAGGAGCAGCATTTGGATTTCTTGGCATGATCTTTGTCATTGTATACAGTATGTCGCCGGATTTTGTATTGGGTGGTGCCCTTGATCTTGCTAAGATAGGAAACAGAACAGATGTATTGCTTTTGATTTATGTCTTGGCATTTTTAGGATTTGGTGTAAAGGCGGCTATTTTTCCCTTTAATGGATGGCTGCCTGATGCGGGTGTGGCACCCACCCCGGTGACAGCATTGTTACATGCGGTGGCAGTGGTAAAAGCGGGAGCTTTTGCCATTATCCGTCTGACGTACTATTGTTTTGGTGTGGATTTTTTGCAGGGTACATGGGCACAGACTGTTGTGATGACAGTTACCATATTTACGCTTATATATGGATGCAGCAGGGCCCTGAAAGAAACTCATATAAAAAGACGATTGGCTTATTCTACAATCAGTAATCTTTCGTATATTTTATTCGGGGTGACAATAATGACGCCGCTTGGGTTATTGGGAGCGCTATCCCATATGATATTTCATGCCATTATGAAAATATGTTGTTTTTTCTGTGCCGGAGCGATCATTTATAAAACGGAAAAAAATTATATTCACGAATTAAACGGATTGGGAAAGAAAATGCCCTGGACATTCGGCATTTTTACGATAGCATCTCTGGCATTGATGGGGGTACCGGGATTATGTGGCTTTATCAGTAAGTGGAATTTGGCAAATGCGGCGATCGTTAGTGACAATGATCTCGCTTATATAGGTGTGGGAGCGTTGCTCGTATCGGCGCTTTTGACGGCAATTTATATGCTCAGTATTGTAATAAGAGCATTTTTTATGTCGAATGAGCAGCCAGACGAAGATGATGTGAATGAGAGGATAATTGTTAAAAAAGAAAATATAAAAGACCCAAATTGGCTTATGCGGTTTCCACTTGTCTTATTTGTGCTGGCGATGGTTATCTTTGGACTCTGTTCTACGCCGATTACTGAATTTTTGATCAGGGTGACAGAGGGTGTATATTAAAGGAGGCGATTTGATTGAAGAATATGATAATGATGGGTTATATAGAGGGAAATCCGATGTTATTTCTTTGCGTATTGTTTCCTTTTGTTGGAGGAATTGTTTCTTATATCATTGGAAGAAAGTATAAAAAAGGAAGAGATTATTTTGCAGAAGGAATTACATTCGTTCAATTCTTACTTTTTCTGTGGCTATATTTAAATTTTAATAAAACAGGCGTACAGAGTTTTTACTGGCATGGTTTCTGTTTATTTGGGATGTATTTGAAGTTGGACGGTTTCCGGGTGTTGTATGGCCTGATAGCTTCTTTTATGTGGATGATGACAACGCTTTTTTCCGGAGAATATATGGCCCACAGTCGAAACAGAAATCGATATTACATGTTTCTTCTGTTTACTCTGGGAGCAACAACAGGGCTGTTTTTATCGGAAGAGTTGCTGACAACTTTTCTTTTCTTTGAAATGATGTCTCTTATGTCCTATGTATGGGTCATTCATGACGAAACAAAGGAAGCTGTGAAAGCGGCGGGAACATATTTGGCTGTTGCTGTGATCGGCGGGCTTGTCATGCTTATGGGCCTGTTTCTCCTTTATACGATGGCAGGTGCAGGGACAGGAGAAACAGGGTATTTGTTAGTTGATGAGCTGCGGACAATGGTGTTATCCCATTCATCACCGGGACTTCTGTGGCCGTCCGCTCTCTGTTTGTTCATTGGATTTGGGGCAAAGGCAGGCGCATTTCCGCTCCATATATGGCTGCCTAAGGCGTATCCTGCAGCGCCGGCACCAGCATCAGCCCTGTTGTCCGGTATGCTGACAAAAGCAGGTATTTTTGGCATTCTTATCATAAGCTGTCATATGTGCTGGCACAATGGCAGTTGGGGAAAACTGTTACTTCTGCTGGGGTTGATTACGATGGTGTTAGGTGCCGTTTTGGCGCTTTTTTCTGTCGATATGACAAGAATTCTGGCCTGTTCTTCTCTGTCCCAGATTGGATTTATCCTTGTAGGTATCGGTATGATAGGGCTGCTGGGAGAGTGGAATATAATGGCAGTGCGGGGAACGCTGCTTCATATGATAAATCATTCTCTGTTAAAGCTCGTGTTGTTTTTGGCAGCAGGTGTAGTCTATATGAATGTTCGTCAGAGGAATTTGAATGAGATCAGGGGATTTGGTCGAAATAAACCATTCCTGCATGTGGTCTTTCTTATCGCTGCTCTGGGGATCAGCGGCGTGCCATTGTTGAATGGATACGTGAGTAAAACGCTTCTTCATGAAAGCATTGTAGAGTTTGGAGAGTTACTTGTCTCAGAAAAAATACAGATGTTATATTTAACGGTAGGGCAGATGAAGGTGATCGAGTGGATTTTCCTAATCAGTGGTGGACTTACGGCTGCCTACATGTTGAAACTTTATGTGGCAATTTTCATAGAAAAAAATACAACTGCTGAAAAGCAAGAAGAATACAATTTGTTAAAAGATGATTATATAAATAATAAGAGTAAATTTGCTCTTGGTTTAAGTACAGGTGTTATTGGAATTTTAGGATTGATGCCCTATGTAACAATGGATAAGCTGGCAGACCTGGGGCAGGGTTTTCTGGAAATGGAGGTACAGGGAATAAGAGTAAATTATTTTTCTTTCACGAACTTAAAAGGTGCGACCATATCCCTTTTGATTGGGGGAGCTGTATATGTACTTCTTGTCAGGCCATGGATGATGACTTTAAGAGAGGACGGAAAAAGAGAGTATTGTAACAGATTTCCTGAGTATCTGGATATGGAAAAAATATTGTATCGTCCCATAATGCTCACTATCTTACCTTTTATTGGGACAGTTATTAGTAGAATAGGTGATACTTTCTTGGATGGCTTTATAGTAATACTACGTAAAACGATTTATAAAGACAGTCCGTTGCCCTATGAATTGACAGAAGGAACAAAAGTAACCCACATGACAGGCCAGATTTTAGATCATATCGTTTACTATTTGAAACGTCTTGGAGCGCTTCGAAAAGAGAAGAGGCCAAATTATGAGAAGAGATTTGAGCATAAACTGGCTGTCATTCATGCTGCTGTGAAAGAATACAACAGTATCATTTCCCGAAGTATGTCCTTTGGGCTGTTTCTCTTCTGTGTGGGATTCCTGCTTACGATGCTATACTTACTCTACTTTTACTATACAGTGATTTCTAAATAGGAGAGGGTTGGGCAGAATAGAAACTTACTACAATATTATATAAAATAAACAGAAATAAAATCATAAATTAATTTTATTAAAATATATTAAGAATATTGACATATAAGAACATATATTATTCATCAAACTATAGCTGTATTATAAAGAAAAATTTTTGTAAAAATAAACAGTAGCTTTTTAAAATAGATTTTCATTCCATACGAAATTTCATCAATTGTTAAAAAGAGATTTAATAAAAAAGAGAATCTTGTGAAAGATTCTCTTTTTGTTTATAAGAAAAAACTATATTGAAAATTGTATTTAATTTAAAGAAGACAGTACAGAAATGGTCTCTGTGATTTCAGCTACAGACTTTTCAATGTCATTATAAATAACAGCTGATTGGGAAGAAAGATCTTGCATGCTCTTTGCAACAACAGCAAAACCGACACCGGCTTCTCCGCTTCTGGCAGCTTCAATACTCGCATTGAGAGAAAGGATTTTCTGTCTGTTGGCAATCGTTTTTAAATGACTGGTATTATTATTTATTGCCTGAACTTGTTCAGAAGACTTATGAATTTCTCTCTGAAGAATATCCTGATGGTTTGCATTGGAATAACGATGATATTCCAGATTGACCATCTGATTGACTACAATACCAAATAGATCTGCTGCATCACGTATTTTGGATTCTGAAGCAATAGGCACTTTACGAAGAGCTTTTATGTAATCTTCGGGGTTGATACCGAGATCCTGGGCTGTTTTGCGAAATTTGTCCTCGTCCGGGACAACGGGAAGAACCTGCCCGCCAATAACGGCACCAACTTTTTCACCATTGACAATAATATCAATAGAGAAATCCATGAGCCCTGCATGACAGAAATAGCAGCCTTTGCCTTCTGCATCGCACTTCTTACAAAGAAGATTTCCTTTTGTGCTGCCACGGGTATATTTCATGCAAAAGTCAGTAAAATTACTGCCTTCCGTTAAATACTCACCTTTTGCATCTATTGCAATTGCCGCCAGCCCGGTGGCATTGGAAAATTTATCCTGTATGTCCTGTAATTTTGACACATCCATAAAATCTCTGATTTCCATTGTGACCTCCCGATTTTTTCAAGTAGTTTTGTGCAATTATTATACTATAAAAGCTGTTATTCTACAATAAAATTTAATATATTTGAAAATTCTGCTATATATTTTCTGCAATACGAATATCTGCCTTGACATAATTCAATTCTTTTTCCGGAAATTCTCCGGCAGCCAGGTAATTAAAAAGTATGTTTAAAGACTGGGAACCCTGAAGAAAAGGCTGCTGACAGATCGTTGCGGAAATAATCCCCTGTTTTACGAAATCGCGAGTGGTAGTTACTGCATCATGAGAAATGATAGTGATGTTTGCCTCCCTTCCTATTGTAGTGACCGCTTTGCATCCACCGTAGACACCACCTGCAGCGAAATAAAGAGCGTTGATTTCCGGGTGTTCCTGTAATAGTTTTTCTGTAACATGGAAACTCTCTACCTCATCATCCTGGTTTTGAATAATAGCTGTAATATGAACGTGAGGGTATTTTTCAGAAATACAGTGTTGGAATCCGGCCAACCTGTCCGTATGACAGAGAATTTGACGGGAGCCCAGAATAATACCCACATAAATTTCTCCTTTTGTCATAAGCCCCATCAGCCCACCGGCAGTTTGTCCTGAAAGGAAATAATCACTTCCTACATAGGCAATACGTTTGGAATGATCAATATCCGTATTGACAGTGACGACAGGAATATTTATTTCACATAAACAATTAATTTTAGCAGCAATTTCCGGGGCATTATAAGGTGCCAAGACAATGCCATGGACTTCCTGGGACAGAAGATCATCTATAGCGGCGATCTGTAAAGCGGCATCATAGGAAATCTGTTTTATCATGACAGAACAATTATAACCTGCCAGTCGTTCTTCCTGATAACGGATCCCTTTCATGACTTCATCAAAAAAAGGATTGTTGTTGTCAAAAAGAATAACTCCCAGCTTTAAGCGTTTTTTTTGGGCAGCTAGAGTGAGTCCGGCTTTATTGGGCTTATAATTCAGTGCTTTGGCAATTTCCAATATTTTTTCTGCTGTTTTTGCACTGACACTTCCCCGGTTGTTCAAAACACGATCCACAGTACCTCTGGAGACACCGGCAAGTTCAGCAATTTCTTTGATCGTAGCCATATGGCACTTCCTCTGTCCAATTAGTTATCTGTCTTTACATCTACAAAAGTAGCATGATATAAAAGGAATGTCAATGAAACAGGCACAGAAAATAATGTGCGTGCACGCTTTTGTAAATATCCACAAAAGAGACAGATAAAATGAAGAAAAAAAGCGGCTAATTCGGGCATTTTTACGAAAAATTAGGAAATAAGTAAAGACTATTGATTTTTAATTTTAATAATTGTATGATAATAAAAACGTGCACGGGCACGATGCGATTAAAAAATATATTACGGCTATATGAATAAGGAGGGTACATAATGCTGTATATTGGTATTGATCTGGGGACATCGGCAGTTAAACTTTTATTAATGGATGAAAAAGGAAACATTCAGAAAATTGTTTCAAAAGAATATCCACTGTTTTTTCCTCATCCGGGGTGGTCTGAGCAGAATCCGGAAGATTGGTATACGGAAACAGTTGCCGGATTGAAGGAGTTGCTTGCTGACTGTGATAAATCCCAGGTGGCGGGAATCAGTTTCGGTGGACAGATGCATGGACTTGTTATATTGGATGAAGCGGATCAGGTAATCCGTCCGGCGATTTTGTGGAATGATGGCAGGACTTTTGAAGAATGCGATTATCTGAATCATGTGATCGGTAAGGATAAGCTGTCTGAATATACGGCCAATATTTCATTTACAGGCTTTACGGCACCTAAAATTCTGTGGGTGAAAAATAAGGAACCGGAGAATTTCAACAGAATTAAAAAAATTATGTTGCCAAAAGATTATATTGCCTATAAGCTCACGGGCGTGCATTGTACGGACGTATCGGATGCTTCTGGTATGTTGATTTTTGATGTGAAAAATCGATGCTGGTCTAAAGAAATGTGCGAGATTTGTGGAGTCAAGGAAGAACAACTGGCGAAGATTTATGAAAGTTACGAGTCTGTAGGAACAGTGCTTCCTGAAATTGCAAAGGAATTGGGGATCAGCGAAACTGTAAAAGTGGCGGCCGGAGCAGGTGACAATGCGGCTGCTGCAGTGGGTACCGGAACAGTGGGAGATGGGATGTGTAATATTTCCCTTGGCACGAGCGGGACAATATTTATTTCTTCCAGGAAGTTTGGAGTGGATAAATTTAACGCCCTGCATTCTTTTGCCCATGCGGACGGTCATTATCATCTGATGGGATGTATGCTCAGTGCAGCTTCTTGTAATAAATGGTGGATGGATGACATCATTGGTACCGATGCTTATGGGGAAGAACAGAAAAAAATAACAAAACTGGGAGAAAATAAAGTATTTTTCCTGCCCTATCTGATGGGAGAGCGTTCTCCTCACAACAATCCCAATGCCAGGGGAACATTCATCGGCATGACAATGGATACAACGAGAGCAGATATGACCCAGGCTGTCTTGGAAGGGGTTGCGTTTGCATTAAGAGATTCTTTTGAAGTGGCAAAAGAGCTTGGTATTAAAATTGAAAGAACAAAGATCTGTGGCGGCGGAGCAAAGAGCCCTCTTTGGAAACAGATTATTGCTAATGTGTTGAATATTAAAGTGGATGTGCTGGAAAGTGAAGAAGGACCGGCTATGGGCGGTGCTATGCTGGCGGCTGTTGCCTGTGGAGAATATGGAAGCGTGGAAGAGATTGCGGATAAACTTGTTAAAGTAGTAGATACAGTGGAACCTGTACCTGAACTTGCAGAGAAATATGAAAAAAGATATGCACAGTTCCGAAAAATATATCCGGCATGCAAGGAACTCTTTAATGATATTATATAGGATTTCAGGCAATATGCCTGTGAATCAATATAACTATATTAAATAGAAAGAAGGGGTAAGAAATGAAAATTTATAATGTAGCGGATCCAAAATTCCGTAAATATGGTCAAGTCCTTCAGGGATATGATTTTACGGAAATATTGGAAAAAATGCAGGATACACCGCTTCCTGCGGACGGGGTTGTCTATGAACCTTCAGTGAAAGAATTAGAAGAGCTTCCGATTTTTGAAGAACTTCAGAACAGAGGATTTGGGGAAGTTCCGATTCAGATCGGATATTGCAACGGTAATAACCACAAATTAAATGCGCTGGAATATCACAGATGTTCGGAAATCAACATCGGAGCGACGGATATGATCGTATTATTGGGTCGTCAGGAAGATGTAAAAGAAGATTTCACATATGATACTTCTCTTGTAGAGGCATTTTTGATTCCAAAAGGAATTGGTGTGGAATTGTTTGCTACGACACTTCACTATGCTCCCTGCAATGCAGATGAAGGCGGATTTAAAGGTGTGGTAGTGCTTGGCAGAGGAACAAATTTCCCTCTTTCCAAAGAGCACAGTGCAGATGGAGAAGATAAACTGCTTGCGGCAGCAAATAAATGGCTGATCGGACATGCGGAAGGCGGTTTGCCGGAAGGGAGCTTCCTTGGACTGAAAGGAGAGAATCTCACTGTCTGATCTGGCAGAAGGTATATGGCTAAAATTTTGTACATAAATGATTTCCTTATAATATAGAGGAAAAATATTTTATATGATATCGAGGAGGATAAAACAATGAACAATGTTCCCAAAATTAAATTAGGTATCGTAGCAGTGAGCCGTGACTGCTTCCCGGAAAGTCTTTCCGTAAACAGAAGGAAAGCGCTGGTAGAAGCATATAAGGCAAAATATGATGCAGCTGATATCTATGAATGCCCGATCTGTATTGTAGAGAGTGAAATTCATATGGTACAGGCTCTGGAAGACATTAAAAAAGAAGGCTGTAATGCTCTGTGCGTTTATCTTGGTAATTTTGGTCCGGAAATTTCCGAAACCTTATTGGCAAAGCATTTTGATGGACCGAAGATGTTTATTGCAGCAGCTGAAGAGAGCCAGAATGATTTGTCTGATGGCAGAGGTGATGCATACTGTGGTATGTTGAATGCAAGCTATAATTTAAAACTTCGTAATATCCGGGCTTATATTCCTGAGTATCCAGTAGGAACAGCAGAAGAATGTGCAGATATGATTAATGAGTTTCTTCCGATTGCCCGGGCACTTGTAGGACTTTCTGAATTGAAGATTATCAGCTTTGGTCCAAGACCGTTGAATTTCCTTGCCTGCAACGCGCCGATCAAACAGTTATATAACCTGGGCGTTGAGATTGAAGAAAATTCTGAATTGGATTTATTTGAATCATTTAACAAACATGCAGACGATCCTCGTATTCCTGCAAAAGTAGAAGAGATGGCAGCAGAACTGGGTGCCGGTAATAAAAAATCAGAAGTTCTTCCGAAACTGGCACAATACGAACTCACATTGCTCGACTGGGTCGAGGCACATAGAGGTTATCGGAAATATGTGGCAATTGCCGGAAAATGCTGGCCAGCGTTCCAGACGCAGTTTGGCTTCGTTCCCTGCTATGTCAACAGCCGTCTCACTGGTATGGGTATTCCTGTATCCTGTGAGGTAGATATCTATGGCTGTCTTAGTGAGTTTATCGGTACATGTATCAGTGAAGATGCTGTAACACTGCTGGATATCAACAATTCAGTACCTGCAGATATGTATCAGGAAGCAATTGCAGGTAAGTTCGACTATACCCACAAAGATACTTTTATGGGCTTCCACTGCGGCAATACCTGTTCTTCCAAACTGGCATTCCATGAGATGAAATATCAGAAGATCATGGCGAGAAATCTTCCTGTTGAAGTTACCAATGGAACACTGGAAGGGGACATCATTCCTGGCGATATTACATTCTTCCGCCTCCAGTCTACGGCAGATGCAAAACTCCGTGCTTATGTAGCAGAAGGAGAAGTGCTTCCGGTAGCAACGAAATCTTTCGGCGGTATCGGCGTATTTGCTATTAAAGAAATGGGCAGATTCTATCGTCATGTTTTGATCGAAAAGAATTATCCTCATCATGGAGCAGTTGCCTTTGGACACTTCGGAAAAGCTCTGTTTGAAGTATTCAAATATGTGGGCGTTCCGTTGGAAGATCTGAATTATAATCAGCCGAAGGGTGTTCCTTATCCAACAGAAAATCCTTTTGTATAAATTGAATATTTAAAAATAGGTGTTATTAAAATCTCCGGTCCAATTGTGGACCGGAGATTTTCTGATTGGTTAGGCCAAGGGCCTGTTTACCGATATGGAGTTTTTCGAGTTCCGAAAAATGGAAATATCGGTAAACAAATAAACCACCTGCTATGCAGGTGTGATAACAGCTGCTTTAGCTTACAGTAAAAAACCTCCAATGTTA
>CAJUNB010000004.1 GCA_910587635.1 uncultured Lachnospiraceae bacterium
CAAAGGCAGGAAAAAACATTATGTGCATAAAAAAGAAACTTTGTAATGTAATCAATCGTGTAGCAGAAACGTATAGAAAAGAGCAATCTTTCCGAAAGAGTAAACTTTCAATCAGGGATACCATTCAAATGATTATCGGAGCAGAGGGCGGCTCCCTTGCCAAAGAACTCCATAGGGCAGGGTATGACGTGTCAGCCTCCGCCCTAACGCAACGCAGGGCGCAAATTCCGGCCAATGTGTTCCGTGATATTTTCATGGGGTTCAATGAGGAGTGCGTTGACAGTGAGACCTTCCACGGATTCCGGCTTTTGGCAGTGGACGGAACAGCGGTTTCTATCCCACGCAACCCAAAGTCAGACAGTTTTGTGGTTCATTCCGGTGCGCCTAACGGATATAATCAGCTCCATTTGACGCCGCTGTATGATATACTGAATAAAGTATATCTGGAAGCGGTGATACAGCCAGAACCGCAGAAAGACGAAATCGGCGCATTGATTGAACTTGTGAGGCGTAACACGTTCAGGGAAAAGGCTATCGTCATTGGAGACAGAGGTTATGAGTCCTATAACCTCTTGGCCCATCTTGCGGAAAAGGAAAATACGGATTTTTTAATCCGTATAAAGAATAACCGTTCCGCAATGAGGGAAGTGGCACGTCTCCCTATGTTGGAACTTGATACCGTTATCCGTTTTACCGTCAGCACCACGCAGACGAAAGAGGATAAACGGAAGAAACATATCTTCCTTCAAGTGCCGAAAAACAGCAAAGAAGGGAGCAAAACACGCCGGGGACGTTGGGATTTTCCCAGTCCGTATCCCATGTGTCTGAGGATTGTCCGGTTCCAACTGGACAGTGGTGTGTTTGAGACGATAGCCACATCTCTTCCAAATACGTTTACTCTGGAGGATATCCGGGAGCTGTACCATTTACGCTGGGGGATTGAATCCAGTTTCCGGGATTTGAAATATACCATGGGGCTTGTAAATCTGCACGGCAAAAGCGACTGTTTTGCGGAGCAGGAAGTGTATGCGGCAATGACCATGTTTAACTTTACAAGCCGTATAGCCCGTGAAGCGGTTATACGGCAGCCGGAAGAAGGGAGTCATGCGTACCGTGTTAATTTTAAGATGGCAGCGGCATTGTGCCGGGAATATTTCAGGACGGAAGGTGCGGACTATGAGAAGCTGTTAGAGGAAATCGGACGGCATACCGTGCCGGTCAGACCAGACAGACAAAACAAACGGAACTTGAAAGCCAAGGGCTTTGCGGGCTTTACATACCGGGTGTCATCATAACCTGGAGGGAAGGAAGATTTAAGTCTTTCCTTCCCTTTTCATAACTTAACGCCCATACTGAATGGGGGACGCATAGAAATTATATAACATGTTCTGCGAATATAACCCAAAATTCCTTTGTTTACAAAGGTCAGGCAATAGGAAAGTAGAAAATCGCTATATAACAAGTACGCTCTTATATAGCGATTTTAGGGAGAAATCTATGGAAAATTGAGAATCTCTAAATTTCCACGTCCTATTTTTATGCTGTTGACCATAAAAAGAACGTAAAATTCCATAATCTCCCCTATAATTGTAACTGTTGTTTATGATAGGGAGACGATGTTTTCCATGGTTTTCTCTGGCATAAGCCGGAAAACCATGGAAAAACAACGAGAAAAAGCCACTCCCAATACCGACAAACCGATTTTTAGGAAAATTTGCCAATCCCATTCCTGAACAATTCAGTGTTTTTTCTGAATCGTTCAGGAATGGGATTGGGAATAAACAAATCGGTGTTTGTGAGAATAATTCGAGGGATTGGCAGGAGGGGCGATATGAAATGGCAACTACGATTGAGAAGTCGTTGGAACGATAACAAATGTGGGGTGCGGCGGTTGTTACGCCTTGTATTTTATGGTTGAAAACAGAGGGTAAGAGTGGTATAACTAAAACGTGAAAGATATAGACAAAGTGATTTGCCGAAAAATTCTAGCAGTGATTTATCGGAGGGTATGTATATGAACAGATGTAAAAAGATAGTAATATTGGTATGCGTTTTTCTGACAGCATTAAATGTTGTTGCTTGTGGACAAGCAACAGGAGATGAAGTTGTGAATACGGATGAATCTTCTGTAAATCAGCAAGAAAGCAGTGTGCTGACAGTTGAAGCTACAGATTTGGAAATAAAAGAAGATGAAACTGTAAATGCAGATGAATCTTCTGTAAATCAGCAAGAAAGCAGCATGCAGACAGTTGAAAGTATGAATTTAGAAACGGAAGAAGACAAAACTATTGGTGTAGAAAAATCCAATGTAGAAACGAGTGAAAATATAGACACAGAAATGACAACAGAAGAATTACTAGATTTGTTTATCAACGGCTCAATAAGTGCAATCAGTTCCGAGGATTCGGCATTCTATATTACCGATTTAGATATGGATTCTGGTGAATGGGATTCCTATTCCATTGGTGAAAGGGTCGATCTTGACAATGATGGAGAAAATGAACTGATTATTTGCGGACCTTATGGTGGCATATACCTTGATGTACGCAATAATAAGGTCTATGAATTTGCTGTGGGAGAGGGTGATTCTCTTGTGCTTTCTTATGTTTTTTATAATGGCTCCACATGGATTATGTACAGCAACAGAATGTATGCAGGATATGAAGCATACCATATGGAAAAATTTGAAGGGGCAGATAATTTAGTTTCAGAAATCAATTTTCATGAAGAACTTGTTGATGAAGATAATGTGGAGGGTAAAGAAAAATATACATTGAACGGAACGGAAATATCTTATGATGAATATTTTCAATTATGTAGCAAGATTTTTGCAACTGAAGTAACTACAACTAAATGACAACTTTCATATTTGTTATTAGGGTAGTGGCAAATTGATATATTCCTTGTTAATGTTCTTTTATACATGGTGCTAGCACCATGTAATCTAAGGACAATTAAAGAAAAAATTAGCGTTTGGCTTATAGTTTGTGTTTGTTACGCTTTAACTCTTTTGAAATTCTTATTTTGCAAGGAATTTTAGAATCAAAAATGGAAATCTATGAAAGCATGGAAAAAAGTCCACCTGTTTGTTTTGTATTAGGTAGGTGGGCTTTTTTCTTAGTCATAAAAACGATTATCTTAATGACATTGCTCAATTGAGTCCTGTTTTTTATTCCATAGGAATTGCTTCCCGGACCGCTCACGCGATTCTTTTTTACTTTATAGGGAATTTGTAGAATTGTTGCGCCATTTGTGAAGAAATGTTATACTTGTATACATGGTACAGTGCCGTGAATGGTATCTGAACGCCTGGATGAAAGGAGGAGAGAATGTACAGAGGACATACGATACAGGAAGAAAGGAGGAGAGATGCACAGAGAACATACGATATATATGGAAAGATATGTGTATGCTTCCGGGATGCGGCAAGTAAACGGAGACCTGAAGACAGGGTTTTGTCTGATAGTCTTGATACTTGATTTAGCGCTGGACAGTCCGGCTGTTTCAGCTTTTATTGTCGGGACAATGTTTGCCATGGCAGTGGGTCTGTGCGGCGTAAAGCCGAAGGACTATATAAGAATGATGGGAATCCCTGCGGTATTTATTATTTTCAGTGGGATTGCCCTGTTGTTTGCCAGTCAGGATGGGCGACGGGCGGCAGAGGTGACTTTACGGGCACTGGGGGCGGTCAGCGCCTTTTATTTTCTTATTTTATCTACAACCGTCAGCGAACTGCTGATGACACTGCAAAAGTGCCATATGCCCAGGCTGTTCCTTGAATTGACGTATCTGATCTATCGGTTTATATTTGTGCTGACGGATGTATGGAACCGGATTGATATTGCAGCCGGAGCCAGGCTGGGGTATGTGGATTACCGAACATCTCTGCGGACTTTTGGGGCAGTTGCAGGGAATCTGTTTGTGCTTTCCATGAAAAGGGCAGACGCCTGTTATGATGCAATGGTATCCAGATGCTATACGGGAGAACTGCGTTTTCTGGAAGAGGAAAAAAAGTGCAGGCCCCGGGAGTGGGCAGGTATTTTGTTGTATGTAGGCAGTCTTATTCTGGTAAGGAGGTTTTTGGGATGAATGAAGGACCAGTCCTGTGCCTGAGGGATGTAAGTTTTGCCTATCATGGCAGAGAACCGGCGCTTTCCCATATCAGTGTAGATATCTGTAGAGGAGAACGGATTGCCATACTGGGAGAAAACGGCGCGGGAAAGTCTACGTTTTTTCTGTATATAAACGGCGTGCTTAAGCGGCAGGCAGGGCGTATTTATTACGAAGGTGCGGAAATTACTGATAAGAATATCCATATGCTGCGTAAAAAAGTGGGAATCATATTTCAGGATGCGGACAGTCAGATGATAGCGCCCAGCGTACGTGCAGAAATTTCTTTCGGTCCCATGAATTTAAAGCTCGACAGACAGGAAGTCAGAAAGCGGGTGGAGAATGCCATATCGTTTATGAACCTGGAAGGTTTTGAGGACAGACCGCCTCACTGTTTAAGCGGTGGGGAGAAAAAACGGGTAAGCATCGCAGATATCATTGCCATGGAACCGGAAATTTATCTGTTTGATGAACCTACAGCTTCTCTGGACGGGAAGCATGCGGAGCAGCTGGAGAGAATACTGGCGTTGCTGCATGAACAGGGAAAGACGCTGATCGTCAGTACCCATGATATAGATTTTGCCTATCGATGGGCAGACAGGGTGCTGGTTTTCCGGGAAGGCATATTGGCAGCGGACGGGACACCGTTTGCGATCTTTTCCGGGGAAAAGCTGTGCAGAGAGGTCGGACTGAAATGTCCCACATTACTGAGAATTGGTAAGATTCTGGAAGAAAAAGGTCTCCTGAAGGAGAATGGGAGAGCCCCTCGGACAGTGGAAGAGCTGGAGACTCTGCTGAGGGGAGAATAAATAATTTACGATGGTGAAGAGGTGCCTGTCATCTCCGCAGGATAATAGGGAAAAGGGTGAGAATCCCTTACGGTCCCGCCGCTGTATGGGCGGAGCTGCTTTGCAGATGTCACTGGAAAACCGGGAAGACGCAGAGCCAGCCAGGATGCCTAAGTCAGAAGACCTACCCTTCACAGCAGCAGTATTTTATTACGAGCGATGATGAAATACGGAAGACATACAAAAAACTTGCAATGTCTTGCAAGAAAGGAGAAACTATGAAGAAAAGAGAAAGAAAAATTGTACTGACAGCGGCTGTAATGGCTGTTATGTTCGGCATTTCGCCGAGGGTGAACGCCATGCATATTATGGAAGGATATCTTCCGGCAACACATTGTATAGCATGGGGGATTCTGAGCGTTCCTTTTTTGCTGGCAGGATTTTTCTCTATCAAAAGACGTTTACAGACAGATCGCAGATCAATCACACTGCTGGCCATGGCAGGCGCATATATCTTTGTCATTTCCTCTCTGAAAATTCCTTCTGTAACAGGGAGCTGTTCTCACATGACGGGGACCGGACTGGGGGCCGTTTTGTTTGGCCCTGCTGTCGTAAGTGTTCTGGGCATTATTGTATTGATTTTTCAGGCAATTTTACTTGCCCATGGAGGACTGACGACACTGGGGGCCAATACGTTTTCCATGACAATTGCAGGCCCGGTCCTTGCCTGGGCAATTTATAGACTGGGCCGAAAATTCGGAATCAGCAAACGGATATCCGTATTTCTGTCAGCAGCTCTTGGTGATCTGTTTACATATTGTATGACGAGCTGTCAGCTTGCTCTGGCTTTTCCCTCCCGGGAAGGAGGTGTGGCGCTGTCAGCTCTGAAGTTTTTGGGGGTATTTGCTCCCACACAGCTTCCTCTGGCTGTGATAGAGGGAGTTCTGACAGTTATAATACTGATCGGGCTGGAGACATATGCACAGCCTGAACTGAGCACTTTGGGAAGAGGTGAGAATCTTTGAAACGGAATAAAAAGATAGTGTTTGTTTTGCTGTTTCTGACAGCAGTCATTATAATCATACCGGTTATCGCTTTAAAAGGAGCCGAGTTTGGCGGTTCCGACGACGCGGGAAGTGTCATGGTGGAAGAGATTGCAGGAAACTATGAACCATGGTTTACTCCGGTATTTGAAAAGATGTTGGGAAGAGAAGTGCCGGGAGAGCTGGAGAGCCTGCTGTTCTGTATTCAGACTGGCATTGGTGTGGGTGTTATTGCCTTCTGCATGGGGAGAATGGTAGAGCGGAAAAAATGGCTGGATGAAGGGCAGAAAGAAGGCTGATTTTGCTGCTAACGCAGCTCCTTTTGCTCATGAACGGGCGCTCCCTCAGTGAGAATCGATGGATGAAAATTCGTGCAAGCACGATTTTCACCCATACGCTTCTCACTGGCTGAACTTTTATCTTAAAATAGAATATCCGTAGCCATTTGCCAGCGCATCAATAGGTTTTCCTTCTTTGCACATGGAACAATTGTCTGGGGAGCTCATCTTATAATCTGCGATATCCGACATTGTAAACAGGGCGTTTACATGGATATCGTGAATCCGGTTTACGGCGCTGAAAATAGCGGAAATACCGGTGATTGTGCCGCCATAGTAAGCGATGGTATCCAGCATCCTTCCGGTGGTGTTTCCAGTGGTGGCAGCCGGGAGAAGCAGAAGCACATGTTTGTTTTTAATCATGGGCTTTAAGTTCTCGCGGAACAGGATCTGTCCTGTAAAATTGACTTCCGGTGAGGTGATATAGATTGTCTTATGAGCATTCATGGAGAGGACGCCCACTTTTGTAAGCTGTTCTGCCAGATAGGCGCCGATGACTTCACAACCTTCCATGCAGACGATGGTGTCCACTACGGTACTGGCAACGTAGGCCTCTGCCATAGCTTTGGCTACCTCCTGGGCTTCACTCTGCCTTGCTTTGAGCTTGGACATATCCAAATAATAGTTGATATGGGAATTGGGAGTCACGAAATGGCCCGGAATGGCATCCAATACGATGTTCGGGTGTTTTTTGGAAAATAGTTTTTTTGCATCCTGCATAAAAATCCCTCACTTTCAAGTAATTGTTTAGTACATTTTCATTATACTATTAATTGGGTGGAATTGCCATAGATATTTTCATCTGCCGGTCCATATTGATTTCTGGAAAAGGGTAGGGTATACTTGACTTGTTACAGAAGAAGTGATGAAACTTCGGGCCGCTTATATGCGGCGCGTCCCAGTTGCGGGACTTTATGACAAAAAGGAAAGGTACATGGTGAAGGAATGAAAAAACTGGAGCAGCTTTATGAAGGAAAGGCAAAAAAGGTATTTACGACAGATGACCCAGATGTACTGATTGTGGATTATAAAGACGATGCCACTGCTTTTAACGGAGAGAAAAAAGGAACTATCGTGGGGAAGGGCGTAATCAATAACCGCATGACAAACCGGGTATTTCAATTACTGGAAGAAAAAGGCGTTCCGACTCATTTGATTGAGGAATTGAGCGACAGAGAGACGGCTGTAAAAAGAGTGGAGATCGTTCCGCTGGAGGTTATCATTCGAAATGTAGCAGCAGGCAGTTTTTCAAAAAGGCTGGGTGTTGTGGAAGGCACTCCTTTCCGGGAACCGACGATCGAGTTCAGCTATAAAAATGATGAGCTGGGAGACCCGCTGATCAATTCTTACTTCGCAGTGGCGCTGGGACTGGCTACCTGGGAAGAGATCGAGACGATCAAAAAGTACGCTTTTCTCGTAAATGACGTGTTGAAAGAATATTTTCTGCAGGCCGGGATCAAACTGATCGATTTCAAGATTGAGTTTGGCAGATATCATGGACAGATCATTCTTGCGGACGAGACTTCGCCGGATACGTGCCGCCTGTGGGATGTGAATACAAATGAAAAACTGGATAAAGACAGATTCCGCAGGGATCTTGGAAATGTAGAGGAAGCTTATAACGAAGTTTTCAAACGGTTGGGGTTATAATCGGGAATGGAAGAAAGAATAAATACAGTAATGGAAGATTCTGATAAGCTGCGGGAAGAGTGCGGTGTCTTTGGGGTATATGATTTCACTGGCGGAGATGTGGCATCTACGATCTATTATGGTCTGCTGGCATTGCAGCACAGGGGGCAGGAGAGCTGCGGGATAGCAGTCAGCGATACGGAGAGTCCCCGGGCCAAGATAACAAGCAGCCGGGATATGGGGCTTGTAAATGAGTCTTTTACACAGGAGATCATGGAGAAGCTGAAGGGAAATATCGGTGTGGGGCACGTGCGGTATTCCACTGCGGGGAGCTCTACGAGAGAAAATGCCCAGCCTCTTGTACTCAATTATGTAAAAGGTACACTGGGACTTGCCCATAACGGCAATCTGATCAATGCTCCTGAGCTGCGCAGAGAGCTGGAATATACCGGTGCTATTTTTCAGACGACGATCGATTCGGAAGTGATCGCCTATCACATTGCAAGGGAACGTCTGAACTCCAAAACAGTAGAAGAAGCGGTGGGAAGGGCCATGAAAAAGATCAAAGGTGCCTATTCCCTCATTGTCATGTCGCCCAGAAAGCTGATCGGTGCGAGAGATCCGTTCGGATTTCGGCCGCTCTGTATCGGAAAACGGGACAGTGCCTATATATTGGCTTCTGAAACCTGTGCACTGGATACAATCGGCGCCAGCTTCGTCAGGGACGTGGAGCCGGGAGAAATTGTGACGATTTCCCCGGAGAAGGGTATTGAAAGTGACAGGAGCATGTGTATTTCAGAAGAAAAACATGCCAGGTGTGTCTTTGAATACATTTATTTTGCTAGACCGGACAGTTATCTGGATGGAGTCGGCATCTATAATTCCAGAATCAAAGCGGGAAAATTCCTGGCAATAGATTCTCCTGTGGAGGCAGATCTGGTAATCGGTGTGCCGGAATCAGGTAACTGTGCAGCTCTTGGATATTCCATGGAATCGGGTATTCCCTATGGGCAGGGATTTGTAAAAAACGGCTATGTGGGCAGGACATTTATCAAGCCAAAGCAAAAGAGCCGTGAAAACAGTGTGCAGGTGAAGCTGAACGCGCTGAAGGAAGTGGTGGAAGGCAAACGTATTATTATGATAGATGATTCCATCGTCAGAGGTACTACATCGGACCGTATCGTCCGTATGCTGCGGATGGCCGGTGCCACGCAGGTGCATATGCGGATAGCGGCGCCCCCGTTTCTCTGGCCATGCTACTTCGGTACGGATATTCCTGCCAGAGAACAGCTGATCGCCTATAACAGATCGGTGGAACAGATCAGTGAACTGATCGGAACGGATTCCCTGGCTTATCTGAAACTGGAACGTCTGGAAGAGATCGCAGGAGGCCTCGGTATCTGTAATGGCTGCTTTACCGGCAAATATCCTATGGAACCTCCCCGCGAAGATATACGAGGAGACTATGAGCGATAAGCGGGATCAGAAGGTGAAAAGACCGGGTGACCGCTTGCGGGCAGAACGGTCTTTTTGCCTTCTGAAGAGTGCAACGTACAGCGAGCAGGAAGAGCGCGAAGCGCGACCTGCGAGGTGAGCGCTTATCGCGTATGAAGGAAAGAGCGGCGAGCAGGAAGAGAAGCTATGCCTGGCATTCCAACTCCCTGAAGATTTCTTCATGTAGAACAAAATTGTGCCTTTTACAGACTAGAAATAGTGTGATAACACAATAACAAAAATGTATAGGCAAAAGCGTGATTTGTCGAACCGCAAATCACTTGATAAAAAAGATACAACAACAAAGGAGACCTTATGAGTACAGACAGATACAACAGTCCGCTCTCCGAGCGCTATGCCAGCAGGGAGATGCAGTATATCTTTTCGCCGGACATGAAATTTCGGACATGGAGGAAGCTTTGGATTGCTCTGGCGGAGACGGAAAAGGAGCTGGGACTGCCCATTACTGATGAGCAGATCGAAGAACTGAAAGCCCATGCGGAAGATATCAACTATGATGTGGCCCGTGCAAGAGAAAAAGAAGTGCGCCACGACGTGATGAGCCATGTGTACGCCTATGGCGTACAGTGCCCGAAGGCGAAGGGAATCATCCATCTGGGGGCTACTTCCTGTTATGTAGGAGACAATACGGATATTATCGTGATGACGGAGGCGCTAAGGCTCGTAAAAAAGAAGCTTGTGAACGTCATCAGCGAGCTGGCCTCTTTTGCGCAGCAGTATAAAGACCTGCCTACACTGGCATTCACCCATTTTCAGCCGGCTCAGCCCACTACGGTGGGGAAACGTGCGACTCTCTGGATGCAGGAATTTTGTCTGGATTTGGAGGATTTGGATCATGTGCTTTCCGGTATGAAGCTGCTTGGTTCCAAAGGGACTACCGGTACCCAGGCCTCTTTTTTGGAGTTGTTTGAGGGAAATCAGGAAGTAATTGATAAGATCGACCCTATGATCGCGGAAAAAATGGGATTTGCCAAGTGCTATCCGGTATCGGGACAGACTTATTCCCGAAAAGTGGATACGAGAGTGGCCAATGTACTGGCGGGTATCGCTGCCAGCGCTCATAAGATGAGCAACGATATCCGATTGCTGCAGCATCTGAAGGAAGTAGAGGAGCCCTTTGAGAAGAGCCAGATCGGTTCTTCGGCTATGGCATATAAGAGAAATCCCATGCGGAGTGAGCGGATTGCTTCTCTGAGCCGGTATGTGATGATCGATGCCCTGAATCCGGCGATTACATCGGCGACCCAGTGGTTTGAACGTACCCTGGATGATTCTGCCAATAAACGCCTTTCTATCCCGGAAGGATTTCTGGCGACGGATGGTATCTTGGATCTGTGTCTGAATGTAGTAGATGGGCTTGTGGTATATCCGAAAGTCATCGAAAAGCGCCTGCGCAGTGAACTGCCCTTTATGGCGACAGAAAATATTATGATGGATGCGGTCAAGGCAGGGGGAGACAGACAGGAACTGCATGAGAAAATCCGCACCCTCTCCATGGAAGCGGGCAAAAATGTGAAGGTAGAGGGAAAAGAAAACAATCTCCTGACACTGATCGCAGAGGAGAAATCCTTCAACCTGACACTGGAGGATCTGGAGAAGACAATGGAACCGGCCAGGTACACAGGGCGTTCCAGAGAGCAGGTGGAAGCTTTCCTTACCCAGGTAATCAGGCCGATTCTGGAAGAGAACAAAGAACTGCTCGGTGTGAAAACGGAGATTCATGTATAGTAAAACGGTCGGTTTTATGCATCAATATTTGTCTTGAGCTTGATCTGGATGTCTGTATAGATTTCCCGCTTTGCGGGTGGACGTCGGTCAAGGAAATAATCGAATAAAACTTCCAAAGACAGCTCGCCCTGACGGACGGGCTGTTGACATATGGTGGCCTGTATCGTTCCATCCCGTATCAGGTCTTTCGTTGTAGGGACATCATCAAACGAAATGACGCAAATGGGGCGGGTCTTTAGGAAGGTCTTGATTGCCCGACCGGCACCTTGGACACCGCCTGCCACGATAAATATGGCATCGATATCAAGATGTTCTGACAACATTTCTGTCGTAATACGATAGGATTCGAATTCATCATCCCTGTTTTCTCTGACAGAAATAATCTCCATCTGAGGGAAATTTCTGATATAGTCCCGGAAGCCATCGATACGATCGGAGTGGGACTTTGCATCAAAAAAACCGGTGATAATGCCAATGTGGCATTTTCCCCGCATGATCATTTCCATCAGATTGGCAGCTGTCTGTCCACAGGTATAAAAATCATTGCCGATATAGGCAAAACTTTTGAAATCGGGAATGTCAGTATTGGTGGTGACAACGGGAATACCGTTATCGGTAATTTCCCGGAGCTTTTTGGCGAGAAGGGGATTGTTGGCGGGCTGGATGACCAGGGCATTGATCTTTTTCTCCAGCAGTTCATCAATTTTTTCCAACTGTTTCTGTGCCTGAAATTCTGCAAATTTGATCAGGACTTCTATGCCGTATTCTTTATATTCTTCCGCTTTGCGCTTTAGACCCTGGTGCAGCTCTGCATAGAAGGGATTGTCGGCATCGATCATGATACATCCGATCTTCAGGTGCTTTTGCCGGATGACGAGTGTCTTTCCGGCGCGGTTGGGCCTGTAGTCCATTAAATTTGCGATTTCCAATATTTTCTGTTTTGTCTCTTCGTTCACTTCTCCCCGGTTATTCAGCACCCGGTCTACCGTAGCGCGGGAAACACCGGCAAGCTCTGCTATTTTTTTCTGTGTTACCAAACCAATCACCCCATCCCGAAAATTGTAGCACAGGGCCATTTTTTTTGTCAAGAATATGTTCACGTGCACGATATGTAAAAGGGGTTATTACGAATACCTGACATAAAATTGGTTATATTTTACAAAAATCTATTAATTATTTTTTATAAAATAACAAAATTCTCAATTTTATATTGAAAAAGAGATTAAATAATGCTAGTATTATATTTGCAACACGTGCACGGAATAAATAATGAAAATGGTGAGTGGAAGGAGAGGCAATATGAAAAAGAAAGCACTGGCAATGATCCTTGCGGCAGCGATGGTTTTGGGAGTAACGGCATGCGGTTCCTCAGAAGCGCCGGCTACAGCGCCGACAGAAGAGGCATCTGCTTCAGGAGACGAGGCACAGGAGGGAGAGACACCTGCCGGGGATGAGGCGGCTCCTGCGGGGGAAAGCAAGGATATTATGTTTGTAAGTATCGTGACCGGCGGTGTGGCATGGGGGTCGGCACAGAAAGGATTTGAAGATGCGCTGGCTGAAGTAGGCTGGGAAGGACAGTATGTTTCCCCGACAACGGCCAATGATACGGCAGGGGTTATTCAGCTTCTGGATACGGCAGTGACAAATAAGGCGGACGGTATTATCACGGTTATCCTGGATACAGAGCAGGCAACAGATGTATTGGGCAAGGCCAGGGAGGCAAAAATTCCGGTAGTTACCTGTAATACTTTTACGACAGAAGAACTGCAGGACTGCTGGATAGGAACGGATCCTCACAATATGGGTGTGACACAGGCCGAGACAGCTATAAAATATCTGGAGAGTGGAAAATACGATCAGTATGACAATATTACAGCATGCTATATCCAGACGACATTGGAGACAGAAACACAGAATGAACAGTATAAGGCTTTCTGCGATACAATACTGGAAAAATATCCCGAAGCCACATTGATTCAGGATGAGTGCAATTCTGATGCGGCTACAGCTTCTGACAAACTGGCAGCCCTGCTGAAAAGCTACCCTGATATGAATGTAGTCGTCAGCCAGGATGGATATGGGTGTCCCGGAATCGCCAATTATGTGGAGAGCGAAGGATTGCAGGACAGACTTGTTGTTGTAGGTATCGATGATTCTCCTGAGATTTTAAATTATATTACCTCCGGTGCCCTGGACTGTACGATCGCTCAGGACTTTTACACGATGGGATATGAGTCGGTATATTACATCAAAAATATTATGGAAGGAAATGCACCTGCATTTGCCAATGACTCGGGGACGATCGTTATTGGCGTGGATGAAGTGGATGAACATATGGAGCTTCTGAAAGAAAGAGGTCTGGCAGATTAAAGACTGCTGAAAGGGACAGAAGTGATGGGAGGGCAGAATACGATTCTGTTCTCCCTGTTTGAAAATATATATGACAGGTGAAAAATGTGGAAAACAAAAAAAATTTTGTAAAAAGACTGGCAGGAAAAAATGAGATCGGCACATTGCTTCCGCTGCTTCTGATGTGTATACTTGTGACGGCCGTAAATCCGGCCTTTATTGCATTTGACAATATTATGGACATCTTTCGGACGTCCAGTTTCTATCTGATTGTAGGGGCGCCGCTGACACTTCTGCTTTTGACAGCAGATATGGATTTGTCCATTGGTGCCGTGACGGCACTGGGAGGAGTCGTCTGTGTATTTTCCATGAAAAGTGGGTTGCCTATGGTTATTGCCATATTACTGGGACTGCTTTCCGGTGTGGTAGTCGGGCTTTTTAAGGCCTATGTGATTGTGTATCTGGAACTGCCTGCCCTGATTGTTACCCTGGGTATCCAATATGCGGTAAACGGTATCGTATCCGTGACGACTCAGGGCATGTCTGTGAGCGGAGCGACAGAAGGCTTCAAGATCTGGGGCCAGTCCAAAATATTTGGAAAAATATATCTTACAGTATTGTTTGCAGTAATCATTGCCGTGGCGTTCCAGCTTCTTATATCGAAGACAAAGTATGGGCGGTCTGTTTTTGCCATAGGAGGCAATCCTGAGACAGCCAGGCTGGCCGGCATTCCGGTGAAGAAAAGAAGAAGAGAAGTACATATTCTGGTGTCGACTTTTGCCGCGCTTGTAGGTATCTTTATGGCGTCCCGGTTTAACAGTGCACAGACGACTGCAGGAGCAGGTACGGAACTGACAGTTATGGCGGCGGTTATCATCGGTGGTACGAGTATGTACGGTGGCAGTGGTTCTGTTGTAGGGAGTATTCTTGGCTGCATCCTTCTGGCTGTCATCAGTAACGGCCTTGTATTGATGAAAGTGCCGAGCTTCTGGCAGAATCTGATCTTCGGTGTGATTTTGCTGATTTCCGTAGGCATCGATAAGTATCGTCAGAAAATCAACAGTGCAGCGTAAAGGAGGGGATGATAATGGCTGAATACCTTCTGGAAATGCGGCATGTAGTAAAAAAGTTCCCCGGTGTCACTGCTCTGAAAAACGTAGATCTGCAGCTGGGATATGGAGAAATTCTGGGCATTTGTGGTGAAAACGGGGCAGGAAAATCCACTTTGATGAAGATTCTGAGCGGTTCTTATCCCTATGGCACTTATGAGGGAGAGATTTACATAGGCGGGGAGAAGGTAAAGTTTACAGGAGTACAGGATGCAAAAAAATATGGCATAGAGATGATCTTTCAGGAAATCAATATGGTTCTTTCTTCCAGTGTGGCGGAAAATCTCTTTCTTGGCAATCTGCCGGGAAAGGGAAACCTGGTGGACTTTAAGACACTTTATCGTGAAACAAAGAAAATATTGGAAGAGGTACATGTACAGGCCAATCCGAAAGACTTGGCTTCTCATTTAAACAGCGGCCAGATGCAGATGATTGCACTCATGCGGGCATGTATCCAGAATCCTAAAATTCTTGTACTGGATGAACCCACTTCGGCACTGACAAACCGGGAAGTACGGCAGTTGATGAACATGCTGAAGAATCTGCGGGAAAAAGGAGTATCCTGCATTTATATTTCGCATAAACTGGAAGAAGTTTTCGAGATCTGTGACAGAGTTATGGTGTTGCGGGACGGAGAAACAATATCCTGCAGGAAAACACAGGAGCTGGAAGAAAAGATACTCATAGAGGAAATGGTAGGGCGTACTGTGGAGAATCTGTATCCGAAGACAGATGTGGAGATCGGAGAAGAGGTCATGAAAGTGGAACATCTGACAATTCCCCATCCGGTCATTAAAAACAGAAATATTGTGGAAGATATTTCCTTTCATCTGAAAAAAGGAGAAATTCTCGGGATTGGCGGCCTCGTAGGAGCGGGCAGGAGCGAAATACTCGGTGCTATTTTTGGCCAGATCGATAAAAATGTAAAGAAAAACGTCTGGATAGAAGGAAAAGAAGTGACGATTCACAGTCCTCAGGATGCTATTTCAGCAGGCATCGGTTTTGTAACGGAGGAACGAAAGCGGAACGGATATGTGTGGATGCTCTCTATCAAAGACAATATGTTTCTGGCAAGTCTGAAGGAGCTTCCCACACGTTTCAAAATCTTTGTGGATGCCAGACGGGAGCGTGCGAAGGCAGTGGAAGTGTTTGAGCGACTCCGGGTAAAAGCTCCTTCCGTTGATACAAAGGTAAACAATTTGTCAGGTGGAAACCAGCAGAAAGTAGTGCTGGCTAAATGGCTTGTCAAAAATCCGAAGATTCTGTTCGTGGATGAACCGACAAAAGGTGTGGATGTAGGAGCAAAGGCGGAAATCTACAAACTGTTAGGGGAGCTTGCAGAAAATGGCATATCCATTGTGATGGTATCTTCCGATATGCCGGAACTCGTATCGGTCAGCGATCGGGTACTGGTAATTGGAAGCGGGAAGATCACCGGAGAATTTAAAAAAGAAGAGATTTCGGAAGAAGCGATCATGGCGGCTGCGATCACATAACTCCGCTGCAAGGCAGCAGGTTATAAATCTTCGCGGCATTTGCCAGATGTCTTCTTCACAGCCATTTGGCTCATTGCCCGCGGTAATCAAACAGGAGGTTGAAAATGACAGATATCAGAGATAAGATACGACATTCGGCATGGACGTTGCCCAGCCTGGAAGGACCGGTTCCGGTGACGGAGGATTCTCATCCTTTTTGTGCCATGGCATACAGTCGGACGCCCCTTTTGATAGAAAATTATGGTTATGTGGAAGAAGAATTTTTTCTGTCGGGGTTTGCCAATGTCTATGATACAGACGCCCAAAATGAGCTTTTTATCAAAAAGGAGAAACTTCCTTATAAAAATCGGATTCTTGTCAGACGTCCCATAGACAGGGAGGCATTTTCAGGGCGGGTCTATATGGATATTCTGAATGCTACTCAGGGTTATGATATAGAAGATCTGTGGCACAGAAATTATTTGTGGTGCATGGAACACGGCCATGCCTATGTAGGTGTGACAAGTAAACCGGTAAACGTGCTGAGTCTGAAAAACTTTGATTATGATCGCTATCAAAGTCTCAACTGGTCCAATGGGGAGCGCATTCCCTATCCTTCCGTTTCCAGATCGGCGACTATACCCGGTACGGAAGAAGGGCTTGTATGGGATATTCTGAATCAGACAGCAGCTCTTCTGAGGGACGGGGGTGCCCGTAACGGTCTGGGAGGATATGATGTAAAATGGATTTATCTTTGTGGACAGAGTCAGAGCGGTGCCTATCTGAATACTTATGTCAGTTATTTTGATGAGATTTTATCAGAGGGCAGGCGGCATTTGTATGACGGATATATGAACCTTGTGGGGGCACTGGTGCAGAGAAGCGTCTGCCAGGACGGAGAAGTGGGACCATTGAAACTGAAACTGCGGAATATGAAGCCAAGTGTCAGCCCCTATATCTGTCTGTCCAGCGAAGCGGACCTGACACTGTTTCGCATGTTTGTGCCGGACGGTAATCTGCTGGACATCCGTATTGAGAATAAGGATGATGACAGGGATAAATGCCGGTATTATGAAATTGCCGGAACACCTCACACGGATATCGTATGTCCGGTACTCAGTGCGGTGAAGGAAGTGGAAAAAACCGGTTCAGTACTGCCCAATCTGGATCAGCGTCTTCTGGAGTATATCAATGATATACCGACGGAATTTTATATCTGTGGTCTGTTGGAAAAACTACATATATGGGCGTCAGCAGGAACGGCTCCATTGGCCTGTACGATACTGGAACGGGAGAACGGTGAGCTGAAAAAGGATGCCTTTGGCAATGTGCTGGGCGGATTGCGCACCCCCTTTACGGAAGTGCCCCTGGCGGTGTATACGGCGTGCAACCCGGATGACCCGGAAGGAATCTGTGGGAAGATGAGCTATTTTTCCAGAGAACAGGCTCTCACAATCTATGGCAGCAAAGAAAATTATCTGGAAAGATTTCGGGAGATGACAGTGGACCAGGTGCGGGAGCAGTGGATATCCGAAACGGACGGAAGGAAAATGATTGACTGGTCTGTACAGGCGGCAGAGAGAGTATTTGGAGCATGACAGGCAATAAAAGAAAAGTACAGATATAAGACTTGCGAAGCAATTGGCTGTTTCGCAGGCGGAGAATCCTGCTTTGCAGGATTCTTTTTTTATGCTATAGGAAATTACTTTACAATTTCATGAAAAACCCCCATCAAACCCAAAATCCTCCCCCCTTTCAGAAGCGTCGCCAAGTCTGTTATACTATAATAAATAATGAGTAAGGCCGACAAAGAAGGGGTGAGAGGATGAGTGAAGTTATTGTCTCTATGAAGGGCATCTGTAAAAGCTTCCCGGGTGTAAAGGCTCTGGATGATGTAAGCTTTGAACTGCGTTCGGGAGAAGTCATGGCACTGCTGGGAGAAAACGGAGCGGGGAAATCTACTCTGATGAAGATTCTCAGTGGCGTCTATACAAGAGACAGCGGTACCATGCAGATTTTCGGAAAAGAATACGGTGATCTGACGCCGAAGCAGGCGCAGGAAGCGGGCGTTGCCATTATTCATCAGGAGCTGAATATGTGCAGGCATCTTTCGGTTACGGAAAATATGTTTCTGGGCAGGGAGATCCGAGGCAAGTTCACATTGAACAATGCAAAGATGGAAGATGAGGCAAGAGCAATACTGGAAGATTTAAAGATAGATATCGATCCGAAGCAGATCGTAGGAGATTTGCCGGTTTCAAAACAGCAGATGGTGGAGATCGCCAAGGCACTTTCCATCAATGCACGTATTCTGATTATGGATGAGCCTACTTCTGCGCTGACGGCAAAGGAGATCGAGGATTTGTTCCGTATTATCCATAAACTGAAATCTGAGGGATGCGGTATCGTATACATATCTCACAGGCTGGAAGAATTGCAGCACATTGTAGACAGAGTGACGATCATGCGGGACGGTCAGTATATTACATCCATGAATTTCGGGGATGCGACGATGGATCAGATCATAGCCCATATGGTAGGCCGGGAGATCAAAGAGAAGTTCCCGAAAGTGGAGTGTGAAAAGGGAGAAAAAGTCTTCGAAGTGAAGAATCTGAATGCCGGACGTATGGTGAGGGATATTAATTTCTCAGTCTACGCCGGAGAGATCGTGGGATTTGCAGGCCTGATGGGTGCCGGGCGGACAGAGACTACAAGGGCGATCTTTGGAGCGGACCCGAAAGAGAGCGGAGAAATCTATGTGGACGGGAAAGCGGTCAAAATAAACTGCCCTATGGATGCCATCAGAAACGGTGTTGTTCTGGCACCGGAAGACAGGAAAAAGGACGGTCTTTGTACGAAGCTGAGTATCCGTCACAATCTGGCACTGCCCAACCTGGATATGGTATGTAATCAGCTTGGAATCGTGAACAATCAGAAAGAGCAGGCGCTCTGTGATAAGGCAGTGGAAGATCTGCGGATAAAGACGCCTAATGTGGAAATAGACTCCGGGAATCTTTCCGGTGGAAATCAACAGAAGGTAGTTGTGGGAAAATGGCTTGCCAGAAATTCCCGGGTTGTTATTTTTGATGAACCTACAAGGGGCATCGATGTAGGGGCAAAAGTAGAGATCTATCATCTTATGAATGAGTTGAAAAAACAGGGCATTGCAGTTATGTTTGTATCTTCGGAAATGCCGGAAGTCATGGGAATCGCGGACAGAATCATCGTCATGTGTGATGGAAAGATCACCGGTGAGGTAATGGCGGCGGAGACAACGCAGAATGAAATACTGACACTGGCCACTGCTTTTGAAGATAAGCAGATCAGCGGTGCGAAAGAGAGGGAGGAAGCATCATGAATAGTAAAAACACGAGTCCATTAAAAAGACTTTTGGGCGTGAGAGGTATGGGAGCTGCTCTGACGGCTTTCGTAGGACTGATATTGATCTATGCGGCGTTTGGTATTATCAATCCGACTGTATTTTCCGGGCAGAATATATTGAATCTCCTGCGTTCCATGTCCAAATATCTTTTGATCGGAATTGCACAGAGTTACATATTGATTACAGGGAACATTGACTTGTCCATCGGTTCTATGGTAGGTATGAGTGCCATGATCGTGGCAACGCTGATGACCCATGGAGTCAATCCTATCATTTCTATTCTGGTAGCGCTTGTGAGCTGTTTGGCTGTCGGGGTAGTCAACGGTTATCTGGTAGGTAAGTTCAGACTGCCGCCCTTTATTGCTACGCTGGGTACGATGTTCGTAACAAGGGGCGTGGCCTATATGGTAAACAATAACAGAAATACCGATGCCATTGCCACCGGTGTGGGAAAAGAAACAGGGGATGCCTTCCAGAATTTCTTCTATTATGGTACGACACTGGGAATTTACAATACATTCTGGATTGCCATTATCATATTTGTGATTTTCTTCTTCTTACTGTCCAAGACAAGGACAGGAAGACATATTTACGCCATTGGCTCCAACATCGATGCAGCCAAACTGTCCGGTGTCAATGTAGTGGTAACTACTACAAAGGCATATCTTGTCAGCTCTATCTGCTCCTGTGTCGTCGGACTGATCCTGTGTGCACAGGCCAGCATGGGCAATATGGAAGCAGGCAATATGTATGAGATGTACGGTGTGGCCGCAGGCGTTATCGGCGGTGTCTCTCCTCTGGGCGGAACTGGTATCCTGCTGGGGACATTGGCCGGTGCAGCCGTATGGCAGACATTGGAGAACGGTCTGAATATGATCGGTGCCCAGGTAGGTATCCAGCGTGTTGTGATCGGTATTATCGTAGTGGCAGCCGTGCTGCTGGATGTGGTGCTCCGTAACGGAGAGTTCGGGAAAAAGAAATCCAAATAAAAGGCTTGGAAGAACCGGTTTAGAAAAAATACGGGTGATGCAGGACTTTACCGCGTAAGCGGATTGTCAATAGAAAAAGGAGGAAAGAATGGTATGAAAAAGAAAATTTTAGCTATGCTTTGCTGCATGACTATGATTGCAGCAGCCCTGACAGGATGCGGAAACAAAGCAGAATCCACAGAGCAGGCAACAGCGGATGACGGCGGTGCAAGTGCCGGAAGCGACACAAAGATCGCCCTGATCACAATGGACTCCGTTGACCAGCACTGGATCGGCCTGAATGAGGGCGCACAGAAAGCAGCACAGGAACTTGGCGTAGAAGTGACATTTATGTCTCCCAATGTAAAGGATGACGCACAGCAGATTGAGTGTATCAACAATGCAGTGGCAGGAGGCTACAGTGCTATCGTAGTGGCAGCAAACGGACCGGATGCGGTTTCTTCTGCACTGAAAGAAGCAATCTCCGCAGGGATCAAAATTATCTATGTGGACTCCCCGGCAAATGTGGATGCAGAGGCAACTTTCTCCACAGATAACAGGGCAGCAGGAAAGACTGCAGGGGAAGAGATGCTGAAAGCGCTGGAAGCGGCAGGCGTTACATCCGGTGATATCGGTATCGTAAATATCAATGCAGCTACAAATTCCACCGTTATGCGTGAAGAAGGCTTCCGTGAAGCATTTGAAGGCTCTGCTTACAATCTTCTGGAAACACAGTACGGCGAAGGCGACGCAGCAAAATCCCAGGCTATCGCTGAGAACTATATTACTCAGGGTGTTGTAGGTATCTTTGGGTGTAACGAAGGCGCTACAACAGGTACGGGAAATGCCATCAAGGCATCTGGCAATTCTGATATTATCGGTGTAGGTTTTGATAAATCCGACGCAATCCTCGGTCTCGTAACAGACGGTTATCTGCTCTGCACAATGGCTCAGAATCCTGACGTTATGGGCTACGAAGGCATCAAAGCAGCAGTTGCAGCACTAGGCGGCGAAGACCTTGGCGGCGCTGTAACAGATACAGGCGTTTCCGTATTGAATGCAGAAGCACTTGGTGGAAGTGCAGCTTCTTCTGATGCGGCTTCTTCCACAACAGCCAGCAAGGCATGGAAGATCGCTCTGATCACAATGGACTCTGTTGACCAGCACTGGGTAAGCGTTAATGAAGGCGCACAGGCAAAGGCAAAAGAACTTGGCGTAGAAGTGACGCTGATGGCTCCCAATGTAAAGGATGATGCACAGCAGATCGAATGTATCAACAATGCGGTAGCAGGCGGGTATGAGGCAATCATGGTAGCGGCAAACGGACCGGATTCCATCAGCGGCGCTCTCCAGGAAGCAATTTCCGCAGGCATTAAGATCATTTACATTGACTCTCCGGCCAATGTAGAAGCAGAAGCAACTTTCTCCACAGATAATAAAGCGGCAGGTAAAAAAGCCGGTGAAGAGATGCTGAAAGCTCTGAAGGATGCAGGTATTACATCCGGTGATATCGGTATCGTAAATATCAATGCAGCTACAAACTCCACCGTTATGCGTGAAGAAGGCTTCCGTGAAGCATTTGACGGTGCAGGCTTCAACCTTCTGGAGACACAGTACGGCGAAGGCGATGCGGCAAAATCTCAGAGTATCGCTGAGAACTATATTACACAGGGCGTCGTAGGTATCTTCGGATGTAACGAAGGTGCTACAACAGGTACGGGAAATGCGATCAAAGCATCCGGCAAAGATGTTATCGGTGTAGGTTTTGATAAATCCGATGCAATCCTGAATCTGGTAGACGACGGTTATCTTCTCTGTACAATGGCTCAGAATCCTGACGTAATGGGTTCCATGGGTGTGGAAGCATGTGTGAAGGTACTGGAGGGTGAATCCCTTGGCGGTGCTGTAACAGATACAGGCGTTTCCGTATTGACGAAATAAGAAACAACGTACCGGGTAAAATAATAAGAGACAGAGGGAACCGCCGGATTTTTCGGCGGTTCTTTTTCTATAGAATAAAAGATGGATGCGCAGCTCGCGGAGAGGAAATGGCTGCTAAAACCCTAAAAGACTGGTTTCTCGTAGCAGACCGCTCGTGCGCGACGAATCGTGCTTGCGGGATTCTTTACAGAAAATTGCTGCCCGATAGGCAAGGCAATATGATATAATATATACAAATGCTCGCCCGAATGGGCATCCGTCATGTGCGGAGCACATGATATAATGTGCACAGATACCTGCCCGAATGGGCATCTGACATGTGCGGAGCACATGATATACTGATAACATAAGGGATACAGCATAGGAGGATAATGTTGTGCTGAAGGTTATGATTGCAGATGATGAAGAACGAATCTGTAAGCTGATTATAGCGCTTGTGGACTGGGAAAAGATGGGGATGGAAGTGATAGGAGTTGCCCACGACGGTCTGGAAGCAATCGAAATGGCGACAAAGGAGAGGCCGGAAATACTGATCACAGATATTCAAATGCCCGGTTGTAGTGGGCTGGATCTTATAGAAAAGGTGAAAAAGAGTATAACGGATCTGGAGATTATTATTATCAGCGGCTATGCTCATTTTGATTACGCTCAGAGTGCGATTAAATTCGGTGTGGGAAATTATCTGCTCAAGCCTATTGATAAGATGGAATTGTATACAACGCTTCGAAAGCTGAAAGAGCGTATTCTGAAAAGAAAGGAATCGGAAACTGACAGAATGCAGCTGCTCCAGAAGAGCGAGTACGATATTTACAGATTGCAGATGAATCTGATGGAGCAGCTCATCAACAAAAGAGCGGGAGAAATCTCCCTGGAGAGATTGCAGACGGAATATTATCTGCGAATGAAACCGGGAATTTTTCAGGCTTTTTGGATTAAGATAGATGGCCGGGAAGAGGAGCTGAGTGAAGCGGGGATTCGGATTATACTGGATAAAGTGCAGAGTCTGTTACATAATATTTTGCAGCCAAAGTGTCATGAATTGTTGCTCTACAAGGCTTCCTGGGCCTGTGTAGGGATTATGAATTATGAAAGTGGTAAGTCCGAAGAGGTCAGACGTTCCCTGCGAGACTGCTTCAGCCATCTGGAGGCCCAGAAAAATATGTACGAACCGGTGACTTTTTCCATAGCCCTTGGGTGCGGAGCCGGAGAGGCGGAGAAACTGCAGACTTCTGTACAGGAAGCTGCTGCCATTATCAAGGAAAGACTGATAAAGGGGACAGGGCGTATCCTGGACAGGCTGCCACAGCACAGAGTGTTGCACGAGCAAAACCTGCTGGAAAAATATTTACGTTTTATAACCCACGCTATCGAGGTCATGAGCCCGGAAGAAGCGGAAATTGCATTGGAGCGGGTGCGGACGGGACTGGAGGAAGCAAAGCATGTAAGTGGTTGTGAGGTACTGGAGCTCGCAGTTTCCTGTGGCAGGCTGTTTCTAAGTCAGTTGGAACTGCAGCACCGGGAAGAAAAAATAAAGAAATTTACAGAACAGTGTGAACAGTGCAGCAGTGTCAATGAGCTGTTTGGCAGGCTTTCTGCTTTGCAGAAGGAATATCTGGAAGAGCTGGCCAGAAAACACGAAAATGATGCTGCGCGTCCCATCCGTCAGGCCAAACAGTATATCCAAAATCATTTCAGTGAACAGATAACAATGGAGGAAGTGAGTAACAGTGTGGGGCTGAGTACAGCCTATTTCAGTGTACTCTTTAAAAAGTCCGAAGAAGAAGGATTTGCAAAGTATCTGACGAATGTGCGTATTGGGGAAGCGAAAAGGCTGTTGCGGGAAAGCCAATTGACAGTAGCGGAGATATGCCGCAGGGTAGGATATCATGATTTGAAACATTTTACCCACATCTTTGAGAAGGCCACAGGAGTCAAGCCGGCAACTTACCGTAAGCTGTACGGTTAGGAATACTATAGGAGCATAAATTGAAAAAATCGAAATATTTTCAGTATATATCCAACAGGATTTGTCTGATGGCGGTACTTGTGCTGCTTGGTCTGCTTATACAGACGGTGGAGCATATTGTACTTGTAGTGCAGAAAGATGCAGCGCTGTGGAAAGTATTTTTATATATGGGGATAACAGTAGTATATCTGTTGACAGTATGGTTTTGGCTCATTGTACCCTATAAAAGATCAGAACGGATGATTCAGAGATTTCTGGAAGGACATATTATCATAGAGAGCAGCGATTTTGATGAGGTTTTACTGACACCGTCTATCCGTCGGCAGATGGAAGCGACGGACAAAATATTGAAATCTCCGCAGATGATAGATATCAATAGAAGACAGGCGCAGTATCTGGCGCTGCAAAATCAGATCAATCCACATTTCCTCTACAATACACTGGAAAGTATCCGCGGAGAGGCGCTGATCGCAGGACTGGACAGTGTGGCAGATATGACAGAGGCGCTGGCAAAATTTTTCCGATATACGATTACGAAAGTGGAGAATCTCGTCTGTGTGGAAGAAGAACTGGACAATTGCGAGACATATTTCCGTATTCAGCAGTATCGTTTCGGAGACAGGCTGAAACTTCATATTGCGTATGAGGAAGAAGACAAGGATATCATTATGAGCTGCGGGATACCCAAACTGACATTGCAGCCTATTCTGGAAAACAGTATCATCCATGGGACAGAGAGAAAAGTAGGGACAAGTAATCTGAGAATTAAATTCGAATGTACGAAAAAGCGGCTGATCATTCGTATTTCCGATGATGGTGTAGGAATGCGCATAGAGGCGCTGGCGGAGCTGAACGACAGATTGAGCCGGAATGATAACAATATAACGGGAGAAGAGGGGAAAAAAGGCGGTATTGCACTGACCAATGTAAACAATCGAATCCATCTCATCTTCGGCGAAGAATACGGGATGCATGTATATTCCATACCGGGGAAGGGAACGGATGTGGAAATTACGATTCCCATCACATCGCTGTCCGATTACGATGAGATGGAGCATCTGCGGGGAAATCAAAAGAAGGATGGGGTGAGATGAGGCAGGAAGTATTGCGGATGGAACAGGTCACATATGTGGAGAAAGGGATTACCCGGCTGGAGAATTTCAGTATGCAGATTTACGAGGGGGAGATCATGGGGTTTATGCCGGCCAGCGGCCATGGTCTGTCGGCGTTTTTAAAGCTTCTTCTTGTAAATCATCCGCTGCATGACGGCTTTATTTATTATCGGGAAGAGCTGGTGAATTCCTGGCGGGAATCCAGAAAGGACAATAACAGAATCAGCATTGTCTATGATAAAAGCTGTCTTGTGGAAGGGATGACAGTGGCGGAAAATATTTTTGTACTTCGGCAGGGGTTTCGGCAGAGGATTATCCGGCGTTCTCTTCTTCGAAAACAGCTGGAACCGTTTCTGGAGGAGATCGGTATGGATATTTCACCGGATTCCTACGTGGAGAAACTGTCCTATTTTGAAAGAGTGGTGGTGGAAATACTGCGGGCTGTCATCCTTGGTCACAGACTGATCGTATTGAATGAGATCGGGACGAGGATCAGCGAAACAGAGTCGAAAAAACTGTATCTGATTTTGAGAAAGTATGCCTCTCAGGGAATAGCGTTTCTTTATATTACCCTGCATTTCGAGGAGGCACTGCAGATCTGCGACAGAATGGTACTGGTCTCCTATGGCAGAGTTCAGAAGGTGATACAAAAGCAGGAGATGGTATTGGATATCCTGCTGGAATATCCTGAGGAGTTCAATGACCTGGTACGGGGCCATATGGAGAAACAGAAAGAAGGAAAGATCGATACCAGGAAAGATATCGTACTGGAACTGAAAAATATTACCTGTGAAGCGCTGCAGAATATCAGTATCAAAATAGGCAGGGGAGAGTGTCTGGTAGTTCAGAGCCTGGATTCCATCGTCTATCAGAGTCTGACCGGCCTTGCTACAGGGGAGCTGCTGCCGGAGCGGGGGGATATCCTGCTGGAGGGCAGAGAAATCAGTATGGGAAATAACCGGGATGTAGCGGTGATACGGGAGCAGCCAAACGAAAGTATGATTTTTCAGGGAATGAGTTATATTGACAATCTGTGTATCGGACTTTTCCGCCGCCTGTCAAACTCCTGGCAGGACGATAAGGTCCGCAAAAGCATTCAGCTGGAATATGGTCCCATATTGGGACAGGAAGTGTTTTACAGCCAGGTGGAAGATCTGACAGAACAGCAGAAATATGCACTTGTCTATACGAGAATACTACTGCAGAAGCCGAAAGTGGTATTTTGTATACAGCCTTTTAAGGGGGCGGATATTTCACACAGGATGTTTATCTGGAAAATGTTGGAAATGCTTCTGGAAAAGGGCATTGCTGTTGTCATACTGGCAATCAATCTTGCAGATTCCATGTCCTGTGCGGACCGACTGCTGCGTATCGACAGCAAAGGATTGATGATAGAAATGTCCAGAAAAGAGTTTCCGATGCTCATCGGAACAGTGCCATGGGTGCATCTGTATCAGAAAAAGGAGAAAATGGAAAATAATACATGATGGAAGGAAAAGCATTGTATTTGAAAGTTTGCATAGACTAAATTAATCAAAATATTCAGGAGGTACTATGCAAACATTTAATCCGTTCCATGAAAAGCCAATTCCGGTGGAGAAGTGGTTTATGAACTGGGATACGATGTATCCCTGTCCTTATAACAAAGAAACTGTCAATCCCTATACAAAGTGCCGTATTGTTCTGATGAACGGTACGGAGTTCGAGGCCCAGTGGTTTTCGAGGAATTTTTCCAGGCATTGTAACAACAATGAGATCCGCCGGGAACTGGCTCTTGTACGGAGGAGTGAGCAACAGCAGCAGAAGCGTATCAGCTGTTTAAAGCCGAAAAACGAAACGATCCTGGAGCATACGATCACTTATGAACAGTTGGCAGTAGATCTGACAGCGGTACTTGCAAAGCAGGAATGTGACTGCAATGTAAAAAATGCGCTGAATTTCGCGTTGCTGGAAGATTTTGACCATCTGTACCGGTATTCCAATCTACTGGACTATGAGTATGGAATCTGCCCGGAAAAGCTGGTGGGAGGTTATACGGAGATCATGCCCGCCCGTCCTACCATATCGGAGCACAGATATCCGAAGGACAGTATATTCCATCATATTCACAATCAGGAAGCGACTGTTCAGACGATGTTGAATGTCAATATCATTACGGCAGCAGAACAGCAGACGATGAACTATTATATGAATGTGGCACCCCTCTATGAGAAGTCAGATCTGGGCAGGAGACTGTATCAGGAAATCGGCATGATCGAAGAAGAGCATGTGAGCCAGTATGAAAGTCTGAAAGATACAAATGCTACCTGGCTGGAAGATCTGCTGATGCATGAATATACAGAGTGCTATCTGTATTATTCCTGTATGATGACAGAATGTGACCCGGCTGTACGCTGCATATGGGAACAGTGTCTCGTTCAGGAGATTGCTCATCTGCACAAAGCGAAAGATCTGCTTTGGGAATATGAAAATAAAGAATGGATGCAAGTTATCCCTTGCGGAGATTTCCCGGAGATAATCGCACTGCGTTCCAATGTGGATTATGTACGTGAAATCATTCGAACTACTACAGGAAATACCCAGAAGGAAGAGTATGTGGTGCCTTTGATGCAGCTTCCGCCGGACGATAAATTCTACTGGTATCAGGATGTTGTGAACTGCAATGTGAACAGCGTGGCAAGTCATAATGTCATCTGTCAGCGCATCGGGGCAAGAGGCTGCGATTACCGTTATGAGATTGCTCCCAATCCTCTCTGCGAACTGCGGGATCGGAAATGTGACAATACCCAGATGGCAAGGGAACCTCAGGCTACCCCTGTATCCGCTCAGGTGTGCGGCACGAGCCGGGGAGACTGTAAATGTGGGATGAATACGGAACGTGGACCGATCACGTATTAATTGTTCTGTAAATTTAGCTGACAAAATATAATAGTTACCAGGTAAGTCGGAACTTGAATGGTACAAAATGACGGACTGGATTCTATTAAAAAATAGAATCCAGTCCGTTTTTTGCGATATACATTTTTACGATCGATCTGAAATAATCTGCCGTATTCGCGACTTACCAGTCAATACTCTGAATTTTCCAGAGAAATGTTATAATATTTATTCCTGCGCTTATTTCGTGTCAGCCGCTTTTTCCGCAAACTCTGTCGTTACCAATTCTTCATAGGCAACACGACTGGAAAGTTCACCGGACTCTTCCAGAATATTTTGCAGAAGAGCAAAGGCATCTTCATGGAAAACGAGGTCTTTTGCCCAGGTATCCTGTTCGGCATAGCGGGTTACGATAGTGGTGATTGTCTCCAGATCGGTTTCTTCAAACTGAGGCTGGATGACTTTGGCGATTTCTTCCGGGCTGTGGCTGTTGACATAGTCCATTCCTTTTTGCAGTGCGTTGGTAAATGACTGGATGATTTCAGGATTTTCTTTCAGATAAGAACTTTTGGCACTGAAGGCGGTGTAAGGTACATAGCCGGAATCGGTACCGAGAGAAGCGACAACATAGCCATCCCCTTTCGCTTCGAGAGAGGTGGCATGTGGCTCAAATTCAACAGTGAGAGTTTTTTACTGCGCCAAATTTTTCAAAAATGAAAACCCGCAAATACGGCGTGTCTCTTGATCGATTTCGATGCTGCTTATGATACTTTTCCAGAATGTCTGTCGGTGGGCTTTGTCAAGCTGTAAGTATAGCTCCCGCCAGCTGCCGCGAAAGGTTTTTATGGGGATGGAGTAGGACTCCATAGAGGTACAGTTTTCTGGATCCTGATATTTGACGAGTCTGGCATCCAGAATTTCACACTGTCTGTCGTAATACTGTTCCGTAATCCTTCCTTTTTGAAAGAGGAGATTCAGCCGCTCCAGTTCCCGGCGGGCTGCTTCCCGGGCTGCTCCTGCTTCTGACTCTGTCCTGCTATGGGGACGTCTGCTTTTTAATGCGATCTCTGCAATTTCCTGTTCCAGGTTTTCCCGTATATGAGATATCATATATTCTTCTACGATATGCTCGGTGAGATGGGCGCAGCTGTGGCGTCTGAGTTTATTGCCGCACCGATATCTCACATAGATACTTTCTTCGCCATTCATCAGTTTCTGCCTTTTTCGATATCCGGTATAGTTGTTGCCACACCAGGGACATTTGATGAGGGAACTGAACAGATATGGGTCATAGCCTTCACGCATCGTTTTGGAAACAGATATCTGCCGGATTTTATGGAACTGTTCCAGAGAAATATAGGGTTCGCAGTAGTGGAGATTGTCTTTGTCTTTTCCGGCGTAGGTCTCGTTTTTGAACAGTCGGTCAATTTTATTGGCGGTGGGGGCGGACTCTCCATATTTGTGCTGAATATACTGAATCGTGGAGCGGATGGAATAGCAGGAGAGGTAGTGGGCATAGGCATCCTCGATGATGGGAGAGACGGCCATATCCTTTATCAGTCTGTTGTTTACGACTTTGTACCCGTAGCAGGCGCATCGTCCGCTCGTCACTTCTCCGATGGAGCGCTTATAGTCCAGGACGGCCCGGATACGCTCGGATGTCCGGTCGCATTCAGCCTGATTGACAGAGAGCATGATATTGATGACCATCTGCCCGTTGGCAGTGGAAGAGTCGTAGTTTTCATAGATTGTTTTCCAATGGCAATCGTGTGCCCGGAGGATTTCTTCGGTAATGTTGTAGTCTTTGATATTGCGAAACCATCGGTCCAGCTTCGTTACCAGAATCATGTCCAGCTTATCCCGTTTCACGTCTTCCAAAAGACGCAGCAGGCCTTTTCGGTATTTCATAGGCTTTCTGGCGGAAATTCCCTCATCGGCATAGTAATCTGTGATATGGTAGCCGTTTCTTTCTGCAAATTCTGTCAGGGCTTTTTTCTGTGCCGGAAGAGAAAGGCCGTTTAAATGCTGCTCTTCGGTGGATACGCGGATATAGATGGCAGCGCGTAAAGATTTGTTCATTGTATCATCTCCCCTATATGGTACTGTAATCTGGACATAAAAATACCTGACATCCTGTCCGAAATGGGGGATGTCAGGGGTAATATGTACTGATACAGTAAAATCACAGGAGTTCAAACACTCCCAGGGAAGGCTCGAAATAAATTACATAGTTATCAATGGTGGTGCAGATGCCGTATTTATTTTTATAATATTCCAGTGCTTCAGATAGAAACTCTTCTGTCACGTCCAGGTAATTGGCGGCATCATACAGAGAGCAGCATCCATGGCGATAGGCGTTAATGATTCCGTTTAATCCGATCAGTTTGTTGTAGGCCCATATTCTCGCCCGCAATTCCTGTTTCTGATTGCCGGTATCCGACTGGTCCAGTATGTTTCCTACAGTAGTGTGGTGGTGTCCCAGTTCTTCTGCAAGCACACAGACTTTCTGGGTCTCTTTTAAATTGCTTCTGATAAAGATTTTATTTCCCTTGATTCTGCCGTCATAGGCTTTTAACGGTTTTTCTTTGACAATGATATCGTGGTGTTCCACTTCTATGAGAAGATCGTTGTAATTCAATTTCATCACTCCATTTATTCATAGTTATACGGAATATTGTTATTCATTCAGGAGCTCTTCATCGCTCATTTTCATTTCTTCTGTGATATCGATATCGGTTCGTTCATGAGCGGCGTTGAGAAGCAGGTAATCTTCTGTATATTTGTTAAAATGTGTCAGTTCCTCTACACGCTTTTCGGCCTCATTTTTTCCAATTTCGTTAAGCATTTCATAATATTGGATGATTTTGGGCGTTTTTTCTATTCGGGGCGTTTGCTGTTCTTCCCAGCCCATCAGATAGCCGGGAGAACATTCCAGTACCTGAGCCATGTCCGTTATGACACTTCTTTTTATATTTTCCACCCGCCCGTTTTCATACTTGGCAATTGCGGATTTTTGCAGCCCGATTTTACTGCCCAGTTCTTCCTGGGTATAACCCATCATAATCCTTCGTTCTTTAATTCTGTCAGCCATGCCCATAGTGATCTCTCCTTTTGGTGTCTTAATTTTACCATATTTGAAAATAATATGCAAGAAAATCAGAAAAAAGTGTCTTAAAAAGACAAGAATAAATTGACACTGCAATATAACAGTGGTACTATAGAAGTATCTTAAAAAGACACATATATTCCTTTTTCAGATATTTTCCAAGTTCTATACTAAAGTAATTATTTTTTTGCTTATATTGTGTCTTTTCAAGACATCTTTGGAATGCGTACAAACTGTCAAAGCATATGATTACCTAAAAAGCAAGAGGCATTCTGCTATGAAGAAAAAATTTGATATGGAAGTGACAGAAAAGAGAGCGGCGTATATGAAAAAGCTGTTGATAGAGCTGTATGCACACCAGATCGATGCGGAGATTCAAAACATTACAATCAAACCGGAAAGGAAAGAAGAGGCAGTGTGGACTGGTGAGAGCCGGTAGAAAGGAGAGCTGACATAGGGAAAGTGTGAGAAATCAGTAAACGAAGCGGACAAGCAGGACAGAGGGAACTATGAAAATATCGAATTAAACCATTCAGGAAGGAGAAAAAGATATGTTAGAGAGAGACAGTTGGAGAATTTTAGAAATTATAATACGCAGGTATCCTGACAAGAAAAAAGAATATGAGGAGTACGTATCAGATGTGATGGGAGCGTCGCCCAGAGAGGGAATCCCATGCTGTTATCGGGAAGATTATACAAAACCCCAGTCCGTCACAGAAGCAAAAGCAATGAAGTTAAACAGCACCTATGCCCAGCGGCTGAAAAATCAGATAGAGGCTGTGGAATTTGTGTATAACAGTCTGAACGAAGCGGAACAGAAGCTGATGCGTGAGAGATTCTGGAGAGACAGAAAACGTAATATTCCCTATTTGAAAATCCATGATGTCAGCTACAGTGAAAGACAGATGCGGAGAATCGTGTACCGGATTATCGTACAGGTAGGAAAGTATCTGGGGGAAATCCGGTAGAGAGGAAAGATGGCCGGATTTTTTATGGCAAGTGTGATAATATGAGATCATGAAATATTGAAAAAGCACTGGTTGGGGCCGGTGCTTTTTATATTTTCACAGAAGGCGGCCTGCAGTTTTCGACAGCAGAAACTTGCAGGGTCACAACGGCAGAAGGGAGGTGAGCAGGGAGTGATCAATGCCATCATAAAAGGGATTACAGATTCTTTGCAGAAGGAATTTGAAAATGCCTGTGAGATTGTCACAGAAGAGAGGGGAGCGGATCTGGGAAGGCCGTGCTTTCATGTCTCCTGTCTGGGCAGTACGGAAGCGTTGTTCCGGGGAAAGAGATATTTCAGGAAAAATCAGTTCTGTATTCAGTATTTTCCAACAGAAGGCGAGGGAAAAAAGGAAGAATGCAATGAGATTGCCGACAGGCTTTTTTCCTGTCTGGAACAGATAACTGCGGTGGAAGAACTGGTGAGAGGAACAGATATGAAATATGAGGCGGTAAATGACAGTGTCTGTTTTTATGTCAACTACGATATGTTCCTTTATAAGGGATGTGATACTCTTCCGCGCATGGAGGAACTGACAGAAAAAATTTCCGCAAAAGGGAGGTGAGAAGATGGAGGCAGAGAGTTTATTTACAAAGGAACAGCTGCTTGCGGCAAAACGTTTTCGGGAGAGAAGGGACATGGTAGATGCCCTTCTGCTGCCGGAGAGACAGTATTCGGTAAAAGAAGTAGAACAGATGATGGAAAACTATAAGAAAGGAAAGGTGAAGTAAGAATGGCATTAGGCGGAGGTACTTTTACAGTACAGAATAAGGAATTACCGGGAGCGTATATCAATTTTGTTTCGGCTGCTTCGGCGAGCGCGACACTTTCAGAGAGGGGAATTGCCACAATGCCCCTGGAACTGGACTGGGGTGTCTGTGGAGAGGTATTCGAAGTGACCAATGAAGATTTTCAGAAGAGGAGTATGGAAATCTTCGGATATGAATACACCCATGAAAAAATGAAGGGGCTCAGAGATCTTTTCCTGAATATCCATACACTCTATGGGTACAGACTGAACGGAGGAGTGAAGGCGGAGAACAGCTGTGCAGAGGCACGGTATCCCGGCAGCCGGGGAAATGATCTGAAGATCGTAATCCAGAAAAATGTGGACGATGAAAAACTGTTTGATGTGAAGACGCAGTTGGGAGAAGTCATCGTAGATGAACAGACCGTTGCGTCGGCGGCCGAACTGAAAGGCAACAGTTATGTAAGCTGGAAACCGGGGATGGCCCTGGAGGCGACGGCAGGAATGCCTCTGGAAGGGGGTACAGACAGTGCCGTGGAAGGAACGGCTTATCAGAATTATCTGGACCGTATCGAATCTTATACATATAACACTATGGGGGTGACAGTGGCAGACGAGACGACAAAGGCACTGTTTGTTTCTTTTGCAAAACGTCTGCGGGATGAGATGGGAATCAAGTTCCAGCTTGTTTTGTATGACTATGCAAAAGCGGATTACTATGGTGTGATAAGCGTCAAGAACAGGGTGACAGATGCGGGCTGGAGTGATACCGGCCTCGTATACTGGGTAACGGGTATTTCCGCAGGCTGTCCGGTGAACAGGAGCAATCAGAACCGAAAATATGACGGCGAATTTACCGTAGATGTTTCTTATACGCAGAATCAGCTGAAAGGGGCGCTCAGGGCCGGAGAGTTTGTCTTCCACACGGCGGGGGCAGACGTACGGGTACTGGATGATATCAATACGATGACAACCACATCCGATGTCCAGGGAGATATTTTCAAAGACAATCAGACGATCCGGGTGATCGATCAGATCGGAAACGATATTGCGGTACTTTTCAATACAAAATATCTTGGTGTCGTGCCCAATGACAATGCGGGACGTATTTCTTTCTGGTCAGATATTGTAAAACATCATGAGCAGCTTCAGGAAATCCGGGCAATCGAAAATTTCTCGGATACGGATGTGACTGTGGAGCAGGGAAGCACAAAAAAATCTGTAGTGGTCAGCGATGCGGTGACTGTGGTGAATGCCATGGGAAAACTGTATATGACTGTTACTGTAGCGTAGAAAAGGAGTGAAAATAATGAATGGGAATAACGTTGTAATGAAGGCAAAGGATACCTTGTTTGCCGCTCTGGCGGAGTGTTTTGTCACAATCGGTTCCAGAAGGTATAATTTCATGCAGGCAATCAATCTGGAAGCAAATTTTGAGAAAAACAAGACAGAAGTACCGATTCTCGGGAAAACAGGCAAAGGAAACAAGGCTTCCGGATGGAAGGGGACAGGCTCGGCGACATTTCATTATAATACATCGATCTTCAGACAGATGATGCTTCAGTACAAAGATACTGGCGAAGATATTTATTTTGAAATCCAGATCAGCAATGAAGATCCTACTTCCGGGGCGGGACGGCAGACGATGATACTGATAGACTGCAATATTGACGGTGGCATCCTGGCGAAATTCGATGCAGATGGAGAGTATCTGGATGAAGAAATGGAATTTACTTTCGAAGATTTCAAGATGCCTGAAACATTTAAAGATCTGGAAGGATTCCTCACAAATTAAGTAATATGAAAATCCCTTATACGGGCACGAAAGGGGTCCGTATGGGGGATTTATCATTCTATTGGAAACGTATTAATAAATCAAAAGGAGAAAATAACAATGTCAAAATTCAGTAAATTTATGAAGTCCAATAAAATCGAGAAGAAGAATGAAATGTATCCGGCAACAAGGTCACTGTGTGATGAGAGTGGGAAGCCTCTGGAATGGGAGTTCCGGCATATCACTTCCAAGGAGAATGAAGTGCTGCGGGAGGACTGTACCATCGAAGTGCCAGTGACCGGAAAGCCCAATATGTACCGACCCAGACTCAAAACTTCCCTTTATATTCAGAAGATGATTACGGCATCGGTAGTCATGCCGGATCTGTATGACGCCCAGCTGCAGGATTCCTATGGAGTAAAGACACCGGAAGATCTGCTCCTTGCCATGGTGGACGATCCTGGAGAATACAATGATCTGGCTGCCTTTGTGCAGAGATTCCAGGGATTCCATGTCTCCTTTAATGAGAAAGTGGACGAGGCAAAAAACTCATAGAGGAAGGGGATTGGGAGGCGAACTTTGCCTATTATTCCCTTCTGAAACTTCATATATTGCCTTCTGTTTTTCTGGAACTGGATGAACAGGAGAAGGCGTTTATTGTGGCAGCTATTCAGATAAAAATGGAGAATGACAGAAAAAAGGAAAAAGAAATAAAACGGAAATCAAAAAAAGGAAGGAAAGGCAGGTGATGAAATGGCAGCAATCAGCGCAGCGGCGGAATGGCAGGAAAGTTATACGAACATGATATTTGAAGCGGCAACGGCATCTTACATACGGATTTCACAGATGGTGGACAATACTGCAGAATATATCCAGGAGAATATACAGGCCCAGGAGCAGTTCAACGCCTCTGTGGAAGAGGGAAAAGAGAAGGCGGGCGGACTGTCGGAAGCGATTGAAAAGGCCAGAAATATCATGGATAAGGTGTCTTCTGTGATGAAACTGTCTGATCAGATGACGGAGAGTACAAATCGTCTGAGTATGATGAATGACGGGATGCAGACGACACAGGAGCTGCAAAATATGATTTATCTTTCGGCGCAGAGAACCCGGAGCGGATATGAGGAGACAGCGGATGCGGTTTCCAAGTTCGGACTGATGGCGGGCAGTGCCTTTGGCAGTTCGGCGGAGATTGTTTCCTTTGCAGAACAGGTGAGCAAGCAGTTGACACTGGCTGGGGCTGGGGCATCGGATATCAGTCCTGTGATGGACCAGGTGGTGCAGGCCATGGGTTCCGGTGCTTTGAAGGGAAAAGAGTATACGGATATTCTGCAGAAGGCGCCGGGATTTATTCAGACCATTGCGGACTCTATGGGGGTGTCGATGGAACAGATGAATGAGATGGCTGCAGAGGCGGGAATCCCATCCGAAAAGATAAAGGAGGCCATGTTTGCGGCGGCGGATGAATCCAATGCCAGGTTTGCAGCTATGCCGGCTACATTTTCCCAGGTGGGGACTTCTCTCCAGAACACTGCCTTGATGGCTTTTCAGCCGGTTTTGGCGAAAATAAATGAGATCGGGAACAATGAATCTTTTCAGGAGCTGGCGGCGAATGTTCTGGGCGCTCTGTCCTCTATTGCCAGTGTGGCTGTGTTGCTCTTTGGGCTACTGGCAGGACTGGCTGACATTGTTTCCGGGAACTGGTCCTGGCTGGCGCCGATTATCTACGGTGTGGCCGCTGCTCTTGCCGTATATTATGGCTGGCAGCAGGCGGTAAATATCGTTACAAAAGTCAGCGAAGGGATTCATAATGCGATCAGCGCAGCACAGAAGCTGCATGCTTTTGTGATGGGTGCCCTGACCACGGCCACCGGAGCGGACACTGCAGCGCAGACGGGATTGAATGCGGCCATGGCGGCCTGTCCAATCGTCTGGATTGTGATTTTGATTATCGCATTGATTGCGCTGTTCTATGCAGCCGTTGCAGCGATCAATCAGTTCGCGGGCACTTCTCTTTCGGCAACGGGTATTATCTGCGGCGGCTTTATGGTAGGAGCCGCACGTATTGGCAATGTGATTATTGCGTTGATCAATTTTGTAATCGACATGTTTGTGGTGTTTTGGAATTTTATTGCTACTTTTGTGAATTTCTTCGGCAATTCCTTTAACGATCCGGTAGGAGCGATTGCAAGGCTGTTTTTTGATCTGGTAGACTGTGTCCTTGGACTGCTGGAAACTCTGGCCAGTGCCATCGATACGATCTTCGGTTCCGATCTGGCAGGAAGTGTCCGGGGCTGGAGAGATTCTCTTTCAGGCTGGGTGGATGATACCTTTGGCGAGGGTGAGGAATTCATGGAAGAGATGGACGGAGAGAAATGGCATCTGGATCGGTTTGAATATGACAAGGCCTGGGATAAAGGATATTCCTTTGGGGAGGGGATAGAGGATAAGATATCATCCTTTGACCCTTCTTCGCTGTTAGGAGACAGTATGCCGGAGGAAATGCCCGGAGGAGAAGGCTATAGCGAAAGGGGCGGCCTGGGCGGAATGAATGGTCTGGATGGAATGAACAGCCTGAGCGGTCTGGATGGCTACGGCAAAGAGATGGAAAATATGGGCGGCTATGGCGAGGGGATGGAAGACATAGGCGGCAATGTGGGAGGCATTGCCGAGAATACTGGAATGATGGCTGATTCCATGGAACTGACGGAAGAGGACTTGAAATATATGCGGGATATGGCGGAGCAGGAAGCTGTGAACCGGTTTACCACAGCTGAGATTTTTATTGAGCAGACAAACCACAATACGATCAAAGGCAGATCTGATCTGGACGGCATTATTTCAGACCTGACAAATGCGGCGAATGAAGCGGTGGATACTATGGCGGAAGGAGTGCATAAATAATGGCAAGAAGCGGATATGATTTTTATCTGGGGAAATGCCTGCTGCCGATAGCACCCCAGAAATTACAGGTAAAAATCAACAATGCAAACGATACGTTGACACTGATCAATGAAGGACAGATCAATCTTTTAAAAGAGGCGGAGCTGACGGAAATCGAGTTCGAGTGTGAAATCCCTCAGGTTCCCTATCCCTTTGCCGTTTATAAGTCCGGGTTTCAGAAAGCCGACTATTTTCTCGGTTACTTTGAAAGTCTGAAAACAGCCAAAAGGCCTTTTCAGTTCATTGTATCCAGGACTATGCCGACGGGAAAGATACTTTTTGCAACAAATATGAAAGTATCTCTGGAGAGCTATACGATAACGGAACAGGCAAAGAATGGTTTCGATATCACAGTAAAAATAAGCCTGAAACAATACAGAGACTTTGGGACGAAGACGGTGGATATCCGGCAGACAGATGCGGGGGCTACCGCCACAGTGCAGGAAACGAGGGAAACAGATATGGCGCCGGATACTTCCGCTGCCCAGACCTATGTGGTGAAAAAGGGGGATTGTCTGTGGAATATTGCCAAGCAGTTTTACGGAAGCGGTGCGAAGTACACGGCTATTTACGATGCGAACAGCGGCGTGGTGGGCGGAAATCCCAATCTGATCTATCCCGGCCAGGTACTGACCATTCCGGCCATATAGAAGGAGGATTACAGTATGAATGTGGAACTGGCAGTTATCAGTGAAAAGGGAACGAAGGTCCATTACCCGGTGGTGGAAGAAGGAATCGAATGGAGCACAGAACGGAGAAGCAGCCCCGGAAAGCTGACGTTCAATGTCGTAAACGATAACGGGGTGGAGCTCCTGGAAGGGAATACTGTAGAGCTGCGAGTGGATGGAACTCCTGTTTTCTTCGGTTTTATCTTCAGCAAAAAGCGGAGCAGGGAAGGGACAGTTACTATTACGGCCTATGATCAGCTGCGGTATTTAAAAAACAAGGATATTTATGTATATGAAAATAAGACCGCTTCTCAGCTGGTAAAGATGATTGCCGATGATTTTTCCCTGAAAGTGGGAGAGCTGGAGGATACGGGATATCTCATTGCCTCCCGGGTGGAGGACAATACTTCTCTCATCGATATGATTGAAAATGCCCTTGATCTGACGCTGACAAATACGAAGGAAATGTTCGTTCTGTATGATGATTTCGGATATCTGGCACTGAAAAGCATAGGAAATATGTATGTGGGTGAGCCGGGAGCCTATCTGCTGATCGATGAAGAGACAGGAGAGAATTTCGAATACAATTCCAGTATCGATACGAATACCTATAACAAAATAAAATTGATCTATGACGATGAGGATACGGGAAAGAGGGACGTCTACACCGCAAAGGATGCGGAGAAAATACTGGAATGGGGCATCCTGCAATATTTTGACAAGGTTTCCAAAGGGGAGAACGGTCAGGCAAAGGCGGATGCTCTTTTACAGCTCTATAACAAAAAGACCCGTAATCTGAAGATTACAAACGCTCTGGGAGATGTGCGGGTACGGGCGGGGAGTATGGTAGTAGTTAGTCTGGATCTGGGAGATGTAAGAGTAAATAATTTCATGTTGGTGGAAAAATGCAGCCATAAATTTAAATTAAATGAGCATTTAATGGATTTGACACTTCGGGGAGGTGATTTTGTTGGGTGATATCAATGAACTTATGCAGGTGCTGAAAAAGGCGTCTGTTGAGGCCATGGAGGCGGCGAAGCCGGTCCAGACCTGTTTCGGAAAAGTAGTGAGCGTTTCTCCACTGCAAATAGCGATAGAACAGAAAATGACTTTGGGGAAGGCGCAGCTTATTCTGACGAGAAATGTGACAGATCATACAATAAAAATAACAGGCGGCAATATCCGGGACTATTACTACGCAGGAGGTACCCCGGATACGGCCACTGTGCCGGTCAGTCCGCCTCACGGGCATGCCATAGGAGAAATGGAAATCACGGTTCATAATGGGTTGGTTACCGGTGATGAAGTGCTCCTTGTAAGGCAGCAGGAGGGACAGAAATATATCGTGGTGGACAGAATCAGATGATACCTGCAATCGCTCCTTTTCTGGAGCGGAATTTCGAGATCAAAAAGCAACCAACCCAAACTTACAGAATGGACATGGAAAACAGGTCAGTCCAGGGATATACTGACGGCCTGGAGGCCATGAAACAGGTGATACATAAGATCATTCTGACAGAGCGCTATCAATACATGATGTATTCCTGGAATTATGGAATCGAATTGCTTGACCTGATGGGAGAACCGGTCTCCTATGTCTGCCCGGAACTGGAGCGGAGGATTTCAGAAGCTCTGCTTTGTGATGACCGGATTGAGGGCGTTGATCACTTCACGTTTGATGTTTCCCAGAAGAGGGTTGTCCATATTTCTTTTACCGTGCACACCGTCTTCGGGGAAGTAAAAGCAGAAAGAGAGGTGAACTTTTAGTGTTTGAAAATATAACATATGAGAAGATCCTGGAAAGGATGCTTGCCCGGGTTTCTGACAGATTTGACAAGCGGGAAGGCTCCGTTATCTGGGATACCCATTCCCCCACTGCGATTGAGTTCCAGATTTTGTATCTGGAACTCGATGCCATCTTACGGGAGGCCTATGGGGATACAGCATCCAGAGAGTTTTTGATTCTGCGTTGCAAGGAAAGAGGAATAAGCCCCTATGGGGCGACGAAGGCCGTGCTGAAAGGAGAATTTTCCCCCGTCAATATCGAGATGACGGGAGAACGATTTAATATTGGCATGATGAATTACACTGTCACGGAAAAAATCGGAGAGGGAGAATACCAGGTACAGTGTGAGACTGCGGGAACAGAAGGCAATCAGTACCTGGGCAGGATGACGCCGATTGCCTATATCGACGGACTGGAGAGTGCGGAACTTACAAAAGTTCTGATTCCCGGTGAAAATGAAGAAGAGACGGAAGCGCTGCGACAACGCTATCTGGCATCTTTCGAAGAAAAATCTTTCGGAGGTAATGTGGCGGACTATCTTGAAAAAACAGAGGCAATTCCGGGTGTTGGTAAAGCGAAGGTCACAAGAATCTGGAATGGAGATATCCGTCCGACGCAGATGATACCGTCAGAAGGGGTAAAGGAATGGTATGAAAGCACAGTGGATACATTGCCTGAGGAAATCGCAAAATGGCTCACCTCAGTCTACACGGCTGCGGCAGAGAAAAAGCTGACTACCGGCGGTACGGTCCTTCTGACTATTCTCGATTCCGCTTACGGGGCCGCCTCCGATACGCTGATCAAGACGGTACAGAACGAAATCGATCCGACGGAAAACGCCGGAGACGGCTATGGTCTGGCTCCTATCGGGCATGTCGTCTCTGTAAGAAGTGCGGCAGAGATCAGAATCCATGTGAAGACAAAAATCACATTTGATACGGGCTATGGATGGAATAATCTGCAGACCGCTATCGATGAGGCTGTTTCGGACTATCTGCTCACGCTGCGGAAATCATGGGCCGCTTCGCCCTGTCTGATCGTGCGGATCAGTCAGATCGAAACCCGCATTCTGGATATTCCCGGAATTATAGATATCCAGGATACATCTGTTAACGGTAAGGAAGATAACCTGATTTTGGGAACTTATGAAATTCCCGTTTATGGAGGTGCAGGCGAATGATCAGAGAAGTTGACCTGATCTCCTACCTGCCGCCATTTATAGCGGAGTATAAACAGGTAAGCAGGACGCTGGAGGCGGAAAACCCAGAATTCAGAATTGTGTGGGAAGCTGCAAATCGGGTGTTGTATAACGAATTTATCGCTACGGCAGATGAATACGGAATCGGACGCTATGAAAAGATGCTGAAGATTTATCCGTCAAAGGAAGATACCCTGGAGTCACGCCGGGCGAGAGTGCAGGCGAGATGGATCAGCTGTCTTCCCTATACGGAAAGAATGCTGCTGGAAAAGCTGATATCCCTGTGTGGTAAAAATGATTTCAGGCTGATCAAAAAATATGATTGTTACAGAATAGAGCTGGAAGTTTCTCTGGAACTGTTCGGACAGGTGGAGGAACTGGAACGTATCGTCAGTACGATGATTCCCTGCAATATGGTTATTATCATACGAAATAAGATTCCCATGCGGGCGGATGGATTTATCCTGCTGGGCGGCGGTGTCTGTGCAGTGGAACAGTTTTCGATTACCAATGATAAAAAAGAGCAAATCATCATCAAGGGCTCTGCTTCCTGTGGAGGAACTTTTATCAATACTGCGGAGGTGGCGATATTGGATGATCTGCAGGGGGCTGAGAAATCCATATGTTCACAGACAAGAATTGAGGTAAATACAAAATAGAAGATGTCAGTGATTATAAAATTCCCATCCATAACAGTCAGTTTAGAACGGGTATTTTACAATTGCTTGGTATGTGTCAGAAAGAGAGGAAAAAATGGCAGAATTTTCAAAATTAATCATCACAGGCGCTGGACAGGCGTTAATCGCAAAAGTGATTGCGGGAACAGGAAATATCAGATTTACGAAGGTTTCCACATCTGATACGGCATATGAAGAAAATAAACTGGAAGAATTGACGGAACTTTCGGGAATAAAACAAACAAGTCTGATTTCCGATATCGTAAGGACAAATGAGGTGGCTGTCAAGATAGAGACGGCGTTTCACAATACAGAGCTGACAGAAGGGTATTACATGCGGACAATGGGACTGTATGCGGTAGATCCTGATGAGGGGGAAATCCTGTACGCCGTCACTGTGGAAACATCCGGCAACTGTTATATTCCCCCTTACAATGGAGTCACAGTATCGGGCGCTTATGTGCAGCTCATCACCACAGTGGGCAATGCAGAACAAGTATCTCTCGAAGTGGATGCGGCAGCTGTTGCCACAATAGGCGACTTGAGGGAACTGGAGGAAAAGGTAGAAAACCTGAAGATGGATTTGGGAGATGCCTATGTACAGTTTGTGGAATACGAAACCCGGGAAAATATTCAGGCACAGGATACACTGGGTACCATGTTTGGAAAGATCAAGAAATGGTTTACGGATTTAAAGGCAGGCGCCTTTTCCGGCGTGGCAAATAACTGCACGACGACGGAGGAAGGAAGTGTCCTGGATGCCCGCCAGGGGAAGATGCTGCTGGAGGAGATTGAAGAGCTGAAGAAGGTGGATGAAGAGATAAATAGTAATATAACGGCTGCGGATGGCAGCCAATTCCGTTACACCGTCACAGATGATGGAAAACCGGGCTGTATTATCACCGGAGAGGATGGTGCCGATACAGTATTCCCTTTTTCTGATGGTGCGAAAGTATATAATATTGGTTCTTTCAATACAGGAAGCTTGGCATCATCTCCAAAAGATTCTGTTTCTATAAATATATCGGGCAAATATCCTGATTACAAAAAATATACCAAAGATAATTTTTATCCTATAATTACTAATGCAGAATCGCATGGTGGCTCTACAAGAACGAGTGGAAATGCACCACAAATACATGTTTATCCGTCGATATCCTACAATCCATCTACCGGCGTGGTTACAATCAATGATTTGAGTAACAGCAGTTACGACTCCAATTCGCAGGCGTATTGCCGATTAGGCATCAATGGGTATATCATACTCATTGATGGCCTATCAAAATAAACTGTGTGAATTGTATAAAACTATATTATTTATATATAACAGTCACGTTGGCAGAGGCACTCCCGCTGTTTGAACCATTAATTGATAAAATGTTCCCGGGCTCTATTTCATATGTCAGTCCATACGTACCCACAGTTATACCTTTTATACCTAAAGCTATAGCCCCTGCGGGAAGATATGAAGATATATTCATGGTTCGCTTTCCAGAACCACTGGAAAAATAGTATTTGAATGTTGTTGCATGCAGCACATTAGAAAAAGGGCTCCATGTATCAGCACCTCTCGGAGACCAGTTAGGAACTCCATCAACCAGTTTAGTATCGAATCCAATATTACTATTTATC
>CAJUNB010000005.1 GCA_910587635.1 uncultured Lachnospiraceae bacterium
GCACTGCGAAGCAGCTAGAGTAGGAAGCGAAGCTTGCGAACGGGCACTGCGAAGCAGCTAGAGTAGGAAGCGAAGCTTGCGAACGGGCACTGCGAAGCAGCTAGAGTAGGAAGCGAAGCTTGCGAACGGGCACTGCGAAGCAGCTAGAGTAGGAAGCGAAGCTTGCGAATGTGCACTGCGAAGCAGCTAGAGTAGGAAGCGAAGCTTGCGAACGGGCACTGATTACATACGAAAGGAAAGAGGCAATGGAAATTTTATATAAGAGTACAAGAGGCGGCGGCAGTCCGATCACAGCATCGGCAGCAATTTTAAAAGGGCTGGCGGATGATGGCGGCCTGTTTGTACCTGAACAGATACCTTCCCTTGACAGGACATGGGAAGAGTTTTCCGGGATGACCTATGGGGAAGCTGCCTATGAGGTGATGAAGTTATATTTGACGGATTACACGGAAGAGGAGCTGAAAACATGTATAGCCAGAGCCTATGACAGTAAGTTTGATACAGAGGTGATTGCGCCGATTGTGGAAGCAGACGGAGCTTATTATCTGGAGCTTTTTCACGGGGCTACCATTGCCTTTAAGGATATGGCACTTTCGATACTGCCTCATCTTATGACGACCGCAGCGAAAAAAAATAATATTAAAAATGAAATTGTCATTCTGACGGCTACATCCGGTGATACTGGTAAGGCGGCATTGGCCGGATTTGCGGACGTGGAGGGGACACGCATTATCGTATTTTATCCGAAAAGTGGTGTGAGCCCGATTCAGGAAAAGCAGATGGTGACACAAAAGGGGAAGAATACATTTGTAGTAGGTATTCATGGTAATTTTGATGATGCTCAGAGTGGAGTCAAGGCTATTTTTTCCGACAGGGAGCTGAAAGAAAAACTGGACAGTCAGGGATTTCAGTTCTCTTCTGCAAACTCTATCAATATCGGTCGCCTTGTACCCCAGATCGTATATTATATCTATTCCTATGGGGCACTTTTGAGAGAAGGAAAAATAAAAAGCGGTGAAGAGATCAATGTAGTGGTTCCGACAGGAAACTTCGGAAATATTTTGGCGGCTTACTATGCAAAAAATATGGGGCTGCCCATTGCAAAGCTGCTCTGTGCTTCCAACGAAAACAAAGTGCTCTTTGACTTTTTCCAGAGCGGAGTCTATGACAGAAACAGAGAATTTGTACTGACCAGTTCCCCTTCCATGGATATCTTGATTTCCAGTAATCTGGAACGCCTGATCTATAAGATAGCAGGGGGGGACGGAGAAAAGAATACTGCTCTGATGAGAGAATTGGGAAGCTGTGGAAAATATAGGATTACAGAAGAAATGAAAAAAGAGCTGTCAGAGTTCTATGGTGGTTATGCCACGGAGCAGGAGACGGCTGTCAGGATCAGGACAGTGTATGAGAAGACAGGATATGTCTTAGACACACATACGGCAGTGGCATCTGCGGTATATGAGAAGTACAGACAAGAGACAGGAGACAGCCGGAAGACTGTCATAGCTTCCACGGCCAGTCCCTTCAAATTTACGCGGAGCGTATTGCAGGCAATAGGGACAGACTGCAGTGAAGCAGATGATTTCGTTCTGGCAGATGAGCTTTCCCGGGTTGCCAACGTGGCTGTGCCAAAAGCTGTGGAAGAGATTCGCAGTGCTGCAGTGATTCATGATCATGTATGCGAAAAGGATGGGATGGCGAAGATGGTATGTGACTTTTTAGGAATAGATGCCTGAGAAAAGCCGATTTGCTGTGTCATGCGACGATACCCTCGTTCACTGAGGGTAAATAAACAGAAAGGATAAAAGATGGAATTATTACTGGATTCATTGCTCACCTTTGTGGGAGTATATTTGATTTACTCTGCTGTAAAAATGAAACGGACGGGAGAAGTGCCTCAGGGAATTATCGTAAGAAAAGATGCGGATCTTTCCAAAGCGCCGGATATTCCCGGCTTCATCAGTTATACTTACGGAAAGATTGTTATTATTGGCGTATGTGCCTGTATCTGTGGAGGCATCAGTATTGTCAACGATATGTATGGCGGGCTGACAATGGTGCAGCTTATTCTGGCATTTGCATTTTTTATACTGCTTATTATATTTGGGGTGTTTATGGCAAAAGCGCAGAAGAAGTATCTGGGATTTTAAAATATGTGCATCCATATAGGCACCTTTGTTTACTGGGGGTAACAGAGTAAGAGAGAAAAAAGAATCGCACCTGTGCGATTCTTTTTTTGATATACATTATCAGCATCTTTCTTCCATTTGTATGTATTTCTGATCTGTGCAGAGTGTTTTGTAAGCGGGACGCATGATCTTTCCGTTGGTGGCAAGCTCTTCCAATCGATGCGCGCTCCAGCCGACGATTCTTGCTATGGCAAAAATAGGGGTATAGAGCTCCATGGGAAGGTTCAGCATCTTATATACAAAACCGGAGTAGAAATCCACGTTGATACTTACCCCTTTGAACATCTGCCGCTCCTGGGCAATGATTTTCGGAGCCAGCTGTTCTACAAGGGAGTAGAGGGCAAATTCTTTTTCCAGCCCTTTTTCTTCAGAAAGTTTTGCCACAAAATTTCTGAAGATTTCAGCACGAGGATCAGATTTGGAATAAATTGCATGCCCCACACCATAAATGAGACCGGCCTTGTCAAAGGCTTTTTTGTTCAGTAATTTGCGAAGATGATTGCCTACTTCTTCTTCATCTGTCCAATCGGATACCTTTTCCATCATGTCATCAAACATCTGCACGACTTTAATATTAGCGCCACCGTGCCTTGGACCTTTCAGAGAACCGATAGCAGCTGCAATGACAGAATAGGTATCTGTCATTGTGGAGGAAACCACGTGGGTGGTAAAAGAAGAGTTGTTACCGCCGCCGTGTTCCATATGTATAACAAGTGCAATATCCAGGAGAGAAGCCTCCAAAGGAGTATAGGAACTGTCAGGACGAAGAATATGCAGTATATTTTCAGCTGTGGAAAGTTCCGGCCTTGGCTGATGCACATAGAGACTGTCCCCATTATGATAGTGGTTATATGCCTGATAGCCATAGATGGAAAGTAATGGAAAGAGGCTGATCAGTTCCAGACACTGTCGCAGTACATTGGGGATGGAGGTATCATCTGCAAAGTTATCGTAGGAATAGAGCGTGAGTACACTTCGCGCAAGGGTATTCATCATATCCCTGCTGGGTGCCTTCATAATGATGTCTCTGACAAAATGCGTAGGCAGAGAACAACGATAATCTGAGAGAAGTTTTGTGAAATTATGTAGTTCCTCCCGATCCGGCAATTTATTAAATAGAAGCAGATAAGTGACTTCTTCATATCCAAAACGTTTTTCTGAAGTAAAACCTGTTACGAGATCTTTTATGTCATAGCCCCGATAGAAAAGCCGACCATGGTCGGGGACAGTATTTCCGTCAACTGTCTTTGTGGCGCGGACATCAGAAATACTTGTCAGACCGGTAAGAACACCTTTTCCGTTCAGATCTCTGAGTCCCCGATTCACATTGTACTTTGTATAGAGTGCGGGATCAATATTTCCAGCTTCCCGGCTCAGTTCAGCCAATGCTAAAATTTCAGGCGTAATGGTTGAATACATACTGTGGTCCATAAAATCGCCACCTTTCTAAAAGATTTTCCTATCAAATCGTATATCGCATATCTGACATTTTAAGCGGGGATTGCAATAGGCTCAATGCAAAAAAACAGAATAGTAATCTACAGGGAATGCAGAAAAATCTACTACATGATTACGAAATGAATTAACTTATCATACTCTTGTTCACTGAGGGTAATATGTGTTATGCACAAAACGGACACTCATCCGGGCTTTCTCTTGTTTTGTTAGGAGATTGCTTTGCAATTACCTATAGAAAAAACATAGATGCGCAGCTTGCGGGTAAAAAATTACTGCTGACGCAGTCCGCCTGTGCGCGTCGAATCGCGTGAATGTGATTTTTTCTTGCCAGTATACTATAACATAAAGACAGAAATGTGCGCAAGAAAAAAACGAAACTTTAGAAAAAATTAATATACTTGTAAAATGCATAAAAAGAAGATTATAATAGTAAGGTATAAAAGGAAAAAGGAGGAAGCAAAATGACCAACGAAGAAATGCTGTGCCATGTAGATCATACACAGTTGAAACCTTTTGCCATATGGGAGGATATTGAGAAGTTGTGTGAAGAGGCTATCACATATCAAACAGCTTCTGTCTGTGTGCCGCCAGCTTATATCAAACGGATAGCGGACAAGTATAAAGATAAAATCAATATTTGTACAGTAGTGGGATTTCCCCTCGGATACAGCGTGACAGCCGCAAAGGTAACGGAGGTCAGGGAAGCTCTGAAAGATGGTGCAAACGAAATCGATATGGTAGTCAATATCAGTGACGTAAAAAACCATTTATTTGATAAGGTGGAAGAAGAGATCAGGACATTGAAGGAAGTCTGCGGTGAGCATATTTTGAAAGTGATTGTTGAGACCTGCTTTTTGACAGAAGAAGAGAAAATCGCTGTGTGCAAGGCTGTGACAGATGCCGGGGCAGATTACATTAAGACTTCCACAGGATTTGGAACAGGCGGGGCCAGGATGGAAGATATTGTATTGTTCAAAGAAAATATTGGGCCGCATGTAAAGATCAAGGCAGCCGGTGGCGTGAAAACAAAAGAGGATATAGAAGCGTTTCTTGGTGCCGGGTGTGATCGGATCGGTACATCTTCCGCAGTTGGGATTTTAAACGGTGAAGCAGCACAGGGGTATTGATGGAAAAGAGGCCAGTATGGATAAAAGAGTGATCAGGCAGAGACTGCGAATGTTACGTACTGCCATGAGAGAAATGGGGCTGGATTATTATCTGGTTCCTACGGCAGATTTTCATAATTCAGAATATGTCAGTGAGTATTTTAAAATTAGGGAGTATTTATCCGGCTTTACCGGTTCCAATGGTACTCTTGTAATCTCGCAGGAAGAAGCGGGACTGTGGACCGATGGTCGATATTTTGTACAGGCGGAAAGAGAGCTGGAAGATACGGGAATCCGGCTTTACAGAATGCAGGAAGAGGGCGTGCCGGACATTGTCACCTATTTACGGCAGCATATGTGGGAAGGACAGAGTCTTGGTTTTGACGGCAGGGTAGTGAGTGCCGATTTCGGAAAACGGCTGGAAGAAGCCTTGTCAGAAAAAAAGATCCGCATCTGTTTTGAAAGAGACATTGCAGATATGGTATGGCAGAATCGACCTCCATTTCCGTGTAGCAGAGCAGAAGTTGTACCGCCCAGGCTGTGTGGTGAGAGTGTATCGGAAAAGCTGGCCAGGGTCCGGGAAAAAATGAAAGAAAAGAAAGCGTCCTGCCTCTTTTTGAGTAAGTTGGATGATTTGATGTGGCTTTTTAATCTCCGGGGGAATGATGTCACGTGCAATCCGGTTGTGATGTGCTACGGTTTTATAACGGAGAGAGAAGCATGGATTTTTTTGCAGTCGGGAGCATTGCAGAGAGAGACAATAAGCTGTATGCAGGAAGCCGGTGTGCAAATACGGGATTACTGGGTGCTCATACCGTTTCTGCAGGATTATTTTTTGGCAGGCAACCGAGGTGTACTCTTATATGACAGTAGAAACATCAATTATACTATGTACCGGATTTTCAGATCGTATGGGAGATGTAAGGAGAGCGTTAATCCGGCGGAGCAGCTGAAAGCCGTAAAAACGGAGAAAGAGCTGGAATTTATCCGTAAAGTCTATTTAAAGGACAGCATTGCCGTGACGAAATTCATCTATTGGGTTAAACGTGCGGTAAAAGAACAGGTAGGACTTACGGAATACAGCGCGGCCCGGTATCTTGGCGAACTGCGCAGGGCGATTCCCGAGTTTTTGGATGCATCTTTTCCGACAATTTGCGCTTATATGGAAAATGCGGCGATGATGCACTATGAAGCAGTTGAAAACAGCTGCAGTATGTTGGAGGCAGATGGCATGCTGCTTGTGGATTCCGGGGGACAGTATCTGGGAGGCACAACGGATGTGACGAGAACGATCGTGCTGGGAGATATTTCCGGGGAAATGAAGGAACATTTTACGGCTGTGACGGCGGGAATGCTTCGGCTGGCCAGTGCCAGATTCCTCTATGGCTGTACCGGTCGTAACCTGGATATTCTGGCGAGAGGACCGCTCTGGGATATGGATATGGACTATAAGTGTGGTACAGGGCACGGCGTAGGATATATGCTGAGTGTACATGAAGGACCGCAAAATATCCGTTGGAAATATGTGGAAGATATGCCGGAGGCCGTATTGGAAGAAGGGATGCTTGTGACAGATGAGCCTGGTGTCTATCTGGAAGGAAAATACGGTATTCGAACGGAAAATGTTCTGGAAGTGGTAAAAGGAATGAAAAATGAGAATGGGCAATTTATGAGGTTTTGCCATCTTACCTGGGTTCCCATTGATCTGGACGCTATTTTGCCTGACAGACTGGCGGAAAAGGAAAGAGAAGCATTGAACTGGTACCACAGAGAAGTGCGCGAGCGTATTTCTCCCTATTTGACAAAGGAAGAGCAGGACTGGCTGGCAGAAGTGACGAGAGAAGTTTGACGGATGAGATTATAAAATTTTTTTAAACTTGGGAAAAAGCCCGGGTTCATTATTGACTTTTTTCAGGCAGTTTGAGATAATATTTAGGGCGTACTGGAAGGGTGTGCCATACATTGCATATATCTGCCAAAGGGGTGGAGACCGAAAGGCATGATATTAAATACACATTATATAAGGAGGACGAATATGTCAACAAAAGCGTATTATCCGTTAAATGAGATCGGCGCTGGAAAACCTGGTTTTTCCAAGACGCGTTCCATCATCGAAGCTGCTTTCTATGGGAACAATGTGGTGAAGGTAAACACATTGAAGGAAGCTTATGAATTAGCTAAGAACTCTCCGGGAACTGTTGTAACAGATATGCCTGTATATCATGGAGAAGAATTCGGTCTTGAGAAAGACGCGAAAGTTCTTTTATTCAATGATGGTGCTGTTACAGGCCGTTATGCAGCCGCACGCCGTATTAAAGGCGAGCCTGGCGTAGATGAAGTGAAGCTGGATAAAGTAGTTATGGATGCCGTTTATGAGACACGTTGGAAAACAATGTATCATGCAGAGTGTTTCATCGGCCTGGATCCTGAATTTATGGCAAAAGCGCATCTGCTTATTCCTGAAGGAGAAGAGAATATCCTCTATAACTGGATGCTTAACTTCCAGTATATGTCTGATGAATATGTTAAGATGTATAAAACATCCAAACCTATCGGCGATGGCAAAGAGCCGGATATCTATATTTTCTCCGATCCTCAGTGGGCTCCTCATGATGCACCTGATGTTGACTACAGCTGCCTGAGCGATCCTCTTACACTGTGTTATTTTGATACAAATCAGAACTGTGCTGCTATTCTTGGTATGAGATATTTCGGTGAGCATAAGAAAGGTACACTGACGATGGCGTGGGCACTTGCCAACAGAAATGGCTATGCTTCCTGCCACGGTGGACAGAAAGAATATACACTGGGTGACGGTTCCAAATTCGTTGCATCTGTATATGGACTGTCAGGCTCCGGTAAATCTACACTGACTCATGCAAAACATGGTGGAAAATATCCGATCACTGTACTGCATGACGATGCATTCATCATCAACACAGATACATGCTCTTCTGTAGCATTAGAGCCTACTTATTTCGATAAGACAGCGGATTATCCTACAGGCTGCCCGGACAACACATATTTACTGTCTGCTCAGAACTGCTCCTGTACTCTGGACGAAAATGGTAAGATCCAGCTTGTGACAGAAGACATCAGAAACGGTAACGGCCGTGCCATCAAATCTAAATTATGGTCTCCGAACCGCGTAGATAAGATTGATGCTCCTGTTAATGCTATTTTCTGGATTATGAAAGATCCTACGATTCCGCCTGTACTGAAGTTAAAAGGTTCCGCACTGGCTTCCGTTATGGGTGCTACATTGGCTACAAAGACTTCCACAGCAGAACGTGTTGCAGCAGGTACAGACTTGAACGCACTTCGTATCGTGCCTTATGCAAATCCGTTCAGAACGTATCCTCTCGTTCATGACTATGATAAATTCAAGAAGCTTGTAGAGGAGAAGAATGTTGCATGCTATATCGTCAATACGGGCGATTTCATGGGCAAAAAGGTAAAACCGGCAGATACGCTTGGCATTCTGGAAACAATCGTGGAAGGAAAAGCGAAATTTGAAAAATGGGGACCTTTCGAAGACATCGAGATCATGAACGATTGGGCTGGTAAGACAGGTGACTTTACCCCGGATTTGAACGACAAGGATTATGTAGCAGCATTGAAGAATGCTATGCAGAACCGTGTTGATGCAGTAGAAGGCTTTGCAACAAAGAAAGAAGGCTATGATAAGCTTCCTGATGAAGCACTGGCTGCAGTAAAGAAACTGGTTGATTCTTTATAATCTGTAGGACTTAGGAATTGACAATGATATTGATAAGATAGAAATAGATTCCCCGTGGATTGTCTGCGGGGAATTTATTTTTCTATAGGAAATTCCTCTGAAATTTCCTATAGAATAAACATGGATGAGCAGCTCGCGGTAAGGAATACTGCGCCTGGGCGTACTGCTCGCGTGCAGAACAAAAGCTTTGCTGTGGGGATTTTATATCGCGGGAGTGTGCGAAGCACACTTTTGTTCTTTTATAGGAAATGACTTCGGATTTTCTGTTCGATTTTTCGGACAGAAAGTGAAAGGGGATAATGAGATGTTCCAGAACAAAAAATCTGTCGGGATTGCAGCAGGCATGTTGAGGTGTCTGCTGCTGGCAGGCTGTGGTCTTCATAAAGCTTCCGTGGAAAATGATGTTTCTGCGAAGGGGAAAAGCGGGGCGTCCAAAGAAGTGCAGAAGCAACAATCAGGGCAGGAAACTTTGGCTAGAGAGGAAACGGCAGAAGATAATGACAACGATGGATATCAGAAAGGAAATTCTATAGAGGAGCAGACTTTTGTGGTAAATCTGTGCCCTTTCGGGCAGGTGACTTTTGCCTCTTATGAGCCGGACGTTTCTGATGATCCTTTTGCAGACGCAGTGTTTCTGATCAAAAAAGATGACGAGGTACTTTTGCAGCTTCCGGGAATGACAGCGGACAATTCTGGAAATGAGGTATTTGAACAGGTGGAGGCCGTTTCTTTCCTGGACTATAATTATGACAATTATGATGATATTATCGTGATTGTCAGTTATCGTCCGGGCGATACTCTATCTTCGAACTCTCGCCATACGACAGTACGCTATTACAGTGGGACGGCAGAGGGAAGTTTTGTCTATGAAGAACAGATGTCGGTGAACGCATCGGAGGCACTTGCGGAGATTCCACAGCTTGTGGAAATAGGAATCGATGAGGCCACCGGCAGCAGAGTCATCCACTATGAAAATGGAAGCGTTCATGTCACACAGCTGAACCGACTCTATTTCAGTTATATTCCCCATGGAAATTTGCTGTGTAATTCTGAAGGGCATATGGACTATTATTATGATTATGTATACAAACTGATAGATGGCGAGATGACACTGATCGCATCGGGAACTTATGGGGCTGCAGATAACAGCAACGTACAGGTGGACGAGAATGGCGAGCCCATTTATGAATATAGATGGGAAGGCGTGGAAATGAGTGAAGAGGATTATCAAAAAGAATTGGCCAAGGTATATGACATATCAAGGGCAGAGAGCTGTGCCTATGATGATCTGGTTTCCGCAGATGAGATGAAGAAAGCCGTGGCAACATATAGGAAATAAAGTATTCATAATTTCCATTAATTTGAGACAATCATCTTCATATTTTATATTGTAATTTTCGGGTCGATTGGGTATAATGATAGTAACCTGAGATGTGGACAAAATTCTTGTTATTTTTGAACCTACATTTACTTTAAACGGGATTCCTATATCGCCGGACTAATGTCAAGCCTTCATTGCGCAGAGGAAGACAGGCATCCGTGCTGCGGTCACCCACCTGGCGCAAGCTAGGAGTCAAAAGACAGGAACCACATTTTAGGGATACTGAAGATAAAAGGCAGTTGTGGATGAAGCAACTGCCTTTTATCATGCGCAGCTCGCGGAGAGGAAGATACCGCAGCCGCGGACCGCTCGCGCGCAGGGAATCCAGCGAAGCTGGATTCTATAAGAAGGCAGCTCGCGGAGAGGAAGATACCGCAGCCGCGGACCGCTCGCGCGCAGGGAATCCAGCGAAGCTGGATTCTATAAGAAGGCAGCTCGCGGAAAATCCAGTAAAGAGGAGGCAATATGGAAAAAAGATACCGGATGTGGTGGAAGGCATTCCTGATTATAGCAGGTCTGTTTCTTTTTTGCTTCCTGATCGGAAGACGGGAACCCGGAACCGACTATGAGAAGCAGGTACGGATCGGTCAGTATGAAACCGATGAGAACGTGGAAAAGATAGAGACTACAATATTGGCATACGGTGAGATGATACAGGATGCACAGCCGGATGCGATACTGACGACAGAGGGAATCTATACATATGAACGGGAAGAGATAGAGAGCTTTTTATATAAAAACGTAAAAGCCTATATCAGAGATAACAGAATATTGGATGTGGAAGAGGCAAAGACACAGGAACCGACGGTGCTTTCGAATCTATGGATCAGCGAAGTGGAAGAGGAGAGCGTGCTGTGTTTTTGGTTGGGGATCAGTTTTTCTGTACCGTTCCAGACCGAGAAGATCAATCGGGAACAGGTGGCAGATCTGATATTCCGGGACGGAGAGATTGCGGAGTGCCATTTCAAGAAAGAGAAAGTGACAGCAAAGCTGTTAGGGGTAAGCAAAGATAAAGTCAGTCTTCCGGGAGGGGATATACCTCTTTCTGAAGACGCAAAGGCATACAGACTCTATGGGGACCTTGCAGAGATTCCCATGGGAGAATTGCCGATCGGATATGAAAATACAGATTTCGTAGTGGACGGAGGGAAAATATGTGCTTTTCTCGTGACGCGGGAAGACAGTATGGACACCATTCGAGTGTTGCTGCAGAGTGGAAACTATGGAGGCAGATTCCATGAAAATGTAGAAGTATCTGCGGATTGTGGCTTTACCCTGCGGTATGGAGAAGAGGCAGAGGAACATGGTAGTGATGAAATTGTCAGTATCACGGGAGATTCGCCGTATTTTGAACAGAATGAACGGATTTTTCTGACTCTGTATGCCAATGGTGGGAGGTTTGTGATCTCTTCTATAGAGAGGGCCAGGGAACGAACTGATTATAGAGGAAGTCTGGAAATCATAAAGACAGAAGATGGACTTGCAGTTATCAATGAGTTGCTGCTGGAGGAATATCTGTACGCAGTGGTTCCGAGTGAAATGCCGGCCTCTTATCCGTCGGAAAGTCTGAAGGCACAGGCTGTCTGCGCGAGAACCTATGCCTATCAGCATATGAAAGAAGCAAAATTACCGGAATTGGGTGCGCATGTAGATGACAGCACTTCTTTTCAGGTGTATGGCAATACGGAGGAGCGGGTAGAGACGACAGATGCCATCAAGGCAACAAAAGGTCAGCTGCTTGTCTGTGAAGGAAAACCGATTGGTGCTTATTATTATTCCACTTCCTGTGGGTATGGTACGGATGTGAACGCCTGGAATACGGAAGAGACAGAAGGCGAAATTTATTTGCAGGCAAGGAAAATTGCAGATGCGGAACAGATGGAGCGACAGAAAGACGGCTATTTCCCGGAAGCCGAAGAACTGAAGGAGGAAGAGGCGTTTGCCCGTTTTCTGGAAGAAAAGCGGGAGGGATATTACGAGAGTGAAGAAGTCTGGTACCGCTGGGAATATAAAGTAGATGAAATAGATATAGAAGAGATGGAACAGCGCCTGTCACAGCGATATGAAGTGCAGCCTGCTTCTGTCCTTACAGAGACGGAGGAAGGTATATTCGCGAGTCAACCCATTGGAAAGATTGGAACGATAGAAGAGATCAGCATTGCAAAAAGAAATGCCGGAGGAGGGGCAGCACAGCTTCTGATTACAGGCAGCGAAGGAACCTATATGGTACAGACGGAATATAATATCAGATATGTCCTGACAAACGGCAGTCATCCGGTTATCCGTCAGGACGGGACAGAGGTTTCGTCAGATACCATTCTTCCCAGTGCGTTTGTTGTAGTAACGACTGGTAAGGAAGAAGAAAATGTGGTAGGATATACCGTAACCGGAGGCGGCTATGGACATGGCATTGGTATGAGCCAGAACGGTGCAAAACAGATGGCTCTTGCCGGCCTGACAGAGGAAGAGATACTGGCATTTTTTTATGAAGGCAGTCAGATCGAAGAAATTTATTAGTGTATTCAATGGGAGTCGAAGGTATCTTTAGAGGAAGGTAAATGAGACGGTATATTGGTAGTATGGAGAGAAAAAATGATTCGTAAATTGTATGAAATTATGCGCAATTTTACAAAACAGGTCTCACAGGACAATGTGAGTGCCCATGCGGCCAGTACGGCATTTTTCCTTTTCCTCTCTCTGATTCCGCTCCTGATGCTCGTCTGTGCCATTCTTCCCTATACCCCGGTGACTGAGGCGGTGTTAATGAAGTTTCTTGTGGAACTGACACCGGATTCGGCCAATGCTCTCGTTCTTTATCTGGTGGGAGAGGTATATGACCAGTCTGCCGGGGTACTTTCGGCAGCGGCGATTGTTACGGTATGGATTGCAGCCAAGGGAATGATGGCATTGATACGGGGATTAAATGCCGTCAACGGAATACGGGAGCAGCGCAATTATTTTGTTTTGCGAATAGAAGCCTGTCTGTATACGGTACTGATGCTGGCGGCCATGATTGTGGCACTTGTCCTGCTTGTATTTGGCAATACACTGTCCACTGTCCTCTTTCGAAAGATGCCGGCACTGGGTGCTTTTATTCGTTTCTTCCTTCAAATTCGTTTTCTGTCAGTTTGGCTCATACTGACTCTTGTCTTTGCCATTATCTATACATATGTACCGAAAATCAAAACGAGATTTCGTTATCAGATACCGGGGGCGCTGTTGGCGGCTGTGGCGTGGAGCATTTTTTCCTGGGGTTTTTCTGTCTATGTGGACCGATATAACGGTCTCAATATGTATGGAAATCTGACGACAATCATCATCATCATGCTCTGGCTCTATTTCTGTATGTATTTACTTCTGGTGGGTGCCAATATGAACCGGTATTTCAATCCGGCCATCCGTTATCTTTACCGGAAACGAAAGGAGAGAAAACTGCAAAACAGAGTATAAATTTTTAATTTCCGATTTCTATCAGATCACATTCAATAAATTCCTGGATGCACGGGAACTGATCGGGCTGTTTGATCTGTCCCAGTAGTGCGTCCAGTGCTCTTTCTGCAATTTCTTTTGGCCGTTGCGCCATTATGCTGACAATTCTCTGGCAAATATCTCTGTGGGTTCCAAAACTGTATTCTGTAAAGGAAAGATCAAAGTCGTCAAAGACGGCCACTTCAAAATGATCCCGGTGGGCATATTTGGTACAGGCGATCAGATCAAAAAAATGCCGGATATCCGCACCGGTATGTATAATAAAGGCAGTAAATTCTGCGGAAGATTCCAGCAGGGAATAGATGGGCTGCTGGCGGTAGTCCCGTTCGGGATAGATGATCTCATTCGTTCCCCGCAGGTTGTGCTGACTCATTGCTTCATAGTATCCGGCAATCCTCTGGAGGGAAACATTGGTCAGGGTGGATTTGTCCTGAATAAAACTGAGAATATTTTTATGTCCCCGGCGAATCAGACTCTCTGTCAGTTCTTTCATCGCTTTTTTATTTTCTGAAGTAATAAAAGAGTAGGAGGTATCAGTCGGATAGCAGTCAATAAAGACAAAGGGAATCTGGCTCCGCTCCAGCTTTTCCAAATATTTTTTGTTGCTGGCATTGGAATAGGAGTCAAATATGATACCGGATACATTCATTGTACAGCATAGGTCGATATATTTCAGTTCCAGTGAAGTGTTTTCGATACTGTCAAATACAATGACGGAGTAACCGTTACGGTATGCTTTGTGGGTGATCGTATCACAGAGAGACATCATGAAATTTGTGCCGAGATGAGGCAGGAAGAGTGCAATTGTTTTATTTAGTTTGGGAACGGGGGCATCCTGCAAAATTTTTCCGCTGGGAATATAGTCCATTGCGTTGGCCAGGTTTAAGATTTCCAGACGCTTTTCTTCAGACACTCTCACGGGGCGGTTGTTCAGGACTTTAGATACAAGGGATTTGGAGACATAGGCCTTATCGGCAATATCGTCCAGTGTTACACGTTTTCTTTTCATATTTTCCTCTTTCTGACACGAGAATTTTTTCAAACCTCTATCCTGTTATGCAGTATGGTTCAGTCGTGGTTTCCCTCAACAACTGATAAATATATGGTAAATATTTGATTTAGATAAGTTTACCAATTATTAAAAAAGAAGTCAACATGGGTATTCCAGATTGTAGGGAAAATTTCTGGAAAAATGAAAATATTCTATCTGAAAATATATTTATATACGATAAAATAAGCAATTATATATTGAAAAAGACACAAATTAAAGAAAAATTGTTGAATTTGCATAAAATATAAGAATATATTTTGTCTGAAATTCCATGAAAGTTTTTCTTGTGATAAACATTGAACCAATGATAAAGTATTTGTAATCTCGAGGGAATAATAGAATGGAAAAATAAGATATTTGCGAAAAGGCAGGGTATGGCATGAAGGAATATATTTTAGAAATGAACCATATCAGTAAAATTTATGATGGTATCCATGCATTGCATGATGTGAGCCTGCAACTGAAACGGGGAGAGGTACTCTGTCTCTGCGGGGAAAACGGTGCCGGCAAATCTACACTGATGAAAATCCTGGCAGGTGTGGAAACGCCCACTACCGGAGAAATTTTAATTGACGGAAACGAGGTACATATTACAAAGCCTATTGATTCCATTTATTTGGGAATCAGCATGGTGCATCAGGAACTGATACAGATCGAAGATATGTCCGTTGCCGAAAATATTTTTATCGGGCGTTATGAAACAAAGGCCGGATTTATCGATGAAAAGGCGCTTCGCAGACGCACGTCGGAATTGATGGAGCGGCTGAATCTTCAGTTTGATCCAGATTCTCTTGTACGACAGTACAGCGTAGCTCACAGGCAGCTGATTGAAATAATAAAAGCTCTTTCCCATGAGGCTTCCATACTTATTTTTGATGAGCCTACAGCGGCACTGACACTGGAGGAGACAGGAGTGCTGTATCAGATTATCAGACAGCTTCGGGACGAGGGAATTGCCGTCATCCTGATTTCTCATCGTATGGAAGATATTTATGCGGTGGGTGATCGGGTCATGGTACTGCGAGACGGACAAGTATCCGGGGGCGGTGCAGTATCAGAACTGTCAGTGGACGATATTGTGAAACTTATGGTAGGGAGGCAGATTACCCAGCAGTTTCCAGAGAAAACGAATCATCGTGGAGAAGTGGTACTGGCAGTGAAACATCTGGAAAATGACAGTATTTCGGATATTTCTTTTTCCCTTCACCGGGGAGAAATTCTGGGAATCGGCGGGCTGGTAGGCGCTGGAAGGACAGAACTGCTTCGTGCTATCTACGGGGTAGATCGTTGTACCGGAGAGATGAAATTGGAAGGCAGAAAAATCTTGAATCGGACACCAATGGAAGGCCTGGAGAGGGGATTCGCTTTTGTACCGGAAGACAGGAAAGATCAGGGCCTGATATTAGAACAGTCTATTTTGCAGAATATGGTACTCAGTGTACTAAGAAAGTTGACTACTTTTGGCTTCATAAATTTTAGTAAAGAGAACAGTCTCTGCCATGACTATATCAATAAGTTGAAAATACGTTGTTCCGGGAAAAATATGACAGTTCGGATGCTCAGTGGAGGGAACCAGCAAAAAGTCGTTATCGGGAAGTGCCTGGCATCGGAGCCGAAGGTATTGCTGCTGGATGAACCGACGAGAGGTGTGGACGTGGGAGCAAAGGCAGAGATCTATAAGATGATCAACGAACTGGCCAGTGGAGGGATGGCTATTATCGTTGTTTCATCTGAAATGACAGAACTTCTCGGGATCAGTGACCGGATACTTGTCATGCACGAAGGGCATCTGTCGGGGGAACTTTCTATGGAAGAAGCGAGCGAAGAGGCAATTATGAAGCTGGCAATTACTCACTGACAGGATAAAAATGAGTGAACGGAGGAAAAGAGTATGGATTCGAAAACAGTAAAGGATGACAGAAGCTTTCTGGATAAATTGATGGGATCAAAGTATTTTGAGCTCGTGGGACTGCTCTGCCTGATTATCGTGTATTCTCTCATCGTGCAGAGCCGCAGCGGTAAATTTCTGTCTTTGAATAATATGGGAAATATTTTAAAGGAAATCGTTGTGTATGGCATTCTTTCCTGCGCACTGGCGTTTCCGCTGTTAAACGGGACCTTTGATCTATCCATCGAATCTACATGTGCCCTGGGTGGGACACTGTGTGGCCTTCTTGTGACAGACGGTCTCTACGGACTGAAAACAGGTATGGGGATGGCAATTGTCATTTCCGTACTTCTCTGCTGCATCGTTGGCGTTGTTAACGGGATTATTGTATCCAGAACAAAGATAGATCCTTTTATTGTCACTCTTGGTACGCAGACCGTTGTACGGGGCGTAGTCTATATTGTCAGTGACAATACAGCCGTCACCCAGCTTCCCCCGGCTTTTAAGAGCCTGAGTACAGGTACGATATTCGGCGTATCTGTTTCCGTATGGACGTTGATTTTCGTTTTTGCGGTGATGGCTCTTGTTTTGGGAAAGACTTCCTATGGCAGAAAGATCTATGCCATCGGCGGAAATTATCAGGCGGCATATAATTCGGGCATCAATGTAAAACGCATCCGCTTTTCCACTTATATTATTGCAGCGGGGCTCTCCGCACTGGCCGGTATTCTTTCCACTGCCCGCGTTGGCTCTGCCACACCGGGGGCGGCCAGTGGCTATGCTACAATTGCGATTTCGGCATGTGCCATTGGCGGTGTGTCTCTATCGGGAGGAAAGGGACTGGCTATCGGCGTATTTCTGGGAGCGCTGATGATGGGGATGATTACCAATGGGATGAATCTGATGTTTATCGGCTCTAACTGGCAGCTTGTTGCCAGAGGAGCCCTGATGGTGATTGCCGTATTCTATGCCCAGTGGTTTAACAAGATATCCAACAGGGCAATTGCCAGAAAGAAATAGAACGGTATTTCAGGATAGTTTCTGCCGGTTCTTTGTGGCCACAGGATTGGGCAGCGATTATAGACAGATAACAAAGAAACATACCCGCATTGAACAAGGGTACAAAAAGAACAGATAAAGATAAAGGAGAGAAGTTATGAAGAAAAAACTGTTATGTATAGTGTTGGCCGGCTGTTTAGCGTTGACTGTCCTTACGGGATGTGGCAATACAGCTTCTCAGGAAGACAATACTGCAAGTGGAGTCACGGCTGGAGAAGGGGATGCTGAAGTGACAGAGAATTCCGGCTCTGAAGAGGCTGCATCTGCTTCAGAAGAGGCAGAGGGTTCCGACGGGAAAAAGATGATAGGCATTGTTCCCTGGGATATGGGAATGGCATTTGAATCAGATTTGGCTGCCATAGCAGAAGAAGAGTGCGCGGCAAGAGGATGGGAGAGTGTGGTAATGGACCCGAAAGGGGACTGGGCGCAAATGTATACAATCATTGAAAATCTTGTGACACAGGGGGTAGACGGTATTATTTATACAGCTATCGACACGGATGGCGCCAATGATGCGGTAGCCCTGGCCCATGAAGCCGGGATTCCCATCGTGGATTTTGACTGCCTGGCATCGGAAGGAGGTGCTGACGCATCCGTCAGGTACGATGACTATGCGGGGGGAGAGATGGCGGCGGAAATGTGTATGGAAGCTCTGCAGGGAAAAGAAGACGCACAGATTATCGTATTTGAAGAGGAACCTTCCATAGCATCAAGCGGACTTCGTATTGATGGCTTCGTGGACTGGATGGGTGAAAACTATCCGAATGTCACTGTTGTAAAAAATCGTGTCACAGACAGAACGACAGACGGATGCTATATCTGGGCGACAGATATGATCACAGCTTATCCCGATGTGGATGCATTTTTCCTGTATTGGAATGAATGTGTCATGGGGACTTATAATGCACTGCAGGATGCGGGAAGAGAAGATGTCTATGTGATCGGCTATGATGCGACGACAGAACAACAGGCTGTTATGCAGGAAGTGGGAGAAGACTGCAAACTGTACGCATCTCCGGGCATGTCTCCTGAAAAGATGGGAAGGAAATGTGTGGAATTTATGGAGCAGATTTTTGACGGTTCCTACACAAGATCCGGGCCGGAAGATATTTTTGAGATGCAGCCTGAGCTGCTCACTGTGCACAATGCAGCAGACTTCGATATTAACAAATAAGGGATATTTTCAAACGGAGGCATAAGAAAATGGCAATTATTGATTCACATATGCATTTGATACATTCCGAGTGCTTTGACAGACCCACTTACGATGCGTTGGGACAGACGATTCCAAAGGATACGGATATACATACGTTGGTGGCCTGGATGAAGGCGGCAGGGATAGAACACTGCGTCTGTATGGCCCAGGATATGCACCGGATCTGGCATTCGGAATTTGGGGAGATCGCAGTAGAAAAAGCCTGGGAGGCTTATCCTGATTTTTTCATTCCTTTTTGCAGCGTGGAACCCGTGGACAGTGCGGGCAGATTTCACCAGAAAAATTATGATTATGTGGTGGATAAAGTGAAAAACTGCGGATACAGAGGTGTTCTTTTTACACCTCCTTACGGACAGTTTTATTCCAATGACCGGAGCATGTATCCCTTTTATGAATTTGCCGACAGACAGGGAATTGTAGTGCAGTATCATCATTCGGCAGCAGGAGGTCCTACGGTGCTGGCTCATACAAAGTATGCCAAAATGGAATATTTAAATGATGTGACATTCGACTTCCCTCATATGAAAATTGTGGTGGAGCATATTGGGTATCCGTTCAGTGAATATCTGTTTACGATGATGGTCAATGATGAAAATCTCTGGACGGACCTGGCTATGCTGTACAGACGGCCGGTCTGGATGACCTGGAATATGGTGATGGCCAAAGAGTTGGGGGTTTTGGATCGGATTATGTTCGCATCGGATTTTGTGGCGGCCAACAATGATCTGTTTGGCCCGGAACCGACGCAGGATTTGCTGAGCTGGATTGATCTGGTGCGAAACGGCATGAACCGAATCTGTAAAGATTCCGGCTGGCCTCAGTTCACAGAAAAGGAAATCAATGGGATTCTTTATGACAATGCAGCGAGACTTTATGAGCTGTGAAATTCCGATAGAGTAAATTTTCCTCTCTCCCGTAAGTAGCTTTAAAGCGCGGGAGAGAGATTTAATTCTATCGGAAATTGTTTTATTATTGCTGATACAATAAAAAGATAGATGCACAGCGCCCGAAATGGAGTATTACATTAAGGTCCTGAAACTATGGAGTATTTGGCTTCTCTGCGGATTTTTCCTGTTCTCCATAAATGGAGTAACCGCATCGCCCATGTTCTTTTACATAATAGAGGGCAGTATCTGCCTTATTATAGAGGTCGTCGGTAAAGCCATTTTCAGAAAAGGCAGCACCCACACTGAGGGATATCTGAGGCAGCCCGTCTTTTGGATGCTGCAAAGTTTCATTGAGAAAATTAATTTTATTGGAGAGGATGGATTTCATATCCGGTGTCATATCAGGAATGATGACGGCAAACTCATCTCCACCGATTCTGGCTGGATAATCTGTGGAACGGAATGTCTCTACCAGCAGCTTTGCCACTTTTTTCAGAATTGCATCCCCCACCTCATGTCCATAGCCGTCATTGATGAGCTTGAATTTGTCTACATCGATAATGAGCAGTGCCAGAGGGTTTGATTTTACCTTCAGAATTTGTCTGATCTGCTCGAAGGCACCACGGTTCATAATTCCTGTGAGCGGATCGTGTTCTGCCTGATGGCGCAGCAGCACTTCATTGGCAGCGTTAACTTCGTAGATATCGTTATAGGTAAGGGCTAAATACTGGAATTCATAGGAACCGGTGATTTCCATCATTTTTTCTTCTTTGATATTGTTCACATATATTTTCAGAGGCCGTATAATCAACCATATAATCATCAAAAACGTAAAGACATTTTCCACGAACAGAATACTGATCAGAATCTGCTGACGGGTCATCATATTTTTAAGGCTGAGGGCACTGGTTTGCTGTTCCTGTTTCGTATCGTCGATAATGCTTGTCAAAAAATAATCTGTATTGTCCTGAATGGATGCCTTTGCGCTCTGATAGTCGGCACCAAAGACGATCTGCTGTGCTTTCTGTGTCATTTCTTCGGGACTGAGAGCCTGATCTGCTTCTGACAGAATGGTATACTGAACAGCCTGAGGGAGCGTTGAGATATTTTCTCCCTGGGCTGTGGCAATCAGCTTCATGGCATAGATTTCCTGCTCCATCAGTTCGTTGGAATGTTCCAGAGCAATTTCGAGAAAATGGTAAGTCTGTTCGCTTACCTTGTATTCTTTTAACTGTTCCAGTGCCTGTTCCCGGCGCCTTGTCGTATTGACTTCCGTAAAATAGGCTTCCATATACTGCGGCTGTGCGTTGATTGTATAGAGTCGTACCTGTTCTGTCAGGTAATCGGAAGAATCTGTTAAAAGAACGGCATTTTTCTGGCAGTTAATATAATTATCTGTGGCGGATATCAGGGCCTCGTATTTACGAAAGGCACGGATAGTTGCGGTAGTGAGAAACAGATACAGGCAACAGGATATCAGTATCATAATGAGGTTGACAGTACGTATTTTAATTCCTTTTACGGGCTTTTTTCCTGTTGGTTCCATTTGAACCCTCCTTTTTGTTAAATAAAGTAACTATATAAAATTTGGATAATATTTTCATTTTGTCTATTATAAATCTAAAATGCTACAGATTCAATCGCTTATTGGTATAATTATCCAGAAAGAGTAAAAATGCGGTCTGGAAAAAAGAGTTGACAATATTCTGAAAAAATACTAAAATAAGCAAAATTTAACAGATATATTTTAGGGGTATTTAAAAACAGGAGGGGCATGTAAAATGGCAATTATTGATTCTCATATGCATCTGGTACATTCAGAATGTTTTGATAAAGCTACCTGTGATAAGTATGGAATGGGTATTCCAAAGAATACGGATATTCATCAGTTGGTAGCGTGGATGAAGGAGGCGGGCATCGAGCACTGTGTTTCCATGGCGCAGGATATGCACCGTATCTGGAATTCAGAGTTTGGTGAGATCGCAGTGGAGAGAGCTTTTGAAGCATATCCCGATTTTTTCATTCCCTTTTGCAGTGTGGAGCCTGTGGATGGTGCAGGCAGATTTCATGAGAAAAATTACGATTATGTAGTGGATAAAGTTACGAACTGCGGATATAGAGGCGTTCTTTTCACACCGCCATACGGGCAGTTCCATTCCAATGACCGCAGCGTATACCCTTTCTATGAATTTGCCAACAAACAGGGGATTGTAGTACAGTATCATCACTCGGCTGCATATGGTCCTACCGTATGGGCTCATACGAAGTATGTGAGAATGGAAGATTTAAATGATGTGACTTTTGATTTTCCCAATATGAAAATTGTAGTAGAACATATCGGCTATCCCTTCAGTGAACATCTGTTTACAATGATGATCAATGATGAGAATCTCTGGACAGATCTGGCTATGCTGTACAAGCGTCCTATCTGGATGACCTGGAATATGGTAATGGCCAAGGAGATGGGGGTTTTGGACCGGGTGATGTTTGCAACGGATTTTGTGGCGCCAAACTATGATCTGATCGGCTCTGAACCGGTAAAAGATCTGCTTGGGTGGATTGATCTGGTACAAAACGGTATGAACAAGATTTGCAGAGATTCCGGGTGGCCACAGTTTACCGAAAAAGAGATCAATGGCATTTTACATGACAATGCGGCCAGACTGTATGGTCTGTAAATATTCCGAAAAAATGGTTGACAATTATTTGGAAAGCAACTAGAATGAAAAAATATAGTTGAAAGGCTTGGATGGTGCTCAGTAAAACGGTATTTTCTTGCAGAGAGAAGAAGTCATTGGCTGTGAGCTTCTTTAAGTTCAGATATCGTTTGAATTTCTCACCGGAGCTGCCTGACAGAAGGGCAGGGCATGGTTGCCTGGTAGGTCAGGACGTGGACGCACGTTATGCGATTTGAGAGTCTGTCTTTTGACAGGAACATGGGTGGTACCGCGAAGATTTTCGTCCCTTGCACAATGATGTGCAGGGGGCGTTTTTTGTTGTATAGATGCGCAGTCCACAGAAAAAACAGGATTTCATAATGAAGAAATAGAGGAGAAGACGATGAGAGAGAAATTGGAACAAATCAGAAATGAGGCATTGAAACGCATTGAAGAGGCGGGCGCTCTGGATGTCCTGAATGATGTAAGGGTCAGTTTCCTGGGAAAGAAGGGAGCCCTTACTGCAGTATTGAAGGGAATGAAGGATGTGGCTCCCGAAGACAGGCCAAAGGTAGGACAGCTCGTCAATGAGACAAGGGAAGAGATTGAAAGAGTGTTGGATGAGGCCAGAAAGAAGATGGAACAGATCATCCGGGAACAGCAGATGAAGGCAGAGGTCATCGATGTGACTCTTCCGGCGGAAAAAAGGGTGTTGGGACACAGACATCCCAATACGATTGCACTGGAGGAAGTGGAGCGGATTTTCATTGGCATGGGCTATGAGGTAGTGGAAGGCCCGGAAGTGGAAAAGGACTATTACAATTTCGAAGTGTTAAATATCCCGGCGGACCATCCGGCCAGGGATGAGCAGGATACTTTTTATGTGAATGATAAAATTCTCCTGCGTACACAGACTTCTCCGGTGCAGGCCAGAGTCATGGAACAGGGCAGGCTTCCTATCCGCATGATCGCACCGGGCAGAGTATTCCGTTCCGATGAAGTGGATGCCACCCATTCGCCGTCTTTCCATCAGATCGAAGGACTTGTAGTGGATAAAAATATTACACTGGCAGATCTGAAAGGGACACTGGCAGAGTTTGCGAAAGAGATGTTCGGAGCGGATACAAAAGTCAAATTCAGACCCCATCATTTCCCGTTCACAGAGCCGAGCGCGGAGATGGATATGAGCTGCTTTAAGTGCAAGGGAGCAGGCTGTCGTTTCTGCAAGGGCAGCGGCTGGATCGAAATCCTGGGCTGCGGCATGGTGCATCCCCGGGTATTTGAGATGTGCGGCATCGATCCGAAAGAGTATACCGGATTTGCTTTTGGAATGGGACTGGAGCGTATCTCATTGCTGAAATATGAAATTGACGATATGCGTCTTCTCTATGAGAATGATGTTCGTTTTTTAAAGCAGTTTTAAGGATAGATTTTGCATGAAGAGATGAGAAAGGGAGAAACTACACTATGAATACAGCATTTTCTTGGGTCAGAGCATATGTGCCGGAGCTTTCCTGTACCGATCAGGAATATTGTGATGCCATGACCCTGTCGGGCACAAAGGTGGAAGGATATGAAAGAACCGATAAAAATCTGGAGAAAATTGTAATTGGACAAATTGAGAAAATTGAGAAGCACCCGGACGCGGATAAACTGATTGTCTGTCAGGTAAATATCGGGACAGAGACAATCCAGATCGTCACAGGGGCGCCCAATGTAAAAGAAGGAGATAAAGTACCGGTGGTGCTGGATGGCGGTAAAGTGGCAGGCAGTGCCCACGCAGACGGCCCGCTTCCGGCTGACGGCATCCCTATCAAGGCGGGTAAGCTTCGTGGGGTCCCTTCCAACGGAATGATGTGTTCCATCGAAGAACTGGGCTCCAGCCGGGACATGTACCCGGAGGCGCCGGAACTGGGTATCTATATTTTCCCGGAGGATGCCAGGGTGGGAGCCGATGCGGTGGAAGCTCTCGGACTGCGAGACACTGTATTTGAGTACGAGATTACATCCAACCGGGTGGACTGCTACAGTGTGCTTGGTATCGCGAGAGAAGCGGCGGCTACTTTCGATAAGCCTTTTGTGCCCCCTGTTGTGGAGATCAAAAAAGAACAGGGAAAAGTGGAAGACTATGTGAGTGTGGAAGTACAGGACAAAGATCTGTGTACCCGTTATTGCGGCAGGGTATGTACGAATATCAAAATAGCGCCTTCACCGAAATGGATGCAGCGGAGACTGGCAGCCAGCGGCATCCGCCCTATCAACAATCTGGTGGATATTACAAACTATGTGATGGAAGAATACGGGCAGCCTATGCATGCCTATGATCTGGATACGATAGCGGGACATAAGATCATCGTGCGCCGGGCAAAGGATGGCGATGAATTTCAGACACTGGACGGTCAGGTCAGAAAGCTGGATAGAGATGTGCTGATGATCTGCGATGCAGAAAAAGAGATCGGTATTGCCGGTATCATGGGCGGTGAAAATTCCAAGATCACAGATGAGGTAAAGACCGTACTTTTCGAAGCCGCTACTTTCAACGGGGCCAATATTCGGAAATCCGCCAAACGGATCGGCCTGCGCACGGAAGCTTCCGGTAAATTCGAGAAAGGGCTGGATCCGCGGAATGCAGAAGCTGCCATCAACCGGGCCTGCCAGTTGATCGAGGAGCTGGGCTGTGGAGAGGTCGTGGGGGGACTGGCCGATGACGGTGCGCCGCTGACGCCCCTGCGGGAGATTCCTTTCGAACCGGAGCGGACAAACAGACTTTTGGGGACAGAGATTTCCGGGGAAGAAATGCTGAAAATATTTGAGAAGCTGGAACTGGAATATGACCGGCAAAGAAACGTAATCCGTATTCCCTCTTTCCGTCAGGACCTGGAAGGGTTTGCGGATATTGCAGAGGAAGTGGCCAGATTCTATGGATATGATAAAATCCCTACCACACTGCCAAAGGGAGAGGCTACTACAGGCAAGCTGCCTTTTAAGCTCAGAGTGGAGCAGAAAGCGAGAGATATCGCGGAATACTGCGGTTTTTCCCAGGGGATGACCTATTCTTTTGAAAGTCCGAAAGTATTTGACAAGCTGCTGCTGCCAAAGGACAGCCCGCTGCGCAATACAGTGACGATTTCCAATCCGTTGGGGGAGGATTTCTCCGTTATGCGGACCATATCCCTGAACGGAATCCTGACGTCTCTGGCTACCAATTATAACAGAAGAAACAAAAACGTGCGTCTGTACGAACTGGGCAATATCTATCTGCCTCATCAGGTACCGGTGACAGAACTGCCGGAGGAGAGAATGCAGTTTACCCTGGGTATGTATGGGGAAGGGGATTTCTTCACGATGAAAGGCGTGATAGAAGAGTTTTTCACAGTGATCGGTATGACTCAAAAAGCGATGTATCGTCCTGACGCAGACAAACCGTTTCTGCATCCTGGCCGTCAGGCGCTTATTCAGTATGAAGATGTGACAGTGGGATATCTGGGAGAGCTCCATCCGCAGGTGGCAGATTCTTATGACATTGACACAAAGGTGTATATCGGTGTACTGGATATGCCGGAAGTGGTTAGGTTTGCCACATTTGACAGGAAATATGCGGGAATTGCCAAATATCCGGCCGTTACCCGGGACATCAGTATGGTGGTGCCAAAGGAAATTCTGGCGGGACAGATCGAAGAGATGATCGCACAGCGGGGCGGTAAAATACTGGAGAGCTATGAGCTGTTTGATATTTACGAAGGAGAACAGATCAAAAAGGGATATAAGTCCATGGCATATTCCATCGTCTTCCGGGCACAGGACAGAACATTGTCGGACGAAGATGTTACTGCCGTTATGAAAAAGATATTAAACGGGCTGGAAGGTATGGGTATAGAGCTGCGCCAGTAAAAGCAGAAAAAAGGATAACAGTTCAGCCGGGACTTTGCGCTTGCTGCAAAGTCCGTGAGAACGTGTAAATTGGGCCAGGAGGGAATCTGCCCCTCGCCGCAGGCGATCTGGAATGGGCAGATTCCATAACAGGGAAGCCGGAAGGCTGAACTGTTACAAAGAAGGAGTGTAATGATGGAAAAGAAAAATATATGGGAAACCTATGATGAAAAACAGCTCCGGGAGATGGAGCATTTTACGAAAGAATACATGCAGTTTCTGGACGAGGGAAAGACGGAGCGGGAATGCATCGACAGCATCGTCAATACGATTGAAAAGGAAGGCTATGTGGAACTGGCAGATCTGCAGAAGAAGAAACAGACAGTGAAGCCGGGGGATAAAGTGTATGCAGTCTGCATGAACAAGACGATCGTCATGTTCCATGTGGGCAGACGGCCTCTGGAAGAAGGAATGAACATCCTGGGAGCCCATGTGGATTCTCCCCGGCTGGATATCAAGCAGGACCCTCTCTATGAGGATGGGGGATTTGCCTATCTGGATACCCACTATTATGGCGGCGTAAAGAAATATCAGTGGGTGACGATTCCTCTGGCGCTCCATGGCGTTGTCATCAAAAAGGACGGCACGACAGTGGAAGTGAAGATCGGGGAGGAAGAGGACGATCCGGTATTTTTCATCTCTGATTTGCTCATTCATCTGGCAGCGGAGCAGATGGAGAAAAAGGCCAACAAAGTCATCGAAGGCGAGGCGCTGGATCTGATCGTAGGGAACAGGCCGCTAAAACTGACGGAGGCGGAAGATGCCGATGTGGCAGCAAATGCTGTCGGCGGAGCCGGTGAAGATACTGATCAGAAGAAAAAAGATCCGGTAAAACAGGGTGTTCTGAAAATATTGAAGGAAAATTACGGAATAGAAGAGGAAGACTTTCTCTCTGCAGAGCTGGAAGTCGTGCCGGCAGGCCGGGCGAGAGAAGCCGGATTTGACCGGAGTATGATTCTGGCCTATGGTCAGGATGACAGGGTATGTGCTTTCGCGTCTCTGAAGGCGATGCTGGAGCTGGAAAACCCGGAAAAAACGGCTTGCTGTATCCTGGTAGACAAAGAAGAGATCGGCAGTGTAGGAGCTACAGGCATGCGTTCTCAATTTTTTGAAAACAGTGTGGCGGAACTGCTGGCGCTGTGCGGGGGATATGGAGATCTGGCACTGCGCAGATGCCTGGCAGCATCTATGATGCTTTCTTCTGATGTGAGCAGTGCTTTTGACCCGACATATGCTTCCAGCTTCGATAAGAAAAATGTGGCTTATCTGGGAAACGGCATGGTGTTCAATAAATTTACAGGTTCCAGAGGAAAGTCCGGTTCTAATGATGCCAATGCAGAGTATATTGCCTATATCCGCAATATTTTTGAACAGGAAAATGTCCGTTTCCAGACGGCCGAACTTGGCAAGGTAGATCTGGGCGGCGGCGGAACGATCGCCTATATTCTGGCGCTGTACGGGATGCAGGTTATTGACAGCGGTGTGGCGGTTCTGAATATGCACGCGCCCTGGGAGGCTACCAGCAAGGTAGATGTCTATGAGACAAAGCGGGGCTATGGAGCATTTTTAAAATACAATGGAATGGAATAGGACGGAAGGAGCAATGGAAGGGCTCAGAACTTCAGATTATGATTTCGCTCTGCCCAAGGAGCTGATTGCACAGGATCCTCTGGCGGAGCGGAGCAGCTCCCGGCTATTGGTACTGGATAAGGAGACGGGGGCAAGGACACATCATCAGTTTCGGGAGATTATGGATTTTCTGCGGGCGGGAGACTGTCTTGTCTTGAACAATACAAAAGTAATTCCGGCCCGGCTCTATGGCAGTAAAAAAGAGACCGGTGCGGCGATCGAAGTGCTGCTGCTGAAAAGACGAAAGGGCGATGTGTGGGAGACATTAATAAAGCCGGGGAAAAAGGCGAAACCGGGGACGGAGCTTGTCTTTGGGAACGGTGCATTGACAGCGCAGGTGGTAGATGTCGTGGAGGAAGGCAACCGGCTGATACAGTTCCGGTATGAGGGCATCTGGGAAGAGCTGCTGGACCGGCTGGGAGAGATGCCGCTGCCTCCCTATATTACTCATAAATTACAGGATAAAAACCGGTACCAGACGGTGTATGCCAAATATGAAGGTTCCGCCGCGGCGCCCACGGCAGGGCTCCATTTTACGGAGGAACTTTTACATAAGATAGAAAAGATGGGTGTTTCTCTCGCCTGTGTGACGCTCCATGTGGGCCTGGGAACATTCCGCCCTGTGAAGGTAGAGAATGTGACGGAGCATCACATGCATTCGGAATACTACGAAGTGACTGAGGAGGCGGCGGGGTGTATCAACGATACGAAGAGAAACGGCGGACGGGTGATCTGTGTAGGTACTACAAGCTGCCGGACGATTGAGAGTGCTGCGGATGCATCAGGTATCGTACAGCCCGGGTGCGGCAATACGGAAATCTTTATCTACCCCGGTTATCGGTTTCGGGTGTTGGACGGGCTGATTACGAATTTTCATCTGCCTCAGTCCACTCTTCTGATGCTCGTATCGGCACTGGCAGGCAGGGGGCACGTGCTGGCGGCCTATGAGGAGGCGGTGCGGGAGCGGTACCGTTTTTTCAGTTTTGGGGATGCGATGTTTGTGATTTAACACCGTTTTCGTACATTTGTAAACAGGGATAAATTCAGAAAAAAGGCTTAGGAATGGGATTCCTGGGCCTTTTGTGAATAAAATGTTAATTGGAAAAATACTGCTTGACGTGAGGCACATTCGCACGCTAAAGTATAGTTATCGAAAGGGGGAACCCAATATGCCGAACATCATTTACACCAAAAAGGCAAGGAAAAGCATCAAGTCCCTGGATATAAGAGTGAAAGACAGGGTAAAAGATGGAATTGAAAAAATTCCTTTTGGAGATATTAAAAAGTTACAAGGTTATTCAAATTTATATCGGCTCCGGATCGGCGATTACCGGGTTATCTACCAGATGGAGCATGACACAATAATCATTGATGCTGTACTGCCCAGAGGCGAAGCATATAAAGGATTGTAGGAGGTGGTTTTATGAGCAGAGATACATTGCGTGGCCTGGTTGAGATTGTAGACGAAAAAGAAATTGATACAGTCTGCCGGATTCTCTTAAAATTTGTTGAGGAGGATGCCGCATTGCCGGATGAAGTAGAAGCAATCAGAGAAGCCAGACGGGAAATCGAAAGAGGAGAGTTATTTTCTCACGAAGATGTGTGGGCGTAAAGAGATAAGGAAATAGGAGAAAAAGAGAGCAGCCGGAAACTTTACCAGAGGATCGGCTGCCCTTATATCCTCTCCGCAACCAATTAAGCGAAAGGATGTGAAGTCATAGTATCATCCTTTCATAAAATAATCAAGAGAGAAAGGGTGATTTTTTATGTCTAAAGAGGAAAAGAACATTGTAGTAAACACGATGCAGATAGCAGATACTTTGAAATGCCAGCATCATAAGATTATGAAAAGGTTAGATGCCTACTTGAAACGGCATCCGGAACATAAAGCAAATATTCTTCTTTCACAGTATGAAGTAGGAACGGGCAGGTTTTACAAAATGTATGACCTGACACAAAAAGGGCTCCAGATTTACTTGAAAATGAGATACGAGGATGCTGGCAGAAACAGTCCCCAGACTATGGCCGGATTGCAGCAACTCGGAAAACTTTTGAAAGAGGAGGAGCCGTTGACCGGGGAAACCCCTGATCCTGGGATCAATGTTCTTCCAAAAGACCAGGGACGTACACAGATTGCCGGAGTGGATGAATTGTATCAATTATACCGTGATAGAGCAAATACCCGTCCTGATCCATCTAATGTCAGAATACCAGAGGAGGAGTGCGAAAGGTGGGCGAGGAACGCATCTATTAACGGTGAACAGGAATGGGGCCGGATCATGGAATCCGTATATGAATATGGCGACAGCCGGGAATTGAACGGCTACCGGGCTGGATTCAATATGGCTTTCCAGATTGTAATAGGATTGATTACTTTTGGTGCGGAAACAGCAAAATGCTAAAATAGGAGCCAGGGAAGAAAACCCCTGGCTTTTATTATGCCTTGTAAATAAATTTATGGGTAAGCCCGTTCCTGAACACTATGGATGAAATACGTCCGTCAATAACCATTACGGAATCCAAGATAGTTTCCATGTAAGTTTTTAATATCTCCGGAGATACTGACTGTGCAAGTTTTTTGAAATAGATATACTGCCGATCAGAAAGCTCTTTGGAAATCAAAAGGTGGCTTGCCTGTTTAACAAATTCTTCATCGGATAGAACTGAATCGGCTCCCCTGGAAACCATGCCGAGCATCGAGTTCACATCCTCCAGATTCTTTGATATTTCACTCTTTTTGATGATAAATTCCTTTTCTGATATAGGTGAATCGGAGTAAAGGAAAAGGTTCTGCAGGCGCTTCAAAGCCCTTTCGTGTTTTTCTTTTTCCCTCCGGAGCTTTTCGATCTCCGGATCAACAGCAGCTCTTTTCTTTCGTGGCTTCCTGATAGCAAAGGTATAGGAATCATCGGAGCCGTATCTGGAGAGCAGATTATAAAACTCATTAAGGCCGTTTTCCTCCACATGCTCCACTTCCGCAAAGGTTGATCCGAATAAGAGCTTTTTTTCCAGAGCCTCCGGGTTTCGTATCTTTGAAAACCCGGATTTTGCATTGAGCATGTTCAGAATATAGTTTATGACAAATTCTCCGATTATCAGGTCATTTACAGATGGATTGTCACAGTCTTTTGTCTTTCTTCTTTTGGGGCAGCTATATGTTGAGGTCCTATATCCGTCAGCATGGAGCCGACCAGGAGTGGAGGTCATTTTGCTTCCGCATTTTCCACAGTAAACAATTCCAGAAAACAAATGTATATTGTCTGTGCTGTGTGGACGCCCTATGGGATTTTCAAAACTGCGTAAATTTTTTTTCAATAGCTGGAGCATGGCTTTGTGTTCCTCCAGAGTAAAGATTGCCGGGTGATGGTCTGGCACCAGCACCCATTCTTCTTCTGGATTTTCTGTACGCCGCTCTGTACCCTTGTAACGATTGTATCTGTATATCCCGGCGTAAAACGGACTGGATGCTATGATCCATACAGCAGTAGGCGACCACTCCGCATCCGCACGGGTTTTGAATCCGGATTCATTCAGGAACCTTGCCGTATGAGTAAGAGATTTGCTTTCCAAGTAGTCTTTTTTGAGGAGTTGGCAAATTCTTTCTTCATCCTCCCGGATGGAGAACTCTTTCCTTTCTGGATCATAGTCATACCCGTAAGGAACACGGCCACCGTTCCACTGACCGTTGCTTGCCCTGGAGATCATGGCGGCGGTGACACGTTCAGAAGTCATATTACGCTCCAATTCCGCAAATACAAGGATAATTTTAAGCATGGCTTCCCCTATGGCGGTGGATGTGTCAAATTGTTCGTTTTTACTGACAAAGGTAACGCGCAATTCCTGGAGTTCCTCATACATTTCAGCAAAATCCAGCAGGTTCCGGGAGATGCGGTCAATTTTCCATACCAGGATGTGGGTAAACTCCCCTTTTCTGGTTCTTTGCATCATTTCTTGAAATGCTGGACGATCTGTATTCTTTCCTGAATACCCGGCATCCTCAAATATCTCATATTCCTCAATTCCCAGAACCAGCTCCGCATATGCAATCAGGTCTTTGCGCTGCATCGGCAGAGAATCCCGGTCAATTTGATATGTGGTTGATACTCGAATATAGATTGCTACCTTTTTAGCTCTGGAAAGTTTCTGAATGGCTTTTCCAGGCATTTTTCTTCTTGTCCTACTCATTCTATCCCTCGCAAAGAAAAAGCCCCTCCTGGGGCTATATTCTATCTATTTGGCTTGCGTATTTATTCAGAGCCGCCCATACCACATTTTTATCATCGGAGCTGGCTAATTGATAACAAGCTATAAGGCGTTGCAGTTCAATTTTTTCCGCTTCCCTATCAGCAGGAACGGCCTTTTCGGTATTTGGATCATATGACATGTCAATTCCTCCTTTTATGATTGAGTCTATGTATTTACGAACTTCGGCATATTTTTTCGGGGGGGGGTAAAACGCTTTATAGCAGACAGCGACAAGGTTTTTTGATTCCCGAAAATTTTATTGATAGTTTCCGTTGGAACAATATAAAAATCCCATTTATCAAGATTGGAAATGTCAATATCAGAGATAAGGACAAATATATAAATATCAGAGTTCCGCTTCCGAGAAGTCCAGTCCCCTCCAATGACATGTTTGTGCTTTGGCTCAATACTGTATGTAATTCTCTGGTTTATGGCATACTCATACTGAAAACCATGTCTGTTTTTACGAGTGAAAAGGGAAGCGGACTTTACCTCTATTCTTTTTCCCTGATATTCTAAATCGTAAGCATCCCAGATGTTCCGCTCATTCTCGATCCCAAGAGCTTTCATAATTATAAATTCGGCCATCCCACCACGGATAGAACCGTCTAGCGTATAAGAAGCGAACCACTCCCAGAAATCAATAGAACCAAAACCGGCAGGATTTCCGGAAATATGAAATTGTGTATTGCGGTTGAAATCATACATTACCTATTTCCTCGTTTCTGGCCGATTTTCCACAAAAGGTATTCTGGGGAGATTATGCTTTTTTCTGGTCTGCAAATTTCTCCGGTACTACCATGTGAGTACGCAGAAAATCTTTGCACATTTCCTGTTTGTCCTCTGGAATGAGGGCAATGATATTTAACCATTCCCGATCTGATTCAGACAACGCACTATCGAGCCGTGACTTTTCCAAAGTTATTAAATAATCAAGTGACACTCCGAGTTTACGAGCGATGGCAAGAGCCATTTCAATATTAGGAACGGAACCGCTTTTCCATTTGCTTACGTTTCCTGTACTATATCCAAGCTCTTTGAGAATGACGGTGGGAGAGGTCCCTTTATCCCGGCAAATCTTGTAGATATTATCATAAAACATAAAATCCTCCTCTTATAACGCACTAAAATAAAAATAATGCTTGACACAACGTACCAAAGTGCGCTAAAGTAACAAATGTAAAATGAAATTGAGAACGAAAAAAACACTAAAAAACATAATCTATTTCATTTTAGACCAAAACCGTACAAATGTAAAGAAAAGGAGGGTGTCTGGATGGCAAAAAAGTTGTCGCCCTGGTGTAAATTGGCGAAAATAACGCTGATTAAAAGGGATTTAGATATGAACGATCTGGCAAGAAGTCTGGAAATGTCAAGACCGTATGTATCTTCTATCCTGAATGGACGGGTGTACAGCCCAGTTGCCGTAAAAAAAATCAGTGATTTTCTGCAAATACCGGATGCAGAGAGTGAATTGGAAGTCTAAGGATATTATACGGTAACGGAGGGTTGAGGAAAATGGAGAGTAACTGTACGAAATGCAATGAAAACATATACTTTGCTTGCAGAAAAGCGGCAGCTTCATACAATGACAAATTGAGTAGCCGGGAAAGTGCAGCGGAGCTTTTGGGAATATCTCCATCAACTCTTGCGAATCACGAGTTGGGGATCACAAAAAATGTTCCCGTTGACACAGTTGTAATGATGGCCGACCTATACCATGCTCCACAACTGAAAAATCTGTACTGCAAAAATGAGTGTCCAATCGGAAAAGGGCTTCCGGTTGCTACGGAATTTAACAGTCTGGAGGGAATCACCGTAAGGCTCCTGGGGAATCTGGATGATGATGAAATCCGGAACATGAAAAAGCGATTGTTAAATATTGCGGCAGATGGAAAGGTGGATGAAAAAGAAAGGGGAGAATTTGAGGCGATCATGAAAAACCTGGACGCCCTCGCTAAAACAATTTCTGAATTACGGATGTTGGCAGAGAAGTATTTGGAAAGGAGCGGAGGAAATGGAGCTGATTGATAGGTTAAGGGAAATTATGAAAAACAATTACGGTATCGAAACGGATAATGATCTCATTGAAGCGGCTGAAAATCATACAGGAATAGACCTGGGAATATTTGTAACACCGCTACGGGAGGAGGAGGTATGTGCAAAGGCGATTTAAAAATAGCTGCAATAGTGGTATCAGCTCTCGTATTGGCGGCCCAGGTAACAAGGGTGATATATGCAGAGGAAAAGTCCACGGAAGGAATTGCGGAAAGGGAGTACGTCTATGAAAGCATGGATGATTAAAAATTGGATTTTGCTTTCTTCCGGATTGCTTTTAACTGCGGAATTTGTGGAAGTTGCTTATAGGGAAAGAGGATATGTTGCATTTGGCGGCGAATGGCTGGTTCTTCCCATTATGATTCTCCTGAAAATAATGGTTCGTGATTTTATAAAGGAGGTTTGGGAATGGCTATGAGTTATCAGGGCATCCGGGAACGGATGGAGGTGGAGGGCTACAAAGTAAGCGATGATGAATTTTCGCAGATATTATCATACGCCAAGAGGAAAGCGAAGGTTTCCGGGAAAGAGGAATCATATCTTCCGTTTCTTTTGCCGGATTTGATCCGGGAATGGTTGATAAGGCAGGCTATGAACCAGTATAGCATGGAAATGATGGAGGTTTTGAGAAATTAAGAAAGAGGAGGTAAAAAGCAATATGGCACAGGCACAACAGCAGCAAAGCCAACGGCAACAAGGCCAACAGCAAGGGAAACAGGTAACAACCGCTGAATATCTGAATGGAATCCAGGAAGCGCTTATGAAACAGATTGCGGAAAAAATTGGAGCAATGCCAGAGGGGTTCAATAAAGACAGGTTTGTTCTCAACTGTATTACCCTGATCCGGGATATGCTGAAAGACAAAAAGAAACGTGAAAATCTGGATGGAATTCCAGCAGATTCTATCGCTCTTTGTATGATAAAAGGGGCTTTTCTGGGACTGGATTTTTTGAGTGGAGAATGTTACGCAATCCCATATGGTAAAGAAATGAATTTCCAGACTGATTATAAAGGTGAGATAAAAGTTTGTAAGAAACACAGCATCCAGCCGATCAAGGATATTTTCGCAAAGGTAGTCCGGGAGGGTGATCTTTATGATGAGGGGGTTGACGATGGAAAGCAAAAACTTACATTCAAACCGCTTCCGTTTAATAACGGGAAAATGATAGGGGCTTTTGCAATCGTAACTTTTACGGATGGCTCCATGCTTTATGAGAGTATGAGCGCAGAAGAAATTGAGAATGTACGTCAAAATTATTCAAAGGCAAAAGATAGCGATGCCTGGAAAAAATCCTCTGGAGAAATGTATCGAAAAACGGTCATTCGTAGGTTGAGCAAATACATTGAAAAGGATTTTGACAAAGTAGAGCAGTTAATGGCCTATGACGAGGGAGGAGGCGTAGAGTTCCAGAACGGACTTCTCTCCACCAGTAGACAACAGGCAGCAGCACTTCCGGATAAAGGGGAGCCAGTGAATGTTTTTGAACAGATAAGACAGTCACAACAGAACAGGAAAGAGCCAGAGCCGGTGCAACAGGAAAGAGATAGCCGGTATGATGAAGAATTTACACGGTTTGAACAGGATCAGGGATATTATCAGGGCGGCAATCCTGATTTTGATATTCCGGATGAATTGCCGTTCAGGTAAGAGGAGGATAACGGGATGAATGAGATTAGTGTAGTTGTAAACCAGGAACCGGGGAAAATATCCTGGAATTTTACAGATATTAAAAAACGTCTGGAGGAGGAGCTGACAGTATATCAGAATACAGCCTATACGGATGATACTATTAAAACCGCAAAGGGTGATGTTGCAGACCTCCGGAAATTGGCGAAAGCCATTGAGGATAGAAGAAAGGAAGTAAAAGAGAAGTGTTTGGAGCCTTATGCACTTATTGAAACACAGGCGAAAGAGCTTACTGACTTGATAGAGAAGCCGATCCAGGCAATCAACGATCAGGTGAAAGATTATGAAAGGCGCAGAAAAGAAAAGGCCAGGGCCGAAATCAACGCCTTTTTGGTTCAGAAAGCTGCAGAACTTCCGGAGGACATCCGGGAAAAGGCGAAAAAGGCTATTTATGATGAACGGTGGGAAAATGCCACAGCCACAAAAAAGAGCTGGCGAGAGGGGATTGAAAATGGTATTCGGAAAATCCTGGATGAAATCGGCACAATCAAGTCTTTTGCCAGTGAGTTTGAGGAGGATATGCTGACGGTATATAAAGTTGATCTCTCTCTCCAGAAAGCTATCCAGAAAATGAATGAGCTGAACGCCCAAAAAGAAAGGATTCTGGAGCAGGAAAGAAAACGCCGGGAAGCAGAGGAGGCAGAGAGAAAGCGCCAGGAGGAGGAAAGACAGCGCCGGGAGGAATTGGAAAAGCAGAAAGCCCAGGAAGAACAGCAGCGGCCCGAAGTGCCAAAGAATCCGGGCGGTCAGAACTTCCCCAGAGGAGGAATACCCACCGGAAAAATCCCACAGTCACAGATGGGGGCGAAAATGGGATATACTGGAGTGCCGGCAAATAGCGGCTCCCCTGGTGGATATGTCCCACTTCCAGAGGAACGGGAAAAAGTGGTACAGAACCAGGAACCGGAAACAAAGGCATATCCCAACGGGAAAATGCGGACGGTTCGCATCCTGGGGACAGAGGAGCAGATCACAAAGGTATTAAATTACATCCGGTTTACCGGAGCGACTTACGAGGAGGTATAGAGCATGAATCTGACAGCAGAAAATTACTATTCGCCGGAGGCAAATTATGAGTATATGTCCGCTTCACAGTTCAAAGATTTTGCAGGAACCTACGGACAGGTAAGGTGTGAGGCTTTGGCAATGGCAAAACTCCGGGGAGAATACCAGGAGGAAAAAACAACCGCATTGCTGGTTGGAAGCTATGTGGATTCCTATTTTGAGGGTACTCTGGATAAATTCAAGCTGGAGAATCCGGAGATTTTTACCAAAACATCACAGAAAAAATACCCGGACGATCCGGAGAAATGGGAGCTTCTTTCTGACTATAAACAGGCAAATAATATCATTGCCAGAATTGAACGTGACGAGTTTTTCATGGCTCATATGGCCGGGCAAAAACAGGTTATTATGACCGGAGAGTTATTCGGGCTTCCCTGGAAGATAAAGATTGATTCTTACCTGGAGGGAATCGCAATCGTTGACTTAAAGGTTATGGCATCCCTGACAAAGCATGAATGGGTAAGGGACATCGGTTATCTGGATTTTGTACGGTATTGGGGCTATGACATTCAGGCGGCGGTATATCAGGAGATTGTATATCAGAACACCGGTAAAAGGCTTCCGTTCTATATTGCCGGAGCCAGTAAGGAAAAAGCAACCAACATTAAGATTGTCCATGTTCAGGATAACTACTTGCATGAGGCACTGAACATTGTCAAATACAATATCGAGAGAGTGAAACAGGTTAAATATGGGGAGGCAATCCCTGACAGATGCGGAAATTGCGACTACTGCCGAGAAACAGAGGTATTGACCGCTCCTATTACGATTTCTGATCTGGTGGCTGATATTTGATGATTTTGAGATTTTGCGGAATGGTGGTGGGAACGAATGGCGTGGATCAGCGTAGACCAAAAGCTGATAGGTGGAAAATTAAGAAGTCTATATAAGGCGATTGGATGCTCACAGAATGAGGCCATTGGTATTCTAATCACTCTATGGCTCTGGGGCATTGACAACGCCGAAATGGACGGATTGATCGTAAGTGCTGACCGGAGCGACATTGCAGGAGTTCTGCAGACCGGGCTTTCCTCCTCATTGGATGCTGAAAGTGTGGTGGAGAGCCTGATAGATTCTGGATGGATAGACGATGTTGAAGGACAACTGTATTTGCATGATTGGGAAGATTGGAGGTCTTACTACAACAGATATATCAAAGAGAAAGAGAGCAATGCAAAGCGGCAATCAAAATATAAAGCCAGAAAAAGGATGGAGAGAGAAGAAAACGGAGAAAGTAACGTTACTTCTGACGTGACAGGTAACGTTACTGAAAACGGAAAAGACCAGGGAGGACAGCAGGAGACTCCGGAAAATCAAGAACATTCTGGAGGAAAACAGGAAAGTAAGTACGGCCCAGAGTTTGAGGAGTTCTGGAAAATATACCCCCGGAAAGTGGATAAAGGCCAGGCTTTTAAGACGTATAAATCCAGGATAAAGGACGGATTTTCTCCAGAGGACTTGAAACAGGCGGCAGAGGCTTACCGGAGGCAATGCGAAAGAGAGCATACAGAACAGAAATTCATCAAACACGCTAAGACGTTCCTGGGAACGAATCTTTCTTTTACCGAGTACATCCCGAAAAAGGCGGAACCAGAACAGCAGCAGACCGGAGGAGGAACCTCTGGACAATACGCAAATCCATTCAGGAGAGGAGGCAAGTAGTATGTCGGATGTGAAATCGGCAGCCGGTTCAGCCCTGGATCATATCATCCAGAAGGCCGCAAGTGAGTTGGAGGATGGGGACTATATAGGTGAAGATGGTTTGGCATATTGCGGAAAATGCAATACTCACAAAGAGCGGATTATTGACTTACCAGAAAGCCTTTATGGTCCGGGGAAAAAGCGGAAAGTTCATTGTATGTGTAAATGTGAGCAGGAAGCCGAGGAACGCCGGAAGAAAAAAGAGCAGTATGAGGAGGAAATGACAAGGATCAGGCGGATGCGAGACGCTTCGATGATGGATTCCAAGCACCAGGGAGCCACATTTTCCAATTATCAGATTTTCGAGCAGAACAGAAAGGCTTTCAGGATTGCCAGGAATTATACAGAACGCTTTCCTGAAATGCTGGAGGAAAACCAGGGAATTATCTTTTATGGTCCCGTAGGCACAGGAAAGAGCTTCACATCCGCATGTATCGCAAATGCGCTTCTGGATAACAAGGTATCTGTTATTATGACCTCTTTCGTAAAGATACTGCAGAACATCCAAACCCAGGACGAAGCCGCATACATATCCATGCTAAACAGCGCAAAACTCCTGATTCTGGATGATCTGGGTACAGAGCGGAATACCGATTATGCACTTGAAAAGGTATATAACATCATAGACAGCCGATCCAGGGCATCAAAGCCTATGGTATTGACAACAAACCTGACTTTATCGGAAATGCTGGAGGCAGAGGATATTCGCTATAAACGCATTTATGACCGTATTTTTGAAACGTGCGTCCCGGTGGAGGTCCCGGGGGAATCTTTCCGGAGGATAGCGGCGGAGCAGAGGTTTGATAAAATGAGTAAATTTATGGAGGTTTGAATATTTTGGAGGAGAAAATCAGAGCTAACATTAAGAAATTCAGAGAGGAGGCCGGTCTGACGCAGAAAGCACTTGCTGACCGGATCGGGAAGTCAGAAAGTGCGATCCAGGGTTACGAGAGCGGAAAAACAGATATTCCTTTGAGTGTTATTGCATCAATTCTGAAAGCATTGAAAATCTCTCTGGCAGACCTGGAAAGAGGTAGCAAAGCGGAGGTGCAGGCAGAGAAGCCGATGGAAATTCTGATATATAACCAGGATGACAGACTGAATACAGCCGCTATTCTGGTAAAGAATGGCTATACGGTAGAACAGGGAAAACGGCAGAGAACACCGACAGGTAAAGCGCTGGACTACTTTTTGAGAATCAGAACGTATTCTGAAAGCGCAGATACAAGCAGATAGGAGGACGGCTACATGAGCAAATCAAGGTATTCTAAAACAAAGGCGGCTGGAGAAGCGGTTGGGCTGAATCGGTATGGTAAGCAGTTCAATCAAAAACCGAACCTGATACCGGCGAAAAATCGTCAGTTTCGGAGAGCAGAAAGCAGGGGGAGGTAAGGGTAGTCGTGGAGACGTATTTTAAATTAAAGATAATATTTGAGTATGTTGTACCTTTTGCACTTCTGGCCGTATGCTCTTTACCTTGGATATATTTATTTGGAATGGCAGCTTTCAACGACTGGAAAAAGAAAAGGAGGGAGAAGAAAAAATGCGATACAGAACAAAAACAGAAAAATCAGTAGTGGTGGATGCTTTTCTTTATATTGGCAACTTATCTGTACATGTGCTGGATAAAGATTTTGACGAAAAGACAGACGCTCCGGAATGGATTGTAAGAGCTTTTATATCCGGAAAACTCCACAGCGAGTATCCGGAGGACGGGGACGGAACCGAACAGAGTCTTTATTTGAACACATTAGATGGAGACATTCTGATTCCGGTTGATTCGTATATCATACGGTCAGAGGATGGGGAGATATTTTATCTAAAGGCCATGTATTTTGATGATATTTATGAACCAGTTCCACCGGAAGTAGATCAGGAGAAGAAAAGGCAGGAGTTTGAGGAGGCGGTAAAGCATATCCATGATTGGTTGTGCAAATATGGTGATCCTTATACAACCGTTGCGGTGATGCAGGATAGGGCAACGGTACACCAGGAGTACATGACAATACCGCTTCCGGTTCCGGATTGAGGGGTGAGTACATGTTGGTGAAATTTACAGTTTTGGGAGAGCCAAAGGGCAAAGGACGTCCCCGGTTCATCCCACAAACAGGTAGAGCAATCACGCCAAAAGATACGGCAAATTATGAAACGTTGGTTCGCATGGAATATATGGCACAGTGTCAAGGATTCAAATTTCCGGACGGAACCATGTTAGATATGCGGATATTGGCCTTTTACAGCATCCCCAAAAGCGCAAGCAAGAAGAATAAGGAGTTGATGAAAAAACAGCTCCTACGGCCTACAAAGAAGCCAGACATGGACAATGTTGTTAAGATCATAGCTGATAGTCTGAATCAGGTAGCTTATAGGGATGATACCCAGATAGTGGACTGTCAGTGCAGAAAATTCTACTCTGACAATCCCAGGGTAGAAGTAATCATTCAGGAGGTAAAAACGGATGTCAACAAACAGTGAGAGGGAGCGCATCCCCAGAATAGGTGCAACGGTGGAACGGTTTATATTTCCTGAAATGCCTCTGACATATCAGGAAATGCTCATGCTGGTACCTGCCGATATTTTGAAACCGAAACACCCGAAACATAAGAAAGTTGTCGGACTGATTCAGGCAATGGCAAGGCATCTGGAGGATGCCCGGATAGTTTCTAAAATGCCGGTGAGCCAGTATTCAAAAGGTTTCTCAAAAGAGGAGGAACCGGCAAAGGTAGCATTTCGGATCACTGGAATACAGCAGCAGATGTCGGCGGTACGGTTTCGCTTGGATATTCACGATTATAGGGGCAGTCTGGAAAAAAGCATCCTGGAAGATAGGCTTTATAGACTTTATTACCAGGCAAAGGAAATTGATCCGGAGGGAACCGCACGTTTTGAGCGGATGATTGATAAAAGAATGAGGAAAGCGAGGAGAGGTTAATGGGAGAGATTAGCAAGCAGGAAAGAGAAGCAATGATTGAGGTTTTCGAGGAGTATCTTTCACGGGTACATAGGGAGGGCATGGATCGGCTCCTGGATTACATCCGGAAAAGTGATTTTTACGCAGCACCGGCATCCACGAAGTATCACAGTTCCTTTGAGGGAGGGCTTTTGTACCACAGTCTCCAGGTTTATAATTGCCTGGAAAAAAAGACCAGCGGATCAGAGTATAACGTCTGGAGAGCGCAGCTTGATACTGACAAGGTTGACGCAGAGAGCATTATCATTGTGGGTTTGCTCCATGATATATGCAAGACCTATTTCTATGGTTCGGAGCTGAGGAACCAGAAAACCTATGATCTGGATAAGGTGGCAACGGCTGACAGGCGGCAGGTAAAACATGATAACAATGGTGATTTTATCTGGGAAACGGTTCCGGTTTATACGGTGGAAGATAAAGTTCCTTATGGACACGGCGAAAAATCGGTGATGATGATTGAGGAATATATCAAATTGAAACCGGTGGAACGGTACGCCATCCGCTGGCATATGGGATTCACGGAGCCTAAAGAAAGCTGGAATACCCTGAAAGAAGCAATCAAGAAATATCCCCTTGTATTGGCGGTGATAGAAGCAGACCTGGAGGCAACATTTCTCACAGAGGAATACAATGAGTAGCCGGAAAGAGCCGGTTTCTAATCTGGAATTTTTGATTAAGTCCGGCGTTCTTCCGAAAGAAACTACCCTGGAGGATGCAATCTATATTCTGACTGATCCTCTGAATTGTGTGGAGTGTATAGCATTAGAACAATGCACAGACCGATACGGAACCAAAATAGGGGAGGCTACCGAAGCGGATTGTCTGGAGGTGGTGAGTGCATTTTTGAAACAAGACCATAGAGAGGAGAGCAAGGAATGATAATGGACAATATGCAGGAGCTTGTTCTGGAGGATGTGACTTTTGATGAAGCCAGGCAGAATTTTAACCGGGTATTGCAGAGGCTTTTCAGGAGTATGCTTGACAGCGGATCATCGGACGGCTCCATTACTTTAAAAATTGATGTATCTCTGACAAGGGAGTACATACCAAACAATGATCCGGATATTGAGGGGGAGAGCCGGGAAATCCATAAACCTAAGTTCGATCACAAAGTTTCTTCTACCGTGACAGTTAAAGACGAATTGAAAGGAAATAAAAATCCGGAAATGGAGCTTGTTTGGGATGAAGAAAAACAGATGTATGTACTGGCATATATCGCAAATACAGGACAGAAAAGCATTTTCGACAAAGATCAGCCCTGGAACCAGGACGGAAAGCAGCCGGATGGGGACGGGCAGGAACACCTTGAAACTGATCCGAAAAAAACATGGATGAATACACCGTTACTTCCGGGAGAAGTTGCTGACGAGGGAGCGCTTCCCGGAGAGGTAGCCAACAATAGGGCGCTTCCTGGGGAAGTGCAGAATCCGGAGGATGATGTGATTGACGGAAGTTTCCGGGAAGTCGTAGAGGCTGAAAATAAGGCCGGAAATGACGCAAGCGGAGAAAATACCGGGGAAGAACCGCAAACACCGCCTGGAGGCGATAACGAAGTCGAGGAGGACGGTTACGGGTATGAAGAACCGGAAGAACCGGAGGAGTAAAAAGAGAGGAGGAGCCGAGCATGGCGATAGGAAATTTTGGACAATGCGGAGGGTGCGGTTGCCGCATCCTCTGGATTAGGACTAAGGCAGGAAAGAATATGCCTTGCAATCCTACAATGCTGAACTATCGGAAAGAACCTGGAGGAAAAGAGAAGATAGTTACCCAGGAGGGAGAAGTTGTTTCTGGAATCACTGGAGTAAGTCCAGAGGAGGCTGACGGGATAGGGTACACCTCCCATTTTGCCACATGTACCAGAGCAAAGAGTTTCCGGAGGAGATAAGGATGGTAGTCGATATTTTCAGCACCAATAACACATATCAGACCATATACGCTGATCCGCCCTGGTGGGAAACTGGGGGAGGGAAAATAAAGAGGGGAGCTGATCGGCATTATTCCCTGATGAAAACAGCGGAGATTATGGAGCTTCCAGTACAAAGGCTTGTTAGTCGTGAGGGGTGCCATTGCTACCTCTGGGCTACAAACAATCATTTGAAAGATGCCTTTAAGGTTCTGGAGGCGTGGGGATTCCAGTATGTGACGCTGATAACCTGGCAAAAAGACAAGGCAGGTCTGGGGCAGTATTTCCGGGGAATGACAGAGCATTGTCTTTTCGGAACTACAAAAGAGAAGCTGCCATACAAAATCGTTGGCGGAAAACGCCAACAGGGAGTAACCGGATTCTTGGAACCACGCCGGGAACACAGCAAGAAGCCGGAGAAAATGCGGCATATGATAGAAACTGTAAGCTATGGTCCCATGATTGAACTATTTGCCCGTGAGGAGCGGAACGGATGGGACGCATGGGGAATTGACGTTCAGGGGGGGGTAATACTTATACTCCCATGCCTGAAAGAAAGGGAGAATAATTTTATGAACTACGAAAAATTGTGGAATGGTTTTAAAGGGCATCTTGCCAGAGAAGCTAAAAAGATGGAGAGAGGTAGTCAGTACATATTTACACATAAAGACCTTTTGGCCCATATGAGCATTATGGAGGCATCGGAGTATGAGAGTGTGTCGGCCGGATGCTGCGGAATGTGTGAACCTGACAAAAACGATGGCAGGAAAGAGCCGGAGAAGAAAACGGATCAGAATCAGGGAGCAGGACGGAAGCCGGAACCGGCTGAAATCCTGAAAAAGATTTTCGGCGGAGATTATGCAGATAGTCTGAAAGACCTGGAAAACAAAATGAAAGGGAAAACCGGAGGAATGATTTTTGTAGATCCGGAAGTTGAATTTACGGAGGATATTCTGAATGAGGCAAAGGCAAGAGGAATCAGCATTGCACATGTTTCATGTCAGGAGTTTTGCGTGGAGATACCCAGATCACGGCCTCCGTTCCTGAATGGGGGACGGTTCGCATAGGAGCCGGATAGATAACTGAATAAAAAACGAGAGTCCAGCTCATACCCTCCAAAGGACACTTGCCGAACTCCACGAAACGGTAATGCCATTGTATGGCATATTCGAGGAAAAGTCAAGTAAAAAATGGAGGTATGGGCTATGGCTGGCAAAGGTGGTAAAACATTCAATATATCGGAGAAGCAGTTGGAGGATATGGTTAAGAAAGCATCCCAGGCAGGAATTGAGGCTTATAAGAAAGAACACCAGGAATCCACAAAGGAAAAGGTTCAAAGGCTTCTCTACCGGACGAAAACGCTTCTGGAAAAATACCGGGAGCTGAAAGCATATGAGGAAAATGCGGTTTATACCCTGGAAATGGCAGAGGATGTAAACCATGATATTGCTGATCTGGAGCTTTTAACAAAGTTTGGTGTTTTTGATGATGATAAGACACTCCATAGGCTAAAAAGAAGCGTGGTGACGGTTAGTATGGTAATGACACATGTTGATACCATGCTGGAGGTTTACCGGAAAACATGCGAAAGCTCCGCATCGGAAGTGAAACAGAGGCAGTACCGGGTAATCGAGCGTCTGTATCTCTCTGAAAAAAGGATGAACACAAAAGAAATTGCTGAACTGGAGGGGGAGGACATACGCACGATCCAGAATGACGCCAAGACAGCCAGGGAGGACTTGACAGCCCTTATTTTCGGCTTAGATGGAGTTTTGACAAGAATACTTAGGGAGTAACCAGGGAAAGGCTACATAAGGCTATAACGAAGCCACAGGCATATGATTTTCGTTTTTTTTACGTTGATCTTACATTGGCCCCAATGATATAGTGTAAGCGGCAAGTACCACTTGCTGGCTGTTGTAATCTGATCCGGTAAACAGATTACGCTATGCTCAATATCCCCTCACAGGAGGAGAGGCACACGCTTCTCCTCTCTCTGGATAAAAGGGCGGCCTGGCATGTAGTACGGCTACTCCTACAAAAATACCCCCAGGAAAGGGCTATGCAGATGGCATGGCTCTTTTCTTTTACGCAGAACAGAGAGGATGTGAGAGAATGAGCGAAATAGCAGAAAAGAGTTTACCGGAAGATTTACCGGAAAAGAGAATAGATGTTCTCACCATGAGGGTAGGCGATATAAAAACCGGATTCGGCAATCCCCGGAAGATCGGAAAGAAGAAACGGGAGGAGCTGAAAAGGTCCCTGGAGCAGTTCGGGGATTTTGGTATCTTCCTGATTGATGAACAGGATAACGTTATAGCCGGGAACATGCGGCAAGCCATCCTGAATGAAATCAATCCGGATCAGGAAGTCACATGCAAACGTCTGATAGGATATTCCGAAGCAGAGTTACGGGCAATTAATATCAAAGACAATACTCATGCCGGGGAGTGGGATATGGATTTGCTGGCAGACTGGACGGCTGATCTGAATATGGATTTAGGTCTTGACTTGCAGGAGGGAAGCCCAGGAGAAAGAAAGATTAAGGAAATGGAGCTTCTCAACTATGAGAAGTATAATTATGTGATGATTGTCTGCAAAAATGAAATGGACTATAACGAACTCACCAGGAGATTAGGCATTGACGGGGCAAAGGTCAAGATCAACGACAAGAAGAAAATCAAGGCAAGGGCGGTGTGGTACCATGAATCAGGATTGTAAGAGCATTGGAATCTATGTTCCGTCTTATAAACGGTATGACCGGATCATGACCTGGAACGTCCTGAATGATTGCACCTACGTTGTGAGGGAATCGGAGGAGGAGGCGTACCGGGAAGCCGGGATAACAAAGATACTGACCGGTCCGGATGAAGAAATAAACAGCCTGGCCAAAGTCAGACAGTGGATCATTGACAATACCCCAGAAGATATTGTTATTCAGTGTGACGATGATATTTCCATGATGATATACAAGGGGAAAAATAACAAGGTGGAGATCACCGACAAAGACGCTATTGATATGGAGTTTGAAAGGGTAGCGCAGATTCTGGAAGATTTACGCCTGGGATTTGCTTCTTGCACCATGACTGGTGATGTCCGGAAATTCAATGCCGAGTTTCTTTTCAAAGGAATCACTGGAGGAATATGCTGGTTCAATAAAGAGTACCTGAAAAGCCGGTTCGATAATATGACCTATATCAAAGAGGACACCGATTTTGTTCTGCAGGAGCTTCTCCAGAACAGAATCATTATTATACCTGATTATTTCGGTATGCAGAATCAGTACGATAAGAACGCTGGGGGCAATAACGAGAATAAGAACCTCCGGGCGTTGAATCAGACAGTGGAATATATGAAAAACAAGTGGGGGAAATATTACGATCACAATTTCAGGACGAACCAGAGCCGTATAAATGTCAAAAGATAAGTTTCCTGAAAGTATGGAAAATGTACAAGATGCTGAAAAGGTAATATTGACGAAAAAACGGTTGTTTTCGCCTTGAAATCATGTGAAAAACTGCTAAAGTTAAGTTCAAGTTAAGGGGAACCGAGCTTAATATCATTTTGTAGGAGGAATGAAACTATGGCATATAATCAGTTAATCACAAAGAGCGGACATTCTCTTTTTACCATGTCCAGCTTATATCAGAAAGCAATAAGGCGGTGTGATGTGAAAGCTGCCGGGTACGCCGCAAATGAATTGTTCGATAGATACGAGCATTACCTTTGGAAAAGGACGCTGGTAATCTCCGCAGAGGATTGTTACGGAGAATGTACCCAGGAAATACTTGCCCTCTATTGGGCGAGCAATGAAGTAAACAAAGGGAAGAAAGGGGAGCAGCGAACAAAGATTTTTATTTCAAAGGCGATCACCATCCTCTTGTACCATGCAAAGAGCCGGGATTCAGATTTCTTTGCAAATGAGCTGATGGATGATAAGAACAAGCTGCCGGGCATCAATAATTACTTTGAGCCGGGAGAGTTGCTGAATCTGGAGAAAGGTTTGGATAAGGCGATCAACCTGGCAGAGTTCCAGCGGCTTGACGGGGATAAAATCCCCAAATATGTATATGACTGTCATACCCTGGAGGGAAAGAGGGCAGGAAAGACGAAAGAGGACTTTATGAGAGAGGAGGAGGCAGAGTTGCAGTACAAACAGCTTTCCTTTTTCGATATGGAGGGAATTAAGGACAGCATGGGAAGCAATGGAAATTTTAGATATGCTTTATAAGGCAGAGAGGAGGAACCGGCATGGTGAAGAAAACAGAGCAGGTGCGGAAAATGGTAGCACAGGGGCAATACAAAGAGGCATTGCGGATAGCAAAGGGCTTCCGGTTGGGAATCACCCAGGAGCAGAGCAGTACGCTCACACGGGCTTATGAGTGCATGGTTCATCCGGATTTCTACCGCAGCATAGGCAAAAATATCCAGGAGTGCATTGACGGAGGGGTAGCCGTCTTGCATGAATTATACGCTTCCTGATCCTGATTCCGGAAAATAAGGCGAAAGCACAAGGCATCATCCCACGCACACACGGGACGGTGCCTTTTTCGTATCAAAATGGTAGGTGGTGAGATGGCAAATGAGGGAAACCTGAAAAAGTTCGGAAGCGAGAGGGAACCGAGAGAGGCAGGTCGGAAAGGCGGCAAGGCATCCGGGGAAGCCAGACGGAAAAAACGGCAGATGCAGCAGGCCGCAAAGTTGCTTCTGAATATGCCGGTAGTTGGCGAAAATGCGGTTAAGAATCTGGAAACATTGGGCTTTTCAGAGGAGGACATGACTAACCAGATGGCGTTACTGGTACGGGTTTTCCAGAAAGCCCTCCAGACTGGAGATGTGAGAGCAGCGGAGTTCCTCCGGGACACAGCCGGCTACAATCCGGAAACAAACCTGAAAGAACGGCAGTTCAAGTATGAAAAGGACAAAGAAAAGGGCATAAATCAAGAAATAGAGGACACGTCCGAAACGGACGAAAGCATATATGGCAATCCGGAAGAAAAAGACGATCCCGTTTAATTTCGGCCCGAAACATAGAGCTTATATTTATGCCTGTCAGTTCAATACATACAATATCCTGGAAGGAGCCGTCCGATCAGGAAAGACCATTGATAACGTATACGCTTTCGCCCATGAGTTAAAAACCTGCCCCGATAAAATCCACCTAGCCACAGGTTCCACAATGGCAAATGCAAAGCTGAATATAGGTGATGCAAACGGCTTCGGCCTGGAATATATTTTCAGAGGTCAATGCCGATGGAGTAAATATAAAGACAATGACTGCCTCCGGATAAAAGGCCCGGACACCGGGTACAAAGAGAAGATAGTCATTTTTGCCGGAGGGAAGTCCTCCGACAGTTTCAAGAAAATCCGTGGTAATTCCTACGGTATGTGGATTGCGACAGAGATCAATCTGCATCACGACAACACAATAAAAGAGGCGTTCAATCGTCAGCTTGCAGCGAAACGCCGTAAGATATTCTGGGATTTAAACCCAGAGCATCCTAAAGCGCCGATTTATAAAGATTACCTGGATGTATACGCAAAGAAAGCGGAGGCCGGGGAACTTTTGGGAGGATATAACTACCAGCATTTTAATATCTTCGAGAATGTCAATATAAGCAAACAGAGGCTTGCGGAGATAATAAGTCAGTATGATCCTGGGAGTATCTGGTATATCCGGGATATTGAGGGAAAGAGAAGTATTGCCGATGGTCTTATTTACACCAGATTGGCTACTTCCATAGCGGCAAGCGATAATTTATACCTGATGCCCGTAAAAGCGGTCCAGGAGCTTAATAAACGTGGTGAATTGATAGAAATAAATGTAGGTGTGGACTTTGGAGGGAATGGCTCCGGCCACGCCTTTGTTGCATCCGCTCCAACTTTGGGATATAAGAATCTGATTGCCCTTTCCTCTGAATGGCATGATGCGGAGGGGACTGATCCGGAGGATTTGGCTAATATGTTCGTAAAATTCATCAAGAGGATCATTAAGACATACGGCTATGTGACACATGTTTATTGCGATTCTGCTGAACAGGTTCTTATGAGAGGGCTTGAAAAAGCCCTGGTAAGAAATGAAATGGGAGATATTAAGATCAGGAACGCTGTTAAGGATGTAATCACAGACCGGATTTTCACCATAACTGCATTAACGGCACAGGAAAGATTTTTCTATACCGAGGATTGCCAGACGCTCACGGAAGCTATCAGCATGGCGGTGTGGAATCCTAAAAACATGAAGCTGGAGCGTCTTGACGATGGAACCAGTGATATTGATTCCCTGGATGCGTTTGAGTATTCATATGAGCGTGACTGGAGGAAATTCATCAAGAAGAAAGCCAGTTAGGAGGCGAAAAAGAAATGGCATTGACAGATTTTTTTAAAAAGGCATGGAGCAGCCTGACACCGAAAAAGAATATCGAAAAACAGTTAAATGTTTCCGTTGCCACCTCTGGCACGATGGAAAACGCAATAGAGCTGTGGAATCAGATGTATAAGAATGAACCACCGTGGAGGGGAGGAGATTCAGACGTGATACCGCTGAATCTTCCAGCCGCTATTTCGGAAGAGCTTGCAAGGCTGATCCTGACGGAGTTCAAAATTGAGATAACCGGAAGCGCAAGAGCTGATTTTATGAATAAGATCGTTTCTAGGTTCCTGCTGAATTTACCGAACCATGTAGAGCTTTATTGTGCGATGGGGGCTATCTGCATGAAGCCGTACAGGTCGGGGAACACAATCAAGATTGATTTTACCGAGGCTGACAGGTTTTACCCTACTGCATACGATACAAACAAAGAGATCACCGGTGGAGTATTTATAGACAGCAAACTCCAGGGAGATTATATATATACCCGTATGGAAGCCCATAACCTGATAGGTACTGATTACACGATAACAAACAGTGCTTTCAGATCGGAGAGGCTATACCTGGATCAGTACGGGGATGATCCGATAAGTGCAAATTACCCATTTATGACACCGGTTCCGCTGGCAGATGTGGAGGAATGGGCAGAGTTATCGGAGGAGCCGGTGGTTATTAACAATATTGAAAGACCGCTTTTTGTATATATCAGAGTTCCCAGGGTAAACAACGTAGATTTAAAATCTCCTCTTGGGGCTTCTGTTTTTTCCAGAGCGGTTGATGTGATTGAACAGGCAGACAGGCAATTCTCCCGTATACTCTGGGAGTACGAGGCTGCGGAAGCGGCGGTACACGCCTCCGAGGAATTGTTCGATTCTGACAAAAAGGGAAAACCTATTCTCCCAAAGGGGAAAGAGAGGTTATACCGGGCGTTTGATTTCAACGGGAAAGAGGCTGGATCATTTATGAAAGAGTATGCCCCGGAAATTCGAGACAATAGCCTGTTTGCCGGACTAAATAAGTATTTTCAGAGGATAGAGTTTCTTTGTGGGCTTTCCTATGGGACAATATCCGATCCACAGCAGATAGAAAAGACAGCGGAGGAAATCCGGACGTCAAAACAGCGATCATTCACAGTTGTTTCAAAGATGCAGGAATCCTGGGATAAAGGTTTTGAGCATCTTATTTATATTCTGGATGTGCTATGTACACTTTATAATCTGGTTCCACCTGGAGTAGCGGAAAAATCTGCAACCTGGGGAGATGGAGTTCTGGAGGACACCGAAAAGGAGTTTCAAAGAAGATGGGCTATGGTGTTGGCCGGAAAATACAAGCTGGAGAAATTCTACGCCTGGTATTTCGGGTGTTCGGAGGATGATGCAAAAGAACTGATCCCGGATGCTCCAAAAGGCGGCGGTCCATATCCTCCGGAAGAATAGGGGGGTGCGTCCATGCTGACACCTGAATATCTGGAGGCTTGTTGTGATGATGTTCTGGGGCTTTATGATGCCTTGAATGAATCCATTGTACGGGATATTTCCCGGAGGATTGTAAAAACGGGCAAAGTTACGGATTCCGCAAGGTGGCAGTTGAAACAGGTTCAGGAATCCGGAAAGCTCATGGAGGAGATCATCCAGGAGGTTTCAAGTGTTACAAAGTTCTCTGACAGTTATATAAAAGAGCTTTTCAATGAATCCGGGGTTATCTCCCTGAAATATGAGGGGGATATTTGTTCTGCAGCAGGTCTTACGCCTATAAACCTGAAACAATCTCCGGCAATGATGCAGACTTTGGCGGCGGCTATTGAGAAAACCCAAGGGAATATAAACAACCTCACCATGACAACGGCGGTCGCATCCCAGAATTTGTATCTGCAATATACAAATCTTGCATACATGCAAGTAACATCCGGAGCCTTTTCCTATCAGGAGGCATTGAAACAGGCAATAAAAGTGGCGGCAGTTGACGGGGGAAAGGTTCTCTACCAGAAAGGCCATTCCTCTAAGCTGGATGTGGCAGTCAGGAGATCACTTCTGACCGGAGTAAATCAGACAGCCGGGAAGCTCACCGAAATGTACGCCGATGAAATGGACTGTGATTATTTTGAAACTACCGCACACCTGGGAGCCAGGAACACGGGAACCGGCTATAACAACCATGAGAGCTGGCAAGGTCAGGTTTTTTGTATTTCCGGAAAGGATAAGAGATACCGGCAGTTTAGGGAGGCAACCGGTTATGGAGAGGGTGGCGGTCTTTGTGGATGGAATTGCAGACACAATTTTCATATGTTCTTCCTGGGACTTTCAAAGCCGGCATATAGCCGGGAAGTTCTGGAGGGATATGCGAAGAAAACACACCAGTATAAAGATGCTGACGGGAACATCCAGACATTGACCGAGTACGAATGTACGCAGATGCAACGGGCATACGAAAGGCAGATCAGGGAATCAAAAAGCCTGTTAGCCGGGTATGATTCCGGAATCAAGGCGGCTCCAGATGAAAAGACGGAAAACGCACTCCGGGAGGAGTTCAAGACAGAGAGTGTGAACTTGAAAAGAATAGAGGCAGAAATGAAAGATTTCTGTAAACAGACAAACCGGGCGGTTGATTCAGCCCGGACACAGGTACACGCCGTTAAAGATAATGACGGCAAAATTGTTAATTTCAATAAGTCTGTCAGCCAAAAGGCTGTTTGGGCTAATAAAAAATCAAGCTAGGAGGTAGCAAAATGAAGAAAGCAGAGTTATTCAAACAGTATCAGGAGTTGGTGGATCAGGGGAATGAGCTTGACTGCATTATCCTTTATATCCACATGCCGACCGGGGAGCAGGAAACCATCGTCAATCCGAATGTGGCCGAGAAAATGGCATACATTGAAAAGACCTACAATGACGATTTGATCCATGCTGGATGTGCAGATATATACATCACAGAGGCGTTTTTCTCTGAAAAGAATGATTATTACGGGTTCGGAGAGGCAGTTGGATTCCTGAAAGACGGTTACAAGGTAGCAAGAGCTGGATGGAATGGAAAAGGGATGTGGATTCGCAAGATCGAAAGAGGAGAGCCGTCCCCGTGTGATAACGGAATGGAGAATCTTCCGTATCTGGAAATGAAAACCGCAGATAACAAGCTGGTACCCTGGCTTGCATCCCAGACAGATATTCTTGCGGAGGATTGGGTGATTGTAGAAGAACCTGGAGAGGAGGAGTAGTTTATGGCTACTATAAGACAGATCATTAAAACGGGAAATATGATATAGGGAGGAGGTGGTCCGAATATCTCCCATTCATGGGTTAAATGATAAGCCGATTTGAGGCGAAACAGAGTTGCAAGCTACAAATTACTACTGACGGACGTGAAAGGCTGTCACGAGCCTATAACGCAGTCAGGAGGCAAGTAAAAACAGAATACGGCACAGCAAAAGCCGGGCATCTTCCCATTCTGGAGGATACCCGTTTTTATTGCCCTGGAGGAATGGCATATAAACTACTCAATTTCCGCTCATGGGCGGATATATCCCATGATAGCAGAGCCGGAGTGAACCGGAACATAAACAAAATCAGCGAATAAGGAGGTACAGTTATGTACGAATATTTAAAGAAACTTTTCAAGGAAGTAGACGGACAGCCGGAAGCGATCACGGCAGAGGAGCTTATCAAGAGGATTCAGGCAGATAAAAACCTGAATATTGTAAACTTGAAAGAAGGCGGCTATGTTTCAAAGGATAAATTCGATGCCAAAGAAACGGAGCTGACCGGAATAAAGACACAGCTTGCCGATGCGAATAAAGAGATTCAGTCCTACAAGGATATGGATATTGAGGGTATTAAGAAGTCGGCCCAGGAATGGGAAAACAAGTATAAGACCGACACCGCAGCACTCAATGACAAACTGACGGCACAGGAAAGGAAGCACCAGACGGATATGTTTTTCTCTGGTTATGAGTTTACTTCCAAAGCGGCACAGGCAGGAATCCGGATGGAGTTTGACAAAAAGGAGTTCAAGCTGGAGGACGGCGTTTTCCAGGGAGCTTCCGACTACATGAAGTCACTCATGGAGAATGAGGACTACAAGGGCGCCTTTGTTCTGAAGGAGGATAAACCCGATGAAACAGACCAGGGAGCCGGGACAGGGGCAGGAGCTGGAGGAAATCAGAAACCGCTTCCGACCTTTGCAACCGGATCAATCGGAGGAAATGCCGGTGCAGGAACCGACAAAAACATTTTTAATTTCGGTTTTCATAGATTGAGAGAGCCGGAAAAGACAGAATAAGGAGGAATGTCTAAATGGCAGCAGCAAAATTGAATTATGCAACAGAGTATCAGAGCGCATTAGAGCAGGAGTTCCCGTATGTTCTCTATTTCGGTGATTTATTTTCAACTCCGAACAATGGCCGGTACAGATGGGTAAATTCCAACGTGATTGAGATTCCCACGATCAAGACTACGGGGCGTGTTGATGGTGACAGGGACACCATCGGAACCAAGAAACGTAATTATACAAATTCCTGGACGCCTCTTGCTGTAACGAATCACAGAACATGGGGAACCCTGGTACATCCCCGTGACATTCAGGAAACCAACAAGGTAACGAGCATTGCGAATATTACCAGGGTTTTCAATGAGGAGCAGAAATTCCCGGAAATGAACGCATACCTGATTTCTAAGCTCTTTGCTGATTATACCGGATTCGGTAAAACGGCAGACGAGACGGAGCTTACTACTGAAAATGTTCTGGAGGTATTCGACAAGTTTATGACCTACATGGACAATAAGAGAGTGCCGAGAGCCGGGCGGATTCTGTATGTAACTCCTGAAACCAGGACGCTTATCAACAATGCAAAGCAGATTGTTAAGACTATGGACGTAAGCAAGAGAACCGAAGCAATCAAGAGGGCGATTACCTCTATTGATGAAGTGCGTATTCCGGACAGCGTTCCTACTGACATGATGAAAACGGTTTATGACTTCACGGAGGGGTGGGCTATTGATGAATCTGCACAGCAGATTAACATGTGCCTGGTTCATCCACTGGCGGTCATTACACCGATTCATTACGAGTTTGCACAGCTCGATCCGCCCTCCGCAGGTTCCGAGGGCAAGTGGGACTACTTCGAGGAGTCCTTTGAGGACGTTTTCTTGCTTCCGAACAAGGCTGATGCTATTGCTTTCAATGTAACTCCGAAAGCGGCCTAAATACACAGCCAGTAAAATATGAATGAGCCGGGGCTGATGATTCAGTCCCGGATTTTTAACCAGGAGGGTATAAGATGTTAAAGGCAAAAAAAGGAAACCGGGTAGTAAGAATCCCGGATGAAAAGAAAAAAGAGTATCAGGTTTTGGGGTACACAATCAGCGACATGTCTGGAAAGGTACTCTATGAGCCGACTGATCCGAAGAAAGAAATAGAATCCTTGAAAGCGCAGCTTGACGATATGGAAAAAGAAAAAGCCGAGCTGGAGGAGAAGCTGAAAGAGGCTGAAACGGCGTCCGGAGCCAGAATGGATTTATTCAACTCTATCAGGAATGAAAATGAGGCGTTGAAAGCCGAAAACGCAGGCCTGAAAGGTAAGCTGGCGGAGGCTTCGGCTTATGCTGAAAATGCAGATAAGCGCATTGAGGAGCTGGAGGAGAAGCTGAAAGAGGCTCCTAAAGTGACAAAGACAGCCGGAACAAAGAAAGCGGAGGCGACAGACAAGGCTCCTGATGCTGGAAATAAGGCAGGAGACAAGGCCAAGGCAGACAAATAATGAGGGGAGTGATTTAAAATGCTCCAGGAGGCTATAAAAGGTTCATATGTGGACTACAAATATTATAGGGAATCCTATTCAGGCAGCAAAATACCAGAAAAGGCATTTCCTAAATATGAGATGCAGGCAGAGGCTTTTATGCACAGGATCACCTTTGGCCGGGTAAAAAGGCTCCCGGAAATCCCCGATGAAGTGAAGAAAGCTATTTGTGCTATGGCAGAGGTCAGTTATCAGGAGGATAAAAAGACGCCAGGTGTGAAGTCGGAAACGATTGACGGCTATTCGGCTACATTCGCAGATACCGGTTCAAGTGCCAGAGATGCGGAGATGTACCAGGAAGCAAAGAATTTTCTATCAGATACCGGCTTGCTATTCAGAGGGAGGTCAAGAAAGTATGACTGTTAATGCTGACATTACAATTTTTAATAAACGCTATATTCAGGAAGAACGGACAGAGAAATTTTTCTCCACCCGTATATATGGCGTGAGCCTGTATTCAAAAAAAGGCACATCATCCGGAGATAATGAGCTGAAAAAGAGTGATACTTACACGATTCGCATTCCGGCAGATGCCGACACGGAGGGAAAAGAGTATACAGAGCAGCTCTCATACAAGTCTATGGACGATGCAACCTATCCCGGTTACTGGACTTTACAGCCTGGAGCAATCATTGTCCGTGGAATTTCATACCTTGAAACAGCAACGGAAACGGAGTTGAGGGAAAAATACCCGGATGTTATCCTGGTTACGAATTTTACAGACAACCGTGACCGATGCTCTGATGCCATGAAACACTGGAGGATAGGCGGTGAGTAATGGCAATAGAAATAAAGACACCCAGGGGGCAGATCATTCAGACTACTACAAAATCCGGAAAGGTGAAAGCGGAGCTGACCTGGAACCGTAATTTTGCTCCTACAAGAACCGCAAATTTCTCACGGGCGCAGAAATTTGTTGACAGTGAGGTATTGAGGTATTGTAGTGCGTTGATTCCTTTTCAGACAGGTATGCTTGACCGATCCGGGAAATTGGGTACAGTGATCGGAAGCGGTCTGGTTCAGTACATAGCTCCATATGCGGCAAAACAATATTACGATACGGCAGAGAGCCGCCCCTACGATTCAAATAGAGGGGCTAAGTGGTTCGAGCGTATGAAAGTAGCGCATAAGACGGAGATACTGAACGGTGCAAAAAAACTTGTTTAAGGAGGCGAGCATGGCAAAATCTATCATTGAGGGACTGGAGAAGTATTTCCTCCAGTGCGATATGCTGAAAGATGGATGTTTACGGGTGGATTTCATGGGGGAGAAACCGGTGGAGTATTCCATAGAGGTTCTTCCTTGTGATCCGGTTATAAAGAAATACGTCAATGGTGATACCATCCGGCAGTATCTCTTTGCTTTTGGCTCCAGGGAATATTACAGCCAGGAGCGACTGCAGAACATCGAGAACAGCGCATTTTATGAACGGTTTTCGGATTGGGTGGAAGAACAGAACAAATCCGGGAATCTTCCGGAGCTTCCAGAGGGAAAGGAAGCCCAGGGGATATATGTGGTATCTTCTGGTTATTTGTTCGGAGAATCAAAGACAAGTGCCAGATACCAGATACAGTTACGATTAGAATATTACAAGGAGGCATGAGAACATGGCAGGAAGCGAAAAAAAGGCAAAAAGGGATGTTGTAAAACGTCACCAGTTTGCGGATTACCTGAATATTGCGACAGAGGAAACACCGGAATTTGTCCTTATGGGAACTGGTTTTAAAACTCTGGATGAAGAACCTGGAGCAAAGACGGAAAGCAAGAAGTATGTCAATGAAAAGGCAAGTTCCTCTTCTGTGGTGGGGTATGAAACAGTATTTCCTTTTGATTCCGATTTGATTAAGGAGGAGCCGGCAGTAATTGCCCTCTACAATGTCGGGAGGAACCACTACACCGGCTCCGATGCAGAATTTGAGTATGTGAGAGTGGAGCTTTGGGAGCCGGCAGAGAATAAACTGAATGAATTTGCTGCCAGGAAATTTATTGTTTCCACGGAGGTTTCCGAGATCAGCGGAGAGAATGACATTTCGGTTTCCGGAAATCTGAACGCAGTAGGTGATTTTGTTCCCGGAACGTTCAACACAAAGACAAGGACATTCACACCGGCAGACGATGAAGCCGGGGGAGAGAATACAGAGGATCAGCCCACCGAATAAAAGGTGGGCTTTGCCCTTTAATTGCAAACAATAATCAATCACAGGAGGTAGGATATGAACATTTTAGGCGTAGAATTAGAACTGGATTTATTCGATGCGGATGTAATCGAGGTATATGAGAGAGAGAATAAAAGGGTTGTTGAAAGAATCCAGAATAACGGACAGTATGAGGGAAAGACCACAGCAGAATCAATCAGGTACCAGTGCGGAGTTGTAAATGATTTCTTCGATTCCCTCTTTGGAGCAGGAACCGCAGAGAAAATTTTCAAGGGTAAGAGCAATATCAGGGATCACATGGAGGCTTTCGGTGTTGTGGCAAAGAAAGCGGAGGATTCCAATATAGAATTTAACGGTGTTCTTGACAAGTATACTCCGAACAGAGCAGAAAGACGCCAGGCAGAGAAACAGCAGCAGAAACAGGGTTCCCGGAATTATCAGAGAAATTTTGCCGCAATCAACGGGAAGAACGGCGGAAAACACGGTAAATGAATCTCTTAGTAGATGATCTTCCGGAAACTGTCACGGTAGACAATAGGGAGTACAGAATCCGGACTAATTTCCGGATTTTTATATTGTTTGAATTATTATGGCAGGATGATAGCCTAGAGTTGAAAGAAAAGCTCAAAAAATCCTTTAGGCTTTGCTATCGTGATGAAATCCCCCTGAATTATGAGGATGCGGCAAATGCTCTTATGTGGTTCTACAAGTGCGGCAAAGAGGATAACGAACAGAAAAAGGCTATTGCCGCAAAAAGAGGGAAAAGCAGGATATATTCCTTTGATTATGACGATGATTATATTTTTGCTGCCTTTATGTCACAGTATAAGATTAATCTCCAGAGAATTAAATATCTTCATTGGTGGGAGTTCCGGGCTATGTTTAATTCTCTCACAAACAGTAATGAATTTGTAAAAATCATGGAGTACCGAAGCATCGACCTGAAAGAAGATATGCCAAAAGAACAAAAGGCTTTCTATCGGAAAATGAAGCTGATCCATGATTTACCATTGCCAAAAGACGAGGAGGAAAAACAACAGGCTATTGAGGATGCTCTGATGAATGGAGGCGATCTTACGGGTATTCTTTAGAACGGAGGCGGTACAGATTGAGAAAATAACAGAAAAAGAAGAAATGAACCGGGTAAAATGCCCGGATTGCGATTATCAGATGCCGATTTTTTATGGAGAAAAGGCAAATTGTTCAGGCGTGATGGTCCCATGCAAAGGGAGGAACTGTCACGCTTTTTTTGAAATCAAGATAAAAGACGGAAAGCAAATCAAGTAGTGCCATTATGAGCCGATGATTTTAACCCCGAAAGTGAGGTGAGGACATTGGCTAATGATGGCACATTAAAATTTGACACCGCCATAGACGGAAGTGGTTTTCAGAGCGGCATAAATTCCATTGGAGATATAGCGGCAAAGGGATTGAAAGCCACAACCGCTATTCTTACCGGAGCAGCGACAACAATCGGGACTTTAGGACTGGCGGCTATTAAGGTAGGCTCCGACTTTGAGGGGGCTATGTCAAAGGTAGAGGCAATTTCCGGAGCCACAGGAAGCGAGCTGGAAGCTCTGACAAATAAAGCAAAAGAGATGGGAGCCTCTACTAAATTCAGTGCCACAGAATCAGCTAACGCTTTTGAATATATGGCAATGGCCGGCTGGAAAACGGAGGATATGCTGAACGGCATAGAGGGTATTATGAACCTGGCCGCAGCATCCGGGGAAGATTTGGCAACTACATCCGATATTGTGACGGATGCTCTTACCGCTTTTGGACTGTCGGCCCAGGATTCCACACACTTTGCGGATATTCTGGCCCAGGCATCCTCCAACGCAAATACTAACGTTGGAATGATGGGCGAAACATTCAAGTATGTTGCTCCGGTAGCCGGTGCTTTGGGATATTCTGCGGAGGACACAGCCACGGCGATAGGCTTAATGGCAAACGCCGGAATCAAAGGCTCACAGGCAGGTACTTCCTTACGGTCCATTATGTCCAGGCTGGCAAAGCCTACGGATGAAGTTCAGGCGGCTATGGATGCTCTTGGAATCTCTCTGACAGACGATCACGGGAAAATGAAAAGTCTGAATGAGATTATGGCAGACCTCCGGACTGGATTTTCTGGATTATCAGAGGCAGAATCGGCACAGATGGCGGCTGCCCTGGGAGGACAGGAAGCAATGTCTGGGCTTCTTGCTATTGTAAACGCCTCCGATGCAGATTTTAATAAACTCCAGTCCTCTATATATTCATGCGATGGTGCGGCGGCACAAATGGCTGAAACCATGAATGATAATCTGCAAGGTCAGATTACGATTCTAAAATCAGGCTTAGAGGGTTTGGGAATCTCTTTCTATGAGAACATCCAAACACCGCTAAAAGATATAGCGATAGAAGCCCAGGGAATGGTTCAGCAGCTCCAGGACGCTTTTAACGAGGGCGGTCTTACTGGAATGGTTACGGCTTTCGGTGATGTCCTGGCACAGATAGTTGAGAGAGTAGCCGGAGCAGCTCCGGAATTGATAAATGCAGCAACAGGGCTTGTAAGTTCTTTTTGCGATTCATTAAAGAGCAGTACGGGGATTGGGGAAGCGGCGGCGAGCCTGATTACCTCCCTGGTTACGGCTCTTTTCAGTTGTGCGGATGATATTTGGACTACGGCTATTGTTCTGGCCGGGAAAATGGCCCAGGGAATAGCTGACGGTGCGCCGGAAATGGTACAGTCAGTATCAACCTGTGTTATTGATATATACGAGTGCCTGTCAGATTGGGCTCCAGATTTTGTTGACGCCGGAGTACAGATTATAGGATCGGTGGCCCAGGGATTGGCAGATACACTTCCCACCATTCTGCAGCACGGTATTGATATAGTCCTGGAATTGGGACGGGGAATAGCCGAGAGCCTCCCCACTTTAATACCCATTGCGGTTGACTGCATCCTGAATTTATTCGACACATTTGTAAACAACATAGATTCCATAGTTGATGTTGGAATCGAGATAATTATGGCAATAGCCGAGGGCTTGATTCAGGCATTGCCTATTTTGATTCAGAAAGCTCCAGATATAATTGTGAATTTCTGGAAAGCACTGGACAAAAATCTTGTAAAAATCCTGAAAGCCGGGGTTGACCTGATCCTGAAATTGGCAGAGGGCATAATTTCGGCAATTCCGGAACTGATAAAGAACCTCCCGAAAATTCTGGAGGCTATTGTTCTGACAATCCAGCATTTTAATTTTTTGCAGGCTGGAAAGAGCATCATTACATCCATAGGAGAGGGCATAAAATCCGCTGGTGGTTCCCTGATTAAAGCGGTTACGAGTATAAATTGGGCTTCCGTTGCTACTAACATAGCGACAATGGCCTCTAATGCTCTGAATGTGGTTAAGACATATCTTGCAGAGGCTATTGTGAACCTGGTAACGGCATCTGGAGAATTTTTCTCCGAGTTACCGGGGAAAGTATGGGACGGTATCATTTCTGCCGTCACAAAGATAGCTGAATGGGGAATCCAGATGCGAGAAGCCGTTTCCAATGCGGCGAGCAACTGTATAGATTCCGTGGTTACATGGTTTTCCGGACTTCCGGGCAAAATCGGAACCTGGTTGACGGGAGTAGTAAATAACATAATCACCTGGGGAGCCGAAATGCTGACAGCCGCAGGACAGGCGGCAAGTGATGTGATTTCCGGAGTGGTTGACTTTTTCGCTGGACTTCCGAACAAAATTGCTTATTGGTTAGGTTTTGCCATAGGAACGGTTATAAAGTGGGGAGTTGACCTCTACACCTGGGTAACAACGGAAATCCCGAATATCATTCAAAGCGTGGTTGACTTTTTCGCACAGCTTCCCGGAAAAATCTGGACGTGGCTTGTCGAGACCGTCAATAAAGCCGTTCAGTGGGGAATCAACCTGAAAAACACGGCGGAAACGTGGGTTACTAATACCATCAACTCCGTAGTGAATTTCTTCTCCACACTTCCCGGAAAGGTATGGACATGGTTAGTCGAAACTGTAAACCGGGTAGTCCAGTGGGGGATCAACCTAAAGAATACGGCTGAAACCTGGGTGACAAATACGATCAATTCCGTGGTAAATTTCTTCTCGCAGATGCCGGGGAGAATCTGGACGTGGCTGGTTGATACGGTGAACAAAGTCACCCAATGGGGAGCTAACCTTTTATCCACAGCGAGTACAGCAGCATCAAATACTGTCAACAAAGTAGTGGAGTGGTTTTCACAGCTTCCCGGAAAAATCTGGACGTGGCTCCAGAATACCATTACAAAGGTGATCCAATTCGGCGCCGACATGGCTTCTAAGGCATCATCGGCGGCCCAGGGATTTGTTACCAATATCGTAAATGGATTGAGCGGACTTCCCGGCCAAATGGTAACGATAGGCAGCAATATAGTAACCGGAATCTGGAACGGCATTTCCTCCGGATGGAGCTGGCTGGTTGATAAAGTAAAGAGCCTGGCCAACAGCTTGTTTGAGGGAGCGAAAGATGCCCTGGGTATCAATTCGCCATCCAGAGTATTTGCGAGAGAGGTAGGCCGGTGGATTCCTCCGGGAATCGGAGTAGGTATTGATGAAGCAATGCCAGACCTGGAAAGTCAGATGGGTGATGATATGGACAGAATCGCCCAAAAGATGCAGGCGGCAGTCGAGGTTGAAACCGGAAAAATCACGGTGAAAACCAAAACGAAAGCACAGCATACCGCTGATACAGAGTACCCGTCAGGTGGCGGTGATACTTATTACGATCAACATATAGAACAGGAGAATAACTACCATGTTCCGGTAGCAACTCCGAGCGAAACAAGCAAGGCACAGAGGGAAGCAGCAAGAAAACTGTTAGGAGGTGTGAAATAGTGGCAAATTTTATAGACCTTACACTTGAATGTAATGGTAGGACAATGACGTTTGGCAAATCCGAAACCGGAGTAAAACGTGAGTTCGGCATTACCAAAATTGAGGGCTTGGAATCATCCGAATACGAAATAAGCACCACTGACAATGCTCTTGTGGACGGTTCAACGGTGGATGGGAAGCGGATCAAAAAGCGGCCCATCCACATAGAGGCAACGCTCCGGGATGATCGGAACAATGAAGCGAACCGGCAGAGGATCATAAAATTTTTCAATTCAAAGTATGTCGGCAAGTTGACCGTTGATTACAGCGGAACAAAAAGGAATATTGAGTATGAACTGGAGGGCTGGAACTTCGTTGCGACAAGTAACGTATATAACCAGCTCTCTATCGTTGTTGACCTGATGTGTCCTGATCCATTTATGAAGAATATAGACAATTTCGGTCAGAACATGGCGGACATAAGCAAACATATAGCTTTCCCCTGGAGGGTAGTAAAACGGAAAGTGGTGGTTCCTGAACCGTATAAGGGGCTGACACTTCCAGGACAGATAACCGGGTATAGGACGCTGACGAAAGAGGTTCACCTGCCGAATGACGGTGATGTGCCTACTGGCTTGCAGATACAGTTTATCGCAGAGAGAGGCCCGGCAAAGAATCCAAAGATTACCCTCGTAGGCTCTGGGAAGTTTTTCAGGGTAAGGATAGATATGAAGCAAGGAGATGTCCTTCTGATTGATACCAATATGCGGCATCAGGTTATAGAGCTGAATGGTGAAAATGTTTATCAGAAAATAGACAGACTTTCAGAACCATTTGAGTTGCAGGTTGGCAGTAATTATCTGGAGTATGATGCTGACGAAAATTATACAAATCTGGACGTAAGGCTATTCTATACGCCCTTGTATCTGGGGGTGTAATCGTGAGACTTATTGTACTGGATGAAAATTTTGATACCATTGGCAGCATCCCTTTATTTCGGACGCTGATCTGGGTTCGGAGGTATGAAAAATTAGGATGCTTTGAGCTATATACCTCAAAAAATTACTTCGATTTGCTGAACTCTGGCAGGTATTTATACCGGAATGATGCAGAGGAATTAGGAGTTATTGATGAAGTGAACTATTCCCAGGATGAAAACGGAGCCAGGGAAGCATACGCAAAAGGAAACTTTGCTGAAATTCTTCTTTTTGACAGAGTAATTGAAACCACTGTCACTCTGACTGGAAACATAGAAACGGCCATGAGGAACCTTGTAACCAGGACGGCTATTTCTCCGGCAGACAGTGACCGTAAGATAAAGCATTTGCGGTTAGGAAAAGAAAACGGTATCTCCGGAAGCCTGAATACACAGGCCACCGGGGATAATTTGAGTGAAAAACTGTATGACATAGGGAATACGCAGGAAATCAGTCACCGGGTACAGTATGATTACCTGACAAATGATCTTGCTTTTGAGGTATGGCAAGGAAAAGACCGGAGAGACAGCCAGGAGGTAAACAGTTGGGCTATCTTTTCAAATTCTTTTTATAATATCCGGAATGTGGTTTATAACCGAAATAGCAGCTCATATAAAAATTTTGCATATATAGCAGGAGCTGGAGAGGGAGCTAACCGGGTGATTGTTACGGTAGACCTCCGGCAGCCTGGGGAGGAAAGAAAAGAGCTATATGTTGATGCAAGGGATTTGCAGCAGGAGGACGGGAACGGAAATAAAATTCCTCTGGACACCTACAAAGCACAGCTTTCACAGCGAGGCCGGGAGAAACTGGCAGAGTTCCGGAAAGTGGAGATTATTAACAGCGGCGTGGATTCAAATGCTAACCTGGTTTATAAAAAGGATTTTGACCTGGGGGATTATTGCACCTACATAAACACGGAAATCAATATTTCCACTGATAAGCGGATAACGGAAGTGATGGAAACCTATGAGGGTGGAGCAACAGAGTTATCCGTGACCTTTGGAACCGATGAAGTATCAACAGTTAAACAGCTAATTAAAAGGGAGGTATAGGCATTGTTAAGATATGGTTTTTTTGACAGTGAAATATCCGGATATGACGAGGAGGGTATGCCGATATTTGACAGGGCTGAATCCTCTGATTTCTTGGCTATGTTCATTTCGCACATTATAAGCGATGGCGTTCTTGCTTTGCCGGGTGACTGTTTTCAGGTAATGGCCTTTGAGGGAATGAACCTGAAAGTGAGGCCCGGATTTGGCATTATAAAGGGCAGATTTGCGGCAGACACACACGACTTCGATTTGACAGTTTCAAAGGCTCCATCGGCCTATAAACGCATTGACAGGGTAGTTTTGAGAGCTAATTACCTGCAAAGATTATGTGAAATTGTAATCAAAGAGGGAGAACCGGCAGCGAATCCGGTTCCTCCAGAGTTGATCCAGCCGGCATCCGGAGATTATTACGAATTGTGTCTTGCTACGATTGCGGTAAATTCAAATCAGACGGTCATAATGCAGAGCAATATCACGGACACCAGGTATGACAGTTCTGTATGCGGACTGGTAACGCAGTTGATAGATCATCTGGACACATCCGTTTTCTTCACACAGTTAAATGCTTTTTATGATGAATATGTGAAAAAATTCAATGATAACTATGCTGATTTTATCCTGAAAATGGACAGTGCATATCAGAATTTTTATACACAACTGAACGACCTCTACAACGGCTATGTTGATAAGTATAACGTGGACTATGAGGACTTCACAAATAAGACGCTGACGGCATATAACCAGTATCTCACTGATTTAAGCGCTTATTTTGAGTCTTTGCAGCAGAAAGCCTATGGAGATATGACCGACATTGTAAGGCGGCTATCGGAGTTTGAGATAGAGCAGGAAGCCCTCTGGAACGCCTGGTTTGATTCCATCAAGGGGAAAATGGATGGAGATATAGGAGCGAAAGCTATCCTGATGCTGGAAGAACAGGAGAAAAGGCTGGAGGAACTGGAAGAAATGCTCATAAGCGGAAAGATTCATGCACCGCTTTCCACCGAGGACGGAGACACCCTGACTACGGAAAACGGTGATATGATAGAGGCATTTTGGTATTACGCCACAAAGTAAAGATAGGAGGATAATAAGAGAATGGCAAACAAACCAATTAGTACGCTGCCGGAGGCAACGAGTATTCCGGATGGTTCAATCTTACCTATGGTGATGGGAGATGGAACTGGAACAAAACAGGTGACGAAAGAGCTTCTGAAAAAAGAGGTAGGAGGTTCCGATCCGGAAAATATGATTGCTACCACTAAAAAGGCAGGAACCGTGAAACCCGATGGAAAGACAATCGTTGTCGAGGAGGACGGCACAATCAGGTGTGAGGGTACAGCGGAGGGAAACGCCGGGATCAAACTTGCGAATCCGTCTAATGTCAGCATTACCAATTTCGACCAGGCCGCAAAGATTTGCTGGACTGATCCGGAAAATGTTGTTTTTGAGGGGGCAAGACTGGCAACATGGAAAGGGACGGTTATTGTCCGGAAAGAAGGAGGAACGCCCCAGGACTGGACGGACGGTGTTCTCATTGAGAGGGTGGAGGAAAAGAACAAATATAAAGATACGCCGCTTATTGACGGCAATCTGACAAATGGGGTGGAATACTGCTACGGTATTTTCCCTTATTCGGATCAGATTGTCTACAACTACGATTTTACACAGTCTTTCGTTCCGGAAGAAATACGTCCGGAAATTCCGGTAATTGTGAGTGCGAAAGGTTCTGATGAAACTGTTACTCTGGAGATTGAAAGCGCAACAGAGGACGCACTGGTTAAAATCGTATATAAGGCCGGTTCAGCTCCCACAAGCGGAACGGATGGCCGGATCATTGACGGGTTATCCAGAGGCGAGATTGTTATTGACGGGCTTACAAACCTGACAGAGTATTTCTTTGTAGCCTATGCTTATACAAATCTACGGACTTCTGCAGCATCCGAGGCAGTTTCGGTTACACCCAGGGCGTATACGCTTCTGGGATTCAGGATGAAAAAATCGGAAGCCGATCCGGAAACAAAGGTTGAGTATACAGAGGGAGCCGTTGGCCTTACTCCGGCAAAGGTAAATCTTACCACAGGAGAATTTGATTACGGCTCTTTTGCTGATTTTTGGTTTGTCAAAGACAACAAGCCGGTTATGCTGAACAATGACGGTACAGAGGCATATGAGCTTGATCCAAACGACCACACAAAGAAGAAAGACAACACGGCTTCTGATGTAGCGAATAGCTCTTTTGCTGGTAACGCAATGAGCAGGATTCCGAAAGTATATCTGAAAATGTGGGAGGCAGACGGTTACGAGTATTGCAATATTTGTGATGTAAAACTGGATGATAATTACCACGCATACGCACATACCAGGGCAGACGGTTCAGAAATGGACTATCTGTATCTTTCCATGTTCGAGGGTTCCCTGGTGGCAAGCAAAGTCCGGTCAATTAAGGGGCTGAATCCAATGGTGAGCCAGACAGGAGCAAACGAGCTGACCTATGCAAAAGCAAACGGCTCTGGCTGGAGTACCCGGTCATGGTCCCAGAGGAACCTTATAAACATGCTGCTTATCCTAATGGGGAAAACCACAGATACACAAAAGGCTTTCGGATATGGATATTATACGGGCGGCTCATCAAGCGCACCTAACTATCTGACAACCGGTGGGGCTTCCAACAAAGGGCAGTTTTACGGGACAAACAAGACCAGGGACTATGTAAAGGTATTCTTTATTGAAAACTGGTGGGGTGACGTATGGGAACGTATAGAGGGATGCGTGACAAACGGAAATGTCCGGATTTTGGTTAAGAGTACCGCTCCATATAATACCACTGGAGCCGGGTACACAGACACCGGTGTTACTCCTGGGGGAACGTCTGGGGGATTTATCAGTGCGTGTAAAATGACACAGCATGGCCTTATTCCTATGACTGCATCCGGAAGCGAAACCACACAGTACCCAGATGGGTTATGGTTCGCCAAAGACTGTTATGCGCTGGTCGGCGGCGGCTCCGGCAATGCGCTGCTTGTCGGCGCCCTTGCGTTGGATGTGCACTGTGCAGTGTCGCTTGTCTACTGGGCCATCGGGGCGGCCCTTTCTTGCGAACAGCCTTTAGCGGCGTAAGCCGCATAGGGGGACCGGGGGATGATCCCCCGGATAAACTCCAGCAAGAAAAAGAGTAGATTTTATCCGGGAATTGTGATTGCGGTTCCTGGAATTTTTTTAGGGGAGATGGTGTCTGCCCTTGCCTCGTTCCGTGCGCTGGTCGGCGGCAACTCCAACAATGCGCTGCATGTCGGCGCCCTTGCGTTGAATGTGAACAATGCAGTGTCGAATGTCAACTGGAACATCGGGGCGGCCTAATTCTTATAGAATCGGAAGATTAACCAAAGACACCATTTTCCTACACCACAGGCGGTTGAAATACCGCTAACCAGTGGAAATGGAACCGATAAAAGGCATGGTTTAGTAAGCGGAAACGCCCAGGAACCATGAGGTAATAAGAAAGAGAGAAAACATGAGAAGTTTTCGTATCAGCCAGAATGATATGCTGTCACATGACAGCGTGGAAAAATCGTTCCTGGTACCTTCCCGTGGGAAAAGGAGCAGGCCGGATGTGAAAGCCGTTCTTGACAATCTGGAGGAGGAAATCCGGATAGTCCAGGAAATGCTCCTGAATGGCGAATTTACCCCTACCGAACATGAGGCGGTAAAAATCAATGAAAGGAATTACCAAAAAGTCCGGAAGATTGCAAAACCGGACTATAAATATGAGCAGGTGATCCATCACGTTGTTGTCCAGGCAATACGCCCTGGGATTGAAACCGGGATGTACGAATTTGTTTTAGGCTCCATACCAGGCAGAGGTCAGCACATGGGAGCGAAACGAATCGAAAAATGGATAAAGACTGATCCGGCAAACACAAAATATGTCCTGAAAATGGATATACGACATTTCTTTGAAAGTGTGGATCATGATATTTTGAAAGCCTGGCTTAGAAAGAAATTCCGGGATGAATTTATCCTGGAGCTGTTATTCCTGATAATTGACGCTATTGATATGGGATTGCCGCTAGGCTACTATACAAGTCAGTGGTTTGCTAATTTTCTTTTACAACCTTTAGACCACTACATCAAGGAAGTTCTTCATGTGAAATACGATGCACGATATATGGATGATATAACTTGCTTTGGTCGAAACAAGAAAGAGCTGCATAAGGTTCGGGCAGCAATAGACGATTACCTGAATAAAGAATTGCATCTCACCATGAAAGGAAACTGGCAGATATTCCGGTTTGAATACGAAGTAGAGGAGTACGCTATTGAGTGTCAGACCATGAGGGAGCTGAAAGCTCTTAGGAGCGATCTGGAGAAGTTAAGAATTAGGCACAGGATGAAAACTTACAAAGGCCGGTGGAAGATATTCATAAATCCGGCAAGCGTGAGAAACAAGAAAGATAAATTAGAGCGGCTTCTGTTGAGGTACCAGGCTAAGAGCGAAATGCTCACAATGGTATACGGCAGGCCGCTTGATTTTATGGGATTTGAATTTCATAGAAACAGAACGATCATGAGGAAAGGTATAATGATACGTTTGAACAAAAAAGCGAGGCTGGTGTCTAAACAGGACAAAATCAATCCGAAGGACGCCGCCTCTCTTTTATCTTCCATGGGTTGGGTAAAGCATACGGACACCTACGGGATGTACGAGAAGCGGATTAAACCTATTGTAAATATCCGGAAGTTAAAAAAGATTGTCAGCAAGGATCAGAAACGGAAAAATCAGGAGGAAAAGAATAAGCAAAGGAGGCAGGAAAAAGAGAATGGAAATCAGGTGGAAAATAGTAACGGGTTCACAGGAGGAACGCCCACCGGTGATCGACAAGACCTCTAGCGGAAAATATGTGTATCTCCGCAGGAATATTGAAAAGATCACCAGGGAGGACACCCAGGGAAAGCCGGTTCAGCTCTGGCAGTATGAGGAGGCGGCTATTCCCCAGGATGAATATGCGCCGTATGATACGGTTGTCATGGAAATTGTTCAGGCAGAACTTAGTAACTTTGCTATGGTTCAGGCAGAACAAGCTGCAATCATGCAAGCAAACATTGAATATATCGCTATGATGGCAGACGTTGATTTGGAGGGGTAAAGAATGGAACACAGTAAAAATTTTGCAAAGGTAAAGAAGTTTTTCGACAACGGCTTATGGAGCCAGCAACGGGTTTATAACGCTGTATCGAATCCGGCTTCAAGTCCCTGGATAACCGCAGAGGAATACGAGGAAATCACGGGTGAAGCATATGAGTAATAATTTGGGTGATGGCTGCCGTTCTGTATTGGAATTGCAGAATAACATCATAGAGGGGCAGAGGAACATTATCGGGGAGCTTGTGAAACTGTACTGTACGGAGCCGATCTTTGAGCTTCCGGAAGAATTGCAGTCCAGGATCAGAGATGTAAACGAGATGTACCGTGAGCTGAATACACCATGACCGGAGAAAGGAGTTGATAAATCATGGATATTACAACGCTTATTGTTGCAATGAGCATCCCGTCCGGAATTACCGGTTTCTGTTTTTGGCTTTTGGAGCGGAGGATGGAAAAACGAGAAAAGGAACGGGAAAAGAAAGAAGCTGTCCGGGAGAAACAGGAGTTTCTCATTGTTAAGAGCATCGGAGCGGCTATATCCCTGGGAGAAGCTACTGCAGAAGCAGTTGCAAGAATCCCAGATTCTCATTGCAACGGAGATATGCACAAGGCGCTGGAGTATGCAAGGAATGTGAAGCATGAGCAAAAAGACTTTCTGACGCAACAGGGTATCGAAGCAATATATTGATACGCTCCAGAAATGGTACTTATTTAGGCGATTTATGCCGTGGGTGGAGATTTACCCACCTAAACACACAAAAAGGCTCCACAAGCCTATAACGGCTTTTGAGGCACATAAAAAATAAAGGAGGACTATGTAACATGATGAAAGAAATCAACTGGAAAAGGAAACTGACAAGCCGGAAGCTCTGGACAGCGGTAGCGTCCTTTGTTTCCATGATGATTGTAGCAACTGGAGGGGCAGAAAATACGGCTACCCAGGTGACAGCCCTGATTATGGCCGGAGCTTCGGTTGTAGCTTACATCATCGGAGAGGGGCTGACGGATTCCGCAAATGTCGAAACGGAAACCACCGTAGAGATTGAGGGGGACGCAGAGTAATTTCATTAGATCAGGAGAAAAGCCCAGGTGTAAAAAGCCTGGGCTTTTTCCATATCTGGAAAGGAGCAGCATATGACAGAAAAACAAATGTTTGATTTTCTTGTTGCCGGAGGGATTCCGGAACATGGAGCCGCCGTACTCTTGGGGCACTTTCAGGCAGAAAGCGGATTGAATCCCCGGAATCTCCAGAACAGCGCAAATAACAGGCTGAATATATCGGATGATGAATATACGGCGGTTGTGGACGCCGGAGCTTATCCGGATTTTATTAACGATAAGGCTGGATATGGTCTTGCACAGTGGACGTACTGGTCTAGGAAGAAAAATCTTCTGGAGTTTGCCAGAAATTCCGGTTGCTCTATTGGCGATCCGGAAATGCAGCTTCGGTTTGTGCTTTGGGAGCTGAACGGCTACAAGGCAGTTCTGCAGGTGTTGAAAACAGAAACAAATATCCGGAAAGCATCGGACGTTGTTCTGGAGAAATACGAACAGCCAGCCGACCAGTCTGAAGCGGAAAGAAAGAAGCGTGCAGGATACGCCCAGGAGATTTATGACCGGTGTGCCGGAACAGGAGAGGAGGTAGATGCCGGTATGACGGAATCACAGATCAGGCAGAGGGTAGTTGATATAGCGGTTGCCTGGTATGGGAGGAAAGAGGCTGACGGTTCCCATCGGGTGATTATTGATACTTATAACGGACATGCTCCTCTTGCCAGGGGGTATAAAGTAAAATATACTGACGCATGGTGCGCCACCTTTGGATCATCGGTTGCTATTGTTGCCGGATATACGGACATAATCCCTACGGAGTGCGGATGCGGTCAAATGATTGCATTATTCCAGGCACTCAACCGGTGGGTTGAGAATGATGCCTATTTGCCTGATCCCGGAGATTATGTGTTCTATGATTGGGATGATAACGGAGTGGGAGACTGTACCGGATGGCCGGAGCATGTCGGGATAGTTGTTTTCGTAACCGGAAATAAAATTAAGGTGATTGAGGGCAATAAAAATAACGCCGTGGAATATCGGGAATTGACAGTAAACGGGCGGTATATCCGTGGTTATGGCATTCCTGATTACGCATCTAAGGCTACAAAGGCAGAAAATCCGTCTGGATCGGCATCTGGAACCGGAACGGGTTCCGGAATATCCGGGAGTATCTGTATGTCTCCGCAATGGGTAGGCGTAGTCACTGGTGATAATCTGAACGTCCGGAAGTGGGCTGGCACCGAGTATGACAATATAAAGAGCTGGCCAAAACTTTCAAAAGGAAATCTGGTGGATGTATGCGACAGCGTAAAAGCAGTAGATGGTTCCACCTGGTACTATATCCGGATTGACGGGCGGATTTATGGCTTTGTACATTCAGACTATATTACCAGATCAGACAATGGCACGGCTACCAGCGGTAAAAATATTTCCATAGGTACGGAATTAAATTTCACAGGCAGCACTCATTACACCAGTTCAGGAGGAAATGCAACCGGTAAGCAGTGTAAACCCGGACGGGCAAAGGTGACGGCAGTAAATATGAGCGGCGTACATCAATATCACCTTGTGGCAGTCCGAGGAGGTACTTCTACTGTTTATGGATGGGTAGATGCTTCTGACATTTCCTCATAAGTTATAGAGGGAGGAATGAAATCATGTGTTTTTTTAAACCACTTGTAATAATTGCTATTTCGTTTGCAGTAATTTCTATTCTGTTAGTTGTATTCGGAGTGGCAGTTTTTCGGTATGCGCTTGATGATATGCTGGATTGAGCGTAATCAAGAGCAGCATTATGTAACATGTAAACAAAAGTCATGCTTTACCTCATGCGGTAATGGCACAGCAAGGAAATAATATATCACGGACTAAGAGTAGTCTGCCGGATGTTGGTTTTATGGCATATGTTATAACATTCGCTATAACATTCAGACCGGCAGACCTCTTTCTTTTCTCTATATTCTCAAAATTCGTTGAACAAAGTTTCTGGAAAGAGCAATATCAAAAATGCACAAATCGGTAGGTTGCCGTTTGGGTAAAATTTCAAATCGGTGCGAAACGGATTGCTTTGATATAATTATCCACCGTGGCAAAAAACGCAAATACGGGCATTTTAGGTACTGTCTCGCAGGTTGCCGATTTTGCAAAATCCGGATTTCGCTTCTGTACTGTCAATATGCACAATCCCCAGGTTATAAAATGTACTCAATGTACAACGTATAAAATAACGTTACAAATAACGTTATCATTTTGTTATTTCTATAAAATAGTAGAAAAAAAGCTCCAGGAAAAGTCTGGTTTGTTCTGGAGAAATATTTTTGAACGCCTACCTATTTAAAATGATGGTTCAAATGAGTTTCTTCCTTATTATATAACGGGAAAAATAACGTTACCCGTAACGTGACCTGAACCGTTACAATAAACAAAACAAAATAGATTATTTTTTATATATAATATATACTCTGAATTTTTCTGGTGACGTTATTTCTGGCGTTACCTTTTCCCATACAAAGATATTTTTTAAATAAATGCAAAAATAGGCTTGACGTAACGCACCGTAGTGCGCTAAAGTATAACCATAGAACGCACAAAAAGAAAGCAAACACACGAAACGGGGGGTTATTCATGGAATTGTTGAGAAATATGAGCTTAGAAAAATTAGTTGAGATTTTTGAGCTTACATCGAATATGAATGATGAAAATATTCCAACGGTCAGAGGATGGCTGATGGAAGAAATTGAAAAGAGAAATCCGGAGGGATTTGGCCGGTGGCTGGATGATGATTGCCCGGATGATTCAAGACTTAGAAAATACGTTCTTGCATAAGGGAGGATAAGAGCATGGCACAGATTTTAGAGTTTAGGCAGAGGACAAGTAACACTTACCACAATTTGACAAGGTTTGTGGAGATCACCGAAAACACGGCTACATTGGAGTTTTATGTTGGAGCATTGGCGATAAGCATTGAGGAGGGGAGGCTTTTCCCTGGAGAAGCTGAAAAGTTGATGGAGCAGATCAGGAAAAAACGCCTTGATTTGGCAAAACCAAAACAGAAAGCACCCCAGGAAGTCACCGGTCCCGGACTTTACCATTATTGCCCGGAAATGGGAGAGAGCCGTCCAGAATGTCAGATAATAGCACAGAGGAGTTATTATGGCAGACATTTTCATATAAGCACACCGCTTTCTTTGAAAGGACGGGGAATCACCTTTGACGGAGTAAAGGAAGCAAAAAAACTGACATCAAAAAATCAGTTCATGGACGGATGGAACGAATACACAGTAACAGAGAGAGCTTTTGATAAGCTCCAGGAACAATATAGCATATCCCAGGAGAGTTCGCTGAATTGATAATAACGCCGACCGGAGGCGGCTGACCTCCGGAGAGAGTGAGGAGAATATGCAGACAATAAAAAGTGGAGAGCATGTATTTGAGATAGTTGACAGAGTTCCCTGTGGTTACACGATCTGGAATATCGGAAAAAACATGGTTGACGGCTATCTGCCTTTGTGCAGACTGAAAGCGGTTCAACCATTCCAGGGAGGACGGGAGATTGAGGTTGACACCCTGAAAGCGATCAAAGTCGATGGAGCGCAGATCATTCTGGAGGCAGTCGGAGGAGGGCAGAACACCCCGGAGCAGATGGAAGCATACATAAAGAGATACAGAAACGCAAAGCCGGGTACATGGTCGTACAAACAGGTTCGGAGGATGAAAGCAGCACTTCCGATTATGCGGAAATTTGCGTGGAACTGAATTTTAGGTATAGAGGAGGAAAAGAGCTTATGAGATTCAAGCATACAGAACAGACGGCGGCTATTTACAATTCTATGATTAAGGAGTACCGGGAAATTCAGTCAGACAGTGATCTTGAACGTGCTGGACTGTCATATGATGATTACCGCAGTTCGGATTTTGGTTTATTCCTGGATATGCTCCGGTTTGACGGAAAGGGAGTTACATCATCCCAGAATGTAATGGAGTGGGCGAAACGCCACGGATGCACCATAACAGGAGAGGAAAATAACTGGAAAGTAAGTCTGGAGGAGGTAAAGGGATGAAATTAGAAATTGAGGTAAAGCGGATCAGGGGAAGCGTCACCCAGGGAGAGGCGGCAGTTTATGTAAATGGCGAAAAGGTCATACAGTTCGGTGATGATATTCAGATGGTAAAGCCTGGCCAGAAGTATTACGGTGAAAAAATTGGTAATTGGGCGAGTACAAAACCAGATGCGGATTTCGTAAAAGGTCTGTTATGGCATCCATTCGATGATATGTACCATTACAGCGACAAGGTAAAGGCGATCCTGGAAAAAAGCATAGTGGAGGACGGGAAGATATGGGAAGAACCGGAGAAAATATAACATGCAGCGAGGGAGTCCAGGAGGAAATGCGAATCCTCCCGGACTTCCGGGATTTTGTAACAAAATCTGTTATGCGATATATGTTGGGGGATTGGGGAGAAATTGATCCTGGGGATGCAGAGCATAACCGGAAAAATCCACAGGCGGCAATCGGCGCCTATACATACAACGGAGAAATCCGGATTTATATAAAGGGTGAATACCTAGCAACACGGGTGTTTCTTCCGGAAGAATATTAGGAGGGGTAAAGTGGTAAAACTGGCAGAGCATACATACGGCGGTCATATATACATGCGGATTATGCTGGATAATAAACGCATTGAGGAGATAGACGTTTACATCGGTCAAAACGGAGAAGAAACTTACAAAACGTCCGCTGATCCTGGGGGACGCTTGGAAGTCAGGGAACAGATCATAGATGCTTTTAAAAAATTGTATTAGGAGGTATGGCAATGGAAAAAATGACAGAGTTTTTAGGGGAAATGGTTCCGGAAGAATTATGCACAGTTGACCGGTTCGGTGGTGCCGATGATTTTTGCGGCTGTGGAAATTGTTTCGACAGCGGAGAAACAACAAATTGCGAGAATTGTGTTGTAAACAGAATATTTCAGGAATACGCACTCTTGACATATCAGAATCACGGTTCCGAGGTTCCTGACAACAAAAACGCTAATTCTGATAACAAAAATACCGGTTTTGATCCGAAAAATGGGTGCATTGTTCCGGAAATTGGAGGGGATGGTGCGGTCTGGGTTCTTCATGGACACTGGAATATGCCGGATGATTCAGGCGTGAATATCTGGGGAGTATCTCCGGATATAGAGTTGCTGCAGAAACGCCTTTATGAAACAGGGGAGCAGATAGTAGCTGATGCCCTGGATTCTCCTCAGGAAGTAAAGTTTGACAATATAGAAACATCGGAAACTAAGTACGAGGCAGAGAACAGTGAGGGGTATTTCATACGGCTTTATATTACCTTGAATGACGTTGATATAGGCAAAGGGAGGCATAAATAAAAGTGAGGTATAGGATTCTTTATTGGAAGTGTAAAAAAAGGCTGAAAAAGCAGACGGAGGCAGTTTCCTGGCTTATAAAGGAAAGACGAGAGAACCGGAGGGAGATAAAACGCCTCCGGAAAATGGTTTCATCCCTGGAGGATGGATATGTGGTTGAATGGTGTCATTATTGTGAAAATCAGATCGTCATGCTTTGGAATCTGGAAAAAGATGGTCTTTCTGCCTTTTGCCCGGTATGCGGCCAGAGGATGATGCTTTGCGATTCTTGCCAGGGAGAATGTGATTATAACTATGGTTCAGATATATGCAAGGAAATGTAGGAGGGAAAAGGTTTGTATATCGGATTGCATGATGCAGAAAAAGAAGTTTTCAAACATGGAAAATCTTTTCCAAACTACGCATTAATGAAAATTTCTGCTTGGCATAAATCACAGGGAGATCAGGTTGAATGGTGGAACCCTTTGCAGACATATGACCGGGTATACAGTAGCAAGGTATTTGATTTCACGCCAGACGATCCATATTTGCCAGATAATACGATCAGAGGAGGAACCGGCTACCTGGATTTACCCATCAACAATACGCTACCTGCAGAAATAGACAGCATATTTCCTGATTATAGCATTTATCCGGAATGTGATTACGCAATAGGATATATTACAAGGGGCTGTCCTAATAATTGTAGATGGTGTGTTTTTCCTAAAAAAGAGGGAAAAATCAGACCGTATAAAACGTGGAAAGACCTTGTTAGGCAGGATTCGGATAATCTGGTTTTAATGGACAATAATATATTGGCTTGCGAATATGGGATAGAGCAATTAGAGGAACTTTCCGGAAGTGCTTACCAGATTGACTTGAATCAGGGAATGGATGCACGTTTGGTAAATGATCGGATTGCGGAAATACTGTCACGGCTGAAATGGATAAGATTTATACGTTTTAGTTGCGACCAAAAGAGCCAGATAGAACCGATAAAAAATACTGTGAATTTGCTCGGAAAATATGGAGTGAGGCCGTACAGAATTTTTGTATATATTCTGGTGACAAAAAATGTTCAGGACGCAGCGGAACGGGTGGAGGCTTTGAAAGGGTATAAAGCTATCAACTTATACGCACAGGCTGAACGAAACGAAAGAATAGGAATCATTCCAAATTCCGAACAGTTAGAGTTTCAACAACGTTATGTATACGGCGGTTGCTACCGCAAGGAAACCTGGGAGGAATACTGCCGGCGTAGAAAATTGGTTTTTCAACAGGAGGGTTTATGATACTGGACTGTTTAATCGTGAAAGAGAAGTGGCTGAACATGATACTTGACGGGTACAAGTCCTTAGAGATCAGGGGAGGCCGGACACATAAAAGGGGGCTTATCGGACTGATCCAGAGCGGAACCGGAGAAGTAAAGGGGATTGCATCCCTGACAGATTGCCGGAAGCTGGATAAAAAAGATTTTGTACGGCTCCAGGGATTCCATCAGATCAAAGATAAAGAGTGGGAGGAGCTGCCTTATAAAAATGTTTATGGGTGGAAAATGGAGAAGCGCAGGAGATTGAGAAAACCTGTCAAATATAATCATCCCAGAGGTGCGGTAATCTGGGTAAAGGTTGATATTCCGGAGGAGGTATTGTATGGCAAAGAAGAACATAATAAATAAAAGCTGTGAAAATTGTGGATGCCTGAATAAGAATCTATGTAAAAAACAGCAGATAGGGGATCGGGAAGTATTATTTTATGGTTGTAGCAAAAATTACGGAGGGTTCTCTACGTCATTTACACTGGATGGAAAATGTAACGGCTCTTGTGGAGGATGGGAGGCCACTCCAGAGGAAAAAGCGAAAAATAAAGGCATGGCTAAAGAAATCGGAGCAAAGATAAAAGAACGCATTGAAAGGTGGGAGCATATCCGGATTCATGGATGTTCTGATCCATCCTGGGAGGATGGCTCTAATATGAATCTTGTAAGGAATCATGTACTCTATGAAAAAAGCCAGTGCCAGGCATTGTTGCTTCCGGAAGATTACCCGGTGGAATATTTCCTGGAAACGCCGCCAGAGGTCAATAATAAGTATATGGCCAGGGGAAAAGAAATACGGGAGAGGTCACAAAAGAGTTTGGAGGCATACAAAGCTAATTCTGATTACCAATTTATTCTGCAAGCTGTAAATAGACTTACAAAGCAGCAGAATGAACAGACACATGCAAGCGCTTTCCTCCGGTATGTTTCTGGGTTGGAGGATTCTATCCAGAATGATAGTCTGGTAGAAATGAGGCGGCATAAAAATCCGGATCGGTATATTTCTGGATTCCGGGAGTGCCGGGAAAAGATAGAGAAAATTCTGGTGGAACCAGCGCAGGAGAATGTTCTTCCTATGGGGCAGTTGTCGCTATTTGATTTATATGGATTGACATGATCCAGGAAATAAGTTAGCATACAGGAAAAGGGGGCGGTATTTTGAGAGCAGTTGATTTTGTTGTGAAACATATAGAAGATCATGGAATGACACAAGCACAGGCGGCGGCAGTAGTAGGGTGGAGCCGTCAGAATTTATGGGATAAGCTGAACAACAGAAATCCCAGGTTTAACACCATGCTTCACATATTAATTTCTTTTGGATATGAGTTACATGTGGTGCGTGACGATGGGTTATCGCCGGATTGTTTTGACGAGAGGGATTTTTTAGAGGTTGCGAAAGAAAAAAATATATATTATGACGATCTGGAGGATTTGGTTGCCGCAATGGGGCATAAGTTAATAATTGAGGAAAAGCCGGAATAACAAGTTTCCGGCTAATTTTTTAGGACGTCCTGGGATGGGGCGTCTTTTTTGATGAAAAAAATTAGAAAAATGCAAAAATAGGCTTGACGTAACGCACCGTAGTGCGCTAAAGTATAACCATAGAACACACCAAAAGAAAGTGAGCGCACGAAACGGGAGGAAAAAATTATGATGAAGTCAGAGTTTATTGAAAGAACAGGTTTCGAGCCTACGGCAGAGGAGTACGCACAGATCGAGGAGGCTTACTACGAGTTTTCCGGAGATAAAAATGCTTTTTGTAAAGACTTCCTGAAAAAAAGGGGCGTTGAGAGGCTTATCAGGGGCAGAGCTTCTAAGATTGAGGAACTGAAAAAAGAATTGGAGGACATGGAGAAAAAGCTGGAGGCAGAAAAGAAAGCCTCTGAAAAAGAAATAGATTCCTTGAAAAAACAGCTTGACAAAGAGCTTGACTGGAAGCCTTGCGAGGGTGGAACTACGATGGATCAGGGCAGATATGAGGAACTTGCTACTGCCGGAGGAACCAGGATTCTTACAGAGCAGGAAGCAAAAGACCTGATTTATAACGAGTTCGGATTCTCTCCGGAGAAGATACGGATCATCAATACAGTACATACCTATGAGGCAAATAAATATCACCGGATGCGGAAAGCAAACGAGTACACCAGGAAGCCGGTTTACAATGCTTCCGACTGGAATTATATAAGGTTTGATTGTGCCGGATGGCAGTATGAAATGGTTAATTGTAGCTTACAGAGCTATGAAAATTAAATAAAAAAGAGGAGGATGCAGACATGGCAGACAAAAAGATTCAGGACATGAACGAAAACAAGGAGAGATTTTTGGCGGTTTCAAAGGAGGTTTACCCTCTTATGAACCAGATTAAGCAGCTTTTGAAAAAACATGGTTTCATTGATACAACGCATATCACAATAGGTGCGGATGATTATATGGAGTTCCGTCCGTATGAAACGGAGTGGGCTTTGCGCCAGTACAGCACCGATGGAAAGCCGAGAGCTATATTTGAATACCGGGAGGAAATCCCACTGGAGGAGGTTTAATCATGGCATACAGAGGAAATCAGAGGCTTAATGCCGAAATCGAAAGACAGATTGCCGCCTGGGATGGAACGGTACACGGTCAAGCAATCAAGAATATGTATGAGAACGGTTCAGAATACGAGAGTATTTGTGAGCTGATGGGTTTGGACTATGAAGATTATGAGGAGGAGTGAAACGGTGGGAAAGTTTGGACTGACAGAGGAGAGATTCGTTCAAATGATGAAATCATATGGGAATGATGAAAGAGCAGTAAAAGGTGTGGTTAAAACATGGGGAGTAGAAACATGCAATAAGGGATATTCGACTTTCAACTATGACGGAACCGGCCTTATCGACATTGAGGCGGTGGGCGATGTAGATGCTTTTGATGATGTTGTTGCTGTAAAAGAAGCTGAAAAAGACGGAATTTCCATTATTCCAGTAGACCAGTTACCGGTGAATATTCCAGAAAATATGAGATTTTACGGTTGGATTGATACGCAGGAGAACAGAGAAAACATTGCAAGGTATTGCATGAACAAAAATTTGTAGGGGGATAGAGGCATGGTAAAAACAGTCAAGGTTACGTCAGAAAATCAGATTTCCGTTGTAGAACTTCCAAGTTGGAGTCTGGAGGATCAGGAACGGGAGATAGGAGCAGATTGCACCGAAATAGTAAAGACGCAGCGGATGTATGACCTTTTCAAAGACACAATCGTGATGATTGTAGATGAAAGCGGAAAAGTAAAGGAAAGACCTGATAATTTGGTTGCATCGCTTCTTTACGGATTGGAGCAGCACAGATGCACGATTGCCGGGGATATTATTTTCGGAGTATTGAGAGGTTCGGACGTTCTGCCTCCGGAAAACCCGGAGTTGCTTAAATTCTTCCTGAAAGAACATTTCCCCATGCTCCGGAAAGTTTGAGGTCGTTGTAAAGATAAAAATATCAGAGAGAAAGAGAGGGCTTAAAAAGCATGGCAGTAGTAAAAGAGCTGAACGCTGATCTGGTACACCAGGCAAATTATAACAGCATGGGAGGAAAGAGGGGCGATCTCTCCAATGCTTCTTACAAAGAGTGCGCTGAAAAAATTATATCATGGCCGGTGTCGGAGGAGAAGAAACAAAAGCTCCTGGATAAATTGTATGAGAAGCGGAGCGAAATTCTGAAATATGAGGCACAGCATGTGAGTGTTATGGTAGCCGGCCCGTCAAGATACAATCCCCGGAAGCTGGATAAATCAGACCGTATTATTGAATTAACATCAGCACTTTTCCAGTGGTTTAAAGACCTGGAGGAGCAGGTCCAGGAGAGCCAGAGGAAAAACAACAAAGCAGAGAGCCTCTTGAAAACGATAGAGTTCTGCAGGAGTTCAGACAATCCATGCGATCCGACAGGCTACTTGGCAGAATTGGCTATGTATGATAACCAGTCTTTCATCCGGATATATGAGGAGTTGTACCCGGAATACAAGTGGAGGAAAAACAGCAATATAGTAAAACTGTATCAGAAATCTGTTGCTGGAGAAATCAAGGAAATCCGGAAAGAGGTTTTCTTTGAGGATGAAAACCTGACTGCATACATGGAAGGAGACAGGGCATATATCAAATTTACCATGAAACCGAAAAGACAGCTCCATGTTGCATTGAAAAGCCGGGGGTGGTGGTGGAATAGTTACCAGAGAGCGTACAGCACATATCCGGATAGGCTGGACAAAGAGTGGGTTTCTTCTATCAGCACTAGGTACACAGCTTATATTTAGAGGGGAGGTAGAACCATGATTTACACATGTTCAAAGCAAGGGAAAATTGACAGGCTTTGGGGAGTGTTCCTGGGGCATCTTATCCAGATGCAGAACGCCGGGATTAAGGTTGAATATGTCAGGAAAGGGGAAGTGATCCTGAATGGGAAACGATATAAGCCTGTCTACCGTGAAAACACCATGAGTTACGAGCCGATTGGATGGAGATATGAAAAACAATATATTATCCTGACCGGACACAATATTCAGCCCCTTATAGATTACCTTAAACCGTTTAATAAAGCATTAGGATGTCCGCACGGACAAATGTTGGAGGATATGGTTGCAGCATGTTTCGGAGTTTACAGTCCGGAAAATTATGAAAAAGCTGTCCGTCTGGTTGGGAGTTTAGGGACAATGGGTATTATTCCTACTCATGAGGCAGACCGGATTGTTTCTGAAATGGATAAGATAGACGATTCGGAGGAGTGAAGTATGGAAATTACATCTACACCGATAAAAAGCCGTCATAAGCCTATAACGCAGCCAGAGAGTATGGAAGTGTTTGACCTGGTAAGGATGATTGCAGACCAACTTTCAAGAGCAATAGATACATCAATAATTTGTTTTCTGAATGATGTAATAGGCGGTGACTGGAGGTATGAGGATGTTGTTCTGGAGAATATACCAGAGAGTCCGGACGTTCCGGTAATGGCATGTTTTATTCTGTACCAGGGGAAACCGGTAGGGAGGATTCGACACACGGTACATTCAGAGAAGCAAAAGATAACAGGAGATATTTATATAGAGATTATGGAGGAGGCAAAGAGTGAAAAGAGAAGATTTTAACAGAAAGATGTATGACAGGGTACGGAAGATGGATCGCTGCCAGATGCAGGTTTTTTTCAACCAAGTATTTGATTCTGGATATGCTGCCGGCGTGAAAGATATGTCCGAGGAGAGGCAGGTTCCGGAACTGATCGGATTGGAGGAAAAATTGCAGGAAATACGGGGGATAGGAGGGGCGAAAGCAAGAGCAATAAGCGAGACGGTAAAAAAGTTCTTTGTAGGAAAGGGAACAGGCGCCGATGAAAACAGTTCTGCAGTACCCAGGGAGTAAGTGGAAGATTGCCCCGGAGATTGTAAAAAGAATACCAGAACATCATACATATTGCGAACCGTATTTCGGAAGTGGGGCGGTATTTTTCAATAAGGCTCCAAGTGCTATTGAGCTTGTGAATGACCTGGATAATAATGTACCAACATTGTTCCGCTGCATCCGGGATGATCCGGAGAAGCTGGCCGGGATTGTGGCGGCTATACCGTATAGCCGATTTGAATATGAGAGAGCTTTTTATGCTGATGATGAAACAGACGATTTTTTAAGGGCGGCAAATTTCCTGATTACATGCTGGCAAGGTCACGGGTTCCGTACAAACGGCTATCGGGTAGGCTGGAAAAATGATGTTCATGGGAGGGAAAGCATGTATGCCCTCCGGAATTGGTACAATCTTCCGGAAAAGATACTGGAGGTTGCAGAACGCCTCCGGTGCGTCCAGATAGATAACAGGCCGGCTTTGGAGATTATAAGGCGGTTTAATTATCCGGATGTTTTTATGTATATTGATCCTCCGTATCTATGGAAAACCAGGACGGCAAAACAGTATCGCTATGAAATGACAGATGCCGACCATGAGCATCTTCTCCAGGAGCTTCTCACAACCCAGGCTATGGTAATGATTAGCGGCTATGAATCGGACATGTATAACGATATTCTGAAAGACTGGCACAAGGAGCAATTTAGGTCACATGCCGAGTACGGAGGGAGCAGGATAGAAACTGTCTGGATGAATTACGAGAGACAGTTTACTATACAAGAATTTCAGCAACAAAAATTATTTTAAACCAGTGAGGAGTTGAGACAATGGGAGTAATAGAGAAAATCAAGGCTTGTACAACCATGAGAGAACTTGACGAGTTGAGGATTGATATTATCCGTGAGAGTGAAGCTGGAAATTGCGATTTTGCGGAGGCACAAAAGGAATTTATCCAGAAACAGAACAGCTTGCGAAGAAACGGACATTCCAGGTGGAAAGAGGGTTACACCTTGAATGATGTAATTTCAGAGCAGAAGTCAAAGGGGGTACTTTAATGGATTTATACAGAGGAAAGGCAAAAACGACCGGTGACTGGATCGTAGGAGCCGCCGTTGTTATTGGAGAAAAGGCCCATATCCTGGGATCGGAAAGTTTATTTCCAGAACGCCCAGCATATCACAGAATGGCTATGGGGTGCGGAATAGAGGACAGGAACCTCCAGGAGAACGGCTACGAGGCGGCAGAATACGGATGGGAGGAGGCTCTGGAGAGATACGAGGAGAATTTCCCCAAGTGGATAGAGGTAGAACCGGAAACGGTCACAAGATGCTGTGACAAGCACGATGTTCCGGGAAATGTTCTCTTTGAGGGGGATGTATTCAGAAATCCGGATAATTTGCTTTTTGAAATCTGCTATGGAAAATATATGGCTTTTTGTCCTGGGGATAGAGAGTGGATGGAAAACGTGGGCTTTTTTGCAGTATCAATGGATGCGGCAAACCTATACGGAGTAAAAGAGCCTATGCCCCTGGGAATGACAGAGGAGTATGCTTTCCTGGTAGGAAATATATTTGACAAACCAGAATTAAGGCAGGCGGCAGGACAGGAGGCCGGGCAGGATGCGGCACAACCTTTGCTCATGCCGGCAACGTAAAAATGATAGAAAAATAAGGAGGCTTGTGCTATAATGCAAAGTATACAAAATAGAGAAAAGATAAAAAGGCGCATTAAAAAGAATGGAATTTGTATAATTATATCGGTGATTGCAACTCTGGGGATTGTCGGCTCTCAAAATGGAGGAAAGAACGCTGAACAAGCAAACGCTCCAGAAGTAATAGAAAGCCTGGAGGCGGTTTTTGAACCGGCAGAGCAGGAAATCACCACCACTAAACCGGAAACGCTCCAGGAAGCTAAAACAGAGCTAAAGGAGGCAAAACCGGAAAGTGATAACCCTTTGATGAACGCAGAAATTCAGATAGGGGACGTGCTGAACGGAACCAAAACCGAAAAGTTAGGAGAATGGGCTGAAATCCAGATCGGCAAAGAAACACTGAAAGAAATCACCCAGGAGCAGTTTTCGGAGTTTTGTAACGGCACTGTTAGAGATAGCGGCTATAACTGGTTCACAATCTCTTGTGAGGACGGAACCGGTATACAGTTTGCAGGTTCTATTCCTTATGTTTCCACATATGGCAGTCTGGATAATGAGGGTTGTATCGCTGAATCTATCGGTACAATCACAATCCAGGAGGACGGAACATACAGCTACACAGAAACAGAGTAAAGGGCCGGAGGAATCAGGGATAATTACATTTGTACGTTTTCGGTTACAATTCATTAATATCCGGGATTGCATGTTCATTCGTTAAAAATTCGTTTCATACGCGCATATTGTATTGATGAGATAAAGCAGTTTGCGTATAATGAATTATAATGGCGGCGGTTTACATGATATGGAAAAGAGAAGGAGGGCAAAAAGTGAATCAGGTATATGACAAGCTGATGCACTGCTATGAGAGTGTACGCAAAAAGACGGATTTTCAGCCCCGTGTGGCGCTTGTGCTGGGGTCGGGACTGGGGGACTATGCGGATTCCATTCAGGTGGAGGCGGAGATTCCTTACGGGGATATTGAGGGTTTTCCGGTCTCTACCGTACCGGGACATGACGGCAGGTTTATTTTCGGATATGTGGGAGAGGTGCCTGTCGTATGTATGAAAGGGCGCGTCCACTACTATGAAGGGTATCCTATTTCCGATGTGGTATTGCCCACAAGGCTGATGAAGCTGATGGGAGCACAGATACTGTTTCTGACCAATGCGTCCGGTGGTGTGAATCCGGGATTTGCCCCGGGCGATCTGATGATGATAACTGACCATATCGCATGTTTTGTTCCCAATCCGTTACTGGGGGCCAATATAGATGAGCTCGGGGTCCGGTTCCCTGATATGTCGGAAATCTATGACAGGTCACTGCAGGAAGTGATTCGAAGCTGTGCAGAGAAAGAGAACATTCCTGTCAAAGAGGGGGTATATTTGCAGCTGACAGGTCCATCCTATGAGTCTCCGGCAGAGATACATATGATTGGCGTATTGGGTGCAGATGCCGTAGGCATGAGCACAGCAGTGGAGGCGATCGCGGCAAATCATATGGGGATGAAAATATGCGGCATTTCCTGTGTCTGTAATCTGGCAGCAGGGCTTTCTCCCACGCCCCTCAGTCATGAAGAAGTACAGGCGGCGGCTGACAAGGCATCCGCGCAGTTTAAGAGACTGGTGACGGCTTCCATTTTGCATTTCTGATAGATTAATGTTTAAGTTGGAAAGTACAGAGAGAAACTCCGTGCTTGTGTACGGAGTACATACAGGAGGATGTGATAAATTGGAAAGAGAAAAACTGATTCAGGCAGCGCTGGAAGCGCGTACTCATTCTTATTCTCCCTATTCTCATTTTCAGGTGGGAGCTGCACTTCTGACGAAGGAAGGGAAGATCTATCAGGGATGTAACATAGAAAATGCGGCCTACACCCCTTCAGTCTGTGCAGAGCGGAACGCTTTTTTTAAGGCGGTGTATGAGGGAGAGAGAAATTTTGCGGCCATTGCCATCGCAGGCAGCCCGGAAGGCCCCTGTAAAGCTTATGCGGCGCCCTGCGGTGTGTGCCGTCAGGTGATGATGGAATTCTGTGATCCAAAGGAGTTCTGTATTATCACGGCCAAATCCACAGAGGAGTACAGAGAATATTCTCTGGAAGAACTGCTGCCCATGGGATTTGGTCCGAAAGATCTGGAAGGATAGGATGTGGATGAAAGTAACCTATTTATATCACAGCGGTTTTGCTGTGGAGCTGGAGAAACATATATTTGTATTTGATTATATGAAAGGGAAACTGCCGGACTGGGATGGGAGAAAAGAGATTATTTTCTTTGCTTCCCATAAACATCCCGATCACTTTGTCATGGATATTTTTCAGTGGTTTGGGAAGTATGAAAATCTCCGCTATGTCCTTGGTTCCGATATCAAACTGAGTGACAAGTATCTGGAGTGTAATGGGGTGGATCCCTGTGTAAAGACTGTGATTACCAATGCGGGCAAGAACCGGACATTGGAACTTGGCGATGTGAAAATAGAGACGCTGCGTTCCACGGACGAAGGAGTGGCCTTTATTGTCTGTACGGAAGGAAAGACGATTTACCATGCAGGGGATCTGAACTGGTGGCACTGGGAAGGAGAGGCCGATTCCTGGAATACGCAGATGGAGAAGGACTATAAAAAGGAGATTTCTCTCATAGACGGTCGGCATTTTGACGTGGCCTTTGTGCCGCTGGATCCCCGGCTGGAGTGGGCATACGGCCTGGGGATGCAGGAGTTTTTGGAACATACGGATACGGACCATGTTTTCCCCATGCATATGTGGGATGATTATCGAATCATAGACAAGTATAAAAAGAGCGATAAAGGCAGGCAGTATGCAGATAAAGTGATGGAAATCAGCCGGCCGGGACAGGAGTATGCTCTATGAGCTATGGCCTGTTTCTGGCTGTCATAGTGGCAGCTGTTGTCGCTTTGTTTCTGAAAGGTATATACGAAGAGAGAAAAAAAGAAGCTGCGTTTTTGGAGAGGCTGGCGGCTTCTTACGGAAAAGTGCCCTGGGGATATGAGAAAAAAGCTCCTTCCCCGGGGCACAAAGGTTCTCATAAAAGTTTTGACAGGAGGAACACTGACAGATACCCGGACGGGTATCTGCAATATCTGTGCCGGAGAGAGGACAGATTTTTCCTGGATGAGATCACATGGAAAGAGCTGGACATGGAAGCGGTTTTTGCCAGGCTGGATTATACAATGTCCCAGGCGGGGAGAGAGTATCTGTATGCCATGCTGCACCGTCCGGCACAGAATCAAAAGGATGCGGAGAAATGGGAAAAGGCAGCGTCCTATTTTGCCTCTCACAGCCGGGAGCGGGTGAAGATACAGGGAATACTGGCAAAGATCGGCCGTGGGAAGGGACTCTCCTGTTATGACTGTCTGGAAGCGGTCAGAGAGGCTCCAAAAGGGAAAGTGCTGAAAGAATATGCGGCAGATATGGCGTATGTGGCCGGAGTTTTCCTGTTTATGTTAAGTCTGCCGTCAGGCCTTGCTTTCCTTGCTTTTGTCATGGTATACCAGATCGTAACTTATTTTGGAGAAAGGGCTAAAATACTGGCCTGTCTTCTGGGCGTGGCCGGGCTGCTCCGCATGATAAAAGGGGCGGAAGTGTTGTATCGCAGTCTGCCGGATGAGATAAGGCAGCAGACGGAACAGGAGCTTGGATTCCAGGGAATGGACTGCTTCCGAAAGCTCCGCTCCCTGAGACGGCATAGTTTCTGGGTACTGCAGTGTGGCAGGGAGGGCAGCAGTCCTGTTTCTGTATTTGCAGATTATATTCGCATGCTGCTGCATCCCGACGTGATACAGTTTCAATTGCTGCGAAATAAAATTCTGTCGCTGGAACCGGAACTGTGGAATGCCTTTGCATTTACGGGATATATGGACGGCAGTATCAGTATCGCCATGTACAGGGGCTCCCTGGATTATTATAGTATCCCGGCGCTGTATTGCGCAAAGGATGATGACAGGCGAAAAAAGAGCCCCTGCCCGGATACGGACTTTTATGGGGAGGAATGTTTTCATCCGCTGTTAGAGATACCGGTGGCAAACAGTATCAGGATGAAGGCAGGGCATGGCATATTGCTTACCGGTTCCAATGCTTCCGGGAAATCCACGTTTCTGAAGACGATAGCTGTCAATTTGCTGTTTGCCCAGACAATAGATACGGTCCTTGCCAGGACGTTCCAGGCACCCTTTTGTCGTATTTTTACGGCGATGCAGGATGACGGCGGCAGTATCCAGAGGGGAGAGAGCAGTTATATGGCGGAAATACTTTCTCTGAAGCGGATTCTGGACGCGGGGAAAGAAATGCAGGCGCCGGTTTTTTGTTTTATAGATGAAATATTGCGGGGGACAAATACAGTGGAAAGAATCTCTGCATCCACGCAGATATTGAGAAGTATCAGACAACCGGAAATGTACTGTTTCGCGGCGACTCATGACAGGGAGCTGACAGAGCTTCTGGGCGAATTATATGATAACTATCATTTCACAGAAGAGGTACAGGGAAAAGATATTTCTTTTTCGTATCGGCTGCAAAGAGGCAGTGCGGATACGAGTAACGCCATACGACTGCTGGATGTGATGGGATACGACAGGGAAATTGTGGAACAGGCCATCCGGCAGGCGGAGAATTTTTTGCGGGAAGGGGTTTGGAAATGAAAGTGACGATTTATACGGACGGTTCTGCCAGGGGAAATCCCGACGGTCCTGGCGGCTATGGGACGATACTGCACTATGTGGACCAGAAGGGAACGCTTCACATGAGAGAATACAGCGGCGGCTATCGCAAGACGACGAACAACCGGATGGAGCTGATGGCTGTCATAGTGGGTCTGGAAGCATTGACAAAGCCCTGTCAGGTGGAGATCGTTTCGGATTCCAAATATGTGACAGACGCCTTCAATAAAAACTGGGTGAAAGGATGGCTGAAAAAAGGATGGAAAGGGTCTGCAGGGCCCGTGAAAAATGTGGATCTGTGGAAACGACTGCTCTCTGCGGGCCGGCCCCATCAGGTAACATTCACCTGGGTAAAGGGACATAACGGGCACCCGGAAAATGAACGGTGTGATCAGCTTGCCACAGAGGCGGCGGATGGAGATGCGCTGCTGGAAGATACAGGCTGTCCTGTCTGATTGTTCTGGGTATTACATTTTTCCAGGAGAATGTGTCAGGGACGATTGCTTTTTTAAAAAATATTAGTTATAATAAATGAAATATTTAGATTCTAAATACTGGTGGTCAGGAAAGAAAAGGCGGGAAGAACAATGGAAAATCTAAGTGCATTTTTAGGTTATTTTTTATCGTATCTGATTCTGTTTGCGGTATTTGCAGTGCTCGTAGTGGTAGCCTGCATTGTAGGAGTGAAGTGGAGAAAGTCAAAAGATGCAAAGGCCGCTCTTGCGGGGGGCAGTGATGCCGGGGCAGAGGAATAGTGCATTTTATATTCGAGTAAAAATCATGGAATCAGGCTATGGTGAGGGAAAGCGTTTATTGGAAGAAAATCAATGAACGCTTTTGTCATTCCCTATACGATAAAAATAGAAATGCGCAGTTCGCGGAGAGGAAAATTGCACTAAAGTGCACCGATCGTGCGCGGTGAATCGCAGGGACGCAATTCTTTTTTATGGAAAGGATACCCTCAGTGGACAAAGGGTAAGGATATAAATATGAACATGAAACGAGAACTTGAAATGAAGTTGGGTAAAGCAAATGGTATCTATCTAAACGATATTGAGATTGACCCATTCACGATTAAGACAGTTATGATAAATGAAGTTGTACCGTCTGATCCCTTACAGGATTTTTATGGAGCTTCCGACGCTGATTATATGAAAACAACGATACCTCTTTTTCAGGGGGCGGGAACAGAGGTTAGTTCGATACAAGATATATTACAAATGGGCATCTATATTACAAATGCTGTAAAAACCCCAAAGACAGAATATGCCATTGATAAAAGCAGTATAGAAAATAGTTTACCTTATTTAGAAGCGGAGCTTTCTCTGCTCCCCAATTTAAAAGTTATTATGCTTATGGGTGATGTTGCAAAGAAAGCCTTTAACATGATTACGAAAAAATCAACAAAGAAAAATGCCATTCCCGCTGTTTCCACCTATAAATTGCGAAACAGTGAAATTTATTATGAAGGTATTCGGATAATGCCGTCATACATAATGACAGGGGGAAACATTTTAATCGAAAAGTCAAAAGTAACAATGGCAACCGAAGACATTGCAACTATGTTGGAAATAATCAAGTAGAGCCCGTTTTTTTTCATATTTTTACGTCTTGACAGTCTGTGACTTCCTATATATACTGGTAGATACCACTATATATAGTGTTTTGAAGTTTGCAGTCTCTATATCATGTTGATGTGGGAAATGCAGGATAAGCAGTGCAGGAAGATTATGGAGGTCGGAAAATGGGCGCAACGATGGTGGAAAAAGAAGATACAGTGGATTACGGTATGGAATTTCAGCCGAGCAGTCAGACATGGGTCATTAAAAAGGACGGTAGCAGAGAGGCTTTTAATGTACAGAAGGTAATCGATGCGGTGGGGAAATCTGCTTACCGTGCACTGACAAAATTCACCGATGAAGAAAAACGACATATATGTCAGTATGTCATTGCAAAAGTGGAACAGATGGATACAGATGCAGTGCCCATTCCGGTCATGCACAATATAGTAGAGAGTGCGCTGGAGCAGGTCAAGCCTATTGTGGCAAAAAGTTATCGGGATTATCGTAACTATAAGCAGGATTTTGTCCGTATGCTGGACGACGTCTATAAAAAGAGCCAGTCTATTATGTACATTGGTGACAAGGAAAACGCCAATACGGATTCGGCGCTCGTTTCTACGAAGAGAAGCCTGATTTTCAATCAGCTGAATAAAGAGCTGTATCAGAAGTTTTTCATGACGACGGAGGAGATTCAGGCGTGCCGGGACGGCTATATTTATGTACACGATATGTCCGCCAGAAGGGATACGATGAATTGCTGTCTCTTCGATGTGGAAAGTGTGCTTTCCGGCGGATTTGAGATGGGAAATATATGGTACAATGAGCCGAAGACACTGGATGTGGCTTTTGACGTGATCGGGGATATTGTGCTGAGTGCGGCGAGTCAGCAGTATGGCGGATTTACTGTTCCCAGTGTGGATCTCATCCTGGAGCCCTATGCGGAAAAATCCTACAAAAAGTTTATACAGAAATACAGAGGTTTGGGCATCGGCAGGGAACGGGCCGAAGAGGAGGCCTATCAGGATGTGGTCAGGGAGTTCGAACAGGGCTTCCAGGGCTGGGAGTATAAATTTAATACGGTGGCAAGCAGCCGGGGAGATTATCCCTTTATTACGGTGACAGCCGGAACGGGAAGGGGCCGGTTTGCTAAGCTGGCATCCATTTCCATGTTGAATGTAAGACGGAAGGGACAGGGCAAGGCAGAATACAAAAAGCCGGTATTGTTCCCCAAAATCGTTTTTTTATATGATGAGAATCTTCACGGTCCCGGAAAAGAGCTGGAAGATGTGTTCGAGGCGGGAGTACAGTGTTCTGCCAAAACGATGTATCCCGACTGGCTTTCTCTGACGGGTAAGGGCTACATTGCCAGCATGTACAAACAGTACGGAAAGATTATTTCCCCCATGGGCTGTCGGGCATTTCTGTCGCCCTGGTATGAGAGGGGCGGTATGCATCCGGCAGATGATAAGGATGTGCCGGTTTTCGTCGGCCGGTTCAATGTGGGTGCGGTTTCTCTTCATCTCCCGATGATTCTTGCCAAGGCGAGACAGGAAGGAAGAGACTTTTACGAAGTGCTGGATTATTATCTCAATCTTATACGTCAGCTCCATATCAGAACCTATGCGTATCTGGGAGAGATGCGGGCCTCTACCAATCCCCTTGCCTATTGCGAAGGCGGGTTCCTTGGTGGCCATTTAAAGCTCAGCGATAAGATCAAACCCATTTTAAAGTCTGCCACGGCATCCTTCGGTATTACCGCTTTCAATGAACTGCAGGAACTTTATAATGGAAAGTCACTTGTGGAAGACGGCCAGTTTGCATTGGAAGTGCTGGAATATATCAATAAGAAAATCAATGAGTTTAAAGAAGAAGATGGCAATCTGTATGCGATCTACGGGACTCCGGCAGAGAATCTGTGCGGCCTTCAGGTAAAACAATTCCGGGAAAAGTATGGAATTGTGGAAGGAGTTTCTGACAGAGAGTACGTGAGCAACAGCTTCCACTGTCATGTGACAGAGGATATTACACCTATCGAAAAGCAGGACAAGGAATACCGTTTTTGGGAATTGTCCAACGGCGGTAAAATTCAGTATGTCAAATATCCCATTGATTATAATATAGAAGCGATTAAGACATTGATTCACAGAGCTATGGACATGGGATTTTATGAAGGTGTCAATCTGTCGCTGGCGTACTGTGACGACTGTGGACATCAGGAGCTGGAAATGGATGTATGTCCAAAGTGCGGCAGCCGTAATCTGACAAAGATCGATCGTATGAACGGCTATTTGTCCTATTCCCGCGTCCATGGAGATACCCGTCTGAATGATGCGAAAATGGCGGAGATAGCCGACAGAATCAGTATGTGAGCGGGGAGAGAGGACAATGCGGTATCATAATATAACGAAGGACGACATGCTCAATGGTGATGGGCTTCGGGTAGTCCTCTGGCTGTCTGGCTGTATGCACTGCTGTAAAGGGTGTCATAATCCATTGACATGGGATGCCAATGGGGGACTGCTTTTTGACGAAGCAGCCAGAGAGGAGATTTATGAGCAACTGGATAAACCCTATATCTCCGGTGTCACTTTTTCCGGTGGCGACCCACTCCATCCGGCCAATCGTGCAGATGTACGGAAACTGATGGGAGAGATCAAAGGGAAATATCCCGATAAGACAATATGGCTCTATACGGGGGATTCCTGGGAAAATTTGTTGCAGGAATCCATGTTACAGTATATTGATGTGCTGGTGGACGGAGAGTTTGTCATAGAGGAAAAAGACCCGAGGCTTTTATGGAAGGGAAGTAAAAACCAGAGGGTCATCGATGTGAAAAAGAGCCTGGAGAAAGAGGACAGTATTGTACCGGTGCTGCATTGCGGGGACTACGCCTGAGATAGGAGAATTTACGATGAAACGAATTGCAAAATTCCATAAAGTAAGTGAAGAACAGTTTACAAAGGATATACAGGATTGTATCCCCGGTTATACAGAATCGGAAATTCATAAAATATATGAGGGAATCAAGTTGCCTGCCAGGGCTACAAAAGGCAGTGCCGGGTATGATTTCCATACACCGGTGGCGTTTTCCCTTGGGCCGGAAGAGGAAATCAAAATCCCAACTGGCATCCGTGTCGAGATGGAAGAAGGGTGGGTCTTGAGTCTGTATCCCCGAAGCGGCCTCGGGTTCAAATATCGTCTGCAGCTCAACAATACAGTGGGCATTATTGACAGTGATTATTTTTATTCGGACAATGAAGGTCATATTATGGCCCGGATCACCAATGATTCCAAAGAGGGAAAAACGCTCAGTCTGGAAATGGGCGTGGGCTTTATGCAGGGTATTTTTCTGGAATATGGTATTACGCAGGACGATGATTCAGAGGGTGTCCGCAATGGCGGCTTTGGAAGTACGGGGCAATGACATCGTTCAAGGTGTGTGTTCCCTGAGAGTAATTTGGATATGTGATCCGATTGCATGAAAAAACTCCTTTTAAGACATACTAAAACAAGGTTGTCTGAAAGGAGTTTTTATATTGAAAAAGAGACAGAGAAATGAAAGAGCAGACGAAAGAGGAAAACAGACAGACAGAAAGACACAAATACAGACAGGCAGCGAATCAGCCAGGCAGATGACAGGAAATTTCTCTGATGATATGTCATATATGAAAGAGGCACTTTCCGTCGGGACAAATTTTGATATTGTGTATCGGGTCATTGAAATAGGAGGCAGGCAGGCCTGCTTTTATTTTATTGACGGTTTCTGTAAAGATGAGTTAATGGAGAAGATACTGCAGTATCTGATAGAACTGACAGAGAAGGAAATGTCAGACAATGTGCATGAAATGCTGAAAAAGCATATGCCCTATGTGGAAGTGGATATGAGCAGCACATGGGAAGCCGTTATCCATAATCTGATGTCGGGTGTCCTGATTTTACTGATCGAAGGGTATGAAAAGGCGATTTTGATCGATGCCCGTACCTATCCGGCCAGAAGCGTATCGGAACCGGAAAAGGACAAGGTGCTCCGAGGCTCCAAGGACGGTTTTGTAGAAACGGTAGTATTTAATACAGCTCTTATTCGCAGAAGAATCCGCAGTACGGATCTTCGTATGGAAATGATGAGTGCGGGGGAAAGCTCCGAGACAGACATTGTAATCTGCTATATGGATTCCAGAGTAGATCATGCCTTTTTGGAAAAAATCAAAGACGGTATTCGCAATATCGAAGTAGATGCATTGACGATGAACCAGGAAAGTCTGGCGGAATGCCTCTATAAAAGGAGATGGTACAATCCTTTTCCAAAATTTAAGTTTACAGAACGTCCCGATACGGCGGCGGCTCATGTGCTGGAAGGCAACATTGTAATACTGGTGGACAATTCGCCTTCGGCTATGATTACGCCCACTACTGTATTTGATGTGATCGATGAGGCCGATGATTATTATTTCCCTCCCATTACCGGAACGTATCTGCGTTTTTCCAGATTTCTGATCGCTTTTATAACCTATTTTCTGACGCCAACCTATTTACTGCTGATGCAGAATCCTCAGTGGATACCGGCGGGATTTGACTTTATCCGCATCCAGGATGAGATGAATCTGCCATTGATCTGGCAGTTCCTTGTATTGGAGCTGGCCATAGACGGTCTGCGGCTGGCGGCAGTCAATACACCCAATATGCTCAGTACCCCTCTCAGTGTTATGGCGGCGCTTGTATTGGGAGAATTTTCTGTGAACAGTGGGTGGTTCAATTCGGAAGTGATGCTCTATATGGCTTTTGTGGCAATCGCCAATTATACCCAGTCCAGCTATGAGCTGGGGTATGCTCTGAAATTTATGAGGATTCTCAATCTGATTGCCACTGCGCTCTTTGGCATCTGGGGCTATGTGGGAGCGATCCTGATCTGTCTGGTGAGCATCGCCTGCAACAGGACGGTGGCCAATACAAGCTATATCTATCCACTTATACCGTTCCATGGAAAAGAACTGATGCGGCGGGTATTCCGGCTGCGCCTGCCGGGAGCAAAGCAGTAGCCTGTATTTGCCGGATTATGGCCATGAAAAACGCAGAATGTCTTTTCTTGCTTTCCGCCTGCGTCTCCTTCGGGATTGCAGTTACCGGATATAGATGATAAAATAGAGCGGAAGACTTTTATGGATGGATAGCTATTAAAATAACAGGAGAACAGACCAATGACACTGTACGAAGGCAAGACAGGCTGTTTCTACCAGGTAAAGGGCGTATATGTGGAAGAGGCAGTTACCCGCAGGCTACAGGCTCTCGGCATCAATGACGGAACATGCATTAAAATTCTGAACCGGAAGAATAAAGGAGCCATGATTATACAGGTAAGAGGTACAAGACTGGCTCTTGGCAGACATATCTCCTCCTGCATTGAAGTAAAGGAGGAGACGGCATGACGCAGCAGAAAAAAGAGATCAGGGTGGCATTTGTAGGAAATCCAAACTGTGGCAAGACGACACTGTTTAACGCAGTGACCGGTTCCCGGCTGAAAGTGGCCAACTGGCCCGGTGTTACCGTGGAAAAGAAGGAAGGCTATACAGAATATGAAGACTGTAACCTGACAATTGTCGATACGCCGGGTATCTATTCCCTGACATGTTATACGATAGAAGAGAAGGTTACAAGACAGTGTGTTATGGATGATGACATCGATGCCATTGTCAATGTAGTGGATGCTTCTTCTCTGGAACGCAATCTGTATTTGACATTACAGTTATTGGAACTGGATAAGCCGGTAGTGCTTGCTCTGAATATGATGGATATTGTAGAAGAGAGAGGAATGGAGATCGATCTGCACCGTCTGCCGGAGATGCTGGGAAATATTCCGGTGGTTTCGGTCTCGGCGGCGAAGCGGACAGGCCTGGGGATTTTGCTGCACGCGGTGGTGCATCATTATGAAGAAGGCGCCGCAGATAAAGTGCTGACTTACGGGGAGGAGATAGAGGCCAGGATTGCCAGGCTGGAAGTGATGATGCAGGCCCGGTTCCCCGACCATTCCAGTGTCAGGTGGCATGCCATTAAACTGCTGGAAAACGATGAGGAAGTCAGAAAAGAACACCCCATATCCATCATCAATGTGGCAGAGAGAAGCTTTGAAAAAGAAATCATTCAGCAAAAATATGCCTACATAGAAACAATTGTAAAAGAAGTGTTGTTTCATAAAGAAAAGAAGGCGGCTTTTACAGACAGGATTGACAGAATTCTGACCCATCCCTTCTGGGGCGTGCCTATCTTTTTACTTATCATGTGTTTTGTGTTTTTTATGACCTTTATGGTAGGGGATTTTCTGAAGGCGGGGTTTGAGCATACATTGACAGTTTTATCGGAACAGGCAAATCTTCTGCTCGTTTCTGTTGGTTGTGCGTCCTGGCTTGTCTCCCTCATTGTGGACGGTATCATTGCCGGTGTGGGCGGTATCCTTACCTTTATTCCCAATATTGTCATTTTATTTCTGGCGTTGGCTATGCTGGAGGACAGTGGATATATGTCAAGAGTGGCCTATGTGATGGACAATATCATGGGAAGAGCCGGTCTTTCAGGAAAAGCCTTTTTGCCGATGGTTCTGGGGTTCGGCTGTACGGTACCTGCGATTATGGCAACCCGTGCCCTGGAGACAGAGCGTGACAGAAGAAAGACGATGCTGATTACCCCCTTTATGTCCTGTTCGGCCCGCCTGCCGGTCTATGTACTGATATCCGATATGTTTTTTGGAAAGTATGCAGGGCTTGCCGCCTTTTCCATGTACGTCATCGGTATGATGGTGGCAATTGCCGCGGCTCTTGCCATACATGGATGGGAGCGGGGAAAGGAGAGGACGAATGACTGTCTTTTAATTGAGCTGCCGGAATATAAGAGACCCAATGCCAGGACGATCGGTATCTATGTCTGGACGAAATTAAAGGATTATCTGGAAAAAGCAGGGACGACAATTTTTATTGCTTCTATTATCATATGGTTTGTACTGAATTTCGGAATAAAAGGTATGGTGGAAAATCCGGCTGACAGTTTCGGGGCAGTGATTGGGAAATGGCTGATGCCCGTTCTGGCACCTGCAGGGCTGGATATGTGGCAGATCGCGGTGGCGCTCATTTCAGGTATTTCTGCCAAGGAAGTGGTGGTGTCCAGTTTTGCTGTATTGTTTGGGGTAGGAAATGCCAACTCGGAAGCGGGCATGGCGGCGATTGTCAACCATATCCATATGCAGAATCCGGATTTCGGCCCGGTAAACGCCTATGCTCTGATGGTATTTTGTCTGCTCTATGTACCCTGTGCAGCTACGATCGCTACTGTGAAAAAAGAGAGCGGCTCCTGGAAGTTCACGATGAAAATGGTGTTGTTCCAGTTGCTGCTGGCATGGTCGGCGGCAGTGTTTGTCTATCAGGTGGGAAGTCTGTTGTTCAGGTAGGGCGGGTATACCTGCGATAAGACTGGAAGAAATACTTTGATAAAAAAATAACAAAAGGCCTTGATTTCCATATTTGTTTATGGGAAAATAGGAAAGTACAGATGAAATTTGGCTTTTTGCAAGTAGCATAAAAAGTGGGATTCTTTTTCACAGAGGGAGGCGTTTATGAGAGGAATCGATACACAGGTGAGAAAAATCAGAAGGAGAGTTTTCCGGGAGATTGCCAGTCTGGCATATCATTCGGACAATCTGATTGACGATATGGAGGCGCTTCCTTATAAGATAATAGACTACACGGAATCCACATACCGGGAGAGTGTGTACAGAGAGAGAGCCATTGTCCGTGAGAGACTGCGGCTGGCTATGGGTATGAGCCTTCGACCGGAAAATATGCCGGTACATGTGACACAGGGACTGGAAGAGAGTAATATTGACGAAAAATATTACGAACCCCCGCTGATGCAGGTCATTCCTTCCGCCTGCAATGCCTGTCCGGTCAACCGATATGAAGTGACTGACAAATGTATGGGGTGTGTGGCACATCCCTGCAATGAGGTTTGTCCCAGAGGAGCCATTACGATGGTAAACGGGAAGTCCTATATTGATCAGGAGAAATGTATCAAATGCGGAAAGTGTAAGGCTATCTGTCCATACGATGCCATTTCCCATCAGGTCAGGCCCTGTTCGGCGGCCTGCGGTGTGGGAGCGATCAAAAGTGACGAGTCGGACAGGGCGGTGATTGACAATGAACTGTGCGTGTCCTGTGGACAGTGTATGGTAAACTGCCCTTTCGGAGCCATTGCGGATAAATCTCAGATCTTTCAGCTGATTCGGGCCATGCAGGGTGGGAAAAAGATCATTGCTCAGGTAGCGCCTGCCTTTGTGGGGCAGTTCGGTCCTAAGGTAACACCGGATATGTTAAAGACTGCGTTAAAGGAACTTGGCTTTGCGGATGTGTATGAAACGGCAATCGGTGCAGATATGGGCGCCATGGCGGAGGCGGAACACTATGTACATGAGGTGGCTACGGGAAATCTGCCGTTTTTGCTCACTTCCTGCTGTCCTTCCTGGTCCATGCTGGCAAAGAAATTTTTCCCGGAGACGATTGGCAACATTTCCAATGAGCTGACGCCGATGGTGGCGACAGCCCGGGTCATTAAAGAGGAGCACCCGGATGCAGGCGTTGTATTTATCGGTCCCTGTGCCTCCAAAAAGCTGGAGGCTTCCAGGAGAACGGTCCGTTCCGACGTGGATTTTGTCATTACCTTTGAAGAGTTAGTGGGAATGTTTGAAGCAAAGGGGATTTTACTGGAAGAGATTCAGGCGATGGATGAATTACGGGATGCCACAGGGGCCGGCAGAGGGTACGGCGTGGCAGGTGGTGTGGCAAGCGCTATTGAAGACTGTATCCGGGAATACTATCCCGATGTGGATGTCAATATTGAGCATGCGGAAAGCCTTGCAGAGTGTAAGAAAATATTGATGCTGGCTAAAGTAGGTAAAAAGAAAGGGTGTCTGATCGAAGGAATGGCCTGCCCCGGCGGCTGTGTGGCCGGTGCGGGAACAAATATCCCGGTAACTCAGGCAACTAAGGAAGTAGGTAAATTCAAAGCGTCAGCATCGAAGACGATACCGGATAAGGAGATATAACAGATGAAAAAAATCAGGACAAGATTCGCCCCCAGTCCTACGGGACGGATGCATGTGGGTAATTTGCGGACGGCGCTGTATGCCTATCTGATCGCAAAGCATGAAGGCGGGGATTTTATACTGCGGATTGAGGACACAGATCAGGAACGGCTCGTAGAAGGGGCTGTGGATATTATTTACCGTACGTTGCAAAAGACGGGACTGGTCCATGATGAAGGACCGGACAAAGACGGGGGTGTGGGACCCTATGTGCAGAGTGAGAGGCAGTCACAGGGACTGTATTTACAATATGCGAAACAGTTGATAGAGAAAGGGGAAGCATATTATTGTTTCTGTGACAAGGAAAGGTTATCTTCTCTGACGAGAGTGGTGGAAGGGAAGGAGATCAATGTCTACGATAAACATTGTCTGTCTCTTTCCAGAGAAGAAGTAGAGGGAAAACTGGCTGCCGGTGTCCCCTATGTGATACGGCAGAACAACCCGACAGAAGGGACTACCACGTTCCGGGATGAAATCTACGGAGACATTACAGTGGGCAATGAAGAGCTGGATGATATGATTCTGATCAAATCAGACGGCTATCCCACGTATAATTTTGCCAATGTAGTGGACGATCATCTGATGGGAATCACCCATGTAGTCAGGGGGAATGAATATCTGTCTTCCTCGCCCAAATATAACAGACTGTATGAGGCCTTTGGATGGGAAGTGCCCACATATGTCCATTGTCCGCTCATTACAGACGAAGAACATCATAAGTTGTCCAAACGGTGCGGCCATTCTTCCTATGAAGATCTGATTGAACAGGGATTTCTCACAGAGGCTATTGTAAATTTCGTGGCGCTGCTTGGATGGAGTCCTGCGGACAACAGAGAAATCTTTACCCTGAAAGAATTGGTAGATGTCTTTGACTATCATCATCTGTCCAAGTCTCCTGCGGTTTTTGACTATACGAAACTGAAATGGATGAACGGGGAATATATCAAAGCCATGGAATTTGCGCCGTTCTATGAGAAGGCACTGCCTGTTATGAAAGAGGTCATTACGAAAGATCTGGATTTTGAGAAAATCGGTGCCATGGTCAAGACGAGAATTGAGATTTTTCCGGATATCAAAGAGTTGGTGGACTTCTTTGAAGAGTTGCCTGCCTATGACCCGGAAATGTATTGCCATAAAAAAATGAAGACGACAAAAGAATCTTCCCTGGAAGTATTGAAAGAGCTGTTGCCCATACTGGAAGCACAGGAGGATTACAGCAATGATGCTCTGTATCAGACTTTGCTTGGGTATGTAGAGAAAAAAGGCTGTAAAAACGGCTATGTGATGTGGCCTGTGAGGACAGCAGCCTCCGGGAAACAGATGACCCCGGCCGGAGCAACAGAAATTATGGAAATCCTTGGGAAGGAAGAGACGCTGAAACGGATTCGGAAAGGAATTTCATTACTTGAAAATTGATCTGGAGAGATTTAACGCTTCCCAGCGGGAAGCAATATGCCACAATACCGGACCTGCGCTTGTACTTGCAGGTCCGGGAAGTGGTAAAACCACTGTTATTACCAACAGATTATTGTATTTAACAGCATATTATCATATACCACCGGAAGAGATACTGGTGGTCACTTTTACAAAAGCGGCCGCTGTGGAAATGCAGCAACGGTTTGAAGCTCTGGTAAAGGCCAGCCTGCCCATTCAGTTTGGTACATTTCATGCCATCTATTATCGCATCTTACGAGAAAGCCATCCAAACAATTCCCTCACACTATTGAAAGAAAAAGAAAAACAGGAGTATATGCGGCAGATTCTGCGACAGGAACAGATCAGTGCTGATTTTGGGGCGGCGTTTCTGGAGATAACCGGAAAATTAAAGAACGGAAGTCTCCTTTCGGAAATAGCACTGCCCGAATCGATCAGTGCTGAACAGACGATAAAGGTGTTTAAAAAATACAGACAACTATGCGGAGAAAGAAAAAAGCTGGATTTTGATGATATGGCCTATGAATGTCTCATGCTACTGGAGAAACGGAAGGATATTCTGAAAAAATGGCAGGGTAAGTGCCGATATATTCTGGCAGACGAATATCAGGATATTGCACCGATTCAGGAGAAGATATTGTCTTTGCTGGCACTTCCTGATAATAACCTGTTTCTTGTGGGAGATGACGATCAGGCGATCTACGGATTCCGGGGAGCCGGAACTGAGATCATGCTGTCATTTCCCCAGAAATATACCGGAACGAAACAGATTTTTTTGGAGAAAAATTATCGGTGCAGACCAGGAATTATCCGGGCGGCAGAGAAAGTCATCAGTGAAAACGAAGTCCGCTTTGAGAAAAAACAGGTTCCTGACAGGGAATGCTCTGGGGAGAAAGAAGTAATATACAGGGGATTTATGGACAGAGAGGCAGAAAACAGAGAAATCGTGAGACAGCTTCGGGCATTTCAAAGACAGGGGATATTGTCCGAAACTGCTGTTTTATATCGCAGGCACATGGATGGAGAAGCACTGATAGGGGCATTGGACAAAGCCGGAATACCCCGGGTGATTGCTGGGAGAGAGTGTGATGTAAGAAATCATTTCGTGACCAGGGATATCCATGCCTATTTACGTCTTATACACGGAGACATGACGAGAAAAAATTTTTATTTGATTATGAACAGGCCCTGGCGGGGGATAGAACGGGAAGGGTGTACGGGAGAATGTTTTCGATTTTCTCAGTTACAATCGTATCATATTTATGACAAAGATGTCATAAACAGAATTCAAAAGCTGGAGCAGGATTGTATGCGGGCAGAGAAGTTGAGTCTGTATGCGGCTGTTATGTATATTAGAAAGGGGATAGGATATGAAAACTGGATAACGCGGGAGTATACAGGCGGCGCTCTGGAAGAGGCAGTCAGAGCAATGAAATACATACAGGAACTGGCGGGAGAGATGAGTGGAATGGAGGACTGGGAGAGGTGGCTGCGGAAGGAAAGAGATGAAAATAATAAAATAAAAAAGGGTGTAGAAAAAAGAGTGGGAAAAGAGGGGGTACATCTTCTGACGTATCATGGTTCCAAAGGACTGGAATTTGATCATGTGATTATGCCTGATCTGAACGAAGGCACTGTACCTCACAAAAAGGCGCTTTCTGTGAAAGAAATAGAAGAAGAGCGGCGGATGTTCTATGTGGGTATGACCCGTGCCAAAGAAAGGCTGTACCTGTATTTCAGGACAGGGACAAAAGAAGAACCGGAAACAATGTCCCGGTTCCTGCATGTTTTTGGAACAGATCAATAGTTTATTTATTCGCTGGCATCTACAAGCTCATCAAATTCTGCGTTGTCCAAATATTCATCGAAAGCATCCGCTACAATTTCGTATTCGTCATCTTCTTCGATGTAAGTCAGTTCCGGTTCTGTATCAGGATTGTTTTCATCCTCATGATAACGATAGAACCAGACTTCTCCTTCCGTGTTTTCTCCTTTTTCATTCAGGGGAAGAAGTGCGATGTAATCCTGATTCTGTACAGTCAGAATGGTAACAATGGCACAGGTTATTTTGGATCCGTCTTCCAGTTCCAGCTCGACAGTCATCTCTTCTTCGTTTTCACTTTGGTTCCCCATAGATGTTCCCTCCATTTTTCTTGCTTTTACAACTAACCCTGTATTACTTTTTGCGGACGGGAGATATTAATTCTTAGCTACCCTTACCCTCAGTGGACAAGGGGACACACGGCGTGTGTGCCCTTGTCCACTGAGGGTGTCCACTGAGATTACTAAATATTGTACATAAAGAAGGCGAGAATGTAAAGTAAATGAAAAACTATTCTATAAATTATCGCATAAGATTGGATTATATGATATAATTCACAAAAATGCAACCATAAGGATGAAGTACCGCATACAGAAAAGGAAGGCAGCTATGAGAAGAGGAAATTATTATCCGAAAGGTGTGACAGTGACAGAGGGGAGAACCCAGTTTGTATTTTGTGCAGAAAAATCCAGGAAAGAGATAGAGATCGGCATTTTTACCGGAGAAAAGGAGCTTGCGCGGATTGCGGTACCGGAAGATTGCCGACAGGGGCAGCTTTACAGTGTTGTCGTTGAAAAGCTGCCAAAAGGGGCTGACAGTTATTGCTACTATGTGGATCAAAAGAGCCTTCCCGATCCTTATGCGAAAGGTGTGGCAGGAATGCGTTCCTATGGAAAGGCAAAAGGAAGGCTTCGGTATATACTGCCGGAAGAGGCATATGACTGGGAAGAGGATAGATTCCCCCGGCATTCTTATGGGAACTCTGTCATCTATGGTATCCACGTGAGGGGGTTTACGAAACACAGTTCTTCCGAAGTCAGGAAAAAGGGTACTTTTGCAGGTTTGCAGGAAAAGATTCCCTATTTAAAAGAGCTGGGAATCACGGCGGTGGAATTGATGCCGGCGTATGAATTTGATGAAATGGAGCCAGTGGAGCTGCCCTTTGGAGAAGACGGGGGGAGTAAGATTAATTATTGGGGGTTTAAGGAAGGATATTATTATGCTCCCAAAAGTGCTTATGCGTATAGCATAGATGCGGCGGCAGAGATGAAGGGAATGGTAAAGGCGCTGCATAAGGCAGACATAGAAGTTCTGATGCAGTTTTATTTCCCTGAGAGTTGCAGGATCAGTGAAATACCGGATATTCTGCATTTTTGGACTCAGGAGTATCATATTGACGGTTTTCATCTGTTGGGAGAGAACCTTCCTCTTTCCGTGCTCGTCTCCGACCCTTTTTTGAAAGATACGAAGTTAATCTGTGACAGATTTCCGACGGATGCTTTTCGCAGGGAACGGGATTTCAGCAGAAATTGTGCCCTTTGGAGAGAAAGTTTTACGAATGATATGCGCGGTTTATTAAAGGGGGACGGAGGATGTCTGGAATCCATGATTTTTCATTTGCAGGATAATGAGGAGCGAATGGGGATTGTCAATACGATCGCAGGATACAATGGATTTACGCTGTATGATCTTGTCTCCTATGAGGGAAAACACAATGAAGAGAACGGAGAGGATAACAGAGACGGGGCAGACCAGAATTTCAGCTGGAACTGTGGTGTGGAAGGAAAGACAAGAAAACGGGCAGTACAGATGCTTCGAAGCCGGCAGATGAGAAATGCACTGGCACTTGTATTTTTGTCCCAGGGGACGCCATATCTGCAAAGCGGTGATGAATTTGGTCAGACACAGAGAGGCAACAACAATCCGTATTGTCAGGACAATGCAGTGACCTGGCTGGACTGGAGGCGTTTGCGGGCAAATCGGGATTTGTATGAATATACAAAACAGCTGATCTGTTTCAGAAACGGCCATCCGGTATTTCATAGAGAGCAGGTTTTAAAAGGAATCGATTATCGCAGTTTTGGCAGCCCTGATATTTCTTTCCATGGAAGGGAGGCCTGGAAGCCCATGCTGGATTATTCTTATAGACATATTGGGGTCATGTACTGTGGAAAATATGCGGAAGACGAACATGGACAGCCGGATGCGGATTTTTATGTGGCCTATAATATGCATTGGGAACCCCATGAGTTTGCCCTGCCGAAAATCCCGAAAGGGATGAGGTGGAAGCTTTGCATGGACACTGCTTTACCGGGGAGCGGTATGGATGAAAGGGAAGGGTCAGAGGCAGTATCCGATAATTATATTCTGGCCGAAGCACGTTCCATTCAAATATATCAGACTGAAAAAAGGAAAGAGAAATAGATGCAAATATGGAGACATTTTAAAACAATCACATACCATAAATATCTGGTATTGAAAGGCTGTTTTGCGGTAGGGCTGTACCGTCAGGGACTGCTGCACGACCTGTCCAAATATGCTCCGTCGGAGTTTTTGATAGGAATCAAATATTACCAGGGAAACAGAAGTCCGAACAATGCGGAACGGGAGGCGACAGGCTATTCTACTGCATGGCTGCACCATAAGGGCAGGAACAAACATCACTATGAATACTGGATTGACTATAGTGCCGATGAAGCAAAGACCGGGACGGGAATGAAACCTGTACCTATGCCGTGGCGCTATGTGATCGAAATGTTTATGGATCGGGTGGCGGCGTCCAAAGTATATAATGGCTGCGCGTACACAGACAGAGACCCTCTCACTTATTATGAAAGAGGGGCAGCCAGAATGGAAAGCTTTCTGCATCCTGATACAAAGAGGCGTTTGGAGAAATTGTTGCATATGCTGGCAGAGAAGGGAGAGAAAAAAACATTTTCCTATATCCGTTCCAAAACGAAGAAGAGAAAGTGATGCAGGTCCATATTGTCACAAAAACGGGAGAGTCACATAGAATATTCATATAAAAAAGGAGAGAAATGATATGAATATTTTATGTTATCTGATTTTACTGTGTTGCTGTAACCACAGACATGGCAATACAGGATCTAACCGTAACTGCAATTGTAACTGCCATTGCCACTGTGAATGTGAGTGCGAATGCGATAATAACCAGAATAATTGCGGCAATTGTGGCAATAACAATGACTGTGGCTGCAGCAATCCCGGAGGGGGCTGTATCATTGGTGGAATAGGTTGTGGCTGTGACAATAACAATAACAATAACAATAATGGCTGTGGCTGTGGATCGATTAGTGGAGGCAATATAGGCTGTGGTTGTGAACCCTGCGGCTGTGGCTGCGGATGTGATCCGATACCTCCCAGACCGGTATTTCCGTGTGGATGCAGCGACTAACTGACTGATTTTAACAGATAGGAAACGGTTTGTAATGACTGAATAGGAGAAAAAAAGAGCCGTAAGACTGGCAGGTCTTACGGCTTTTTGGTATAATAAAAATATCTTTATCCGCTGAGGGATGGAACAGTTGACAACAGAGATTCGGCCTGTATAAAACGGATGGACAGGCCAAAGAACAGGTAACAGGGAAAATGTATACAATAGATCGCGGGATTAACCAGGAACGTGTTCAGAAAATGAATAGAACGTTGATCATCAATCTGCTTCGGAAAGAGGGCGTCTGTGCAAGAGCGCGTCTTGCTAAATTGTCGAATTTGGAGCAGGCTACGGTGACAAATATTATCAATGATTTTCTGGAATGGGGCCTGGTACAGGAAATCGGCTTTATTTCGGGAGACAAGGGGCGCAGGAGCATCGGGATCTCTATTAATAATGAGGGCTTTGGAGTGCTGGGCATTCAGCTTGCCCGGAAAAACTATAAGATCGGAATTTTTAATTTTTCCGGGAAGCAGGTATCGATGCGGGAAGAAGAGCTGGATAGGACTCTGTCGCCCAGGGAGGTATTTGAAAAAGTTATACAGGAAGCCAAAGAGATGATAAAAATGGCTGTGGACAGAAAAATCATTGCCATAGGAGTGGCAGTGCCGGGACCGTACAATATAAAGCGGGGCAGAATTGAACTGATGACAGAGTCTGTTGGATGGGAACATATTTCCATCAAAGAAGAACTGGGGAAAAAATTTCATTTGCCGGTTTTCGTGGAAAATGATGCCAATTCCGGGGCGCTTGTCCATCATTGGTACAGTGGAAAGTGCCCTAGTGACAATTCTGATGAGGTACTTGTGTACATTGCGGACGGGCAGGGAGTAGGTGCCGGAATTATATACAATGGAGAATTGTTGAAAGGGCACATTGGTGTAATGGGAGAGATCGGACATGCTACCATCAACTTCAAGGGGCCCCGGTGCGCCTGTGGAAATTATGGCTGTCTGGAAGCCTACTGTTCTTCTATTGCCTTTACGAGAGAAATAAACAGAGTGCTGGGAAAGGGCGAAAAATATACATTTTCCGATGCAGTCAGAATGGTGCGGGAAGGAAACCCCATTGTAAAAGAAATTTTTCTTACAAGCTGTGACAATTTGGCAATTGGTATCGTAAACGTGATTAACAGCTTCAGCCCTTCTCTCATCGTTATCGGCGATGAGATGTCTCATGTCATTCCTGATGAGATGTTAAGACGGGTGAAAGACGAAGTGAAGCGCAGGGTGCTGCCCAAAATATACGATCATGTGGAGATTATTATGAGTTCTGTCCAGGATTCAATGATTCATGGGGCAGCTATTGCGGCAATCAAAGATGTTTTTCATAATTTGTCGCAATATTTTGAAAATAACACATCTTATAATATCAATCCATGAAGAAAAATTACATGGCAATAGTAACGAATCAGTTCTCTGTTTTTTGTTAAAAAAGACGAAGCGCAGTAGAAAAAAATAAAAAAACATAATAAGTATTGACAAAATGACCAAATATAATTAAGATAAAATTATATTATGAATTAAACGAATTAATCCAAAAAATAAATTTTTTGTAAAATTTTAGCTTAATATGTAATTTTATTTTTTGAACAAAATAGATTTTCGCCCTTTATAACAGAAGAATGCAGGACAGGTTGAAACGAATCGATAGAGGGTATGAAGGGACGGGTCTATGATGGAACAGCAGGTTTTGGCAGCGATAAAAGAACAGCTGGAAGACATGTATCTGGCAGAAAGAAAGGTGGCAGAGTATATTCTGTCCAATCCCCAGACAGCGATACGTCAGAATGTAACTGATCTGGCGGAGGCCAGTGGTGTCAGCGATGCGACTGTTATCAGAGTATGTAAGCGCCTGGGGTATACAGGGTTTTACCAGATGAAGATATATCTGGCAGAGGAACTGGGACGCAGTCAGTTTACCGGTTATCAGGATTCGGCGACGAATCCGAAATGCGGTAAGGAAGTGATTCAGTGCCTGACGAGAGATTTGCTCAGGATTGCCGATCTGCTCGATGAAGAGAAGTTGAAGCACTGTGTAAATATGATCTGTAATAGTCGACGGGTTTTCATATGTGCGGTAGGTAATACGATTCCTGTGGCAATGGATTTTTCTTTCCGGCTGTGTCGTCTTGGTATTAATGCCAGCTGTGATGTGATTGCAGAGCATGGTCTGGCAAGTATGGTGTGCGGAGACGAGAAGGATCTGCTGATAGCAGTGTCTCATTCCGGCAGTTCCAAATACGTAGTGCAGACTGTGGAAGTGGCAAACCGGAAGTCCATGCAGACGATGGCGGTGACCGGTTCCAGCAGCAGTCCCATTGCCAGAAAAGTACAGTATGCTCTGCTGACTACAGTGGAGAATCCACTATTCGGTGAGTTTGGGGCGGCAAGCCATATTTATGAGCAGGCAGTGTTGGATGCTATTTTATATTTTGTATCTGTCAGACAGGATGCGGAGCCCAACAGAGAAGGAATTGAGACGATTCTGGCTGAGTATAAGATTTGAGGGATAACATGGGATATATTGATCATTACGAAAAATACATGAGAGAAGTTGTAACCGATATGGAAAGATGTAAAAGTTCCAAAGATCGGATTGTGTTTGGTTATACAAGTGATGTGGATGTGCTGGTCACTTATAGTGAGGAAGCATTTAATGAGATCATTAAAAAATTTTTAAAGACGGATATTTACTGTAATCCGGAAGATGTGATTGACGGCATGGAAAGCTTTGCCAGAATCATTGCCTATTATATGAGTACAGGAATTGGTGGAGAAGCGGATATCGTAAACGGAGAAGTGTGCGAGTATCTGATAGACCATTTTGAGACAGAATATGCCCTTGGAGGTACGGGAGCCCAGGGGGCTGCAGCACTTGGCAGCATTGGGATGCCGCTTCTCGTTCATATTTCTGACAAGAGTGAAAAAGTGTGTGAGATGATGGATTATCCGGGCCTGGAGAGTATCAGAGATGGCAGACGGGTTCCGTTGCGGGAAGTAAAGGCGGGAGAGTCCGTATATCATATGATTTTTTCCTATACGAAAGGGGATAAGTTCAAAGTCGGGGAAAAGGAATATACGGTGCCTGTGTCCAACCGGGTAATAATGGGCTATGACACAATGCACAAAGACATGGTAGTGGCCGATGACTTTAAAGAATATCTGGAAAACCATGCGGACAATGTCATTTCTTATAATCTGTCAGGATTCAATGCGATTCTGGATCCGGTTTTGACGGCGAAGCGTATGGAAGAACTGGGGCCGCACTATCGGACGATTAAAGAGAAAAATCCCGATTGCATTATTTATTTTGAAAGTGCACACTACTTAAATCCTGAAGTAAAGCATCTTGTCTACAAAGAGCTATCCCAATATGTCAATATTATGGGTATGAATGAAGATGAACTGGTAGTGCATACAAAGGAATGTGGTGTGGCCATGGATCATACGAGTCTGTCGGATGTGTTAATGGGTATGGATCTTGTTATCGATAAATATCAGGTCAACGGCATTATTTTACATACGAAAGATTATTCTATGTATTACGGAGACGAGCTCGTAGGCGTGGACGTGGAGAAAGGGTTGACGATCGGGAATCTCCTGGCTGGTACAAAGGCAAGGGTAGGGCACTACGGAACGCTGGATGAAGTATGGGAAGGACTTGACCGGCCGCTGAGTGAAGCCGGACTTGCGTTTGTAAAAGAGTTGGAAGAGATGTCACCAAAGCGCAGTATCTGTCTTGTGCCTTCCAGATATATGGAGAAACCGCTCTGCACAATCGGATTGGGGGATACGTTTGTGGCAGGGGTGCAGTTCGCTTTTATCAAATAGCACTTTTTTAGAGAGAATGGGGTAAATTTATGGGTTACATGATGGGGATCGATTTGGGGACTTCGAGCCTGAAGACGATCGTTATTGATGAATCGGGTAATGTAAAGGCAATTGCTGCAAAAGCATATCAGTTTCAGTCACCGTTTAATAATTATGCGGAGCATGATCCTGAAGAATGGTGGGAAGCATGTGTCGATACGATCAGGCGGGCCGTGACAGAGGGGGGCATTCGTCCGGAGGAAATAAAAGGAATCGGTTTTTCCGGTCAGATGCATGGTCTGGTAGTTTTGGATGAGAACGGTAAAAGCATCCGTCCTGCCATATTGCACTGTGATGCCAGGAGCGGAGAGCAGGTAGAGCGGATCAAAGGGCTTTTTGGAATAGAAAATATCAGAAGGTTGATTATGAATCCTGTTTATACTGGGTTTTTATTGCCGTCTCTATTATGGATACGGGACAACGAGCCTTCCAACTATGAGAAAATACGGCATGTCTTTTTGCCGAAAGATTATTTGAAATATAAGCTGACAGGAATGATTACAACAGATTATTCCGATGCATCTGCTACATTGGCCTTCGATATGAAAAATATGTGTTGGTCAGAAGAAATTTTACATAAGCTGAACGTCCCGATGGAATGGTTCCCACCCTGCTATGAGACAGGGGAAGCGGTAGGAAACGTTACAGGAGTGGCAGCACAGGAGACGGGATTGCCCAGATCGGTCGTTGTCGTTTCCGGAGGTGGCGATCAGGTGATGCAGGGCATTGGCAATGGCATCATAGAACCGGGGCAGGCATCTGCCAATATTGGAACGAGCGGACAGGTATCTTTTCAGAGTAGTGAGGCGCTTGTCAATCCTGATTTAAATACAAATACATTTATGGGATACCAAAAGAATCACTTTATTGTAATGGGGGCAATTATGAATGCGGGACTCTGTTATAAGTGGTTCAACAGTCTTTTCCCAAAGACAGACTACGATGAGATGAATGAGCGGATCAGTGCAGTGGCTCCGGGAAGTGGTGGCGTTATTTTTCTGCCTTATCTGAATGGTGAACGTACACCTCATCTGGATCCAGACCTGAGTGCCTCTTTTTTTGGAATCAACTTAAGAACCGGAAAAGCGCAGCTGGCAAGAGCGGTTATGGAAGGGGTAAGTTTTGCCTTGTATCAATGTATAGAGCTCTGCGGTAATCTGGGATTGAAAGCGAATATGATGGTGGCGAGTGGCGGCGGAGCCAGGAGCGCTCCTTGGTTGCAGATGCAGTCTGATATTTATAATATTCCGTTGAAAGTGGCGAGTGTGGAAGAACAGGCGGGGCTGGGAGCTGCCATAGCAGCAGGAACTGGCGCCGGAATTTACGGAAGCATAAAAGAAGGATGTAAGGCAGTTGTAAAATATAAAGATCTGGAAATCAATCCAGATTTGAGGGCGCATGATATTTATATGGAATACTATCAATTATTCAAAGAAGTATTTTCTGATTGCCACAATACCTTACATAAGCTCACTGTATTGGGGCGAAAAATGAGTGATAAGAAAGGAGAAGTGAAAAGTGGCTGACAATAGTGCTTATATACTTAATTGTGAAGGCATTTCAAAAGCATTCGGCGGAACACAGGCTTTGAAAGACGTACAGTTGCACATCAAGCCAGGGGAAGTACATGCTCTTTTGGGAGAAAACGGAGCAGGTAAGTCCACACTGATGAAATGTGTCATTGGCCTGATCAAACCGGATGAGGGAAAGATGGATTTTGACGGAAAACCCTATTCTGCCAGTGGCCCTGTAGATGCATTAAAATCAGGGATTTCCATGGTACACCAGGAGTTAAATCCAGAGCCGTATCTGACAGTGGCAGAGAGTATTTTCTTAAAAAGGGAGAATGTAAGAGGATTTCTGCTGGATAAAAGAGCGCAGAATAAGAGATGCGATGAATTGTTGTCTAAGTTTCAGGTAGCTTATACTTCTCAGACAATGATGAAAGATCTGACGCTGGCGCAGATACAGATGGTGGAGATCATTAAGGCAGTTTCCTGTGATGCAAAGTTGATCATATTGGATGAGCCAACTTCTTCACTGGACAGTACAGAGACTGATCATCTGTTCGATACAATTAGAGATTTGAAGAGTAAGGGCGTTGCAATTATTTATATTTCTCACAGAATGGAAGAAATATTTGAGATATGCGACAGAGTTTCGGTTTTTCGAAATGGGACGTATGTAGATTCCCGCTCCATGGAAGGTGTTACGAGAGATGAACTGATTTCCATGATGGTGGGGCGTGAAGTGAAAAGTGTATTCCCCAAAGTGGACTGTGAAATCGGTGAGACGGTACTGAAAGTAGAAGGCCTGACAGGGGGGGGATTTGAGAACATCAATTTTGAGGTGCATAAAGGAGAAATACTCGGACTGTCCGGTCTGGTTGGTTCCGGTCGTAGTGAGACGGTGAGAGCGATATTTGGTCTCGACCCGGTGGAATCAGGTAAGATCTATCTGGAGGGTAAGGAAATCACCAATAAAAATACAAGAGATGCCATTAAAAAAGGTATCTGTATGGTCAATGAGGACAGAAAGAAATATGGCCTTTGTCTGTTACGTTCTATCCGTGAAAATATTTCACTGCCCAATCTTCCTGAAAAGCAGAAAGGACTTTTGCTGAATCAGAGGAGAGAGAAGGCGGAGTGTCAGGAAGTAGCGGAGAAACTGACTGTAAAATGTGCAAGTATAGAGCACAATGGTTATTCCATGAGTGGTGGCAATCAGCAGAAAGTGGTACTTGCAAAATGGATTATGGCGAATCCCAAAGTGCTTATTTTGGATGAACCTACCCGAGGGGTAGATGTAGGCGCCAAATCGGAAATCCATACACTTATGTGTGAATTTGCCGCAAAAGGAATGGCTGTTATTATGATTTCTTCAGAGCTACCGGAAGTTATGGGGATGAGTGATAGAATCCTTGTATACCATGAAGGCAGAATCAATGGGGAGATTAAAAGAGAAGAGATTTTGAATGGCAGTGTTACACAAAAAGAGATTCTTGAAGTAGCTTTTGGCCAGGAAAGAGGGAGGGCGTAATAGATGAATAAAGCAAAATCCAAAAACAATGATGCGTTTCGCATGTTCATGGGTAAATATGGTATCGGTGTTATTCTGATCTTTATGATCGCGATCATTGCCGTTATGCAGCCCAGATTTATTTATCCAAGTAATATACTGAATATTCTGACACAGATTTCTGTAAACTGCCTCATTGCCTATGGTATGTGTCTGGCAATTACTACCGGTGGTATTGATCTGTCGGTAGGTTCTCAGCTGGCACTTGTGAGCTGTCTGCTCGGTGTGTTTATTGTAGATCAGAATATGAACATATTCCTTGCCTGCCTGCTTTCCGTAGCGGCAGCGACTATAATGGGATTTGTCAATGGTGTACTGATTGCCAAATTTGATATGTTCCCCTTCGTAGTAACGCTGGCTACCCAGCTTATTATCCGAAGCATGGCGCAGATTATCAGCGATGGCCAGGGTAAATCCATGGCATCCCCCGAGTTCAAGGCGATTTATTCCAGCTCTTTTGTAGGAGTTCCGCTGCCGATCATTTATATGGTAGTTATTTCCATCATTATGTATATCGTTCTGCACTGGACCAGATTTGGCCGCTATGTCTTTGCAGTAGGCGGCAATGTCCATGCAGCCATCGCTTCCGGTGTCAGCGTGTTCTGGACAAAGACACTTTGCTATACGATCAGCGGTTTTCTGGCAGGTCTGGCAGGTGTTATCTTTACAAGTAAGACAGGAGCGGCACAGTCCAATATCGGTATCGGTTACGAGACAGATGCGGTAGCAGCCTGCGTGCTTGGCGGTACTTCTTTCGCAGGCGGCGTTGCCACGGCGCCCGGCGTCCTTCTCGGCGCTATCATCATCGGCTGTATTTACAACGGTATGAACTTCCTGAATATCGGAAGCTATTATCAGGCGATGACAAAAGGCGTTATCATCATCTGCGCCGTTTTGATCGATATGGTAATCAACAAAAAAGGGAATTAGGTAACATATGAAATAATTTGGAGCAATCCAATTATTTATAAAAATTTTTTCAGGAGGGTAAAAAAATGATGAAAAAAGTTATTTCAACACTCTTGGTTGGTGCTATGGCTTTGAGCCTGGTAGCCTGCGGTGCGTCTGGTGACAGCGCAGCACCTGCAGAAGATGCAGCACCTGCACAGGAAGAGGAAGCAGCAGCACCTGCAGAGGATGCAGCGCCCGCAGAAGATGCAGAAGCAGCAGCACCTGCTGACGCAGCCGCAGGCGGAGACCGTAACGGTGATGGAAAGATTATCGTAGGATATATTTCCAAAAACCTGACAGACCCGTTCCACGGACCGATCAACGCGCATGGCCAGGAAGTATTTGACGGCCTTGTAGCAGATGGCACAATTGATGACTGGACAGGAATCCTTGACGGAAACACAGACCCTGCAAAACAGTGCGACCTTGCACAGGATTGCATCAACTATAACTGCGATTATGTTATCATTCTTCCGGCTGAGTCCGCAGGAAGCGACCCGGCTGTTACAGCAATGGTAGATGCAGGCATCGCTGTTGTTGTTGTAAACTCCAAGACAGACAGCACAGATGACATCGCTCTGACATACTGCGGTTCTGATGACGTATATGCAGGCGAGCTGATGGGCGACTTCGTTCAGGAAAAAGTTCCCGATGGCGGCGTATTCGTTCACTGCCAGGGTGTTATCGGTAACTCTGCACAGATCGCAAGAGGCCAGGGTATTGCAAACACAATCGAGACAAACTCTGCATGGACAAAAGCTGCAGACGTTCCCTGCGATTGGGATCCCAGCAAAGCTATCAATGCTTTCTCCGATTATCTTGCACAGTACGGTGATGATCTGAAGGCTGTTATCTGCGACAATGACGATATGTCTTCCGCAGTTCAGGCAGAAGCTAACGCAAAAGGCAGAGAGGATATCGTCTGCATCGGCGTTGACGGAAACCAGGGACCTCTTCAGATGGTTAAAGAAGGCACACTGCAGGCTACAGTGCTTCAGGATGGTGTTGGACAGCTTCAGGCAGGTATCGATGCGATTACAAAATCTATCAATGGTGAGACAGTAGATAAAGAGTATTCTGTACCTTTCGTAGTTGTTACATCTGAGAATGTAGATCAGTATCTTCAGTAAAAACTGATTTCGGCAGGAGCTGAAAAGAGTAGAATAACTAAGAAAAGGCTGTGTGCAGGGCATGCAGCCTTTTTCTATAGGTGATTGTAGAGCATATAAAAAGCCCCGGAAATGGTAATCCGGGGCTTTTTGAAACCTTTTTTATTTACTGTGTTCCACATCGTACTGAACGAAAGCATCTACTTTAGGCTGAGAAGAGCAGCCGGGAACAAATTCATTTGTCAGGAAAGCGTCTACCAGTTCTTCCCGAAGCTTATTGCCGATGGTAAATGCGCCCATACAAGCGATATTTGCATCGTTGCTGAGGCGGGCTCTCTTGGCGGAATATACGTCAGAGAGAAGCGCAGCATAGGCCCCTTTTACTTTGTTGGCAGCGATGGAAACACCGAGGCCGGTTCCGCAGATGAGGATACCTCTGTCATACTCTTTGGAAGCAACAGCTTCTGCTACTTTGATCGCTGTATTGGCGTATATGGGATCTTCGCTTCCGAAATCAGTAATTTCACCGTATTTCTTTGCTTCCATAAACCTGATCAGCTCTTCTTTTGCTTCCTGTGCATTGGGATCACATCCAATTGCAATTTTCATAGTGATTTTCTCCTTTATTATTTATTTCTCAGCAGGAACTTCCGGGTTGTTGTTTGCAAAGTTCTGCAGGATAACGAGAGGACTGTAAGAGCTTGTGTTGACAACTTTGATTCCCTTCTTGGCAGCCGGTTCGGAAACAAAGAATTCATCGGCTGTCAGATCTTCATAGTGAACCAGTTCAGGCGCTTCGCATTCAAATACCCCAAAGGTACCATGGCCCTGAACAACAACTGCGCAGTAGCATGCCTGATCTGTGAGAGTAACGGCAGCACCTGGCTCGACGACAACTTTCTTTGCTGCTACCCAGTCATTTGCATAGGCAATCCACTGTTCGGTAAGACCTTCCTGTGTTTTCGGCAATGGTTTGGGTGCACGGAAATATGTCTCTTTGTAGTCGGGTCTTGTGCTTTCTTCCCAGTCGATCTGTGCAAAGATAGCATCCAGATTGTCTTTGTCTTCTTCCGGCGCACAGTCAGTGAGCATATTATGAGGATTGACCTCACCCATGGTGACATTTTCCATAATGGTGTTGACATCGCTGTTCCACTGAGGCTCGTATGTAACAAGGGATGCAGGAGCATGGATAACGCCGGCAGCCGTATACCACCCGGTATCCAGCTGGATACGATATGCCCGGGAAAGTTCCGTGATACGGTTATCTTTGATATCGTAATCACGCAGACACTGCATCACTTCTTCTTTTGTAGTAGAAGGATCGAAACCGAAATAAGTAAGAGGCATTCTTCCAAGATATCCGCTGTTATACTGGCTGGGGAAGAAATATGCTTCCGGCTTGCCATGCAGGCCGATCTTATTAGCCTGTTCTTCTTTCAGATGAAGATGATGGAACAGTGGCTTGTCGTAGTCGTATATTTTAGCGAAAGTAGGCCATGTCCCATATTTTGCCATCAATGCATCACCCACAAGATCTGCACCCAGTTCGTCAACATAGTCCTTGAAAAGGCCCTTGGCCTTCGTAGCAACATCTTCAACGACAAAACTCATACCTTCTGTAGGGCCTGTCTTCGGACCGTTCATAGCCTTGGCGAGGGAACCGAGCCAGCGTTCGCAGATACCTCCCCGATCCATTCCGAGGGCAAAGTAGTCATCGGGATGAAGCCGCAGCCTTCGTCCGGGTTCGTTGAATCCACGGGGAACCCATGTAGGAGCAAGATGAAGCACGCCTTCTCCCTGTTCAAAAATTTTTCTGATTGTTTCTTTTGACATGATAACGCCTCCTTAATTTATTATATAGTTATATAAAAATTATATATGAAAAGAGTATAATAATCAATCTAATTTATCATGGCTATGAAAAAAAATTTTATCATTTGACGGAAAAATCAATAAATTAATAAAAAACAGGGAGATATACAGGAAAAAGGGTTGACAGAAATGTAGAAAAATTTTATGATGTAAGTGTCGTATTGATAAAGGATTAGATAGTAATCAGGAGGGTAAAATTATGTTAATGAACATGGCAGATTTATTGGCAGTAGCCAATAAAGAGAATTTTGCAATACCGGCATTTAATGTGGGGACCGGACAGTTTCTGAAAGCAATTATTGAAGTGTGCGAAGAGAAGAAAGCACCGGTTATTCTGGCAATCCATCCCAATGAACTGGCATTCCAGGGAGATGCTTTTGCCGCTCAGGTGATCAAGGCTGCAAACGACACAAGAGTGCCTGTTGCAATTCATCTGGATCATGGTGAGGGCTATGACAAGATTGAAAGAGCCATTCGAGATGGTTTTACTTCCGTTATGATAGATGCTTCTCACTGCTCTTATGAAGAAAATGTGGCGATTACAAAGAGAGTAGTGGCATTTGCTCATCCTCTTGGTGTATCTGTGGAAGCTGAACTTGGTACGATCGGCACGACTGACAATGATACAGAAAAGACAGGCAGTGTGGGTGAAATTATCTACACGGATCCGGCAGATGCAAAGAAATTTGTAGAGGAGACAGGTGTAGATTGTCTTGCTATCGCAATCGGTACAGCTCATGGCCTTTATCCGAAGGGATTTAAACCGGAATTGAAACTGGATCTTCTGAAAGAGATCAAGTCCGTTGTCAATGTACCCCTTGTTCTTCACGGCGGTTCCGGCAATCCCGATGATGAAATCGGTCAGGCTGTTAAACTCGGTATCAATAAGATTAATATTTCTTCTGATATTAAGGATCCTTTCTATCAGCAGCTCAGAAAGACACTGGCAGCTGACCTGAAGGTAAGAGAGCCTTTCGAGTTGTATCTGGAAGCGATTGAAGCGTCCAAGAAGATTATGCGTCAGAAAATAGATTTGTTCGATACAGCAGATAAGATGCAGTATTACAGACTGTAATATATGCTGATGAACCCCTTTTGCGAAAGCAGGAGGGGTTCTTTTGGAGAAAATAATTTTATGAATGATGATAAGAGAAAGCAGAGAAAAATGAGGCGGTTCATTTATATGATGGCTGGCGTCTATATTTTATACCAGGCTTACAGTATGGGAATGGAGTTGAAGCGTGGGGCTATAGTGGATAATCTGTGGCTTCTCATAGGCGCTGTTGCAATTTTTATAGTGGCGGGAGCATCGCTTATTGTTTACAATGGTCTGAAGCTGAAAAAGGAATGGCAAGAGGAAGATTGACGAAAGAAAATCTGAGTGTTACACTGTACAGAGATACAAAATGAGTAACCAATCGGAGGATGGCTATGATAGGCGATAAAAAAGTGCTTTTCAGCGGGATGCAGGCAACAGGTTCCCTGACGCTTGGGAATTATTTGGGGGCACTGAAAAATTGGATTTCTTTAAGCGATGAATATGAATGTTTTTATTCGGTAGTGGATTTACATTCTATTACGATCAGGCAGGATCCGGCAACATTGAGAAAACGTGCCAGAGATTTGCTGACTTTATACATTGCAGCAGGACTGGATCCGGAGAAGAACTGTATTTATTACCAGTCCCATGTATCCGGGCATACAGAGCTGGCGTGGATTTTGAATTGTTTTACGTATATGGGAGAATTAAATCGGATGACCCAGTTTAAAGATAAAGCGGCGAAACATTCCGATAATATTAATGCCGGTCTGTATACGTATCCTGTTTTGATGGCGGCGGATATTCTGCTCTATCAGGCAGATGTAGTTCCAGTGGGAAATGACCAGCTGCAGCATCTGGAGATTACAAGGGATATTGCTCAGCGGTTTAACAGTATCTATGGAGATGTATTTACGGTACCTGAGCCCTACGTGGGCAAGGTAGGTGCCAGAATTATGAGTCTTCAGGATCCGTCTAAGAAGATGTCCAAATCCGATGATAACCCCAATGCAAGTATTTATCTGATGGATGATGCAGATACGGTGATGCGTAAGTTTAAACGTGCGGTCACGGATTCGGAAGGCTGCGTTGCCTACAGAAGACAGCAGCCAGGTATTTATAATCTGATCGATATTTACTGTGCGTGTACGGGAAAGACGCCGGAAGAGACTGTGCGGGAGTTCGATGGGAAAGGATACGGAGAATTCAAGCTGGCGGTGGGAGAATCCGTTGTGGACGTGCTTCGTCCTCTCCAGGAAAAATTTGCGGAACTTTCGAAGGATAGGGCATATATTGATGGTATCATTAAAAAGAACGGAGAAAAGGCCAGCTATTATGCATTGAAAACATTGCGTAAAGTGCAGAAAAAAGTAGGCTTTCCTGAGAAAATACGATAGAGGATATATAATATATAAAAGAAGCGAATCTGATTTACTTTGCAACAGCAATTTTCTGCTGCATAAATAAAGATGGGGAACGCAGCATTTGACTGTATTCCTCATCTTTTCTATTTTAGTAGTTATGTTTATTCCGACTTTACTTCTTTCCAGAGCTCATTATAGAGAGCGTCTCCCTCTTCTCCCAGATAAGAGTAGGTTTCCAGGGCATTATAGTCTGAAAGCTTAGGGAATGCAATGGGAGAATTTTTGATTTCTTCATCCTCGATTAGTTCCCTGGCCCCTTCATTGGGGGTGGAATAGGTGATATATTCAAAGTTTTTCAGTGCGATTTCTGGCTGACACATATAATCAATGAATTTGTGGGCATTTTCCATATTGGGAGCGTTCTTGGGAATGACCCAGGAATCAATCCACACATTCGTACCTTCTTTTGGAATGACATATTCCAAATCGGGATTCTCTCGCTGGGTATAGATCGCTTCCCCGGAATAGATGACGCCCAGGGCAGCTTCTCCGCCGATCATTTTATCCCGGACCTGATCGATTACATATGCCTGTACGAGAGGCTTTTGGGCAATCAGCTCATCTCTTGCGGAAATCAGCTGTTCCTCGTTGAGTGTATTCATGGAAGCCCCGTTTCGTTTCAGAGCTACCATAAAAGCATCTCTTACGGAATCCTGCATCAATATGTTGTCTGCGTATTTTTCATTCCAGAGGATATCCCAGGAGTCCACCGGATCGTCCACCATTGTCTTATTATATAGGATGCCTACCGTACCCCAGCAGTAGGGAATGGAATATTCGTTATTTGGGTCAAATTCTCTGGACTGGTCAAAATACTGGCTGCCGATATACTTTTTGGCGTTGGGCACTTTCTCCATATCTATCGTAGCGAGCAAATCATTGGCGATCATTTTTTTGATCATATAGTCGGAAGGGCATATGACATCATATGCGCCGGCGCCGGACTCCACTTTGGGATACATGATCTCATTGGTTTCAAATTCGTCATAGATGACTTCGATACCGGTCTCTTCCTCAAAGGAGACGAGTACATCGGGATCGATGTATTCTCCCCAGTTGTATACGAGGACCTGGCCGTTTTCCCCTTTTTCAGCTTTTCCGCAGGCGGTGAGAGACAGTACGCTCACTGTCAGAATCAGCAGTAGTAATAATTTGTTTTTCATAATGTTACCTCCTTTTCCTTTTTCCCGGCAGGGGCTCTGTTCACAAGAAAGAGTAGAAGCAGAACTGTGATAAAAATCAAAGTGGACAGAGAATACATTTCCGGTTTGATTCCTTTTTTGACTTCCGTATATATTTTTGTTGATAACGTGTCAATACCCGGCCCTTTTGTGAAATGAGTGATAATAAAATCATCCAGAGACATTGTAAATGCCATTAAAAAACCGGATAATACGCCGGGTAGAATATCGGGAAATGTCACTTTAAAAAATGCCTGCACATGAGAAGCACCCAGATCCAGTGCCGCTTCATAAGTGCTGGGATTGAGTTGCCTCATCCGGGGCATGACGCTCAATATCACATAGGGGATGTTGAAGGTAATGTGAGAGAGCAGTATTGTCATAAAACCGAATTGTACGCCAAGAGTAATGAACAAAAGCATCAGAGAAATACCGGTGACGATATCGGCGTTCAGCATGGGAATATTGGTAACGCCCATGAGAAGAGCACGTCCTCTGCGCCGCATACTCTGCATGGAGAGGCAGGCAATGACACCGATAACCGTGGCAATAAAGGCCGACAGAAAAGCGATGATCAATGTGTTGGACAGAGCCTGCATGATTGCCCTGTTCTGAAACATGGACAAATACCATTTTATTGTAAAGCCGCCCCATTTTGCCCTTGTCTTACTGGCGTTGAAAGACAGTACAATCAATGTGAGAATGGGGGCATACAGAAACAGAAAAATAAGGGCGATATAGATTTTACGTAATTTATCTCTCATGAGGCTGTCTCCTCTCCCTGTTTGTCAAAGATAGCTTCGGCGATAATATTGATTACGATAAAAATCATCAAAACAATGGAAAGGCCGCTGCCCAGATGCCAGTTTCCGGCCTGGGTAAATTCCTGCTCGATGACATTACCAATGAGCAGTATTTTGCTGCCTCCCAGCAGATTGCTGATGACAAAGGTAGTCAGCGCCGGGATAAACACCATCGTAACACCGCTGATAATGCCAGGAATGGAAAGGGGCAGTGTGATTCTGAAAAATGTCTGTACAGTACCGGCGCCCAGATCCCGGGCAGCATTGATGATGTTTTTGTCTATTTTAGCAAGTGTGTTGTATAGGGGCAGCACCATAAAAGGGAGGAAATTATATACCATGCCCAGTACGATCGCTGTGGGGGTATTGATAATTTCCAGGGGCGGCAGATGGAAAAAACCAAGGAGACTGTTGATGACACCTGTCTTTTCCAGAAGCGTCTGCCATGCCAGGGTGCGCAACAAAAAGTTCATCCACATCGGAAGGATGAAGATGAGGACAATAAAGCTGTGTTGGCTCATATTCATGTTGACCAGCATCATGGCAAGAGGATATGCCAGGAGAAAACAGATGATTGTACTGATCAGCGAAAGTTCTATGGAGAGTAGCAGCGCTTTGGCATGCTCTTCCGTCACTATTGTAATAATGTGGGCCATTGTAAAAGCGCCGGTTCTGTCAGTGAGACCGTAATATAATACCATACCCAGTGGAATGAGAATAAAAGCGACAGACCAGACGATATGGGGTGTGGCCAGTAGTTTCTTATTCATTGACACCGATTGCCTCCTCGTCTTCCGATACCGGTTTGTTCATGATCTGGATATTAAAAGGATCTACGTGTATGCCTATCTGCGTACCGACAGGGAACATCTTTGTAGACTGCACAAGCCATTCAAAACCGCCGGCCATGACTTCCATCTCATAGTGAACCCCTTTAAAAATAATATGAGAGACAACGCCTTGTAAAATGCCTTTTTCCGGTGAAACGAGCTCCACGTCTTCCGGGCGGATGACTACATCTACCGGCCTGTTTTCTCCAAAACCACTGTCCACACAGGCGAAGCGGGCGCCAAGTATTTCCACGAGCTCATCCCGAACCATCGTGGCATCGATAATATTACTGTCTCCAATAAAATCGGCCACAAAGGCATTCTCCGGTTCATTATATATCTTTTCGGGCGTACCGATTTGCTGAATATAGCCCTGATTCATGACAACGATAGTATCTGACATCGTCAGAGCCTCTTCCTGGTCGTGGGTGACATAGATAAAAGTGATGCCCAGTTCATTTTTCAGACGAATCAGTTCATATTGCATATCCTGGCGCAATTTCAGGTCCAGTGCTCCCAGAGGCTCATCCAGCAGGAGTACCTTGGGTTCGTTGACGATGGCCCGGGCGATGGCAATGCGCTGTTGCTGACCTCCACTGAGAGAATCCGGCATTCTTGTCTCGTAACCTTCCAGGTTGACAAGCTTTAGGGCATATTTGATTTTATCCTGAATATAGGACTTGCTCTTTTTCTTGATACGCAGGCCGAAGGCAATATTTTCTCCGATATTCATATGGGGAAACAGAGCATATTTTTGAAATACTGTATTGAGCTGGCGTTTATTGGGGGGCGTGGCAGTGATATCCGTCCCGTCAAATATGACACGTCCCTTGTCCGGTGTCTCAAAACCGCCGATGATACGAAGCGTAGTAGTTTTCCCACATCCACTGGGGCCGAGAAGGGTCAGAAATTCATTTTCCCGTATGTACAGATTCATATCATCTAAAATAACAATATTGTCAAAAGATTTTGTAATGTTCTGTAAATCAATGAGTTTGTTCACAGTGGATTCCTCCTGTGTATATTGTAAAAGAATCGCGCGGGGGTATCTTGATCGGACAATATTTGATCTGATCAAAAACTGGGCGGACTGCTGACCCAAATGACGACAGCTCCCGTTTTTTTCCCACATTCAATATAGTGTGTGGTACTGGCAGTAAAATAGAAAGATTCTCCTTTTTTCACCGGATAAGACCGCTTTCCCAGATGCAGAATAATACTACCGGAGACTACATAGCCGAATTCCTCGCCCTCATGTGGATTGTCCGGATAAGTGGAGCCTTCCGGCTCCAGCGTCAGACGGATCGGCTCCATGATATTTTTCTGGGCGTTGGGAATGATCCATTCTGTCATATATTTTCGATCAGTTTCCAGTTTTTCAAAATAATCTTCTTTGTGGAATACGATCTGTTCTTCTGTCTCTTCGTTGAAAAAATCTTTTAAATCGGTACCGAGACATTGTAGAATATCTACGAGAGTGGCAATGGAAGGAGAAGTCAGATCCCGCTCCAACTGAGAGATAAATCCCTTTGAGAGCTCTGCGCGATCGGCCAGTTCTTCCTGTGTCAGACCCTTTTGAATCCGCAACTCCCTGATTTTATTTCCGATGTTCATAAAATATACCTCGATTAGTACATCTGTTGATAGTAAACATAAAGTTTACTAAAACTAAACAAAGACTGATAATTATTATACTAGTTTTTTTGCCGTTGTCAACGAAATTTACAGGAATATCAAATTTATTTTCCAGGGCAATGAGCTAAGTGAATATGCCTGCATACACTTTGGGCCGGATAAAAACTTATTGAGATTCAAGTGTGGCTGTGGTAAAATGTACGCAAAGGGCAGAGCCAAATGAATAGAAAGCCATCTGCCAAACTTGTTTGAGCAGATGGCTTTCTATTCATTTGGCGAGCGAAGCGACCTTGAAAATGCGAAGCATTTTCAAGGCTCTGCCCGTAAAAACGGGAAGAGGGAAGCTCTGCCCGTGAGAACAGGAAGAGGGCTCTGCCCGTGAGAACGGGAAGGGGAAGGCCCTGCCCGTAAAAACGGATTCTCTTGTTGAATCACAGATGTGTATGAAATCGGAGGCGCAATATGAAAGGAAAGAAAGACCGGTATGTTGCCTATGTGTCTACCTATACAATGGGGCATGACAGAGGCATTAAGATTTACGATGTGGATATGGAAAAAGGCAGATTTATAGAAAAAGATGAAGTCAGGATTACGAATTCTTCTTATGTAACGATTTCACACAATCAGAAATTTCTCTATTCGATTACAGATACAGGGGTAGAAGCCTATAAAATCGATATGTCCACCGGGGAACTGGAGCTCATCGGACATGCCTATATCAATGGGATGAGAGGCTGCTATCTGTCTACAGATTATAATGATCAATATCTTTTTGTGGCAGGGTATCACGATGGAAAGCTGACAGTGCTGCGCCTGAAAGAGGATGGCAGTATGGGGGGCATTACTGATGAAGTATATCACAAGGGGCTTGGCAGTATTGCGGAGAGGAATTTCAGGCCTCATATCAGTTGTGTAAAAATGACTCGGGATAACAAATATTTATTGGCGGCAGATCTCGGAATGGATCATGTCAATGTATACAAGTTCAACAGTGTTACCGGAAAAGTGAAGTTAATTGATGTGATTCGCTGTGAGATCGAATCTGCTCCAAGGCATGTGAAATTCACAAAGGACGGGAAGTTCCTTTATATTTTACATGAACTGAAAAACATAATTGATGTTTACACTTATCAGGATACAAAAGTGGGGCCTGAATTTGAAAGAATTCAGACGATTTCTACATTGAACAATTATCACGCAGGCGGATCTGCTGCATGTACGCTGAATTTTTCTTCAGATGATAATTATTTGATCAGCTCCAATGCCGGAGACAACAGTGTAGTGGCTTATAGTGTAGACCATTCGACAGGTGAACTAAAGAAGCTGTTCTGTCTGCCTATCAGTGGAGATTATCCGAAGGATGCCAATTTCTTCCCGGATATGAAGCATATTGTATCGCTGAACCATGAGTCCAATACACTGACTTTTTTCAGTGTGGATCTGGAAAAAGGGCTTTTGATTATGAACGGTAAATCGATGCCGGTAGATAAGCCAAACTGTGTCATTTTTCAGAAGCTGGAAAGTAATTGAGAAGTTCTACTTTTGCTTTATGCACTTCCTCAGCGTCAGTTTGCCAGATACTGTATTCGTCCAGATTTGCCGTCCCCATGGAAACCATGGGATTTCGGTAGGTCATGTCGCTGTCTGTCACTTTTTTCCCGGACATGTGGAATGCTGTAATGTCGGTCTGCCGGAGAAAATGGGAGATACTTTGGGCGTCCATACCGGCGCCCGCCATAATCTGAACAGGATGAGCCGTACTCTGTACGGCTTTTTCATGTAATGCTTTCAAGAGTGCGAGGCCTTCCAGACAGGTATTTTTCTGGCCGGAAGACAGGATGGTGGTGATTCCCAGATTTCTGGCAGCTTCCAGAGAAGTAAAAGGGTCCCGACACATGTCAAAAGCCCGATGCAGAGTAATGGGGAGACTGCCGCAGGCTTCCATTAGAAAGGTGAGTCCCTCAATGTCCAGCGTGCCGTCTGCGCGTAAGCATCCGATGACAAAACCATCTGCACCGTATTCTTTCAACAGAGTGATATCCGAGCGCATCAGCTCCATCTCCTCCCGGGTATAGAGGAAGTCGCCGAACCGGGGACGGATCAGTACGTTGACCGGGAGATGGACTTTACTTTTGACTTGCGCCAGCAAAGAGGCGGAAGGTGTCAGACCGCCGATCACCAGACCGGAACACAATTCCAGTCTGTCGGCGCCTCCTTTTTCGGCTTCCAGGGCAGAAGCGGCGCAGTCAACACAGCATTCTAACAGATAATGATTTTTCATGATGCTCCTTTCGGCAGTATATTCTGCATAAAATTCATAAATTTTGAAACAGCCTGATTGGAAGAGGCTTCCTTATGGCAGGCAAAACCGATTTTTCGTTTTGGTATTGCCATGGGGGATTTTAACCGGATCAGCGTTCTGTTTGCCAGTTCCTCCTTTACAAAGTCTGAAATAACACATGCTATGCCAAGGTCGATCTTGGCAAATTCAATGAGCAGATCCATTGTAGTGACTTCGATCAGCCGATCGTTTTCTATCATTGTCTGGTTTACATATTTATCGATATACTGTCTTGTCAGATTATCCTTATCCAATAGAATGAGAGTGGCCTGAGAGAAGACAGACTCATGGTTCCCGGAATGATTTGGGTTCATACGTTTTTTCAGATTTTCCATGTAACTCTCTGTAGTGACAAAAATATCCTGGATTTCCCGGAGGGGATAGAAACGGATTTTTCCGTTTTTCCATGGTTCTCCGATTAAACCAATGTCCACAGTACCGTTTTCCAGTGCCCGAATTGTCTGATAGCTGGACTGACAGGAGATGGATATTTTTATATGGGGGTTCTGGTGAATAAAGGACTGGAGGTAAGGAAGGAGCACATAGCGGCACAATGTGGTACTGACGCTGATAGAGAGCCGCCCTATGCCAAGTTCATTTACTTTTTGCAGTTCTTCTTCTCCACGCCGGATAGCGGAAAAAGCACAATCTACCTGTTTATAGAGGAGTTCTCCTTCCATAGTCAGAGATACGCCTCTGGAACTGCGGATAAAAAGATTCGTATCCAGATTTTGCTCCAACCGGGAGATTGATTTACTGATAGCCGGCTGACTGATATAGAGCTGATGTGCAGCTGTGGAAATATTGCCACATTTTGCCACTGTATAGAAAATGTGATACAGATTTAAGTTATGTTCCATTTTGGTCTCCGCTTAGTTATAATATATTATTCTATCATGACAAGAAGTTATAGTAAACATAAATGAATGGTATTTTAAATAAAAACCTCCATATGGTAAGATATACACGAAAGCAATGAGCAGTGTGTGAGTGAGTATTCTGCCGTATTCTTACTTGTAAGGATACGGAAAGATACGAACGAGCATAGGGCGAAGCCCGTGAGCGGGAGGCGCCCTTAGGTCTGCCGGGAAACAGAAGTTTTAGTTTCCCGAATGGCACTAGGAGGCAGGTAGCATGGTGGCTGCGTTTGTCGCGCTGCTTGCTACGAACTATAATAACAGGAGGATAGAAACCATGGGAATGACAATGACACAGAAGATTTTGGCTGCCCATGCAGGGCTTGACCGGGTAGAGGCAGGACAACTGATCGAAGCGGATCTGGATCTTGTACTGGGCAACGATATTACAAGTCCGGTGGCCATCAAAGAAATGGAGAAGATGAATACAGAGGGCGTATTTGATAAAGATAAGATTGCTCTTGTACCGGACCATTTCGTGCCGAACAAGGATATCAAGTCTGCGGAGCACTGCAAATGTGTGAGGGAATTTGCCTATCGAAATGAGATTTCCAATTATTTCGAAGTAGGTGAAATGGGTATCGAGCATGCGCTCCTGCCGGAAAAAGGGTTGACGGTGGCGGGAGACGTCATCATCGGTGCGGATTCTCATACATGTACATATGGTGCACTGGGCGCTTTTTCTACCGGTGTGGGAAGCACGGATATGGCGGCTGGCATGGCTACGGGAAAGGCATGGTTCAAGGTACCTTCTGCGATACGATTCCAGCTGACGGGAAAGCCGGGAAAATGGGTGAGTGGAAAAGATGTGATACTTCATATTATCGGCATGATAGGCGTGGATGGCGCGCTCTATAAGTCCATGGAATTTACAGGCGACGGCGTTGCCCATCTTTCCATGGACGATCGGTTTACCATTGCCAATATGGCCATAGAAGCCGGTGGCAAGAATGGTATTTTTCCAGTGGATGAGAAAGCTATTGCTTATATGGAAGAACATTCCAGAAAGAAGTATACGATATACGAAGCGGATGAGGATGCAGTGTATGATGCGGAATATACGATAGATCTGAGTGAGCTGCGTCCCACAGTTGCTTTTCCGCATTTGCCGGAAAACACAAAGACTGTAGATGAAATAACAGATGATATCAAAATAGACCAGGTGGTGATCGGTTCCTGTACCAATGGCAGACTGGATGATATGCGCATTGCGGCGCGGGTATTACAGGGCAGGCACGTAGCAAAGGGAATGCGCTGCATCATTCTTCCGGCTACCCAGGCAATTTATATGCAGGCAATGGAAGAGGGGCTGCTGAAAACATTTATAGAAGCGGGAGCCGTTGTAAGTACCCCCACTTGTGGGCCCTGTCTGGGCGGTTATATGGGTATCCTTGCAGCGGGAGAGAGGTGTGTATCCACGACAAACCGCAATTTTGTGGGACGGATGGGACATGTGGACTCGGAAGTTTACCTGGCGAGTCCGGCGGTAGCCGCAGCCAGTGCCGTTACCGGCAGGATAACTGACCCGAAAAAGCTGGATAAAGGAGGAAGATAAAATGAAAGCTAAAGGAAGTGTATTTAAATACGGAGACAATGTGGATACAGACGTGATTATACCGGCGAGATATTTGAATTCTTCCGATCCGGCGGAGCTGGCATCGCACTGTATGGAAGATATTGATCGGGAGTTTATCCACAAGGTAAAAAAAGGAGATATCATTGTAGCCAATAAAAATTTTGGCTGTGGTTCCTCCCGGGAACATGCCCCCATTGCCATAAAGGCGGCAGGCGTAAGCTGTGTGATTGCAGAGACTTTTGCCCGGATTTTTTACCGCAATGCCATCAATATTGGCCTTCCGATTATCGAGTGCCCGGAAGCGGCACAGACGATTGTGGCAGGAGATGAGGTGGAGATCGACTTTGACAGTGGCCTGATTACGGATGTGACAACGGGTAGTTCCTGGCAGGGGCAGGCGTTCCCGGAATTTATGCAGAAAATTATCAGGGCGGAAGGACTGATCAATTATATCAATCAAAAGTGATGTGCCGGTTTCTCTTATCGGAAAAAAAGAGGGCAAAAAAAGGTTGAAACATATGTTCGAATGTGTTATAATTTCTTTATGAAGAAAAATGATTTCATTTTTGCGGGTGTTGTTCTGGCTATTTCCTGTATGTTGCTTTTTTTTCAGAAGGTGGGGACACTTTTTTCGGATGACAGCATGGTCTGCATTTATCAGGGAAATGAAAAGCTGGCTTCCTATCCCCTTACCGGAGACAGAAGAGAAAGTATTCTTTCACCGGAAGGGGGAAGAAATGTGGTTGTGATTGAAAAGGGAGAAGTCTATATGGAAGATGCGGACTGCCCGGATAAGCTCTGTATGAAACAGGGTAGTATTTCCGGTACGGGCCAGACAATTGTCTGTCTGCCTCATAAGTTGGTGGTGACTGTTGAAAATGGAAAGGAGCCTGAGCTGGACGGGGTTACAGGATAGAGAAAGTGCAGGAAGGACAGAAAAAGGTAAGACATCCCGCATTTCTTGGGATGGTATTGGCGTTTGCCCTCATACTTGGATATATAGAATCACTGATTCCTTTTTCCTTTGGCATTCCGGGTATCAAGCTGGGGCTTGCCAATCTTGCGGTGCTTATTACACTCTATCGGTCGGGGGCAAAAGAGGCTATTCTCGTTGATCTGCTTCGGATTGTACTGAGTGGCTTTTTATTTGGAAATCTGTACAGTATTTTATATAGTCTTGCAGGCGGCATGCTGAGTTTTGCCGCCATGGTTTTTGCCAGAAAGACGAGGCGGCTGAGCATCTATGGTGTGAGTATTACAGGAGGCATATTTCATAATATTGGCCAGATTGGGGTAGCGGCTTTTGTCGTGGAGACAAAGGGACTCTATTATTATATGCCATTCCTGTTCATAGCGGGTGTGGTGACAGGATTTCTGATCGGAATGCTGTCAAAGCAGATAATGGGCAGACTGAGTCTGTAATAGAAAGCGGAGAGAAAATAGTATATGATTGCATATGTAAAAGGGACATTGGAAGAAATTGCAGAAAACGAGGCTGTAGTAGAAGTAAATGGCATCGGTTATCATGTGAAAATTTCGTCGGGGACGATGAATCAGCTGCCAGGACTTCATCAGCCGGTCAAATTGTATACTTATACGTATGTGCGGGAAGATGCTTTTTTGTTGTACGGGTTTTTAACAAGGGACGATCTCTATGTATTCCGTCAGTTGATTACAGTCAACGGGGTCGGCCCCAAGGGAGCCCTTGGCATTTTGTCTGTTATGAGTGCACAGGATCTGCGCTTTGCCATTATTGCGGCAGACAGCAAGATGATCGCCAAGGCGCCGGGAATCGGCAAAAAAACGGCCGAGAGAGTGATTCTGGATTTGCGGGATAAAGTATCGGTGGAAGATATGCTGGATGAAAGCAGTGAAAGAGTGGCTGTGTCGTCAGGAACGGCAGAGAGCAGTGCCCGCAATGATGCGGTGGAAGCCCTTGTGGCACTCGGCTATGGTGCTTCAGAGGCACTGAAAGCAGTGAACAGGGTTACAGAGGTAGATGAGACAGATACAGAGGCCATTTTGAAAGCGGCTCTGAAACTTATGTTTTAATAACGGTGAAAACGATGGAACGAAGAGTGATCGAGACAAAGCTGACAGAAGAAGATAAAAAACTGGAAGGAAGTCTCAGACCGAAATATCTGGAAGATTATATCGGACAGAAGAAGGCAAAAGAGAGCCTGAAAATTTATATTGAAGCTGCCAGGCAAAGGGGAGACGCTCTGGACCATGTGCTGTTCTATGGCCCTCCCGGATTGGGAAAGACGACGCTGGCGGGGATTATTGCCAATGAGATGGCGGTCAATCTGAAAGTGACCAGTGGGCCTGCCATTGAAAAGCCGGGAGAGATGGCAGCCATATTGAACAATCTGCAGGAAGGTGATCTGCTTTTTGTAGATGAGATTCACCGCCTCAACAGGCAGGTGGAAGAAGTGTTGTATCCGGCCATGGAAGATTATGCCATTGACATTATGATTGGAAAAGGAGCCTCTGCCCGGTCGATTCGCTTGGATCTGCCCAAGTTTACTCTTGTGGGAGCTACTACGAGGGCGGGACTTTTGACGGCACCGCTGCGGGACCGGTTTGGCGTTATTCACAGGCTGGAGTTCTATACACCGGGGGAACTGTGTCAGATTATTGTGCGTTCCGCTTCTGTCCTTGGGGTAGTGATCGAAAAGGAAGGAGCCATGGAGCTGGCCAGGAGGAGCCGGGGAACTCCCCGTATTGCGAACCGGATTCTGAAGCGTGTCCGTGATTTTGCACAGGTACGGTATGACGGTATGATTACGGAAGAGGTGGCCCATACGGCGCTTGATTTGCTGGATGTGGACAAGCTGGGTCTGGATTATGTGGACAGAAATATATTGGTAACGATGATTGAGAAGTTCAGCGGTGGGCCGGTGGGGCTGGATACTCTTGCCGCCGCCATCGGTGAAGATGCGGGGACGATAGAGGACGTATATGAGCCCTATCTGATCAAGAACGGATTATTGAACAGGACGCCCCGGGGACGTGTCGTAACGGATTTGACATATCGGCATTTGGGACTTGAAATCCCGACATAAGGTAGGTATAATATAATAGTATACTATAAGTTGTGGTCAATATACGAATGAGGGTGCCGGGATGTCATCAAAAACAGATACAGAAGTAATCATTGGGGGAAAAGTCTTTACATTGAGTGGCTATGAGAGCGAAGAATATCTTCAGAAAGTAGCCTCTTATATCAATAATAAAGTAGCAGAGTACAATAAAGTGGATCAGTTCCGCAGACAGCCCCTTGATATCCAGAATGTGTTGTTGCAGCTCAATATTGCCGACGATTATTTTAAGGCGAAGAAACAGATCAGCATTTTAGAAGAAGATATAGAAAGTAAGGAAAAAGAAATTTATGATTTGAAGCATGAGCTGATCGCTGCCCAGATGAAAATGGAAAATACTGAGAAAAATATGAAAGGGCTGCAAAAGGAGCTGAATGAAAATACGAAAAAAATTATTCGTATGGAGACAGAATTAAAAGAGCACAAAAAGGCATGAGTATAGATGAAAAAAGTTGAGCTATTGGCTCCGGCAGGCAGCTTGGAAGGATTTCGTGGAGCGGTCCATGCGGGAGCGGATGCTGTATATATTGGTGGAAAAAAATATGGAGCCAGAGCATACGCTGAGAATTTTACAGATGAAGAAGTGTGCCTGGCTATTCGTTATGCCCATTTATTTGGAAGAAAAGTCTATCTGACTGTAAATACATTGTTAAAAGATTCGGAGATGGATAAGTTACAGGCCTATCTACAGCCTTTTTATGAAGTAGGACTGGATGGGATCATTGTACAGGACTTGGGCGTATTTTCTCTGCTCCGGGAATATTTTCCGGGGCTGGCACTGCATGGAAGCACCCAGATGACGGTGACAGGACCCAGAGGGGCCAGATTTCTGGCTGAGCAGGGAGCTTCCCGGGTAGTACCGGCGAGGGAATTGTCCCTGGAGGAAATAAAACAGATCAAAGAGATCGGAATCGAAGTGGAAACTTTCATACACGGAGCTATGTGTTACTGTTATTCGGGGCAGTGTCTTTTCAGCAGTATGCTGGGAGGCAGGAGCGGAAACCGGGGAAAGTGTGCCCAACCCTGTCGGCTGCCCTATAGAGTAGTGCGTTGTGAAAAGGCTCCGGCTGATGATGGGAAGTATCCAGACGATGTGATTTTGGCAGATAAAAGGGTTTTGAAGGGGAAAAGAGTTCCAGAATATCCCTTAAGTCTGAAAGATATGTGCGTTCTTCCTTTTCTGCCGGAACTGATCCGGGCTGGGATCGATTCTTTTAAAATAGAAGGGCGGATGAAGAAACCGGAATATACAGCGGGTGTTACGGCTATTTACCGAAAATATATTGACAGCTATTATGCAGATCCGTCGGGACACTTCACCGTTTCCAAAGAGGATATGGAAAGATTGGGCAGCCTGTATATACGCAGTGAAATACAGGAAGGCTATTATCACAGACATAACGGGAAAGAGATGATTACACCGTCGAATCCCGGATATGGAAATACAGAAGAACGTTATTTGAAACAAATCCGGGAAACATATCTGGAAAAGGAGCCGAAGATTCTGATTCAGGGAGAGGCAACTCTGAAAAAAGGAGAACCTGCAGTATTGAAGCTGTATACAGACTGCCAGGAAGCAGAGGAAAAAGGAGAAGTAGTACAGGAGGCGCGAAAGCAGCCTCTGACAGAGGAGAGCGTCAGAAAGCAGTTATGCAAAATAGGAAATACGGTTTTCTCTTTGGAGCAATTCACTGTAAAAATGGATGAGGACAGTTTTCTGCCTGTAAAGACACTGAATGATTTGCGCAGAAACGGAATACGGCGGCTGGAAGATCTGATCATAGATCATACCAAAACGAATCATTTAATAACACATAAAATGAAAACTGGTGAAAGAATAACGCAGAGAACAATAACAGATAAAATAATAACGCACAAAACAATAACATATGATACAATAACAAATGGAGCAATAACACATGACTCTGATAAAGAGACGATAAAAACAGAGACAAACGCGACCTATCTGGCTGTTCAGATTTTGCAGGAGCCACAGTTCCGGGCAGTCTGTATGGAACCGTCTGTAAACAGGATTTATGTGGACGGAGATTTAATAACAAGTGTTTCTTTGGAAAAAGAGCTTCAACAGTGGAAAAAAGAATGTACGGGAAGAAGTCTTTTTCTCGTTCTGCCCTATATCATCAGAAATAGGGAGGAAGCCTATCTGGAATATTTAAAATCCCAGGTTTTATCTCAGAAAATATGGGATGGCATTATGATTCGAAATCTGGAGGGGCTGTATTGGGCCCATGAGATCGGATGGAAGAAGAAACGAGGCGGTTCTCTGCAGGCGGATGCCTGTCTCTACGCATGGAACAGACGGTCAAGGGTGTTTTTAAAAGAGATGGGAGTTACGTCAACGGTACCTTTGGAATGTAACAGAGAAGATCTGCGACAACTGGAAATTCACGGAATGGAAATGATCGTTTATGGACGGATTCCATTGATGATAACGGCCAATTGTGTTCAAAAGACGTGTCTGTCCTGCCAGAAGGAAAGGCTTCCCAGAGACAGATGGCAGAAAGATGGATGGCTGTGGCTGCGTGACAGGTACGGTACAGAATTTCCGGTACGTACCGTGTGCGGTCATTGTTATAATGAAATATACAACAGTGTACCATTGTCGTTACATGAATATGGGAAAGCGATTACAGGGGAAGAGCCCTGTGGTGTTCGACTTATGTTTACAACAGAGAGCAAGGATGAAATTCGTCAGGTTTTGAGCTGTTTTGACAGATTTGTAACGAATCCGGAGCAAAAGAGGGTGGCTGATTTTTCTTTTACGAGAGGACACTATAAAAGAGGAGCTGAATAAGTCTGGTGATGATATGGGATATTATATAACGGAATTTTCCAAATATTTTATTGTGTTGTTCGCTTCATTTTATACGTATGAATGTTTTGCTGTATTTCGTTATGAGAAAGAGCAGGACAGGGGCAGTATCTATGTGAGACAATATATTTTTATGTTTCTTGTACATCTGAGTTGTTTCCTGCCAGTTTGCATTCAGACCGGACAGATAGAATATGTTTTCTTTTTTATCTTTCAGCAGATCGGGATCTATGCCATGATCGCATTGTATCATATGATCTATCCAAATGCGAACAGACTGGTTATAAATAATATGTGTTATCTGCTTGGAATTGGCTTTATTATACTGACACGATTGTCATATAATAAGGCGATCCGTCAGTTTGTGATTGCAGTGGCTTCTTTTATTATCGCCCTTTTTGTTCCCAACCTTATGACAAGGGTCAAAAACTGGAAAGAATATGTATGGTTTTATGGGGCGGCAGGTATTATTTCCTTAGGAGCCGTACTTGCCCTGGGAGCCGTTACCAATGGCTCCAAGCTTTCGTTCTATCTGTTTGGCGTCAGATTTCAGCCGTCGGAATTTATTAAAATTGTTTTTGTATTTTTTATTGCATCTCTGATGAGCAGATCTGTGACATTTTTTAATGTGGCATTGTCTGCCGTTGCCGCGGGAGCGCATATTGTGATTTTGGCTCTTTCCAAAGATCTGGGCAGCGCGCTCATTTATTTTGTGGCATATGTTGTCATTGTATATGTGGCTACGGGAAAGAAACGATACCTTTTGGCCGGTCTGGCCGGTGGAAGCGGAGCAGCGTATATGGCGTATCGGCTGTTTTGGCATGTACAGGTACGGGTACAGGCATGGAGAGATCCCTGGAGTGTTATTGACAATCAGGGCTATCAGATCACACAGTCGTTGTTTGCCATTGGATGCGGAGGTCTGTTCGGGCTTGGTATTTGCCAGGGAAGTCCTTCTTCGATCCCGTATGTGGAAATGGATTTTATCTTTTCTGCCATTACGGAAGAGCTGGGCGTACTGTTTTCCCTCTGTCTGATTCTTGTTTATGTAAGTAGTTTTATTATGTTTATGCAGATTGCCATGACCATGAAAAAAATGTTTTACCGCCTGACAGTGACAGGACTGGGGATCACCTATATTTTTCAGGTGTTTCTGACGATCGGGGGAGGGATTAAATTTATTCCCCTGACAGGTGTGACTCTTCCTTTTATCAGCTATGGTGGGAGCAGTGTTCTCAGTATGATTATCATGTTTTCCGTTTTACAGGGCCTGTATCTGATAGGAGGAAAAAAGTATGTCGCAAAGAAGAGAAAAGAAGAAATCTGGGAAGAGGAAGAAGAGCCGGGAGATTATGCAGGTGACGATTAGCGTTGTTGTGATTTTTCTCGGTATGATGGGATATTTTACAGTATATGCTATGACTCACAGGGAAGAACTTTTCAATAACAGTTATAATGGCCGCCAGCAGATACTGGCCGCACAGAACAGACGGGGTGAAATCTATGCCCGGAATGGGGAGAAACTGGCCGAAACAAAAGTGGATTCCAGTGGGGAGGAGAAACGATTCTATCCCTATGGGAATCTTTTTTCCCATGCGATCGGTTATGTGGATAAGGGGAAGATGGGAATCGAATCCCAGGCAAATTATTATCTCATTCAATCCAGTATACCAGTAGCGTCCAGGGCAGAGATGGGGGCCAAGGGGGAAAAGAATCCCGGCGACTGTGTCTATACTACTTTTGATGCGGACTTGCAGGAAGCGGCGGACAGAGCGATGGGTATCTATAAAGGGGCTATTATTGCCATGGATCCGAAGACAGGTGAAATACTGGCCATGGTGTCCAAACCGGATTTTGATCCCAACGAAATCGCTGCACAATGGGATAAAATCGTGGAGGATGAAGAGAGCGGGACACTGGTAAACCGGACGACCCAGGGACTCTATCCTCCGGGCTCAACTTTTAAGATCGTAACGGCACTGGAATATATTAGAGAAAACCCGGAAACTTACAGTAGTTATCGTTTTACATGTAATGGCAGTATACGGGAAGGGGACAGTGTGATCAACTGCTATCATGGGACAAAACACGGAGAAGTGGATCTGAGCAGATCTTTTGCCAAATCCTGCAATACTTCTTTTGCCAACATCGGGCTTATGCTGGACCGGGAGATGTTTACGGATACGTTAAATACACTGCTGTTCAATCAGGAACTTCCTTTGCAATGTGTATACAATCAGAGCAGCCTGCAGATTTTAAAAGAGGACGATAACGGAGAAATGATGCAAAATGCCATAGGGCAGGGCAGGACACAGATTACGCCAATCCATCTGGCAATGATTACCTGTGCTGTTGCCAATAGAGGTATCTTGATGAAACCCTATATGATACAGCGTGTTGAAAGTGCAGAAGGCGCTAAAATAAAAGAATTTTCCCCGGAGGAGTATGGTGCTCTTATGAGCCAAAAGGAGGCATCCCTGTTAAAAGGATATATGGAAGATGTAGTGATGAATGGTACCGGAAGCAAGCTGTCCGGTCTGTCCTATACTGCAGCGGGGAAGACAGGCTCTGCGGAATTTAACAGTAAAAAAGAAGAAAGTCATGCCTGGTTTACCGGATTTGCACCAGCATCGGACCCGCAGATTGTAGTGACGGTAATTATTGAAGGAGCCGGTTCTGGCGGTGACTATGCCGTACCGATGGCGCGGCGGGTATTTGATGCTTATCTCGGAGAGAAAGATTCGTAACAGTTCAGCCTTCGGCTTCCCTGTTATGGAATCTGCCCATTCCAGATCGCCTTCGGCGAAGGGCAGATTCCCTCTTGGTCCAATTTACACGTTCTCACGGACTTTGCAGCAAGTGCAAAGTCCTGACTGAACTGTTACTGGATTCTGCATAGAAGATGGAAAAAGAATTGCTTAATGGGACAAGATAGGATATACTCTATAGAGATATGGGTTTGACACACCTGTGGCAGGAGGAATTGCAATGATTGAGGCAACGAGCTGTGGCGGTGTGGTTTTATTTCGAGGAAAGATTCTTCTTTTGTATAAAAATTTTAAAAATAAATACGAAGGCTGGGTTTTGCCGAAAGGAACTGTAGAATCAGGAGAAGAGTTTAAAGATACCGCACTTCGGGAAGTATTTGAAGAGACGGGCGTCAGGGCATCCATTGTCAAATATGTGGGAAGCAGCGACTACACTTTCAATGTGCCGGATGATACGGTGGAAAAAGAAGTGCACTGGTATTTGATGATGGCTGAGAGTTATTACAGCAAACCACAACGCGAAGAGTATTTTGTAGATTCAGGATATTATAAGTTTCACGAAGCATATCATCTTTTAAAATTTGCCAATGAAAAGCAGATATTGGAAAAAGCTTATTATGAATATCTGAATTTGAAAAAAAGTAATTTATGGGAAAACCGTAAATAAGAATGAAGAGTGCATATGAAATTTCACAGAGAACTGTATGTGGGTGAATCGATTCGAAATGCCAGAAAAGTAAAGTGGAAATTAAAGCATGGCGCCGGACAGCTGCGTATTTTTATCATAGCTGTGGCGCCGGGGAGAGACCAGCTGGAAATATTTCACTGTGCATTTTTACAGCAGAGATATTACAGGAAAAATTCTCCCTATATTGTTGGGATTGCCGGAGGATATGAAGAGGCAGTGGACCTGCTTCAGAAAATGGTGACTGATATTTATGAGAAAACCGGTGATTATCGGTTAAAAGAATATTTTCTGGAAAACTAATTGGGAATAGCAGAGGGACTTATGCTACATATACTGGGATTAACTGGAAAAGGAATCGGGATAGCATTACTTTGTATCCTCATACTGGTGTTGCTGTTGCTGTTGGCCGTGCTGTTCGTTCCGATACGGTATCGTATCGCAGGAAGTAAGGATGCGGAGAGGGGGCCGGTGGGAGAAGTAAAAATTCATTGGCTTTTCCATATCATATCGGGTATGGGAGCGTGGGACGGCAGACTTCATTACCGGGTACGTGTATTGGGGATTCCCATTTACGATAGCCTACGAAAAAAACAGAAAGAAAAACAAAAAAAGAATAAGAAAGAAAGAGTAAAAAAAGAAAAAAAGCGAAAAGAAGACAAAGCAAAATTAAAAAAAGAGAAGTCAGAAAAGGGAAATTTTGAGAGTGAAAAATTCACCATAGATGATATAGAGAAAGAAAAATCGGAAACAGAAATTGCAAAGACAGATAACAAGGAGGAAAACATCTTAAGCGGAACGGTCACAGAGTATATAGACCGGGAAGACAGGTTACAGGCCGACCGGGAAGAGTTGGGGGAGAGGCGTTCTTTTTGGAAGCGTTTGATAGATAAGATAAAGACTTTGTGGCAGAAAATAATTAATTTTATACGAATGATACGAGGGCTTTTGCAGAAAATAGGTGAGCTGCCCGGTAAGATTCGGGATAAAGTGGCTCATTTTCAGGAGACAATAGAAGACTGGAAAGCGTTTTTGTCAAGAGAGGATTTGAAAAGGGCTTTTGTACTCTGTAAAAAGCAGCTGTTTAGGGTCTGGAAGAATATAAGGCCCAGGAAAGTGAAAGCGGATGTTCGGTTTGGTTTTGCAGATCCTTCCAGTACGGGACAAGTTCTTGCCATGGCAGGAATGTTATATCCCATACTTGGAAAAACTATTGTCCTGAGACCGGATTTTGAAGAACAGGTATTGGCAGGGCACATATTGATCAAAGGCAGGGTGACGATATTTATTCTGCTGAAGGCAGTTTGGATACTTTATTTTAATAAAGATATAAAATGGTTGATTCGCGTATGGAAAAAGGAGGAAACATTACATGGGAGATCATAATTTTACAGGCGTAGTTGAGTCTTTGCTGAAGGGGATGGATACAGTGTTGTCTACAAAGACGGTGGTGGGCGAAGCAACGAAGATCGGAGATACCATTATCCTGCCTCTTGTAGATGTGACATTTGGTGTGGGCGCAGGCGCTTCCAAAGGGGATAAAAAGAATGGTGGTATGGGAGGTATGAGTGGCAAAATGACACCATCGGCCGTTCTTGTTATTAAGAATGGGCAGACCAAGCTTGTCAATATTAAAAATCAGGATACTGTAACGAAGATATTGGATATGATTCCCGATCTTGTAGATCGTTTCACGACACCAAAGGAAGAGATGCCGGCAGACGGTGAAGCAATTGATATTGCATTTCCAGAGGAAAAATAGGAATCAATTTTAGCCGGATGCATACTATGAATCATAAGAAGCAGCGAAACAGGACGATTGCCATGAGGAAAATGATTGGATTTGCAGCTATCGGGATTGCAGTCGGTATGCTGCTTATGCTCCTGGTGGGCAGCCGGTTTACCGGGCTTGTTATGATGGGTGCGTTTGCACTGATCGGTTACTATGCCATGTTCTGTGAATAATATACTTACAGGGGTTAAGAATATACGAATGGAAGAGGAAAGAGAGATCAGAAGACTGAGAAGTTTGTATATCAGATTTTTAGAGGAAAAGCAGCAGTTTCTGGAAGAGATGAAAGAGCTGAATAAAAAGATATACGAGGGTAGAAAACGTCTGAAAGAGGACGAGCGTTTTTTCGAAAAGAAAATGGAAATACTGAAAGGAGGCTTTGCCCAGCTGGAGGCAGACAGAAAAGCCATAGAGCGGGATAAGATTCGTCTGGAAGCAGAGAGGGAAGCTATGAGTCGTAGAATCGGATGCGAAGATTCGATCAGGCTGTTTTTTAAGGGAGTCAGCAATCCGTTGACATTGAAAAAGAGATACAGAGATCTTACAAAAATATTTCATCCTGATAATGTGTGCGGTGATACAGAGATGCTGCAGAGCATTACAAAAGCTTACCATGAGCTGCAGGAAGAGATGGAGTGGCAAAAAAAAGCATAAGGAAAACCTTATGCTTTTCAAATATCATTTCTTAAATGATCGTATCAGAGGGTTAAGCTCTTTCTACTTTGTTGGATTTCAGGCATTCTGTGCATACGTGCATTCTTTTGACTGTGCCATTCATATTGCATTTTACTCTTTTGATGTTGGACTTCCAAATGTGGTTGGATCTTCTATGAGAATGGCTTACGTTATTTCCAAAATGAACGCCCTTACCACAAATATCACATTTAGCCATCTTTACACCTCCTAAACGTATAGTAGTCTACTGTAAATATAAAAACCGCGTATTCAAACTCGCAACATTGAAATTTTAGCATATTTAGTATTGAAATGCAAGTATAAATATCTTAAAATTATGGAAAGAATGGATAGAGGAGGTTTAATCCCATGAAAGGAACTTCTGTGAATACCCATATGGGAAATATTATGATAGATAGCGAAGTCATTGCCCAATATGCCGGTTCCGTGGCAGTGGAATGTTTTGGTATCGTGGGGATGGCATCTATGAATATGAAGGATGGTTTTGTGAGACTTTTGAAACGGGACAGTATTACCCATGGGATCAGGGTAGTGATAGGAGCCGATAACAGACTTGCTTTGGATTTTCACGTCATTGTTTCTTACGGTGTCAGTATACTGACAGTTGCGGACAACCTTGTCAGCAGTGTCAGATATAAAGTGGAAGAATTTACGGGGCTGGAAATAGAGAAAATCAATATTTACGTCGATGGCGTCCGAGTAATTGATTAAGGAGGAGATAATTGTGGCGTGTAATTATGTAGATGCCGGAATGATAACGAAAATGTTTCTGGCAGGGGCACAAAATCTTGAGGCGCAAAAGGAGAGAATCAATGAACTGAACGTATTTCCGGTGCCGGACGGGGACACAGGGACCAATATGACGATGACGATACTTTCCGCTGCAAAAGAAGTTGCCGCGCTGGAGAATCCGGATATGGAAAGTGTGGCAAAGGCCATTGCCTCCGGTTCTCTCAGGGGTGCCAGAGGAAACTCCGGTGTCATTCTTTCTCAGCTTTTTCGAGGGTTTACAAAAGGCATTAAAAATTACGATAAAGTGACGATTCCTGTATTTGCGGATGCCTTTACAAAAGCGGTGGAAACTGCCTATAAAGCGGTTATGAAACCGAAAGAAGGGACGATTCTGACCGTTGCCAGAGCTGGAGCCGATAAAGCGGTGCAGCTGGAAGAAGAAGGAGAGGAAGATCTGGAAGTATTTTTCCGGGAAGTGATCGAACATATGGATTATGTTTTGGGGCAGACTACGGAGATGCTGCCTGTCCTTGCCCAGGCCGGGGTAGTGGACTCCGGAGGACAGGGGCTTGTGGAAATACTGCGTGGAGCCTATGATGCTTTCTTGGGAAAAGAGATCATTTACGAACCAGTTACCATGGGGGAGCCCGTTGCTGCAACAGTCGCTTTGGACGAGGCAGATATTAAGTTTGGCTATTGTACGGAATTTATAGTGATGCTCCAGGAAGCCATTGGACAGAAAAAGATAGAAGGATTAAAAAAATATTTGGAATCTATAGGGGATTCTATCGTAGTTGTGGCGGATGAAGAGGTCATCAAGGTACATGTACATACCAATGACCCGGGACTTGCGATCCAGAGAGCGTTGCGTCTGGGCGCGTTGTCCAATATGAAAATTGATAATATGCGTTTGGAACATCAGGAAAAGCTGTTTAAGGCCTCTGAAAAGCAAGAGGAACAAAAGCCGGAAGAGAGGCCGGAACTTTCCGGGAAAAAAGATGTGGGATTTGTAGCTGTATCCATTGGAGACGGACTTGGCAGAATCTTTCGGGAGTTGGGCGTTGATTATATTATTGAGGGTGGGCAGACGATGAACCCCAGTACAGAGGATATTCTGAATGCCATTGAAAGGGTAAACGCAGATACGATATTTGTCCTTCCCAATAATAAGAACATTATCATGGCTGCAAACCAGGCAGGGGCGTTGGCTAAGGACAAAAATGTTATCGTTATTCCCACTGTTACAGTGCCTCAGGGGATTACGGCTATTATAACTTATGTGCCCGAATTGTCTGTTTCTGAAAATGAAAACAGTATGCTGGAAGAAATCAATAGAGTTAAAACGGGCCAGATAACCTATGCTGTCAGAGATACTTCTGTCAATGGAAAAGAGATCCATCAGGGAGATTATATGGGAATCGGTGAGGATGGTATCATTGCTGTCAATACCAATATGGAGCAGACCATTTTCGCTACGGTAGAATCCATTGTGGATGAAGATACAGAGTTACTGAGCTTTTATTATGGGGAAGAAATTTCTGAGGAAGATGGAGAGGTCTTGAAAGAAAAGATGGAGAATAAGTATCCGAATCTGGATATTGAATTGCAAAGCGGGGGTCAGCCTGTTTACTATTATCTGATTTCTGCAGAATAACAAAAGTGTATTTTGCACACATCAGTCCTTTAGGGTAAAATCAGCAGTTCTTTTCTGCGGCGGATCGCTTTTGCGACTTATTTCTATTCCGCCGCAGTGCGATACAGGCTCGCAATATTTGAGCTATCCACGTATTTTTGTCAGAACATATCCAAAATTGATCCATTTTTCCGCACTTTCATCGCAACTGTCAATGTGAAGCGGTTCTCCGCAATCATTGATTGGTTCCAGTATTCTGGAAGAGGAAGGGCGCAGTTTTCTGATATAAACTTTACCTGTCTCTTTGTTCAAAAAAATACCAGTATCCCCTTCCCGAACAGCTTTCCGACAGATCAGTAGGATATCACCCAGATTGTAGACTGGCTTGAGATGGTCAGAAGTTATTTTAATTCCGCAGAAAAGGTCCTCTCCGAATTTTTTACGGTAGGACGCCGCATTTATTTTCGTAAAATTAGCGGAATCATAGATCATACCATCTACCATATTTCCAGTAGGAATAAAAACAGTGATATAGTCGTTGCTGTCCTCATGGACACTGGAAAAGTAGCTTTCGAATTCTATCATATTGTTGATAAAATTTCTCTGTGCTTCGGACATTTCTTTTAGTTTTAGTATAATTTCTGTCTCTTCCCGGTAATCATCGATCAATTCAAAGATCCATTTACCTGTTAGATTGTGCATTAACTGAACTGTATACAAATCTATTTTTGCTGTGACTCCTGAGATCATTTTCTTATATCCTGAAAGTGACATTTCCAATTTCTTAGCCATCTGGGACTGTGTCAGATTACGTTTGATTCGTTCTTTTTCCACATTCAATGTGAAATTCCGTACGATATCTTGTCTGGTCAACATGATTGTTACCTCAAATGTTAAAGCTACTTTTCTATTCTTTTCCTTATGTTCTCATAATATAAAAAGTTACTTTTGTTTACGACAGTAGCCTCTTTAGTATTATATAATCGGATTATAACACACAAAAAACAAAAATGAAAGGGTGGGGACAATTATGAAAAGGGAGAACGTAGAGCATGTATTAATATCTATGGGGATGCCTGTGAAGCTGAAAGGGTTCAAGTACATTACAGATGCAATTATGCTTCTAGCAACTCCTGAATGGCAGAATCCAAAGTGGACAGCCCTGTATTACAAAATCGGGCTGATGAATCAGGATACGGATTCCAGAGTAGAACGGGCGATTAGAAATGCGTTTATGACTACAAGAAATCGTGTTGTTGATTATGATATGGTTGAACACTATATTGGATTTACCAATTGTGAAAATTCCAATTCTTTGATTTACCTTTATAAAAATATTGAGAAAGAATATCCCGAAGAAACACCGGAAGAGCCGATAGAAACTATGCAGAGTTTCAATTCTGTCACAGCGGAAATGATTCGAGATATTGTACGTCAGACATTAAAAGAAATGTTTTCTGAAACAGCTAATTACAGTGAGGTATAGTAGGAAAAAGGCCGCTGATACAGTGGCCTTTAAGAAAATGAAATTCTGGCAGATCTTTTGTGATTTTCACAAAAGATCTGCTTTTCTTTTATTTCATGTGAAAACTAACGAATCAGAATATCATCCAGGCCTGCTGTCTCCGCAATGGGGTTGTCGAGACATTTTACATACCATAATTCACTCAGCTGTGCAAGGGGAGATAAATCCGTCACATAGTTATCTGTAATATCCAGCATCTGCAGCTGGGAGAGTCCATCATCCACAACAAAGGAAAGATCGTCCAGCTGGCTGGAGCTCAGGCGGAGACATTGCAGATTCGGGAAATTGGCAAAAATATCTGTATGCTGTGAAATGGAAATCTTCTCTTCATCGTGAAGTGCGCCATAGCCATTGCCGACAGGATAGAGGGAAACGTTGTTCATGTCCAGAAACAGCAGGTTTTCATTGGCTGGCACAGCGTCTATCTGAAAGCCGATATTGCAGTCGCTCATATAGAGTTCTTCCAAAGTAGGGATGCCAAGAAGCGGTGTGGCATCTACGTAGGCTGTGCTGTCACTGATATCCAAAACTGATAAATTTGGAAGATCCAGAATCGGGTCAAAGGATACGTAATATCCTGACATATCACATAAGTCCAGGCTGACCAGATTTTGCAGTTCTGACAGGAAGGACAGGTTTTCACAGTTGCAATTTTCCAGAGACAGATAGGTGAGTGTTTTTGCATCTGCAATGGTACTTAAATCATGGGCGCCATACAGACGTAGATATTCCAGTTGTTCCATTGCGGCAAATGAAGGCAGTGTATCTTCATGAGAGGTAAGATACAGTTCCAGCTGTGTCAGGTTTGTCAGATTTTCCACAACATTCAAATCATGCAGCCCCCATGTGTCTTCCAGAAAAAGGGAGGTGAGATTTTCTCTGCATGCATCCAGAGATTCTATGGAAATCAGTTCGTCTGCCCCTTCGATAGAAAGCCAGCACAGATCCGGCATATTTTTGACAAATCCGATATCTTTCAGAGCAGAAGACTCAATGGAAAGATATTGCATTTTTGTCAGATCATATAAAGGAGCATAGTCTGTCAGGCTGTCACAGTCTGTGAGCGATAACTGTTCCAGATTCGGTACATTGGAAAGTGCACTGATATCTGTCAGGTTTGAGCTGTCTATATAGAAATATTTCAGGTTTGGAAAGTTTTCAATGCCATCGCAGGAACTTGCAAATATTGTGGAATAAATTTGGATGGATTCCATATTTTGCGGATAAGGAACCGCATTTGCCAGTTCGGCAGGCGTCATTTCGGATGCAATGGATACGAGGCTCTCCATTCCTCGCAGATCTCCTGAATCCAGATAGCCATATTCCAGAGAGAGATGAATAATACCGGGAAAGCAGGAGAGATCTGCAAAATCCATATAAAGTTCTTCATTCAGAAAATAATGATGTTCTGTACCATCATTCAAATAACAGGAAATACATTTTTGGTTATCTTCATCATAATAAAAATCCAGTTCTTCGATTTTTCGTAATTCATCCGGTGTAATTTCCTCGAAATCCTTTTCAAAAATTTGAGAGACGAGAGTCTGGAAAGATTCCGATTGAGGCACCGAGGGATTTTCAACGATATTTTCGGATTCTTCTTCATAGATCTGAGAAGCTGTTGGAGAAGAATTCACATCATTAATAGAAGATACGGCTAAAAATGCAATAAATAAAAAAGCAAAGCTGATAATTACCAAAGTTGCAACGCCAGCAATGATTCCTACAGAAACGCCGCCGCCGCCTCTTCTTGCGGAAACGGTAATATTTCGCTGGGGGTATACTGTAGGGGCAGGGCCTGTCTGTGGCCTTGCCTGCTGTCCTGTGGGACGGTTAAAAGAGCCAGTCTGCCCTGCGCCGGTCGGCTGTCCTGTGGGACGGTTAAAAGAGCCGGTCTGCCCTGCGCCGGTCGGCTGTCCTGTGGGACGGTTGAAAGAGCCGGTCTGCCCTGCGCCGGTCGGCTGTCCTGTGGGACGGTTGAAAGAGCCGGTCTGCCCTGAACCGGTCTGAGACTGAGCAGATGATGGATAGGGAGAACCTGTCTGTCCTGGAATTGTCGGTTGCCCGGATAGTGGAGCGGGGTTGGAAGTGTCTATGATTTGATAATAACCGCATTGGGGACAGATCATGCGGCCGTTTTGTTCCTTCATTTTTGCAGTACAGACGGGACATTTTTCTAATTTCATTTGTGCAGCCTTCCTTTCCTGAATCTATGATATAAGTATATCATAGATCGGGAATTCAGGGAACAGATTTTCCGGTCTCTTGTAGAATTGTTCTGCTCATGCTATAATACCATCAGCAAACAAGATCCCTAAAATTCCCTGAAGTTGCACTATAGGAACGGTGATACTGCAGGGATGATGTTGCTTCATTGTCATGTTGCAGGAAGATATGGAGAAGGCAGTGAAATACTGGGAGAGAGATTTTATGAGGAGGGAAACAGATAGAAAATGGCAATCATAGGAATCGATTTGGGAACTACAAATTCTCTTGTATCTGTCTGGCAGGATGGCCATATCACACTGATTCCCAATTCTTTTGGAGAATATCTGACGCCATCAGTTGTCAGCTTTGGTGATGCGGGAGAGATCTTTGTAGGAAAAGTGGCAAAGGAGAGACTGATTACCAATCCTTCCGACACATTTGCGGAGTTTAAGCGAAATATGGGGACGGATTATCAGTATATGGGTGGCAGGAAATATTATTCTGCGGAAGATCTGTCTTCTTTTGTACTTCGGAAACTGAAAGAAGATGCAGAAAACTATTTGGGAGAAGAGGTAACGGAAGCGGTAATCAGCGTGCCGGCATATTTCAATGATGATAAGCGGTGTGCCACGAAAAACGCAGGTAAACTTGCCGGACTGCATGTGGAACGGCTGATCAACGAGCCTTCTGCTGTAGCTCTGAAACATCATACGGGTGTGGAAGAGGCAGAGACTTTTATTATTTTTGATTTCGGTGGCGGTACACTTGATATTTCTCTTGTGGAAGCCTTTGACAATATGGTGGAAATCCAGGCAGTCGCCGGAGACAATTATCTCGGGGGCAAAGATTTTAACGAAGTCATTGCGGAAGATTTTTATAAGGTAAACAGAATTTCCAGAGAACAGTTTACAAAAGAAGAGCAGGGAATTGTCATGAAAGAGGCGGAACTGCTAAAGAGGGAGCTGTCTGAGCGAAACGAAGCGGAGAGAAAGATCTATCTGGGGGATACAGAGTATAAAATGCGGATGACAAACCAGCATCTGATTCATATCGGCGCCGATTTGTTCAAACGGATGTCAAAGCCAATCCGACAGGTCATAGGTGACAGTGGGATGGAGACGTCAGAGATCGACAAGATCATTCTGGTGGGAGGCTCCTCCAAAATGCCGGTGGTGAAACAATATTTGAAGACACTTTTGGATATTCCGGTAGTTGTGGACGAAAACCCGGATGAGAGTATTGCCATGGGAGTGGGGATTGCCGCGGCTATTAAAATGAGAACAGGAGATGTGAAGGATATGATTCTGGCAGATATCTGTCCCTTTTCTCTCGGTACGGCAATCTATGACGGCAGTTTTTCACCAATTATCGAGAGGAATGATACACTGCCCTGTAGCCGGACAGGTTACTATGTGACAGTGGAAGATAATCAGACGAAACTGACATTTCCGATTTACCAGGGGGATAATCTGTTAGCGAGGGACAATCTGCTTCTGGGCACGATGGAAGTAAGGGGACTGCCGCCTGCACCAAAGGGAACGGTGGGAGCCAATGTCACCTTTCTATATGATATCAATGGGATACTGGATATCCGCATTGTCAGCAATGGAAAGACATTGCACAAGGTAATTATGAACAAACGGATGGGACTGAGTGAAGAGGAGCTGGAAAAACGTCTGGAAGAGCTCAGGCAGATGACATTGAGTCCCATGGAGGATGAAAAGAATCTCTATCTGATCGAAAAAGCAGGACGTCTGTACAGGGAATGCAGCCCCCAGGTGCGGCAGTATATTACGAGACATTTGATGGTGTTTAAAAATGTCCTGGAAAATGGAAAAGACAGAGAGATCAGGGAAGCTTATGTAGGGTTTTCACTCTATCTGGAAGCTGTGGAACGGAATAAATTTGACTTTCATGGATTTGACGAATCTTTCTTTGATGATGATCGGGAAGATGAGCTGTAAAATAATGTCCTAAAAATGGAAATGATATAAACGGTATGGAAATTTGGGAAAAACTGGGGATTGAACCTACAACAGATCTTTCTGAAATCAAAACAGCTTATGCTGCAAAAGCAAAACAATACCATCCTGAAGAAAACCCGGAAGAATTTCAGGCATTGCAGAAAGCGTACAAGATTGCAGCTCAGTATGCGAAAAGAAATAAAACTGTCAGTAGTCGAAAGCAGCCGGAAACTCCTGGAAATATGTTGCCACTCTGGGATTTTAAGGCGAATGCCCCCATTTCTCAAGTACAGTCGCCGGATGAGCAGTCTCTCCAGGAACAGGTATTGAAAAAAGCTGTGGAACAGCGAGAGGCGAAAGAGACCTGTCAGGAGCCGGAGACGGTCTTTGATTTCAGTGAGATCGATACATATGGTGATAAAGAGCGGTTTTTCAGGCAATTTTACCTGATTGCCAAAAATCCGTGTATCAAAAATAAAAGAAATGTATGGGATGTTTTCCTGAATCAGCCTTCTTTTGGGCGTCTCTTTTTGAACGATGGATTTCGGGCGAATTTTGTACGGGCACTCTGTGGGCTGTCCGGTTGGCAAAGGGAAACGATACTTTTTTTCGACAATTATCTGAAACAGTTCCATGGGGATGGAAAGGTCCCGAAAGGTGGAAAGTGGGAAACAGATTTTCCCTGTTTCCGATGGCAGAAGCGCTTTCGTATCCGGGTGCCCTTTGTGGAAAAGGATGTGTATGCATCAAGAGAGGGAGCCGAAATTCAGCGTCGGATTATGGCAGTGTTCCATAAGAAGAATCGAATACTGGACTTTGGAAATAAAAGGGATGTGAGAGATTTTCTTGTGGCCTATTTCCCCTATAGTTATGCCCATGAAGACCAGATAGAATGGTTGTACCGGCAGGCAAAAAACTATCATGCTGCCTGGGTGGGAATCGGCATAGTTTTATTGGCACTGCTTATATTTTTCTTGGGCCTGCACTGGTCGTTTCAGGGGTAGTGGGAGGCTATAGATGATGCACTGGAACGGTATGAGGCATGGAAGTGCCGTGATGCAGAGAGGGAAGAGGATACGGCATCCTGAAAAGAGTCTGAAAAGCAGGCTCTTTTTTCCGGTTTGTGCACAGGCCGCGCAGCGAGCAGAGAAAATGGTTTCATCTGAAACAGAGGGGGTAAAACAGGAGAAACAGGATGGAAAGACAGACTACAATCAGGGAATTGAAAGGAATCGGGGATAAAACAGCGGCCCTTTTTGCCAGACTGAACATTTATACGATAGATGATTTGCTTTTGCACTATCCTGTGGGATATGATCGTTTTTTACCGGAAGTGGCTGTGAATCAGCTGGAGGAGGGACAGGTGTGTGCCTTCCGGGGACAGCTGCAGGGCAGCATTGCGGGCAGAAAAACGAGGACTCTTACCGTATCCACATGCAGGGTATCTGATACGACAGGGGAAGTATCTCTCACTTTTTTCAATATTCCCTATCTGAAAAATATGATAAAGCCGGGAGAGCCATATATTTTCCGGGGACTGGTACAGGGAAAGCCTGCAAGTAGGAAAATGGAACAGCCCACGGTGTATACTCTGGAGGCGTATGGGAAGCTTTTGGATACATTTCAGCCCAGGTATTCCCTGACAAAGGGATTGACAAATAATGGGATAACGAAGGCTATCCGTCAGGCGTTTTCCGGCTGTACAGACCTGGCAGAGTATTTGCCGGGTAAGATAAGGGAACGTTATAATCTTGAGGGATACCGGGAGGCTTTGGAAGGGATTCATTTCCCGGAAAACGAGGAAATGTTAAAACGAGCCAGGAGAAGGCTTGTTTTTGATGAATTTTTTCTTTTTATTGTGCAGCTACGCAGATGCAGACAGTATAGTCAGGAAATCTCTAATACGTGGGAGATGCTGGAAACTGCAGATACAGTACGTCTGCTGGAAAAGCTGCCATATAAGCTGACAGATTCCCAGAAAAAAGTGTGGGAAGAGATTCGGGCAGACCTTCAGGGAACATCAGTGATGAATCGTCTCGTACAGGGAGATGTGGGGAGTGGGAAGACGATCATTGCCATATTGGCGCTTCTGATGACAGCTGCAAACGGGTATCAGGGCGCTCTGATGGCGCCGACAGAAGTGTTGGCAAGGCAGCATTTTGAAAAAATGACACAGATGGCAAAGACATATGACCTGCCCTTTGTTCCGGTATTGCTGGTAGGCTCTATGACTGCCAAAGAAAAAAGAGACTGTTGTGAGAGGATTGCAATGGGAATGGCCAATGTGGTGATCGGTACTCATGCGTTGATTCAGGAACGGATCACTTACAGGAACCTGGCGCTTGTGGTGACAGATGAACAGCACAGATTTGGCGTGCGGCAGCGGGAAGCACTGGCGGAAAAGGGACTGGATCCGCATGTACTCGTTATGAGTGCCACACCCATTCCCAGGACACTTGCCATGATCTTATACGGAGACTTGCATATTTCCGTTATCAATGAGCTTCCCTCCAATCGTTTGCCGATTAAAAACTGTGTGGTTGGGCATAGTTATAGAAAGACGGCCTATCAGTTTATGCAAAAAGAGATTGCCAATGGCAGGCAGGTCTATATTATATGCCCCATGGTGGAAGCCGGGGAAATGGAAGGGCTGGAAAATGTAACAGATTATGCGGGAAAATTAAAAACTGCTTTTCCGGCAGACGTGCAGATTTCTTCCCTCCATGGCAGAATGAAACCTGCAGAAAAGACCCGTATTATGGAAGCTTTTGCCAGAGGGGATATCGACATTCTCGTCTCTACCACAGTGATAGAAGTGGGAATCGATGTGCCGAACGCCACAGTGATTCTGATTGAAAATGCGGAGCGGTACGGACTGGCTCAGCTCCATCAGCTCCGGGGCCGGGTGGGACGGGGAAAAGAACAGTCTTACTGCATTTTTGTCAGTGCTTCTACCCAGAAAGATACATTGGAGAGACTTTCTGTCCTGAACAAGTCCAATGACGGGTTTTATATCGCAGGGGAAGATTTAAAACTGCGGGGGCCCGGAGATCTGTTTGGCGTTCGTCAAAGTGGCAGTATGAATTTCAGGCTCGGGGACATTTATCAGGATGCCAGTGTTTTACAGGAGGCAAGTGAGGCGGCGGAGCGCTATCTGGAAGAAGAGTGTGTGTCTGAAAGCGGGGATACGGGTGACATACCTTCCTTTCCGTATATTGACTTTAGGAGCATCTGAAAGTAAAATGGACGGAAAGAGAAAATGATCGGGAAAGGAAAGACGACGTGGCAAAGATTGCAATTGCAACAGACAGCAACAGCGGTATTACACAAAAAGAAGCAGGAGAGATGGGTATCTTCGTGCTTCCCATGCCGTTTATGATTGATCAGCATACTTATTATGAGGAGAAAGATTTAACAAAGGATGATTTCTACGAAAAAATGGCTGCAGGTGCGGCCATTACCACTTCTCAGCCTACCCCGGAAGAAGTAACAGGGCTGTGGGACAGGCTGCTGGAAACTTATGATGAAGTGGTCTATATCCCCATGTCCAGCGGGTTATCCGGTTCCTGTCAGACTGCCCGGCTGCTGGCGCAGGACTACGAAGGAAAAGTGGACGTAGTGGATAACCAGCGTATTTCCGTAACACAGCGCAGAAGCGTTATGGATGCTATGCTTCTGGCAGAGGAAAAAGGGATGAGAGCGGCGGAAATCAAAGACTTTCTGGAAGAGGACAAATTTAACTCCAGTATTTATGTGTTACTGGATACACTGACTTATTTGAAGCGGGGCGGGCGGATTACACCGGCAGCGGCGGCGCTTGGCAATATTCTCCGGCTGAAACCGGTATTGCAGATACAGGGAGAGAAACTGGATGCTTTTGCCAAAGCCCGTACTACTACCCAGGGGAAGAGCATTATGACGGGAGCCGTGAAAAATGACATTGGGGAGCGGTTCGGGGGCAGCAATGAAAATGTATGGCTTTTTATCGCTCACAGCCATAACGAGGCGGGGGCAAAAGCATATCGGGAAGAATTAAAAAAAGAGTTTCCCGGACAGACAATTGAGATTCAGAATCTGTCTCTGAGCATTGGCTGTCATCTGGGTCCCGGGGCATTGGCACTGGCCTGCTCCCGGAAAATAGTCTGACAGGGTTTGAGGTGTATGTTCCTTCATTCACAGAGAATAGCAAATATGGAATCGGATATCTTTATCTACAAAGATCAAAAAAAACTGAGATGTGGCTATACGACGGGGTCCTGCAGTGCGGGAGCTGCCAAAGCCGCCGCCTGGATGCTTTTGTCCGGGCAGGAACTGACGCGTATCAGCCTGCAGACGCCGATGGGCATTGTGCTGGATCTTGCTCTGGAAGGGAGCGACAGAACGGAAGGAACGGTCAGCTGCGGGATACGGAAAGATGCGGGAGACGATGTGGATGTGACAGATGGCATTGTCATCTGGGCGAAAGTATCAAAGATACGTGAGCCGGGTATCCAGATTACAGGAGGAGACGGTATCGGAAAAGTGACCCGTCAGGGACTGGATCAGCCGCCGGGGAGCTATGCCATCAATGAAGTTCCCCGTAGGATGATACGGGATGCAGTGGAATCCGTTATGGAAGATACAGGCTATGAAGGGGGCCTTTTGGTAGTCATTTCCGCTCCGGGAGGAGAAGAACTGGCTGCCAGGACGTTCAATCCGACGTTAGGTATCACAGGAGGTATTTCTATTTTAGGGACGAGTGGTATCGTGGAGCCTATGAGTGAGAAGGCACTCATAGATACGATCCGGCTGGAAATGGAGATGCATGCCCGGGAGGGAAGAGAATACTGTATTATCACTCCCGGCAATTATGGGATGCATTTTATTGGAAATGTGCTTTCTCTTGACCTGGCACATACGATAAAATGCAGTAATTTTATCGGAGATACGATCGATATGGCCGGTGCCTATCAGTGGAAGGGAATGCTGCTCGTAGGACATCTTGGGAAGCTTGTGAAGCTGGGGATTGGCATAATGAATACTCATTCCCGGTATGGAGACGGCAGGATGGAAACGATTTCGGCCTGTGCACTGCAGGCGGGGGCAGACAGGGTACTTTTACAGGCTGTTATGGGCTGTGCGACTACAGACGAAGCGGTACGGCTGTTAAAGGAGGCAGGGCTGTTTGAAGTGGTAATGGACATTCTGCTGGAGAGAATCGCCCTTTCCCTGAAACGACGGGCGCCGGAAGAGATGGAGATGGGAGCTGTTATTTTTTCCAATCGGTACGGTCTGTTGGGAGAGACGGATAATGCGCAGGAGCTGATCGCTCATCTCAGAAAGGAAATGACATGATCTGGTTTGTAGGGGCAGGCCCCGGTGCCGTGGATCTGATCACGGTGCGGGGACAGGAACTGTTACAAAGAGCAGATATGATTATCTATGCCGGTTCTCTTGTGAATCCGGCACTTTTGCAGCTTGCCGGAGAAAGCTGTGAGATCTATAACAGCGCGGAAATGACGCTGGACGAAGTGCTGGAGCGGATGAGAGATGGAAACGCCAGGGGACTGGAAATCGTCAGATTACATACCGGAGATCCTTCTCTGTACGGTGCGATGCGGGAACAGATAGATAAACTGGAGGAGCTTGGTATTCCCTGTCAGATCTGTCCGGGAGTCAGCAGTTTCTGCGGAGCGGCAGCGGCGTTACAGGCAGAATATACGTTGCCGGGATTGACTCAGTCAGTCATTATTACAAGAGCAGAAGGCAGAACAAAGGTGCCGGAAAGAGAGCACCTGGGTCATCTGGCTGTTCATGGCTGTACGATGGTACTTTTTTTGAGTACAGGTCTTCTTTCGCATGTAAAAAGAGAGCTGCTGACAGGCGCCTATCGGGAAGATACTCCCTGCGCCATAGTCTATAAAGCCACATGGGAAGAGGAAAAGATTGTCCGGGGCACACTGGGCAGACTGCCGGAGATGGCAGCGGAAAATGATATCACAAAGACGGCCCTTGTACTTGTAGGAGACTTTCTGGGAGATGATTATGAACTGTCCAGGCTCTATGCACCTGATTTTTCCACAGAATATAGAAAAGGAAAAGATCAGAATTGAGAGGCAGACACTCTGTAGTAAGCTGACGGGACATCTCACTCACAGCGTGGCAGGCTGTAAGAATAAAGGAAAATGTATATGGCTAAAATTGGTGTGATTGCCTTTTCTGAAAAAGGGAAACTACTTGGCAGTTTTTTGCTGCATAGACTGGAAGAAGAGGGACACAGTGTGCAGGGGTATGTGCCCGGAAAATATGCCGGAGAAAAGATGGAGGCTTTTACTGATTTCCATCAGATCTCCGGGACTCTTTTCGAGGAGAAGGACATTGTCATTTTCATAGGAGCATGTGGCATTGCTGTGCGCGCCATAGCACCTCATATAAAAAATAAAATGGAAGACCCTGGTGTTCTTGTTTTGGATGAATGTGGGAAGTACGTTATCTCTCTGTTATCCGGCCATGTGGGAGGCGCCAATGAGTTTGCCCGCAGAGTGGGGAAAATGGTGGGGGCGGAACCGGTCATTACGACGGCTACTGACAGAAACGGTCTGTTTGCAGTGGATGACTGGGCTGTAAAAAACAGCCTGCATATATGGGAGCCTGCGTCTGTGAAAGAAATTTCTTCCCGTATTCTGGCCGGGGAAAAAGTGGGATTTCTGTCTCATATTCCGGTAAAAGGGAACCTGCCCGGGCAGCTGACGATGGAGCATGCAGAGGCGGGGATTGCCGTATGCTATGACAGAGACGGACAGTATTTCCCCATTACCTGTCGGCTGGTTCCTATGGATCTGGTAGTGGGAATGGGATGTCGGCGGGATAAGTCCTATGCAGAGCTGGACAGCTTTCTGCACCTTGTATTTCAGGAAAGAGGACTGGAGACGGAGCGAATCGGTCTGCTCTGCTCCATCGATGTCAAAGGTAAGGAAGAAGGATTGCAAAAGCTGGCGAAAGCGTTCCGGGTGGGACTGCAAACTTTTTCTGCGTCAGAACTTTCGAAAGCTGCAGGAAATTTCACAGCCTCTGCCTTTGTGGAAAAACAGGTGGGGGTTGACAACGTGTGCGAAAGGAGTGCCAGCCTTGGAAGCGGAGGAGGCAGGAGGCTGGTGGCAAAACAGACCGGCGATGGCATGACGCTTGCAGTCTATCAGCGGGAAGTCATATTGCAGTTTTCAGAGACGGACAGAGCGTGAGAAGCCATGGGGAGCTCTTTGGCAGACCGGAGCATATACGGTCAGGATAGAAGGTATCCATATTGCATATTTGTGTGATTAAAAAGAGTGGAAAAGGGATGGGAAGAAGCCCATGAGTTTATATATAGTAGGAATCGGGCCGGGCAGTATGGAAGGGATGACGCTGGAAGCCCGGGATGCTCTTAAAAGATGCAGTATCATCGCAGGTTATACGGTGTATACAGATCTGGTAAAGGCCTATTACCCGGAAAAAGAATATTACAGTACACCGATGCGCAGGGAAGAAGAGCGGTGCAGGTATGTCCTGGAAAGGGCTGACGGAGGCCTGGATGTGGCTCTGGTGTGCAGCGGGGATGCGGGTATCTATGGAATGGCCGGACTTGTTTTTCAGCTTCGGGAAGAGATGAAAGAGACAAAAGAGATAGAGATACAGGTCATTCCGGGGGTCACTGCTGCGAGCAGCGGTGCAGCGCTGCTGGGAGCGCCTCTGACAAATGATTTTGCAGTGATCAGTCTGAGCGATCTGCTGACGCCTCTTGAGACGATCCAGAACAGGCTTCGGTGTGCCGCCATGGGGGATATGGCTATTTGTCTGTATAATCCTTCCAGCAGGAAACGGGCTGATTATCTGAAAATGGCCTGTGATATCATTCTGGAATATCAGAGCCCGGAAATCATATGCGGCTATGTGAAAAATATCGGAAGGGTGGGAGAAGAGAAAAAAATTCTTACCCTTAAGGAGCTGAGAGAAGAGCAGGTGGACATGTTCACCACCGTATATATCGGTTGCGGGATGACCCGGGAAATATCGGGCAGAATGGTGACGCCGAGGGGATACCGGCTGCACCGGAATGAAAAACAGATGGTGGCTGCAGGAGAAGAGGGTGTCAGAAAATACGGCGGGATATGGATTTTTGGAGGGACGACGGAAGGCAGACTGCTGTACCGGCACTGCCTGGAGAAAAAGATACCGGCCAGTGTTTTTGTGGCTACTTCCTACGGGCGACAGATATTGGAACAGGAAAGAGCGTTGGAGCAGGAGTCTGTGGTAATCCGGGCAGGGCGTCTGACGAAAGAGAAGATGCGGGATGCCATGGAAAGGGAGCGGCCCGTTCTTGTACTGGATGCCACGCACCCTCATGCACTGGAAGTATCGGAAAATATCCGGTCTGTGTGCAGGATACTTAATATTCCCTGCCAGAGAGTTGTGCGGGATTTGACAGAAGAAGATAAGCATCAGGAAGCGTCAGGAAAGAGTCCGTGTTTTGATACAGTGCAGGAGGCGGTCACTTTTTTACAGGAAAAAACGGGGAATATACTGGTAACTACCGGAAGCAGGGAGCTGCATCGATATACGTCTCTGACAGATTACAGGGAGCGACTCTATGTGCGGGTACTGCCGGATGCGGAGACGATAAGGACATGTACCGACATGGGAATCCGGGGGCGGCACCTTTTGGCAATGCAGGGCCCTTTTTCAGAGGAGATGAACAGGGCGGTGATAAAAGAGTATGACATTCGGTGGCTTGTGACAAAACAGTCCGGCGATCCGGGAGGATTTCCGGAAAAACAGAAGGCGGCGAAAGAATTGGATGTGGGTCTGATTGTTATCCGAAAAGGAAAGAGAGAATCGGGGATAGGAATCGAGGAAGCAAAAGAAATACTGGAGGAATGGAAATGAGCAAGCATATCAGTATCGTAGGAATTGGCATGGGAAATCCTGACCTTCTGACGAGGGAAGTCAGATGCGCTCTGATTGAAGCAGAACTGGTGATTGGTGCGAAACGGATGAAAGACGCTCTGCCGAAAAACTGTCAGGCACAGTATATGGATTTGACTGATGGAAGAGAGATTTTGTCAGTGATTGACAAAACAGAAGCGGAAAAGATCGTCATCTGTATGTCTGGGGACAGCGGATTTTACAGCGGGACAAAGGGACTGGCGGCCATGCTGGAGAAAAAATATAAAGTGACGGTCATGGCCGGTATTTCCAGTATTTCCTATCTGGCGGCCAAATGTGGTATCGCCTGGCAGGATGCCTGCATTGTCAGCCTGCACGGCAGGAAAGAGAACTGGATTCATGCGGTGAAAACCCATGAGAAGACGTTTCTTGTCATGGGAGGAAGTCTTCGAGGCGTAGTGGAGAGGCTCTGTCTGGCCGGTCTTCATGAGTGTAAACTGATCATCGGTATCCGTCTTTCCTATCAGGATGAACGGATTATAAAAGTAAGGGCCGGAGAGCTTCTGGAAAAAGGAGATAAACTGGAAGGGGTGGATACTACCCTGAGCGTTTTGTTTATTTTAAATGAGGGGGGAGCGTGCAAGACGGCAGATTTCGGTATCCCGGACGGAGAATTTATACGGGGGCAGGTACCCATGACAAAAAGCGAAGTGCGGGCCGTGACGATGAGCAAGCTTCATCTGAAAGAAAATGCGGTGGCCTATGACATCGGAGCTGGTACGGGAACTGTCTCTGTGGAGATGGCGGCTCAGGCATGGCGGGGCATGATATACGGGGTGGAATGCAACCCGAAGGCACTGGAGCTGCTCCGGGCTAACAAAGAGAAGTTTATGTATGACAATTTGGAAATCGTATCCGGCAAAGCACCGGAAGCCTTAAAAGAACTCCCGGCTCCCGATGCAATATTTATCGGCGGCAGCAAAGGAGAGCGGGAAAATATTCTGCGGGCAGTGCTGCAGAAAAATCCGCATGTACATATTGTCATGAATGTTATTTCTCTGGAATCACTGAGCGGTATCCTTGTGCTCTATAAAAAATACGGTCTGCAAAATCTGGAGATTACTCAGGTGACAGCGGCGAGAGGACGGCAGATCGCAGGGCAGCATCTGATGGACGGCCAGAATCCGGTATTTATTATATCCATGGATGGAAAGGGCAGATAAAAGACAGATGGGACTGGTTACAGGAAGGCGGATGATAATTGCCGGCGTCGGCAGTGGCTGTGGCAAGACTACAGCAGTCTGCGGCATTTTGTATGGGCTGCAAAAGCGGGGATGGAAAGCGGCGGCGTGGAAAAGCGGTCCTGACTATATTGACCCTATGTTTCACAAAAAGGTGTGTGGGACAGGCGGCAATCTGGATCTGTTTTTTTCCGGGAGAGACAGAGTCTGTGCGCTGCTGTCAGAGCAGGCACAGCAAAGTGACATTGCGGTAATAGAAGGGGCCATGGGATACTATGACGGTATCGGCATGACAGAAGAGGCGAGCTGCTTTGCACTGGCCGAGGCCACGGGGACGCCGGTGGTTCTGACAGTCAATCCAAGAGGCATGGGTAATTCTGTATGCGCTCTCTTGCAGGGATTTTTGCACTTTAAAAAAGAGAGCAGGATAAAAGGGATCCTGTTTAACCAGATTACTGCCAGACAGTATGAGAGACTGCGGCCAGCGATAGAGGATATGGGGCTTCAGGCTGTGGGATATTTTCCGGTGCAGAGAGAGTTTACATTGGAGAGTCGTCATCTCGGCCTTGTGACAGCGGCGGAAGTGGACGGATTTGATACGATGCTGGAAAAATTATATGAGACGATAGCTCATACGATAGACTGGGAAGGGCTTTTGCAGCTGTCAGAGAAAACATGGCCGGTGAAATTTAAAGATTCTCCGGGCTTTCCCGGGGACTTATGCGCTGATCGACCGGGAACCGCTATGGCAGAGGAGGCCCCAGAGACTGACAGAGAAGCAGTGACGATTGGCATTGCCAGAGATGAGGCGTTCGGATTTTTATACGAGGATAACCTCAGATATCTGGAAAAGAGGGGCTGTCAGCTTGTGTTTTTCAGCCCTTTGAGAGACAGGGAACTGCCGGCGATGGACGGGATGATTTTGTGTGGAGGATATCCCGAGCTGTATCTGCCGGAGCTGTCAGAAAATAAGAAAATGCGACTGGCTGTTCGGGAAAAAATCATGTCGGGTCTGCCCTGTATCGCGGAATGCGGCGGATTTTTGTATTTACAAAAGAGTATGACTGATACAGTCAATAGAACTTATGATATGACAGGTGTCTTTCCCGGACAGGTTTTCCGGAGACAGAGACTGGAACGGTTTGGTTATATTAACTGTACGGTGGAAGAGGGGCATCTCTTTGGCAGAGAGCAGATGAAGTTTCGGGCCCATGAGTTCCATTATTATGATTGTGACAGCAGAGGAAGTGCCCTGATGGCCGAGAAGGCTTCAGGGGAAGAGAAGTGGATGACCGGTATAGTCAACCAAAATCTGTATGCCGGATTTCCTCATATTTATTTTTACGGAAATGAACAGTTTGCGGAAGGATTTCTGGAGAGAGCAGCACGATATCGGGACAAACACAGAGTACCCTCGGTGAACAAAGAAGATAAAAGCGGAATCGATATGAAATGAGTGCGGAATCAGTACAGAGGGTAATAACAGGATGAATAGGTATTGGACAAAGGGAAAAGATCTGGATAAGGGGGCGATGGCACTTTCCCGGGAAAAGTGGGATGCTATTGCCAAACCTCTGCGTGGACTGGGCAGACTGGAAGATATGGTAGTCAAAATGGCGGGTATCCAGGGAAAGGCAGACGTCTCGGCAAAGAAACGGGCGATTCTCGTATTTTGCAGTGACAACGGCGTTACGGCTCAGGGGGTGACGCAGACAGACAGCCACGTAACGGCTGTGGTGGCTGATAATATCGCAGAAGGGAGAGCCAGTGTAAACCGGATGTGCAGCCGGTGTGGAGCCGATGTATTTGCTGTGGATATGGGAATCTTGGGTGAGACATACTCTCCGGCCATGATTTCCAGAAAAATCGGGAAAGGGACGGCGGATTTTACCGCAGCTCCGGCTATGGAGGAAGAACAGGTACACAGAGCTATAGAGACGGGAATCGATCTTGTGAAGGAGTGCAAAGAGAAGGGATATACATTGCTGGGAACCGGAGAGATGGGGATTGGCAATACTACCACCGGGAGTGCCATTGCGGCAGCCCTTCTGCATTTGTCGGCGGATGCTGTGACGGGACGGGGAGCCGGCCTGTCGGATGAGGGATTTGCCAGGAAACGGAAAGTCATCGAAGGCGCCCTTGTAAAATATGATCTGTATCACAGAGAGGCTCTGGACGTGATGCGTTTCGTGGGCGGTTTTGATATTGCAGGAATGGCCGGGGCGTTTATCGGAGGCAGTATGTACGGGGTACCGGTTATAATAGACGGTATGATATCTGCGGTAGCGGCGCTTGTGGCCTGTCGGCTGTGTCCGAAGGCCGTGAACGGGATGCTGGCCTCCCATATGAGCAGAGAGCCCAGTATGCAGGCCGTCATGGAAGAGCTGGCATTGGAGCCGGTTATTTACGGCGATCTGGCTCTTGGAGAGGGAACGGGAGCATCGCTCCTTTTTCCCATGCTGGATATGGCCCTTTCTGTTTACGATGGCGGAGAAACCTTTGAAAAGAATCAGATAGAGAGCTATCAGAAATTCGGAGAAGACTGAATGCTGTTTTTGGTTACAGGAGCCAGTGGGAGCGGGAAATCAGAATATGCAGAGCAGCTTGCCTGCAATCTTGCAAAGAGGGATGGGCTGCAGAAAAAAATATATGTGGCGACAATGGAAAGGATAGGAGAAGAAGCCGAACGGAGAATTACCCGGCACAGAAAGCTGCGGGCAGGGAAAGGGTTCGTCACGGCGGAGGCGCCTTTCGGGCTTTCAGGTATCAAATCGTACCTTCCTGGCATGAAGGAAGCCGATTTGGGAGAGGCGGTGGTGCTGTTGGAGTGTCTCTCCAATTTACTGGCCAATCTTATGTTTTCCAGAGGACTTGACGGGGAGGAGGCCGGGAAGGAGATACGCAGACAGATAGAGACAGGACGGACATATTACCGTCATCTGATTGTAGTCACAAATGAAGTTTTTTCTGACGGCGTCATCGGGGCGGACACTGTACGGTCATATGTACAGGCTCTTGGAACAGTAAACAGACATCTGGCAACTCTGGCGGATGTCTTCTGTGAAGTGGTATATACCATTCCGGCGTTTCTGAAAGGAGAGTCATTATGTCAGTTTTAAAAAGTTTTTGTCTGGCATTTTCCATGTTTTCCAAGATTCCCTCGCCGAAAGTGGAGTGGACAGAGGAAAACAGGAAATATCTGTTCTGTTTTTTCCCCTGTGTGGGAGCAGTGGTCGGAGCCGGTATGTATGTTCTCTGGCTGCTTCGGCTGAAAGCGGGTATTTTTATTCCTTTCTCTGTTTTCGCTCTTGTGGGGACGGTATTTCCCATACTGATAACCGGCGGTATCCATATGGACGGGTTTCTGGATACGATGGATGCGATTCACTCTTATCAGAGCAGAGAAAGAAAACTGGAGATTTTAAAAGATTCTCATGTGGGGGCTTTTGCCTGTATCAGCCTGGCCTGTTATCTGCTTCTCTATGGAGCGGCCATGTATCTGCTTCTGGATGAAAGGCAGGTTATTTTTCTGGCGGTGGGTTTTATCCTGTCCAGAACACTCAGCGGACTGGCGATTCTGACTGTGGAGGGGGCAAAAAAGGAGGGACTGTTGTATACAATGTCTGGCAGCGCCGGGAAACGAGTGGTACTGCCGGTGCTGTTTCTGTGGATTTTTCTGTCGGGAATCGTATCCTGTTATCTGTGCGGAATATGGGGAATTGGCTGTATAGCAGTGAGTCTGGCTTTCTTTTTTTATTATATCCATATGGCGCGGCGATCCTTTGGCGGTCTGACGGGAGATCTGGCCGGCTGGTTTGTCACGGTATATGAACTTTTGTTTGTATGGTTTGCAGGAGTGGCAGGATATCTATGGAGCTTTTGATTGGTGGCTGTTTTCAGGGAAAACTGGATTATGCAAAGAAAAAATGGGAAGACCGGCATATTTCCATAACGGAACATAATATTGTAGATGGAAGTTATCTGGCAGCCCTGGGACAGGGACAGATTGACAGAGAGATAAAAATCATAGACAGACTGCATCTGCTTGTCAGAGCATGTGAGAAAGAGGATAGAGGAGAAGAGATATTTTCTGTTCTGGAAGCAATCCTTTTGTCGATTCCTGATATTGTGCTGATCTGTGATGAAGTGGGGCTTGGAATTGTACCGGTGGACAGACAGGAGTGTCAATACCGGGAAGCGGTGGGACGGATGCTCTGCTTTCTCGCCGGGCGGGCAGAACGGGTAGAGCGTATCATAGCAGGGATGCCGGTACGAATCAAATAAAAAACGAGATAATTTCCACCTGACAAAATACATATTTTCCCTGTCAATGTCATCCCGTTTGTAGTATAATGTCCGTAAAGGGCAGAGGCAAGTGTCTGAAAATATAGATGCCGTGCTTGCACGGGCAGATATATTTTCAGACATTTGACGAGCGAAGCGAGCCACGGGAAACCGGAGGTTTTCCGTGGCTCTGCCGTAGGACAGACGGAGCTCTGCCGTAGGACAGACGGAGCTCTGCCAGAAGGCAGACGGAGCTCTGCCGTAGGACAGACGGAGGGCTGCCAGAAGACAGACGGAGGGCTGCCAGAATTTTTAGGGTAGATTTGTCCGGGAGAGCGGGAAAGGCAAAACCCAAATATATTTGAGGATTGATACTATGCTGTTTCAAGGAATTTTGTTGCTGCTTTGCATAGCGGTACTGTGTCTGCTGCCGGAGGCTGTGACACTACTCATTGCCTATGATACACGCTGTGTTGGCTGGAGCAGAGAAGCCAGAAGACGGGTTTTCCTGTCTCTGCTCATTATCAGCAGTTGCGTTCATTTGATTTTCGCTTTTCTCATCCACAGGCTGTTTTTTCAAAAATGGAATATCCTGGAGACCATTGGAACGATCGGAAAGATGGAAACTACCTGTCAGGATATGGGCCGTTTTTCTGAATTTTTTCTACTGTGTATGGTATATGGTATTGTGCTCGGCTTTATTTTACATAAAATACTGGAAGCACTGGAAAAGGATTATGGAAGAGAAGCGATCGACAGGCGGAGGAAGGTATGGATTGTATTGCTTATTTCCATAATGGGCATGGCAGCCACTGTCTGTTATGGCATGCAGTTTTCTGTATCCGGTAAGATTAAAATCAATGAGATCTGCAGCAACGATGAGACGATACTGCTGGATGTGGATGGTAATATCAGGCTGAGCGACTATATAGAGCTCTATAACGGAGGTATGTTTGATTATCGAATCGAAGGCCTGTATTTGTCTGATAATGAGAATGAGTTGAAGAAATACGAAATACCTGCCGGAGTAATCAGAGCCGGGGGATATCTGCTTGTTTTGCTGGACGGAAATGCTTCTTTTGGGATATCCAGGTACGGGGAGACGGTCTATCTGTCAGATCGGAACGGGAATGTGATCGATCAGGTTGACTGTATTGCTCTGGGAGGGGATACTGGGTACAGTAGAGTTCCTGATGGCAGTGAAAATCTGAGTGCCAGAGAGTGTACACCGGGATGGAGCAATAACTGGGCGACGCGTTATCTGCAAGCCCCTTCCTTTTCCTGTGAGAGTGGTTTTTACGGGGAAGCGTTTGATCTTGTCATTTTCTCTGAGGAAGATGCAAAGATATTTTATACGCTGGATGGCAGTATCCCCACAGAGCAGTCCATAGCTTATGAAGGCCCTATCCGGGTTTCCGATGTCAGTAGTCAGGAAAATAAATGGAGTATGCGGGAAGATATATCTGCAGGGTTTCTTACCGATGAGATCAAAAAGATGGGAGAAGGCGCATTTTTACCCGGTTATCGGGCGCCCGATGCCCCTGTTGACAAATGTACGGTGCTGCGAGCTGTCTGTATCGATGAAGAAGGAAACAGGAGCCCGGTAGCATCTGCCTCCTATTTTGTAGACTATGGCAGCAAAGCGGGCTATGAGGGCATGAATGTACTGTCTGTTATGACAGACCCGGACAATCTCTTTGACAATGACAGAGGAATTTATGTACTGGGAAGCGTCTATGATGCATATAAAAATTCCGATCATCCGCAGTGGATAGACAGTGACTGGGAATGGTGGAGTGCTAACTACACCCAGAGAGGAAGGGACTGGGAGCGAGAGGCCTGTCTGCAGTTTTTTGATACCGGTGGCAAACTGCTTTTGTCAAAAGAAGGAGGAATTCGGATTCAGGGAGGCCGTACAAGAGGTAAGGCACAAAAGAGCCTGAATCTGTATGCCAGAAAAGAATACGACGGACAGGGCAGATTTCAGGCAGATTTTTTTGGCAGTGGCTATGAACCGAAACGGATGACCCTTTTTACAGGAGCCGATGATAATATTGCAAAGATAAAAGACTATATGATGTCATGTATCATGGGCAGCCGACACTTTTCCATGATGGAGTTTGTCCCCTATGTGATGTTTCTGGACGGGGAATATTGGGGATGCTATTGGCTCACCGAAAAGTACGATGACAAATATTTCCAGTATCATTACGGTGTGGATGCGGAAGATGTGGTTATGATCAAACATGGTATGATAGAAGTCGGCAATGAAGAAGATCTGAAGCTCTATCAGGAGATGCGGTCATTTTTGATCAATACAGATCTTGCTGTGGACAGGAACTATCAGAAAGCCTGTGAACTTGTTGATATGGAGAGCCTGATTGATTACTATGCAGCGGAGATCTATATAGGCAGATACGGTGACTGGCCCAGCGGAAATTTCGCGCTCTGGCGCACCCGGGAAGAGGGGATCGGCACTTACGGGGACGGAAGATGGAGATGGATTCTCTTTGATGTGAACAGCGGTTCCATGGAATATTTTGTAGCAGAAAATGATACACTGGCAGAAGTCATGGAAAAAGATGAACTGTTTGCCAGCCTGATGGAAAATGAAAAATTCCGGGAACAGTTCCGGCAGGTAATTCTGGATATGGCCAGGACAGAATTTTTGCCGGAAAAGACGGAAGTCTTCATAGAAGATTACAGGGCAACGATGGGAGAAACTCTGCAAAAGGAATACGAACGTTTTTATGGCGGGATACAGGAGCGGACCATGGACCTGGACTATATCATGGAAGATATGAAAAAGTTTTTTGTCAGAAGGTATGATTATATTACCCAGCGTTTTGACGGTGATTTTATGGAAGACCTGTCATCTGTGGAAGAAGGGGCAAATCAGGATGATACATAGAAAGAAAATACCGGTGATACTGGGAATCTTTGCAATGGGAATTGGTTTGGTGTTGTCCGGCTGTACGGCCGGAGTGAATCCCGGCCAGGAAAATGAAATTGCGGAAAAGGGAGACGGCGGCGATTATATACCGATTTCCAGTACCAGGGCAGATTTGGATACTGCGTGGGAAGAGGCAGTGGAAATCGATCTGTCTCTGACGGACAGAGAGTATACGATTACGGATGCCGGTGATTATTTGTTATCCGGTAGTTTAGAAGGGAACTTGTATGTGGATGCGGAAGAGCAGATTGTACATTTGATTTTCAATCATGTGGATATCCGTTCCCGGTCCGGTCCGGCCATACATGTGAAATCGGCGGGAAAAGTGATTATTACACTGGCTGATGGTTCATCTAATACAGTACAGGACAGTATGTATCACCGGGGAAAGGACGAAGGAGATGCTGCTATTTACAGTCAGTGTGATCTGACGGTAAACGGCACCGGCTCTCTTACAGTTTATGGAGACTATGCGGACGGGATCCATTCCAAAGATGTGGTAAAGCTGCTGGGAGGAGAGATATCAGTTCGGGCGAAAAACAATGCTGTGCAGGGGAATGACGGATTGCTTGTCAATGTGGCGTCTCTTGCAGTGGAATGCGAAGGAAGCGGGCTGCGCAGTACAAAGTCAGGAAAAGAGGACAAGGGAACGATCGATATCTCAGGAGGGCAGATTTCGATAATTGCCGGAGAATATGCTGTCTCCTCTGCCAGAGATCTGTATATGAGGAATTGTTCTTTCTGGAGTAATGCCGTACTGGGAGAGCTGAACGTAGCGGGTGATCGCTATTTGGCGGAAGGTTGTATGGAAAATGGATAGATACCGGCATGAATATAAATACAGGATTGACAGAATAGAGGAAGAGATTCTTCTGATGCGGGCGAGAGGGGCTCTGGACAGGGATTCCCATGCTGGAAAAGATGGGACGTATTATGTCAGAAGTCTGTATTTTGACGACTATGGGGACAGCTGTCTGTTGGACAATGAGGATGGAGTAGATCCCCGGTGTAAATTCAGAATGCGGTACTACAACGATGATATTGGATATATACGCCTGGAGAGAAAAAGCAAACGGCGTGGAATGTGCCGGAAAAGCACTTGTCTGCTTACTACGGAAGAATGCCGCAAGCTTATGAGGGGAATCATACCGGAAGTAAGGCCGGATATGCCGGAAGATAAGCAGAAGATGTTTCTGGAAATGGAACTGCGCAGTCTCATTCCGAAAGTTATCGTTTCTTTTGAGCGGGCTGCATTTGTCTGGCCGATGGGGGAAGTCCGCATCACCTTTGACAGACAGATCACATCATCCGGCGATATAGAACAATTTCTAGCGGGCAATTACCCCATGCGGCCGGTACTGTCTGAAGGAAGGGGAATCCTGGAAATAAAGTGGGATGAGGCACTGCCGCTGTATCTGAAAAATTTGATGCAGCTGGACAGCCTGCAGTGGGACGGATGTTCCAAATATTATATGTGCAGACTTTGCCATTTGTAGGTGATTTATACATCATAGGAGGCACTACAGAAGGCATCCTGAAATGCAAGAAGGGGGATTGGAAATGGGAATCAGGGAAGTCATCAGACGCTCATTTGTGGAAGGATACGCTACAGGCAGTCTGGAAATTGATGCTGTCTTTGTCTGTATTTTATGTACTGCTGCCATAGCAGTCTATATCTATATGGTCTATAAATGTATCAATAAAAATTCTTTTTATAACCGTAATTTTAATTTGTCTCTCATAGCCATAGCCATCGTCACGTCGGCTGTTATATTGACGATACAGTCCAATATTGTCGTCTCTCTCGGTATGGTGGGGGCACTGTCCATTGTGCGGTTCCGAACGGCCATCAAAGATCCGATGGATCTGTTTTTCCTGTTCTGGTCGATCAGCGTAGGGATTATCTGTGGTGCAGGATTTGCCATGATTGCTGTGGTTGCTTCTTTTGTGCTGACTGTTACGATCGTCGTATTTTCTCTGCTGCCGGAGTCCAGGAGGTCGCTACTGTTGGTGGTGAATGCGTCCTCTTATCAGGATGAGGGACAAGTCATGCAGATCGTAGACGATAGTTGTCAATATGCGAGGACGAGAGCCAGGAATGTGACAAGAGGAGGGATTCACTTTGCCATAGAAATACGGGTAAAGGATCAGAAGGAGCTGATTGAAAAACTGATGGAGCTGGAATGCGTTACATCGGCTTCCCTTGTAGAGCACGATGGGGATGTGACAGTGTAGTATGACATATTATACCCTCAGTGGACAAGGGCACACACGCCCTGAACCATGATATTTCGGTAATTTTCTGCGTTGTCCTCAATCAGCGTACTCCAGTACGCCTCAATCGTCCGCTTTGTAAATTACCGAAATATCTATGGTCAGTGTCAGAGAGTCGGAAAGAAGTATGAGAAAAGAGGAAAGAGAAACGGATGGAGCTGTACTGGATCAGGCATGGGATGACAAAAGGGAATGCTGAAAGGCGGTATGTGGGCGGCAGGACGGATGAAAGACTGGCGGAAGCGGGGAAAAAAGAGATAGAAAGAAGAGTCGCTCTGGGGTTGTATCCCCAGGCGGATACCGTATTTGTGAGTCCTATGAAACGATGCCGGGAAACGGCTGCCATCATATACCCGGATGCGGTGTGGACGACAGTAGAGGGATTCCGGGAGTGCGATTTTGGATTGTTTGAGAATAAAAATGAAGAGGAGCTGAAGGGACTGGCATTTTACGAGGATTGGATACACGCCGACGAAGGTGCGGCTTTTCCGGGAGGTGAGTCACCGGCTCTGTTTACTGAACGGTGTGTAAAGGCGCTGCAGGAGCTTGCAGGGTCAGGGAAGATAGGTGACAGAGCTGCTTTTGTGGTCCATGGTGGCGTCATTATGTCTATACTTTCCACTCTGGATGAAAAACAGAAGGGGTTCTATGGATATTATGCGGAAAACGGATGGGGTTATCGCTGTCGTATGACATGGGAGAACGGAAAGATGGTGATTCGGGACTGCCAGCCTTTACACAATCTGCCGATGGGATGAGAAGATGAATATTGTATATGCAATGACAGCAGGATTTCTCCTGGACTGTATCGTGGGGGATCCTCACAGGCTTCCCCATCCGATTCGATGGATTGGCAGGCTGATTTCTCTGTTGGACAGGTGCCTGAACAGAAAACAGGATGCAAAAGAAAGGAAAATCTTATCAGGAATTGTATATGTCACGGTGGTATTGGCAGTGACGGGAGCCGCCGTATTTTTTTTCCGCCTGTTTTTATACCGGCTGTCCGGGACTGTGGGGATATTGGGTGACGGACTTTTGTTTTTCTACTGTATTGCACCGAAAAGCCTCTGCAGGGAGAGCATGGCGGTCTATCGGGAGCTGGCTGTGAAGAGAACCGATGGAGACTCTGGAGAGGACGGGCTGGGGAGGGCGCGGAAAGCACTGTCCATGATTGTGGGCCGGGATACGGAGAAACTGACAGAAGAAGGAATCATCAAAGCAGCTGTAGAAACCGTGGCGGAAAATGCATCAGATGGAGTAATGGCTCCCATGTTCTATATGGCTCTGGGCGGCCCCTTTTTGTGCTTTCTCTATAAGGCGGTCAACACGATGGATTCCATGACAGGCTACCACAATGAGACTTATGAATATTTTGGAAAGGCTGCTGCCATAGCAGATGATGTATGGAACTATATACCGTCCAGGCTGACAGCCTTTGTCATGCTCTTTGCCACAATGATACTTTCCCCGTTTTATCCATATCTGGATTGGAAACGGGGATTTATGACGTATAAGAGAGACCGAAGGAAACATAAGAGCCCCAATGCGGCGCAGACAGAGAGCGTATGCGCGGGGGTACTGGGGATACAACTGGCAGGAGATGCCAGTTATTTCGGAAGGACGATACAAAAACCGTGTATTGGTGATGCTGTTCGTCCCGTAGAGCGGGAAGATATCCGCCGGGCGAATCGTCTTATGTATGTGTCTTCCCTGCTTTCATTGTTTCTTTTGGCAGGAATGAGGTATTTATGGGGATAAATGACAGGAAAATAGTAAATGCAGATAGAAAGTGCCCGGAAATTTTGCATCCTGACCGGATAGAAGCGGAGAGCTTTCGAATTATTGAAAAAGAAATCGGAGAAATGGGCAGGACAGTTCCGGCCCGGTACGCTTCTGTCATCAAACGGGTCATTCATACGACGGCAGATTTTTCTTATCTGGACTCTCTTTATTTTTCGGAAACCGTCATAGATCAGGCCATAACTGCCCTGAAGGAAGGCTGCTGTGTAGTTACCGATACGAATATGGCGAAGGCAGGGATTCACAAGAGCTCTTTGGAGAAGCTGGGGGGAGAGGTACTGTGTTATATGGCAGAGGAAGAGGTGGCCAGGAGCGCGAAGGAGCGGGGAATAACAAGGGCACAGGTCAGTATGGAAAAGTCCGCAGAGACGGGAAAAGACTATATCTATGTCATTGGAAACGCCCCTACTGCGCTGCTGCGGATTGTGGAGCTGGCAGAGGCAGGCAGGCTCTGTCCCCGTTTTGTCGTCGGGGCGCCGGTGGGGTTTGTCAATGTGGTGGAGGCAAAGGAGCGGCTGATGGCTTCTTCCATTCCGTGTATTGTCCCAAGGGGAAGAAAAGGAGGCAGTAACGTGGCGGCGGCTATTTTCAACGCCCTCTTATATGATGTGGCAGGGAGGTAGAAGAGATGAAAGGGAAGAAGGAACGGAGTAGATGGAAAAGATGGAAAGGCGGCCTGATACGGTGTCTGCCTGGAGCGGTGTTTTTTCTGGTGACGGCCTGTCCTGTAGCAGCGAAGGAGGAGACAGAGGCAGTCATTGTCAGTGAAGAGGAAAATGAGTTCCCCGGAAGTATCCGGGAGGATGGACTGGAGAAACAGGTTCTGGCATATTATGAGGCGGAAGGAAAGGGCGATCTGGAAAAGATGACAGAAGCCCGCGGGATGGAAGACCGGGAACGGCAAATTCGTATTCAGGTACTTTCGGAAAACGGGATGTCTGATATCCAGGTTACCCGCATGGTTGTCTATCCGGCAGATGAGAGACGGATTGTGATCGTTTCCTATGATATGTATCTGGAAGGTGTGGAGCAGGGAAAGAAAGTGAAACTGCCGGGATTGGAAACATTTCTGACGGAGCCGGATAAAGAGGGGGGCTGGGTGCTTTTCGAGGAAGTACCCAAAGAGGCAGAAGAAGAGATGGCCGACAGGATAATGGCCTGTTGGGATCGGGAAGAGGTAGGAGACTGGATCAATGAAATCAACAGAGCTTATGAGGAAGCGCTGAAGGATTCTCCTGAAACAGTGGAATGGATTGATGAAGTGAGAGAAAAACTCGGGAAGGAGTTATCCGAGGAGCTGGCGAAGGAGTTGGAGATGCAGGAGCGTCATTATTATACTGTGAAAAAGGGAGACAGTTTGTGGCGTATAGCCGGGGAGCTTCTGGGAGACGGTACGGAGTGGAAGAAACTGTATGAGGAGAACAGGGAGCTGATCGGGGAGAATCCCGATTTGATTTTGCCGGGAACGGAGCTGGCAATCGCCCGGCAGGCAGGAGAGAAATCATGACAGAGCAGATACACGGTGGAATGCTCCAGGACAGTCCCATATCTCTGGATTTTTCCGTCAATATCAATCCTCTCGGCATGCCACAGTATGTGAAAGAGGCATTGAGAGAGGCCGTGGACAGAGGAGAGGAGCTGTGGGAGAAATATCCAGATCCTCTGTGTAGAGAGTTGCGGGAACGGTTGGCAGACTGCCATCGTGTTTCGGCTAAGCGGATTGTATGCGGAAATGGGGCTTCAGAACTGATTGTGGCGATTGTCCGGGCCTTTCAGCGCAGAAAAGGAACAGATTCTCTGGCCTGTGTCCTGCCTGTGCCTTCTTTTCTGGAATATGAACGGTCGCTTCAGGCAGTGGGAGCCGGAGTATACTTTTATCATATGAAAGAGGAGGAAAATTTCATGGTGACAGAGACTCTTCTGGAAAAACTGACACCGGATATGGACGTACTCTTTCTGTGTAATCCAAACAACCCGACAGGCAGTCTGCTTTCCGAAGAGCTTTTGAAAGTGATACTGGACAGATGTGGGAAAAACGGGATTGCTGTCATATTGGATACGTGTTTTTGGGAGCTGGCACAATCGTCCCTGGCAGAAGAGGACAGGGCGTGGGACTATGGTAACTACCTCGATCTGATCGTTTTAAAAGCATTTACAAAGCTCTATGCCATTCCGGGACTTCGGCTGGGGTATTGTATCTGTTCGGATGTTAATTTGGCTGAAGAGATAATGGCGCAGGTACCCTGTTGGAATGTATCAGGGATGGCACAGACAGCGGGATTGACTGTTTTAAATAATAAGGAAAATATTGACTATATAAGTCAAACAAAGAAACTGATCGGACGGGAACGGAATTATCTGGAAGAAGAGCTTCAGAGACTGGGAATGAAAGTCCTTCCGGGGCAGGCCAATTTTCTCTGTTTTTATTCACAGGAGCCTTTGTATGAAAAGCTGCTGGGCAGAGGAATTCTGATTCGGGACTGCAGGAATTTCAGAGGACTGGAGGCAGGATGGTATCGGGTGGCAGTAAAAGGACATGCGGAAAACTCCTTATTGATAGAGCAGATAAGGCAGATTCTGAAAATACCAGAGCCGATAAAGGATCCTTAAGAGGCAGAAAAGGAGGCAGAGAAAAGAAATGAGGGGTAATCTGATGATTCAGGGAACGATGTCCAATGCAGGGAAGAGCCTGCTGACGGCAGGCCTGCTCCGGGTTTTGAAGCAGGATGGTTTTTCTGTGGCTCCTTTTAAATCTCAGAATATGGCGCTGAACTCCTATATTACGGAGGAAGGGCTGGAAATCGGACGGGCCCAGGCCATGCAGGCAGAAGCGGCGGGAATTTCTCCAGAGGCGGCTATGAATCCCATTTTATTAAAACCTTCTTCTCAAATGTGTTCTCAGGTCATTTTAAATGGAGAAGTCGTGGGAAACATGAGTGCGGCGGACTATTTTCGGCGGAAAAAAGACTATGTGCCTGATATTTTAGCAGCTTATCACAGACTGGAACAAAAATATGAAATTATCGTGATCGAAGGGGCAGGGAGCCCGGCAGAAATCAATTTAAAGGAAAATGATATTGTGAATATGGGATTTGCCCGGATGGTGGATGCTCCCGTCCTTTTGGTGGGGGATATCGACAGAGGGGGCGTTTTTGCCCAGCTCTATGGGACAGTATCTTTGCTGGAGGAGGAAGAGAGGGCCCGAATCAAGGGGTTTGTGATGAATAAGTTTCGGGGAGATAAAGCATTGCTTGATCCGGGTATCCGCCAGCTCTATGAAAGATGTCCCATACCGGTACTGGGGGTTGTTCCCTATGCAGAACTGGATATAGATGATGAGGACAGTCTGGCCGGCCGACTGTACTACAGGCGACAGCCGGAGGCCGTGGATATTGGAGTGATCCGGTTTCCCCATATTTCCAATTTTACGGATTTCAATCCGCTGGAGCAGGTGGAAAATGTGTCATTACGATATATCTCTTCTCTCCGGGAGATGGGAAATCCCGATCTGATACTGTTGCCCGGTACGAAAAATACGATGTATGATTTGTCCTGGATGCGGGAAAATGGAATAGAAAAGAGAATCAAAGAGCTGGTAACACGGGAAAATACGCTTGTAATGGGGATATGTGGCGGCTTTCAGATGCTTGGCCGAACGCTTTCCGATCCTGAGAGAACAGAGGCGGGGGGAAGTATGGCGGGAATGGACCTGCTGCCGGTCTTTACTGTGTTTACAGAAAAGAAGCGGCGCAGCAGAGTGTCCGGGAAAATTATTATGGGAAATGGCAGCGCCTATGGCCAGATTGCAGAAGCGGATTTTACCGGTTATGAAATTCATATGGGCAGGACGGAGTGTCTGCAGGAATTGGAGCCGCTTTCGGAGATAGAGGAAGCGGACAGCGGAAGGAAGAGCCTGGATGGCTATGTATCGGGAAACTGCCTGGGAACGTATGTCCATGGCATCTTTACATCGGGTACTTTTCGAACCCGTCTGCTGCAGCTTTTGTTTGCCAGAAAAGAAATCGCCTGGGAAGATAAAAACGGGGAAGACTATCTGGCTTATAAAAACCGACAGTATGACCTCCTGGCAGACCTGGTCAGAGAGAATATGGATATGGAGCAGGTGTATCGGATCATCGGGATATGATTTGGGAAGAGGGTCGGTGAATTTTATTCACTTTTAATTCGGCCCTTTTTCCTTATTTTTATTTGACGAACGCGGTAAATTATGGTATCAATGGGAAGTGGATATGTAACGAGGAGAGGTCATAGTATGGCAAAAAAAGAGACCTATGACGCTTCCAGTATTACTGTTCTGGAAGGACTGGAGGCTGTCAGGATGCGCCCTGGTATGTATATCGGGAGCGTATCTACAAAAGGATTGAATCATTTAATATATGAAATTGTTGACAATGCAGTGGATGAACATCTGGCCGGATATTGCAGCAGGATTACGGTGGTATTAAACGGTGACGGCTCTGCCACAGTATCGGACAATGGCAGGGGTATCCCGGTGGGGATGCATGAGAAAGGAATCAGTGCGGAACGGCTCGTATTTACCACCCTGCATGCAGGGGGAAAGTTCGATGATACTTCCTATAAGACGAGTGGAGGCCTCCATGGAGTAGGTTCCTCTGTTGTCAACGCACTGTCCACATGGTTGACCGTACAGGTCAAGCGAGATGGATGCATCTATGAAGATAAATATGAACGGGGAGAGCCGGTGACAGAGCTGCAGGACGGGCTCCTTCCTGTGGTGGGGAAGACGAAAGAGACTGGGACAAGTATCACATTTTTGCCTGATGATACGATTTTTGAAAGAACCCGTTTTCGGGAGGATGAAGTAAAAAGCCGTCTTCATGAAACTGCCTATTTAAATCCAGAGCTTACGATCCGGTTTGAGGACAGAAGAAAAGAAATACCGGAAATACTGGAGTTTCATGAACCTGACGGGCTCACAGGTTTTCTCAGAGACATGAATAAATCCAAAGAGACGATTCATGAGGTCATTTATTATAAGGGAGAGAGCGAAGGGATTTCCGTAGAAGCGGCGTTCCAGTATGTCAATGAGTTCCACGAAAATATACTGGGCTTTTGCAACAATATCTACAACGCAGAGGGCGGCACCCATCTGACCGGCTTCAAGACAGTGTTTACGACTGTCATCAACAATTATGCAAGAGAGCTGAATATCCTGAAAGAAAAGGATGTGAACTTCACAGGGGCCGATGTGCGCAATGGTATGACGGCGGTGATTTCTATCAAGCATCCCGATCCCCGGTTTGAGGGGCAGACAAAGACAAAACTGGATAACCAGGATGCGGCGAAAGTCGTAGCCAAGGTGACGGGAGATGAGATCCAGCATTATTTTGACAGAAATCTGGAAGTATTAAAGGCCGTGATCGGCTGTGCGGAAAAGGCGGCCAAAATCCGTAAGACAGAGGAAAAGGCCAAAACAAATATGCTGACAAAGCAGAAATTTTCCTTTGATTCCAATGGAAAACTGGCCAACTGTGAGAGCAGAGAAGTATCCAAATGCGAGATTTTCATTGTGGAAGGGGATTCTGCAGGAGGCAGTGCCAAGACGGCCAGAAACCGAATGTATCAGGCCATCCTGCCAATTCGGGGAAAGATTCTGAATGTGGAGAAGGCCAGTATTGACAAAGTGCTCGCCAACGCAGAGATCAAGACGATGATCAATGCCTTCGGCTGTGGTTTTTCGGAGGGTTATGGCAACGATTTCGATATAACAAAGTTACGGTATGACAAGATAATTATTATGGCGGATGCGGATGTGGACGGGGCTCATATTTCCACATTGCTGCTCACCTTATTTTATCGTTTTATGCCGGAACTGATCTATGAGGGGCATGTCTATATTGCTATGCCGCCTCTCTATAAAGCGGTGCCTGCCCGGGGAGAAGAAGAGTATCTGTATGATGACAAGGCGTTGGAACGATACCGGAAACGGCACAAAGGACCCTTTACCCTTCAGAGGTATAAAGGACTGGGAGAGATGGATGCGAATCAGCTCTGGGAGACGACACTGGATCCTGAAAAGCGGCTGCTGAAACTGGTAGAAATCGAGGATGCCCGTATGGCTTCCGAGGTGACAGGGATGCTGATGGGAACGGAAGTTCCGCCGAGAAAGGCTTTTATCTATGACCACGCCCGGGATGCGGAGCTGGATATATAGGTCGTGAGCGGTTATCGACGGACAAGACAGAAAGATACAGTGATACAGATATCAAATCGGTACGGGAGTAAGAAATCATGGATGAACGGATTATCAAGACAGAATATTCGGAGGTCATGCAAAAATCCTATATTGACTATGCCATGAGCGTCATTATCGCCAGGGCTCTGCCGGATGTGCGGGACGGGTTGAAACCGGTACAGCGGCGTACCCTCTACGATATGTATGAACTGGGTATCCGATATGACAGGCCTTATCGAAAAAGTGCACGAATCGTAGGGGATACGATGGGCAAATACCATCCTCATGGGGACAGTTCCATCTATGATGCTCTTGTTGTTATGGCACAGGAGTTTAAGAAGGGGCTGCCACTTGTGGATGGCCACGGTAACTTTGGCAATATCGAAGGGGATGGCGCTGCCGCCATGCGTTATACGGAGGCGAGACTGCAGAAGATCACCCAGGAAGCATTTCTGGCCGATCTGGACAAAGATGTGGTGGATTTCATGCCAAATTTCGACGAGACAGAAAGGGAGCCGGTGGTACTGCCGGTGAAGTTGCCAAACCTCCTGGTGAATGGCTCGGAAGGAATCGCTGTCGGCATGGCTACGAGTATTCCCCCGCACAATCTGGGAGAAGTGATCGATGCCACAAAAGCATATATGCAAAATGAGACGATTACGACAGCGGAGCTGATGAAATATGTAAAGGGGCCCGATTTCCCCACCGGGGGCATTGTCATCAATAAATCGGAACTTCTGCATATCTATGAGACTGGCACGGGGAAGATCAGAGTCCGGGGCAAGGTGGAAGTGGAAAAGGGGAAGGGCGGGAAGACGAATCTTGTCATTACCGAGATTCCGTATCCGATGATCGGCATGGGAATTTCCAAGTTTTTATCCGATGTGGCCGGACTGGCAGAGACAAAGAAGACACAGGATATTGTGGATATTTCCAATCAGACGTCCAAAGAGGGCATCCGTATTGTGATCGAGCTGCGAAAAGATACCGATGTGGAAAATTTTAAAAATATGCTCTATAAAAAGACTCGTCTGGAAGACACGTTCGGAGTCAATATGCTGGCAATTGCGGACGGGCGTCCTGAGACGATGGGACTTAAGGAAATTATCAGAGCAAATGTGGAGTTTCAGTTCCAGACAGCGACGAGAAAGTACAATACGCTGCTGGCAAAAGAACTGGAAAAGCGGGAGATTCAGGAAGGGCTGATCAAGGCCTGCAATGTGATTGATCTGATCATAGAAATATTGCGGGGTTCCAAAGACAGGGCCATGGCAAAGGCCTGCCTTGTGGAAGGGAAGACCACCGGGATTCAGTTCAAGTCCAAAGAATCCAAAGTGATGGCGCAGATGCTGCAGTTTACGGAAAAACAGGCGAACGCCATATTGGAAATGCGGCTGTATAAGCTGATTGGACTGGAACTGGATGCCCTTGTGAAAGAGCATGAAGAGACGATCGCCAATATATACCGCTATGAGGATATCCTGGAGCGGAGAGATTCGATGGCGACGGTAATTATAAAAGAACTGGACAATCTGAAAAAGGAATATGCCACTTCGAGAAAGACAGTAGTGGAAGATGGGGAGGAAGCTGTTTTTGAGGAGAAGAAACCGGAGGAAATGGAGATTGTCGTTCTGATGGACCGTTTTGGCTATATCAGGGCAATTGATAAAAATACCTATGAACGGAACAAAGAGGCTGCGGATGCAGAACATAAATTTGTATTTCTTTGTAAAAATACAGGGCGTATCTGCCTTTTTACGAACAGAGGGATATTGTATACAGTCAAGGCAGGAGATTTACCCTTTGGCAAATTTCGGGACAAGGGAATACCGGTAGATAATATCAGCAATTATGATTCTTCCGCGGAAGATATTATTTATGCAGTGAGTCAGACGGCGCTGAATTTGTATCGGGTTATTTTTGCCACGAAGTTTTCCATGGTGAAGGTAGTGAGTGGTGGGGAGTTTGATGTCTCGAAACGGACTGTGGCTGCTACAAAGCTGCAGGAAGGAGATGAGCTGCTGGACGTGACAGTTCTGAACGGGCAGAAGGATATGGTATTCCAGTCTGTTGGAGGATTTTTCCTGAAATTTTCTCTGGAAGAAATACCGGAAAAGAAAAAGGGTGCCATCGGCGTAAGAGGCATGAAACTGGGAGAAAATGATACGATAGAGGCAGTATATTACGCATATCCGGAAGGAGAGGGGGAGAATGAGACGATCTCCTATAAGAGCAGGAATCTGGATCTGCATAAATTAAAATCCGGTAAACGGGATACCAAGGGAACGAAAATAAGAGCATAAACAGGAGGTTGTTTATGAGAGTAATCGCAGGAACTGCCAGGAGTCTGCCCCTGAAGACATCGGAAGGTAAAGATACGAGACCGACAACTGACAGAATCAAAGAGACACTGTTCAATATGTTACAGTCACATATCCCCGGATGCGTTTTTGTAGATCTGTTCAGTGGCAGTGGCGGGATTGGGATAGAAGCATTGAGCCGAGGGGCGAAGAGTGCCTATTTTGTGGAAAGTGACAGAAATGCCACAAAGAATATCCGGGATAATCTGGCGTTTACAAGGCTGGCAGACCGGGCGGTGGTATTGCAGGAAGATGCCCGGAGGGCATTTTATAAAATAAAGGAAGTGCCGGATATCGTTTTCATGGATCCGCCTTATAACAGTGGTCTGGAACAGGAGATTTTAGAAGTTCTTGCGAAAAGCAGGCAGATAACAGAAGAAACGATGATTGTGGTAGAAGCGTCTTTGAAAACTGACTTTTCCTATGTGGAAAGATGGGGCTTTCAGATCATAAAGGAAAAATGTTACAAGACAAATAAACATATGTTTATGAGGAGGAATACACAGGATGAAGACAGCGATTTATCCGGGCAGTTTTGATCCGGTCACCTATGGCCATCTGGATATTATCAGGCGTGCAGCAGATATTTTTGACGAATTAATTATCAGTGTGTTAAATAATGTCAGGAAGACGCCATTGTTTTCTGTGGAGGAACGTGTTAAAATACTGGAAGATGCCACAAAAGACATGCCTAACATAAGAATAGAATCTTTCAGCGGGCTGCTGGTGGATTATGCAAGAGAGAAAGATGTGCATGTCATTGTCAGAGGATTACGTGCGATTACCGATTTTGAATATGAGCTGCAAAATGCTCAGACGAACAGGCTGTTATCCGGGGAAGAGCTGGATACGATGTTTTTTACAACAAGCCTGCAGTATTCTTATTTGAGTTCTACGACAGTGAAAGAGATCGCCAGCTATGGTGGGGACGTTTCCGGTTGTGTTCCCGAGTTTGTGGCGGAGCTGATCTATGGGAAGTTTGGAATCAGATAGATTTCCGGAGGAAAGAATGAGCAGTAAGATTGAACAGTTAATTGATGAAATTGAAGAGTATATCGACAGTTGTAAATATCAGGCATTATCCAATACGAAGATTATCGTGAATAAAGAAGAGATCGATGAGCTTCTGCGAGAGCTGCGGATGAAGACGCCGGATGAGATCAAGCGATATCAGAAGATCATCAGTAATAAAGAGGCAATTTTAAATGATGCCAAGGAAAAGGCTCAGGCATTGATCAATGCGGCCACCGTTCAGACAAATGAACTGATCAATGAACATGAAATTATGCAGCAGGCCTATGCCCAGGCTAACGAGGTGGTAGCTATGGCTACAAATCAGGCACAGGAGATTCTGGATAACGCTACGATAGAGGCCAACAATGTAAAGGCGGCTGCTATGCAATATACAGACGATATACTGGGAAACCTGGAGACGCTGATTTCCCATTCCATAGACAATACTTCTCAGCAGTTTGACAGGACACTGGCTTCCATGCGTGACTGTATGAATGTGGTAAAGTCCAATCGGATGGAGCTGCATCCTGCTGATGTGGAGGCGGAGATCGAGCAGAGCAAAGAGGGAGAAGAAGAGAGTATCAATCTGGACATACTGTAAGGAAGACGGATTTAGGAAAGGGTATTCTTTTATGAACATACATAACAGAAAAACATATGGCAGCCTGTTTGGCAGATTACTGGCAGGGATGATGACGGTGACGGCTCTTTCAGGACTGTTTCCTCTCTGTACCAGCGCAGCGCCTGGAAATGTGACAGGAGAGAAAAATATCGTAGTTGTCATCGATCCGGGGCATGGGGGAAGCAATATCGGTGGACAGATTCCGGGAATAGATGAGAAGAATGCCACATTGATTACGGCTCTGGCCATGAAAGAAGAACTTGAAAAGTACGAAGGCATTACCGTTTACATGACAAGGTCGGGGGATGCAGATTTATCATTGGAGGAAAGGGCCAATGTGGCCGGCGCTGTAGGGGCGGATTTTTTATTCAGCCTTCACTATAACAAAGCGGTACCGAACAGGCTGTACGGGGCGGAAGTGTGGATTCCTTCTCTGGGGGAGAATTATGCCAGAAGTTATGCCTGTGGGGATATGGTGCTCAATGAGCTGTGTGATACCTATGGCCTTTACCGCAGAGGTATCAAGACGAAAGTCAGTGCCGTCAGTGGAGTTGATTATTATGGAGTCATTAAACATGCCAGTGCGCTGGGGATTCCGTCCATGATTATTGAGCACTGCCACATTGACAATGAAATGGACCTTCCTTTTTTTAACAGTCCTGAAAAGCTTGTACAGCTTGGCCGCCTGGATGCTACAGGGGTAGCAAAGTATTTCGGGCTGAAATCGACTTCTCTTGGAGTGGACTATTCAGGAATACAGAAGACAACCGTGGCACCTGCTATGGCACGTGTCATTCAGGATATGACACCTCCGGAGACGGCAGCCATTTCCTCTGCTTCCAAAAATAATGGTCAGATTACGGCAGTATTGCAGGGAATGGACAGCCAGAGCAGTATTCTTTACTATGACTATAGTCTGGATGGTGGTCTCACCTGGTCGGCTCTGCAGAAATGGAACAGTGTAGGGACGGAAAATACCGTGACGATTCCGGGCAATGGTGACAGCCTGACAGTCAGAATCTATAATCAGTATGATCTGGCTACGCAGAGTGCGGTGGTGCCGGTACTGTAGAATATTTGTGCAGTTTCCTGAATTTGCTCATAGATAGGATCTTTTGTCCTCTTGTCTTTGGTGGATGGCTGTTTATAGATAAAATGAAAATATCGCCCTGTAATAAAAGAGGGCCAGCATGCTCTGGCAGAATTTGTGAAGTATATAGGAAAAAAGGGACAAATCCGTGTCGCTTATCATGCAATAGGTCTGCGCAATGCAGGACAGCCCGCCGAACTGGAGCATGACGAGGATGAGGAGAGGGTGGTCAGGTCCTGCCATAGTAATGCCACCGGTGATTTCCAGGAGCAGACAGACGGGAATCTGCCAGAAAGCGTAAGAAGCGGGGAGCTTTTCAAAAATAAGCCGGGGCAGAAGATTCCACAGATTAAATATGATCATATAACCTCCCAGTTTTGTAATACTCTGGATGCCTGAAGAAACAGAGGCATCCATGGCAGCTGCAAAACCGGGAGATTTTTCTGTACAGGAAAGGGAAGCGGCGTTGGCTTTGATCTGTCCGTCGTAACCAAGATAACGCAGCAGCAGTCCATAGAGAAGAGGAATACCATACATACCTGCCAGATAGGTCCATACAGGGATATCACCTGGCAGAAAGGAAAGAACAAATCCGGTGAAAAAGACCGGTCCGATGTTATTGCAGAAAGCCAGCAGGAAAGAGGCTTCCTGGCGGGTGATCTGTCCCATACGGTACATATCTCCGGTTATTTTGGCACCCATGGGAAAGCCGCACAGAAATCCCATCACAATACAGTAGAGACAGCGGTTGTTTACATGAAACAGAGGATAGAGAAGCGGGCGGAAAAAGCCTGCAAAACGTTCTGACAGCCGGAGGCGTATCATCATGCCTGAGAGGACCATAAAGGGAAACAGCGTGGGAATCATCTGCTGGAACCAGACGTTCAGCCCTGTCAGTGCGTAAGAAAGCGAGAGTTTTGGATAGGAAAGAATGGCCCATGTCATCAGGCCAAAGAACAGAGTCAATCCTGTTTTTTTTATAAATTTTTGCAAAATACACCCCAAAGAAAGTGAAAATGTTGTATACTCATACATATGTGCTGAAAACAGCATAGATACGTGAAATCAGAGGAGTTTTGAAAGATGTTACATAAAAAAGAAGCGGTTATTTTTGACATGGACGGTTCCCTTGTGGATTCCATGTGGGTCTGGAAGGATATTGATATCGAATATCTGGGAAAGTTTGGATTGGATATCCCGGATGATCTGCAGATGGCCATTGAGGGAAAAAGTTTTACAGAAACGGCGGAGTATTTTAAAGAGCGGTTTTTCCTGGAAGACTCCATAGAGGACATTATGGCTGACTGGAACGAAATGGCATGGCATAAATACCGTACCCGGGTGATGCTAAAGCCCGGAGCGAAGGAGCTTTTGGACTATTGCAGAGCTCACGGTATCAAACTGGGGATTGCCACAAGCAATTCCAGACAGATTGTAGATATGGTATTACAGGAGAGAGGGGTTACGGAATACTTTTCCTGTATTATGACAGGGTGTGAAGCGAAAAAAGGGAAGCCGGCACCGGATATCTATCTGTTGACGGCGCAGCAGCTATCGGTAAGTCCAGAAAGCTGTCTTGTCTTTGAAGATATCGTGCCAGGGATCCAGGCGGGTAAATCGGCCGGTATGGAAGTGTGTGCGGTGGACGATGACTATTCCGCTTACCAGAGTCAGGAAAAGCGGGATCGCGCAGATTATTATATCAGAGATTTCAGGGATATACCGGAAGTAAAAGAGATGTTGCAGGTGAGAAGGCAGTGAGCGGAAGATTTTTGCCGGTTTCGAAAAGTGAGATGGAAGCCCTTGGCTGGGACAGTGTGGATTTTGTCTATGTATCGGGAGATGCCTATGTGGACCACCCGTCTTTTGGGCATGCCATTATTACCCGGCTGCTGGAGGCCCATGGCTACCGGATAGGTATCATTGCCCAGCCAGACTGGAGAGAGGCGGACAGCATCGCCCTGTTCGGGGAGCCGAAACTGGGTTTTCTGGTCAGTGCAGGCAATATGGATTCCATGGTAAATCATTATTATGTATCCAAGAGACGGCGGGAGGAAGATGCCTATACTCCCGGGGGCCGGATAGGAGCGAGGCCTGACCGGGCAACGATTGTATACAGTAACCTGATTCGGAAAAAATATAAAAAGGTTCCCATTATTTTAGGAGGGATAGAAGCCAGCCTGCGCCGGATGGCTCACTATGATTACTGGTCCGACAGCTTTCGACGCTCTGTCCTTCTGGACAGTCAGGCAGATCTCATCTCCTATGGTATGGGGGAAAAGTCGATTGTGGAGATTGCGGAGGCACTGCAGAGCGGTATCGATATCCGGGATCTTTGCTTTGTTCCGGGCACCGTCTACCGGACAAGGGACATTTCCGGGATTTACGATGGAATAAGGCTCCCTGCCTATGAAGAGATGAAAGCGGAGAAGAGGCGCTATGGAGAGAGCTTTCTCATACAGCAGAAAAATACGGATCCTTTTACCGGGAAGACGCTGATAGAGCCCTACGGGGATGGGACCTATGTGGTACAGAACCCGCCTCAGAAGCCTCTGACCGTGGAGGAAATGGACGATATTTACGGACTGCCCTATGAGCGGATCTATCATCCTTCCTATGAACAGGAGGGAGGAATTCCTGCGATCAAAGAAATCAAATTTTCTCTCGTCAGCAATCGGGGATGCTTTGGAGGCTGCAGCTTTTGTGCACTGACCTTTCATCAGGGAAGGATTGTACAGGTGCGGAGTCATGATTCCATTCTGAAAGAAGCCAGGGCCATGACACAGGAGGCGGATTTCAAAGGGTATATTCATGATGTGGGCGGTCCTACAGCCGATTTCAGGGCGCCTTCCTGTGATAAGCAGCTTCGTTTTGGTGTCTGCCAGGACAGACAGTGTCTCTTTCCAAGGCCGTGCGGAAACCTCAGGGCAGATCACAGAGACTATCTGGAACTGCTTCGCAGCCTTCGGGCGTTGCCGGGAGTGAAAAAGGTCTTTGTCCGCTCAGGCATCCGGTTTGATTATGTGATGGCGGATAAAGATGACACTTTTTTCCGGGAACTGGTATCCCATCATATAAGCGGCCAGCTGAAGGTGGCGCCGGAGCATATTTCGGACAGAGTGCTCTACTATATGGGAAAACCGGAACATACAGTCTACAAGGCGTTTGCGGACAGATATGAACGGTTGAACAAAAAGCTCGGGAAAAAGCAGTATCTTGTGCCCTATCTTATGTCATCCCATCCTGGCTCTACGATACAGGAGGCCGTAGCTTTAGCGGAATATTTACGGGATCTGGGCTATATGCCCGAGCAGGTACAGGATTTTTACCCTACACCGTCCACCCTGTCCACAGTCATGTACTATACCGGAATTGACCCAAGGGACGGAAAACAGGTCTACGTGTGCAGGAATCCCCACGAAAAAGCGATGCAGCGGGCGCTGATACAGTACCGGGAACCAAAGAAATATGAGCTCGTCCGGGAAGCGCTGATTGCCGTCGGCAGAGAAGATTTGATCGGTTTTGACAGAAAATGCCTGATCAGACCTAGACATCAGAGGACAGAAACGGAGAAAAAAGGGCAGGGGAAGAGCAGTCTGTACCAGAAAGGACAGAAGAAAAAGAAAACCATTCGGAATATACACCGGAAAAAAGAGAGACCGAAACAGGGAAAACAGATATAAAAGGAGACAGTGTATGAATATTACAATCATAACCGGGGCTTCTTCCGGAATAGGGCGGGAGTTTGCCGTTCAGCTGGACGGGCTCTTTTCCAATATGGATGAAATCTGGCTGGTTGCCAGAAGGAAAGAGCGGCTGGAAGAGCTGCGTTGCAGACTGAAAACGAGATGCCGGATTATTGATATGGATATTACCGACCCGGTCTATATGAGACAGTTTTCAGAGATTCTGAAAATTGCCAGACCGAGGATCTGTATGCTTGTAAACTGTGCCGGATTTGGGCTGATGGGGGCGGTGGATATGCTTTCTCTGGAAGAACAGTTGTCCATGATCGATCTGAACTGCCGGGCACTGACAGACATGACTTATCGTTGCCTGCCCTATATGAGAAAAAATGGCCGTATTATCCAGCTGGCATCCAGTGCTGCGTTTCTGCCCCAGGAAAATTTTGCAGTGTATGCGGCTACGAAATCCTACGTGCTCAGTTTCTCCCGGGCGCTGCATGAGGAACTGAAAGGGCGGGGTGTCTGTGTGACAAGTGTCTGCCCCGGTCCTGTGGATACGGAGTTTTTTCAGATTGCGGAAAAGTATGGGAAAACGCTGGCAGTGAAAAAGCTGACTATGGTTTCGCCACAGCGGGTGGTCAGGAAAGCAATCCGGGACAGTGGGAAAAAAGAGCCGCTTTCCGTATGTAGCCTGCCAATACAGGCTTTCCAGGTCCTGTCCAAGGTACTTCCCAACAGAATGCTATTTGGGATGATGAGGCTGTTTCATTGACTTTTACCCTCAGCGGACAACAAAAATAGAACCTTTTGACACCCTGACTTAAAAACTGTGCAGGCATGATTTGCCGCGCATACTGCCGGAGGAATGTATGAAACTGAAAAAAGGCTGTTACGGCTATTTGAAAAAGCAAAGAAAATGGGAAACGATAAAAACAATCATTGATTTTACCATTTCCGGCGCGATATTTGCCATGGGCTATTTTACTACCGGGACAAAGACAAACCTTCTGACAATTGTGGCGGTATTGGGATGCCTTCCCGCCTGTAAAAGCGCCGTCATTATGTTTATGTATTTAAAGGCAAAGAGCTGCTCCGGGGAGTGCTATGAGAAATTACAGCCTTATGTGGGCAATACCCTGATGCTGTATGATCTCTATCTGACAAGCTATGAGAAAAATTATCAGATCAGCGCCATGGCGGTCAAAAACAGTTCCCTCTGTGGATATACGGAGGATGGGAAATGTGATCTTACCGCAGGGGAAAAGCACATATCGGAAATTCTGAAACAGGATGGTTACGAGGGGCTTACGATAAAGCTGTTTTCCAATTTTTCAAAATTTACCGACAGGCTGCTGCAGATGGAATCGCTCTCAGATAAGAGTGAAAAAAAGGAAGTGGCCATTGCAGAAATTATCAAGTCGATTTCACTGTAACGACGGGAGGGTAAAGCAGATGCAAATCACTGCTCTGGTAGAAAATAGTTCGCTGGATAAAAACCTCGGGACGGAGCACGGTCTGTCCCTCTATATAGAGACCTGCAGCCGGAAAATACTGTTTGATATGGGACAGACGGAGCTGTTTGCGGACAATGCCAGGGTGCTCGGCATCGATCTGGCGGGTGTGGATATCGCCGTCCTTTCCCATGGGCACTATGACCACGGCGGTGGGCTGAAAAAGTTTCTGGACATTAACAGGAAAGCGCCCGTCTATCTGAGCCGGTATGCTTTTGAAGGACATTACCACGGCAGAGAAAAATATATCGGCCTGGATACAGAACTGACAGGCAATGAGAGGCTGGTATCTACCGGTGATGAAACTGTCATAGAGGAAGGGCTGACGCTGTATTCCTGTAACGACTGTCAGAAGACATTTCCGTCCGGGAGCCAAGGGCTGCATATGATAAAGGACGGGGCGTTTTTGCCCGAGGATTTCCGCCATGAGCAGTATTTATTGATAAAAGAAAAGGGGAAACGAGTAGTGTTCAGCGGCTGTTCCCACAAGGGGATTTTAAATATTGTGGAATGGTTCAGGCCGGATGTGCTGGTGGGCGGATTTCATTTCTCCAAGCTGCCACTGGATGAGACTCTGGCAGGCTATGCAGAATATTTAAACCGCTTTTCCACTGTTTTTTATACCTGTCACTGTACAGGCACGGAGCAGTTTGCGTTTATGAAAACGAGAATGGACCGTCTGTTCTATCTGGCCGCCGGTCAGCGTATGATACTGTAAATCTGCTGAAGGGAGCATGCAATTATGTCACAGGAGATATTCGGACCTGTTTATAAAGAGATATTTCCCTTTTGGAACGAAATACCGAAAGGGGACAGGGATTATATCTGTGATAATTCCCGTTCTTTTCTCTATCCTGGAGGAAAAAAGATCCATGACGGGGATGAATGCTCTGGTGTCATCTTTGTCCGCTCAGGCAGTCTCAGAGTTTATATGATGTCTGAAGAGGGCAGGGATATTACATTGTACCGACTGTACAGAGGAGACATGTGTATGTTGTCCGCATCCTGTGTACTTCAGGCCATTACTTTTGATGTATTGATAGATGCGGAGGAAGACAGTGAATGCTATGTGATCAGTGGTCCTGCTTTTGGATCGGTATTAGAGCGCAATCCGAATATTAAAATATTTGCACTGGAAACCGCCGTCAGCCGCTTTTCCGATGTGATGTGGGTTATGCAGCAAATCCTCTTTATGAGTATGGACAGACGGCTTGCCATTTTTCTTTCTGATGAATTGGCCAGGACAGGTATGGACAAAGTCACACTGACTCACGGACAAATCGCCCGTTACATGGGATCGGCCCGTGAGGTTGTGTCAAGAATGCTGAAGTATTTTGCAAAAGAAGGGATTGTGGAAGTTTCCCGTCAGGGAATTAAAATCCTTGATAAACAACGACTTCGTGAATTAGCTCTTTGACTTTACTTTACATATGAGCTGCGTCATCGTTCCCATGGGACAGTACACGCACCAGGAACGGGGTTTGAATAAAATCATGGTAAGAAATCCAAGGACAGTGGAAGTGAGCATGACACTGTAAAAACCGAAAGCAAACTGGGCGACGCCATCGGAAAACAAAGTGCCGTGATATGCCCAGTGCCACGGAAGTTTAAATGTCCACAACAGGGTGACTGCCATATGCAGATTTTTTGTTCCGGCAAATACGAGATAGGTATTCCACAGCATGAGAAGAAACATCGTAAGGAAAAAGGCCAGAAAACCATATCTGAAATATTTGGACTTCATCCATTTCGGAACCTCTTTTTTTCGGGAAAGCCCAAACCTGCCGCCTACGAGGGAGAATAACTGTCCTCTGCCGCAAAATTTGTTGCAGTAGGCTTTATTGCCCTTTATGATGGAAATGAGCAGAGGGATAAAGAAACAAAGGAGCCCAAGCCAGGCAAACAGAATGTTAAAAAATCCCAGAAGCAAATAAGTAAGAGATGCGATCCAGAGATATTCGTACCATTTTTTATTTTGTCTCATACTTTAACCTCCTCCAGTGTGATAACGCTCGCGGGACATTCTTTGGCGCAGATGCCGCATCCGACGCAGAGATCTCTGTTGACTTCGGCATAGATACCTTTTGGAACAGTAATGGCTTTTTTCGGACAGACTTTCATACAACATCCACAGGCTACGCAATCCCGGGTGCTGACGGTTGCTTTTCTTTTTGTCATAATATATATCCTCCTGTTTTATATCAGTATAGAGGAGAAAATTTTTTTATTCTGTGACAAAGTCACATTGGACAAGCGAGAGAAGTGTTTATATTTCTTTGCCCCGGAGAGGTGAGATCATGGAACAGATTACGATAAAACCGCAGGAGGCCGGGCAGCGCCTGGATAAATTCCTGCGCAGGTATTTGCAGGAAGCTACATCCGGCTTTCTCTATAAGATGCTGCGGAAAAAAAATATTACACTGAATGCCGGAAAGGCGGAGGGAAGTGAGATACTGTGCGTTGGCGATCAAATCACTTTCTTTTTTTCAGCAGAAACGTTCCGTAAATTCCGGGGAGACGGGAAAGAGGAGGGGACAAAAGAAACGGAACTGATCCGGCAGTCCAAAGAAGCCTGCCAGATATGGAAGCATATGCCGATTCTGTATGAAGATGAGCATGTACTGCTTGCCAGTAAACCGGCGGGAGTATTATCTCAAAAAGCAGAAGCCTGCGACCTGTCTTTGAATGAATGGTTTGTGGGGTATCTGTTGGAGCAGGGGGAAGTGACTGCGCAGAGTCTTCGGATGTTCCGCCCTTCGGTCTGTAACCGTCTGGACCGGAATACGAGTGGCATTGTCATCTGTGGAAAAACCCTGCGGGGCAGCCAGGAGATGAGCAGACTGCTACAGGATCGAAACCTGCATAAGTATTATCTGTTCTGCGTGGAGGGACAGATGAAAGAGGGAAAGACAATAGAAGGATATATGTGGCGGGATGAGAAATCCAATAAGACCTGCATACTGGACAGTCCCTGTCCCGGCAGCAGAAAGATCGCCACTTCCTACAGACCGCTTGTCACAGGCAGGGAAGGAACACTTGTGGAAGCGCTGCTCATAACCGGCAGGACTCATCAGATCAGAGCTCATCTGGCATCAGAGGGATTTCCTCTCATGGGAGATTATAAATATGGGGAGCGGAAACAAAATGACAAGCGTAAAAAACAGTACGGCATTACCCATCAGCTTTTACATGCCCATCGGCTTGTATTTCCTACACTGACAGGAGCGATGGAAGGGCTTTCCGGCAGAGAGATCATAGCGCCGGTACCGGCTATCTTTTATGCAACAGGGATTCCTATAAAATCCGGCAGGGAAATGCACAGATCATAGATCGCAGAAAGGAAATCTGTTATATGGCAACATGGAATTCCAGAGGGCTTCGTGGCTCCACACTGGAAGATCTGGTGAACAGAACAAACGAAAAATACAGGGAAAACAGACTTGCTTTGATTCAGAAGGTGCCCACACCCATTACTCCCATTCAGATTGATAAAGAAAGCAGACACATCACGCTGGCATATTTTGACCAGAAAAGTACGGTGGATTATATCGGTGCCGTACAGGGGATTCCGGTCTGTTTCGACGCCAAGGAATGTGGTGTGGATACGTTTGCCCTGCAAAATATCCATGAGCACCAGGTGGCATTTATGGAGGATTTTGAGAAGCAAAGGGGCGTTGCTTTTTTCCTGATCTATTTTACAGGGAGGGATTTATTCTATTATCTGCCTTTTTCCCATCTGAAGGTATTCTGGGACCGGGCCCTGGCAGGGGGCAGAAAAAGCTTCCGCTTTGAGGAGCTGCGAACGGACTATATATTGCCGAAGGGACATGGTGTCTTTATACCTTATCTGGACATGCTGCAAAAAGATCTGGAAGAGAGATACTGACATCGCTTATCTAAAAAATAGGAAAACGCAAAAAAGGCACCAGAGGTTGACATCGTCCCGGCAATTTAGTATACTAAAGTGCCTGTGTAAACGGATTTGAATTTCATAAATAAAAACGGGAATCTGGGAAAAGAGAGGCAACAGGATGCAGAAATTAGTACATACACCGGAAGGTGTCAGAGACATTTACGGAGAAGAATATGCAAAAAAGCTGGTAGTGGAGGAGAAGATACACGGGGTCTTCCACAGTTATGGATATCGGGATATCCAGACGCCGACGTTTGAATTTTTTGATGTATTTTCCAGGGAAATCGGGACGAAGCCATCCCGGGAATTGTATAAATTTTTTGATAAAGAAGGAAATACGCTCGTGCTGCGGCCCGATTTCACGCCTTCCATTGCCAGATGCGCTTCCAAATATTTTATGGATGAGAGTGCTCCTCTGCGATTTTGTTATATGGGAAATGCATACAGCAATACGTCACAGCTCCAGGGCAAGCTGAAAGAAGTGACCCAGATGGGCAGCGAGCTGATCGGAGAACCTTCTGTCTATGCGGACGCGGAAATGGCGGCAATGATCATGGAGACGTTGCTGGAGGCCGGTCTGTTGGAGTTTCAGGTCAGTATCGGACAGGTACAGTATTTCAAAGGTATCTGTGAGGAGGCCGGTCTGTCGGAAGAGATGGAGCTGGAACTGCGGGAATATATTTCTTCAAAAAATTATTTCGGGGCGGAGGATTTCTTACTTCGAAGCAACGTGCCAAGGCAGCACTGTAATATGTTACTGAAGTCTGCAGAGCTGCTGGGGGGTGTGGAAATCCTGAAAGAAGCAAAGGAATCGGTGACAAATCCTGTATCGATTGCCGCCGTAGAGCGGTTGGAACAGATCTATCAGCTGCTGTGTGTCTACGGCATGGAAAAGTATGTTTCTTTTGACTTGGGGATGCTGAGCAAATATAACTATTATACCGGAGTAATTCTCAAAGCTTACACTTATGGCGTGGGAGATGCGGTGGTGACAGGGGGGCGCTATGACAGGCTGTTGGGATATTTTGGAAAAGAGCGGCCTGCCATCGGATTTATGATTGGCATTGATTCCCTGATGGAAGCGCTTTCCAGACAGAAAATTTCTGTTTCCACAGGAAAAGAAGTGGCTGCTATTTCCTATCGGCAGGACACGTTTCCTCAGGCAGTAGCGGAGGCAAAAAAGCGCAGAAAGAATGGAGAAGCTGTAGAGCTGGTGCCGGAGGTGAATGGGAAATGAGAGAAGATAGCAGATATCTGACATTTGCACTTGGAAAGGGCCGACTGGCAGAGCACACACTGGAACTATTGGAATCCATCGGCATTACCTGTGAGGAAATGAAAGACAAGAGTTCGCGAAAACTGATCTTTGTCAACGAAGAATTGAAGTTGAAGTTTTTTCTTTCCAAAAATCCCGATGTGCCTACTTATGTGGAATATGGAGCGGCGGATATCGGGGTAGTGGGCAGTGATATTATTCGGGAAGAAAATAAGCGGGTATATGAAGTGCTGGATCTCGGATTTGGAAAATGCAGGATGTGTGTCTGTGGCCCAAAAGAAGCCGGGATATTGTTACAGCACCATGAAATGATTCGAGTGGCCAGCAAATACCCGAATATTACGAAAGACTACTTTTATAATAAAAAACATCAGACAGTGGATATCATCAAGCTGAATGGCTCTGTAGAGCTGGGGCCGATTGTAAAACTGGCTGATGTGATCGTAGATATTGTGGAGACCGGCTCCACACTGAGGGAAAACGGCCTTTGCATTTTAGAGGAGGTCTGTCCGATTTCGGCGAGGATGATTGTAAATCGGGTAAGTATGCAGATGGAAGCTGACAGAATCAGAAAGATAATCGGTATGCTGCGGGAAAAAATATCCTGATGGATAGCAGAGAAGGGAAACAAAGGTCATGCGTGTTATAAAATTGACAGAAGAAACAAAGAGAGGGCTGATGCAGGATCTGTTAAAAAGAAATCCTGGTAACTACGGAGCCTATGAGGGAATTGTATCGGATATCATAAACAAAGTGCGGACAGAGGGGGACAAGGCTCTGTTTGCTCTGACAAAAGAGTTTGACCACTGCGATATCGACGCATCCAATATCCGGGTAACAGAGGCAGAGACAGAAAGAGCATATGATCTGCTGGATCCGGCGCTTGTGGAAGTGATGAAAAAGGCATCTGTCAATATACGCACCTATCATGAAAAACAGCTCAGGAACAGCTGGATCGATATCCAAAAAGATGGCTGTATTCTCGGACAGAAGATCACTGCTGTGGAAAGAGCCGGAGTCTATGTCCCCGGCGGAAAAGCAGCCTATCCGTCCAGTGTGCTGATGAATGTCATTCCGGCTAAGACAGCGGGAGTGGGGGAAATCATTATGACGACACCTCCGGGAGCGGATGGGACGGTAAATCCGGGTACGTTGGTGGCGGCCCATATCGCCGGTGTGGACAGGATCTATAAAGTCGGCGGAGCCCAGGCGATCGCTGCCATGGCCTTTGGAACTGAAAGTATCCCAAAGGCAGATAAAATTACGGGGCCGGGCAATATTTTCGTGGCACTTGCCAAAAAAGCCGTATACGGACATGTGAGTATCGATTCCATAGCAGGACCAAGTGAAATACTGATACTGGCAGACGAGACTGCCAATCCCCGGTATGTGGCGGCGGATCTGCTTTCTCAGGCGGAACATGATGAACTGGCCTCCGCCATTTTGATTACTACCAGTGAAAAACTGGCAGAACAGGTGCAGAAAGAAGTGGAAGGATTTTTGCAGGAACTGGAAAGGACAGAGATCATACAGAAATCTCTGGAAAACTATGGTTATATCCTTCTGGCAGATACGATGGAGGACGGAATCGGAGCGGCAAATGAGATCGCCAGTGAACATCTGGAAATTCTGACGGCAGATCCGTTTGAAGTCATGACGAAGATTCGAAATGCCGGAGCCATTTTTTTAGGGGAGCATTCCTGTGAGCCTCTGGGAGATTATTTTGCAGGGCCAAACCATATATTACCTACCAACGGAACGGCCCGGTTCTTTTCACCCCTTGGTGTGGACGATTTTATTAAAAAATCCAGTATTATTTCTTATGGAAGAGAGGCGCTTGCGACGGTACATAAGGAGATCGAGCTCTTTGCCGGGAGTGAAGGACTGACAGCCCACGCCAATTCCATCAAAGTCAGATTTGAAAAATAAAGGAGACTGCATGAATACGAAAAAATTTATTCCCTGCATTTATCTGTATCAGAAACAGGCGCTGGAAGGTCCCGATAAAGGCAGGTCCGGTCTGGGGATAGATCCGGTGGAGCTGGCCGGATTCTATGCAGATAACGGTGCGGATGAACTGATTGTATTTGACCTGTCGGAAGGCGACAAGGAGCATGAAGAGGCGTTGGATATCATCAAGGCGATCTGCCATACATCGGAAGTACCGGTGACAGGTACTGGCAATATCCATCGGCCGGAAGATGTGAAAAAGCTGTTGTATGCGGGCTGCAAACAGGCGGCTCTGGACTTTTCCATTCCTTCCAATGTGGATATGGCAAAGGAGGTCTCCCAGCGGTTTGGAAAAGAGAAAATTGCGACCTGCGTGGAAAGCGCGGCATATATTTCCTGCAACAGGGAATTGCTGGAAACTTATGTGAGTCGTTTGATTCTTGTAAAGGAAACGATTCTGAAGGAGTGTGTCGGCTGTTCCGGTGTTCCTTTCATTGCCATGCTTCCGGAAATGACACTGAACAAACTGCTGGATACGTTGAATTATATTGATCTGTGCGGTGTGACGGGTGTCTTTGTCAATAAAAATGCAAGGGAAATCACAGCACTGAAATCGCTCTGTGCGGAAAACGGGATACAGGTAAATACTTTTGAGACAGAAATAAAATGGGAAGATTTCAAATATAACAGCGACGGTATGGTGCCGGTGGTGGTACAGGACTATCGGACAAATGAAGTGTTGATGGTAGCCTATATGAACAGGGAAGCCTATGAGACTACATTGAAAACCGGAAAAATGACATATTTCAGCAGGAGCAGACAGGCCCTTTGGCTGAAAGGGGAGACGAGCGGCCATTTCCAGTATGTAAAGAGTCTGACGGCAGACTGTGATATGGATACGATACTGGCCAAAGTATCCCAGACAGGCAACGCCTGTCATACCGGCAGTTATTCCTGCTTTTTTCATGAGATCGCAAAGAAAGACTATAAGGAGGAAAATCCGCTTACAATCTTTCAGTCGGTGCTGGATGTGATCAAAGACAGGAAGGTACATCCGAAAGAAGGCTCTTATACCAATTATCTGTTTGATAAGGGGATTGATAAGATTTTGAAAAAACTGGGAGAAGAGGCTACAGAAATTGTCATTGCCGCCAAAAATCCCAATCCCAATGAAATCAAATACGAGATTTCTGATTTTCTCTATCACATGATGGTACTTATGGTGGAAAAGGGAGTCACCTGGGAGGAAATTACAAAAGAGCTGGCTGATCGATAAAAGGTGACACAGAAAGAATAAATACCAAAAATTGTTACGAAAATTTTACAAAGTTTTTATAGCTTTATTTCATTTTTTATATTATACTGTAATCAATACTAATAGGAGGAATGTTTTACATATGAAGAAGTATTGGAAAAAGTTTGTGGCGGCAGTCTGCTGTGCGGTAACGCTGGCAAATGTTCCACTGTTTCCGTCAGAAGCGGCGGTTTCCCCTGCCCAGGCGATTGGAAAGGGAATTGACGTGTCCAAATATCAGGGCGCTATCGATTGGGGCAGTGTGGCGGCGCAGGGATACAGTTTTGCTTTTGTGAAGCTGGGAAGCAGTAAGAGCGGTATCGATCCCTATTTTGTTCCCAATATGATGGGGGCATCGGCTGCCGGACTTCGGACGGGAGCTTATGTATATTCTTATGCTACTACGGTGGAAGGCGCGGTGGCGGAAGCGACTATGGCAGTCAATGCATTGGCGAACATGCCGATCTCTTTTCCTGTAGTGTTCGATATCGAGGATGAAGTTCAGAAAAGTCTGACGCCCATACAGCAGCAGGAGCTTGTCAACGCTTTCTGCACGGTGGTTGAAAATGCCGGTTATTATCCAATGGTATACACTTACAAGAACTGGTTCATGAACAGACTTGGCACTACCATGTACGATCAGTGGGTGGCGCAGTATGCGGATGTCTGTGATGCACCGGTACCCTTTACTGTATGGCAGGCCACCAGTAATGGGGCAGTGCCGGGGATTGCCGGACGGGTAGACATCAATTATCTGTACAAAGATTATTCCCAGGAAATCATACAGACTGGTTGGATTGCGAGAAAAGGATTCAACTATTTCTATGAGAACTGGCATATGAAGACGGGCTGGATTAACTATGCGGATGCAGTCTGGTATACGGATGCCCAGGGACATATGGTGACAGGCTGGCAGGATCTGGAAAACAACGGTACGAAACGCTACTTTGCACCGGAAGGTCCCATGGCCATCGGCATTACGAGAATAGGGGATGCCGTTTACTACTTCGCTCCCGATGGAATTATGCAGACAGGCTGGCAGACGATAGGCGGTCTGAGATATCTGCTCAGTCCGGAAGGTATGATGCAGTTTGGCTGGTACAATGCACCGGAAGGCACCTATTATTTCGGAGAGTCGGGTGCTATGGTGACAGGCTGGCAGACACTGGCAGACCAAAAGACGTATCATTTTGATGAAACAAAGGGCGTTATGTCTGTAGCGACATTTGTCGATACAAACGGTGTCAGATTCTATGTGGATGTAGACGGCTCTATGGTAAGAGGATTTAAAAATATCAATGGTGCCAACTATTACTTTGCTCCTGACGGCGCAATGCAGACAGGCTTTATTCCCATTGACGGAAAGTATTATTATTTCAATGGGGAAGGTGTGATGCAGGTAGGCTGGCAGACGATTAACGGTGAAAGATTCTACTTCGATCCGGCCACCGGTGTAATGCAGACAGGTCTGATCAGCGACGGAACGGCACAGTATTATCTGTCGCCCAACGGCGTGGTGACGATCGGCTGGCAGGATGTGAACGGTCATCGGTATCATTTTGATGAGACGACAGGCGCTATGAGTGTCAATACCATTGTGACAACGAATGGTGTGAACTTCTATGTGGGCATGGATGGAACGATGCAGACAGGCTGGCAGACAATAGGCGGCGCGATGTATTATTTCCAGGCGGACGGCAGCATGGCGGTCAACGTGACACTTAACGTAGACGGTGTTGATTATCTGTTCGATGGCAACGGTATCGGGACTCCGATCATCGCCCCTGTTATTCCTGAGGTGCCTGTAGCACCAGGCGTGGTACCTGCGATGTAAAATAATATTAGACTGGTATTTTATCAGGCTGCTTTCCGGGGACTTTTGTTCCCGGTTAAGGCAGCCTTGTTTCCGTAAGTGACGTAAAAAATGGGAGAATGGAAATGACTTTGGGAGACTTTTCGGCCTGGAATCTGCAGAATCTGTTTATTCGTGTAATGACTGCCGCGTTTCTGGGGGGTATCATTGGCCTGGACCGTGGGATAAAGCACCGGGGAGCCGGTACGAAGACAATTACGGTAGTCTGCCTCGGTGCTACACTGGTCATGCTGACAGAACAGTATATTCAGATCAACTTTCCGGGATTGGCCAATATGACCCGTATGGCGTCGCAGGTGATCAGTGGAGTCGGATTTATCGGGGTAGGAACGATCATCATATCCAGACATCGGGTCAGGGGACTGACTACGGCGGCTACTCTCTGGGCCAGTGCCTGTGTGGGACTGGCAGTGGGCATAGGTTTTGTGGAGGGGGGTGTGTTGATTACGGCAGTAATGCTCGTATCGCTGCACATATTGCCTTTTGTGGAGCGTTTTGTAGCAAGACATTCCCGGTATTGCAATGTATTTATTGATCTGGAAGACAGCAAGTACCTCCACAGTATTCTGAAAAGTTTAAAAGGCGCCGGTATCATTGTGGATTCGGTGGAGACCGGAGAGGGAAGAATCCCTGGAACAGGTGTTTCCGTACATATGGTACTTTATATAAAAAGGGCATCTGGCCGCACGGAGGTTTATGACATACTGGTAAATACGCCGCAGGTTCTATCGATCGATTTTCTATGACACCTCTTCAGGCTCCGGTTCTAGTACCGGAGCCATTTCCATAAATATATACAAACTGATATGACAGGAGAATCGAATGAAACCTTCAGTTTCTTCTGAAAAAAAATTACAACTCATACGCAGAATCCGGCAGGAACATCAGATGAACCAAAATACCATACGGGGACGGGAAGCTTTTTTATATGGTAAAAATAACCTTTATGAGTCGTTTTCGGATGCAGAATCGGGAGAGATGCCGGAATCGGAACTTCCCATCTCCACGTTCCGTTTGCGTATGGCGGCCGCCCTTCTTTTATTTGGCCTCTTTTATATGGTTTCTTCCAGAGATAAATCATTTTTTGGTATCGATACTCAGCAAGTTTACGAAGCAGTGGAAAAAGACTATTCCTCGATTTTATTTGATTTTATGGATGAGATACCGTATACTTTACATGAATGACAATCATAGAACTGTGAATTATGATTGATGAAAAAATGACCGAAGGATACACTATGAATAAACTTGCTTTAACAGACGAAATACTGTTGCAGGTAGAAAAGCCTGCCCGATATATCGGAAATGAAATCAACAGTGTCAGAAAGGAAAAGAGAGAAGGACTGCTCCGGTTTGCCATGTGTTTTCCTGATGTGTATGAGATCGGGATGTCCCATCTGGGCATACAGATACTTTATGATATGTTGAATCATTATGAGGATGTCTGGTGCGAAAGAGTCTATTCTCCCTGGGTAGATTTGGACCGGATCATGCGGGAGAAGAAGATCCCGCTTTTTGCGCTGGAGTCTCAGGACCCTGTCAAAGAATTTGATTTTCTTGGCATTACCATACAATATGAGATGTGTTATACCAATATCTTACAGGTACTGGATCTTTCCGGTATCCCGCTCCTGGCGAAAGAGAGGACATGGGAGGATCCCATTGTCATAGGTGGTGGGCCCTGTGTGTACAATCCTGAGCCGATTGCGGATTTTTTTGATTTGTTCTATATCGGAGAAGGGGAGACCCAGTATCGTAATCTTCTGGATATCTATAAAGAGAGCAGAGAACAGGGATGGAGCCGAAGGGAATTTTTGCTTGCAGCAGCTTCTCTTTCTGGAATCTATGCACCTGCTTTTTATGAAGTCTCCTATCATGAGGACGGTACTATCGCCGGATTTCATCCGACAGAAGAAGGGATACCTGCTAGGATAGAAAAAGAGCTCGTCCTCGATATGACTAATACGAGTTATCCTGAGAAGCCTGTCGTTCCCTATATCAAAGTGACTCAGGACCGGGTGGTGCTGGAAATTCAGCGGGGTTGTATCCGAGGCTGCCGTTTCTGCCAGGCAGGACAGCTGTATCGTCCTGTGCGGGAACGGGATGTGGAAATGCTGAAACGGTATGCCGTTACTATGTTACAAAGTACGGGGCACGAAGAAATTTCTTTAAGTTCTCTCAGTTCCAGTGACTATACCGGTCTGGAGGAGCTTGTCCGATATTTGCTGGAGGTGTGCAGGGAGAAAAAGATCAATATTTCTCTGCCGTCTCTGCGTATCGATGCCTTTTCCCTGGATGTGATGAGCAAAGTACAGGATGTGAAAAAGAGCAGTCTGACCTTTGCACCGGAAGCCGGTAGTCAGAGGCTTCGGGACGTTATCAATAAAGGGTTGACTGAAGAAGTCATTTTGGAAGGGGCGACAAAGGCCTTTGCGGGTGGATGGAGCCGGGTGAAGCTGTACTTTATGCTGGGGCTTCCTACAGAGACGGAAGAAGACATCAGAGAGATTGCTGCTCTTTCCAATAAGATTGCAGCGGCGTACTATGAGACTGTTCCGAAAGAAAAAAGAAATGGAAGGTGTCAGATCGTGGCAAGCACCTCCTTTTTTATTCCGAAGCCGTTTACACCGTTTCAATGGGCGGCACAGTGTACAAAAGAGCAATTTCTGGAAAAGGCCTATTTGACGAGAACGGCCATTACACAGCAGTTGAATCAGAAGAGTATTAAATATAACTGGCATGAGGCCGACGCCAGTGTGCTGGAAGGGGTATTGGCAAGAGGAGACAGAAGAGTAGGACAGGTTATTTTAAAGGCCTATGAGAAAGGCTGCTTTTATGATGCCTGGAGTGAATATTATAAAAATGAAGTGTGGCTGGACTGTTTCCGGGAATGTGGCCTTACTGTGGATTTTTATACGACGAGACAGCGGTCTTTGGAAGAGATATTTCCATGGGATTTTATTGACTGCGGTGTGACAAAGACGTTTTTACAGAGAGAATGGGAAAAGGCGCTGGAAGAGAATATTTCCCGAAATTGCAGAGAAAAATGTCAGGGGTGTGGCGCTGGTCGTTATGGCTGCGGTGTGTGCGTCCAGACGGGAGAGGGGGAGGAAGCTGTATGAAAGTGAGGATTCAGTTTTCCAAGCATGGTCCTTTAAAATTTATTGGACATCTGGATATTATGCGCTATTTTCAAAAGGCCATGCGCCGGGCGGAAATTGACATTGCCTATACGGGAGGCTTCAGCCCTCATCAGATTATGTCCTTTGCCGCTCCCCTCGGTGTGGGTCTGGAAAGTGATGGAGAATATATGGATATCGAAGTCCTGTCCCATAACGGCAAAGAGGCGATGAAAGCTGCCCTGAATGCTGTGATGGCGGAGGGAATTGAGGTTTTGTCCGTGAGAATGCTGCCGGAAAAAGCCAAAAATGCCATGGCGAGTGTGGCCGCCGCAGGGTATTTTATTACATTTCGGGCAGGCTATGAGCCGGATTTTCTCAATGAAAAGGCATTGCAACAGTTTTATGAAAAAGAATCTATCCCCTTTGTTAAAAAGACAAAAAAGGGGGAGACAATGCTGAATTTGAAGCCAGGTATTTATGAGCTGCGAACAGAAGGAAAAGGGGTCTATATGTTGGTAGATGCCAGCAGCGGTGGAAATATTAAGCCGGGTATGGTGATAGACGCTTTTTACCGGGAAAACGGACAAAAGCTGCCGGAATTTGCACTGGAGATTACGAGAACGGATATGTACATGGATACCGGGACGGATAAAGAGAGACGTTTTATACCTCTGCGGGATGTGGGAGAGGATTTTTAATCTATGGAAGAGAGAAAACAGAAGGATGGCAGGGTGCTGCTGCTTGAGCGGGAGGGAAAGATACTGACCCTCCTCTTTCATGGGAACAGACTTTACAGAGCCGATGCCTGTGATCCTAAAGGGGTTCTTTTAAACAATATTTATATTGGAAAAGTAAAAAATGTAGTGCACAACATTCAGGCAGCTTTTGTGGAATTCACACCGGGAATGCTCTGTTTTTTGCCGTTGAAGGAACTGGACAGGCCGCTCCTTACAAACAGGAAGTTTGACGGTCGCCTTGTGGCAGGAGATGAGATCGTACTGCAGATCCGTTCGGAGGCCCAGAAGACAAAGGAGGCCGGTGCCAGCTGCCATCTGTCTTTTCCCGGAAAATATATAGTATTGACAAGCGGGAAGCGGCATATCGGGTATTCTTCCAGACTGTCGGAAACTGATCGAAAGCGACTTCGGGAATTTGCGGAAGGGTGTTCGTCTTTTCTGGAGGCTGAAAAAGAATATGGCGTTATGTTTCGTACAAGCGCAGGAGAATTGGAAGATTTTTCTCTTTTGGAGAAGGAATTGCTTCGGTTGAAGGAAGAGGGGGATATCCTGCAGAAATATGCCATGCATAGAACCTGTTTCAGCCTTTTGAAAAAAGCGCCCGTGCTCTGGTTGAAAAATCTGCAGGATTATGATTCTCTTGCATATGAAAAGATTCTGACAGATCATCCGGGTATCTATCGGGAAGCCAAAGAATATCTGGAAAAGTATCAACCGGAAGAGGTGGATAAACTCGTTTTTTATGAAGATGCGCTGCTGCCATTATATAAATTATACAGTGTGGAAGCCAGGCTGTCGGAAGCGCTGGATCGAAAAGTATGGTTGAAATCAGGAGGGTATCTTGTCATAGACAGAACAGAAGCTCTGACCTGTATCGATGTAAATTCCGGGAAATATGTAGGAAAAAAGAGCGGCGATGAAAGTTATTTTCATATTAATCTGGAAGCTGCAGAGGAGATTGCGGTCCAGCTGCGGCTTCGGAATCTTTCCGGTATTATCATTATTGATTTTATCAATATGAAGGCAAAAGAAAAAAACAGACAGCTTATGAACAGCCTGAAAAAGTTTTTGGATAAAGATCCCGTCAGGACTTCTGTGGTGGACATGACGCCTCTGGGACTGGTGGAAGTAACACGAAAAAAAGAGAAAAAATCTCTCTGGGAACAGCTGCGTCGGGAGAAATGAGACGGCACGATAAGAATCAGTAAAAAGGAGACCATTTATGAAATTTATCAAACTGGAAAAGGTAAAAGACGGAAAGTATCTGAAAAATTATGAGATCACGTATTTAAATAAAGCGGGCAAAGAGAAAAAATATGAAATGGTAAGCCGAAAAGAACTGGCGGATATAACGGATATCGGAAAACGTGCCAGCGGTGTTTCCATAGTGGCGTTCCACGAAGACAAGCTGCTGCTTTTACGTGAGTTTCGAATGAGCGTCAATAAAACGATTTTCAATCTATGTGCCGGTATGATAGAAGAAGGGGAGTCTATTGAAGAATGCATCAGCCGGGAACTCTATGAGGAAACCGGACTTTCGATCAGCAATATCCGGGCTATTCTGCCGCCCTCTTATTCGGCTGTGGGCATTTCCGATATGAAGACGTATATTGCGATTGTGGATGTGGAAGGAGATTTTTCCGATCATACTTCTGACAATGAAATGATTCAGGCCAGGTTTTATTCCCGGGAAGAGGTAGCAGCGCTTTTACAGACAGAGGAATTCAGTTCCCGTTCCCAGATTGTATCCTATTTTTTTATAACGATGAAGGAATAGCATAATCAGGGAGGATTATGGAAAGAAACATAAGCGTTATAAAGGATGTAAATGGACATCAGATCGTTATTGTGAATGACATTCGATTTAAAGGAAAACGAAATATAGATTGGAATGAAGTTGAGCAGTATCTAAAACAATATGTTGGTGAATTCATAGAGATTGCCGAGAGTAAAGAAATTGTCTATATTGGCAGTGATCTGCCTGATGAATATTCCGGTTCAAATTATACTGCAAAATTAAAAGGAGCATTGGCAAAGGCAAAAGCAAATGCCGCGCAAGGAATTCCAGAGATGATAGAAATTGCGGGGAATAGACGGTTTCAGGAAAATCTGGAAAGAAAACATAATAAGAATGCGAAATACGGCTGGTATCGATATGATTCCAGATTTGCAATCCTGGTTTTTGATGAAAATAATGATGTTTTGCGGTATAATGTATTTCATGCAGAGCTGGTCATAAGACATTCTGAAAATAAAAAATTGTATTTGTATGATATCATAAACATAAAAAAAGAAACGAGCACCCCGCTTGAGCCATAAAGCTGTACGGTAAAAAACCCGTTTCTTTTTGTGTATTATATGCTGGAAAGGGAAAAAAGTCAAGAGAAATGTATAATGAAATTGATCTGGATAAAATAGATATAGTCACGGAGCCGCCGACAGAAGAACCGGCCCGTCAATACTACTTTATGGCAAAATGCCGGGAATGGGTACGGAATTTTCAGAAACAAAAGGGATGTCCGCCAAAGGCCTGTGTTGTCAATTTTGGCTGCCAGATGAATGCCAAGGACTCTGAAAAGCTGACAGGTATCTTAAAAGAAGCGGGATACCAATGGGGAGAGGAACAGGAAGCAGATTTTGTCATCTATAATACCTGCACAGTCAGAGACAATGTAAATCAGAGAATCTATGGCAGGCTGGGTGTGCTGCATGGCTGTAAACGCAGAAACCCCCGTCTGAAAATCGCTTTGTGCGGCTGCATGATGCAGGAAAACGCCGTCATAGAAAAGATAAAAAAGAGCTATGGTTTTGTAGATTTGATTTTCGGTACCCATAATATTTTTAAATTTTCGGAGCTGTTATACACTTGTCTGATATCGGATCGAATGATAATCGATATTTGGAAAGATACGGATAAAATCGTGGAAGATTTGCCAGTGGAGCGGAAGTATCCGTTCAAATCGGGGATCAATATTATGTTTGGCTGCAACAATTTTTGCAGCTATTGTATCGTGCCCTATGTACGGGGACGGGAACGGAGCCGGGAGTCGGAAGATATTCTCCGGGAAGCGAAACGGCTTGCCGCGGAAGGCGTTAAGGAAATCATGCTCCTGGGACAGAATGTAAATTCTTATGGGAAAAATCTGGAACATCCTATTTCTTTTGCGCAGCTTTTGCAGGAAGTGGAAAAAATAGAGGGAATAGAGAGGATTCGTTTTATGACGTCTCATCCGAAAGATCTGTCGGATGAACTTATACAAGTGATGAAACAATCGAAAAAAATATGTCGACATCTTCATCTGCCTCTCCAGTCCGGTTCTACGAAAATACTGAAGGCCATGAACCGACGCTATACGAAAGAGCAGTATCTGGCACTGGCGGATAAGATACGCAGCGAAATACCGGATATTGCCATTACGACGGACATTATTGTGGGATTCCCTGGGGAAACATCGGAGGATCTGGAAGAGACTATCGATGTGGTAAAGAAGGTACAGTTTGACAACGCCTTTACATTTCTCTATTCCAAACGCACCGGGACACCGGCCGCCTCCATGGAGAACCAGGTGCCGGAGGAAGTGGTGAAGCCTGGATTTGACAGACTTTTACATGTGGTACAGGAGACGGCGAAGCATCGGGCTGGCCTTTTGGCAGGACAGTATGCCCGGGTGCTGGTGGAAGAGGTAAATGAACATGACAGCCATTTGATGACGGGCAGAATGTCCAACAATATGCTTGTCCATTTCCCTGGCGGAGAAGAACTGCTTGGGCAGTTTGTAACAGTTTATTTGAAGGAATGCAGAGGATTTTATTACATAGGAGAAAGAATGGCGTAGCAATACGCCCTGGGAGGTAAACATGGCAGAATTGACGCCAATGATGCAGCAATACATGGAGACAAAGAAGCAGTATCAGGACTGTATCTTATTTTACAGGCTGGGCGACTTCTATGAGATGTTCTATGAGGATGCGTTGACTGCATCGAAGGTGCTGGAAATTACCCTGACGGGAAAGAGCTGCGGACTGGAAGAAAAGGCGCCCATGTGCGGCGTCCCTTATCATGCTGTGGAAGGGTATCTGAATAAGCTCGTTTCTATGGGGTATAAAGTGGCGATCTGTGAACAGGTGGAGGACCCGAAGCAGGCAAGGGGTATCATGAAGCGGGAAGTGGTACGCATCGTCACGCCCGGTACAAATCTGAATGTGCAGGCATTGGATGACGGAAAAAATAATTATCTCATGAGTATTGCCTGGTTTTCGGGGAAAATCGGTATTTCCATTGCGGATGTGACAACAGGGGACTATTTTCTGACAGAAGTGGAAGATGCCAAAAAACTGACGGATGAGATCAATAAATATATGCCTTCAGAAATCATATGTAACGACGCTTTTCTTGTGAGCGGCGTAGGGATAGAGGATTTAAAAAGCAGACTGGGAATTACCGTATATGCATTGGAAAATGTATATTTCGATGAACTGAATTGTCGGAAATCCCTGCAGAGGCATTTCCGTGTCAATTCTCTGGACGGGCTTGGAATACAGGATTTTCCGAGCGGTATTATCGCCGCCGGCAGTATGCTTCAGTATCTGTATGAGAATCAGAAAACTTCCCTGGAACATTTCACTCATATCTATCCTTATCTGATCAATAAATATATGCTGCTGGACAGTTCTACAAGACGGAATCTGGAGCTTGTGGAGACACTTCGGGAAAAACAAAAAAAAGGGTCTCTTCTCTGGGTACTGGATAAGACAAAGACGGCCATGGGGGCAAGGATGCTCCGCTCTTTTCTGGAACAGCCTCTGATCGATAAAGGGGAAATCGAACAGCGGCTGGATGCGGTGGAAGAGTTGTGTAAAAACTTCATGCTCCGGGATGAAATCCGGGAATATTTAAGCCCGGTTTACGATCTGGAACGGCTTCTTGGTAAAGTGAGCTATCGGACGGCAAATCCCCGGGATTTTCTGGCGCTCCATACATCGCTGTCTATGCTGCCCCATATTAAAACGGTACTGGGGGACGCTTCGTCCAAAGCGCTTTTGGATATTACGCAGCAGATCGACAGCCTGCAGGATATCTGTGAACTGATTGGCAGTTCGATCAAAGAGGAACCGCCTCTTTCCATTCGGGAGGGCGGTATGATCAAGGACGGATTTGACGAAGATATTGACAGGCTGCGTCATGCCAGAACCGACGGCAAGATGTGGCTGGCACAGTTGGAAGAAGCTGACAGAGAGCGCACCGGCATTAAAAATCTCCGTATTAAATACAATAAAGTATTCGGCTATTATTTCGAAGTGACAAATTCCTACAGAGATCTGGTGCCGGAAGACTATATGAGAAAGCAGACACTGGCCAATGCAGAACGGTATACGACGCCAAGGCTGAAAGAACTGGAAGATATGATACTCAATGCGGAGGACAAACTCTGCAGTCTGGAATACGATGTATTTTGCAATATTCGGGAGCGGATTGCGCAGCAGATTATGCGGATTCAGCAGACTGCCAAGGCTGTGGCACGGCTGGATGTCTTTTCCTCTCTTTCTCTGACGGCAGAGCGCAGCCAGTATGTCAGGCCGAAGCTGAATGAAAAGGGGGTAATCGATATCCGGGACGGCAGGCATCCTGTTGTGGAACAGATGCTGGAGCAAGATATGTTTATTGCCAATGATACGTATTTGGACAACAGCCGTCACTGTATTTCTGTCATAACCGGTCCGAATATGGCCGGGAAATCCACTTATATGCGGCAGAGTGCCCTGATCGTCCTGATGGCGCAGATAGGATCCTTCGTTCCGGCGAAAAAGGCGGACATCGGTATCGTAGACCGCATCTTTACGAGAGTCGGAGCATCGGATGACCTGGCCAGCGGACAGAGTACCTTTATGGTGGAAATGAACGAAGTGGCCAATATCCTGAGAAATGCCACCGGAAACAGCTTACTCATCCTGGATGAAATCGGCAGAGGAACTTCCACCTTTGACGGACTGGCGATTGCCTGGGCCGTGATCGAGCACATCAGTAACAGGAAACTGCTGGGAGCCAAGACACTGTTTGCCACTCACTATCATGAGCTGACAGAGCTGGAAGGCAAAATGAACAATGTAAACAATTACTGTATCGCAGTCAAAGAAAAGGGCGATGATATCGTATTTTTACGTAAAATCGTAAAGGGCGGAGCGGATAAGAGCTATGGAATCCAGGTGGCCAGGCTGGCCGGAGTGCCAGATATGGTGATCGGCAGAGCCAAAGAGATCGTTGAACAGCTCAGTGACAATGATATTACGGAAAAAGTACAGAGTATTGCGGTCAATGTGTCAGAGGGAAAGAAAAAAGTGCCGAAATATGACGAAGTGGATTTGACACAAATGTCACTTTTGGATACGGTAAAGGATGAAGATGTGTTATTGGAATTAAAAGAGATTGACATCAGCAACCTGACACCGTTGGATGCACTGAACATTCTTTACAGGTTACAGAATAAATTGAAGAACAGGTGGTAGAGCAGATGGAAATCCGCGTATTGGATGAAAGAACAATTGATAAAATTGCAGCAGGAGAAGTGGTAGACAGACCGGCCAGTGTTGTGAAAGAGCTGGTGGAAAACGCGATGGACTGTGGAGCAGATGCTATCACTGTGGAAATCAAAGAAGGCGGCATTGCCATGATTCGAGTGACCGACAATGGAAGCGGTATCGAAAAAGCGCAGGTGTCCAGGGCGTTTATCCGGCATGCTACGAGCAAAATAACAGATGCAAAAGACCTGGAACGGCTTACAAGCCTCGGATTCCGGGGAGAGGCGCTCTCCAGTATCTGTGCCGTAGCACAGGTGGAAATGATTACAAGGACCGGGAAAGATCTGACAGGTCTTCGCTATGTGATCGAGGGAGGGACGGAAAAAGAATCGGAAGAGATCGGTGCACCGGAAGGTACGACAGTATTTGTACGGAATCTGTTCTATAATGTACCTGCCCGGAAAAAGTTTCTGAATACACCCCAGTCTGAAGGCGGACATATTTCAGATCTGATGGAACATCTGGCACTGTCCCATCCTCATGTCTCCTTCAAATATGTGTGGAATGGACAGATAAAATTTCATACTGCAGGAAATGGAAATTTACAGGAAATGATATACCGTATCTATGGAAAGGATATGGCTTCCTGCCTTGTTCCGTTGGAAGCGGAAAAGGATGGCATGAGGCTGGAAGGGTTTCTTGGTATGCCCTCTACAGGGAGAGCTAACAGAAACTTTGAGAACTATTTTATCAACGGCAGATTTATTAAAAGTCCGGTCATTGCCAAAGCGGCAGAAGATGCCTATAAATCTTATCTGATGCAGCACAAATATCCGTTTTTTGTACTGCATCTTACGATATCCCCCGGCAGACTGGACGTCAATGTACATCCCTCTAAAATGGAAGTGCGTTTTCATGAACCAAAGCGGATTGGTGACTTTATCTACAGTGCTGTCCGGGGCAGACTGGCAGAAAAAGAGATGCTGAAAGAAGTGACCTTTTCAGAGCCTTCCGAAAAAGAGGAGAGATACCGCCAGAAAACTATTTCAGAGCAGGTACCGGAGCCATTTGAAAAGACAGCCAGAAAATTAAAAGACCAGCAGTTGCAAAAGCGGCTTTTACAGGAACAGACGGGATTTGGGGAATATTCTTCCAGAATATCGGAAGAGCCGGTATACCATACAAAGCTGCTGGGAGCAGTGGAACTGGCCGGAAGTGGAGGAAATGACAGTCTGCGTTCCAATGTTATAAAAAAAGACCGGCATATTCTTGTGGAACGGCCCATGCAGATGCACTTTTTTGAAGATAAACTGCTGTCAGAGGAGAAAAAAGAGTCCTATCAGATTATCGGGCAGATCTTTGATACCTATTGGCTCGTGGCATTGGGAGATAAGATGCTCATTATCGATCAGCATGCGGCTCATGAGAAGGTAAAATATGAGCGGCTCTGTGAGCAAATTCGTCAGGGAGAGACGTTGTCCCAGCAGGTAAGCCCGCCGGTTATCCTTACTTTCAGCGGGCAGGAGGAGAGCCTCTTTCTGGAATATGCGCAGTATTTCCGAAAGATGGGATTTGAAATAGAACCTTTTGGTGGCAATGAGTACGCTGTCAGAGCAGTTCCCACAGAATTATTCGGACGCAGCGCCAGGGAACTGCTGGAAGAAGTGCTGGATGAACTGGCCCGGGGGCCGGTGAAAGGAGAGACGGATGTGGTAGCCTCCAGGCTGGCATCCATGTCCTGCAAGGCAGCGGTAAAAGGAGGAAAGGCCATGAGTGTTCAGGAAGCGAAGGCACTGCTGGATGAGCTGCTTACATTGGACAATCCTTATCACTGTCCCCATGGCAGGCCTACCATTATTACGATGAGTAAGCACGAACTGGAAAAGAAGTTCAGCAGGATTGTGTAAAAGAAAGGACAGAGTATGGAAAAAGAACCGCTTCTTATCTTGACAGGCCCTACAGCAGTGGGAAAAACAGCTCTGTCCCTGGCACTGGCAAAGCTGGTGGATGGAGAGATCATATCTGCGGATTCCATGCAGGTCTATCGTCATATGGATATCGGCTCTGCCAAAATAGGACCGGAGGAGAGGGAAGGGATACCCCATCATATGATCGATATACTGGAGCCATGGGAAGCTTTTAATATTACGATGTTTCAGGCCAGAGCCAGACAGTACATCAGGGAGATTCGGGAACGGGGACATATGCCTATCATTGTCGGGGGTACAGGTTTTTATATCCAGTCTGTATTGTACGATATCGATTTTACAAAAGAGGCGGATGATGGCACATACAGGCAGGAACTGGAGCAACTGGGAAGGGAACGGGGTGATGCATGGCTCCATGGTCTTTTGCAGGATGTAGATCAGGCTTCCGCGCAGGTCATCCATCCCCATAACAGGAAACGCGTGATACGTGCTCTGGAGTATTATCATCTCACGGGACAGAAAATTTCAGAGCACAATACCATACAGCGCCAGCGGGAGAGCCGCTTTTGCTCCTGCTATTTTGTCCTGAATGACAGACGGGACAGAATCTATGAAAAAATAGACAGACGGGTAGATCAGATGATGGAAGCGGGGCTTGTGGAAGAAGTGAAGAGGCTCCTGACGTTTGGCTGCACAAAAGATATGGTATCTATGCAGGGACTTGGCTATCAGCAGATCTGTTCTTATCTGCTGGGAGAAATCTCTCTGGAGCGGGCGATCTATCTGATCAAACGGGATACTAGGCATTTTGCCAAGCGACAGCTGACCTGGTTTCGCCGGGAGAGAGATGTGACCTGGCTGGAAAAAGAGCAGTTCGGCCACGAGGATGAGAAAATGCTGACATGGATGGAAAACAAAATGAAGGAGAAAGGAATGGCAGGCAGCCTATGAGTTCACAGACAGAAAGTAATAAAAATAAAATCTCCCTGGATTCCCGATATCGGGAACTGGGAATTTCAGAAGAAGTATACCGGTTCGGAGAAAAGATACTGGATGGTCTGCGGGAGCGGTTTGCCCGCATCGACGAGATTGCAGAATGGAATCAGCTGAAAGTTTTACAGGCCATGCAGGAAAATCGAGTGAGCGAGGCCTGCCTCTATGGGACGAGTGGATATGGATACAATGATCTGGGCAGAGAGACGCTGGAGAGGGTCTATGCCTCTGTGTTTCATACGGAAGATGCCCTTGTACGACCTCAGATCACCTGTGGTACCCATGCCCTTGCCCTTGCTCTGATGAGTAATCTCCGCCCTGGCGATGAGCTGCTCTCTCCTGTGGGAAAACCGTACGATACGCTGGAAGAGGTCATCGGTATCCGGCAGTCCAAAGGTTCTCTGAGAGAATACGGTATTATGTACAGACAGGTGGAACTGCTGTCAGACGGCAGCTTTGATTATGATCAGATCGAAAAGGCACTGAGTGAAAGGACCCGCCTTGTGACGATACAGCGTTCCAAAGGCTATCAGACCCGGCCTACTTTTTCTGTGGACCAGATCGGCGAACTGATTTCTTTTATAAAGACCCGTCGGCCGGATGTGCTCTGTATGGTGGACAACTGTTATGGAGAATTCGTGGAAACGAAGGAACCTTCCGATGTGGGTGCGGATATGGTGGTAGGTTCTCTGATTAAAAATCCGGGAGGCGGCCTTGCGCCTATAGGAGGCTATATTGCCGGAAAGCGGGAATGTGTGGAAAATGCGGCCTACCGGCTCACCTCTCCCGGTCTTGGCAAGGAAGTAGGAGCTTCTCTTTCAATATTGCCGGCTTTCTATCAGGGTCTGTTCCTGGCGCCCACCGTGACAGCATCCGCTCTGAAAGGGGCTGTTTTTGCTGCCAATATTTATGAAAAGCTTGGATTTGATGTATTGCCAGATAGTAAACAGTCCCGTCACGACATTATTCAGGCCGTCACTTTCCATGAACCGGAAATGGTCATTGCATTTTGTCAGGCGATCCAGGCTGCGGCGCCAGTGGACAGCTTCGTGCTGCCACAGCCTTCCGATATGCCAGGCTATGACAGTCAGGTCATCATGGCCGCCGGTGCGTTTGTATCGGGATCTTCCATTGAACTTTCCGCGGACGGTCCCATCAAGCCTCCCTATACCGTCTTTTTTCAGGGGGGACTTACATGGCAGCATGCCAAATTTGGTATTCTGAAAACATTACAGTCCTTTGTCGAAAAAAGACTGATAAAGGAACTATTTCTCTAAAAAGTCAGAAAAATTTTCAGGAAATTTTATATACATAAAATGGGAATTGTGGTAATATTAACAACGTACAAGTATGCGGAAATTCAGTAATAATCTGCCCGACTGGGCATGGACTATGTGCAGAGCACATGTCATACGATTTTTACAGAAATAATCAGGGGCTTGATTCAATTCTGCAAAAGGACAGATGCAGAAGAAAAAACAAGAACAGGAAATAAAAAGAACGAGCAGCCGGAAGGCCGGTCCCTATGAGAAATATTTGGAAAAAGGAGCGCAGCAGCTTACGGATGCGGAGCTTCTTGCCATTATTCTACGAACGGGGACGGTGGGGGAGGATACGGTATCGATTGCAGGTAAGGTACTTTCCCTGCCGGGAGAAAACCACAGCGGAATTCTGGGACTTCATCATGTTTCCCTGAAGGAGCTGATGAGTATCCGGGGAATCGGTCAGGTGAAGGCCATCAAACTGAAATGTATTGCAGAACTGTCATCCCGTATTGCCCAGGAAACGGCGAAAAAGACTTTGCAGCTCAAGGATCCCAGGACAGTAGCTGATTATTATATGGAACGCCTGCGGCATTTCGAACGGGAGAGAGTGCTCCTTTTGATGATGGACAGCCGAAATCATCTCATTGGAGAACAGGTGCTGTCGGAGGGGACTGTCAATGCATCTCTTATATCGCCCCGGGAAATATTTCTCACAGCACTGCGCTACAGTGCTGTATATATTATGCTGCTTCACAATCATCCGGGCGGAGATCCTACGCCGGGGAAGCAGGATATCCTTGCTACAGAGAGAATAAAAAATGTTTCCGCTATGATTGAAATCCCTCTGATTGACCATATTATTATTGGAGATAAAAAATATTACAGTTTCAGAGAGATGGGTTACTTATAGAAGAAAGGGGAAGTTGAATTGGCAAACAGTGCATTTGGTATCGACTTGGGTACGAGCAATATTAAAATTTATAACAGGGCAGATGACAGTATTATGATCGAAAAAAATATGATCGCGATCGAAAATAAGAAAACGTTATTTGCCTATGGGGATTCTGCCTTCGAAATGTTCGAAAAGGCTCCCGGAAATATTCATATCTCTTATCCGCTCTGCAATGGAGTCATTGCGGATATCAAAAATATGGAAACACTTATCAAGTTTTTTATCCATGGTTTGATGAAAGGCAATATAAAGGGAGCTGAGTATTATGTGGCAGTTCCCACAGATATTACAGAGGTGGAAAAGAGAGCTTTTTACGACCTGATCAGAGATGCCAATGTAAAAGCGAAAAAAATTATGATCGTGGAAAAGGCCATCGCCGACGGCCTTGGATTGGATATTGATGTAAAAAATTCCCAGGGTGTTTTGCTTGTCAATGTGGGATATGATACGACAGAAATCTCTATTTTGTCTCTGGGGGGTATTGTACTCAGCCATCTGATCAATGTGGGGGGCAATAAATTTGACGAAGCTATCCGTTCGGCAGTCAGAAGGGAATTCAGCCTTATTATAGGCGGGAAAACTGCAGAAAATGTGAAAATATCCCTTCGCGATCTGGAACAGGAAGGAAAAGGTGCCACCGTCTATGGAAGAGATATCGTAACCGGACTTCCGGTAGAGCGGGAAATTCCCACTTCTCTTGTGGATGAGGCGCTGCAGGAGCATTTCAGTACGATTATAGACAATATCAAAGTCATTCTGGAGCGTACGCCTCCCGAACTGGCAGCGGATATTTACCGTCATGGTCTCTATCTGACCGGCGGTGCATCTCAGGTCAGTCATTTGGGTGAGCTGATCAGCAAGGGCACTGGATTGCAGGTCAATATGGCAGAGCAGCCTGTTGCCAGTGTGGCGATCGGGTTATCCCGCATCATCAAGGATGATAACTATAAATCAGTGGCTTATTCAATTGAAGGAATGGGTAAATAGTCAATGAGTCCAATCATCAGAAAAAAAGGGGAGAAGTTTACGCTGCCAAGCAAATATCTCCTTCTGATTATCACTTTTATCTGTATCTGTATGATGGTGGTTACTTTTACAACGGATATGTTCCACGATTCTCTTGGAAATGTTGTCGGCTATGTGACGGTGCCGTTTCAGAATGGCATTACCGAAGTCGGGACGTGGCTTTCTGACAAGTCGGACGAGCTTTCCCAGATCAGAATACTTCTTCAGGAAAACAAGGAACTGAGACAGAAGGTAGATGAGCTTACGATCGAAAACACCATGTTGCAGCAGGACAAATATGAGCTGAATCAGCTGCGGGAATTGTATAAACTGGATGAGGAATATTCAGGATACGAGAAAGTAGGCGCCCGAATTATCGCCTGGGACGGAGGCAACTGGTTTCATTCTTTTACGATTGACAAAGGGAAGGATGATGGCCTGGCAGTGGATATGAATGTCATGGCAGGAAGCGGCCTTGTAGGGAGGATCGTCGCTGTTGGAAAAAACTGGGCAAAAGTTACCTCCATTATCAATGACAACTCCAATGTAAGCGGTATGGTATTATCCACATCTGATAATCTGATAGTGTGTGGCGACCTGGAGTTGATGAGTCAAGGACTGATCCGGTTTGAGCAGCTCGTGGACAGTAAAAATCAGGTGGTGGAAGGTGATAAAATCGTCACTTCCAATATCAGTGACAAATACCTTCCCGGCATTTTAATTGGTTATATCAGTTCTATGGAAATGGATTCCAATAATCTGACAAAATCAGGATATGCAACTCCTGCAGTGGATTTTCAGCATCTGGAAGAGGTGCTTGTCATACTGGAGACAAAACAGAGCCTGGAAGATTAAGGAGGCGGCATATGAGACGCAAAGTTTTTATCGGTATATTGATTCTGATATGCTTTCTTTTGCAATGTACAGTATTTCATGCACTGGCGTTTGGGGGAATTATCCCGAATTTTCTGATTATCCTGACTTCTTCCTATGGATTTATGGGAGGAAAAAAAAGCGGACTGATCACGGGGGTGTTGTCAGGATTATTACTGGATATCTTTTTCGGGGAAGCAATCGGTTTTTCTGCCCTGATTTATATGTATATCGGATACATAAACGGAAATTTCCGAAAAATATTTTTCCCTGAAGATATCAAACTGCCTCTTTGCCTGATTGCCCTCAGCGATTTGGTATACAATCTGATTTATTACTCTTTACTTTTTTTGCTCAGGAGCCGTTTTCATATCGGATATTATTTTGTCCATATCATTTTACCGGAAGTCATCTATACAGTGGCAATTGCGCTGATTATGTATCCCCTTATCCTCCGAATAGACCAGAAACTTGCGGAGCATGAAAAAAGGAGTGGGAAAAAGTTTGTTTGAAAGTTTGAGAGCACGTTTTCTGAATATGGTAACTTCCAGACTGTTTGTCATGGTAGTTTGCTTTGTTTTTCTTTGTGGTACTCTTATCTACAGAATCTTTTCCCTGCAGATCGTACACGGCGAAGAATATATGGACAATTTTAAATTGAAAATACGCAAGGAACGCTATATTGCCAGTACGAGAGGCAATATTTTTGACAGAAACGGAGAACTCCTTGCCTATAATGAATTGGCCTATAATGTAACGATAGAAGATGTCTATGAACCGGGAAGCAATAAAAATAAAAACCTGAACGAGACTATCTATCGTCTCATCCAAATTATAGAAAGAAACGGTGATAAAATCACAAATGATTTTAATATTATACTGGATAAAGGGAAAAATTTTCAGTTTACGGTAGAAGATACGGCCAGATTACGTTTTCTGGCAGATGTATACGGCAGGGATACGATCGATAAACTGGATTATGGAGAAAAGACGTCTACACCGGACGATGTGATCAACTATTTGGCCGGTACTTCCCGCTATGCCATTGGAGATTATACAGATCCAAACGATAAGAAGAGTTTTGTGCCCGGCCTCGGTTACAGTAAGGAAGATCTGCTGAAGATGATCAATATCCGATATGCCATGAGTGCCAACAGCTATCAGAAATATATTGCCACTATCGTCGCCTATGATGTGAATGAGAAGACCGTAGCCGTTGTTATGGAAAACAGTGATGTACTGGATGGTGTTTCTATCGCGGAGGATACGGTTCGAAAGTATGTGGACAGTGTCTATTTCTCTCATATCCTTGGTTATACGGGTAAGATCTCCCAGGATGAGCTGGCAGAACTTTCCAAAGAAAATGATTCCTATACCGCTACGGATACCGTAGGAAAGTCTGGTATTGAGCAGGTTATGGAAACAGATCTGCAGGGAAAAAAAGGGTCCGAAGTCATGTATGTGGACAACCTGGGTAAGGTGATTGAAATCACAGAGCGGACGGAACCGGCTGCGGGCAATGATCTGTATCTGACCATTGACAAAAATCTCCAGAAAGCCGTTTACAATATTCTGGAACAGAAGATTGCCGGCATTCTTGTGTCGAAGCTTGACAATACGAAAAGCGAAGCGGAAGCAGAAGCCTCTTCCAGGAACTTGAGAATTCCTATATATGATGTATACTTTGCACTTATCAACAACAATATTATCGATATTTCACATTTTGAAAAACCGTCAGCCAATCCTACAGAAAAAGAAGTATTTGAGATCTTCCAAAGCAGAAGAGCTGTAGTCTATGACAATTTACGGGCTGAGCTGCTGGAGCGCAGGACAGCATATGAGGAACTTCCGGAAGAATATCAGGTATATGAGAGCTTTATTGTTTCTATGCTTGCTTCTGCCGATAAAGGGATTTTGTTGGAAAGTGAGATCGATCAGTCTGATGAGGTCTATCAGGCGTGGAAAAATGACGAGACGATCTCTCTGGCGGAATATTTGAATCATGCGATTGCAATGAACTGGATCGATGTGACAAAAGTGGGTCTTGACAGTAAATATGCGTCTTCAGAGGAAATTTACGAACAGCTGATTCAGACGATTTTTGAGGGGTTGGACAACAATACGGAATTTTCCAAGAGACTGTACCGGTATATGATCAGCAGGAACGAGCTGACAGGAAACCATATTTGTAATCTGCTTCTGGAACAGGGGATTGTAGAAGTTTCGGAAAGTGAAGAGACAGAGTTTACGAGTGGCAGGATATCTGCCTATGCCTTTATTGTAAAGCTGATGGAAAATCTGGATATTACGCCGGCGCAGCTGGCTCTGGATCCTTCTTCCGGCTCCTGTGTGGTGACAGATGTCAACAGCGGTGAAGTGTTGGCCCTTGTTACTTATCCGGGGTATGATACGAACCGGCTCGCCAATACAATAGATTCCGACTATTATAATCAGTTGCAAAACGATCTTTCCAATCCCATGTGGAACTATGCCACCCAGCAAAGGAGTGCTCCCGGCTCTACTTTCAAGATGGTAACGGCAGTTGCCGGCCTGGAAGAAGGGGTAGTGGATCTGAACGAGCGCCTGGGATGTTATGGCCCTTTTGATAAAATCACGCCACCGCCTAGATGCTGGATTGTCACTGGTGGCGGCAGTCATGGGCAGCTGAATATAACCGGCGCCATCGAGCATTCCTGCAACAGCTTTTTCTATGAAGTGGGATATCGGCTTGGAAGTGATACTGGTATCTATGACAGCGATGCAGGTCTGGAGAAACTTGCCTATTACGCAGATCTGTTCGGTCTGTCTGAAACTTCCGGGATAGAAATTGCAGAATCCGAGCCGGAACTGTCGGACTTTGACGCTGTCCGGTCTGCTATTGGCCAGGGAACTCATAACCTGACGACAGCGGGACTTGCCCGTTATGTTACGACAGTGGCCAACAGTGGAACCTGTTATAAGTTGAGTCTTTTGGATAAATTGACAGATAACAGTGGTGTTGTTCTGAAAGACTATACTCCGGAAGTACGGAACTATATTGATCTTCCCGGATATGAATGGAGTGCTATCCACCAGGGAATGCGCCGGGTGATCGAATCAAAAGCCTATTATGAGGACATGCCTGTCAATGTAGCGGGGAAAACGGGTACTGCTCAGGAGAATAAAAGCCGTGCCAATCATGCTCTTTTTGTAGGATATGCTCCCTACGAAAATCCCCAGATCGCCGTTGCCACACGTGTCGCTTTTGGATACAGTTCCGCTTATGCAGCGGAAATTTCCAGAGATGTATTTCGGTATTATTTCGATCCTGAAGAAGAAGACAATATTCTGACAGGAAGTGCCATCAGACCGGAGGCGGTAGGAACGGCTATGGGAGATTAGGTTTGGGCAGAAAAGAGGGAAAGAATAAGATGAGCAGCTCAGTCATGATTAAAAGCTTTCAAAATGGAATCGCGGTGATTTTGGATGATACTATTGCGTTTCCGGTTCTTTTGGAGGAAGTGGGACTGAAATTCAAAGAGTCTGCCTCTTTCTTCAGAAACTCTAAAATGGCAGTTTCTTTTGAAGGCAGACAGTTGAGTACAGAGGAAGAGAAACAGCTGGTAGAAAAGATTACAGAAAACTGCAGCCTGCATATTATCTGCCTTGTAGGAAAGGATAAGGAGAAAAATCAGACTTTTATCAAAGCGATCCGGCAGATTGAAAAAAGAGAGGAAGAAGAAGGGCTGTTCTATCGGGGCAATCTGAAGAACGGACAGAAACTGGAAATAGAATCCAGCATTGTCATTATAGGAGACGTATATCCAGGCTCCTGTATCGCAGCCAAAAAGGACATCATCATCGTGGGCGGCCTGTATGGAGAGGCCTGTGCCGGCGTGGGCGGAGGTCAGGGCCATTTTGTAGTGGCTCTGGAAATGTCTCCAGAAAAATTAAAAATAGGTGATGTTCGATTTGATATATCAAAGAAACAGAGCAAATGGTCTATCAGACCCAAAATACAACCGAAGATCGCCTATGAAAAAGATGGCAGGATTCTGATGGATCCCATTACAAAAGAATTACTAAATATGTTTCTCATCTGATCTTCGATGTGCGGACGTAATTTAGGGGACAATTAATTTCAAGGAGGCAATTTGTATGAGTGAAGTTATTGTCGTTACGTCAGGAAAAGGCGGCGTAGGGAAGACCACTACGACTGCAAACTTAGGGACAGGTCTTGCTGCTGTTGGAAAAAAAGTAGTTCTGATTGATACGGATATCGGTCTTCGGAATCTGGATGTCGTTATGGGGTTGGAAAACCGGATTGTATACAATCTGGTGGATGTGGTAGAAGGGAAGTGCCGGATCAAACAGGCACTGATCCGGGACAAGCGATATCCGGGGCTCTATTTGATGCCGTCTGCTCAGACGAGAGATAAATCCGCAGTCAATCCCTCCCAGATGGTCAGAATGGTAGATACTCTGCGGGAACAGTTTGATTATATTATACTGGACTGTCCTGCCGGTATCGAGCAGGGGTTTCAGAATGCAATAGCCGGTGCGGACAGGGCGTTGGTGATTACAACTCCAGAAGTATCCTCTATACGGGATGCGGACAGAATCATCGGCCTTCTGGAAGCCAATGAGATTGAGAAGATCGATTTAGTTATCAATAAACTGAAAATAGCCATGGTAAAACGGGGGGATATGATGTCTGTAGCCGATGTATCAGATATCCTTGCCATCCCTCTGATCGGAATCGTACCTGATGATGAAAATGTCGTCATTGCCGCTAACCAGGGAGAACCTCTCGTAGGGAATGCAACGCTGGCGGGCCGGGCCTATAAAAACCTCTGTTTTCGTGTACTCGGGCAGGAAGTTCCTTTCCTGAACTTCGAAAAGCGGTTTTCTATCTGGACAAAGGTAAGCGGAATATTTCATAAAAATTAGGGAGGGTTGCATTATGGCTTTACATATTTTCCGAAAAAAATCATCCAGTGAACTGGCAAAGGACAGATTGAAGGTACTGTTAATTTCGGACAGAATCAATTGTTCGCCGGAAATGATGGATATGATCAGGGCAGATATCTCGAAAGTGATCTCAAAATATATGAAAATAGATGCTGAAAGTGTGGAAGTCCAGATTACAAAGGAACTGACAAGGGGCAGGATGAAAAGTCCCACCCTCTATGCCAATATTCCTATTTTGGAGCTGAAGCATTAACATTACAGGGACCGGAGAAAACCATGCTGAAAAAATACCGTGTAAGAGATTATGATTTTAAATTAGTAATGATGTTAATTGCCATTTCTGTGATTGGTATCATGGCAATCGGGAGTGCGCAGGAGTCCGTACAGGATAAGCAGGTTATGGGGCTTATTATGGGTGTGTTTTTGATGATTATCATTTCCCTGTTTGACTATACGGCACTTTTAAATTTATATTGGATATTTTACATCGGAAATGTCATTCTTCTCGTGCTGGTAGAGTTTTTGGGCTCCAAAGCAGGGGGGGCACAGCGATGGTTTTCCATTCTCGGTATCCGTTTTCAGCCTTCTGAACTTGCAAAAATATTATTGATTTTGTTCTACGCACAGTTTATTATGAAACAAAGGGAAAAATTAAATACGTTCCGTACATTGACAAAGATGGTCGTATTGTTCCTTCCGCCGCTTGGGCTGATCTATAACCAGCCGGATCTTTCTACAAGCATTATGCTGATCATTATTTTTTGTATTATGATATTTATCGGCGGACTGGACTATCGGATTATTGCGGGTGTACTGGCAGTAGTAATTCCCTGTATTGTTATCTTTCTGATGATTGTATTGCAGCCGGATCAGCAGTTGATCAAGGAATATCAACAGACGCGTATCCTGGCATGGCTTCATCCGTCTGAATATGTAAATACGGAAGGATATCAACAGGCAAATTCCATTACGGCAATTGGATCTGGACAACTTTGGGGAAAAGGCCTGAATAACAATATTATCGGCTCTGTGAAAAACGGGAATTTCATTTCAGAGCCGCAGACAGATTTTATATTCGCCATTATCGGTGAGGAGCTTGGTTTTGTAGGTTCCTGTGCAGTAATCCTCTTACTTTTCCTTATCGCCCTGGAATGTGTTATGATCGCCAGAAAAGCCAAGGACACAGCTGGGATGATTATTTGCAGCGGCATGGCAGGTCTTGTGGGATTTCAAAGTTATATGAATATTGCCGTTGCTACTGGTCTTATGCCAAATACAGGAATACCACTTCCATTCGTCAGTGCGGGATTGACTTCCTTAGTCAGTCTGTTTATCGGTATGGGGTTTGTTCTAAACGTACGATTGCAGGGAAAAAATAATACTAGTAAAGTGAGGGACTTACAATGAAAATAGCACTGATTGCACACGATACAAAGAAGAAACTAATGCAGAATTTCTGTATTGCTTACAGGGGAATTCTGACAAAGAATGATCTGTATGCCACGGGAACTACCGGAAGGCTTGTGGAAGAAGTGACAAATCTGAATATTCATAAGCATCTGGCAGGGCATCTGGGCGGTGCTCAGCAGTTAGGCGCTCAGATCGAAAATAATCAGATCGATCTCGTTATTTTTCTCAGAGATCCTTTGACGCCCAAATCTCATGAACCGAATATCGGAGATGTGTGCAGACTCTGTGATATGCACAATATTCCAGTGGCAACAAATCTTGCTTCTGCAGAGTTGTTGCTAAAATCGCTTGACAGAGGAGATATGGAGTGGCGTGAGATTTACAAATAGAAGAAAAGCAGCGGCGCTTGTGGCAGTTTTGATGCTTGCCTGTGTTCTGACAGGGTGTACGTCAAAAAAATATACGTTTACATATAATACGGAGAGTTCTGTCAGCAGTTTTCAGATGACAGAAAATGTTATGGCGCAACAGGCAGATCTGTTTGCAGAGCAGTTATGTGTGGCTTCTTCTGATGTCACGGAAGGGACATCTGTTGATATGTCTCAGGCCAGCAGTGCAGGACTCTTTGATTTAAATAACAGGCAGGTACTCTACGCCAAGAGCATTCATGAACGGCTCTATCCTGCCAGCATTACGAAAGTGATGACGGCTCTCGTAGCATTGAAATACGGAAATCCAGAGGATATGATAACGGTCAGTGCAGTCAGTGCCGGAATTACGGAGAGCGGGGCACAGCTCTGTGGCCTGAAGACCGGAGATAATCTGACACTGGATCAGGCGTTACATGCCCTGCTGATCAATTCGGCCAATGATGCTGGCATGGCAATTGCAGAGCATGTGGGTGGAAGTGTAGAAAATTTTGCGGAGATGATGAACAAAGAAGCGGCAGAGTTAGGGGCTACCAATTGTCATTTTGTCAATCCCCATGGCCTTCATGATGAAAATCATTATGTGACAGCATATGATCTGTATCTGATCTTCAACGAAGCTATGAAATATGAAAAATTTTCAGAGATTATCATGATGGATAGCTATTCCACCACTTATACTGACAGGAATGGAAACCCGAAGACATTCGACTTCAAAACAACAAATCTGTTTCTTCAGGGTGAGTATACGCCCCCTGAACAGATTACAGTGATCGGAGGGAAAACGGGGACGACAAACGCGGCGGGAAGCTGCCTGATCCTTTTATCAAAGGATTCTTCAGGAAATCCGTATATCTCGGTTGTTCTTCATTCCAGTGAACGGGCGGTGCTATATGAGGAGATGAAAGGGCTGTTATCAGAGATTGGGAATTAATAATTAAAGGTTGTTTTTTATCTTTCTATATTTTATAATGGGTATAACAAGTTTACTTTAGGAGGGATTGCGATGGTTCAATTAATTGTTGGCAATAAGGGAAAGGGTAAGACAAAACATTTGCTGGATAAAGTAAATAGCGCAATAAAGGCGGCATCCGGCAATCTTGTATATCTGGATAAAAATTCTAAAAATATGTATGAGCTGAACAATAAAATTCGTCTGATTATTGTATCCGATTATCCAATCAATGATTGTGATGAATTTATTGGTTTTATCTGTGGCATCATTTCACAGGATCATGATTTAGAGCAGATGTATTTGGACAACTTCCTTGTGAATGCGCATCTGAAACAAGAGGAAATTGAACCGGCCATTGAGAAATTGGAGAAAATCAGTAATATGTTCCACGTAGATTTTATTATCAGCGTATCTGTGGACGAATCAGAGCTTCCTGAGACTTTAAAAGAGAAGGTTGTTGTATCTCTTTAAAATGATAGAGCACCGCAAAATGGTGCAAGATATTTAATGTGACATGAAGATAAGAGCCTCTGTCGTGAATGGACAGGGGCTTTTCATAGTAATCAAAGATTACTATGAAAAGCCTGAATGCGCACATGCGGTTGTCCCGCATGGCGCGTGATACGGCCCGCGTATGTATTACTTTTGTTTTAGAGGAGGATGTTTTTGGCAGCCAGACGTTCCGGTAAAATAAGAAAATATCGAAAGCCTCTGAATATCAATCTCGGCATGATTATATTTGGATGTGTTTCTGTCTATATTGGAATCTGTGTCTTTATGTACTTTACCTCAAGTCATATTATCGGATATGAAGTGAAGGCGGGATCTCTTTCTGTGAACAATGTATACAAGGGCATTGCCATCCGCAAAGAAGAAGTTGTAAACAGTGCAGATTCAGGTTACATCAACTATTATACCCGGGAAGGGGGACGGGTGGCAGTCGGCGACCTTGTCTATACAGTAGATGAAACAGGAAGACTTTCTGAAATGGTAGGAACAGGGGATCCGGATGAAAACTCTCTCTCCGATGCGGATTTAAATGAGCTGAAGTCGGAAATTCTGGCCTTTATCAGTTCCTTCACACCCCAAAATTTCAGAGAGGTCTACGACTTTAAATACAATGTGGAAGGTACGGTGATGAAGCTCGCCAATTATTCCATATTGGAAAATATCGATGTATTGAATAATTCCAGCGAAGCCGGCCTTGTTAATTTTTGCCGGGCAGCCAAGACAGGGATTGTCATTTATTCTACAGACGGTTATGAGTCACTGACAGCCGATCAGGTACAGGAATCTGATTTTGATCAGACGACATATAAAAAGACTCCTTTGATCAGTAACGAACTGGTAAACAGGGGAGATCCGGCCTATAAGCTTTCCTTAAGCGAAAACTGGTCCATTGTCATTCCGGTTACGGCTGAACGGGCAGCGGAACTGTTGGAAGAAGAGTATGTCAAGGTAAAATTTCTGAAAAATCAGGATATCTCCTGGGGACAGGTTTTGATTCATGAAAACAGTGACGGTGTCTATGCGGAGCTCGCCTTTAACAACTCCATGATTACTTTCTGCACAGACAGATATATCGATATTGAACTGATGGCAAAAGATGAAACCGGTCTGAAAATACCAAATTCAGCTATTGTGGAAAAAGAATTTTTTCTTGTTCCGGTGGAATACATAACAAAGGGCGGCAGTAATGGTGTCAATGGTGTGATGCGTGAATTTATTACAGAAGAGGGAGAAATCAGTAAAGAGTTTGTTGAAACTCCCATTTATAACGAGGAGGATGGCGAATATTATCTGGACGATACGGTACTGCGTATCGGAGATTATCTGTTAAAACCTGATTCAGAAGATAAATATGCTGTCAGCAAACGGGGAAAGCTGATCGGTGTGTACAATATCAACAAAGGATATGCAGATTTTAAACAGATACAGATATTATCTGACAATGAAGAATATTCCATTGTCAAATCAGGTACTACATACGGGCTGAGTGTGTATGATTATATCGCATTGGACGCTTCCAGCGTCAAGGAAAATGACTTTACCAGCAATTAAGGGATCTGTAAGGGAATTTCAGTTTTCCTATTTTTTCAGGAAGACGATATAGGCACGATTTTACAAAAAATATCATTCACACACCGAGAAAAAGCACATTTTCATTAATTTGTATGTCATTTTCGGACAGGATTGTCCGCAACTGACACACAAATTTTAAAAAAGTCTTTCTCACGGTGCATTTCATTGATATATTTTGTAAAATCGTGGTTTTCCTGGCATCCTGAAAAAAATGTGGAAACTGAAAATAAGAGAAATAAGGAGAGGATGGTTATGGCAAATACGATTGCACAGAACATAGCGGATGTGGAACAAAGGATCGGCAGGGCATGTCAGGAGGCAGGCAGAGCGCGGGAAGAAGTGACATTGATCGCAGTCAGTAAGACCAAGCCTGTATCCTGTCTGGAAGAAGCCTATGCCTGTGGCTGCCGGGATTTTGGCGAAAATAAGGTACAGGAGCTAACAGAAAAATATGAGATACTTCCCAAGGATATCAGATGGCATATGATAGGCCATTTACAGCGAAATAAAGTGAAATATCTTATAGGTAAAGTTTTTTTAATACACAGCGTGGATTCCCTGCGTCTTGCAGAGGAGATCAGCAAAGAATCAGCAAAGAAAAATGTGACGACTTCGATTCTTGTGGAAGTCAATGTGGCAGGGGAAGAATCTAAGTTTGGAATCAGGACAAAAGAAGAGGCTCTGGCGCTTGTAGAGGGGATTGCCAGCCTTCCTTGTATTCGTATCGAAGGACTTATGACTATTGCCCCTTATGTGGAAAACCCAGAAGAAAACAGACGATATTTTCAGATGCTGAAACAATTATCTGTTGACATAATGCACAAAAACATTGATAATGTTTGTATGGATGTTTTGTCCATGGGGATGACAGGGGACTATGAAGTTGCTGTCAGTGAAGGTGCCGTCTATGTAAGAGTAGGCACAGGGATATTCGGCGAAAGAGATTATACGGTTTCCGTATGATGAGTCAAATTAGTAATGGTAAGGAGATAACTGTAAATGGGAGTTATGGACAAGTTTTTGAATTACATGAAACTGACCGAAGATGAAGAAGATTATTATGACGACGATTATTACGACGAAGAGCCGGAAGAGATGCCGAAAAAAATTTCCGTGAAAGAACCACTCAGAGAAGAAAATAACGAAAGACCGAGAAAATCTTCCTCAAAAGTGACACCGCTGCGCCAGCCAAGGAAAGTGATCAACAGTGGCGGAATGGAAGTGTGTGTCATCAAACCTACTTCTGTGGAGGATGCAAGAGAGATTACAGAGACGTTACTGGCTAACAGAACGGTTGTTCTGAACCTGGAAGGGCTGGATGTGGATATTGCACAGCGCATTATTGATTTTACATCAGGCTCTACCTTTGCGATCAGTGGTAATCTTCAGAAAATATCACATTACATTTTCATTATTACCCCTGCAAGTGTAGATATTTCCGGTGATTTCCAGGAAATTATAAACAGCGGTTTTGACGTTCCTGCTTTTTAAACTACATATTTTGTGCGGAGCAGACCATCCGCAGAACATAGATTTATGGAATGTTCGGATGGAATATACATTGGAAAAATAAGAAAGCTTCCTGTGATTTACAGGAGGCTCTTTTGTTCTTCCATAGGAAAGACCTTAGTGCGCAAGGTCTGTGCCACTGTGTGACCGCTCGCACGATTCTCTTTTACAATACAGGAAACAGGAGAAAATAAATGGCCAGAAGAATAAATGTAGCAGTACCTTCTAAAAATAATTATGATATTGTTATCGAACATGATTTTAAACAGCTGGCAGAAGAGCTGTCAGTCTTTGATATTAAAAATAAAAAACTCTGTATTATGACAGACTCTCATGTGAGTGCTCTCTATGCAGACAGTGTGATTGCCTGCCTTGCTACCCATTGTAAAGAGATCAGCGTATTTTCCTTCCCTGCAGGAGAAGCTTCCAAAACTTTAGATACAGTGAAAGAAGCCTATTGTTTCCTGATACGTCAGGGAGTGGAGCGAGGGGATATGATTCTCGCCCTCGGCGGTGGTGTGGTAGGAGACCTTGCCGGTTATACAGCAGCTACCTATCTGAGAGGGATTGATTTCGTTCAGATTCCCACAACGCTGCTTTCCCAGGTGGACAGCAGTATTGGGGGAAAGACAGGAGTGGATTTTGATCAGTACAAAAATATGGTAGGAGCTTTTCATATGCCCCGTCTTGTCTATATGAATCTGTCTGTTCTTGACAGTCTGGATCCAAGGCAGTATCATAACGGAATGGCAGAAATCATAAAACACGGACTGATTAAAAATGCAGATTATTATGAATGGTTGATTGGGCACTTCCCGGAAATAGGGGACAGAGACATACAGACACTGGAAGAAATGATCTACGAAAGCTGCCTGATTAAAAAATCTGTAGTGGAAAAAGATCCTACAGAAAAGGGTGACCGGGCGCTTTTAAATTTCGGCCATACTATCGGCCATGCGATCGAAAAATATAAAAATTTTTTCCTTCTGCATGGAGAATGTGTTGCTCTTGGCTGTATTGCCAGTGCGTACATTTCCTGGAGAAGAGAAATGATCTCCATGGAAGAATATTATGAGATCAGAGATATGTTTGTTCCTTTTGGTCTGTCTATCACTACAGAGGACTTGGATATAGAAGAAATTGTCCGCCTTACGAAATCCGATAAAAAGATGGAACAGGGAAAGATTAAATTTGTTCTTTTAAATAAAATAGGCAAGGCTGTTATCGACAGAACAGTGACACAGGAGGAAATAGCGGATGCTGTCCGTCAAATTATTTATGAGGAAGAGGCAATGGCATGAGTAAAAAAAATAAATTGATACTGGGAGATGTGCTGGGAATGATCATACTCATTCTGGCAGATCAGTTTACGAAATATCTGGCAGTGATACATCTGAAAGACAAACCGGTCATTCCTATTATTCAGGATGTATTGGAGCTCAGTTATCTGGAGAACAGAGGAGCGGCCTTCGGGATGCTTCAAAATCAGAAGATTTTTTTTGTTTTTGTAGCATCCATTATTCTTGCCGTGATTGTCTATGTTATTTATAAAATGCCGGTGGACAGAAAATATAATAAACTCCATGTATTCCTCACTTTTATTGCATCCGGTGCCATTGGAAATATGATTGACAGGCTGCGTCTGGACTATGTGGTGGATTTTATTTCGTTCGTACTGATTCATTTTCCGATTTTTAATGTGGCAGATATCTATGTCACTGTGGCAACAGCGTTTCTTGTTATTCTTATTTTATTTTTTTATCGGGAAGAAGATTTGCGTTTTTTGAGCTTCAAACAGACAAAATACAGGGAATTGAAATAATGGCAGAATCGTTTACTTTTTACGTAACAGAGGATATGGAAGATATCCGTATTGATAAATGTCTGATAGGATTTCTGGAATCGTTATCCCGCACTTATATCCAGAAACTGATCGGTGATGGTCAGGTACTTGTCGGTGAAAAATGTATCAAATCAAACTATCGGGTAAAAGCTGGAGATATATTGCATATTTCAGTGCCAGAAGCCACAGAGCCTGATATTTTGCCTGAAAATATCCCTCTTCGCATTCTCTATGAGGATGCTGATCTGCTTGTGGTAAATAAGCCAAAGGGTATGGTAGTTCATCCTGCAGCAGGGCATTACAGCGGTACGCTTGTAAATGCGCTGCTATATTATTGTAAAGACAGCCTGTCCGGTATCGGAGGAATTTTAAGACCGGGAATTGTCCATCGAATAGACAAGGATACTACCGGGTCTCTTCTCGTATGTAAAAATGATGCGGCTCACGCAGCCATCGCCAGTCAGCTTCAGGCGCACACGATAAAGAGACGATATGTAGCCATAGTCCATGGTATTTTAAAAGAAGATACGGGAACCGTGAATGCTCCTGTCGGCAGAGATACTACAGACAGAAAGCGGATGGCTGTCGATTGGAAATGTGGCAAAGAAGCCATTACCCACTATCATGTTCTGAAACGCTTTCCAGGTCAAGGAGAAGGATATACTTACGTTGCATGTGAACTGGAAACAGGACGCACACACCAAATACGGGTACACATGACGAGTATCGGCCATCCTCTTCTGGGAGATACGGTCTATGCACCCGGACGTAAAAATAAATATAACCTGGAAGGCCAGACACTCCATGCCAAGATTTTGGGGTTTGTGCGTCCTTCCGATGGAGCATATATCGAAACTGAAGCACCGTTGCCGGAATATTTTGAACACTTACTGAAAATTTTATAAAAAAATTATTAATTAATTATTAAAAAAAGATTGAAAAATGCATAATACTGGTGATACAATGTATATATTGTCGTATTGAGAGGATTTTTATGCAATATACTAGAGAAAGTGCAATCGGCAGACTGCTGAAAAGTTATCAGGCATATTATAATATAACAATGTTCGAAGAGGAACAGAAGCCGCTCACAGCTATCTGTGAGTTTTTTCAGCATTCCGAACGGTATGTACTTTCGAGAAAAGCTAATTTATGGACGGCGAATTGTGAGGAATTTCTCTATTTGTACGATATAGAGCATCTGACAAAAGAGACGTTTGAAAAGTGTCGTGACTACGCCTGGGAAGACGCAGGCAATCGGGCACATATCGGTCCAGGGCATATGTATACTTATGTAACACCAGTTTTTATTTGTGATACGTGCCAAGAAGATGCCCGAGCGGCATTGAAAAAGTGCCGCATATATAAAAGTTTTCGGCTTTCTCTCCATGGGTGGATGGATTTCCACACCGCTGTACTGGAAGTGGAACATGAAAATAGGATCACTTCCAATAAGAGCGGAAGATGTGTGGAAGAAGTTCTGAAAAAAGTTCTGTTACAAAATAAAAAGAAAGGAAGAAGAGTTTTATGAACACACTAGTTTTAGTTATTATCTGTGTGGCAATTCTTATCTGCGGTTATATCTTTTACGGCGGATGGCTTTGCAAACAGTGGGGTATCGGGGATAGTGATGAAGAAACACCTGCTCACTCAATGGAAGACGGTATTGATTATGTACCGGCAAAAGCTCCTGTTCTGATGGGGCATCATTTTTCTTCTATCGCCGGTGCCGGTCCTATTACAGGCCCCATCGGTGCAGCGATGTTCGGCTGGCTGCCGGTGGTACTCTGGATTTTGGTAGGGGGTATTTTTTTCGGCGGTGTACATGATTTTGGTGCGCTGTTTGCCTCTCTTCGTCACAAAGGCCAGTCTATCGGAGAAGTGATCTCTGCCAATATGAGTAAGCGGGCAAAGCGGCTGTTTCTGATTTTTGCCTATCTGACACTGCTTCTCGTTGTGGCTGCTTTTGCCTCTATCGTGGCAACCACTTTTGGTGCGCAGGTAACGGAGTCAGGAGCCATTGATGTTGCGGCAAGCGCTTCCAACGCGTCTGTTGCAATGGTATCTTTACTCTTTATTGTTATTGCCATTGTATTTGGATTTTTGGTATATCGCAGAAATGCGTCCATGGCACTGTCCACAGTTTTGGGAATTGTTGCCATTATTGCTATTATGGCGATCGGTATGAATTTCCATCCGCTATATCTGACAACGAAGACTTGGATGATTATCGTAGGTATTTATATTGCCATTGCGTCGGTAGCTCCTGTTTGGATTTTATTGCAGCCTCGTGATTATTTAAGTTCCTTTTTATTATATGCAATGCTTTTTGTAGCTTTTGTAGGTGTGATAGGGGCACATCCTAATATTGACCCTGAGCTTTTCCCCGCTTTTGCAGGTTTTGCTGTTGATAACGGCAACGGCATTCAGTTTATGTTCCCGATTCTGTTTACGACAGTTGCCTGTGGTGCCATTTCCGGTTTTCATTCTCTCGTTTCTTCGGGAACCACATCCAAACAGTTGGATAAAGAAAAAGATGCGAAACCGATTGCCTATGGCGGTATGCTGCTGGAATGTGTACTGGCTGTTTTGACAGTCTGTGCTATTGCTTATGCGAGACAGACCGGACATACAGCGGGTGCCACCGATATCTTTGCAGGGGGTATCGCTGCCATGGTAGCAGCTATTCCGGGACTGGCAGGACTGGAGAATATTCTGTATACATTATTGATCCTTACATATTCTGCATTCTGTCTTACTTCATTGGATACGGCAACACGTCTTGCACGTTTCATGTTCCAGGAATTCTGGCTGGAGCCGGGACAGACTGCTAAGGATGTGACAGAAGGATATAAGAAAGTGCTTGTAAACCCTTACTTTGCCACAGCTGTGACGGTTATCATCGGTATTATTTTAGGTATGACCGGTTATTCTAAGATATGGGGACTGTTCGGTTCCGCAAATCAGCTTCTGGCAGGACTGGGACTGTTAGCAGTTGCCACATGGCTCGGAAATATCGGCAAGAACAATAAAATGTTCCTGTTCCCAATGGCATTTATGATGGTAGTGACGATCTGCTCTCTTATTATTATTGTGAAAAACCAGATTGGTATCATCTCAGCCGGTGGTGCTGACTGGGGTCCTTATGCACAGACAATTCTGGCCATTCTTTTGATTATCCTTTCTATTTTACTTGTTATTGAAGGAATACAGACACTGTTTGGCAAGAAAAAGACGGCATAGGTCCGGATGAGCAAATATATGAGAGAATACTGAAATAAACTTAAATTATTATAGAAACTCTGGGCGGCAAAGATGCCGTTACAGAGTTTCTTTGCTTGTAATTTTTACCGTTTTTCTGTATACTGAAAAGCGAAAGGTGGTGTTTTATATGAATACTGTAATTACGATTGGACGCCAATTTGGTTCCGGCGGACGGGAAATTGGAGAAAAGATTGCTGCGCATTTTGGAATCAAATGTTATGATAAGGAGCTTTTGACAAGGGCGGCAAAGGAGAGCGGTTTTTGTGAGGAGATGTTGGCTAATCATGATGAACGGCCGACGAATTCGTTTTTATACAATCTCGTTATGGATACGTATTCCTTTGGATACAATGCATCTTCCTTTGTAGATATGCCAATCAGTCAGAAAGTATTTTTGGCGCAGTTTGATACGATTAAAAAGATTGCCCAGGAGGGGCCCTGTGTTATCGTGGGCAGATGTGCCGACTATGCTCTCAGTGATTTTAAGAACAGTATCCATCTGTTCATCTACTCTGAAGAAGAGGCCCGCATAGAGAGAATCGCAGAAAAATATAAGATAAATAATAATAAAGCAAGAGACATGATTATTAAAAAAGACAAACAGCGTCAAAGCTACTATAATTATTATTCGTCTAAAAAGTGGGGCAGGGCTGACAGTTATGACCTGTGTATCAACAGCCATGTACTTGGTGTGGATGGAACGGGTATATACAGGATTTTGAGGATAGAACGGTATAATATGCAACGATTCATTCCAACGATAAAATATTCTTTGCTGCAGGGCAGCTTCTGGATGAGCTTTTGCGTTGTTTACACATATGCCAGCGTATTTTTACTTTTCAAAGGGTACAGCAATTTCCAGATTGGTATTATTATCGCAATAGCCGGTATGATTTCTGTAATTTTGCAGCCTGTGGTAGCCGGGCTGGCAGACAGGGGAAATAAGATTACGATCAGAACATTAATTATGCTATTGACTGGAATTGTCCTTGGATGTGGCGGGATTCTGTCAGTGACCGGACTGTATTTTCTCTGGTATTCTCTGTTCTATGGTATTTTACTGGCTACGCACCAGATGATAACACCGCTGATCAATGCAGTAGGGATGGAATGTATCAATCGTGGGATTTCCGTTAATTTCGGACTGGCAAGGGGAATCGGTTCCATGGCCTATGCCTTTATGTCTTTTCTGGCGGGGAATCTCATTGAACATTTCTCAGCAGGAGCTATTCCCATATTGATTCTTGGCTGCTATATCTTCATCCTTGTGGCAGCATGGCAGTTTCGGTTTCATCTGGAAGAGGGCAGGTCAAAGAACAATATTCAGTCGGAAGAGGAAAAGAGTAAAAATAACCTTATCCGGCAGGAAAGGAACGAAAAAAAGGCTTTTTTTGTCAGTCATAAAAAGTTTTTTCTGCTGCTGATCGGTGTTGTATTACTGTTTATTACCCATAATATGCTAAATAATTATCTGTTTCAGATTATGGTATTTCACAATGGCGGAAGCCGGGAAATGGGCATTGCCGCGGGGATTGCCGCTGCACTTGAATTGCCGGTTATGGCAGTTTTTTCTGTTGTAGTACGAAAGATTTCCAGTGGAAACCTGTTGAAGATTTCCGGTATTTTTTTCACCGTCAAGGCATTTTTGATGTTTACGGCGCCGGGAACTGTCGGCATTTATCTGGCACAGGTTGTCCAGATGCTTGGATTCGCCCTGTTTATTCCGGCGTCCGTCTACTATGCCAACAGTCATATGCCTAAGGAAGATCGGGCAAAGGGACAGGCGTTTATGACTGCAGCCAATACGGCAGGCGGTGTATTCGGCAGTCTTTTAGGCGGTTTTTTACTGGATAAAAAAGGGGTACCATTTATGATATTGATTTCTGTTCTTATATCTGCTGTGGGAACAGTATTCGCTCTTGTGTTCGCGGAATCAGGACGCGATGCAGAGTATTCCCGGCAGATCAGATAACAGATAGAAAAACAAAAGAGGGAGAGAAGAGAATGGATGCATTATCTCAAATGAACTACGGCTGGCTTTCTATCGTGCCGCCGCTCGTAGCCATTATATTGGCATTGATTACCAAAGAAGTTATTTCCTCACTGATTATTGGTGTTTTGACAGGAGCTCTGATTTACAGTTACGGAAATCCCGTAGGCATGATCATGAATACGTTTACGGTCATGGGTGATCGTATGAGTGGAAACGTCAACATTTTAATTTTTCTCGGGCTTCTGGGGGCTCTCGTTGTTGTCATCACAAGGGCAGGGGGCTCAGCCGCTTATGGAAACTGGGCTGTACGGCGGATTAAGACGAGAAGAGGGGCCAGCCTGGCTACCTGTGCACTCGGTTGTCTGATCTTTATTGACGACTATTTTAACTGTCTTTCCGTAGGAACAGTTATGCGTCCCGTTACAGACAAGCATCGTATCTCCAGAGCGAAGCTGGCTTATCTTTTGGATGCTACCGCAGCGCCGGTCTGTATTATTGCTCCGGTATCCAGCTGGGGAGCTTCTGTAGCAACCTATATCGAAGAAGCAGGCGTGGGCAATGGTATGTCCACCTTTATCAGACTGATTCCTTACAATCTATACGCAATAACGACGATTATCATGATCATTGTCGTATGCGTTACGAATCTGAACTTTGGTTCCATGGGAAGGTTTGAGAAAAATGCCATTGAAAAGGGAGACCTGTTTTCTGGAAAAGGAGAAATCAAGTCGGATGAGGTACAGAATTCTCAGGTATCCTCAAAAGGAAAAGTATATGATCTTATTATTCCGATTCTTATTCTGATTGTCGCAACGATCATTGCCATGGCCTATACAGGCGGTGCATTTGGCGGTGGGTGCAGCTTCACAGAATCCTTTGGTAACTGTGATTCTTCTCTGTCCCTTGTATTGGGGAGCTTTATTGCCCTTGTGGCCGCATTTTTCCAGTTTGTCCCTCGTAAGGTCATATCTTTCCGGGAGTTCATGGAAGGTATTACCGAAGGGATCAAATCCATGGTGCCGGCGTTTACAATACTGATTCTGGCATGGTCTATCGGTGGCATCTGTAGTGTAGACTATTTAAATACAGGAGGATTTGTAGGGAATCTTGTCAACAACAGCACATTCCCGGTATTTATTTTACCGGCAATTACTTTCCTTGTAGCATCCTTCCTGGGATTTGCCACAGGTACTTCCTGGGGAACGATGGCACTGCTCATTCCCATTGGAGCAGCAATCTGTACCCCTGCCTCAACGGCTCATCTCATTATGCCTGTCCTCGGTTCTATTCTGGCAGGTGCTGTATATGGAGATCATATTTCTCCTATTTCAGACACTACGATACTGTCCTCTACAGGTGCCTCCTGCAATCATATTGATCATGTATCCACACAGGTGGTCTATGCCAGTGTGGCAGCCGGATGCTGTGCGGTGGGATATGTGATTATGGGAATTCTGAATAACGGACTGGTATCCACAGCAGTTACATTAGCTATATTGCTGCTTGTATTATTTATTATTTCCAGGAAATTTAGAACAAAAATCGATTATTCAAATGTGGAGAAATAAGCTTATGAAAATGACAACACTGGCAGAAGAATTATCTTCCAACGTCTATCCCGGAAGAGGCATCGTGATTGGAAGATCTGCAGACGGTAACTATGCAGTTACAGCGTACTTCATAATGGGCAGAAGTGAAAACAGCAGAAACCGTATTTTTGTGGAAGAAGGGGAGGGGATTCGAACCCAGGCCTTTGATCCATCGAAACTGACGGATCCAAGTCTGATCATTTATGCTCCTGTGAGGGTATTGGGAAGTCAAACGATCATAACAAACGGTGATCAGACAGATACTGTCTATGAGGGTCTGAGTCGACAGCTCACTTTTGAGGAATCTTTAAGATGCCGGTGTTTTGAACCGGATGGGCCCAACTATACCCCCCGTATTTCCGGGCTTCTTCATGTAGAGAACGGGAAATTCAGCTATGCTATGTCCATTTTGAAAAGCAATAACGGAAGTGCTGCCTCCTGCCATCGTTTTACCTTTGACTATGAAAATCCGGCAGCGGGAGAGGGACATTTTCTTCATACGTATCTACAAGATGGAGATCCTCTGCCCAGCTTTGAAGGAGAGCCAAAGCTGATTCAGATCGATCGGAACATCGATGATTTTACTGATATGCTGTGGAACCATCTGAATGAAGACAATAAAGTGTCCCTGTTTGTTCGGTATATCGAAATTGGGACAGGACAGTACGAAACAAGGATTCTGAACAAACATACAAAGACCGTCTGAGAAAGGAAATTTCGATATGAAAGAACTGGAATTAAAATATGGATGCAATCCCAATCAGAAGCCTTCGAGAATCTACCAAAAGGACGGAGATGACCTGCCAATACAAGTCTTATCTGGAAAACCTGGCTATATCAATTTCCTGGATGCTTTTAACGGCTGGCAGCTTGTGAAGGAGCTGAAAGAGGCGACAGGGCTGCCTGCCGCTGCCTCGTTTAAACATGTATCCCCGGCGGGAGCGGCAGTTGGTCTGCCATTGACGGATACTCTGGCGAAAATCTATTGGGTGGAAGATCTGGGAGAGCTTTCTCCTCTGGCATGTGCCTATGCCAGAGCCCGGGGCGCAGATCGCATGTCTTCTTTTGGTGATTTTATCAGCCTTTCCGATACCTGTGATGTGTCTACGGCCAAGATCATCAAGAGAGAAGTATCCGATGGTGTTATTGCCCCCGGATATGAGCCAGAAGCTCTGGAAATACTGAAAGAAAAGAAAAAAGGGAATTATAATATTATTCAGATCGATGAAAACTACAAACCGGCTCCCATAGAGCGAAAAGATGTGTTCGGTATCACCTTCGAACAGGGAAGAAATGAGCTGAAAATCGATAAGAGTTGTCTGCAGAATATAGTGACAGAGAATCAGGATATTCCCGAGTCTGCGCAGATTGATCTGGTGATTGCATTGATTACCCTGAAATATACCCAGTCCAATTCTGTCTGTTATGCAAAAGGCGGTCAGGCCATCGGTATTGGCGCAGGGCAACAGTCAAGGGTACATTGTACCAGGCTTGCCGGGCAGAAAGCAGATAACTGGATGCTGAGACAGTGTCCAAAGGTACTGGAACTTTCTTTCGTGGACAATATCAAGCGGGCGGACAGAGACAACGCCATAGATAACTACATTGGGGAAGAATACATGGATGTACTGGCGGACGGCTGTTGGCAGCGTATATTTAAAGTGAGGCCGGAAGTATTCACAGCAGAAGAAAAACGGACCTGGCTGGATCAGATGGATGGAGCTGCTCTCGGTTCCGATGCCTTTTTCCCCTTCAGCGATAATATAGAGCGGGCAAAGAAAAGCGGTGTCAAATACATTGCTCAGCCTGGCGGTTCTGTCCGGGATGAGGATGTAATCGAATGCTGTAACAAATATGACATGGTTATGGCATTTACAGGAAACCGGCTGTTCCATCATTGAGTTCGAGTAGTGCAAGAGTATATTATTTATTTTATATGGCAGGTAGTCTATGAGATTGCCTGCTATATTTACAATCTATTGTTTCAGAAAAAATTAGGTGGTAAGTTGTTGCCAATAGAAATGGGTATTTATATAAAATTGACGAATAGTTAATGAGGATAGTATATGAAAAGTACGAAAAAGGATTCAGAGAAAGTGGAAGAAAAAGCACCGTTTGCGCAGAGACATCCTAGAATCAATTTTGTGATAGGGTTGGTTTTGTTGGTAATACTTGTGTTTGGAGCAATATTATTTATATGGCTTATATTTTCTTGCTTAGGGAATGGAATTGAGCATTTGGTTGATTTCCTGAAAAAGTTTGTAAGTACCACAGATAAAGTAATTATTGTGGCAATGATAACAGGTATGGTGTCTATAGTCGGTGTGGTTTTTACGTCTGTAATAGCAAAAATCATTGATTACCGATATAATGTAAAAAAATATTTATACGACAAAAGAGAGGCACCGTATGAACAATTTATAAGCATAATTTATACTATTATGGAAGATACAAAAAAACCTGTAAATGAGCAAATGACAGAATCTGATAAGTTTAGAATGATGTCGGATTTTTCCAAGGGATTAACGTTATGGGGTGTAAATTGTGAGTAAAGTGAAAAATGGGAAGAATAAGCAAAGTGAAAATCTGGTGTATGTAGATAGCCCTCATAAAAGAAACATGGTAAAATCTTAGAAGAAACGAGGTAAATCAATATGGAAAAGCAGGTTTATATCACAGAGGAAGAACGGGCAAAGTGCCAAAAGGTGGCGGATGCGTTTGCGGAGCTGTATGAAATGGAAAATATCGTAGTGCTTGATGCGGGCAGATATGGTTTTGTGGAATTGAAATATTATAAGCCGCCGTATGGATTTGAAGAAGATGCAACCTTTACGGACAGCAGGGTATTGTTTGATGCGCTTTGGCAGGAATGGTTTAATACAACACTATATCTGACAGCAAAGGAAATGAAGTTAGATGATATTCTCTATGGGGAAGTATTCAGCCGCCTTTCAAAAGAAAAACAATCGGCAATTATCGGGAGAAAAGCTGACTTCGCACAAAAGGCAGGTATAACTCTATAAAATGAGTTTTACGAAAAGAAAACACTCTATGTAGAGGATAAAAAAGATTAGAAAGGCTCTGTGTACGATAATATGCAGGGCTTTTTGCTTTTGGACATAATGTCTAAAAGTTATAAAAAGGGAATGAATGAGATGGATTCCGTAGGCGTAGTAGCATTGTGGAAAAGTGTATAACTGCCTATTTTATGGAGTTGTGGGTAACTATGTTTGCAGGACGTGGGAAAGCTGCACTTTGCTTTTCCATGTGCTGTGAATATAGTTATCCATAACGGAATAGGCAGTTATACACTTTTCCATGATGCGATTTTGTAATATGTTCACGGTCTAGGATTGCTCGAGAAGTATATGTTAGTTTTATAGCCTTCATGCAGTCTGCTCTCTACGTCGATTGTTCCGTGATGTGCTTCAATAATCTGCCGTACTAAGAGAAGTCCTAAACCATGACGAAGATCTAAGCGGTCATCGATACTTTCCATGTAATGTGGTTTGTTTTTCAGTTCTTCTAACTTTTCAGCAGAAATACCAATACCATTATCCTGAACGGTTAAAAGCAGTCTGTTTTCTGTTATTTGCAGTGACAAAGTAATTATGCAGCCTTTGGGATTGCTGTGAATGCTGTTTTGAACCAGATTATTTACGGCTCGTGTAATCAGTTTTGTATCACATTCTATCATGCTGTTTTCGGAGTCAGGAGAAATATTTACCTCTAAAGAATAGGACTCCGACAGACCGCTGTTTATCAGGTCTATCGCGTAGGAACGTAATAGTTTTGAAAGCCGGGTATTTTCTTTCTGTAGAGGCTGCATTTCATATTCAAGCTTTGACACGAGATTCAAGTCCTGCACTAAATCTTTTATTTTGATACTTTGCCGGGATATAACGGCAGCCTGTTCCTTAATTTGGTTGCTGGCATTTTTGTCATTAACAATTCTATCCGCATATCCCATAATCATGGATAACGGAGTGCGAATGTCATGGGATACACCGCTGATCCAATTTGCCCGTGCGGTGTTTTGGCGGCTGATGATATTGGATGCTTTATTTATACTGTCAGCTATTTCTGACAGTTCTCCGCTTACAGAAAGGTTGATGCTTTTCCCTTCTGACAAGGTTGCAATCGAGGATATAATTGGCTCTGTATTTTTGCTGATTTTCGCTTTAGAACGTGAATAGGCGAGAAACAGAACCAGCAGGTCGAATACAAGGATGCCGAGAAAAAAGAGAGGGATTTTACGAACCGTATCAATGGGATAATAATTGCTGGTAATTTTCATATAGCTGTTTTGGGGATAACCAATAACTAATAAGCCGTTTTCATCACTCCATACAAATACGGGATAGTCTTTCAAATATCCTCTAGAAAATATTGCAATATCCTGAATGGAATATTCAGTTGGAATTTCCTCTGGTAAATTTACAGTCCAATTGCAGGAGCCTTCTGTATTCAGATACATTGCCCATAAAAAGTTGGTTATTAACATTCTTTCTGCCTCGTCCGTTATGCCGTTGGAAGAGGAAGCTGCCGCCACTTCCTTTAGCATATTCTGTGGAGAGGTACTTCCAAAGTTTTTTGATACTGCACTGTAAAATGTAAAAGCGAATGCAGCTATGTTCAACACAACAAGAGATGAAATAAGTCCAATAAAAGACAGTAAATGTTTTGAAATATATTTGCTGAATACTTTCATGGCTTCACTTCCTTGCATTTAATTTATAACCAAGTCCTTTAATGGTTATGAGTGATACAGGTTTTGAAGGATCAGTTTCAATTTTTTCACGTATGCGCCGGATATGGGCATTCAGGCTGTTTTCATACCCAAAAGGATTATCGCCCCATAATGCCTCGCATAAGGCATCAATGCTTACAATTCTCCCTTCGTTGCGGGATAACGTTTCTAACAGTGTGTGTTCTTTTGCGGTCAAAGTAACTATAATTCCATTTTTATTAACTTCGGCACGACTGAAATCTATCGTGCAGCCTTCCAGCTCTAATAATGGGGAATCTGCTTTATAACATCGGCGTAAAACTGCATGGACACGCAGTAACAGCTCCTGTGGCAAAAAAGGCTTTACCACATAATCATCTGCCCCAAGTCCTAAGCCTGCAAGTTTATCAGCCGCTTCATCTTTGGCTGTCAGAAATATAATTGGAATATCTGTAAATGTCCGTAATTTCTTCATAAGGGAAAAACCGTCCCCGTCCGGCAGCATAACATCAAGGATTGCAAGGTCGGGTTTTTCCTGCCTGGCAAAGTTAAGTCCGGTCTGGGCAGTGCCTGCATCAATGATATTTGAAAAACCGTCATCTGAAAGAATGTCGATTACTAATTTACACAATTCCGGTTCATCATCAACCAACAGAATTTTTTTTGTATGCAAAAATGATTGTTCCATTGTCTACACCTTTCAAAAATCAATCAATAACAACAGTAACATTATAGCATAACGGAACGGTTTTCGGAATCTTATGGCAAAAAAGTAAGGTAAAAGTAAGGACACGAGAAAGTTAATGTCAGATTGGGGGTATAGACTAAAGAAAAAAGAAAGGAGAGTTTTTTATGGACTATATTATTACAACGGAGCAGTTGACAAAGAAATATAAGAATTTTATTTCGGTCAATAAGGTTTCCATGCACATTCAGAAAGGCAGTATCTATAGCTTTCTCGGTCCTAATGGAGCAGGAAAATCTACCACAATGAAGATGTTGTTGGGGCTGACATCGCCTACGGGTGGAAGTTTCACGGTTGACGGAGGTCGTTTTCCAGATGACCGGATTAGCATTTTAAAGAAAGTAGGTTCTTTTATCGAATCTCCGTCTTTTTATGCAAATTTGACAGGTCGGGAAAACCTTGATATTATCCGCAGAATTTTGGGGTTGCCGGAGAATGCGGTGGATGATGCATTGGAGTTAGTCGGTTTGACAGAGTTTGGTAATCGGCTTGCAAAAAAATATTCGTTGGGCATGAAACAGCGCCTTGGGCTTGCGGGTGCTTTGCTTGGACGTCCGCCAATCCTGATTTTAGACGAACCTACAAATGGTCTTGATCCTTCCGGCATTCACGAAATCCGTAATCTGATAAAGTCATTGCCGAGCCTTTATGATTGTACTGTCTTGATATCTTCTCATATGCTGTCAGAAATAGAACTGATGGCAGATGACATTGGTATTCTTAATCATGGTCGGCTGCTGTTTGAGGGAAGTCTTGACGAGCTTAGGCAGAATGCAGTACAGGCAGGTTTCGCAGCAGACAATAAGATTAGTTCGGCTAATCTGGAAGATATGTTCCTTTCCATGATTGATAAGGATAACGCAGCCAGAAAGCAGAGGGCGCAATTATGAATACTCTTATCATTGAACTTCGGAAAGAAAAAAGGACTGGTGTTATTCCGCTGCTGTTGTTAGTTGGTGTTTTGGGTGCCGCCTATGCGTTTGTCAATTTTATTGTACGCAAGGATACATTACTGAATCTTCCGCTGGCTCCGATGGATGTTCTTTTAACACAGCTTTACGGAATGATTATGGTTTTGAATATGTTTGGTATTGTTGTAGCTGCCTGCATGGTTTATAACATGGAATTTAAAGGAACTGCAATTAAAAAGATGTATATGCTGCCAATCAGCGTTCCTAAAATGTATCTGTGCAAATTCCTGATTTTAACAGTGTTGCTTTTGGCAGCGATTGTGTTACAGAATTTGGCTCTGTTAAAAATCGGCATCAGTGACTTGCCAAAAGGCACTTTTGAAATAAGCACTTTGCTTAAATTTACGGTATATTCCTTTATTACTTCTATGCCGACATTATCTTTTATGGTTTTGGTTTCCTCACGTTTTGAAAATATGTGGATACCTCTTGGAATTGGAGTTGCCGGATTTCTAAGCGGAATGGCTTTGGCAAATTCAAATGTTAGTTTATTATTGGTTCACCCATTTGTTGTAATGTTAAAGCCTGCTGTTGCCATGAGCGCACAGCCTGACAATGAAATAGCTATTATATCTATGGCAGAAACATTTTTGTTTTTAGGAATGGGTTTGTGGATGGCGAAACATTTACGTTATGAATAGGAGGGATTTGTGTGAATTTTTTTGATTTATTGAAAATTGAATTTAAAAAGGTAAAGCGGTCAAAAATCGTTCCTTTGATATTTATTGCACCTTTGTTGGTAGTAATATCGGGGATTGCCAATTTAAGCAGGTACTTTTCTCCGGAATATACAAATGCGTGGTCTGCAATGTTTATTCAAAGCGCATTAGTCTATGCCTATTATCTGTTACCGTTTTCCATGATTGTTGTATGCGTGATGATTGCAGGGCGTGAAACACAGCATAATGGTATTCTGAAGATGTTGGCATTGCCAGTTAGCCGTTATGCTTTATCTTTAGCAAAATTTGGTGTTTTGATGTTTTACCTGTTTATGGAAATGGTTGTTTTTCTTATTGTGTTTTTGATTTCTGGTATTGTTGCTACACACATGGCAGGAATCACAGAAACTTTACCATTGCTTTATCTTATAAAGTGGTGTGCAGGATTATTTCTTACAATGCTGCCTTGTCTAGCAGCTATGTGGGCAATTACAGTATTGTTTGAAAAAACATTGCTTTCCGTAGGATTTAATCTGTTTCTTGTTATTCCCGGCGTTTTAATAGCCAATACACCGCTTTGGATTGCATATCCTTATTGTTACAGTGGTTATTTGGTATCTTGTTCGTTACATGATTTTACGGCAGAAGGCACAAGTACAATATTTTCGGTATTTCCATTTTTGCCATGTGCAATAGTGGTTTTTATATTAGCTCTTTTGTTGGCTGTTAGAAAATTTGGTAAGAAAGAAATGAGGTAAACTATGGAGAAGAAAAAATTACAAAATATAAGTATTATCGCCCTTATTATCAGTATACTTCCCTTTGCAACACTGATTCCTACATTTTTGCAAATCATATTGCCCGATGGAATACGTACAGTTTGGAGTGGTATCAATATTGCCTGTGTTATTACTGGGCTGTGTCTGTCTATCATCTGTGTTAAAAATAATGAAAGCCGGAGCCTGATAAATATTATCTCTACAATTATCAGTGGATTGTTACTTTTACTGGTTAGTGGGATTATTGTTCTGGCATTGTTTTTAACTTTTCTTCAATAAGGAGAGTGTGAAAATATTGAATAAATATTTGAATACCATAATTGTAGTTGGGATTATATTTTCCTGCACAGCCTGTTCGTAATTAGATTCTTTTGCAGGCAGTCTGAAAAGTGGTGAGGAAAAATGAGAAAACTGATGACTAAAAAGGCTCTGATGACAAAGATATGTATACCAAGTATAATTTTTGTTGTTCTGCTTATTTGGACGATATGGGGCGATACGGCATTAACAGTAAGTACAATTAAAATTTCAAGCAACCATATTCCTGATTCATTTTCCGGGTTTCGGATAGCACAGATTTCTGATTTGCACAACGCACAATTTGGAAAAAACAATATAAAGCTGCTGGAATTATTATCAGAAAATGAACCAGACATTATTGTAATAACTGGGGATTTGGTAGACGCTGGGCATACAAATATTAAAGTTGCTATTGATTTTGTGAAAGAAGCGGTTAGCATTGCGCCTGTTTATTACATAACAGGAAATCACGAAGCTAGCTTATCGCAATATGATGAACTCAAAACTGGTCTTGAAATGATTGGCGTAATTGTGCTTGAAGATAAAGCAATACAATTAGAACAAGACAATGAAACAATAACACTTATTGGGCTTTCAGACCCTAATTATACGGTGAAAGGTGATATGTATGGAGAAGTCCCTGCTATGGTTAGAACAAAATTGAATAATCTTGCTGATACTGAAAGCAGTTATATCATTTTACTGTCACACCGCCCAGAACTTTTTGAAAGCTATGTAAGCTGTAATATTGATTTGGTTCTAAGCGGACACGCACACGGCGGTCAATTCCGTCTGCCATTTATCGGCGGGCTGATTGCCCCCGATCAAGGGATATTTCCAAAGTATGACGCTGGGCTGTTTACAAACGGCAGTACAAATATGATTGTTAGCCGGGGATTGGGTAACAGCATTATTCCTATCCGCTTTAATAACCGCCCGGAAGTCATTGTAATTGAACTTCTTAACACGGATTTGTAAGAACAGCTTATAGAAAACTGAATGATAAAGTAATCTGCCGCACTACGGCAAAAGAAAAAAAGCCGTCGTATGACGGCTACTCATAAAACAGTATCAACCAACAAACTGAAATAGGGTAGCTGTCATACAGGGTGCAATTAAAATCAGTATACTATTCAAGGCGAGTAGCATACTGATTTTTAATAGCTATAAGTAGATATTTATGTTATAATAAAAGAAATTAGGAAAGGACGGTAAATAGCACAAATGAAATTGCGAAATTTTCTTTACATTAACAGCAAACTATTGGACGATTACATTTCCGCAATAGACGGATATGTGTATGAAGAAGAGACTCAAAAACTTAACGAAATTAATCAAAAGGCAGCTAGCGCAAAGGCGAATGTTTTAGGCATAGGTGGGGACGGTAAATACGAAAAACAATCTTCGGAAGAAGTTGAAAGAAAAGTGCGTATTAGTGAAGCAGCAAAATTCGATAAGTTGTTTAAATATTTATCCGCAGATGAATATTCCCCTTTAAAATATTACGAAATACTAAATGAGGAAGAATTTAGCGGTTTAGGTAGAGATGAATTTATTGAAGTATTAGTAATACCTCGATTCTCTAAAATGAAAGAGTTATCTGATACTGTGAAAAAGATTAGTTCTCTTGCAGAGATGTTTGAAACTATTACACAGCAAAGTTTGCTTGATACAAAATCTGAAGAAGCAATAAATGGAATTTCCTTATTAGGAAGCTTAAAACCTGAAAATGGAATTTCATGCGTGTTCTCTTTTGAAGATGGTGTATTTCCTCTCGTTGCGCGTTTAGACGAAAACTATTTTAAATGTAAGCGTCAAATAAGTTGGTGTATTGTTTCCCGGAATTCATTCGGAGATAATCATCATATATTTTAGAGTTTTTAGAGCATACTCCAAAAACTCTAACACAGGAGGTCTCTCATGAATGAACTAACACCAAACGCTCAGC
>CAJUNB010000006.1 GCA_910587635.1 uncultured Lachnospiraceae bacterium
CCGTACACTATCTTTCTTCTGAACTTTGGCGCAAACACTATGTGATACTTACAATTCCATTTCGTATGTGATAAACTATTTACATCCATTTGGGATACCTCCTTTGTTTTAGTACGGTTGGCGAACCTATACTAAATATAATATTGGAGGTTTTTTACTGTAAGCTAAAGCAGCTGTTATCACACCTGCATAGCAGGTGGTTTATTTGTTTACCGATATTTCCATTTTTCGGAACTCGAAAAACTCCATATCGGTAAACAGGCCCTTGGCCTAACCAATAAAAAGTGCCTTGCAGATTCCTTGCAAAGCACTTTTCCGTTATCACTATTTTATATTCCTGTGCAGTCTTGCCTGGTATGCAGGATTCTGTTTCATCTCAAATTTATTTTCAAACATTTTATATTCCGCTTCCGCGAATACATCCGCTATCTTTTCTTCCACGTTGTCTTTCAGCATCAGCCCCACTGCCACAGACGGAGACAGTATATTGTCTATGTAATTGTTGCACCGGCTCTGAATCCGTTCCATATAGCTCTTCGCTTCTCCTTCTTCCGGCATCGGAATAGCGATATGGAAAACATCTCCATCCACACGCCCCAGAATATATTCCTCTCCCGCTTCTTCTTTGATAATCTGGGCAATGATCTGAATCAGTCTGTCACTCTCTTCCTCTCCATAGTGATCATTCACAAACTTCCAGTCATTGATATTGGCCTCCACTGCCGCCACCGGTACAATCTCTGATTTATCCAGTGATTTCATCCGCTCTGTAAAAAAGGTCTTATTCAACACACCGGTAAGTACATCTTCCTCTTCCCCGTGGCTCAGCTGATACCGCTCTTTTTTCAACTGTCCATCGACCTCATCGATATACACGGCACGTTCCCTGTTTATAAAAGCCTCTTCCCCAAGCATCTCCCACATCTGTATGAGCTGCTCCAAAAACTCTATCGCAAGACCCTCTTTTCCCGAAACGATTTCATCTTCTTTCGTATAAATATGGCCCACAGTACGATTCGCCACCCGCAGCTTCCTGCCAGGATCATCTACAACATCAGGAACGAAATCTGAAAAATTTCCTACCGCCGCCATCTTATCCCCATGTCTCTCCGTCAAAAGTATCTTAATCCCTGTCAGGTCATACAGCAGCTTCATCTGAGTCTTCAGCGATTCTATTTTATAGAGATTGGCAAGCCTGTAATTTTTAATATTTTCTTTTAATCTTTTTTCCAATGGAAGTTCCCCATATCCCATACATATACCTCTCATCTCCCGGGTTTCCCCGTATCCATTTTCTGCAAAAATCTGTTTTTATTATATCGGTTTTCAGGGCGTTTGTCTAGGAATAGAAACACTGTGAAGCATTTATCTGATGATACTGTCATGGTAAATGATAAAAAAGAACCGGTATTTGCCATACCGGTTCTATTCTCTGTCTTTCTTCTTATTCAGCTTCCTTTTCTCCGTTTGTATCTTCTACACTTTCTGTTTCAGCACCTTCTGTCTCATTGCTTTCTGTTTCAGTGCTCTCTGTTTCAGCACTTTCTGTCTCAGCGTTTTCAACTTCGGCGCTTTCTGTCTCATCACTTTCTGTCTCCGCACTCTCTGTTTCTTCTGTTTCCACTTCTTCTGCTTCTACATCTTCTGTCTCCTCAGCAGCTTCTGTTTCCACATCTTCTACAGGAGCAGCTTCCGTCTCCTGTGTTACAGTTTCTTCCTTGGAACCACATGCAACGACCATCGCAGATGTCATTACAATTGCCATAATAACTGCTAATACATTTTTTTTCATAATTTTCCTCCTTAATTAACCCTTCCGGGTACTCTTTGACACTTTTTTGAAATTGTTGTGCCGTGATTAGGAGTATATATGAAAGTTGTCATTTTGTAAACAGTTTGTGAATAAAATAAGAATTTTTTAATTTTATTTATAAATTATTCATAATTTGTATCTATTTTTAAGAAATATTAAAGAGTCTGATATAACATCTCCAAAATATCCACACATTTTTCAATGCCTAACTTTCCCCGATCAAGGGCGATATCGTAATTATTGACCTCTCCCCATTTATAGTCGGTATAATAATTATAGTAAACGCTTCTCTGTTTATCCGTTTTACGGATCAGTGCCAGCGCTTCCTCCTGGGAGAGGTTGTAGTGCCGACAGACTACTTCCACTTTTACTGCCATATCCGCGTGAATAAAGACACTGAGCAGCCTTTTATTATTACGAAGAATATAATCCGCCCCTCTTCCTATTATAATACAGGGACTCTGCTTCACAAGATCTTTGATAATCTCTGCCTGCAGATCAAACAGCTCCTCATTCATCGGAATACGTTTCATCTGATATTCTCTTCCCACTTCCATTGAAAATTCATACCACTTACGATGGATTTTTTTCTCATCCACTTCCAACAAAGATGCATAATCCGCCTCACTACGTTTGGACGCCATTTCAATCAGTGCCATATCATAATATGGTATATGCAGCCTGTCAGACAGTGTCTTTCCTATTTTTCTGCCGCCGCTTCCAAACTGCCGACTGATAACAACTACCTGATTTTCCATATACATCCACCTTTCATATGATAAAATTTACGCAATCCCTTTTCTGCGTCCGATAACCGCGTCGTGTTTGATATCTTAATACACTACCCTCAGTGGGCAAGGACATATATATTATATCATAATCAGAAGTTAAAGTCATTTACAAAAAGTGTATGTTCTGCGCTTTTCCCTTGAAAAAATAGTTTCTTTGTGTATAATAGTAACGTGACTGTAACTCGAAAAACATTGTAAATAGAGGGTTTTATATGATTAGTGCAAATAATGTAACATATCGGGTAGGAAAAAAAGCGCTGTTTGAAGACGTGAATATTAAATTTACAGAAGGACACTGCTATGGTCTGATCGGCGCCAACGGTGCAGGAAAATCCACTTTTCTGAAAATTCTGTCAGGACAGCTGGAAACAACAAAAGGTGACATTTCCATGACACCGGGACAACGTCTCTCTTTCCTGGAACAGGATCATTTCAAATACGATGAGTATCCGGCTATGGATGTGGTCATTATGGGAAACGAACGTCTCTACCAGATCATGAAAGAAAAGGATGCTATCTACGCAAAAGAAGATTTCACTGAAGAGGACGGTATCCGTGCCAGTGAACTGGAGGCAGAATTTGCAGAAATGGACGGATGGGAAGCAGAATCCGATGCTGCCATGCTGCTCAACGGCCTGGGTATCGATACCGAATATCATAATGCTATCATGAAAAATCTGGGAGGTAACGAAAAAGTAAAGGTACTTCTTGCCAAAGCGCTGTTTGGCAGCCCGGATGTACTGCTTTTGGATGAGCCTACCAACCATCTGGACCTGGATGCTATCGCCTGGCTGGAAGAATTTCTCATTAATTTTGAAAATACCGTTATCGTCGTATCCCATGACCGTTATTTCCTGAATAAAGTATGTACGTATACTGCTGATATCGACTATGGCAAAATACAGCTCTATGCCGGAAATTACGATTTCTGGTTTGAATCCAGCCAGCTTCTCATCAGACAAATGAAAGAAGCCAACAAGAAAAAAGAAGAAAAAATCAAGGAATTACAGGAATTTATTTCCCGCTTTTCCGCCAATGCCTCCAAGTCCAAGCAGGCAACTTCCCGAAAGAGAGCGCTGGAAAAAATCGAACTGGATGAAATCAAACCGTCCAGCCGCAAGTATCCTTATATCGATTTCCGACCGGAACGTGAAATCGGTAATGAAGTATTGGCAGTGGAAGGTCTTTCCAAGACAATTGACGGCGAAAAAATACTCGACAATATTTCCTTTATCCTGGGTCATGATGACAAAGTCGCTTTTGTGGGAGGCAATGAACTTGCAAAGACGACACTGTTCCAGATACTCATGGGAGAACTGGAGCCGGATGCGGGTACCTATAAATGGGGTGTCACCACTTCACAGGCATATTTTCCAAAAGACAGCACAGAAGAATTTGACAACGATCTGACGATTGTAGAGTGGCTCACCGGTTATTCCGCTATCAAAGATGTAACTTATGTCCGGGGCTTCCTGGGCCGGATGCTTTTCGCAGGAGAAGACGGTGTCAAAAAGGTGAAAGTGCTTTCCGGAGGAGAAAAGGTACGTTGTCTCCTATCCAAGATGATGATTTCCTGTGCCAACTGTCTTATTTTAGACGAGCCTACCAATCATCTGGATATGGAATCTATCACAGCTCTGAACAACGGACTCATAAAATTTTCCGGGGTGGCTCTGTTTTCCTGTCACGATCATCAGTTTGTTCAGACGACGGCCAACCGTATTATGGAAATTCTTCCCGACGGAAGTCTGATTGATAAGATGACTACTTATGACGAATATCTGGAAAGTGACGAAATGGCACGAAAACGTACCGTCTATACTGCCCAGAAAGAAGAAGACGACAATTAAAATATACAAAATTACAGCAATATGTTTTTGTTTATAAATCCAATAAGGAACTTTTTATGCTATGATAGATCTCCACGTACACTCTAACAAGTCAGACGGCACCTGTTCCCCCCGACAGCTCGTACAGTATGCTTCTGAAAAGGGGCTTACCGCTTTTGCCCTGACCGACCACGATACGACAGCCGGACTGGAAGAAGCGCTGACAGCTGCCAGAAAGCTGCCTGTCACTGTCATACCGGGTATCGAATTTTCCACAGCCTATGAAGAAAAGGATGTGCATATACTGGGTCTGGGGATTGACTATAAAACTCCTGTATTTTCTGCTGCTCTGGAGGAATTTATTGCCTCCCGCAGACATCGGAATGAACAGATGTGCCAAAAACTCAGAGACTATATAAAGACTGACATCACTTACGAAAGACTACTGGAAGCCTTTCCCGGTGCCGTTATCACAAGAGCCCACTATGCCAGATACCTGTTTCAGCAAGGTCATGTCAAAAGTATGCCGGAAGCCTTTGACCGCTATATCGGCGACAGAGCCCCCTGCTTTATCCCAAGAGAGAAAGTGACGCCCCAAAAGGCAGTGGAGTTAATACGGAAAGCGGGCGGTATTCCTGTACTGGCCCATCCGCCACTTTATCACATGAGCGATGCCAGACTGGACAAGCTCGTCAGAGAACTGACGGAAACAGGATTGGCCGGTATTGAAGCATACTACTCTACTTATACGGCAGGAGAAACTGTGCATATGAAAAGCCTTGCCCGGCAATATCATCTGCTTATAACAGGAGGTTCGGATTTCCACGGTGCCAATAAGCCGGATATTGATCTGGGCATCGGCAAAGGTTCTCTTCATGTGCCGGACAGTATTTTAGATGACCTGCATTTGAGATAATGGAGAAATAGAAATGAAGAAAAAAATATTTTTTACAGATTTAGATGAGACTCTGCTCACAAGAGAAAAAAATATGACACCTGCCACAGTGGATGTCATCACAAAACTCACCGAAAAAGGACATTATGTGGCCCTCACTTCCGGCCGCCCCCTTGACAGTGTGATGGAAGCCCGAAGACTTCTTCCCATTTCCGATCAGGGACTGTTCTATATTGCCAACAATGGCAGTCAGATTGTCAATGCCAAGACACTGGAAAAAATCCGGGAAGTCCGTATGACAATGGAAGAGGTCCTGTATCTGTTTCAAGCAGCAGAAGAAAACGGCATACATATACAGACATATACAGACACTGCTATCATTTCTAAAAAGCAGACGCCTGAACTGGACTTCTACCAGAAGACAATCCATATGCCTTCCCTCATTACTGATGATATCAAAGGGGCACTGATACTTCCGCCATTTAAATGTCTCTCCATCTCCCTGAACGGACGTGACAAAATAGAAGCTTTCCGAAATGCTCTGCTTCCATGGGCTGAGGGGCATGTCTCTCTGATCTGTTCCACAGATATTGTGCTGGAAATGTTCCCTTCCAGCGCCGGAAAAGGTGCGGCGCTCCAATATCTTGCCCAATATTTGAATATTCCCATTTCCGATACTGTATCAGCCGGAGATCAGGACAACGATATCTCTATGCTGGAAGCGGCCGGCGTCGGTATCGCCATGTGTAACGGTTCCGAGAGAGCCAAAGCCGCTGCTGATATCATAACCCAGACAGACAACAATCATGACGGCCTTGTCCCTCTGTTAAACGAACTCTTTGCGCTGTCATCCTGAATGTCAAAAGGAAATTACTTCGCAATTACCTATAGAACAAACAGGGATACGTAGTTCCTTATCCTTCCACGATCAGGTATCTGCCATCTCCAATGTCAAACACTTCGTCTGCTTCCACAATTTCCTCTTCGTTCAGGCCCTCTATATCGAGCCCCTGTGCATCAAAGTATTCCATCACTTCTTCCGGCGAATTTACCACAGCCGCCATACACTCTTCCAGAAAATTTTCAGCTTCCTCCAGTGTTTCCGCCACTTTCTCAGGAAACAGCTGAAGCTGATTCGTTAAAAAACATTGTAGAACTGCATCGTCAAATTGCATTGGCTCCATCCTTTCCCAAAAGATACTTAAGAAGTTCCTGAGGGGCTGCGATAATCGCATCTGCATGGTTTTCTTCCAGTTCTTTTCTGTCCCGGAATCCCCACAGTACCCCTACAGTGAAAGCACCTGCATTTTTCCCCGTCTGCATATCCGTGTTCGTATCCCCCACATAGAGCATCTCTTCCACTGGTATGCCCAACTTTTCCGAAATCATGTATACGCCTTCGGGACTCGGTTTTTTCTCTATTTCCGGCACCTGCCCCTGTACAACATCGAAAACATCATCCCCGAACAGATCATGAATCACTTTACATGTATTTTCATGGGGCTTATTGGAAAATACCGCTATCTTTACCCCTCTTGTTTTCAGTTCCGAAAGTAATTCCCGAATCCCGTCATAGGGTTTTACCTGATACATACAGTCTACGGCAAACAGTTTGGCATATTCTTCCTTCACCTGTTCATACAAATCCATCCGTTCCCTCTTCTGGTTGATAAGGGTACGACGGATCAGCTCCGCTGCTCCATCTCCAACAAAATATTTATACCTGTCTGTCTCAAAGCCCTGCAACCCAAATTTTTCCAACGCTCTGTTGGCGCAGTAGGCAATGGAAACAATAGTATCCGATAACGTACCATCCAGATCAAATACAACTGCTCTCATCCTTCGTTCTCCTTCTCTGTATTTAACAATATTTTTTCAGAGCCTGATACAGCCCTGCAATGGGAAGTCCCAATATCGTCTGGTATTCTCCCTGTATCTCATCCACAAATACGCCAAACTTTCCCTGTATACCATAGGCGCCCGCCTTATCCATAGATTCTCCCGTTTTGACATACTCCCAGATTTCTGCCTCTTCCATAGAATGAACGGTAACGAGTGCTTTTTTATAAAAAGTTTCATGTGCTATTTTATTATCTTTCTCCCGGCTCATAATCGTAACACCCGTATACACTTCATGGGTTCTGCCCTGTAAACCATTGATCATTTCATAAGCTTCCGCTTCTGTATGCGGTTTGCCCATAATCCGACTGCCGCATACGACGATCGTGTCACAACCGATGACAATCACATCCTCATCTGTCTGTGATATCACATCTTCTGCTTTCTGAAAAGAGAGATTCTCCACGATTTCCCCGGGAGAAGTCCCTCTGATCACTTCCTCTCTCCGGCTGGGTATGATTCGGAATGCAAGTCCCATCACTTCCAGCAGCTCCTTTCTTCGGGGAGATGCCGATGCCAGTATGATCTGTCTGCTTTGCATAGTATTTTCTTCCTTTTTATTGTAATCCTGCATCAGAAATATGTGTTTCCGGTATAAATGTACGGCTGGAATAAGCCGTCACGTGCTTCTCTCCCTGCTCGATCGCTTCTCTGCAGAATTCTTCCTGAGAATCCAGATGTTCTTTTCCCCGTTTGTCCACTTTCTCATAGACATTATCTTTCGTCAGCACATTTGCCTTAACCGTATCCTTCAGCTGCAGATCCAATATGTGAATAACACGCTGTTTTAATTCTTCTTTTTCTACAGGGAACAATATTTCCACCCGACGCTCCAGATTTCTGGGCATCCAGTCTGCACTTCCCATATAAATCTCCGGTTCTCCGTCATTTTCAAAATAAAATATTCGACTGTGCTCCAGAAAATTTCCCACAATAGAACGAACTTTGATATTTTCGCTGACACCCGGTATCCCCACTCGAAGGCAACAGATCCCTCTGACAATCAGATGAATTTTCACACCGGCCGAACTGGCTTCATACAAAGCCGCAATGATATCTCTGTCACAGAGCGAATTGACCTTTGCAATCATTTTTGCCTTTCTACCCCGCCGTGCGTATTCTGTCTCTCTCTGAATAAGAGAAAGAAACTTATCCTTCAGCCAGAGGGGCGCCAGCGACAGTTTGTTCCAGGAAAGCGGCTCAGAATAACCGGACAGCATGTTAAAGACAGCTGTAGCATCCTCGCCGATGGATTCACTGCAAGTCAGAAGTCCCGTATCGGTATACAGCTTGGCAGTGGCATCATTATAATTTCCCGTTCCCAGGTGTACATATCTGGCAATCCCATCCTCTTCTCTGCGGACTACAAGGGTAATCTTACTGTGGGTCTTCAGTCCCACCAGTCCATAGATTACATGACAGCCTGCCTTTTCCAGCATCTTCGCCCAGACAATATTGTTCTCTTCATCGAATCTGGCTTTCAGCTCCACGAGAACAGAAACCTGCTTGCCATTCTCCGCCGCCTGAGCCAGAGCCGCAATAATCGGAGAATTGCCGCTGACACGGTACAGTGTCTGCTTGATAGCAAGTACCTGGGGATCCTTTGCCGCCTGTTTGATAAATTCCACCACCGGGTTAAACGTCTGATAGGGATGGTAAAGCAGAATGTCTCCTTTTTGTATCTTTTCGAAAATACTGCCTTCTCCCTCCATCTCAGGCACCGGTTGGGGGATATAACCCGGCTTTTTCAGATGATCGAATCCTTCCATCCCATACATTTTCATCAGAAATGTAAGGTCCAAAGGTCCTGCAATCCGGTAGATATCTTCTTCCTTAATCTTCAATTCCTTTTCAATAAATTTCAGTAGTTTTTTATCAATATCAGCTTCTACTTCCAGACGGATTGCCTGTCCCCACTGCCGCTTTTTCAACTGTTTTTCAATCTCTTTCAACAGATCGGCAGCTTCATCTTCCTCTATTGTCAGATCTGCATTTCTCATGATACGGAAAGGATGGACACAGACGATATCATAGTTCAGGAACAGTTTTTCAATATTTTTCTCAATGATTTCTTCCAGCAGAATGACTTTACGTTTCCCGTCATTCCCCGACGGAAGTTCCACAATACGTGGCAACACACTTGGTACCTGCACTGTGGCAAACTCCATCTCCTTATTTTCACCTTTCTTCTTTACAAGGGCACCGATATTCAGAGATTTATTGCGAATCAGCGGAAATGGCCTGGAAGAATCCACTGCCATGGGAGTCAGCACCGGATAGACACTGTCCTTAAAGTACCGGTCCACATAATCCCCTTCCGCCTTTGTCAGATCCTCGTGGGCCTGGATGACATGCAGACCGTTTTTCTCCAGTAGCGGAAGCAGAGAACGGGTATAAGTGGAATACTGCATATTCACAAGATCATGAGTCGCTTTGTCCAGCGCTTCCAGCTGCTCCTGAGGAGTCATTCCCGCGATATCCGGTTTATCATAATGTACCGAGACCATATCCTTCAGAGACGCCACACGAATCATAAAAAATTCATCCAGATTGGACGCCGTAATACTTAAGAATTTCAAGCGTTCAAAGAGTGGAATCGATTTATCTCTCGCTTCATTCAATACCCGGGTATTGAAAAGGATCCAGCTCAGTTCTCTGTTTGTATAATATTTGGGATTTGTAAAATCCGTTTTTTTCTCCTTCTCCGCCATCACTATACTCCCCTTTTCCTTTTTATAACAGGTGTTACATTAAATATCTCTTCAAAGAATACGGCCCGCGTGGAAAACAGTCCCTTTTCCAGTGTGATATCGCTGCTCGTATTCACAGTCAGCAGCAGCTCTCTGTCCCGCAGAGAAGCTGTAATATCACGGAACTTCTCCTTGTGGCTCCGATCCAGTCCCACTGCCACCCGCAGAATGGCTGTCAGCTTGGCAACCGTCAGATATGTCTGTCTATCCGGTATTCCCGTCCAGTCACTGTCATAATGAGAAAAATCCCGATAATTGTATCTGACTACATTGGCTACAATCTCCCGCTCCGCATGGGACAGACCGATGATCTCCGTCGACATGACAATTTCATAGGAGGCCTCCCCCACATTCGTCATCGTAATATACTTGCCGCAGTCATGCAGAAGCGCGGCCAGCCGGAGCAACAGCCTCTCCCTCTTCTTCAGACCATGTATCTTTTTCACGCTGTCAAAGATTGTCAGAGCGATTTTCTCCAGTGTCTCGCCCCGTTTTTTACTGCCCATATAGCGCTTGCTGATATTCTGCGTACAGTCGATAATATCTTTTTCAAAGTCGTGTGTGGTAACGAGAATCTTATTTTTCTCCGCATATTCATACCCGATACCGTCACAGAGCGTTACCCCCGGTATCCAGAGCTTTCCTGCTCCCATCGTCTGCAAAAACTTCGTGACAAGCATCGAAGAAATATAGAGCAGGAATATACTTTCTTCCGGCATCTGCATCAACTTTCCGATTTCCGTAAGAGAATGGCTCTGTATCTCCTCCATAAGGTCTCTGTAAGTATCGCCATCGATATAATTATCCAGATAACTCCTGTTCTTTTTTGCCAGGGCATAGGATATGTATTCGTCCACTACGATAATATTGTCAATCTTTTTCCCTTTCAGATAGAGTTTCTCCAGCACCTCTATCTGTCCGGAACATATTTCTTCGATGATTTCCGCATACTGAGAAGGCTTTAACTTCAGTTTTATAAGCTGCTCCCGAATCAGCAGAATGCCAAGACGCAGATTCTGAGTGGTGACAAGACTGTCTTTGTCAAATAGGGACACTTGTATACTGCCCCCACCGATATCAATAATGGCCGTACCATTAGAAATCAGCCAGTGGAAGCTCTCCCCTTTGGAAGCCACCGCCTTATAATCCAGAAAACGCTGTTCCGAATTGCTCAGCACGTCGATACGGATACCTGTGCGCATTTTGATCTGCTCCAACACGATGGACCGGTTCCCCATCTCCCGGATCGCACTCGTTCCATATGCTTTATAATCGGACACTTTGTAGGATTTCATAATGCCCGCATATTCTCCCAATACCCTGCAAAGCTCATCTACTTTCTCATGACTGAGTTTTCCTGTCGTATAAGTCTCCGTTCCCAGATCAATCCTATGTCTGATATGATCGATCTCTTTCAGTTTTTCCTTCGGAGAAATCTCAAAGATTTTCATGGAAAGCTCATAGGATCCCACATCAATTGCCGCAAATGTCTTCACATCCACTTTTCTCACCCCTCTGCTTTTTTACCTGACAGATAATCAATAAACTGCTGTGCACAGCGTCCTGACAATCCGCCATGGTTTAATTCCCATTTATTTGCTTCCGCCAGCAGTTCTTCCTGTGGCATGGTAATACCTGCCCTTTCCGCCAATACCGTTACGATATCCTGGAACTGTTTTTTATCAGGTGAATCGAAAAAGATCGTTACGCCAAAACGGGCCACCAGGGACAGCTTTTCCTGAACCGTATCGTTTGTATGCAGATCGTCATTTCTGTCCTCTTTGTCACTGAACCTTTCCCTGACAAGATGCCGCCTGTTAGATGTGGCATAGATCAGCACATTGTCCGGCTTTTTTTCCAGTCCTCCTTCGATCACCGCTTTTAAATATTTATATTCTGTCTCGAAATCTTCAAAACTCAGATCATCCATATATATGATAAATTTATAATTCCGGTTCTTGATCTGAGCGATCACATCGTTCAGATCCCGGAACTGATGCTTGTAAATCTCGATAATGCGCAGCCCTCTGTCATAGTAAGCATTGGCAATCGCCTTGATACTGGATGACTTTCCCGTACCCGCATAGCCAAAAAGCAGACAGTTGTTGGCCGCCCTTCCTTCCACAAAAGCCTCCGTATTATCGATCAGCTTTTGCTTCGGTATTTCATATCCTACCAGATCATCCAGCTTCACATGGGCAATATTCAGAATCGGCCGGATTTTTGCACCTTTTTTTCCATGATCAATGCGGAACGCTTTGTGCAGTCCGAATTTCCCCACACCGTATTCCTGATAAAACTCTGTCACGGCTTTTTTCATCTCCTGAGGCGTATCCACCTGTGAAACCTTCACCGCCAGCTGGCAAATCCGATCCCGGATTCTTGTATTGTATACTTTCGACCCGGCTTTGCTGCCTGTCCTCTCATACTCCAGTAAAAGAGAAAAGCTCTGTATCCCCAACGTATCTGTCATATCTGTAAAATCATAATCGTAAATTTCTTTCAGAATCTGAAAATCGTGGAGCACCGTCTCATTGATCGTTCCCACTACCGGCCCTGTCACTTCGCAGGCAGTGCTGTAACAGTTTTCGTCATTTGCCAGCAGATTGGCCAGATAGCAGTGCCATAAATTACCATAAAATCCATGGCTCACGGACAGCTCCAGCAGTCTGTGCATGCAGTCATACAAAAGGGCCGTCCTGTCCTCTAGATTGTAATAGTCATCTCCATAGTGTTGCATAAGCCAGGTCATATCCCGGAGAATACTTTCCTGTTCCAGATTTCTGTATACAATCAATTCCTGTTTTCTCATAAATCGTTTCCCCTAATAATTTCCAAGTATTTTCATATTTCTCGCCTCATCCCGCAGTCCCCGCAGTGCATTTTTCACTGCACCATCAGCGAGATTCCCATCAAAGTCAATGAAAAACCGATATTCCCAGTTCCGGTCTTCTATGGGACGGCTTTCGATTTTTGTCATGTTCAGATTATTGTATATGATATGAGAGAGCATATGGTACAGAGAACCACTCTCATGGGGCACTTCGAAACAGATACTCACTTTTCCCGCATCTTTTCGGAATATTTTCTGATTCGTCACGATTATAAATCTCGTAGAATTGGACTCGGACTGATTGATTCCCTTTTTCAATATCTCCAGGCCATAGATATTCCCGGCATGTTCTGAAGCAATCGCCGCCTGACTTCTGTCCTTTTCCCGGGCTACTTTCCTTGCCGCAAAAGCATTGTTGGGCATGCTGATCTGTTTCCAGTCTTTCCCGGACAAGTATCTGGCACTCTGCATCAAAGACTGAGGATGGGAAAATACCGTCCTGATCTCTTCTTCCGCAGCTCCCGGTACACCAAGCAGACAGTGCTCGATTCTGATGATCTGCTCTCCTACTATATAATTTTCAAATTCCACCAGCAGATCATAGATCTCGCTGACAACGCCCGCTGTGGAATTCTCAATCGGAAGCACTGCGAAATCCGCGCTGCCCTCGTCTATGGCCATCATGGCATCCCGGAACGTATCCACATGAAAGCTGCTCACCTGGCTGCCAAAAAACATCTCCATAGCCGCCTGGGAATAAGCGCCTTCGGCCCCCTGGAAGACGACTCTGGCCTTTTCCGTCTCCAGATTGTCCACACCGATAAAGGGCAGCCTGCCCAGACTCCCCCTCTCTGTAAGAAGCTGATACTGCAGCTTCCGGCTCATAGACATAATCTGTTCAAACAGCTCTTCTATCCCATGGCTGTTGAAAGCGTTGTGAGCCATCGCCCTGACACTTCGCAGTTTTTCTTCCTCTCTGACTTTATCAAAGACCTTTTTTCCGGTACCGATCTTGTACTCTGCCACCTGACGGGAGATCTCCATACGCCTCTCATACAACTCTACAATCTGCCTGTCGATTTCATCAATCCCCTGCCGAAGCTCACCCAAATCCATTTTTCTGTCCTTTCCGTCCTGCTGTTCTCAGTTCAGTCCGCGTTATAATGAAACGCCGGCTGAATCAATTTCAATATTTAAAATTGAAAAACTACGTTCAGCCCGCGCCCATTCCCATTACGAAGTATCCCGAAGGGAAAAACGTGCCTGTGCACTTCCCACTGGCTGAACTATTATCATCAATATCTTATACCAAATCCCCTGCCCATGCAAGAGAGTATAACGGAAAAAGCCCCTGGAAGAAAGAACAGGGAAAATATTGAAAATTCGATCTGCTAACTGGTATAATAGAGGCAGACAAAAAATAATCGTTATGAAAATCAAAGGAATATTATTTATTAGTGCAATGGAGGTCATACTATGAAAACATTCCGAAACATACTAATCATCGCGATACCACTTATTATTTTCGCTACCTTATTTCTCATTTCTCTGTTTTCCAAGCGGGTCACTCCCAATCCCCCCGGTACTGTGGGAAATACGGCAGGTAATCTGAATAATAAAGGCCTTTTCTGTGAAGATGAAGGGGTCGTCTATTTTGCAAATGCATATGACAGCAATACGCTCTATTCCATGAATCCCGATGAAACAAATGTAAAAAAGCTGTCCAACGCCCAGGTCAGCTCCATCAATGCCGCGGGCAATTTTCTCTATTATTATCAGGCTTCTTCCGCTGCTACCAACAGTTTTTCTTCCCTGTTTCGAATCAACGGACTCTACCGTTCCAAAAAGAACGGGAAATCTGCAGTCTGTCTGAAACGAGTGCCGGTTCCTTCTTTGTCACTTGCAGACAATACTGTCTTTTATCAGTCTTATAATAACAAAACGGGGACTTCTCTCTGCCGTATCGATATTGATAAAAAAAATTACGAAGTGATCGAAGAGTATATTATCAATCCTGCTGCCGTCTATAACGGAATGATCTACTTCGGCGGTACGCAAAAAGATCATTACCTGTACGGCCTGAACACACAGACCAACGCTATTTCCACGATTTACAACGGCAACGTATACAATCCCGTCGTATGGGGAGATTATGTTTACTATATGGATATATCATCCGATTACAGACTGTGCCGGTATTCTCTTTCCACGCAGACTGCAGAAATATTGTCTCAGGACCGTCTGGATTTCTTCAATGTGACCGGCGATTGGATCTATTATCAGAAGAGTCATCCGTCGGAGCCCGCCCTGAAACGGATTCGCATCGACGGCAGCGGCGAAGAAATCGTAGCAACAGGCGTCTATGAAAATATCAATGCTACTTCTGCCTATGTGTATTTCAATGCTTTCGATGCACCTACGCCAGTATACCATACCCCGGTGAACGGTCCGGTTTCAGTGACCACCTTCGCTCCTGCCGTGGAAGACTAGATTTATGTGACACAAAAAAACGTCCAAATCCCTCATAAGTGAGGGACTTGGACGTTTGCTGCGCCGAATGCGGTCACATGGTGACATCTTCCTCTCGCACGAGTGCGCATATTATAATTCCTCTTCTTTTAACACAGTATCCCATGGAGCTGACCTGTATATCCAACTGGATTTTTTCAGCCTTTTATAATATTTAAGCCTGTCTTTCTTTCTCTTTCCCCGCCAGAGTTGATATCCCAATGTATGACTGCCTACCATGTCGTCCCAGGATGAAAAATTCTCCTGAAGGAGCTTGCATGTCTCAAATGCAATCCTGACGGCCTCTCCATATTCCATCACGCCCCCATATAGGCACCGCCTACTATAGAAAGAATTCTCACAAGATCCCATCCGAGCAGTCCCTGCTTCGGATATTTCCTTTTCGTCTCTTCCAAAAGCTCCCTCTCAAAATCCGTATAGCCGGAAGCGGACGACGATGACATATCAGCATTGCAATACTCTTTGAATTTCTCGTGGTACCCGTGATTCAGACAGTCATCCACCGACATCCTCGTATTCTCACAGGTAAACTCTCCCCAGCTCCATTCAAATAATTTAATCGCTTTTTCCCGATCAACTTCCGACTCGCATGTACCCCATATATCAATCACACATTTATAATTGTTTGCAACTGTGGGAGAACTGGCGGCAAGAATAAACTTCTGCGTGGGCGTAAGGCTGTCCCGAAAACCGTCTTTCCCGTTCGAAATCACAATCCATCTGTACAATCGCAGTGTATAAATCATCGATACAACAATAATACCAACACAGATCACACCTGTCAGAATGGGATGTGTATTAATAAAAGAATCTAAAAACTCCATTATATGTATTGTCCTTTCCATCTCCAGAATGCCGTTTCCGATACACAATCCTGTTCCCGTTCCCCTGTCTGTAACTTCTCACGGCTCCTGCAGCATTCCCAGCAGCTCTGCTGCCGTCTTCCGATAGACCGGATGCACCCACTGGGGGGCAATCTGTACAAGGGGCAAAAGCACAAAGCTTCTGTTATGCATATCTGCATGGGGTACAGTCAGTTTGTCAGTCCGTATCACATCATCCTCGTAAAAGATAATATCCAAATCCAGTGTTCTCGGTCCCCAGTGAATAATCCGTTCTCTTCCTGCTTCCGCCTCCAGTCGATTCAGAAATGCCAGCAACTCTTCCGGCTCATACAGTGTCTCTATGAGAAAGGCTCCGTTAATAAAATCATCCTGTTCCACACCTCCATAGGGCTTTGCTACAATCAGGTCAGAACTGCTGATCAACCGACACTTTTCATCCTCTTCTATTTTCCGGGACGCTTCTCTGATATAGTTCTCTTTGTCACCCATATTGGAACCACAGGCAATCACCGCCCGTTTCCATCCTCTTGTCACAGTGACAGAGACCGAAGCAAATGGCAGAGGAACCGGAGCCGACGGTTTCCTGATTTCCAGCTCTAATTCCTCGATAAAGGGAAATCTGCAGAGCAGATGCTCTGCCAGATACTCCGCCGCCCCTTCCAACAGTTTATAAGTATGTGATGTCAGAAAAGCATGGATTTCCATACAGACCCTTCCGTAATCAGTGGACAGGGCCATATCGTCTTTTTTACCTGCCTCCCGGGTATCTGTATACAATACCACATTGACAAAAAATCTCTGTCCCAGTTTTGTCTCTTCCGGAAATACCCCATGATGGGCAAAGACTTCCAGACCTTCTATACGGATCTCATCTCTCTTTTTTTTACGAAACGCAAAGTCATTTCCCCGCATTCCGAATTGCCTCTGTCATTCTTATCGCACGTATATTCTCTTTCACATCATGTACTCTGATAAAAGAGCAACCCTTCATCACACCGATAACAGAAGTGGCAATCGTCCCTTCTAACCGCTCATCCACAGGAAGATCCAGTGTATTCCCTATGACAGATTTCCTGGATGCGCCAAGCATAAGAGGATATCCAAACATATGCAGCTTTTCCAGGCTGTTCATAATTTCCAGATTCTGCTCATAAGTCTTTCCAAAACCAATGCCCGGATCCAAGATAATACGATTGTCAACAATGCCGGATTTCTCAGCCATGCTGATGCACTTCGTCAAGTCCATAAAAACACTGTTGATAAAATTGGAGCCGGTAGTTTCCGATCTGTTGTGAGTCAGACAACATACAACACCGCTTTCCACGATGACCTTTATCATCTCCGGATCATGCTGCAACCCCCAAATATCATTAATCATGGAAACACCCGCTTCGATGCCTGCCTTCGCCGTTTTACTGTGGTATGTATCAAGAGAAATGGGCACGTCAAACTCTGCCTTGATCTTTTCAATAACAGGAACAACCCGATCTATCTCTTCTTCTGCTGTAATTTTTTCAGCGCCCGGTCTCGTAGACTCCCCACCTACATCAATCAGGGCAGCCCCTTCTGCAATCATCTTTTCCACATGAGAAAGAGCACTGTCCAGATTATTGAATTTACCGCCATCCGAAAACGAATCCGGCGTCACATTCAAAATTCCCATCACATAAGTAGTCCCCGGTACCTGAAATTCACGATTTCCAATCTTCATTTTTTCTTCCTCCTTTTCTTTGGTTGGATTATCGTCAGTCAACACGCTATGAATAAATCTTTTCTCAATATTGTATCTGCAAATTTTTCTTCTCCGTTTTCCTGTCACATTCCTTTTCCACAGGACAGGCAAAACAGCTTCTGCTCAATTTATCCGCCCTGTACAATATACCCCGCAGACTGGGCTCATCCTGCACCTGTGCATCTCTGTGGCTGCTTATGGCACTGACAATCATATCCGTTTCTTTATCGTCATAGCCACAGTCCATCAGTATACCCGATGCAAGAGCCGCACTGGCTTTATCATGAGGAATCCCATCCTCATACTGTCTGTATCTGCCAATGTCATGGAGCAGAGCCGCCGCATAGACATAATCCTTTCGGATTTTCAACTTTTTTTTCAGGTTCAGGATCTGTGCAATTCTGGCCACAGACAGAAAATGCTCCATATTGTGCCTGCAAAAAATCCGCTCTGCCTCATGGGCGTCTGTTTTTTCAATGTATTTCATAAAAAGTGGATGCTTTATGATTCTGTCTACCCTCTTCATCTTTCCCTCCCGATACACGCCATAAACTGACTGCGCAGCACTGTCTCTTCTCTGAAAATCCCTCTCACCGCAACTGTCACTGTTCTGCTTCCCGGTTTTTTCACCCCCCGCATCGTCATACACAAATGCTCCGCTTCTACCATAACCATCACACCCTGAGGCTGCAATTCCCCCATAATGGCGTCTGCGATCTGTGATGTCATTCGCTCCTGTATCTGAGGACGTCCTGCATAGACTTCCACTGTCCTGGCAAGTTTGGAAAGACCTGCCACATAGCCATCCGGCAGATAAGCCACATGTACTTTTCCAAAAAACGGCATCAGATGGTGCTCACACATAGAATAAAAAGTAATGTCCTTTTCCAGAACCATCTCATTGCTTTCCACCGTAAAACGCCTTGAGAGATGTTCTTTGGCATCCTTTGACATACCGTCGAAAATTTCACTGTACATTCTCGCAATCCGCTCAGGTGTCTGTGCCAGCCCTTCCCGGTCAGGATCTTCTCCGATTCCCTCCAGTAAGAGCTTTACTGCTTTTTTAATTTTTTCCTGATCTACCATGTGCATCTCTCCTGATCCGGCTTTTGTCTGATACGATTTCTGATAATTTCCCGAGATAGGATAAAGAGCCGAATGCCACAATCACACTGTCTGCATCTGCCAGCAGACGTGCCATTTCCACCGCTTCTTCCAGACTGTCTGCCGCTGTCACATTGGGATTATAACGCCTGACCACCCCTGCCAGTTCATAGGCCGGAAACGCCCGCCTGTTACCCGGCGTGGCCACTGTAATAACCTGCTGGGCAAGCGGTGCCATCAGCTTTGCTATTTTCTCATATTCTTTATCTCTCAATACTCCTATTATAGTAATTATTCTTTTATTTGTAAAATAAAATGTGACAGATTCCTTCAATTTTTGCACTGCTTCTTCGTTATGAGCGCCGTCAACAATAAATAACGGTCGTCTTGAAATAACAGTGAACCTGCCCCTCCATTTTGCCTCCATGAGTCCTCTCCGAAGTATCTTTTCCGTAATATGATACCCGTTTCTCTGTAAAGCTTTTATTGTTTCTACCGCCAGCACTGCATTTTCAATCTGATATTTTCCTCCCAGAGATATAACCAGTTTCTCCAGTTCTCCATATGTAAACCTCTGCTTTTCCAGTCCATACCGCACATGTACTGCATTGAAAACATCTGCTATTTTTAAAGTTGCCCCTTTTTCTTTACATGTTTTTGTGATGATTTCCATTACTCTCTCATCCTGCTTTGCGCTTATTACATAGCATTCGTTTTTTATAATTCCTGCCTTTTGAAAAGCGATTTCTTCCAGCGTGTCTCCCAAATAACACGCGTGGTCTATTCCTATCGGCGTCAGGACGGCGACCACTGTAGTCGTTATGATATTTGTCGCATCCAGCAGACCTCCCATCCCTGACTCCAATACGACAATATCACACTCATTTTCCCTGAAATACCAGAAAGCCAGCGCTGTCTCCAGTTCAAACGCCGTAGGATAAGGATATCCGTCTTCTTCCAATTCTTCCGCACACTTCCGAATTATCTCCAGTCCTTTTACATAATCTTTCTGAGATATGGTCCTGCCTCCCACCTGATATTTTTCCAGATCAGAAAATACAGCCGGAGAACTGTATCTGCCAGTCCGGTATCCTGCACATTTCAATATCCCGGATACAAAACTGAGAACAGAACCCTTTCCGTTAGTTCCCGCAATATGGACAAACTGCAGCATATCCTGGGGATTGCCCAGCTTTGCCATAAGCCGTTTCATACTGTCCAGCCCCGGTACAATCCCTCCCTTTCCTGCCCGTTCCATATATTCTATTGCATCACTGTACTTCGTAATACTTTCTTTTTGCATAATCTGTCGTTCCTCCCAAAAAGCCGGAATATTTTTCCAAAATCCGGCAATACTGTTGGCATGAAAAAATTTATGATTACCTTTCTTCATTGTGGCATCTTTGGATGGTGCCTGGAAATATTGTTCACTGCTTTCCAATCCTTCCGGCGTCGGGAAAAGACCGGTATGGGGAACACTTCTGTCTTTATGTTTTTTGTCTATGGCATGGCTGTTTTCCTGAAACCAGTCTGTCTTCTCGTCAGAAAACTCCCTGCCTTTTTTCGGGGAATTGTATACATGCTCTGCATCTTCTCCGCCGAATACACTGCCGGGGCTCTTCTTTCCAAGAAAGAGCTCTGTCCCTGGAACTACGAACGTTCCCGCTACCATGTCAAAAAGCTGATCCGTCTGGATTATGCTCCGCTCTGGTTTTTCACAGGGCTTCTGTTTGAGCACCTGCTGCTGCCGAAAAGTTCCCGGTAGGACTATCATAACATATATTTTTGAATTTAACTGTTTTTTCAACGCACTTATTTGTTCCTAGAATAAATAAAATAAAAATACTTTATCCATAACTTATTTGTAACACTTTGAAAATCCTCTGCCTTTCTGGTTTTCACAGCGAAAAACACACTGAATATTATATAATTCATTGTTCACTGAGGGTGATTTTGATGTAAATAACTATTATCTTATTTCTGGAAACGTGGAGAGTATTTTTTCATTCGAACCAAAAGGAACCGGTATATCATTTATAACAGGCATACCTCACGGGTTTAAAGATAAAAAGAAAAACCATACGATACAAAATGAGTTATCTACCCGTGCGGTTAGTATTTGAACTGGAGAATTTAAGCAGGAAATTACCGTAGCCCTTCTGTAATTTGAACCTGTTTGCCTCACCTGTTGCTACTTGTCAAGAACATATTCATCATTTTTCATCACTTTTTTCTTGGTCTGCCCTGTCTTCCATGCTCTAAGACATGGAGAATGACACGTTTTAGCTTATCCGCTACGCTTTGGGTACTCGTATCAGAAAAATGTACTTCAACCAAGTAGGTTGTCTTATCAATCTTCTTTTGCAAACAGGGCGTTAATCGCCCTGTGGTATTGGTCTGAATGTTATCGCTCATTATTCCTCCATTTGAACGCAAAAAAGGCACATGGTTTACAATTTACTGTTCCATGCGCCTTTACGCTGTTTCTTGATATTAAATTGTTACTTGTCTATGCCATTTGCATAATCTCAGCTTCAAGTTCTTTTAGCTCGTCAAGTGATAATGAGGGAACACATAGTGCAATTTCATCAAGTGATAGCTTTCCCATTTTTATCATTCTTTCCGCTGTTTCTCTCGCTTCATCGTGCCTTTCACTTCTAATAAATGATTTCATAATTTGTTCTTCATCAAATAAACTCATCATAATCGACACAACCTCCTTTTCCCTGTCTAGCAAATATTCCCTTAAAACGTTCCTGTCCTTGCATATGCGAATTGTTTCCGTAACTGCCTTTTGTGTCATTCCATGCTGTTTTGTCTGTTCGTTAAAAACTTTGCAGAAAATGATGTACTGGTTAATGATGTCATCTGTATAGCTTTCATAAATCACTTTGGCTTTAACCTCAATATCTATATCCGCACCATTAAAAAATTCCTCTGACAATAATATCTTATCGGATTTTCTGCCCTTATTGCCTGTAAATATCACATACAGTTCGGGTTTGGGCATTCTCACTTTTCTGCTTTTATAATAGTCTTGGCTAGTGCGATGAAAATATTCGTGATAGCTTTGCGCCAGATATAACAAAATTCTTACTAAAATATTCACTGTCCATGTAGACTGTGCCTCAACAAGTATCATCAGCTTATTGTTAGCAATAAATCCTAAATCATTATACAGATTATCCGTCAATACATTTGTAATTGTCACATCTGTAAGGGAATCTTCTGTTGCTGTGGTATCCTCTGGGTGGAGCGTTTTATACAGTTTTAGCAGATAACTCTTGTTTTGAAAAAGGTCAAGGAATACGCTGTTTTTTGCAGTACGCTTTGCCATGACTTTCTCTATCTGTTTTGTATCGTCTTGCACTTTAACACCTCGATTTCTAAAAATCTGTGACACAAGATACGATATATCCTGCTCCTGCTACACTTCAATTATACAAAACAACGCCTGTCTTTACAATAAAATTCACATTAAATTTCTTCCTCCCTCCATTTCGTTTTGTTCTGTTGCCTGTTATACTGTCGGCTCTCATTCTGAAGCTCCCTCTCAAGGTTCTTCCTGTTGCAGCTAATTACTTCGACATAGGCTACTTCTGTGACTGCCTTGGTCTGCTTCTTTCTGATACTGTCATACTCGGCTTGCAAGGACTGTATTTTGAGTGACTGGCTCTCCTTATAGGCGACTTGGATCGGCGCATAGAGGGCATAATTTTGACAGTTCCTTTAATCGGTATAGCTTCTGCCCCTTTGATAAATGCACCGTTTCAAGCTGTTGGTATCTCTGTTCCCTGTCTGCCATAAATTTCGCAAGGCCCTCAAAGCTGTCTATCTTCCTTGTTGTGATGAATTTCTCCGCATTGTCGGCTGACTGCAAAACTGTCCTGTCAGACATTCTTCTTAGGTGCTTTCCGCTGACAAGCGGCAAATCAAGCCTGCCTTTGCCTGCTCTAACATCATGTTGCGTTTTATGATTTCCCGATTGATATTGCCCCTCTCGGTCTGTATTCCCTTGCGTTCTAATGCGTTTGAAACTGCCCCAATGTGGATGGCCGGTTCTTTATCTATCCCCTGTTCCTTAAAAGAACGGTGTTCCCAATGAACATTAAATCGTGACTCATAATCAATTCCCTCCTTTCCGCCAGTATCGCATAAATGCTATGCTGTGGCTCTTTTGTATTTATTTTGATTAAGAAGTCTTTTACAGTTTATAACTCCTGCCACGGGCTATAGCAATCTTACTACATCCATTCATAAACTATTCTGGCATCAGAGTCTTCCTGCTGCCAAAGATCAGGTCACAGCAGATAGCCCTGTTTAAATGCTTTAAAATAAATGATTGCAGCTCATAAAGACTTAAAAGCCGACGAAACCCAAAATAATTTTTCATTGAAAGAAAAGAGGGGATATGATATCATAGTTGAAATACGAATCGAAAGAAAAGGAGGTACTGCCATGACCGCAAAAGAATGTATCAAAGGACGCAGAAGTATCCGTAAATTCAAGGACACAAAAATTGATCATGCCATTTTGGAAGATATTATAGAAACTGCATCCTACTCTCCCAGCTGGAAGCATACACAGATCGTACGTTATGTGGCAATTGAAGGGGAATTAAAGGACAAGATCGGCAGAGACTGTACCACTGCCTATCCCGGAAACGGCACCATTATCCAGAATGCCCCCATGCTCATCGCTGTAACTGTTATAAAAAACAGATGCGGTTATGAAAGAGACGGTTCCTTTACCACACCTCGGGGCGATACATGGCAGATGTTTGATGCCGGTGTAGCTTCTCAGAGCTTTTGTCTTGCCGCTTACGAACAGGGTATCGGCTCTGTTATTGTGGGTATTTTCGATGGGGATGCTATCGCTGAGTTATTACAGATTCCTGCTGACAGAGAGCTGGTTGCTCTTATTCCCGTAGGATATCCAGATGAATCACCCATCGCTCCCAGAAGAAAACCGGTAACGGACTTATTATCCTACATAGAATAAATTTATAAAATCGAAGGAATTTTATTCCTTCGATTTTTTGTTCCGAAAAAACATACCCCAGAAAGGAGATCTGTCATGCGACATCTTATGAGTCCTCTTGACTTTACAACAACGGAACTGGATCGGCTGTTCGATCTGGCAAATGACATGGAATCAAATATGGAAAAATACGCCCACTCCTGCGAAGGAAAAAAGCTGGCCACCTGTTTTTATGAGCCAAGTACACGCACAAGGCTCAGTTTCGAAGCCGCTATGCTGAATCTGGGAGGAAAGGTATTGGGCTTCTCCGATGCCGGTTCTTCCTCTGCCTCCAAAGGGGAAAGTGTTTCCGACACGATACGTGTCATATCCTGCTACGCGGACATCTGTGCCATGCGCCATCCAAAGGAGGGGGCTCCCATGGTAGCTGCCAGCCGTTCCCGTATCCCCGTTATCAATGCGGGAGACGGAGGCCATCAACACCCCACCCAGACACTTACCGATCTGCTGACGATCCGCTCTCTGAAAGGCAGGCTTTCTCACCTTACCATCGGCCTGTGCGGCGATCTGAAATTCGGGCGGACCGTACATTCTCTCATTCATGCCCTCTCCCGCTATGAAGACATTCATTTCATTTTTATATCTCCAGAGGAACTCCGGGTTCCCGACTACATAACAGAGATGCTGAAAACAAAACACATTCCATACGAACAGGTCATCCGCCTGGAAGACAGTATCGGAGAACTGGATCTGCTGTACATGACAAGAGTACAGCGGGAACGTTTTTTCAATGAAGAAGACTATGTACGTCTGAAAGATTTCTATATTCTGGACAAGACCAAACTTTCCCTTGCCAGAGAAGATATGCTCATTCTCCATCCCCTCCCCCGGGTCAATGAAATATCTGTGGAAGTGGACGAGGATCCAAGAGCCGTCTATTTCAAGCAGGCCGGATACGGTGTCTATGTGAGAATGGCTCTTATCTATACACTGCTTGGGTTGTCAGACGTATTGAGCAAAGCAGAAAAAGAAAACTGACAGGGAACGAGAATCCTTTGACAGAAAAGATAATGCAGGAGGAATACTTATGTTAAATGTGGGAAGAATCGAAGAAGGTTTCGTACTGGACCATATCCGGGCGGGAATGAGCCTTTCTATCTATCATTATCTGCAGCTGGGCAAACTGGACTGCACAGTAGCTATTATCAAGAATGCCCGCAGCAATAAAATGGGAAGAAAAGATATTCTGAAAGTGGAGTGTGATATTGACACGCTGAATCTGGACATCATAGGCTTTATCGATCATACGATCACAATCAACGTCATTAAAGACGGCGAAATCGTGGAAAAAAGGCAGCTGTCTCTTCCTAAAGAAATTAAAAATGTCATCAAATGTAAAAATCCCCGCTGTATCACTTCCATAGAGCAGGGACTGCCTCATATCTTTGTACTGGCGGACAGCGAGAAAGAAGTATACCGCTGTAAATACTGTGAAGAAAAATACAGGGATAAAAACAAATATAACTTACTGTGACAGTTTCGTCTCCTTACATTTTTATAATGTAGTAATAAAATTGCTGTTACCCGACATGGTTTGTCAGTTATCACAAACAGCCAGACAAATAGGGAGGAATCAAATCTATCCCGCTCTTCCTATTGCCTGGCTGTTTGCATCTGTTCAGTTTCCACACTCCACACTGATACGGTTGAAAATGCGCATGATTTCTTCCGTATCTATCTTTCTCTTCTCTTCACCGGATTTATCCAGAATAACAGTTCCCTCATGCATCATAACAAGCCTGCTGCCATATTCCACAGCATACCGCAAGTTGTGCGTCACCATGATTGTCGTCACCTGTTTCTCCCGGACGATTTTATCTGTCAGTTCCATGATGATCTGTGCTGTCTTTGGATCCAATGCAGCCGTATGTTCATCCAGAATGAGAAAATCCACCGGCGTCATCGTCGACATCAGGAGAGCCAACGCCTGCCGTTGTCCCCCGGAAAGAGCACCCACCTGTGTGTGCAGTTTATCTTCCAACCCAAGCCCAAGCTGGCTCAGAATCTCCCTGTATTCAGAAACACGCCCTTTGTTGACACCCTTTCCAAGACCATAATGTCTGCCCTTGTTATCTGCCAATGACATATTTTCCAGAATTGTCATACTGGGACAGGTTCCCTTGGCCGGGTCCTGGTATACCCTCCCGATCTTCCTCTGTCGTACATAATCTTTCTGCCCTGTGATATCCTGCCCGTTTACCAGGATACAGCCGCCATCCACATCGATGCTGCCGCATATAATGTTCAGCAGGGAGGTCTTCCCTGAGCCATTACTCCCTACTACAGAGACAAACTCTCCTTCTTCTATGGTAAAATCAAATCCCCGGAACAGGCAGAGCTCATTGACACTTCCCGGATTATAGTGTTTACTGATTTGTTTCAATGTCAACATCTGTCTTCACCTTCTTCTTTCTATCCATCCCAAGTACAAGTATGATCAGAAACAATACTGCCGTAATCAATTTCAAGTCACTGGAGGCGAGCCCCATCCTGATAGCAAGCGCCACACAGCCCTTGTAAATAAGGGAGCCGGCTACTACGCTGGTGGTCACTTTCCACAGAGTCACTTTCCGAAACAGACTTGTACCGATAATGACACTTGCCAGTCCGATTACCACCGTTCCCGTGCCGACGGAAATATCAAAAAACCGCTGCTGCTGAGCAAAGATACAGCCACTCAGAGTCACGAGAGCGTTTGCCACGGAAAGTCCTACGATCTTTACAAACCCCCTGTCCACTCCTAAAGATGTGACGATCGTGTCATTATCTCCTACAGCCCGGAGCAGAAAACCCGATTTTGTACTCAGATACCAGTCCAACAGACATTTGGTCATCACTGTAATCACCAGTATTACGATGACCGTCTTACAGTTTTCCAGTGATCCTTTAAAAATGCCATTCACCAGGCTGTTATCGAAAATATTGTCGGCGTTATAGATGGGAAGATTCGCCCTGCCTGCGATACGCAGGTTTACTGTATACAATGCAGTCATCATAATAATGCCTGACAGGAGATCCCGCACCTTACATTTCACATGAATCAGCCCCGTCAGCATCCCTACAAAAGCTCCTGCAAAAAAACAGACAGGAAGCGTCAGGATGGCCGGAATTCCTTTGGATATGAGAATACAGGCGATGGCGGCTCCCAAAGGGAAACTGCCATCCACTGTCAAATCCGGGAAATCCAGTATTTTATAAGTAATATACACACCCAGCCCCATAATTCCATAGATGAGACCCTGTTCCAGAACACTCAATAACAATGCCAATTTTGTTCTCTCCTTACTGTTCCCCGGTTGATTCTTTATCACCCTGTCAGGAATCTGCATTTTATTCCACTACGATTTCATCAAATATTTCTACTGCTCTGTTTGCCATATCTTCCGGGATCTCCAGATTTATCTTCTCTGCCGCTGCCGTATTCACATAAAGACTGGCCTGGGTGATGACTTCAAAAGGCATATCCGCCGCTTTCGCCTCCCCCTTCAATACTTTTGCCGCCATAGCACCGGTCTGTTTTCCAAGGGCAACATAGTCAAGTCCCATGGAAGCCACACAGCCGCTCCGTACCTGTTCGATTTCGGAACCGAATACCGGGATACCCTTTTTATTGGCCTCGTCCAGTACCGTCTGCAGAGCAGACACTACCGTATTGTCTGTCAAATTTGTAATACAGTCCACTTTATCCGCCATATCCGCTGCCGCCATGGGGACATCCGCAATAGTGTTGATCCCTGTTTCTACAATCTCGAATCCGTATTCCGCAGCGCTTTCCTTATACGCTTCTATGGTACTGACTGAATTTGCTTCACTTGTCGTATAGAGGATACCGATCTTCTCCGCTTCCGGCAGCATCTCCCGGATCATCTTCAGCTGCTCTGTCACAGGGAGAGCATCACTCGTTCCCGTAATGTTTCCCACACTTTTGCCGCCTGCTTCTGCAAGCCCCGCCTGTACCGGATCAGACACTGCCGTATATATGACGGGAATATCAGTATTCATACAGGAATTATAGGCGCTCATAGCTGTGGGTGTCGCAATGGCACAGATCAAATCCACTTTCTGAGATACATAGGCGTCTGAAATCGTGCTGGCCGTTCCCATATCGGCCTGAGCATTGTCAAATACTATTGTCAGATTCTTTCCCTCTTCGATGCCGGCTTCCGCCAGTCCTGCCAGAAACCCTTGTCTACAGTTGTCCAGAGAACCGTGCTCTGCAAACTGGGAAATACCGATCGTATATTGTCCGCCATCCGCCTGCTCTGTCCCGGCATCGGCCTGCACCGCTCCGCCATCGGACTGAGCCAAGGAAGCTGCCTCTTCTTTCTCTCCCTGACTTCCACATGCTGTCACGGACAAAACCATAGCTGCTGTCATCAATACTGTCATCATCTTTTTTTTCATCATTTTTTCTCCTTTTCTGTTTGCCTGTAGGAGGAAGAGAACCGGTGCCGCGAGCTGCCTGTAAAAATGAATCGCATTTTCGCGATTCCCCGCGCGCGAGCGGTGCGCTTTAGCGCAATATTCCTCGCCGCGAGCTGCCTGTAATAATGAATCGCATTTTCGCGATTCCCCGCGCGCGAGCGGTGCGCTTTAGCGCAATATTCCTCGCCGCGAGCTGCGCATAAAAAACGCCCCAAGCATATACTATGCTTGAGGCGCTAATCATCATTATCGCGGTACCACTCAACTTGGTCTAACTATAGAAGACCCACTCTTTTCATGTACTTCATACATGCCGCATGGATAACGGGTACGGTTCCCGGCAGTTCCTACTTGATATTCCGTTCGGGCTGCCCTCAAAAGTCCATTCAGCAAATTCTCCCCATGCTGCAATCTCACCGCCTGCAGCTCTCTGTCATGGTTCCTATAAGCTTACTTCTCTTTCTCACAGGTTTACTTAATATTATGCAATTACTTTAATCTCTTTTACCCAAAATGTCAAGAAAAATTTTTTGAATTTTTTCCATTTTTAAGGAACTGAAAAAACTACAATTTTACAAAATATATCAATGAAATGCACCGTAAAAAAGACATTTATTGTCTATCTGGAAAAAATGGGGAAGCTCAAAAAATTATTGATGACCCAAAGCTACTCTTTTAAATTTCCCTTTCGAACATTATCCTGAATGATTTCATCCGTTATTTCAAACAATTTAACCGACCCCAATTTTGTTTTCCCCTGTCTTTTATAGACTTGTTCCACTGTAACATCATGCTCCTGCCAGTCTCCACCGTTATTGCTGTCATTTAATATGAGTGGCTGGAGATTATCAATGGCGTGTACAAATTTCGATTCCGCAGTTTCATATGCATCGAACTCATCAAATAACGCTGTAAATTCCGCCTTTTGTTCTTTCGGAAGAATTGAAAATATCCGTTCTTTAGCAGCATCTTCTCTGGCTTTCTGTGTTTTCAAACCTTCCGCATCATATGCATAGGTATCTCCTGCATCGATCTCGACAATATCGTGAATCAGGCACATCAACATTACTTTTACAATATCGATTTCTTCGTTGGCGTATTCTCTGAGCAGATACGCCATTATTGCCATATGCCAGGAATGTTCGGCATCATTTTCATTTCTTCCGTTCAGAGATAAATGGGTTTGCCTGAATACATTCTTTGCTTTATCGATTTCCAACGCAAATGCCATCTGTCTTTTTATACGTTCATCCATATTAAACCCCCTGTATATTTTGATCATTTATTTCTTACAATGCTCCGTCAGATAGCAGTTATAGAGGCAATATGACATAGGCTGTCTGTCGGCCTGTCCATATAACTGCTACATCGGCTTTAGGTTTTTATTGAGTCTGTCCACCATCCAGGCGATTCGTTTTTCCCACCCGACATCTGTCTTTGCATCCAAATATGCCCGTCAATCCATCCAAAGCAGAGGGCTTCTTCCAGAGCTTCTCCTGCTTTTATCGTTTTTGGCCCTCCGGCCTTGCCAAATAAAAGCCAAACGCCATCCTTTGACTGACCAATGGGATTCTCATTATCGGTTAAACTCCCTTTCATCTGTATCATAAAAGCAATATACTCTATGTGTGCCGAGGCTACTACACCTTATGGCTGCCCGGTAAAGCACATATTTTTATAGTATGTAATTTTTTTGGAAAAATCAACTGTTTATCATATAAAAAGCGCCCTTCAATTGCCAAAAGCACATATTAGAAAAGTGACCCTGCCATTCGACAGTGGTCACTTTCTTTTAAACATGGGTTCCACACATGTTGGATACCCATGTGGGTGGGCTTTTATTTTATATTCATTTACTTATATCTATTATTTCATCTGCAACTCTATCTGATAGGCCCGGTATTCTCCCAGCTCCACCGGCATGGGAAGTCCGGCTTCCATCAGAGCAGAACCATAAAAGCTCCTGCCCGTGTTCTGTTCTTCATACAGAGCCTCCCGCTCAAGACCTTTCAGCTTTACATAATTAACTTTCATATTGCCGTGAATCTCAAGCATAACAACGCTGAGCAGGGCCTGTCTTCCATCCTGAGAAATGATGAGCCATGATACGTAAGGATCACAGAAAGGGTCTGACAGACGATAGTAATCTCCAGTCCTGATCAATTCCGCATATTTCCTATACTGGACAATTTGTTGTTTTACTTCCTCTTTTTCTTCCTCTGTCATCGTACCGGGATCCAGCTCATAACCAAATCCCCCTCCTGCCATAGCTACCACGCCCCTTGTCCGCAGGCTCGTAGTGCGGCCTGTCTGATGATTGGGCACTGCAGACACATGAGCTCCCACCGTACAGGCAGGATAGAAAAAGGATGTCCCATACTGAATCCGCAGCCGGTCCACGGCGTCCGTGTTGTCACTGCACCAGATCTGAGGCGTATAATACATCATTCCCGCATCAAATCTGCCTCCTCCTCCACTGCATCCTTCGATCAGCACATTGGGATATTTGCGCATCATCTTTTCCAGGAAATCGTATACTCCCAGGACATAGTCATATGTCACCTTTCCCTGGTCGGTGGTAAGAGAATAGATATCTGCAATACTGCGATTCATATCCCATTTGATATATTCGATGTTGCCCTGGTCCAGTATCTCACAAATATTTTCAAAAATAGCATCCCGTACATCTTTTCTGGAAAAATCCAGTACAAGCTGGTTTCGGGCATAGACAGGTTTCCTCCCCGGCACCTTCATGACCCAGTCAGGATGCTCCCGATAGAGCCTGCTGTCCTCGGAGACCATCTCCGGTTCAATCCAGATACCAAATCGCACGCCAAGATGATTGATCTTCTCTATCAGTTCCCCCAGGCTGCAACCCAGCTTTTCTTCGTTTACCTGCCAGTCACCCAGACCACTGTTATCATCTTCACGTTTTCCAAACCAGCCATCGTCCATAACCACCATATCGATTCCGAGCGCGGCAGCTTCTTTGGCCAGTTTGTATATTTTTTCTCCATCCAGATCAAAGTACATGGCCTCCCAGCTATTGAGCAGCACCGGCCTGATCTTGTGGCTGTATGTGCCTCTGCATATATGCTCCCTGATACAGCGATGGTACTGTCTGGACAATTTCCCATACCCTTCATCCGAATAGCACAGCACCGTCTCCGGCACTACCAGCTTTTCCCCCTGCTCCAGCGGATAGTGGAACAGATCGCTCTGCAGCCCCATCATAACCCTTGTCTGGCCGAACTGATCCTGTTCCGCCTCACACATAAAGTTGCCGCTGTACACAAACATCATGCCATAGCAGCTTCCCATATCTTCCGTAGTCTCCTGCCGGGCAACGATCACAGCCGGATTGTACTGATGGCTGGATGTCCCCCTGCGGCTGCCGATGATGCAGTTGCCCCTTGCGATCTCCCTGCGTTGGAAATTCCGTTCCATGGAATGCCTTCCGCAGAAACAGATCAGGTCATAACCGTCCGTCAGAAAATCCAGACAGGCGGAGGCAGCCTTTTCCACAATGACCTTTTCCGTTCCGCCATTGATGATTTCTGCACTCCTCGTTATGATATCCTCTTTTTCCAGTACACTGTACAGAAGACGCACCCTCACTGCGCTCACTGCATCTTCCAGGACGATTTCCAGCGTCTCTGCTTCTTCCCGGTCCGCATACACGGCGGGAAGCCCCTGCAGACTTTCTTTTCCCTGTCTGATCTCATGACTGACATAGCGCAGATCACAGCAGTCAGAGCCGTCCCCATTGTGTACAATGAGCGCACTGCTGCGGTAATCCCCTGTTCCCACACAGGGATATTCCTGGGGCAGCACATCCAGGGAATAGGTCCTGTTCATGGCAGACTCCGCCGGATTCCCGGAAAATCCCCTGTCATAATAGGTCAGGAGATAATCCATATTTCCAGACACTTTTGCACCATAGTATAAATGCAGTAAAAAACCAAGGTCATCCGCTTTCATCTGATACGTCGTACGCGCCGTCTCCAAAGTAAAAATGCGATTATTCTGATGATAATAAATTGCCACGATCTGTCTCCTCCTGCCATATTCGTCTGTATATTTTATCGCAAATTTTTACGATGGTCAATGACCCCGCAGCATTGGCCGGAAAATGTGTAAAATTATCATCCACCCGGTCCCTCGGCGGGGTCATCGACACCAGCGGCAACAGCCTGCCGTCTGTTTTTCTGTCACCGGCCAAAAGCCGATCACTCCTCATCCAGACAGCAGAGCGCCGTTGCCCGCGGGATGCAAAATCAATATAAGGAATGTCATCCTTTTTATTTTACGGCACCATTTACCACACCGTTCAGGATCTGCTTCTGACAAACGATATAGAATATCAGAATCGGCAACAGTGCCAGCAGATAAGAGGCAAACGCCAGATTATAGTTCGTTCCGAACTGTGACTGGAAATTCAACTGTGCCAGTGGTAGTGTATTCTGGCTGGAACCTGCCATAACGATAAGGGGTGTCATCACATCGTTCCATACGGACAGCGCTGTAATAACGGCAACGGTTGCATGCATGGGCTTCATAATCGGGAAGATAATCTTCCAGTAAGTCGTCCAGGTAGAAGCGCCGTCCACTTTGGCAGCCTCTTCCAGAGCCATCGGTATGTTGACAAGATACCCGGAATACAAAAGGACATTCATGGGCATATAAAATACCACATACAAAAGCACAACGCCGAACCAGTTTGCCAGATGCATCTCTGCCGTCTGTTTTGCGATGGGCATCATCAGGATAGCAAAGGGAACAAACATACCGCTGACGATAAAGAGATACACAAAATTGTAAAATTTGCTGCTGGCTTTATTTCTTCCAAGAGAATATCCCATGAGAGAATGAAGCGCCAGCGACAGGATGATCGTAATACCGGAAATCAGAAGGCTGTTTCCAAGAGAGTGCCAGAAATCCGTTACTTCCATAGCCTCTCTGAAGTTGTTCAAGCTCCAGGACTGGGGCAATGATAAAATACCACTGATGCTGTTCGTCATTTCTGACGGCTGTTTAAACGCAATGATAATAGTCATATATAGCGGGAATATGATCGTAATAAGACCCAGGATCAAAAAGATCATCGGGACATATTTCCATACCCGGATAGATTTTGATTCTGTCATAGCTGCTCCTCCTTACTACCGGAAAATTTCATCTGTGCAACAGAAAGAACTACAATTACAACGAAGAAAACAACTGCATTGGCACTCTGGAATCCAAACTGTCCGCCTGCCATACCATTGTTATAGATCAGATAGGAAATGGACTCCGTACTCTGTGCAGGACCGCCCTTAGTCAAAGCCATGATCTGATCGAATACCATCAGGAAGTTCTTGACACAAAGTACCATATTGATCGAAAAGAATGGGATGATCAGCGGAAACGTCAGATATCTGAACTGTTTCCATCCGGTTGCGCCATCCAGCCCCCCCGCCTCGTAAACATCTTCCGGTACAGTCTGAAGACCTGAAATATAGATGATCGTATTCATGGCAATGGCCTGCCATGCACAGACAACCACAACACCGATCCATGCCGTACCTGGGTTGGAAAGGATACTGCTTGTTCCCGTCAATGCAGGAAGGATATAGGTAAAGAAATAGTTAAAAATATAACCTACTACAAGGGCGCCCAGTACGTTAGGCAGAAAATACGCGCCGCGGAAAAAGCTTTTCGCGCGGATTTTACTGTTGAGCGCCAGCGCTAAAACCAGGCTGATCACATTTGTTACAATCGTGGAAACAACTGCCAGCTTAAAGGTAAACCAGTAGGATTTTCCTACCCGGGCATCCGAGAACAGATCAATGTAATTACGCAGTCCTACCCAGTCATATGTACCAAATCCCCTGAAATTGGTGAAGCTGTAAACCACACCTCGAATGAGGGGTATCGTATTAAAGCAGACGAACAACGCCAGAATCGGAATCGTTATCAGTAAAAATGTCATTTTTCTATCATTTTTCATTTTTTCCTCTCTCCTTTCTCAGTATGATGCATTTACTTCCCATTTTCATATTCCTGTACCATACGGATAATATCTCTGTTATACCGCTGCCAGTCCGCATCGAACTTTGCAAGGAAAGCGTCCACATCCTTTTCCAAAAGGAATGTCTGGAGCTGCGCATCTACTGACATCTCTGACGGATAATAATGATCCTGATAGTCTGTCATATTTCCCGTTGTAATATATTCTTTCATACCATCGAGCTGAGAAGCCAACTGGAAATCTCCGGTTTTACAAGGAACCGCATTCTGAGCATCAATATAGTTCTGAATAACAGAATCTTCCAACAGGAAGTCAAGCACTTCATATGCCGCTTCCTTGTTCGGGCAGTCTGCCATAACGCAAAAGCCGAGGTCAATACCGGAATTCAATGTATTGCCATCTGGAGTATCACTTGCAGGCATAACAAAAGAGTCAATATTCAGATCAGGATTAACGGACAATATCTGAGGAACCGCATAGCTGCCGATCGGGTACATCGCTGACTCCCCTCTCGCAAAGGCAGTACAAGCATCGTTGTAACCATAGGCGAACGGATCTTCCGGCCCATACTGCAACAGGCTCATATATTTCTCCGATAACTCTCTGTATTCTGCTGTAAATGTAGTCTCGCCCCGATTTACCTGCTTTGTGGTATCTGCCGGAGACAGATCCACCGCCATGGAATTCCACGGTGCCAGACAGGTCCAAATATCCTTAAAGCCAAAATAGAATGGTAGAATCCCTTCTGCCTGAATGGACTCGCACAGTGCATTCAGTTCGTCCCATGTTTCGGGAATCTCCCATCCGTGTTCCTGGAACATCTCTCTGTTGTAGAGAATTCCCGCTGCATTGGCAACATAAGGAACAATATAGGTTCCGTCTGTAGGAATGAATTCCAGCGCTTCTGCAATGTCCACATACCCTGAATTGATATTCTGCAGTCCAGGATAGTCCGAAATATCAGAAAGTATTTCTGCATCCAGGAAATAGGAATAGTTGATATCACCGCCGATTCCGATAATATCAGGGTAATCCTCTCTGATAAATCTCGTCTTTAAAATTGTCGTTGCATCATTTGGAGAGCTGATCGTCAAATGAATATTATCATGCGTCGCATTGAATTCATCTTCCACTGTCTTGAAGTAGTTGGCAGCTTCCGGTTTGTACTGAACGATTTCAATTTCAATCTTTCCGCTGTCCGTGGAGGATGCACATCCTGAAAAAGCAAGTGATGTCATTACGCAGCATAGCGCCAGCCCCAGGCATTTCATCTTGTTTCCTTTCATAGCATTTTCTCCCTTCTCCTTTCTTTAATGGAAACATTATAATATATCTTTATACTATCAATAAATAGCGCTATTTTGCATTTTTTATACCTTTATGCTATTTTTTCAAGATAACATTGATTTCATATAGCATTTTGATATATAATAAATTTCAATTATTCATGTTGCATGACGCCACCTCTCATTTCTCCGGTTTTATGTCAACAGATTGCACAAAAATCACTATGTCTACAACGTATTTCAAGAAGCACAGACTGCAGAAACGGAGGCATATTCTATGAGTGAAGTGATTTTTTCTGTTTTTCCCCGTGAAAATTTTATTGACCTGGGTCTGTATCAATTCGGATGGGAGCAATGTGATCCCTCTCATTCCTTTGGCCCCGCTGCCAGGAATCATTATCTGTTTCACCTGTGTCTGTCCGGTACGGGAACCCTTTTTGCCAACAACACAAAAGGAGAACTGATTACCTATCAGGTCAAAAGTGGTCAGGGTTTTATGCTCTTTCCCCACCAGATATGTACATATATTGCCGATCACGAAATTCCATGGGAATATGTATGGGTAGAATTTGACGGATTGCGGGTCAAGGAATCCATCGATTCTGCCGGTCTTACCCAGAACAACCCTATTTACAGATCCCGGCACAAAAATATCGCTGAAACGATGAAATCGGAGCTTTTGTATCTTGTCAACCACAAGGATGAGTCTCCCTTTCATCTCATCGGCCATCTCTACCTTTTCATAGACAGCCTGATCCGCTCTTCCTCTTCCACCCAGATTGGCTCGGGAAACAGCCTGCGGGACTTTTATATCAAAGAAGCTTTCTCATTTATTGAACAGAATTTCCAAAATGATATCTCCATAGAAGATATTGCCGCATGCTGCGGCCTGAATCGCAGTTATTTCGGAAAGATTTTTCATCAGAATATGGGGAAAACACCCCAGGAGTTTCTCATGTCTTATCGTATGACAAAAGCTACGGAACTTCTCAAACTCACGGAACTTTCCATTGCCGATGTGGGCAATGCGGTAGGCTACCCCAACCAACTCCACTTTTCAAGAGCTTTTAAAAATATATATGGACTTTCTCCAAGACAATGGCGCAACGAAAATGGCGGCGGGAAACTGCGCAGACAAAGTGATTGGCAATAAATAAATTACAATTCTGATTTCCTATTATTTGGGGGATTTCATTTTCTGTTTTTATCAGTTATACTGATAGATATAAAGTGAATTGCATAATCTGAAAGGAAAAATATAAATACTAATTCTATGAAGATCGATATGCACTGTCATACAAAAGAAGGGTCCCTGGACGGGAAAATCCCTGTCAGGCAATATATTGAATTGTTGAAAAAGAACGGCATTCACGGCATGCTCGTATCAGACCACAACTCCTATAACGGGTATCGATACTGGAAATATCATCGGAAAGAGATGGATGAAGATTTTGTGGTGCTCAAAGGAATCGAGTATGACACAATTGACGCCGGGCATATCCTTGTGATTCTTCCTACCGGTGTCAAAGTGCCACTGCTTGAGCTGCGGGGAATGCCCGTAAATCTTCTGATCGATATCGTCCACCGTCACGGAGGGATACTCGGTCCTGCTCACCCATGCGGCGAACGTTTTCTGAGTCTTACCAATAATCGGAAATTCAGGAAACAGAAAACCGTATTGGAACGCTTTGATTTCATGGAAACATTTAATTCCTGTGAACCGGAAGAGAGTAACGAAGGGGCACAGCTTCTGGCGGACGCCTACGGAAAACCCGGTCTGGGAGGCAGTGATTCCCACCGGCCAAGCTGTGTTGGCACCGCCTATACAGAATTTTTTGCAGAGATCAGATCGGAAACAGATCTTATCAACTATATACAGTCCGGTGCACCTACTGTTCCTGGCGGATGCTATTATCACGGAACAACAAGAGAAAAAATTGGCAAAATGAACGAACTGCTCGTCTTCTCGTTCTGGTTCTACAACAAAGGTTCCGGCCTGCTTCGCAGGCACCGACGCACAGAAGCACTGCGGGCAGACGATGAAAATATATTAAACAGATATGAAGAAAATCGAAACGGGGTGTAAATTACCCGTTTTGATCTTTTTTATGGCAATAATCTTTCAAATGTTCTCTTGCAGACTCTTTCATCTCTTCCAGAGCTCCTTTGAACCGGTTGGAAATGATGCCCGGATTGTCCAGGAGAAGACGTCTCTTATAGAAATCAGTGAGATTTCTCAATTGATGGCGTCTCTCACGCAACTCCTGGAATTTCACGTGCAGTTCTTCCCGCTCCTGTGTAAACGTCTGATCTGCCACAGCGATCAGCACATCCAGCCGCTTCTGCATATGTTCCATTTCCTGCTTCATATGGTCCATTCTCCAGAGTATATCCCGCATGTCCAGTGCCGCCCGGAAAGACCGGAAAAAATCTGTAAATACATAAATTGTCAACATACAGGTCAAAGTAAAAATGACTCCATAAGGAGCCCCTTCTGTCCACTGTTGTATTGGTCTGTGTATTACTTCTGTCATCAATATGGTAAAAAATCCCCATGCGATCGTGGAAGTGAGACAGATCTGTCCCCGAAAGTTCATAAATTTCCCTGTATAGTCCCAATATCGCACCTGAAAAAGAGCTTCTGTCGCTGTTCCCACCAGATACTCAAGCAATGTAGCGCCTACACAGCCCGCTAAATAGGTGAGCAGAATACTGTCCTGAAAGGGGCGGGAGACAATGAGCATCATAACCGCACCGCTTCCGTAAATGGGCAAAAACGGTCCGCTCATAAATCCCCTGTTTACCAGATGTTTTGACTTTACAGAAACATATGCCGACTCAAAGCACCAACCAAGAAAGCTATACAGATAAAAATAAAACAGCCACCTATACATAAATCTCCACTCTGATATTGTACTTTCCTTTTCTCGTCTGATGTGTCATGCCCCGGTAAATAAACTTTCCAAATCCCCGCACGGAAACCACCTCATCTGCTTTCAGCAGGCTGCTGCCGTTTTCCCGCAGCCGTCCATCCACAAAAACTCTCTTTTCCCGAAATAAAAGCAGACTCTTTTCCCTGGACAACCGATACACTTTCGCGATTACCCCATCTACCCGTTCCGATGCTGTCTGATACTCTCTTGTCGTCAGCTCCGGTCCCGGCAAAGATACCCCTTCCTGGCAGAGGCTGCAGGAAACGTCCGTATGCCGGATCCGTGTCAGATTTTCTGCCACATAGGGAGCGATCGCCTCTGTACAATACAGATATCCGTCCTTTCCCTTTTCTCCACTCCTACAAATAATATCTCCCATTGTCCCGCGTTCAATACCAAGATTCATACAGGCCCCGAGAATATCTCTGTGTCCGAGGTCTTCTGCAAATCTCTCTGCCAGAGGTTTTATATGTATGCACACAATGGGAAACGCCTCCTCATAGCCCAGCATTTCCGGGCTGCCAAACCGTATCATCTGTCTTTCACATCCTTCGTGCCCGCCAAAGAGCCGGTACGAAACGTGGGAAATCTCTCTCTCCATCTGATAAAATGCATCCAGCTGTGCCATTCCGAGAAACCCTGTAAAACAATATATATTTTGCATATAGCTTTTTTCTGCCAACTCCCGGAACCGCTTTTTTAACTGCTGCAGTTCCTTTTCCGTCTCACCTGCCATAAAATCTCTCTTTCCAACCTTTATCCGTCAGTTATATCTTTCTGTAATGTGCTTTTTCCCGGTGTGTGAATGATATATTTTTGTAAAATCGCGGTTTCCATGGCTCCTTGATAAACGGGAAAACCCAGATTTAATTTGCGATGCTCTGGACTCCCGGCCTGCTGAAGTCTCCCTGAGGAGAAAGGCCTCCGTTTACCCCATAGCTGTCATAGACCAGTTCAAAGGTATCTCTGGGCGCCTGGGCAATGTAGCAGGCACCTTTTCCGTACATACCGTACAGCTTCATAATATATGCCATCTGCTCTTTCGGTATGGCTACACAGCCTGAAGTGTCCACCCGCCCCACTTTCCAGCAGTGGAGAAATAGAGCAGACCCTTGGTCGGGAATGGCATTCACATTAAATCCCGCGTCCAGCGCATAATCATAATATCCCTGATACCCCTTTGTCCCCACATGCTCTCCTTCCACGGAAGCATCTTCTACGAGCCGGTTTGTCAGGTCGGACCATACATGCCGTTTTCCGACTTTGATATAATCTGCCGGAAAGCCTTCCTGTGGATCACTCTGTCCAAAAGGAGTATTCAGCTGAAACAGGCCAATAGGTGTCGTCTTATCCCCCACCCTTCGATTGTTATTCATGCCGTTTCGTCCCATAATCCCCATCGTCTGCAGCCTCTGTTCCCAGCCTCCATCCGTTTTCTCATAGGCATATACCTGACAGGTACTTCCTTCATTTCCTTCCACAACTACAAGCATTTTAGCTTCTTCGGGAAGGATAAAACGATTGACATCAAAAGACGGCACTGTTTCCGCCGCTTTTACAGAAAAAGCGCCAGCCAGCCAGACCGCTGTCAATAATACGGCTCCCAATATTACAGCCATCCGTTTAGTTCTGTTTTTCCAGTATTTTTTCATTCTTCTGTATTCCTCTCTGATATCTTCAGTTCATTTTCCGATAATCAGATGATTTTGTCAACTTTTATACGATTCCGTAGAAAGAAGAGAGGGGCCTCCTCCAGTCATTTTATGACTTTTGGGCCCCTCTCTTCTTTCTATCCCATTACCCTTCAATGGCAATGTATTTCTTCTGTTCTGCCTCGATCTGCTTTGCCTCTCTCTTGGGAACGGTAAGGGAAAGAACACCATTTTCATATCTCGCTCTGATGTCTTCCTCTCTGATCTCATCTCCCACATAAAAACTTCTGCTGCAGGAACCGGAATATCTCTCCCTGCGAATATAATTTCCCGTACTTTCATCTTTCACATCGTTGCTCTGTGAAGTAGAAGCCTGAATCGTGACATAGCCGGAATTCAGTTCCACATGGATATCTTCTTTTTTATATCCAGGAAGATTAATATCCAGTTCGTATTCCTTTTCTCCTTCTTTTACATCTGTTTTCATCAACTGGCTCCTGTGTTTCTTCTGATATCCTCTGAACGAATCATCAAGTCCAAAAAAATCATCCAGCAGGTTTTCTCCAAAAATACTCGGCATCAACATAATCTATCTCTCCTTTCCAATATTACAATTACATATTACATTTGTTTTATTTGTTATATCTGTAATATAACAATCATTTTGCATTTTGTCAATCCCTTTTTCTTTATTTTTATTACTTTATAAAATTTTTATACAAAAGTTCAGCCAGTGAGAACTGTTGAACATAACACTTTTATGATCTGCCACATTTTACTATTGCCTTTTTCATCAAAAGCCTATATAATCTCCCTGACAGCAAGTCATCCGTCTACAAGCAGTAATATTTCTATCTGCTTTACTGCCGGACAACTGCTCAATTTATTAAATGGGAGTGATTCACATGAAAAAGAAAAGACAGATTTTACTTTTTATGCTTCTGGCATCTGCCCTCGTGTTTACAGCGTGCGGCAAAAAAGAAGAAGCAGATTCCTCTTCTCAGCAGGAAACAGCCAGCCAGGAAACAGAAAGTACAGAAGAGCAGATAACAGAAGAAACAGGCGATATCGGAGCATCTGAGGAAGAAGTCGAAACAGAAGAGAATGAAAACAGTGTTGAAGAAAACGCAGCAGAAAACGGTCTGGAAAATGTCCCGTTTACTGTAGACATCACGGATAATCTCATCGGAGAAAGAGGTATGGTGATTGGTAATACTTCTACATCCGATGGTTATTCCGGTATCATAGAAATCTATCTGGCCGAAGAATTGATTGAAAAAGCCGCTGAAACAATAGAAGTAGGCAAAACTTATATTTTCACGGTACAGCCGATGATGACTATGTCTATACCACCTCAGACGACAGCAGTTGACTTCGTGGAAGCATCCCAGGAAGACATTCAATATTTGGAAGAAATCCGTAAAACGATATCCAACTTCAAAGACTGCATGGAAAGCTACCAAAATATGTCTCTGGAAGAAATTATCGGAGATGCAAACTTCAACTATGCGCTCTGGACACAGGAAGAAATCACAGAATTTATTGAATTTATCGGGGAAAAGGGCTACACGGATGATTCCGAAGTGAAATCCTATGTAGCGACAAGAGAAAATCTAAGCGGAAGTATTTCCGGTGCATCTACAGCAGACTGATACTCAGATTCAATCGAGCAGGGGAGCATTTTCCCCTACTCGCCCGCGAGGCGCACGTTGCGTAAGCAACAAATGTGCGCCTCTGCGCATAAAAAGGCAGAAACCAAAATAGGGTTTCTGCCTTTTTTCATTGTATCAAACACACTTTTATGCTGCATAAACCAAAATCTCCACTACCGGATAAAGTTCGTCCTTATCGTCCCTTCCTTTTCCGGTATGCCATACTTCTCTTTTCCCAGAGCAATACTCTTCATCAGAAAAGTCATATTGCGAGCCAGGGTCCGCATCATCTGCAGCCCTTCCTCATCCTGCCCCGCTTCCCCGGGCAGCCGGCCATGGATGCCGTTCCAGTATTGACCGGAAGCTATGGGCATCCCCGCGATTCCGAAAAATTTATTCAATTCATCGTAAGTGGCTGTGAGCCCGCCCCGTCTGGCCGCTGCTACTGCTGCCCCCGCTTTCATCGTTTTGTCAAAGGGAGTGCTGTAAAAAAGTCTTGTCAGAAAAGCCACCAGTGTCGCATTGGCGGAAGCATAATAGACCGGACTGCCCACTACCAGGCCGTCGCACGCTTCAAACTTCTTCGCCGCTTCATTTACCGCGTCTTCAAAAACACACTTCCCTCTCTCCGCGCAGCCGTTACATCCAATGCAGCCACGAATAACCTGATTCCCGATATGGAGCAGCTCCGTTTCGATACCCTCCTGCAGAAAAACCTTTTCCATCTCATGCAAAGCGGTATACGTATTTCCCTTTGCACGGGGGCTTCCGTTGATCAATAATACTTTCATTTTTCTATCCTCCGCTCTCCTTATTTGCCTTTATCTTATCATTTCTCCGACAAATTTGTAAAGCGACACCCCCTGCAGACCAAGTTAAATGTATGCCGATATTTTCATCCCTTCAGACGCCGAACCAACGCAAGGACACGTCCCGCGCAGCTTCTGACATCGGCCTCCGTGAGCTTTCCTTCCCGACAGGCTTCCCGGATATTTCGGGCGTCCTCATGGTTTCCGGGCATAATGATATCATTTCCTGCCGCCGCGCACATCCACGACACGCTGCCGTCCGCAGGGCAGGTGGTGTTCCAGTCGGACATCACCACACCGTCAAACCCCCACTCTTCCCGCAGTACCGTCGTACACAGCGCTTTGCTGTTCGCCGCATGGACGCCGTTGATTAGATTGTAGGAGCTCATGACAGCAGCCGGCCCACTCTCTTTTACTGCGATCTCAAATGCCCGGAGATAGATCTCCCGAAGCGCTTTTTCAGAAACGCAGGCATCCACTTCCATCCGGTTATCCTCCTGGTTGTTGCAGACAAAGTGCTTGATCGTAACGCCGCAGCCCCTGTGGCTCTGTACCCCTTTCGTCACCGTGGCGGCCATCGTTCCCGACAGATAGGGATCTTCAGAATAATATTCGAAGTTCCGCCCACACAGCGGGTTTCGCTGGATATTCATCCCCGGCGCCAGCCAAAGGTCCACATGAAATTCTTCCATTTCCACAGCCACCGCTTCTCCAAATTCTCGCAACAGATCTCTGTCCCAGGTCTGTGCCAGTGCCGTCCCCACCGGAAACGCCGTGCAATACTGATAATAGATCTCTGTATTTTCATGATGTTTTGCCGTCTCTAAAAACCCGTTTTCCAGACTTCCCAGGACGCCCACCCCATAGACGGTATCTGTCTCTCTGTCCACCTCGTAGCTTTGCCGCAGCCGCAGCCCCGCCGGACCGTCCGCCATAATCAGAGAATCTATCCCGCAGGATTCCTCCAGCGCCTCTGTCGTCTCTCCTGCAGAGCCCGGCACCCGGCACCCTGAAGAACCAAGGGTACTGCCTCCTTCCACGATATTTCCGTACAAAAGGGGCAACAGCTCCATAACCTCTCCCTCTGCGGCAGACGGCGTCAGAGAAGGCTTCCTTTCTTCCTGACCGGGTACAAATATATACTCGGGAATCTTTCTCTCTCCGGCCAGCCTGTGCCACTCTCGCTCTTTTACCCGGGCAATTTCCGTCACGCCATATTCTGTAAATTCTGTCTGCCCGGGATATATTTTATGGGTATGCTCCAATACCGCTTCCTCTGTTATCCGAATCACCGCCGCCATTTCCAGAGATACCGAATCCGTCCCAATCCACAGACTATAGAGACCTTTCTTGATTATCCAAGCCCGTTTCTGTTCCGAAAATCCCGCCAACTGCTTCTGCTCTATGAAAACCGTCAGTTTCTGGCGCTCTCCCGGCTGTAACAGCCTCGTTTTTTCAAATCCCGCCAGTCTGCGGCACTCTCTGGCCTCTCCCGTCTGCGGCAATGCAAGATACACCTGAACCACTTCTCTGCCGGCATGGCACCCTCCGGTATTTTCTACCACAACGTCCGCTTCCATGCCGTTTTCTTTCAGCCGCAGCTCCGCAAATGTCACGGCAAACGATGTGTAGGAAAGACCGTACCCAAAAGGATACAGCGGCGTCACTCCAAAACTGTCAAAGTACCGGTATCCCACATAGATGCCTTCCTTGTACAGCTCCTTTTTCAAATCACCGTTCAGATAACTATAGGATTCCCCGCACGGATAGTCCGCATACCGTTTTGCCCAGGTGGCCGTCAGCTTCCCGCCAGGCGTTACCTTTCCCAGCAGCACATCCGCCGCTGCCCGTCCGCCCTCCTGACCAGGCTGAGAAATATGGAGGATTGCTTTTACATTTTCCACGCTTTCCGGCAGATCGGTCAGCTCTACGGGGCCCCCTGTATTTAACAGCAATATAATGGGAAGATTCGTCCCATTCAGATAGAAAAGATCTTCCCATTCCCTTTTGCTCAGGCAGTAATCTCCCGCTTCCAGACGGCGGTCTCTTCCCTCGCCGGAAATACGGCTCAGCACATAAACAACCGCTTCCGCGCCCACAATATCTTCTTCCGTAATGGCACGGCCCTCCGGTATCACAAACGGATTGGCCGCATAGGCGTCAAATGGATTCTCCACATGCTCCGCTTCCTGAAGGATCTTTTCCTTCCATCTCTCCCTAGCCGCTTCATAACGCCTGTTATAATCCCGCAGCCACTCCTCGTTTACGATCCTCATGCCTGCTTCCTGCAATCCCTGGTAAACCGAGATGTTTTCCCGGCTGTTCACATCGCCGGAACCGGTTCCTCCCTTCACCGTTCTGCCTGCCCCACTGCCGAACAGGGCAGTGGGAACGGACAGGGAAAGGGGTAGCACATCTTCATTTTTCAGCAGAACCATGCCTTCCGCCGCAAGTTTTCTCGCCAGAGCGGCATGCACAAGCTCCCTTTCGGAAGTCAGGGGGTTTTTTCTTCCGCTGTGATTTTCCATTTTTCTTTCCATATATTCTTTTTCTCCACAGAATATTTATTCTTTTACACCACCAAGGGTAACTCCGGCGATGATATATTTAGAAAGAAGCAAATAAATAATAATAATGGGTACGATTGCCACCGTAATCATCATATATATTTTGGCACTGTCAAAATTCATATAATCCGCACCCCGGAGAGTTGCAATCAGGATAGGGACTGTCATTTTATCTTTTGACTGAATTACCAATGCAGGAACGAAGTAATTGTTCCATGCCCCAACAAAAGTAAAAATTGCCTGAACCGCTATGGCCGGTTTCATGATAGGGATTACGATCTGATTAAAAATACGGAACTCCCTGCACCCATCTATCCTTGCCGCCTCCACCAGTGACAGTGGAAGAGAAGACTGCAGATAACTGTACATAAAATAGAACACGGCCGGAGACGCAACGGACGGAATGATCAGAGGGAGCAGCGAATCATACATTCCCATATTGGTGACTAACCGCAGAAAACCCATTGCCGTAACTTGTGTGGGCATGACGAGAATCGCCATAATAAAAGTAAAAGCAACTTTCTTTAGCTTAAAATTATAAGCATAAAGGCCATAAGCTGTCAAGGATGAAAAATAAGTACAAATCGCCGCCGAGCTTCCCGATACGATCAGGCTGTTGATAATCCCCCGAAACATGGGAAAGGTACCGTCATTGGCCACATTTTTTAAATTGGTCAGGAAAAATTTCCCCGGCAGTGCCGAAAATCCTTTTTGCAGATCTGCATGAGAGCGAGTCGCATTGATTATCAGAATATAGAAAAAGAACAGGCACATAAAAGACAACATGATCAATACCAGATGTGCCATCATACTTCGCAAAGCGCTTGGATTCTTTGATTTCATACCACTATTTCCTCCTTCTTCTTTCTTCTTTCGCCTTCTTCTTTGCAGCTGCCTTAGAACCGTCCGCATCATTGTCATTTGTTATCTTATATACAAGAAGACACAAGAGACCGCTGACAATAAACAGGTAAACGGAAAGGGAACCTGCCATACCATAGTTTTTACTCTTCAGATGGCTGTTCAGGAACATAATAAGCGTCATAGAGGTCCTGTCAGGACTTCCCTGTCCATTCGTCAGTATCTGCGGCACGTCAAACATCTGAAGACCGCCTATGATAGAAGTAATCAGCGTATAGGTAAGGATGGGCCGTATCAATGGGAGAATAATATAAAAGAATCTTTTAAACCCGGAGCATCCGTCGATTTCGGCTGCTTCAAAAACATCCGGGCTGATACCCATGATCGCCGCCATGAGCATGATCGTCGTATTCCCGAACCACATCAGGAAGTTCATAAGCCCTACCAGAGATCTCGTTCCCCATACCGAGCCAAGGAAATCCACCTTCTCCTGAATGATTCCAAGAGACAGCAAAATGGAATTGACCGGTCCATTCGCAGAAAACATGGTAAAAAACAACATGGCAAAAGCAGACGCCATAATCAGATTCGGCAGATAAATCACCACTTTAAAGAACTGTTTTGCACGTATTTTCAGACGTACATCCGTAAACCATACCGCCAGCAGCAACGCAACCGCAATCTGCGGTATAAAACCGATCACCCACAGAATCAGCGTATTTGCTCCATATTTGAACATATCCGACTTCAACAGACTCACATAGTTTTCCATCCCGATAAAAGTCGGCCCTATCTCTTTGATTCCCGAGCGATAGTATTCAAAAAAGCTGTATCGAATCGTATCTGCCAGCGGAATCAGAGAGAAAATAAAATAACAAAGGAAAAACGGAAGAATAAAAACATATCCCCATTTTGCATAGCTGACACTTTTACGTTTTTTCTCCATTATGCTTCACTCCTTTCCACATGCCTTTGTGGAGCAGCCCGCTGCTCCACAGCTTTCTCTTTCTGTTACTCCGGCCATTGTACTTCCGTAATATCTGGATAACGTTCTATAATTGCCGTTTCAAAATTTACCTTTGCTTTCTCATAATCTACATTGCCTTGTAAATAATCGCTGAAAGAGTTCTGAATCAGTTCCACACACCCCTGATCATATGAGGAAAGCGGAGCGATCTTTATATTTTCTGCTACCGGTGCAAAATATGTAAACGGATTCTCGCCGCCAAGAAATTCCGATGAAAACGCATCATTCCCTGCCGCTTTCTGCATACCGCTTGTGGTATTGGTAAACTCTGCATAATCTTTGGACATTTTCATCAGATTGTCTTTATTTGCAGTTACCGCAAGAATAATTTCTTTTACATGTTCCGGATTGTCCGTACCTGTACATGCATGTACATAGGAGCCTCCCCAGTTATATTCCTGAGGCGGATTGGTAACGGCCCATACGCCGTCTCCGCCATCCCAGTTCGGCTTCAGTGTAAAATCAATTCCCCATGCCGGGAAAAGAAAGGCAAATACTTTGGATTCAGAACCCATTGCCTTATTCCAGTCGTCATTCCACTGTCCCTTTACGGTTTTATCCAGATAGCCCGCATCCAGCCATTCTTTTGAATCATTTACCCAGTCCATTATTTTCTGATCGACTTTAATTACCGTCTCTCCCGGCGTTACCCAGGACTCTTCTATACTGTTACCATAGAGACGGAATGTATCTGCATAGGAAGCAAATGTATAATATCCCTTTGCTTTCAGCTCCGCTGCAGTCGCTTTCATCGTATCCCAATCTTTTACCTTTTCTCCCACGGCTGCCGGATCATCCGTACCAAATACATCCATGGCAATGTCTCTACGGTATACCAAAAGTCCCGGACAGCATTGCCATGTGGAACCTCTCTGTACCCCTTCTGCATCAGAAGCCGTCGTCTTTGTAAAATCATATTGATCCGCCAGATCTGTCTCCGGATCAATACCAAGATCGGTGAGGGGCATCGCAACATCCGCCTCTGCATCCGTATATTTATATACATAATCCGTTTCCGACAGGAAAATATCCACTTTGTCGTCTGCAGCGGCGCTTCCCTGATTCATCAACGCCTCATCCAGCTTCTGCTGATAGACGCCGTCCTGGTTCGGATTGATAATCCAGTGAATTTCCGTCCCGTCCTTCAGCTTTGTTACCGTTCCATCCGACGAAGTCTCCGCCACTTCTGAATATACCGCCTCCACACGCTGCTGAAACTCGTTATTCCACGAATAAATATTGATAACTTTTCCTTCCTCTGTACTGGCTGCTCCTCCGTCTGCCGTGGAACTTCCACAGCCGGCCAAGATTCCGGCAAACATACTTGCAGTAAGCAGAACAGCAATTAATTTCTTTTTCATCTTTCTTACCTCCTGTAATTGTATTTTTCTATATGCTCTTTCCCTCACGGTTGTTTTGTAGTATAGCGTAGTTATTTTTTCTGATATATTATAATTTCCAAAAAAATATCAAAATCATGACCCATTTTGAATTTGATGTCATGATTCTGATATTTTTTATCTGTTTCTTATTTTTGTAAACGGGCGCCTCCTATATAATACACGTAAAAGACGAAAGGAGACAATATTCATGAAACAACTGTCGTTTACTGACGAACATGGCAGTTTTACAATGGAAAATCCAGAGGACACAAGTTATCTTTATTTTCCTCTTGCTTCCGAGTCCGGGCTGAAAAGTTCTGTTACGCCAAATCTCGGCGGTGACTCTAAAATAAACCAGGACAGTTTTTTGCTGGAGCCTGTCAGCTCAGAAAATCTGCACAATAACCGCTCCTGCCGTAATTTCTGGTGCGTTATAGATGGCGTCGGTGTGTATTCCGCCGCAGGCGTTTCTCCGCAGCAGGAAGCGGCGAAATTTTCCGGAGAGCAGGACAAAAGCCGGCTCACCGCCGGTTTTATGTGGCATACACTAGAGCGCGCCTCTCAGATTCTCCGGCTCCGTTCCACCGTAACTTCTTTTATTCCGGAAAATGATACCGTGGAAATCATGCATGTTGTGATTCAGAACATTTCCGATTCTCCTCAGACCATGACAGCCTGGGCGGCTGTCCCCATCTACGGCCGGAGCGCGGACAATATACGAGACCACCGTCATGTAACGTCTCTCCTCCATCGGATACGGACCGCCGAAAACGGCGTCCTGGTATGCCCCACCATGTCTTTTAATGAAAAAGGGCACCGGAGGAACCGGCAAATCTACTATGTAATGGGCTGCAGCGGTAAAGGAGATGCCCCTGAACGTTTCTATCCCACCGTAGAAGACTTTATCGGAGAAGGGGGCAGCTACACCCATCCCCGCGCCGTATATGAACAGGCCGACGGATACCCCTGCGGCCATACAGATGCAGGCAAAGAAGCCATGGGCGCTTTCCGATTCTCCAAAATTACTCTCGCCCCGGATGAAAAAGCGGACTATATTGTCCTTTTGGGCGTGGAAGAAGACAGGAAAGATATTCAGAAAATTTTTCAAAAATACAATACTTCCCACAAAATTTCCCATGCGCTGAATCAGACCAGAACATACTGGCAGCGCCTGGTCAACGTAGCGTTTCATACACAGGATAAGGATTTCGACCGCCTGATGAAATGGATTAGCTTCCAGCCCTTCCTCCGCCGTCTCTTTGGCTGCTCTTTCCTCCCCTATCACGATTATGGACGGGGCGGACGGGGCTGGCGTGATCTCTGGCAGGACTGTCTTTCCCTTCTCTTTATGGATCCTCAAAATGTAGGAGAAATGATCGCCAAAAACTTTGGCGGCGTCCGTATCGACGGAACCAACGCCACCATCATCGGAGAAGGAGACGGGAATTTTATCGCAGACCGCAACGGCATCGCCCGGGTCTGGATGGACCACGCCCTCTGGCCTCTGAAAACCACCAAACTCTATATAGACCAGACCGGAGATATCGAAATTCTAAACAGACAGGTTCCCTATTTCAAAGACAGACAAATCATGCGGGGCACCCAGTTCGACTCCCTCTGGAATGAAGAATACGGAAGCCGGCAGAAATCTTCCCTCCAGACCGTCTATATGGGCAGTATTCTGGAACACCTTATCATCCAGCAGCTCACCGCCTTTTATGAAGTCGGAGAACATAACGTCTGCCGCCTGCGGGATGCAGACTGGAATGATGCCTTGGATATGGCGTCGCAGCGGGGAGAAAGCGTGGCTTTTACCTGTGCCTATGCCGATAATCTGACGGAACTTGCCCACCTGATTCTGCTTCTGGACAGCTTTCATCCGGATCAACCGATACAGCTTCTGGAGGAAATCGGCATTTTGCTCAACGCAGATTCTGATCTTTTTCATAACGCCTCCCAAAAAGAGGAACTGTTACAGGAATATACATACCGGTGTCGGCACAATATCAGCGGCAGGCAGACTGCATTTTCTCCCGCTTTCCTCGCCGACAATCTGAGCCGGAAAGCCGCCTGGCTCACCAAATATGTGAGAAGCCGGGAATGGATAGAAGGTACGGAGGAAGAAGGCTGGTTCAACAGCTATTATGACAACCACGGACAGGCTGTAGAAGGTTTCTTCCCGGATCATGTCCGTATGATGCTGACCGGACAGGTCTTCGCCATTATGGGCCATGTAGCCACGGATACGCAAATCCAAAAAATAACCAAAAGCGCAGATCATTATCTCTATGACCAAAGGAGTGGCGGCTACCGACTGAATACGGATTTCCATGAATTAAAATTGGATATGGGCCGTATGTTTGGATTTGCCTATGGAGAAAAGGAAAACGGCGCCGTCTTCTCCCATATGACCGTTATGTACGCCAATGCACTCTACCATCGGGGATTTGTCCGGGAAGGATGGAAAGCGCTGAAGACACTGGCCGACACCGCCCTGGATTTTTCCACGAGCCGCATATATCCCGGCATTCCGGAATATTTCCGTTCTGATGGCCGGGGCATGTATCCCTATCTGACAGGAGCAGCCAGCTGGTACCTGATGACAATGATCACGGAAGTATTCGGCGTTCGCGGCGCCGCCGGGGACCTTATCTTTTATCCGAAGCTTCTGGCCGAGCAGTTCACCTGCGAAGGAACGGCCTCCATTTCCGTCACCTTTGCCGGAAAACGATTGCAGGTCACCTACAGAAACGAAAACAGAAAAGATTTCGGCGCATATACTGTGGCCTCCGCGCAATGCGGCAGCATAGAGCTTACTATTATCGAAAACGCCTATGCCGTGCTTCCCCGCCGCATACTCAACGCACTTTCAAACGAAACGCATCAGATCATAGTTACGCTATTTTAAAAAAACAGGAAAGGTATATCGATATGAAATATGGATATTTTGACGACAAAAATCGGGAGTATGTGATCGATCGGCCGGATACGCCCGCTCCCTGGGTAAATTATCTGGGTTCCCCGGAATACGGCGCAATCATTTCCAACAACGCCGGCGGATACAGCTTTGTAAAATCCGGAGCAAACGGACGCATTCTTCGGTATATTTTCAATCATTTCGACCAGCCCGGACGTTATCTGTATATCAAGGATAATGAATCCGAAGATTACTGGTCCGCCTCATGGCAGCCGGTGGGAAAGCCACTGGAGCTTTATCGGAATGAATGCCGCCACGGTATCGGTTATACGAAAATGATTGCCGACTACAGCGGTATCCGTTCCGAAGCGCTTTACTATGTCCCTCTGGGAAAATCCCATGAGGTCTGGTCTCTTTCTGTCACAAACCGCTCAGACAGAGAAAGAGAACTCACCCTCACCGGCTACGGCGAATTTACAAATCACAACAATTATGAACAGGACCAGGTTAATCTGCAATACTCCCTTTTCATTACCCGGACATTGTATGAAGGAAACCGCATCATGCAGCAAATCCACGGCAATCTGGATGCCCTCCCGTCCAAGGAAGAGGTGGACGGTAAAAATGTAACCGAACGTTTCTTTGGCCTTGCCGGAGCCCCGGTTTCTTCCTACTGCGGAGATAAATCCCTCTTTCTGGGTGCCTATCGCGGATACGGGAATCCCGTCGGCATCACATCCGGGGATCTTGGAAATACTGTCAGCTACAATGAAAATTCCTGTGGAGCCCTCTCCTGCCGGATCTCCTTGCAGCCGGGTGAAACAAAGACCGTCGTCTTTCTCCTGGGGATGAAATCCTCTTCTGAGGCGGAGGAACTGATCTGCTCCTATCATACTCCCCACAGAGCGGTAGAGGAAGAACTGGCTGTTTTGAAAAACGACTGGAATAAAAAACTGGAAAATCTGAAAGTGAATACCCCCAGCCAGGAATTTAATACCATGGTCAATACCTGGAACGCCTATAACTGTTTTATAACCTTTCTCTGGTCCCGGGCCGCTTCCTTTATCTACTGTGGACTGCGCAACGGATACGGTTATCGGGATACGGTACAGGATATTCAGGGAATTATCCACCTGGCGCCGGATATGGCCGCCGATAAAATCCGCTTTATGCTTTCTGCACAGGTAAATCACGGCGGAGGACTTCCCCTTGTAAAATTTACGCACAATCCGGGGCAGGAAGACACGCCTGACGACGCCTCCTATGTACAGGAGACCGGACATCCGGCTTACCGCGCAGACGATGCCCTCTGGCTTTTCCCCACCGTCTATAAATATATCGCCGAGACCGGAAATACTGCCTTCCTGGACGAAATCATTCCCTTTGCCAATGCGGAACAGGGAAGCGTCTATGAGCATCTGCAGCGGGCCATCCGTTTTTCTCTGACCCACCTGGGCCCCCACGGCATGCCGGCAGGATTATATGCGGACTGGAATGACTGTCTCCGCCTCGGCGCAGCCGGCGAGTCCTCTTTCGTTGCCATGCAGTTCTATTATGCGCTGGTCATCATGAAAGAATTTGCCGGTCATAAACAGGACGCCGATTATCTCCAATACCTGGAGGAAACACTGCCTAAAACCCGGGAGCTCATACAGAAGCTGTGCTGGGACAACGATCGCTTCATTCGGGGCTATACGGAAACCGGTGAGCGGATTGGAGCTTCCAAAGCTCCCGAAGCAAATATGTGGCTGAATCCCCAGAGCTGGGCCGTTATCAGCAGCCTTGCCACAAAGGAGCAGGCAGAAGCCGCTCTGGATAATGTTTTTGCACGGTTGAATACAGCCTATGGCGCGGTTCTGATGGATCCCCCTTATCATGCCCACGCTTTTGACGGCGCTCTCACAGTCATTTACAATCAGGGCACAAAGGAAAATGCCGGTATCTTTTCCCAGTCTCAGGGCTGGCTGATTCTCGCGGAGGCTCTGTGCGGTCACGGCGACCGCGCCTTTACCTATTTCATGGAAAACGCCCCCTCCGCCCAGAATGACCGGGCCGAAATCCGCTGTCTGGAGCCCTATTGCTACGGACAGTTCACGGAAGGAAAAGCAAGCCGACACTTTGGCCGTTCTCATGTACATTGGCTGACCGGAACCGCTTCCACGGTAATGGTTGGATGCGTAGAAGGCATTCTGGGAATCCGTCCTGACCTGAAAGGGATACGAATTGCACCTTCCATTCCCCGAAGCTGGAAGCATTTGGAAATCGACAAAAATTTCCGGGGCAGACATCTCCACATCCTTGTGGAAAACCCGGAAGAAAAAGAGACGGGATATACCCGGCTCCTATTAAACGGAATAGAGCTTTCCGACAATTATATACCGGAAGAATTTCTGAAAGAGGAGAATCAGATTTTGCTCATCCTTTAAACATTTTTGAAAAATTCATTCCTCCTTACATATTTTTTTCGGCAAAACATCCCCTCAGAGGGTTCTCTGTTACAGAACCATAAAACTCTGGGGGGATGTTTCCCGTATGCGTACCTGTTCTCGTCTATGACGGACAATTTTTTATACAACTTATGTATGTTCCCGATCCGAAGGCAACTCCGTATTCCACTGGATCATATAATTCTCATCCTGATATTTTTTCGGCGTCATGCCCACGGATTCCCGAAACTGCTGGATGAAATGACTCTGGGAAGAAAAAGAAAGACGATTGGCAATCTCGATCATGGAATAGTCGCTGAACCGCAGCAGATTTTTCGCAATTTCTATCTTCTGCGCCCGTATATATGCACTCACGGAAATACCGGTTTCCTTTTTAAACAACCGGGAAAGGTAGCCCGCCGATACGCCAAATTCTTCCGCCAGATCTTCTATCGTTATACGTTCCTTTATGTGCGCATATATATACTCCTTGCAGGCATTGATATGTTTGGAATTTGTATCTTTTCTGAGATATCTGCGCATTTTTTCCGCATAATCTATCACCATCGTATCATGCAGCTTCTGTACCTCTTCTATCGTATGGATATCGTCCAGCTTCTGAATATAAAAATCGCTCAGCCGAAACACCTGTTCCAGCTCCATCCCTTTTTCTCTGCACACCCGCGTAATCATTGCCGTCGTAATAACAAAATGGTATTTCAGATTGGTAACGGGATTCCGGGAAAGAACTCCCACACCTTCGCTATCCAAAAATTTTTCCATCTCACAGTTTTTCTTAACCGCATCCACATCTCCGTTTGCCACAGCCCGGTAAAACAAAAATTCCTCCGACGGTTTTCTGTGCGCCATCTCATCTCCGTCATTTCCGGCTTCAAACCGCAGCCATTCATCCCGATAGTTCATCCTCACTGCTCCTTCGTCAGACGCAAAATCTCTTCCCAGGCTTCCTCATCGATCTCTTCGCTGCCAAACAGCTTTCTCTTATCCTCATCTGTGATTTTTCGGATGAGGCGGCAGGGATTTCCTGCCGCCTCATACCAGTCGGGAATGTCTTTTGTCACCACACTGCCCGCGCCGATCACTACGTTATTGCCGATATGGACGCCCGGACAGATCACTGCATTTCCTCCAATCCAGACATTGTCTCCAATGGTCACTTCCTTTCCATATTCGTAACTGGAATTGCGGCTCACCGGATGCAGAGGATGCCCCGCCGTATAGATCGCCACATTCGGAGCCATCTGGCAGTTATCTCCTATCTTCACTTTTGCCACATCCAATATCGTACAGTTGTAATTGGCAAAAAAATTCTTTCCCACTTCAATATGCTTCCCATAGTCGCAATAAAAAGGCGGGTTGACCATCGCGTCTTCCGATTTGCCAAACAAATCCTTTACCGCTTCCTGGATTCCTTCCAGATCAGACCGGTCCATAACATTTAATTTTTGCAATTTCCTTCTGCACACTTGCATTTCTTTCCAAACGCTGTCGTCTGCAATGTATGCCATCTGGGCGTCTCTGCGCTGCTTGTTTGTCATTGGCGTTTCTCCTTAGATATATCATGGATTGTATTATACCATATTTATCCTCAACGGACAAATCCCTCCTCCTGCACGCCGATCAGCCTACACAGAAACTCTTCATAATCATACTCTTTCTGATTCTGCCAATCGCATACGAACCCGTCCATATGCTTCACGGCGCCAACCGGTATATTGGAAGCCAAGTGCACAATCGCCGGCTGTTTTATCCCATACAGATAGACATATCCGATATAGTCATTTCGCTGTCTGATACAAAGCACTATATGAAGCTGTTCTCCGAAAAGCTTCTGATATTTCAGCTTTTCAAAAATCTGCAAAGCGTTATTGTCATCGGAAAGAGCCACATACTCGCCGATTCCCTCTCCGGTGACAATGGCTTCTCTGATGCCGTCAAACCAGTCCTCCAGCATCCTATCCCTGCCATTGACGTATGCCGCCACATTAAATGCGATTTTGGCCATCACTCTGCAATAATCCACAGGCTTCAATGCCTGCCGCAGCTCACACCACACTTGCTCCCTGACAACATTTCCGCTGCTCTCTTCCTGCAGATTTTTGTCTGTTGCAAAACGCTTGATCATACTTTCCACAATCGTCTTTGCACGCTCTGTTTCCTCCCGGTCATTCAGTCCCAGATACCATTTATTTCCATACCATCCGAGAATCGCCCGTTCTTCGTCTATCTGCCTGCTTTTGATGACTGTGGAATGCCCGTTATATTCTCTTATTTTCTGCAAAAAGAGCTGTTTCTGTTCTTCCTGGCAATGCACGTAATCCCCATCCAGACTCATCTGGACAGGGATTTTTCCGTCTGCTTTATTCCTAACCAGAGGCAGCTCTATCTGACTGATCAGCTTTGGCGCCCCGTAATCAATATATCCCAGCCGCGCCTTTCCGTCTTTCATCTTTTGCACACAGATCAGCTTGTGACCGCTCTTCTTCCGATTCTGGCTTCCTCTCTTTCCCGGCCCATAGAACATCCTGTTCAGGGCAAGAATCGAATGCTGAGATACATGAAATTCCATCGGAGAAAACAGTTCATTGATCTCATCGCATACCGCCCCTTTTGGCAGCTTTTGCATACCGCCGATAAACGCTGGAATAATATGCTCCCTTTTTTCAAACGTACCATCTGCTCTTTTTCCGTACATACAATACGGCTTGATTTCATTTTCCATAGAGAATTTCCTCTTTATGTTTTATGTGGGATATATTCAAAAGCCCGAATGGCAGCTCCTATAATACCTTTTTCTGAACTATTTTCCGAAAACCGGATATCCAGATTCTCCGCCGGATAGGGCTTGCGCGTATGGCTGATCACTTTTTCTAAAAAATACTGCCAAGGAAAATTTTTCATCGACGGGATACCGCCGCCCACAAACACACAATGAGGATCGATTATATTGACAGCCGCCGCCACGGCAATGGACATATATTCTACAAACTGCCTGAGAGGCTCGCTGTCCCCATGACGTGTAAACAACTCTCCGATAAATATATCTGGATACCGTTCCTGGCCAATCCGTTCCAATGCTTTCCCACAGGAAAACATTTCGATACAGCCTCGATTTCCACAGCTGCATAAATAATCGTTAAAAGGGATCGGCAGATGTCCCAGCTCACAGGCCGTTCCGTTTCTGCCTATATAGGGACGGCCGTCAATATACATGGCGCTGCCAAGCCCTGTCCCGAAATAGCACCCTATGACCGCTCCCTTATCTGTCAGCCCATGTTTTCTGATATCATAAGCCAGCAAATAATAGGCGTCATGATCGATCATCACCGGATATGGGAGCCGTTTCTCCAATTCTCCTACCAAATCGATATTTTCCAGACCCGGAAAATTTGTGGAAGAAAAGAGACGCCTGCGCTCCCCATCCACAACTGACGGACAGCCGATCGCAATCGAAAGGATATCGTAGCCCGCCCCGTATTTCTCTATATAATTCCGAATATACAGAGCAAATTTATCTACTGTATTCCCGGTATCATAAACTGACTGGGAAGAATATACCATGACCTGCTCCGCTCGCAGGCTCCGGTCCACCAATCCCATTCGAAAATTCGTCCCACCGATATCCATCCCCAGAACACATTCTTTTACGCACATATTCTTTCTCCTATTTATCCCTGTAGAATATTTCACTTTTCCGCCAGCATATAATTGCCGGCTTCCAATAAAATAGGAGTCTCTTTTTCACAGATAATTGTCACATCTTTCAATTCCAAAGCTTTGCAGAGCGTGGATTTCCCTGATTTGGAGCTGTCCGCCAGGACATAAGATTCTTTTGAGTTTTTTTTAACGATCTGCTTTTTCTTCGCTTCCCGGGAATCAGGCGTATTGATTCCGGCTTCAATAGAAAACCCGGAAATCCCAATGAACGATTTATCGAAATACATGTTCTGCAACTCGGCATCTGTCATAGGCCCCACGAGAGAAGCGGTAGAAAGCAAAAGTTCTCCCCCCACCAGAATGCACTTTGCCCGGGCTCCTTCTAACTCCTGTATGATGAGCGCATTGGTGGTAACGATGGTAATGTCTTTGTTTCTCAGATACTTTACCATCCGCAGAACCGTACTGCCTGCATCCAGATAAATCACTTCTCCGTCGGAAACGAGCCCGGCGGCAAATTTCGCAATGGCACTTTTTTCCTTGATATTCTGAATACTCCTGGAGCCAAAAGAGGCTTCGTAAGAACCGGCCATTTTTTTTGCTGCCCCGCCATGCAGGAGAACGATCTCTCCCTCGCTGGCAAGCAACTTCAAATCGCGTCGAATCGTCGATTCCGATATTCCTTTCAGTCTCTTTTTAAAATCATCCAGAGTAACGATCTCTGAATTTTCAAAAGCTTGCATCATCTGTCTTCTTCGTTCAAAAGGAATCATATTGCCTCTCCTCATGCCAATCTTCGCTCTTCCTCGCTTCGCAGTGTACATTCGGGAGACCTTTGGTTTCCCGGACATCAGGACTCCTCCCATCTTCGATGGGCCCCTCCTCATGCCAATCTTCGCCCTTCCTCGCTTCGCAGTGCACATTCGGGAGACCTTTGGTTTCCCGGACATCAGGACTCCTCCCATCTTCGATGGGCCCCTCCTCATGCCAATCTTCGCTCTTCCTCGCTTCGCAGTGCACGCTCAAGAGCTTCGCTCTTTCGCTCACGGGCTTCGCCCTATGTTCACTCGCGTCTGTACAAAAATATGCAAGCATATTTTTGTACAGCCACTCGTTCACGCACTGCTCATTGCTTTGTGAACATTATATAATACTTCCTGGAATTTAGCAATTTGACATTGTTCAATAAAGAGACTCTACCGTATTATAATATTTTTAAATCCCATACTCTTTTCTGAGCTGTTCTCTGCGGGGCATAGACGCTTGGGCTCCCACGTTTCTGATGGTAATAGCGCTGCAATGTGCGGCAAACCATCCTGCTTGAAACACATCCATTCCTTCGAGAACCCCGTGGGAAAATCCTCCCACAAAAGAATCCCCGGCGCCTGTGGCTTCCACCATCTGTGTTTTCACCGCCGGGATATGTCGGTACTCTCCATTTCCTGCGATGAGCGCGCCTGCTTCTCCAAGGGTACATATCCAGCAATTCCCATAGTTTTCCGCCAGTTCGGGAATCCGTTTTTCCGCCTGCTCCACGGAAACGATCTCTTCCCCCGCATAGAAGGAAGCCTCCACTTCATTGACAACGAAATAATCGCATTTTCTGATATATTCTTCCTCCAGGACAGCAGCAGGCGCAGCGTTCAACAGTACCTTTATCCCCAGCTCTTTCGCCAGATCAATCGTAAACTTCACCACCTCCATAGGAATCTCAAGCTGCAGCACGATCATTTCCGCCTCTCGAAGCGCCGGCATGGCCTCCAGCACGTCCGCCTTCTCCACCCCATAGTTCGCTCCATGGAGGATGACAGACATAATATTACCGTCCGGCAATACATTGGCCACACTCATACCGGTCTCCACATCCTGCCTGCGCTTCAAATATGTACAGTCCACACCTGCATCTATCAGACTTTCCCGTAGATATGTTCCCATCCAGTCATTGCCAATACTCCCCACCATAGAAACCGGTGTCCCGAGCTTCGCAATCTGCACCGCCTGGTCCGCTCCTTTCCCTCCGGCGCCTCTGCCGGATTCATTGGCATGGACTGTTTCGCCCACTTTGGGCGTTCCTGCCAGAAGCAGAAAAAAATCATAATTTAAGCTTCCCACTACGACTACTTTCTTCATTTCAATCTCTCCATCTGTCTGTTTTTCTTCTGGCGGCTTATTTTTTGATTCTTGACTCCAGCTTGGCCTGGATCACCTCAAAAAATGCGGCGATGACTATAATTGCACCCGTAACGATATATTGATAGAAGGTATTGATATTCAGGATAATCATTCCTACCTTTAAAGCGGCCAGCAGCAGCGCGCCAAATACCGTCCCCAGTATGGAGCCTTTCCCGCCCGCCATACGGGAACCTCCTATGGCGCAGGCGGCGATGGCGTCCAATTCATAGCCTTCTCCCGCCGTGGGATTACCACTTCCCAGGTTAGATAAGCTGATAGAACCCGCCAAGGCAGCACAAAAACCGCAAATCATATAAGCTCTTATCTTTACCCAGTCGATACTGACGCCGGAAAGCCGCGCCGCCTCTTCATTTCCGCCTACAGCGTACAGATAGTTTCCAAGTCTCGTCTTTGCAAGGAGGATTCCCATGACCACTGCAATCGCCAGAAACACGAAAACATAAATATAGATTCCGTTGGAAAGTTTGGTATTGAACAATACCCGATAACCATCTGGCACGCCGATAATGGGAACACCGTCCGTCACCACATACGCCACGCCCCGGAAAATATCCATTGTACCAAGCGTAGCAATAAACGGCTGTAATTTCAGCTTCGTAACAAAGATACCATTCAGACATCCTGCTGCACATCCCATCAATAATCCTACGAAAAGAGAAGCAATCGGATCCCAGCCGGAAGTAGTCATCTTGGCGATAGCAACGATGACAATACCGTAAACGGCTCCTACCGAAAGGTCGATTCCCCCGGTCATAATCGCAAACGTCATACCTACTGCAATAATGCCGTTAATTGTCGACTGCTGAAGAATCAGCAGAAAATTATCCCAACTCATATAGGACGCGTCGATTATTGCAAAAAACAGATAGATCAAAACGATACCAACCAGCGTCACCAACTCTCTTTTATTATGGTTAATTATTTTTTGAACTCTGTTCATAATCATTTTCCTCCTATCGCATATTCCATCGCCAGTTCTTCGCTGAACATCTCTCTTTCGATTTCACCTGTCTTATTCCCTTCACACATCACAATGACCCTGTCGCTGATGCCCAGCACTTCCGGCATATCAGAAGAAATAACGATGACCGCTCCTCCTGCCTGTGCAAATTCCTCTATGAGACGATAAATTTCCACTCTTGCCCCTACATCGACACCTTTTGTCGGTTCGTCAAATATCAGTACCTCCACATCCGTGGAAAGCCATCTGCCTATGATCACTTTCTGCTGATTGCCGCCAGACATATTGGCGGTAAGAATATCCGCTTTGGGAGGATGAATTGCCAGTTCCTGAATATATTTTTCACAATTTTTTCTTTTTTTACCGGAATCTACAAATATCCCTGTTAAATATTTTTGCAGACTGGAAATTGCCATATTATCAATATTGGTAGACAGATTTAAAAATCCCTGCGTCTTCCGATCTTCCGGCAAAATTCCTATTCCATGTTTCAGCGCATCTCTGGAATTACGGAAATGCATTTCCTTGCCGTTCAGATACAGCCTGCCACCCCTTTTGGGGTCAATACCGCAGACGGCCCGCATCAGCTCTGTTCTCCCGGCCCCTACTAGTCCTGAAAACCCCAATATTTCTCCTCTGTGAAGTTCAAAACTCACATGATGAAATTTTTCTCCGCTATAATTTTCTACCTTCAAAACCACCTCTTCCGTGGCCATACAGGGGTTGGTACGGCTTGCAAGCGCATCCACGTCCCGTCCTACCATCGACCTGATCAAACTTCTCCGATCAGTCTCAGCTACTTTCAAAGTTGTAATAAAATCACCGTCTCTTAAAATTGTCGCCCGATCGCAGATCTGAAAGATCTCCTCCAGTCTATGACTGACATACAGTATTGTAATTCCCCGTTTTTTTAACTCCCCTATGACCTTGAACAGATTTTCTGTCTCTTTGATGGACAGCGAGGCGGTAGGTTCATCCAATGAAATAATTTTGGAATCGTAATACAACGCCTTGGCAATGGCCATCATCTGCATTTCTCCCGCGGACAGCGCCCCGGCCTTTGTCTCCGAACGGAAACGGCATCCAAGCTGCTCCAATATCTCATCTACTTCCTGATTTAACCTTTTTCTATTTACAAATCCTGCTTTTGACGGCTCATGCCCCAGCGCGACATTTTCCCCTACACTAATATCCTTTACCACATTCGTTTCCTGATGAACTTTGGAAATCTTCCCATTAATAATGGCGTCATTGGGATTTTTAAAATGAACTTCATTTCCGAATAATTTTACTTTCCCCTCATATTCCGTATAAATTCCATGTAAAATATTCAGTAACGTAGATTTTCCCGCACCGTTTTCTCCAAGCAGGGCATGCGCCTCTCCGGGATGAATGGAAAAGCTGATGTCTTTCAGAACATGGACACCCGGAAAATATTTATTTATTTTTTCAAATTCGATTGCTTCGGCCATTATCATACCTCATTTCTGCGGGACGGTATAACCGCCCCACAAGTTTGTTATTTCATTTATTATTTACTCAAATTCCGCATCACTCCATCCGATTACTGTTGCGGGATCGGAATCAATGTTTTCACTGCTGATCAGCGCCTGCGGTGTCCATACCACCTTCGGCATATCCTGACCGTTTAACTGGCGAAGCATATATTCCATGGATACCATTCCCACATAATACGGGAAAGAATCTACTGTGGCGTCCTGGCCGCCGTTGCGGATGGACTCGTACGCTTCGGAATCTCCGTCCACGCCTACGACATAGACATGAACGCCGCTTTCCTTTTCATATTCTCTGACTGCTTCCACCGCACCCAACGCCATGTCATCGTTATTACTGAAAATAGCGTCCAAGTCAGGATACTGTGTCAGCCATGTCTCTGTCAGCTCTTTAGATGTCTGACGATCCCAATCGGCGCTCTGCTGTGCCACTACCTCAATATTCGGCGCAATCTCCGCCATCGTATCGACAAAACCTGCCGTCCTCTCCCGGGCTGCATAGGCAGATACTTTTCCGATAATAACCGCTACCTGACCTTCATAATTCAGTTTTTCCGCAATCCACTCTGCTGCCAGAACGCCGTTCTGATATGCGTTCGGCCCTACGAAGTAATTGGTATTCTGTGCCACGCCATCGTTGACATTGACAGCCACCGTCTCTCCATTGTTGCATGTATCCACTGCAGATGTCAGGTTGGAATCGGAGATCGGGCTGAACAAGATACCATTGTATCCTTTGTTTATCATGTTGTTCATCGCCGTCAACTGTCCTTCTTCGTCACTTTCATTCTGTGCGCCCTGTACATCCACCGTAATGTTGACGCCTGCTTTTTCTCCCATAAGAGCACCGCACTCCTCATACCCTTTTTTCAGAGATTGCCAGAACTCGTTCTGAAGCTGTTTGACAAGGCCGCCGACTACCATGCCGTCCTGAAGCGCAGGCATCGCGCCATACTGCTGCCTCATTTCCGTCCAGTCAATTCCGTTCGGATCTTTATCAGGATCAAATTCTGCTGTGGAAGCTTCCTGCGCTTCTCCGGCACTTTCCTGCGTCCCTTCTTCCGTACTCTGGGCCGCTTCCGGCTCCCCTGCGTCCGTCGTATCCGCCGCCTGCTCTGTGGAAGCCCCAGATTCATCGGACGCGGCCGAACCACAGCCACAGACCGACAGTACCATTGACAGTACGAGTCCCATTACCAATAATTTTTTCTTTTTCATACGTTTTCTCCTTTTTTCTTTTCTATTATGAAGCAAGGATATCGATTAGGAACTGCTGTGAAGCAACCCCATCGTTCCTGCTTATCACCGTTTCAAAGGCTTCCATCCCTATTTTGTCAATCAGAGCGGAAATCTTTTTGAACGTAGCGATATTTGCATTTATTTCCGCCTCGGTATCTTCTCTCACCGGAAAGCTGTCAAAAAATACAACGCCGTCATAATGATATTTTTTCAAATAATACACAAATTCTATACTTTGGCTCAGATTCACCGCGCCAAAGATCAAACCACTGTCCATGGAACTGTATCCGTCATTCATATGCAGTCCGAACAGTCTCCCCTTTTTCGCTGCCAGCGCCAGCGCATAGGCCGGATTATCATGTTTCATCAGCATATGGCAGAAATCTAACGTGACGCCCACATTATCCCGTCCGATCTCCTCAATTGCCAGCAGCACTATCCCAATGCTGTCCAGCATTGCATAGTTTCTCGGCTCAAAAGGTTTATATTCAATACTGATCTTCAGATCTTTTCCATAGTCTGCAATTTCCTGAAATGCTTCTATCATTTTTTCCCATGCTTTTTCATAGTTCAGCTGAAAGGGATAGTCATAGCCGTCATAGGCCTGCCAGATTGTCACCACTTCTCCGCCGATGGCGCGGCACGCATCAACAGCACCCTTACACATTTCTATAGCGCTCCTGCGGATTTCTTCATCTGCATTCGTGAATTCTCCTTTGATAAAAGGCGCCTTAAAGCGGGTCGCTACACCGTTAACACCCATATCGCCGATCGCTTCCTTTATCGCTTCTATCTTCTGTCCCTCAAAATGTTCCGGATAATTAAATTCCAAATGTGTGACATTTTCCATTGATCTGTATTTTTCAATCGTCCCGTACAGATCATGGCCGCCTTTCAAAATGAAAGAGTTCATTCTCCCTGCAAACTTCATTCTTATTACTCCTTTTCTTTATTTTTCATATTTTTTTATTTATTTTCATATATTTTAAAATTATTTAAACATTTTTATAGTATTTTGTCAATATAAGAATTAAAATACGGCATTATGCATAATTTTCTGTTTCAAATTTTGTCAAATATTTTCACAAAGTTCTATTTTTTATTTTGGGGAGAAAGATTAGAAGCGACTTTCGAAAATGCCTGGTTAAAAGAAAAAACAGAATAAAAAAGAGCAGGGATACCCCCGCTCGCAGTAAATTAGATTACGTAAAATCGATAATTTCCTTCTTCGGCGCCTTCACAGGCTCTACCGAAATGGCATGCAAGATCGGCCCTTCTCTTCCGTACGCTTCCCAGTATCCCCAGGTCATCGTCGCCGTCACCCTGACCCAGTCCCTGTCACTTAGCTGTTCCGCCTTATCATATTCGCAGGCAAATCCCAGAAACGCCATATCATCCGCACAGCATGTCATGGCCATCCTGCCCGGTACGAAATAATCCTTCGGAAAATCGCCCGGTTTCAGTACCATGCCGGTAAAGACCATCTTCTTTTGTAAATACCGTTCCGCATGATCCAGTGCATCCAGATAGAAGATACCATAGCCGGTATTGTCCAGTTCCAGCGTATCCTTTTTCAGATCATAGGGCAGATCGTCCTCCATGATCTCATTGATCTCCCCATTGGCATCCTCGAAAATAATTTCCGCCTTCTGATTGATGGCTTTCACATTCCTCTTATAGTTGCTCAAATCCTGGATACCGTCACATCGGTTAAAAATAATCATCTCAGATCCCCGCAGCATCTCTGCCAGCAGTGATCGCATATTCGTATAATACATGGGAAATGTGGAAGCATCGATAGTGGTGATCTGCTGCTCTATTTTCCAGTTACGGGGCAGCTTCATTTTCTTATAATTCCACATCCCATTGTATTCAATGATAATGCGCTCCGGTTTATGCTTTTTTTCCAGAGCAGTCAGATTTCCCGTAGTGAAATCCGCTTCTTCCTCGATCACTTCCAGTACCGTCCCACTTCTGCGCAGAAGTGCTCTGTCAAATTCCACTTCCCCCTCTTCACAGAGGATGAGCAGCGTCGTCTCTCTGATCTGGAAATAAGGCTGCTCCAGTGTATAACGGATAAATTCCGATTTACCACTTTCCAGAAAACCATTTATCATATAGACTGATTTCATGTCCGTTCCTTCCCTTTCTTATTTTTGAACAAAAATGTGCTTCCCGAACTGCACGATCTATATTTTTTTCTATAGGGTTGGGTGTCAAAAGATCTTATTTTTATTGTTGATTGGCAACTTGTACAAATTTTCTATTCCAATTCCAGACTATAGACATTGTATTTCTAAGTGTCCCGATATCAAAAAGAATACCATATGATCTTTTGACACCCGAACCTCTATAGGAAATTGCAGAGCTATTTCCTGGAGAATAAGATTCGCGCGGGCGCGATTCTCCGCCTGCGGCGGGTCGCCTCAGCGACATTCTCCAATCCGCCACAGTGCGATCTATATTGTTTTTCAATAGGAAATTGCGAAGCTATTTCCTATTGAAAAACAATTCCTGCAGCTTATCTTCCTGCAGCCCGGAACCGATCACACAGATCTTTCCGGTAAGCTGCGCGCTGCCGTCTCTGATATCCATTTCTCCCGGGACATAGTCAAAATATGTCCAGCCTCCCTGTCCATCCGGCAGCATCCCCTTTGCACGGAGAATATATCCATAGACCTTTTCCTCTTCCAGCATTTTCAACTTTTCTTCTATCTCTGCCTTCGTGTAGGAAACAGCGGTTTCTCTGCCCCAGCTCGTGAAAACTTCATCGGCATGATGATGACCATGCTCATGATCATGACAGCCACAAGTACAATCCGGGCCATGCTCATGATGATGACCGTGCCCACATTCCTCTCCATGTCCATGATGATGACCGTGGCCGCATTCCTCTCCATGCCCGTGATGATCGCCGTGGCCGCATTCCTCTCCATGCCCGTGATGGCGTCCATGGCCACAATGCTCACTATGCCCGTGATGGTCGCCGTGGCCGCACTCTTCTGCCTGCTCGTGATGGTGCTCATGGGAATGGCTGTGCTCTTCCCGGATTTCTTCCAGAAGTTCTTCCATCCAGTTGTTTTTCTCCTCCATGGCCCGCAGTATCTGCATCCCTTCCAGCTGCTCCCAGGGTGTCGTGATGATGACCGCTTTCGCATTGTGTTCTCTTATGATAGACACAGCATTTTCTGCCTTTTCTTCACTGATACTGCCTGTCCGGCTCAGGATAACCAGACCGGCGTTTTCGATCTGATTCAGGAAAAATTCCCCGAAATTTTTCGCGTACATTTTACATTTGGACGCATCCACTACTACCACCGCACTGCTTAAAGATACTTCCTCCTCAGTCTTCACATTCTGCACCGCCCGAATCACATCGGACAACTTACCTACGCCCGAAGGCTCGATCAGGATACGTTCCGGTTTATAGGTTGTCAGTACCTCCTGAAGAGATGTACCGAAATCGCCCACGAGAGAGCAGCAGATACAGCCGGAATTCATCTCCTTCATCTCCACTCCCGATTCCTTTAAAAATCCGCCGTCGATGCCGATCTCTCCAAATTCATTTTCGATCAGCACCACCTTCGTACCATGCAGCGCCTCTTTCAGCAGTTTCTGAATCAGTGTCGTCTTCCCGGCTCCCAGAAAACCGGATACAATATCAATTTTTGTCATTTCTAACTCCTTCTTTCTTCCTGGAAATATTATGGCAAAAGCCCCTGGCTCTCCAGCTTATTCCATTCTTCCAATATATTCTGTACAGGCAGGCTGGCAGTTTCCTCGTCATGGCCTCCTGTAATCATACCCACACAGTGTCCGTGCTCATCATAAGTCCCGCCGCCGGACATACCGGCTTTCGCTTTACAATAATTATATATCATATAAGAACCAAATTCATCAAAGTAATACCAGGGATCCGCCACCATTCCTTCATAAATATTGCAGGCTACGCCGTCTGTGGAACCCACAAGAAAAATTTCCGTTCCTCTCTCCAGCTTCTCATTACAGCTGCCCTTTATGGAAACATTGCGAAGCTGTGACCGTCTCTCAAAGGAAATCTGGCTGATATCCGCCAAAACAAATCCCAGATCATATTCCCCGGACAGATAAATCCTTCTGCCCGAAACTTCTGCCCCATTATAAAATCTGACTACAGAAAACTCCTGCCCGGCCAGTTGGTGTCTGTTGGAAACAATGAGTGCGGTATCTTCTCCGATTTCCAGTATCATACCACTGCCCAGCAGATTACCGGTCCGCAGCTGCACCACAGTAGGCAGCACATTGCGGATGGACTGGGACGTATTTCCACTATAGTTGTCCTCCGTCTTCAGCAGTCCCAGGTGAACAAGCCCCATATATTCCTCTTCCGGTGTCGTTGTCTGAATCAGAGGCCCCAGGGCTTCTTCTTTGGCACAGACACGGAGTATCGATACGTGGAATATGCCAAACATACATAATATACAGAAAATATATAGTCTGTTACCTTTATTCATCCTTCATCCATCCCGCCACATCCAGCGCATGATAGGTAATGATAATGTCTGCCCCGGCTCGACGCATTGCCAGCATATTTTCCATAACAATCCGCCTTTCATCGATCCAGCCGTTTCCGGCAGCTGCCTTCACCATAGAATATTCCCCGCTCACATTGTAAACAGCCATCGGATAGTCAAACCGTTCCGATGCGGCCCGCAGCACATCCAGATAGGCCAGCCCCGGTTTTACCATCAGAATGTCGGCTCCTTCTTCAATATCCGCCGCCATCTCCCGAAGCGCTTCTTTTACATTGTGGGGATCCATCTGGTAGCTTCTCCTGTCCCCAAAACCGGGCGCCGAATGTGCCGCATCCCGAAAAGGAGAATAATAGCCGGAAGCGTATTTGGCACTGTAGGCCAGAATCGGTATATGGACAAATCCGGCAGTATCCAGTCCTTTCCGGATCGCCTTCACTCTTCCGTCCATCATATCGGAGGGTGCAATCATATCCGCTCCCGCCTCCGCCAGACTCACCGACATCTTTACAAGCAGAGGCAGCGTCTCATCGTTCAGTATCCGCTCTCCCTGTACAAGTCCACAGTGTCCGTGAGAAGTGTATTCGCACAGGCAGACATCCGCTATGACAAAAATCTCTGGATAAGTCTTTTTCAGATACCTGATTGCCCTCTGGGTGATGCCGTTTTCATCATATGCCTGGCTCCCCGCTTCGTCCTTGTGCGCCGGAATGCCAAAGATCAGCAGATTGTGAACCCCACGCTCCATCATCCTGTCACATTCTTCTCCCAGTCTGTCTATGGAATACTGATAAATACCCGGCATGGAATCTACCGGATTTTTGATATTGTCCCCCTCTATGACAAATACCGGATATACGAGCTGTTCCACATTCAGATGTGTCTCCTGTACCAGTTTTCTGATGGCATTGCTGCTGCGCAGCCGTCTCATTCTTTTCATCTGTCTGCCTCCTTCTTATCCCATATGCGCTGTCCACGGATAGGCCAGTCGGGCTCTGATTTTTGCTGATATCTTTCCTTCACGATATCCTCTATGATCGCATCCGCCAGTCCGTCTGCCGTAAATATATTTCCTGTCCGCACATCGGCGGCGCCTGCCGCTTCCAGTGCTCTGGCTGTCTGCGTCCCGATGGCAAATATTTTCACATGCCGCAGTGCTTCCTTCTGAAAGATATGCGGATCTCCTGCGCAAAATGCTGCCACCCCTGAGCTGCTGCAAAAAGTCAAATATGATAATTCTGTCAGTTCCTCTGCACTGCATCCTGTACCTGCCTCTACCCTGTAGGCTGCTGCCCGCTCCGTGTAGATATTTGCTGCCTGCAGCATCTCTTCCAGCACCGGGTTTCCGTCCTTTGCCTGATAGAGCAGCACTCTGTCTTTTCCCGCTTCCAAAAGCGATGTCAGTCCCTCTGCCAGATGCTCTGCTGTATACACATCCGGCACATAGTCCGTCATCAATCCTCGCTGCCAGAGTTCCTGAGCCGTGCCGCTTCCAATGGCTGCCAGCCTGATTCCTGCCAGAACACGGATATCCATTTCCCGGCAGGACAACTGTCTCAGAAACAGTCTGACGCCGTTTCCGCTTGTAAAGACAACCCACGTATATCTGTCAGAGCTGTCCGTTTCCAGTTTGGAAAAGTATCTGTCCAGATTTCCCACCTCTTTCACTAAGAGTCTCTGTACACACAGCACTTCCGCCCCCGCTTCCCGAAGCCGCATTCCCAGCCGCCCTGTCATCTCTTCTGTCCCGATTATCCCGATTCGCGTTCCCTGTAAAGGCAGGAATGCATTTCCCTGCAAAGAAAGTGCCGCCGTCTCTCCTGCGAGAAAAACAGCCGGAGACGGAGGATTCTCCGCTCTGATACGTGCCCCGATGTCTGCCAGTGTTCCCCGGATAACCTTTTCTCTGTATCTCGTACCGTTGCTGATCAGTGCCGCAGGCAGCTTTGGCGGCCTGCCTGACTCTATCAGCAATTCGCAAATCATTTTCACATATTGTAGTCCCATGAGAAATATAAAAGTGCCCTCTGCCTTTCCCAGACTCTCTATCTGTTCTCTCAGATAGCACTTTATTTTTTCCCTGTCCTGCTCCGCTGTATGGGCCGTAATCACATGAAACGAGCGGCTCATCTCCCGATGAGTCACTGGAATACCGGCCATCTCCGGCACCGCAACGGCAGAAGTGACTCCCGGCACCACCGTAAAGGGAATTTGATGCTGCAGCAGAAACTCCGCTTCTTCGCCCCCTCTGCCAAATACAAAGGGATCTCCCCCCTTCAGCCGCACCACTCTTTTTCCTTCTCCCGCCTTCTCCAAGAGAAGGGCATTGATTTCTTCCTGTGGGATGCTATGGTGTCCGGCCCGTTTTCCTGCATATATCTTTTCGCAGTCCGGTCCTACTTCCTCTGACAGTACCCCAGACAGCCTGTCATAGATCACGGTATCACAGCTGCGCAGCAGTTCCATCCCTTTTACTGTAATCAAATCCCGGCCGCCCGGTCCGGCTCCCACGAGAAAGACGTGTCCTGTTTTCTCCCACGGGCCGTCTTTTGCTGCTGCCTGTATCCTTGCCGCCAGCTTTCCCCCCAGTCTGGCCCCTTCTTCCGTCTTCGCCGCATCTGCAAAACGAAAACCCCTTCCGTCTTTCCAGTAAGCGGCTTCCATATGGATATTTCCGCCACTACACCGGGAAAACGCTGCAACGGGCTGTTCACAGCCCACGCCCATCGCTGCCAGATAGGCCCGTTCTGTCAGAAAACAGTGCATCGTATCTTCATCGTTCACCCTCTGCAGCAACCGGGTAAAAGGACTGCTATCGCAACACTCCACAGCAATGATCCCCTGGGCCGCCGCCGGCAGAAATGTCCGCTTATCCAGCCTGATAAAATCGAATTCTCCGTGGCGCTCTCTACCGTTTCCTCTGACGCCGTTTCCGCCGCCATCCCCGTCGTCCGCTGCCGTCCTCCGCACCGGCAAAATCGACAGACGCTCCAGTCCCGCCGCCGCCAGGATAAGCCCGTCCACTTCTCCCTCTTTCAGTTTCTTCAGGCGCGTTATTACATTTCCCCGTATGCCTTTTGTTTCATATCCCAGATACTCCCTTACCTGTTCTCTGCGCCGCAGACTTCCGGTACCAATAACCGACATCTCTGTCAGTTCTTTTCCGGCTAATGTCACAAGCACGTCTTCCACACTGCCCCGGGGCAGTACGGCACCTACAGACAATCCCTCCGGGATACACAAAGGCATATCTTTTCCGCTGTGGACTGCCACATGAATCTTTCCCTCCAGCAGAGCTTCCTCGAAAGCAGATACAAACATTCCCTTTCCTGCGAACTCATACAGAGGTCTGTCCAGTATCCTGTCTCCGGCCGTACTCATTTCCACGATCTCATATAGAATCTCTTCACCGCTCACCTGACGACATCTCTCTATGAAAAGCTCTGTCTGTGCCAGTGCCAGCGCACTCCTGCGGGTACCAATACGCATTATCTTATCCATTGTACGGCACATCCTTTCCGATATCCTGTCTAATCTTTTTCTTCTCTCTGATCTGTTCTTTCCGATCTCTTTTAGTCTTTTTGATTTCTTCTATCCATTCGGGCAATACTGCTTCCAGCCTCTTTCGCAGGGCGGAAGCCATCCCCGGCGACTTCCCCGATGTGGTAATGCCCACGGCAATATTTCCCTCTTTGCAATATGCCGGAAAGAAAAACGTACACTCTGACTGGCAGTCAGCCACATTTACCGGTATGTTTCTCTCATGGCAAAGACGGGCTACCCGGCTGTTGACCTCCCGATCGTCTGTGGCGGCGATCACAAGGGTCCATTCCTTTTCTGTCACATCCCTCTCCCGGAAGGAACGTTCTGTCATATGAAGCCGCGTGGCCGCTCTCTCGTGATCTGTCACCTTATCTGTATTATGTAAATCCGCCGTCAGACCCACCTTCTTTGCGATTACTGTAACATCCGCACCAAAAGCAAGAAGACCCCTGCATTTCCTGGCCGCTACGTTTCCGCCACCCACGATCAGACACGGTTTTCCTTCCAACGAAATAAATATGGGAAATGATGTCATGTTACAGTTCTTCCCCTTCCAATACTTTCCAGAGGGCAGAAAAAAAGCCCTTCATCTCTTCATAGCTTACTTCATCACGCACCCGGTATAGAATCTGCTCAAAGCGCAGTTTCTCTGCTGCCTCTTTCCTTTTCGGAATTTCCGGCAATATCTGATGGAAAAAAAGCTCTTTTTTCAAGGTATCCAGATGTTCCTCTATGAGCAGCGCGGCACTTTCTTTCGCCTGCTGTTTTTTTTCATTATTGTTTCGTGCCACCTGTTCAAAATAATCCATCTGATAAAGTATGCCATAATCCGCCACATTTTTATCGATGTCCGCAGGTACGGACAGATCGATCCAGAGCACTTCCCGGGGCACTTTCCTTTCCCGCTCAGCCAGTTCTCTTGCCCTGAGCCATTCCTGGCACGTCACCGTATAGTGAGGACTTCCGGTGGCACTTACGATCACATCACAGTTTCCCATGCACTCATACCGCTTTTCATAGGGAATGATCTCCACACCTTCCATTCCGATTGTCTGCCCGTCCAACCCGTGCCGTCTGCTCGTACCTGTTATCGAAATTCCTCTCTGTCCATAGATATTTTTCATTACCGTACTTCCGGTGGCTCCCGTGATGCCGATAATCATAACTCTGGCGTCCTGCAAATCTCTTTCTTTTATAAAATGCAGAATACGGCCCGCCGCCAGTGTGGCTACAGAGACAGAAGTCTTTGACAGGCCTGTATCCGTTTTTATTTTTTTAGAACAGGTAACGGCACTCTTAAATATGGTATTCAATGCGAAATCGGTACACTTTTCTTCCATTGCAAGATACCATGCAGCCTTCACCTGCCCCAATATTTCATCCTCACCCAATACCATGGAATCCACACCACATGCCACCCGAAAGAGATGTCGCAAAGCCCCCTCACCGCTGTAACATTTCCCGTATTTCCGGCAAAGCTCCATGGGGATTCCCTTTGCCTCACAGAGCATCTCTTCCATCTGTTCCCACCTGCACTGGGCATATTTTGCCTCTTCTTCCCCGTTCAGATCGGCATCCTCCTCCGGGAACTGGGTATAGAGCTCGGTCCGGTTACAGGTAGATAAAATAACAGAATGTGCCATATCGCCATTCTCTTTGCATCTGCACAGCAATTCCTGCTGCTGAGAAGCAGAAAATGCAAACAGGCTCCGTATTTCCAAAGGTGCTTTTTTATAATGAATGCTGATTATATACATCGCTCTACCTTTTATTCTTTCCCATTCTCCGGTATTACAATCGTCGTAAAATAAGAATTCCGTTCTGTATCCTCATCCAGCCCCCAGCAGATTTCTTCACTGTCCATGCCACAATCTTTCACCATGGAGGCACGTTCATACAGTCCCATCTCCTTCAGAATCCGTTTCGTCTCCGGCAGATTTTTCCCACTTTTCATCAACACCTTACTTCCCGGCAGTTCCAGGCTCTCCTGCATTCCCTCATAGCCTGCCGGAATAATGTGCAAAGGCTTGGACATAGTAGTCAGGCTCTTCCCAAGAACGGCGCCACAGGCACAGAAACTGCTGACCCCGGGCAAAAGTGTCACTTCAAATCCCGCCCTTCTGATAGGCTCCGACAGATAGGATACCGTAGCATAGATTGTCACATCTCCCAGTACAATCATCCCCACGTTTTTCCCTGCCTCCAGAAAAGCTGTGATCTTTTTCACAAGCTGACTGTAAATCCGCTTGCGGGCCTTATCATCTTTCGTCATAAGGAAATCCAGATACAGCACTTCCTTATCTTCCAGTCCCATATAATCGCCATATCCATCTCCAAACATCTCATCGAGCTGCTTTCCCGCCCTCTGCACAATGGACAGAGCTATCGTATGTTCCGATCCGGTTCTTGGCACAGCCAGCACCTCACATTTTCTGATTCGAGCCACCGCATCCAGTGTCAGATTGCCGCCGGCCCCCGGCCCTACGCTGATCCCATAAAAGATGCCTCCCAGGCATTTCCGGCATTTCCTCCTGTAAAAGCTGCGGATTTCCTCATAAGACCCCATACCCTGCAGGAAACATTCCACTTCATAGCCATGGCTCCTGCATCTGTTTTTCCAGCTTGTCTCTTCTTCTCCTGCCATATCCTTTATGGCATGTTCCCCCGCCACAAGCATAAAGGGAACGAGCGTCACTTTACGCACTTTTCCCTCTCTGTCCAGCAGTGCCAGGATATCTTCCAGGGAAGGAATCCCTTCTACCGTAGCCATATAATATTTTCGCTCATCTTCCTTTTCCAGAAGCTTTTCTATCTTCTCGTAGACCCGGTTCGCCTGGTGATACGTACCATGTCCCATGAAAATACAGACCTCTCCCTCTCTCATGAGAAATCGCTCTTTCATAATTGTGACGACTGTGTCATAATCTTCTTCCTGCACCAGAAGCGGTTCTCCCAGTTTCAGAAAAGAAAAGCGATCTTCCCACTTTGTGATCTCTCCGCGAAGTCTGTCATACTCTTCTCCCCGTATCAGATGGGTAGGCTGCACCCATATATGTGTATAGCCCTCTTTTCGGAAATCTTCCAGTGCTTCCGGTACTTTCTGTACATGGATGCCCCGTTCCTTTAACCTCTCACATACAATATTGCTCGTAAAAGCACGGCGCAGTGTATATTCCGGGAAAGCCTTTGTCCAGTCTTTTTCGATCCCTTCTATCTCTTCTTCCCTTGCTCTGTCACAGGTGCTTCCAAAGCTGACTGCAAGGATACCTTTTTTTATGTCCAAGGACAGATTCCTCCGTTCTTATCTTATGAACTATAGCAGAAGCCAGTGTATATACTGTATTCTGTCTCATTTTTTTATCATAGCACTTTCCTGCTTTTCCGTCTATGTCGGAAGTAAGTTGGAATTTATTATTGCAAATCAATATCTATCTCATACTTATCATCAATCAGCACATATTTTACATTGTACTTCTCTGCAAGTTTCAAAAACTGTACATTATCTTCTAAAATGCTTTCCATAGTACACCATTCATCGTCTAAGCGACTTTCTATGACACTTGCATACTTCTTGATATTGTCGAAATAATTTTTAATATAATTTTCGCTCATTACAAGGCAAAAGCATCTGATATTATCAAGATATTCTTTTGCAAAATCCTTTTCCCAATCAAAAGGGATATAACAGCCTTCAATAATAAGGTTTTGCTTATTCTCTACGGCGGTTTTAATCATTTCACGAACAATGGGCCACAGGTACTCTGTGAGCTTATCGTCATCTTCGGGTGTGAGTTTGGTATAACCGCTACGAATGAAACCCATTTTCAGATGGTCTATTGATAAATATGGATATTTATACTTTTCAAGCAGTTTTTGAGCACACACAGTCTTACCTGTGTGTGATGCACCTGTTATTAAAATAATCATTATTTTCTCCATTCCAAACAAAAAAGCAATCCCCGAAGAGCTACGGACAGCCGGTCTTGCAAATAATTCGCACATCTCCCAACCTAATAATTCTCCATAGAATCTTTGCAATTTTCTTTCATCATCACAATCAACCCTACCCTCAATGGACAAAGGGAATTACGAAGAAATTTCCTGTACGATAAAAAGAGCTGCTGCCTGAAATCCAAGTCCCACCGGACTCTTCTCCATTGCAGCAGCCCCTCCTCAGGGACTGGTCAGGTTCCTGTTTTTGTCCTATCTGCAAGGCAGGCAGACTACACCGTCATGCTCATGTTCTGTTAATGCCAGACATCCTTCCACTGCACACAGCTGATGGTAATCACACCCATCTCCACTATAGTGTCCACAATAATAAGCATCTCCATGAAGATGAACTGCTGTAGCATTACATCCATCCACACCGCACATGGGCAGATCGTACTGGCCGTCAGTCGATGAAGCATACTGTGCGCACACAGCATATCTCTGTCTGCAACCATGATGACCACCGTGATGGCCATGAGCCATAACTACCATGGGCATCTGTAACATCACAAGAGCTGCCATCGCAAACAAAACCGCTTTTTTCATTTCCTTTTCACCTCCCTTTTCTCTATAGATATCTATGCAAAAAATATGCAAACAAATTTATATTCGGAAGCCGCTGCTTCGCAGTGCACGCTCGGAAAACCTTCTGCTTTCTTACGGGACCTCAGGGCTCCTCCCGCAAACGGGCCCCTCCTCAGGTCAAGGTTCGCCCTATCAAAATGCAATCTGACAAACCTGCCTGCCAGCAGGCCGTTTGAATTTACTTCATCTATTTTCCGCTGCTTCGCAGTGCACATTCGGAAAACCTTCTGCTTTCTTACGGGACCTCAGGGCTCCTCCCGCAAACGGGCCCCTCCTCAGGTCAAGCCCTATCAAAATGCAATCTGACAAACCTGCCTGCTAGCAGGCCGTTTGA
>CAJUNB010000007.1 GCA_910587635.1 uncultured Lachnospiraceae bacterium
AGAGTGTGCGGTGATTGCCTGCTGTGAAGAACAGGATATGTCTGTTTTTGACGGGGTTCGTATTCCGATGGAACGCTCTGCCGCACTAATGAAATGGAAAATGGTAGGCGAGGTCCTTGTTCCGGGTGTGCTGAATGTTGGGGATATCGAAAAGACAGACGGCTGTAAACAGGCGGCGGCTCTGGCAGAAAAATTTTAAGGAAGAAAAACACCATGCCCAAGAAAATTGTCATTCTCAACGGCAATCCTCAGAAAAAAGGCAACACTTCCACGCTGGTCAAGGCGTTTACCCAAGGGGCGGTGCATAGTTGCATTTACAATTCAGAGGGGCGACAGCACGTTAGACTGTTGCCCCTCTGATTGCCAAAACTAAAATAATATCAAGTGCAGCTTTTTGTTCTTGCCGCTGGTCCAATGAATTTTAAAAGCTAATTTACCTTATACCTCAAAATTGTTTTGAGCTTATCCTCTTTTGTTCTATTAGTCAAATAGATTTCTCTATGACAATCTGATGTGCGTTGCAAACAGTTTTCTTCTGCAAATCTATTCATTTGCTCAAAAGAAAATGGTTCATTGTCATATGAGCCAATATGCAGAATTTCAACACATTTTTCGTCATGTATCATATCAAAAAAAATTCCTTCATACAGTGGGTTTGGCTTTTTAATTTTTATCCTTTCCAATGCAGAACATACCATTTCCTCTGTAATAAAGACTGGCTGGCGTATCATAATGGTATATTCCAAATTCTCTTTTATGAGTTTACAGGCAGCAGATTTCGTATCAGCGTTTTTCTGTTTCCAGATACCCTCTAAAGGATAAACTGTAAAGTCGTGGATTTCATTTGATGTAATATTTGTTGCAATAGATTTATAATCCATTTTAATGGCATATGCTAATGAATAGAGAGCAGCTACTCTGTCTGAAAAATCTGTATCGTTAGGATCTCCGCTACCTTGAATCATAATAAAATTTTGCTTGGGTATATCTACTAAAACAGGTATACTTTTTGCTCCATACAGAGCTTTCTCGTGCTTTCTCCATTCAAATTTCATATTAGCGCCTCCTATGAGAAACAGTCTATCAAACATAACCTGACACCTAAAGTCATGTTCTATATTTTTCTTGCATTTTCTGTAATCCTTTTTCATTTGTTCACGTATAGACTGCAGTTCTATTATTTCAATACTATCAGAAAAATACACGTTTTCTTTCTATCATTTCCCCGATTCTCTCGATATATTGGGAAACATCCTTAACGTTCTCACTCCGCTCAATCCGCCCGTCCGGGTACACCCTCTTACTGATCGAACCTGCTCCCAGAGCCGCAATGGTCTGTTTCTCCTCCATAATCAGTACATTGTATATACCAAAACAGCCTTCTCTGGCGTATCCGACATTTTCAAAATTCCCTGACATATTTTTCTGTCGATACAGATAATAGGGTTTCATCCTCATCTCGGCCGCAGTCTGCGCGGCAATCTTCATAAACTCATCACTGTTTCGCATCGTTCGAAGTCCGTTTTCCTGCACCCACTGACTCAGCCTGGAAGCCCTCTTGACAGCCAGGGAATGTACTGTCAGACTGTCAGGGGACAGCGCTTTCACCGCCTCTGCCGTATTTCTCACATGAACAGCTGTTTCACCCGGAAGGCCCAGAATGATGTCCATATTGATATTGTCAAATCCAAGCCTTCTCGCCATATGGAAGGTATCGATCACCTGTTCCACCGTATGCTGCCTGCCAATAAATCTCAGTGTCTCATCGTTCATTGTCTGAGGGTTGATAGAAATACGGGTGACACCATACTGTTTCAGCACTTCCAGCCGGTCTTCCGTAATACTGTCCGCCCGTCCCGCTTCCACAGTAAATTCCTTCACATGTTCAAACGAAAAAGATGCCCTGACTTTGGACAAAAGCTGCTCCAGCTCTCCTGCTGATAATGTAGTGGGCGTGCCGCCGCCAATATAGACACTGTCCAGTATTCTATCGGCAAACAATTCCGCCGTGTTTTCGATCTCTCTCTCCAGAGCTGCCAGATACTCCCCCACTCTGTCTTTCCATTTGCAGATAGGATAGGAAGTAAAAGAACAGTAGAGGCATGTGGTTGGGCAGAAAGGAATGCCAATATAGAGACTGTAACCGTCCCGGGTATGGATACAAGAGAGCAGCTTCCTCTCCCGCCTGGCAATCTCCAGACTTAAGGTGATCTTTTCCTCAGAAGCATAATAAGTATTCTTCATATAGCGGAAAACCTCTTCTTCTGTCCTGCCTTCTTCCAAAAGCCCAACCGCTATTTTCGTCGGCCGTATCCCCGTAAGTGCTCCCCAGGGCAAGGTGCTGTCTGTATATGCAGACAGCACCTGATAAATCAGCTGCTTCAGTCTGTTTTTCACATGTCGTTTCCAAATTTCCGCTTCTGAACGAATTTCCGGCTCCGGCAAAAATGCCACTCCTGGCGAACACGCCTGACGCGGCAAATTCGGCTGCTCTGTGTGTGCCTGATCTCGCAGTAAAATTTCTTTTGCATAAACAGGTTTTAATCTATCAAGCTGTTCCGCTAACGGCCTATTTTTCTCCTGCCATCCCTCTTTTGGACATTTATAAAGGAGCAGTTCTATCCTTTCACTGCTCCTTACAATTTTTATCAATGGAAAACCGGCGTCGGACAGGATCTCCTTCGTCCCTTCCATAAATACCTTGACTTCCGTTCCGGGATAAAAGGCCTTTACAAGAGAATGGATATCGTATTCGAATCCCGCTTCATTTAAAATAACGGCTATCATCGGCTCCTCCTCAGGTCGTACTCGTTTTTGCTCACTGCCTTTACTGGGCCTCAGGGCTCCTCCCGCATGCGGGCCCCTCCTCAGGCCGCATATTTCTTTGCTCACTGCCTTTACTGGGCCTCAGGGCTCCTCCCGCATGCGGGCCCCTCCTCAGGCCAAGAATGGATTATACTTTTTTTCGTGCCCGATCTGTGTTCCCTCCCCGTGTCCCGGATATACTTTCGTATCATCCGGCAGTACAAACAACTTTTCTTTCACGGAACGAACAAGCTCTCCCATACTGCCTGTCGGCAAATCTGTCCTGCCTACAGAATCTGCAAAAAGAGTGTCTCCACTGATCAAAAATCCACCGGCCGGGAAATAATAGCAGCAGCTTCCTTCCGTATGCCCTGGCGTGGCAATCAACCGGCAGGTCATTCCCTCCACAGTAATCTCTTCTCCATCCTTCACATAGATATCTGCGTCCACGCTGCAGGCTCTGCCTGCCTGCGCCGACACATTCAGACGGACATCATTACAGAGCGCCTTCTCTCCTTCACAGGCATATACTTTTGCTCCGCTTTTTTTCCGCAATGCCTCCAATCCCCATATATGGTCAAAATGACCATGGGTCAGCAAAATGGCCGCCACCGAAAATCCCCTTTCCTGCAGCCTGTCATAAATGTACTCTCCTTTGTCCGCAGGATCGATAAAAATAACCTGATTTTTCCCTTCCTCATAGACAAAATAACAATTCGTCTGACAGATACCCATCATCAGACGTCCTATCTTTAAATCCGCCATCTTTAGCCCGTTGTCCTTTCAATATCGATTACGCTCTCTATCATTCTTATTTTGCTGATAATACGCTGAAGTTCTTCTCTGCCTCCAATCTCAAAACTGACAGCCATTGTGGCAATCCCCTGTTTATTGACCCGCGTATTCATGGAAAGAATGTCAATATTTCTCTCCGTCAGAGCTTTGGAAACATCCACCAAAAGACCGTTCCTGTTATTTGCAAATATTTTAATTTCCGCAAAATATTTCTCTCCTTCACCGGCTTTGTCCGAGCTCTGCCAGTCTGCATCCAGCAGCCGTACCCGTTCTATTTCGGAGAGATTGATAACATTGATACAATCCGTGCGGTGAATCGATACGCCTCTTCCCCTCGTGACAAATCCTATGATCTCATCTCCTGGCACCGGAGAACAACATTTGGAAAAACGTACCGCCACATCATCCAGCCCCCTTACAATGATGCCACTGGAAGTTCTGGGCCTCATCTTCTTCGTCTGATTGTTTGTCGCCACAGATGCCAGCACTTCTTCATCGGTCACTTCTTTTTGATGTTCTCTTGTATAGAGCTCCTGCATCTTATTGATGATCTGGCCTTCCTTCAGCCCTCCATGGCCGACGGCAGCAAGCACTGATTCCCAGTCTTTGAAACCGTATTTCTCCATGACATAATCCATATAAGTAGCACGGAGTATCTGTGCCGTATCGATGGACTTTGCCTTGCAATAGGCCAAAATCAACTCTTTCCCTTTTATGATATTATCTTCTTTGAGTTCGTTTTTGAACCACTGATTGATCTTACTTCTCGCCTGGGGACTCTTCACAAGATTCAGCCAGTCTCGGCTTGGCCCCCTGGAATTCTGGGAAGTCAGTATCTCTATCCTGTCTCCGTTTTTAATTTCATAGTCTATTGTCACCAGTTTTCCATTGACTCTGGCGCCGATCATCTTATTGCCCACAGCACTGTGAATGGAATAGGCAAAATCCACCGGCGTGGAACCTGCGGGAAGATTTTTCACATCTCCTGTAGGGGTAAAACAATAAACATTGTCTGAAAACAGATCCAGATCGCTTTTCAGCAGCTTCATGAACTCCCGGTTATCAGACATATCTGTCTGCCATTCAAGGATCTGGCGGAGCCATACAAGCTTCTCTTCTTCCTGTGTTTCCACCTTTTTCCCATCGGAAGCTTCTTTATATTTCCAATGGGCAGCAATTCCATATTCCGCCGCCTTATGCATCTCATAAGTACGAATCTGAATCTCAAAAGGCTGCCCCGAACTGCCGATCAATGTAGTGTGCAGTGACTGGTACATGTTCGCCTTTGGCATGGCAATATAGTCTTTGAACCGCCCCGGAATCGGTTTGTACAGTTCGTGTATCACTCCCAGTGCCGCATAACAGTCCATAACCGTATCCACAATAATGCGGACAGCAAACAGATCGTAGATCTGATCCAGTGTCTTTTCCTGATTTACCATCTTTTTATAGATACTGAAAAAATGCTTTACCCGGCCATCTACCTTCGCCTTGATGCCTGCCTCCCATATATGCCTTCCCACTTCATCTACGATAGACTGAATATATTTTTCCCGGACACTCTTACGGACAGCAATCTTATCTACCAGATCGTAATAAACTGTCGGTTCCAAATATTTCAGAGACAGATCATCCAGCTCGATTTTGATTTTGGATATACCGAGCCGCTGTGCAATGGGAGCATAAATATCCAGTGTCTCCCTGGCAATACGGTGTTGCTTTTCCGGAGGCATATGTTTTAGCGTCCGCATATTGTGTAACCTGTCAGCCAGTTTGATCATAATGACCCGGATATCCTTCGCCATCGCTAGAAACATTTTCCGCAGATTTTCCGCCTGCATTTCTACTCTGTCATTGTCTCCGGACTGAGACTGGGTACTGCCTGAGAGCTGCAACTGCTGCAGCTTTGTCACACCGTCCACCAGAAGAGCCACATCTCCGCCGAATTCCTCTGTTATCTCTTCCTCTGTCATGATCGTATCTTCCACCACATCATGCAGCAGACCCGCCACGATCGTTTCCTTATCCATCTCAAGATCGGCCAGAATGATAGCCACACACAGGGGATGAATAATATAGGGCTCTCCTGACTTACGCACCTGATTTTTATGTGCCTCATAGGCTGTGTTATAGGCCTTTTCAATCAGGGAAATATCATCAGAAGGGTGATATTTTTTAACATGAGAAATCAAGCCCTGATATAATACCTCGGGGCTCTGAAACTCTGCGATTGATTCAATTCTCCCATCATCAAATAAAGTTTCTTTTTTCTCTTCTGCCATATTTCCACCAGCTTTTATACAATGATTGTCTGATCACTATTTCCCTTCGTAAATGATAGCTGACTCCAGTCTGTAATCCTGAATACGCTCTCTGCCTTTTAATCCTGCCAGTTCCATCAGGACGACGACGCCTACAACGATACCCCCAAGAGACTCTATCAACCGGATCATCGCCTCTGTGGTCCCTCCGGTAGCGATCAGATCGTCCACAATCAACACTTTCTGACCTTTCTGAATGGAATCCTTATGCATTTCGATCGTCGCTTTTCCATACTCCAGATCATAATCCATGGAAACAGTCTCACAGGGAAGTTTTCCTTTTTTTCTGATCAGCACAAACGGTTTATGATTATTATACGCAATGGGCATTCCAAATATAAATCCTCTGGATTCCGGCCCCACGATGACATCATATTCCAAATCCTGAACTTTATCCTGCATCGTATCAATAGCAAGATGTAGTCCCTCTGCATCCTGCAATACACTTGTTACATCACGGAAAATAATTCCTTCTTCCGGAAAATCCGGTATACTTCTTACATATTCCTCTAACTTTTTCATGCCTGGCACAACCTTTCTCAGACCTCTCAAGTCTGCTATCTTTTATCCCACGGGCTTCCCAGTGCCCGTTCAAGAGCTGCGCTCGAGACCTCAGGGCTCCTCCCGCATGCGGGCACCTCCTCAGGTCAAACTTCGCAGTGTCCGTTCAAGAGCTGCGCTCTTTCACTCACGGGCTTCGCCCTATCAAAACAATATCTGCCGATTTTGCCTGCAAGCAGTCAAATCGTCATCTATTGTTTTGGCACTGCTCATTGCTTTCGTGCAAATGATACCACAGCTTTTACAAAATTTCTACCAATCTATTGCATTTTCTTCCTCATCTTCCGGTGCTGTCAATATTCCCATTTCCTCCGGTGCCTCTTTTATCTCCTCATAAAGTCCCGAATAATCATAATGCCCCAAATATTTGCCATAATAATTAGCCCTGCTATAACTGTATTTTGACACTACCGGCACCAGCCCGGGAGCTGAAATCCCTGTATGTCCGTAGGCGATCTGACCGTCCGTATAGGCGATAAACACATCCATATCCAGTTCAGCGCTGCCTCTTCTGCCTTCCGCAATGCCTTTCTCCACAAAATGACGCAGCAACTCCGGGGGATTGAATCCGATAGAAGCCTGCAGATCCTCATTGTTATCATAATAATAATCCGGATCAAATACTTTGGAATAATCCCTGCCATTATATGTATAATCCGTCACTACGGCTTCCGGCTTATTCAACAGGTAAGGATTGTTCAGACAATCTGTCAGAATTTTATAGTAGGCATCTTCCATCCCTCTCCTCACAAGATAGTCTTCCGCAAATTCCTTTAATTCATTGTAATCCAGCAGATATCCGTTATCCAGAAACATCTCCAGATTTTGATAGGCATTGCTGACAACATTCAAAGACATCCTCCTATTATCCTGCTGCCCGGAAGGACTGAAATTCCAGTAATACTGCTCTACTTCTGACAGATAGAGCGTAGACCAGTTATCCGGGGCATCACTACCCATCATTTCCTGCATCTGCCCCATTGTCGTAAATGTCGTATTCCGTTCCACTTTGGCATATGCCTGCACAGGAACGCCAAGGAACAGTAATACCGATAAAATAACCGAGACTGCTATTCTTTTTTTCATAATGCACCTCCACCTGTAAAAAAATGCTTTTTGACAGTTATTGATATTATATACTCTATGGGCCGAAGGTGCAACATAGGATTCTGTCTCCCGGCGATGCTTATCCCCCGATTGCTCCGCATCCGGGGGATACCGCCCAACTGTCATTTCAGCGATGCTTATCCCCCTGATTGCTTCGCATCCGGGGAATACCGCCCAACTGTCATTTCAGCGATGCTTATCCCCCTGATTGCTCCGCATCCGGGGGATACCGCCCAACTGTCATTTCAGCGATGCTTATCCCCCGATTGCTCCGCATCCGGGGGATACCGCCCAACTGTCATTTCAGCGATGCTTATCCCCCTGATTGCTCCGCATCCGGGGGATACCGCTTGTCGCGGTATGACAGACTTCAAGCCCAGAAGGAATCAGGCAAGCCTGATCCTCTGGGCTCTCGTCTGTCGCATCGCTCTCTATACGCTTACATCATTCCGCCCATGCCGCCGCCTGCTGGCATCGCCGGGGTATCTTCTTTGATGTTTGCCACAACAGATTCCGTTGTCAGCAGTGTGGAAGCTACACTTGTCGCATTCTGGAGTGCGCTTCTTGTGACTTTGGCAGGATCCAGAATCCCTGTTGCTACCATATCCACATATTCACCCTTCAGTGCATCAAAACCAATGCCGATTTCGGACTCTCTCACTTTGTTAATGATAACGCTGCCTTCCAGTCCTGCATTTGCAGCAATATAATACAGAGGAGCTTCCAGCGCCTTCAATACGATAGCAGCACCCGTCTTCTCATCACCTTCCAGTGTCTCAGCAAGTTTAACTACTTCTTTAGAGGCATGGATATAAGCGGAACCGCCGCCACAGATAATTCCTTCTTCTGCTGCTGCTCTAGTTGCATTCAACGCATCTTCCATACGGAGTTTTGCCTCTTTCATTTCTGTCTCTGTTGCAGCACCTACGCGGATAACCGCAACGCCGCCGGATAGTTTTGCAAGTCTCTCCTGCAATTTTTCTCTGTCAAAATCAGATGTTGTCTCTTCGATCTGTTTCTTGATCTGTGCAATTCTGGCTGAAATAGCGGCCTTATCCCCAGCACCGTCTACGATAACTGTATTTTCCTTCTGTACTTTTACAGATTTTGCACGGCCAAGCTGCTCCATTGTAGCCTCTTTCAGATCCAGTCCGAGCTCTTCAGAAATCACCTGTCCGCCTGTCAGAATAGCAATATCCTGCAGCATTTCTTTTCTTCTGTCACCATAGCCGGGCGCCTTCACTGCCACTACATTGAATGTACCACGCAGTTTGTTTACGATCAGCGTCGTAAGTGCCTCACCCTCTACATCTTCTGCGATGATGAGCAATTTTGCACCGGACTGTACGATCTGCTCCAATACCGGAAGAATTTCCTGAATATTGCTCAGCTTCTTATCCGTAATCAGGATATAGGGATCATCCAGAACTGCTTCCATCTTATCCATATCCGTTGCCATATATGCGGAAATATATCCTCTGTCGAACTGCATACCTTCTACCAGATCCAGCTCTGTTTTCATTGTCTTGCTCTCTTCGATGGTAATAACACCGTCTCCGGTCACCTTTTCCATTGCATCCGCTACCATCATTCCCACTTCTTCGTCCCCGGAAGAAACAGCAGCAACTCTTGCAAACTGCTCTTTTCCACTGACTTTGGAACTCATCTTTTCGATCGCTGCCACAGCACAGTCAGTAGCTTTTTTCATACCTTTTCTCAGAATAATCGGATTGGCACCTGCTGCCAGATTCTTGATTCCTGCGTTTACCATAGCCTGTGCCAGTACCGTAGCCGTCGTCGTACCGTCTCCGGCCACATCATTTGTTTTTGTTGCCACTTCCTTTACGAGCTGTGCGCCCATGTTCTCGAAAGCATCTTCTAACTCGATTTCCTTTGCAATCGTAACACCATCGTTTGTAATCAGAGGTGCACCATAGGATTTATCCAGCACGACATTTCTTCCCTTAGGTCCCAGTGTCACCCTTACTGTATCTGTCAGTTTATTGACACCTGTTTCCAATGCTGCACGGGCTTCTGCCCCATATTTGATTTCCTTTGCCATAATCATTCATCTCCTACATTATTTTTCATTAAAAGTTGCATCTGCACAATATATTACTGAACAACTGCCAAAATATCACTCTGTCTTACGATAATAAATTCTTCCTCGTCCAGCTTCACTTCTGTTCCTGCATATTTGGAATAGATAACCTGGTCGCCAACCTTCACTTCCATTTTTACTTCCTTGCCATCTACGACGCCGCCCGGTCCTACTGCTATGACATCTGCCTGCTGGGGCTTTTCTTTACTCTGTCCAGGAAGTACGATTCCTGATTTTGTTGTTTCCTCCGCAACTAACTGTTTTAATACGACTCTGTCACCCAATGGTACTAATTTCATTTAGACTGCCTCCTTTATTTTCTGTGTCGATCTTCGGCTCTATTAGCACTCCTTATTATTGAGTGCTAACAACTATCCATATCTTAGTGATTTGACTATTGTTATGCAAATTAATTCACCTTTGTATTTCTCTTATTTTTTAATTTTTTCTTTCTATATCTCACTTTTACTCATTTTTTCTCAATTTTATCCTAAAATGGGGATTTTATACTTATTTTAGAATTTCCTTACATTCTATAGAAACCGCTTTACCATGATGCTACAATAGAGATAAAAGAGAGGACATATTTATGGAAGATTCTTACGTATTGCAATTATCAGACAGAAAATTTTCAGACCTGTATCTGTGCTTTTGCGGATATGCTAAGTGTGACCCGCTTCACAGTTTTGGTCCTGCAGTCCGTCCCAATTATCTGATCCATTATATACTGAAAGGAAAAGGAAAATATACTGTAGGAGCAGATCAACATAAACTACAGAGCGGGCAGGGATTTTTAATTGAACCGGAAATACAGACTTTCTATCAGGCAGATGCAGAAGATCCCTGGACTTACCTCTGGATCGGTTTTGACGGTAAAAGAGCCAAAGAATATTTAAAAGATATCGGCCTTGGCAACGGACAGCTTATCTTCCACAGCAGTAAAGGGCCGGAACTGAAAGCTCTCATTGTCAATATGCTGAAACATAACTCGATTACCACCACCAATCAGTTCCTGCTGGAAAGCGGTTTGTACACCTTTTTTTCTATCCTTGCCAAAGACATCGAACTGTCGGCAGGCACCGGACGAGGCGTGGAAAATCTATATATCCGCAAGGCTCTGGAGTTTATTCAAAATAACTACTACAACGGCATTAAAGTATCCGATATCGCAGATTATGTTTGTATTAACAGAAGCTATCTCTATATGCTGTTTCAGGAGACATTACATATCTCTCCCCAGGATTATCTGGCCAATTATCGTCTTACCCGGGCAGCAGAGCTTCTAAGCCTTTCTGATCTGTCCATAGAAAGTATCGCCTTATCCTGCGGATATCGGGACTCCCTTGCTTTCGGCAGGGCATTTAAAGAAAAACGCCATATGACACCGTCCCGTTACAGAAAGCAGAACCGGGAAAACAGCAAGACGAATCTTCTGCAGAAAAAAATGTTCTGGATAGTATTTAACATTTTACATATTTTATAAAACAAACATTTCTAACCATTTCCCTCTATAATGTGTAATAATACAGTTACAGAGAACAAGGCAGTGCGCACCCTTTTCTCCATACTATATAACATTATGGAGGGAAATACTATGTCAACGAATGATTTGCAGAAACATAACTATAAGCATGTTTCCACAAAAGAGAAGTATTGTTTCGGAATCGGCGCCATTGGCAAGGACGCCATTGTAAATCTGGTAGGTTCATTTTTAATGTTGTATCTGACAGATACGCTGTATTTATCGCCGGCCTTTGTCGGTATCCTGTTTCTCGTAGCCCGTATCTGGGATGCTGTCAACGATCCCGTCATGGGGATGATCGTAGACAACACCCGTTCCAAATACGGTAAATTCCGCATCTGGCTCATTGTCGGAACCCTGCTCAATTCCGTTGTTTTCGTACTGCTGTTTACAAGTTTTCATCTACAGGGGACGGCCTTATATGTATATGTATCGGTTATGTACATATTGTACGGTATGACCTATACGATCATGGATGTCCCCTACTGGTCCTGGCTGCCCAATCTGACAAATGATCCAAGAGAACGGGAAAAAATATCTGTCATTCCCCGTTTCTTTGCAAGCCTTGCCGGATTTACTGTAGCCACATTCGGCCTCTATATTCCGGATGCTTTCAATAAAATGGCAGGAAACGACAATCTGTATGCAGAACAGGGCTATACGATGTTGGCCGCTGTTATCGCAGTTTTATTCATTGTTACTATCGGTATTACCATATGCAATGTCAAAGAAGAATCCACACTGAATGCCTCCACAAGTAAAACAAGTTTAAAACAGGCACTGAATGTTATCCTAAAGAACGATCAGCTTCTGGCATTTATCGGGCTGCTGTTGACCTTTAACCTCTGTACACAGATTGCCAAGGGATTTGCCGTATACTATTTCAAAAACGTCTGCGGTAACGAATATCTTTACTCCATTTTCGGATTTGCCATCGTAGCGGAAATGCTCGGCCTCGTATGTTTTCCGAAAATCGCCGAAAAAATCAGCCGTGAAAAGGTATATGCCATCGCCTGCGGCCTGCCCATTCTTGGCCTTGCCGCCCTGGGTGTTATGGGATTTGCAGCTCCCAAAAATGCGATCGCCGTCGTGATCTGCTGCGGGCTCATGTTCTTTGGCTCCGGCCTCTCCTTGGGCGTCACCACATGCTGTATGGCAGACGTTATCGATTACGGTGAAGTAAAATTTGGTGTCCGCAACGAGAGTATTACCTGCTCCGCCCAGACCTTTCTGATGAAAGCAGCTATGGCTGCAGCAGGCGGTCTCACCGGTGTGGGACTGCAGATCGTAGGCTATAACGCCAAAGCTGCCGTCCAGAGTGACAGTACCGTCCTGGGAATCCGGTTTCTTATGATCGTTATCCCCATCCTGTTGGCTATATGCAGTTTCGCTAGCATCGCTTGACAATGGTAAACACACCATTGAATAAGACGCTGGGGGCAAGAAATTAGATTTTCCACTCAAAAGAAACGCGCTCGGCGGTGGCTTGGACCTGGGAGAGAATGATGTCGGCCACCTGCCGCCGGTCGTC
>CAJUNB010000008.1 GCA_910587635.1 uncultured Lachnospiraceae bacterium
AGTCAGAAGCTGCCAGGACTTTATAATGGACGTCATAGCCTAAGCCGTCCAAGGTTTCTGTAATCACCCGGAAGGTCCTTCCGCCGTCATGGCGGATTAGGTGGGCCACGTTTTCCAGAAACAGCGCTTTCGGCTTGTGGTGTTTTACAATCCGGGCTATTTCAAAAAACATCTGCCCTCTCTTATCCTCAAACCCTCTCTTTTTCCCGGCCATGGAGAAAGGCTGGCAGGGAAAGCCGCCGCAGAGGACATCAAAGGGAGGAATATCCTCAGCCTCTATTTTTGTAATGTTCCCGGCTGGGACCTCGTGGAAGTTGGAAAAGTAAGTTTCCCTTGCCCTCCTGCTTTTATCGGAAGAAAAGACGCATATTCCGCCGATGCTCTCCATAGCCAGACGGAACCCGCCGATTCCACAGAATAAATCTATAAAGGTAAATGTACTGCTCATAAAAATTTTACTCCTACTGTATTAGTCAGAAAAGTTCTGCTGAAAATAGGATGTAAGACCCGGTGGTAAAAAAAGGCGGATATTGAAAGTTTTTGTTGTACTATGGCGGAAATTGATGTAGGGTAATATCAAATATGTTTTAAGGAGGTTAGTTTATGGAAGATTTTGATGCAATGGATTATTTTGATGAGATACTGGATGAAGTAAAAGGTCATATTGAGGTCGATGATAAGTATACATATATTGGCGACCGTTTCTACCGATATGAAAATGGTGGGCTTGAGGATATGGTAGAACAATTTTTATCAAACAGTGAAGCAGAAACATATGAGGAACTTATAGAGGAATGTGACGAAGCGGAATTTTCTTTTGACGATTATTACTGTGATTATATTAGCGGTGGTGCTGCTGGATACCATTTTTTAGTCAAAAATGATTTGACTGTATCAACAGATAGCGATAAACAAGACGTTGAAGAAACCATCAAAAAATATAAAAATATAACAGAAGTTGATTTTCATTTAAATGATGTTGCGGAAATATTATATGATGAGGAGGACAGAGAGTGGATATTTGAAAAATGACAAAAAGAATCAATAATTGCTGATATAAATATGAAGTTATTGGCAGATTCATAAATATTACTCAGAGGACGGGCACATCAATGAAAATGATTGATAAAGCCGCAGAGGGAACAACCATATATGATAATGAAGAAATGGCCTACTTAAATCTATATGAGGCCCTGGACCGAAATGATGATTCGGCTGCTTTCGGTTATGCTTATTATCTGGCAGACCCTTTTGTCAATAAAGAGAAAACAAGTTTCCCTGAATGGTTGACAGAGGAAAAGTCGGAACAGATCATCAATATGATAAAGGAACATAGAATAGGGAAAACGGATTCGGTCAGTTCTACGGTGTGGAAACTTGTTTATACTGTCAAGGAATTATGGCAAAATAGGACTTAAAGCAATAGAGATCAGATTAGGGCAGGGACGGCTAGTCATCTAGCTGCTCCTACCCTATTATTTTTTTAAAAAAGTCTTTACTTTTGTATCAAATAGCTATCCTTTGCCATTTGTGTTTTGAGGATGCGCTGACGAATTTCCTGAAAATCCACCTCATTCATCTTATCACTTAAAAGGAGAAGATTTTTCCTTTGAACTAATCCATGTGTATGCAACTTTTTCTGTCGGTCTCGTTCTGTACATCCCGCCCGAACCTGAGCAACAACAACAGGATATATCTTCTTGCCCTCTAAGACCATATCTCCAATTTTATATGTACGACGAGAGCCATCCATAAAATAACTAAAACCAGAATATGTTCGATCTTCGCTTATCAAATCAAGAGAACGTATTTTCTTCGACTCATCGGTTTCAAATGGTTTGCCCATTTCTTTGATTTCATCGTTTTCATCCTGATAAGGTTCCTGATAATAGTGATCCAGATCAAGACTTTCGTTCTGATAAAGGAGAATTTTCCGTTTATCAAATATCTCACTTAACGTAGGCATATCTTCGACTCCATCTTTACCTAAGTATTTTTGATACGAAACTGGTTAATTTTACACTCATATTTGAATGGCATAATTTCAACCGTTCCTTTATTTATTCTCGTAGTATCGCAGGTTTTTAGTCCGTCCTTTTTTAATCAGCACGCCCTCCTCAGTTAGTTCTCGCAAAAGCAGGATTGCAGTAGATTGGGACACACCCAGTTCCATTTCTACATCACTACGAACAATAAAACCTTTACTGCGACACAGTTCCAAAACAGTATTAATTCGTTCTTCCTTTTTTGTCGCACTGGTAGTTCCACCCGTTCTAAGGATATTTTGAACTTTTTGTTCTTCTGCATGGAAGTTTGTATTGGGAAGCGTAATCTTAAAAGCATTACTTGTTGTTTCGATCACAGGTTTCACAACATAATTATCGTAACATTCATTGATCTTAAGAATCCCTGTGCCATATGCTTCAATCAATCTCAGACGATAGAAAATATTCGCTAAATGCTGATTGCGCAACGCGGACACTCCCAGCATCACGTCATCCAATGCAATACCTTTCACCAAACCACCAATGGTTACAAATTCAATTCGGTCTTCAAAAATACTGATAAGTGTAGCACCGCTAAAAGAATAGTCTCGATGGACGATTGCATTCAGTAGTGCTTCACGGATTGCTTCCGTGGGATAATCTCTCATGTCTAACCGGTCCAGTCCTGAGAATTCTGCACGGGTACGATTGTAACGATCAATATAATTGAAAGCTTCCTCCATCTGATTTAAAAGGGAACCCGACAATTCCTGTCGATCCCTGAATACAGATTTCTTACTCCCCTCAAAAGCAGCCAGTTTGATCATATGTGTACACTGTTCAGACAGCAAAAATGCCAGATTCGTGTACATACCATCTTCACCAATCAGGTGAAGTGAACGCATCTGAGTTCTTCCAAACTCTACTTTCCGTTTACTAAAGAAATCGACAGCTTTGTTAAAAGTAAGATGCTGATCAAGAGAGCGAGCCGCCTCATAACTGTCACCACTGGTATCCTTGATCATATTCAGGATAGCGGTATCTGTTGCCGGAACTGTCGATGCTCCCTGACGAACATAAACACCCTCCGGGCGAATTCCTTTTCCTTGCAGATAATACGGTCTTGCCGTACCGCGCTGGACAATTACACATACAATTGCCTTTTCGTCCATTACATCATTACGGCATTCCACAAACATAGTAACATCTGGCCGCACAGCATCTCTGATTGCATTGGTTACACGCAACATAGTATCATCAACATTACCGACACCACAAGCTGTTCCATCATCGTTCACCCCGATATAAAGTGTACCACCATCACAGTTTGCAAATGCAACAATAGTATTTTTTATATCCTCAACATATTCTCGCTTGAATTCGGTTGTTTTATTTTCTACGAACACAAAATATCCTCCAACCAATTCTAATCATATTTAAATCTAATAATTATTATAATCATTTTTTTATTATTTACAAGTAGAATCTGATTTTTTGTGAGAAAGTAAGCCAATTTTCTTTATGATATTGCACACATTTAGTTGACACTTTATGCTTAAATATTTATAACACACAGCGCCCCATACCCCCGTTGATGGCAAGATATTGTTATGAACTTTTTTTACTTTTTTGAGAGTCAAATGGCCGCAAAGCCGTACAACTCCGTTAGGGTGATGGGAAATAGTTGTTAAGTACAGCAATAATTGATGAGAAGTTATTGTTATGTGATTTTAGGTGAATATAACATTTTCTATGCAATACCATATTTACTAAAAATACAATTCAAATCATCTCTACTAATTTTTCCTGCCAAATAATATGCTTTTACACTTGCTTCTACTGCTTCAAAAACAGTATCAAACATAAACCAATCATTGGCATCATAGTATCCCTGCAATTCTTTAAAATCACGTTGTAATTCATCAGGCAAGTTATCTCTTAGAGAAATTTTTTCATCAATATACATTATCTACACTTTCCTCTCTTTTGTTCGCAATCTTCAAACTTCCTTTGGATTATTTTTTGATATACTGGCAGAAGCACCTTTTCGTATCTATATTCAATAATCAATGTAAAAAACTGTTTCTGAACTTCTGATAATATTGGTATTTCTTTAATCATTGCCCGAATTTTCTTCATGCAATCACCTATTCTAGGTGCAAGTCTGCGAATGGCATCTGAACACTCTTGATACTTCATACCCTCCATTATATAGTATGGATTTACCCGCCTTCCCTGCAATTCAAATATACATCTGCGTGCTTTATAAGCTTCTGCCTCCATCTTAACAACATCACTCATAACAATTTGCATCTTTTCGTCATCCCATTTATTATTTAAGCAATTTCCATTATCATAAACGGGTGCCAGTTCTTTTAAACCATTTTTTCTTAAAACAATTCCCCAATTACTATTATTACGATCTGTGTTTCCAATTAAAGCATCAATTATAAACATATCCCAAAAACGTTCTATCACTCCAAAAATGCCTTGTAAAAACGGATGTTCTTTTATTGTCATTATAATTTCATACAAATCCACACCCACACCATTCGTTTCATTTCCATTTGAATCTAAAAAATGCGGTTCAAAAGTTACTTTTATTTTATCAAATTCATAAAGTCTGTCTCCATCCTCTAGAAAATCTTCACATGCAACAACGACCTTTTGATTTCTTATTCCAAGAATCGTATTATGCACTGGCAAACCTATTAATTCATATATCTTTGAACCAATGTATTCACAAATCGGGCTATTGGAATAACTGAGATTAATATTTTTCAACTGTTGCTCTTTTAAATTACCCGGAAATTTTAAAAGATAATCTTTGCCATTATAAGTAATCCCCATTTTTCTTCCTGCCGTTCCACCATACAGTCTTTGATTTTGCTGGAAGTCATTAAAATCAACTAATTCCATTATATTATTCCTCCATACCTTTTCCTAAATTATCATAAATGTCTATTCCTCTTATTTTTGAATTAACATATCTATTCAATTGAACTTTACTTTTTTCCCATGCCTGTCGCTGGCAATAACTTAAATTTATATCTTTCATTCCTGATATTTGTTCTATTACGATTGGATTCATTCCAGCCTGAAACATATTGATAACAGCATACTTTGCCAAACCATCCAATGTTATTTTTGCTTCTACATTAATTCTTTTATTATACTTTTTCAAAAAATCATCAAAATAATCGCTAATCAATCGCTGGTTTTTAGCAGTATCAAACAAATATACATCATCTACTTTTCTTTGATAAATCTTATCAACATATACATAAACATTATACGGCAATTCCAAATTGATTATATTATCTTCTATATGATGTCATTAGAAGATATAAGTATTTCAAAAAACCTATCTACTGAACGTTCAATTTCATTTCCATGCTTTTTTTCTACATACGGGATAAAACTATTCTTCAAAATAGGCATATATGAATTATATTTTCCCTTTGTAAGTCCATGTTCGAATTCAAATAGCAGCTGTTCGATTTCTCTATTCATTGTAGATTTTCCGCAATAAAATATTTATTTTATAGTTATTATAAAACAGCAATGGCTGTATGTAAATGAATTAGCACGACCAAATATGTATCTTTGCCAGATGACCCCAATACTCCTCTTTTTCTAAAAAGCAATGAGTAAGAAATCTCATTAGATTTCTCACCCATCACTCTAACCACACTAAAAATTATATTTTACCCCATAAAAGAGCAGACTTCTCCCTTGGATATTCATAAGTAAAAGCCGACTACCCTCTTGGTATACTATCCCCCACACAAAGCACTCCCCACCCCACCACCTCGTTGGGATACTCGGTAAATCCAGGCAGCTTTTTTGCCCCCTTCTGCAAATATGCCTTTACTTTCTGGCCATACAGATAGGGATCATTCCCCATGACGATTCCCCATTCCATGAGCAGTGCAGCCGCCCCTGTTACAAAAGGCGTAGCAAAGGAAGTCCCTGTCACTACGGTATATCCCCCTCCCGACATAGTTGTTACGATATTTGTCCCCGGCGCCACAAGGTCCGGCTTACTCTGCACGATGCCAAGCCGCTCCGGTTCATTGACTGCAAAAAGATATCCTCTTCCTGAAAAATCTGCATAGGCATTGTTTACCGTGTTATAAGCGCCTGCTGTGATGACCCTGGACGCTGTGGACGGTATCGTAAGAGTGGTATCCGGTGTCGGCCGATAAAATCTCGTATTTTCACTGATCGCCGCCTGACTCGGCAAGTACATACTGTAATTTCCGGTCACTATATGCAATGGTATAAACGTGATCCTCCAGATACCGCTGTTCACATACCTGCCTTCCGGCAAAAAATCCATGTAGATCTCTTGTTGTGTGGAATAAGGAGTCGGTTCTCCCACATAGAGAAGCAGTTCTGTATTCTCCAATAAAATACGTCTGATGCGGCCTCCATCCACTCTTCCGTTCCTGCCTGATTCATCCGTAGAGAAAAACGCCTGCTTTCCTCCCGGAGATGTCAGAATTACTTGAAAAATATCTGCATAATTTTTCCAGAGCTGTATACTGAAGCTGCCCTCATAATTCCCTACGGAAAATTCAATCACCGTTTCCTGCAACGCATTACCTGACACATGTCCCATGGCAGCCCCTTCATTCCCGCTGCCCACACATACGACACATCGTCCTACTTCCGAAGCGTTATCAAGAAAACGTTCCAGGAGAGAAGTACCGTCATGAGAACCATAGGTATTTCCAAAGCTTATGTTGACGGATATAGGTCTACCAATAGAGACTGCCTTTTTGACCAGATACGTCATAGCCCGCATCAGCTCCGTCGTTTTCGGAAAAGACTCTTCCCGTGGAACTCCCAGCTTGACGATGAGCAGGTCGCTCGCCGGTACCATTCCGCTGTCTGCCCCCTCTGTAAAACTCTCTTTTTGTCGAATTGCCCTCCCGTTTCCTGCAACGATCCCAGCCACCGCCGTACCATGTCCACTGATATCCCGCACCGGCACGAGCTGTTCTCCGATCTCCCTCGTTTCAGCAGACAATGCTTCATTGATCTGCTCCGCCGTAAACTCCACACCTGTCAGAAATCCCGTGGGCGGTTCCCACCCCTTTTCCTCATTCGGTTGCAGGCTCTGATCCCAGAGCGCTAATATGCGGGTACTCCCATCCTCGTTCCTGAAATCAGGGTGCCAATAGTCGATTCCCGAATCCACTATGCCGATCAATACCCCTTCTCCATTCAGGTAAGGAGGACGTATCGTAACCGGCAGAACACAGGATGCCTGTTTCCCTGCAATCGTCTGAAAGTAAAGGCGTTTTGGTTTCTCCACATACTCTATCTCCTCTATTTCTGACAATAACGTCATCTCATCCTCCGGCACAAGCAATATGGCATAGCCCGCCAGCAGTAATTCCACCCGAATAGATAGCTCTTCCAAAAAAAGAAGATCACCGTGATACTTCACGATGACCTCCCATGTCTTTTTTTCTGTATCAAATCCCACATTCAGGATTTCTGATTTTTCCCGTTCTCCCGGTGTCGCCTCCAAAGCTGCATTTAACAACAGCTCCAATTTTTCGTCTGCCATTCTGTACTCCGTTCCCGTCTCTGCGACTCTGATTTTATTATGATATCATTATATACAGAGCAGCGTAAAACAGAACTCACACTTCCAAAAACTGCTGGAGTATCCGCAAACATTCCTTCACATCAATCGGTTTTGGAATATGGGCGTTCATCCCGACTTCCAGACAGTGCTGGGCGTCATCCGAAAAGGCATCTGCCGTCATGGCAATGATCGGAAGCTCACTGTCTTCCCGGTCAAGCTGCCGGATTATCTTGGTAGCATCGTATCCATTCATTACAGGCATCCGAATATCCATAAGTATTGCATCATAAAATCCCACTTCCGAAGCCTTGAACATATCCACGCATTCCTGTCCGTTCTCCGCCCGATCCAGTATCAGTCCAGTGGAAGAGAGTATCTCTTGTGCCACTTCCCAATTGATATCAATATCCTCGGAAAGAAGGATATGCTTCCCATTGAAATCTACCTCATTCTCTTCATTCTGAATCTTTTTTTCGTCATAGCTTTCCATATAGGGACTGAGTCGATGATACAGCGTAGATTTAAAGAGTGGTTTGGAAATAAATCCTTCGATTTCCGCTTTATACGCTTCCTCTTCCACGTCTCCCCAGTCATAGGCCGAAATCAAAAATATAGGTACCTTTCTGCCTACCCGATTGTGAATCTCATGAATCGTGGCCATCCCATCCATATTGGGCATTTTCCAATCAATCAGCACAAACCGGTAATCTTCCTTATTCCTATGATGCTCCTCTATCATTCTCACGGCTTCCATACCGTCTCTCGTCCACTCTGCATGTACACCAAGCTCTTCCAGATTCGCAACCGCACTGATGCACAGCAGTTCATTATCATCCAACACAAGGACATTCCACGGAGGAAGCTGCATATCATCTAATTTGACCTTTGATATTTTCAAATCCAATACGATGTGGAAATCACTGCCTTTTCCCTGTTCGCTGCTCAGTAAAATCGTTCCACCCATCAGGTCTACGATACTCTTTGTAATCGCCATACCAAGGCCGGCACCGGTAATATGGGTTACCAAGTCCGTCTCTTCCCTGGAAAAAGTATCGAAGATTCTTTTCTGGAATTCTTCTGACATCCCAATTCCCGTGTCTGTCACCCGGAAATGAGTCCTTACATAATCATCCCCATTTGGAGACAACTCCTGATACATGTGGACATCGATTCTTCCACCTTCCGGCGTATACTTCACTGCATTGGATAAAAGATTCAGCAAAATCTGGCTCAGACGTACACCGTCGCATTCGATGTTTTCTGACAGAATATTCTGAATGAAAATGTCAAAATATTGATTTTTCGCCTTTAACTGAGGCTGCATAATATTGACAATATCATCCATAGCATCCCGCAGAGACACATCACTATTATTCAGTGTCATCTTACCGCTTTCAATCTTGGACATATCCAATACATCGTTGATCAGTCCAAGAAGATGCTTGCTGGACAATTTTACTTTTTTCAGGCAGTCCTCCACACGCACACAATCATATATATTTTTCAGAGCGATCTCCGTCATACCGATAATCGCATTCATCGGTGTACGGATGTCATGGCTCATACTGGAGAGAAATTCGCTTTTGGCATGATTGGCATGAATTGCCTCCTGCCTTGTCTCCACCAACTCCCTCATCTGTCTGCGAGACCATCGATAATAGAGTAGAAAAACGACAGACATAGCGACCAGTACCACACCTACACCAATAAACATAAATATAACACGATCATTGCTCAGATCATTGATTGCCTGAGACAAGAGATTACCCGGCATCACTGAGATGAGATACCATCCCGTGTTTTCCTCAAGAGCCGAGCAGTATAAATAGACTCTTTCACCATTTTCCGAATAAATGGTAAAATAATCTTCACCTTTACTGATTGCCGACTGCAATTCCTCTACATACATGTCAGGCGTCTTACCTTCAAATGCATCATATTCTGTCAATACCTTATCAAAAAAGCTTTTGGAAAAAGCATTTCCATGCCTGATAATGTAGTTGCCATTACTATCTACAATATGAGAATACAGCAAAGAACTTTCACTTTCTACGAACAGGTCCTGCTGAAGAGACTCCATAGGGATTGCAACAATCAATGCAACACTCTTATCTCCATCACTCATTTCATATACAGCTCTGCAGCCCACTACGAACAGCCTGTCTTCTCCACTCTGTCCCTGTGCCACCACATTACCATCATTTTCCAGGGAGTCCACGGTATTATGATAATTATCTATTAATTCTATCGGCGTCCCATAGACTGTCTCAATTTTGCCGTCTACCGACAGGAGCGCCGCACTGTAGAAGTCTCTGACATCCGCACTTATGCTCAACTCTTCCATCAGTTTTTCTCTGTCCATACTGCTTCCTGGAGGTGTACGGGCTATCATGGCCCTAACCTGCGATAACCGCATGGACACAATGACACTGAATTTCTGCTGAGACTCTGTGTTCATCTCCGACATATAGATATTGCAGATCTTCAAAATCGTATCATTCGTCTGAGAAGATATCAATATCATCAACCAGGCAAACACTGCTATACATACCGAAACGGCACCGACTGTACTAAACCAAAAGAACTTTGTAAACTTTTTATCCATAATTTTTGTAACTCCATTCCAAATGCATCAGCCCTTGTTATTCGCACTATAGAACATAACGATGTTAAATTTACTGTCAGTCAGCAGCTGGAATATATCTTTACTTACAGCCCCCCTGTCCTGGGCAAGCTCACTTGTTACAAAATCAAACTGAAGATTGTTGTGCTCTCTGTATTTATTAAACAATGTATCGAACTGATCTACTAAACTACACATCTGAGCATAGACAGATAGATTGTTGCCAGAAGCCCGGCCCGGGTATCCGTTTCCATCATACCGTTCATGATGGTTGATACAAATTTCCGAGCAGACATGCACAAAATAGGCACATCGTTTGGAAGGATTTACCTTTATGATATCTGCTCCCAGCAGTGAATGATGACTGGACATACTTCCTTCTTCCTCATCATCTTTATGTCCTCTGCCTCTGGCTACCAGCATATTTCCGATGTCACAAAAATATGCTGCTTTACTGATGATCTCGATCCTCTCTCTGGCCAGATTGACTTCAAAGGAATTTGCTGTATATCTGCTCAACAGTATTTTCATCAGCCCGGCCATTCGGGCATAGTGCTTGCTGTCATCATGAAAATTATTGAGATATTTTTCGTATACAGATTCCAGATTGGCGATATATTTCTTTGTTTCCTCAATATCCTCTTCTTCCAATTCTACTTCATCGAAAACGCCCAGCTTTGATTTCAACCTTGTCAGCACATCATCCCTGTCAAATGGTTTTTTGATAAACTCGGCCACATTGAACTGTACAGCTCTCTCTATATTTTCCTTTGTTGCCTCTGCAGTCACCATAAAGACAGGTATATCAATATTTCTGTCTTTCATTAGCTGCAATACACTGAAGCCGTCCAATACAGGCATTGTAACATCCAATATAATCGCGTCCAGCTCTGCCTGTTTCAATATCGCCTCAAATCCCGCATAACCACTGTCCGCCTCTATAATAGTAAACTCTTCCGCCAGGAAACTTTTGAGCATCTCCCGGTCAATATCCGAATCATCCACGATCAATATCTTTTTTAATTCTTTCATAATATCACTCTCCTGCCCTGCAGCAGCATCCCTTTAAATTGTTATGCAGTAAAGTGTCCTTCTGACATTACAGTACGTCCTGTAGTTCCTTAAAAACGGCAAGAAGTTTTGGATTAAACGTACCGCACTCTCCATTGCATATCATATTCACTGCTGTTTCTTTGCTGAAGGCCTTTTTATATACTCTGTCCGATGTCAGCGCATCATACACGTCAGCAAGCGCCACTACCTGTGACCAGATCGTGATTTCGTCTCCCTTTAGGCCGTCAGGATATCCCTTTCCGTCCCATCTCTCATGATGATGCCTGCATATATCATAGCAGTATTCATATATTTCATTATTCATTATATCCGGCACGCTCTGAAGAATCTCGCAGCCCTTCACCGTATGCTGTTTAATGATCTCAAACTCTTCCGGTGTCAGTCTGCCTGGCTTATTTAAAATAGCATCCGGTATGGAAATCTTACCCATATCGTGCAATACAGAAGAAAGAACGATCTTTTCAATTTCCTTAGAAGGCAGATGATACTCGCTGTATGTATTGCTGACCTTTGTTATAATAGTCCGGGTACGGGCACACATGCGCTTTACATGTTCTCCTGAGTCCCCGTCTCTGAACTCAAGTGCCGTGGCAAGTGTCTCTACGATGGACTGATTCATTTCACTCAGTTTCTTAACCTGGGCTGCTACAATTCTCTCCAGTTCATTCCTGTGTTCATACAGTTCCACTACGTTATTTACCCTGCACTTTAAAAACTGGGAAATAAAAGGCTTTCTGATAATGTCAATAGCCCCCAGATTATATCCATTGAGCAACATTTCTTCACTGTCTGCTGCCGTAATCAAAAAGACAGGAATCTTTTCTATCTTTCCACTCCTGTTCATTTCTTCCAATACACCGATTCCGTTCACTTCCGGCATAATCACATCCAGAAGTAACGCAGAAAATTCCTGACCGTTCATGATCTCGATTGCTTCTGCACCGTTACAGGCTTCCACAATATTATAATCATCATTAAAGATCTCGGCCAGAAGCATACGATTGATTTCTATATCATCAACTATCAGTATCGTTTTATTTTTATCCATTTGGTTCTCCATATCAATATACTTTCCAGAACAGAAGATTCCTTTTATGCTGAATGCTTCTCAATACAATTCAGAATCTCCTTCTGAACCGGTATAATTCCTTTCAGGACTTCCTTTGCTTCCTCCGGCTTATTGGCGCGCAACAAATCCATAATCTCAGAATATGCCTTAAAAATAGGAGTCAATGACAAATTCCCCGCTGTCCCTTTTATCGTATGTGCCAGCTCTGCCACATCCGAATAATCATTATTGTCAAAATCCACCGGGATCTCCATCTTCTGCATCATACCCACGAATTTGCCAAGCATCCTCACATATAAATTTGCATTTCCGTTCATACGAAGCAGTCCTCCATCTGTATCGACTCCAAGAGCCTTTAATTCTTCGAGCATATCCATTGTAAATTCCTCCCAACTGTTCTTATTACTTCATAATGCTCTATGTATTTTTGTAGTTTATTTTAACATAAAGGCCTTTTCCGGTCAATAATAAGGAGCAAAAGTGTACTTCGCGCACTTTTGCGATATAACCCCCTGACAGAAGAGAAAAAGAATGGGGAATTCCATTCTTTTCTCAAAGGAATACTATCTTTCTCGCCACTGCTCTTTATATTGATTAGACCATACAACCATATTTCTGCCAAACCGTTTTGCATCATATAACATGGTATCTGCTATTTTCTGACACCCTTCGTAAGTATCGCCCCTCTTTGGAATGACTGTGACGCCGCCAATACTGATTGTTACCCATTCGGAAACTGTGGACTTTGCATGAGGTATTCGAAGTTCCTCTACCGCTCTGCGGGCCATCTTCAGACTTTCAAAATCAGCATGGGCATCATTACCTACAAGAATCACTGCAAATTCCTCTCCCCCGTATCTGGCAAAGTAATCTGTTGCACGCTGAAGATGAGAAGATATCGCTTTTGCCACAGCTGCCAGCGCTTTATCGCCGGCAGGATGTCCATATGTATCATTATAAAGTTTAAAGTTATCTACGTCCAACATACAAACTGAAAAGGGCAGCCCCAATGAAATAGCCTCTCTCCATTTTGCCAGGCTCTCTTTGTTATAACTTCTTCTGTTGGAAATACCGGTCAGATCATCTACTGTAGCCTGTTCTCTGAATTCTCTCTGGTAATGATACAATTTCACATGTACCTTTACCCTGGCTTTCACAATCAATTCATTGAACGGCCTTGTAATATAATCCACCGCTCCCATAATCAGTCCCTGTTCCTCATATTCATAGTCGGAAAGGCTCGTGATCAGGATCACCGGAATATATTTCGTCAAGACCGTCTCCTGCAGCTCCCGCAGCAAGGCAAACCCATCCATCCCCGGCATGACAATATCTGACAAAATCAAAGAAAAATCCCCTGATTTTGCAATCTCAAGACCCTCTTCTGCCCTATAGCATTTAGTTACTTCATATTCATCCTCTAAAATAGATTCCAACACTTTAGCCTGTAAAGGATTATCATCGACGATCAATATTTTATCCATAGATATTTCCCTCTCCCCCCCCACATACTTTTATCCTAAAATCGTACTACACCGTCATCATAATGTCAAATATTTTCCATATGTTCTGTAGGAAATTCCTTCGTAATTTCCTACAGAACAAAAAGCATGCAGGGAGTCCAATCACAGAACTCCCTGCATATAAACCGCTCTCTCATTATGGCTTTTCTTTTGCCCATCCTACTTTGTCAGCAGTAACATGATATCATTACTTCTTGCAACAAATTTTGCCATAGCCTCCGGCTCCAGCGGCGCATGCTGCAATAGTGCCAGATCATAGAGCTGTTCACAGATCATCTTTACGTTCTTATCGTCCCGGTGCTCCAGCACGTAATGAACAAGTGGATGGCTGCTGTTCAGAATCAGCGTCTCTCCCTCTTTTCCCCCGAACATACTCATATCCATACCGGGCATTGCATACATTTTCATCATATCCTGCATCCGTCTGCTTTCCTCGGACAGGGTAATTAGCGAAGAAATCTTTTTATTTTTCAGTTTCTCTACCGTTACTTTCAGCTTGTCTTTTTTCAGTGCCTTTTTAAATATCTTGCTGATCGCTTCGGTCTGCTCTTCCATCTCCTTGGCAGCCTTTTTGCTCGTTTTTGCCTTAAAAGTATCTGTGAGGTCCGCATCGATCCGCTGGAACTTGATACCTTCGTTTTTTGCCTCCAGCTGAGAAATAAAGGGCTGATCGATATTGTGAGTCAGGATGACCGCATCCATACCGGCAGCCTTGAACATACTGATATACTGTCCCTGCTGCTGCTCATCTGTCACATAGTAGATGACCTTTTCTTTTTTCTCTTCTTCCTCTGTACCATCTTCTTCAGCTTCCGCATCCTCTTCTACGATCTCAGCTTCCACCGTTTCGCCGTTCTCATCTACTGCATTTCCTTCGGACACACTTTCCTTTTCCCCGGAAGCTGATTTTTCTCCTTCATCGGTCTCCTCTGTCTTTTCGTCCGGGTCGGTTTTGCTCACTTCCAGGCATTCGGGCAGTGTCAGATATTTACCGTCCAGATTTTTGAACAGAATATAATCCGTTATCTTTTCACAGAATTTATCATCTTTCAGGCAGCCGAATTTAATAAATGGGCTGATATCATCCCAGTATTTCTCATACTCTTCTTTCTCTGTCTTACACATACCAGAGAGCTTGTCTGCCACTTTCTTCGTAATATAGTCGGATATTTTCTTCACAAAACCGTCATTTTGCAATGCGCTTCTGGATACATTGAGAGGCAGGTCAGGACAGTCAATCACCCCTTTTAGCAGCAGTAAAAACTCAGGAATGACTTCCTTGATGTTATCCGCAATAAATACCTGATTGTTGTACAGCTTGATTGTCCCTTCGATAGACTCGTATTCCATATTGATTTTCGGGAAATACAGAATACCTTTCAGGTTAAAGGGATAGTCCATATTCAGATGGATCCAGAACAGCGGCTCTTTATAATCCATAAACACTTTCCGGTAAAATTCCAGATAGTCCTCTTTTGTACACTCATTGGGATGTTTTGCCCAGAGAGGATTTGTATCATTCATCAGCTCAGGACGCTTTGTAATCTTCAGCTTGACCGGATCACCGTCCTTCTCCGGCTGAATCGTCTCCAATACGGTATCACCCGGCAGTTTTTCTCCTTCCTCTATAGTCTCTGTATCCTGTGTGTTTTCTTTGGATAAATAGATTTCTGTAGGCATAAAGGAACAGTATTTCTGAATCACACTTCTTGCCTCATATTCGTTACAGAATTTCAGACAATCCTCGTTGATAAACAGGGTAATCTTTGTCCCCACCTGAGACATGTCTCCTTCGTCCATCGTAAACTGCGTTCCACCGTCACATTCCCAGTGTACCGGCTTTGCCCCTTCCCGATAGGAGAGGGAATCAATATGCACCTCATCCGCCACCATAAATGCAGAATAGAAACCAAGTCCAAAATGCCCGATGATCTGGTCGTCATTCGTCTTGTCCTTGTATTTTTCAATAAAATCTGCTGCACCGGAAAACGCGATCTGGTTAATATACTCATCCATTTCTTCCGCCGTCATACCAAGGCCGTTATCAATAAAAGTCATCGTCTTTTTCTCCGGGCTGACGATCACTTCCACCTTTGCCTTATAGTCCCCGGGCAGGGCATATTCCCCCATCATATCCAGCTTTTTTAATTTGGTAATGGCATCACAACCATTGGAAATCAGTTCCCTCACAAAAATATCATGGTCCGAATATAACCATTTCTTAATGATCGGGAAAATGTTATCACTGTTGATTGACAGATTGCCTTGCTTTGCTGCCATATATTTCACATCCTTTCTACTTATTTCCGATTGTAATATTCCTCTTTCCAGAAGTCAAGCAAAAATTAGCACTCATTTACAATGAGTGCTAATAACATTTTGAAAACCTTGTAATTTCGGTATATTTTAAATTCTAAAATTTTTGTAAACTCTTTACTTTACTGCATTTTTTCCAAGGAAAGCGGTTCATTACATCTTTCATATTTGAAAAATGTATATTCCAGATCAAAATAAGTCTGCTCATCACTGTCCTGGATAACTTTCCATTCCGGCATCCGGTCCAGATTGGGAAAATAACAGTCCGCCTCATAGACGCGGTTCATTTTCGTAATATGAGCCACGTCACAGTAAGGAAGCATCTGGCGATAGACACTCTCTCCCCCTACTATATAGACGTCCTCAGAGCGATATTGTTTTAATTCTGTCAACAGCATCTCCAGGGAATGTACCACTACAGCATTTTTTACCAGATAGTCCATGTCCGAAGACAGCACAATATTTTTCCGCCCATATAAAGGCAGTCCCTGGGGAAATGTGGCCAGTGTCTTTCGCCCCAGCACGATCACTTTCCCCAACGTCTCGTCCCGAAAATGCCTCTGGTCATTGGGAATCCTCACAAGAAGTTCTCCCGCCTTACCGATTGCCCAGTTGTTATCAACTGCTGCGATTATATTCATCTCTTTTCCCACTTTCCATCAGCGCATGTTTGTCACTGTCAATCCTTATCCCACTTATCGCAGAGGGCATTGACCTGATCCGCAAATTTTGCCATATCTTTGTTCGTACTGTCTCTGTTTTTCTGAATCACACTAAGAAGCCTCTGACCCGCTGCCAGCAGACGCTCAAAGATATCGCTGACTTTCCTGATCTTCTTTTTAAACGGAATCGGTCTGGCTTCATATTCACAGCTGTTTGTCAACAAGTCAAACCGGGTTCCACTGAAGGGTGCATAGGCTGAAAATCCTCTCTCCTCCAGGCAGTCCCGGAAGCTGTCGCATATACTGCTTTCCCCGTGTACCACAAAGACACGCTCCGGCTTTTTCGCAAAACCATCTATCCATTCCAAAAGTCCGTTTTTATCCGCATGTCCGCTCATGCCGGCCAGCTTACATATGTGAGCCCGGACAGTGATCATTTCTCCAAAGAGCTTGACCTCTTCCGCCCCTTCCACAATAATTCTGCCAAGGGTTCCCACTGCCTGATATCCCACAAAAAGTATCGTACATTCCGGCCGCCAGAGATTGTGTTTCAGATGATGGCGCACACGTCCCGCATCACACATGCCCGAAGCCGACAGAATGACCTTCGGCGTATGATCGAAATTGATGCCAATGGATTCTTCACTTGTGATGGCAAGATGCAGTCCCGGGAACTGAATGGGGTTGATCCCCTGATTTACAAGTTCCATTGCCTCTTCGTCAAAACATGTATAAATATTTTTATTAAAAATTCCTGTGGCCTCCACGGCCAGAGGGCTGTCCACGTATACCGGGAAATCGGGGAAATTTTCCACGAGGCGGTCTGCCTTTATTTTCCGCAGAAAATAGAGCATCTCCTGAGTGCGCCCCACCGCAAAGGACGGGATGACCACGTTGCCTCCCTTTGCAAACGTTTCGCTGAGAATCCCTGCCAGCTCTGTCACATAGTCCGGCTTATCCGTGGAATGATATCTGTCACCGTATGTAGATTCCATTACTACATAATCAGCCTCTTCTGTAATCTTTGGATCTTTGATCAACGGCTGGTTCTTGTTCCCGATATCTCCCGAGAAGACGATCTTTTTTTCCTGCCCGTCCTCCTTTGCCCATACTTCAATACTGGAAGAACCAAGTAAGTGGCCAATATCAGTAAAACGAATACGGATTCCATCACACAGATTAATGATCGTATCATAGTGACAGGGAACGATTCGTTTGATAACGCCATCCGCATCCTCCATCGTATAGATGGCCTGCATTCCTTCCGTCGCATCATGCCGTTTCGCTTTTCTGTTTTTCCACTCAGCTTCCTGCATCTGGATGTGGGCACAGTCACGCAGCATGATACTGCACAGATCCGCACTGGCATCTGTCATCAATACCTGTCCCCGGAACCCTTTCGCATACAAAAGCGGCAGCAGTCCCGAATGATCGATATGGGCGTGAGTCAGAAGTACATAATCGATAAGCCCTTCCTGAATCGGAAGAGGTGCATTCTCGTACACATTGATTCCCTGTTCCATACCATAATCTACAAGTATGTTCTTCCCACACGCTTCCAGAAAATGACAGCTCCCCGTCACCTCATGGGCCGCCCCAATAAAAGTTAGTTTCATATACCCACCTTCCTTTCCTTCCCTCAGATTTTCTCCTTTGTAATTTTCTCTGGCTCGGGCAGTGCCCCGGAAATCAAATGACCGCTTCGTCTTCCGGGCAGTGCCCCGGAAAACCTCCGGTTTCCCGGGGCTCGCTTCGCTCGCCAAGTATCTGAAAGGATAGATTTCTGTGCAAGCACAGCATCTATCCTTTCAGGCACTTGGCTCTGCCCTTTTCGGACATTATATCATATTCTCCAGTCAAAAACTATGTTTATTCCATACAATATAGACAAATGCAGGGGGTAAAACAGGTAGAAAAGGCGCATATTCTTTCTCCCTCGTTTTCCATTATAAAATGGAAGTAACAGAAAGGCCGGAAAGCTCATAGGCCTTTCCGCCCAGATGCAGAATCCCCCTGCTGCGGCTGAAACCGGATAACGGTGCAGAAAATACAATACGCAAATAAGAAGGATACCTTTATAAGTATAATCCGAATGGCAGAGCCAGGCCAGAAAGCCTCCCACTGCAATCACTCCTGCACAGGCCGTAATAACGCTCCACTCAGACAATTTTTCCTGGTATTTGATAAACTCCACAAGGCACAGCACAAGAAATCCCAGAAACAACGTAACCAGTACATTCTGTCTCGCCGGGTTCCACAGTTTTCCCGATATGGCCAGGTCATATGGTATTTCGGAAAGCATCGCAAGGAGAAACAGACGCCATCCATATTTTTTCCTGTCTTTTGTATGCAGAAATCCCTCTACAAGCAAAAACGCAAAGAGCGGAAATGCTGTCCTTCCGGCAGAACGCATACTGTGATAGAGCATTTTCCATCTGATCACCTGTCCATCGGAAAGCAGGGCAAGATTTGTTCTCACGTAGCCTTTCAAAACAACAGCAGCAATATGATCTACTGTCATCGAAACGGCTGCTATCCATTTCAACACATTTCCAGTAAGAAATTGATATTGTGTTTTGATTACCGGCTGCTTTTTATACTCCATAAATCTTATTCTTTTCTTTCTGCAGACTGACTGTATACATTATCCGCTAAAATAGCTTTACCGATTACAATACCATCGGATTTTCCTGTTATTCCTATAAATTATCCTATCATATTTCCCTGTCTATTTCCACGCTGGAAATTCTCCTTCTCCTGTGATATGATAAGGCACAATACATAGAAACGAGGCCTAAAATGCAGAAAAATAATACATTTTACCATAAAATAGGAAAACTTGTTGTCCCTATCGTCATCCAGAATCTGCTCAGTGCGGCAGTCAGCTCCGCCGACGTCGTCATGCTGAACTATGTGGGACAGTCCTCCATATCCGCCGTATCTCTGGCTTCCCAATACGCCAGTGTACTTTTCATGGTCTTTTATGGTATCGGCGCCGGCGTCACAATGCTCTCCGCTCAATATTACGGAAAGGGAGATATACAGGCCATTCAAACGATTCAGGGGATTGCCTTGCGTTTTTCTCTCATAATCTCCGCAGGCTTTTCCCTCCTGGCCCTTCTGATTCCGCAAATAATGATGCGCCTGTTCACAAATGACTCCGAGCTGATCGCCATAGGAGCTTCCTATCTCCGATGCATGAGCATCTGTTATCTCTGCTGGGGCGTTACAGAAGTCTATATCGCCACTCTCAGAAGTACGGGAAAAGTCTTTATCAGTACGGCGTTGAACACTCTTGCTTTTTCCGTCAATGTCCTTTTGAACGCCGTATTTATTTTCGGTCTCTTCGGTGCACCGAAACTGGGGGCTGCCGGTGTCGCCATTGCCACTTCTCTCTCCCGGCTCACAGAGCTTTTGGCCTGCTTTGCCGTATCCGCCACAGGCAGATATATCCGTCTGGATTTACGGTATCTATTTGTACGGGATAAAGCGCTCTTCTCCGACTTTATCAGACTGTCCCTGCCGGCCCTCGGCAATGATGTAGCATGGGGCACGGCCTTTTCCATGTACTCCGTCATTATCGGCCATCTGGGGACAGATGCTGTAGCCGCCAATTCCTTCGTCATCGTCGTGCGCAATTTCGGGACAGTGCTCTGCTTCGGAGCCGCCAGTGCCGGAGGTATTCTCCTTGGCAATATTATCGGCGAAAATAAGATGGAAGAAGCAAGAAAAAGTGCCGGAAAGCTCCTGAGATTGGCAATCGTCACAGGTATCGCAGGCGGCCTGATCATTCTGGCTTCCATCCCTTTCGTCATGCAATACGCAGATCTGTCCGCTCAGGCTATGCACTATCTGAAATACATGCTTCTGATCAATACCTACTATGTCCTGGGCGCAGCCGTAAACAACACGATGATCGCAGGCATCTTCCGTTCGGGAGGAGACAGCCGGTTTGGATTTCTCTGTGATATTTTAGACATGTGGTGCTATGGCGTGCCTCTTGGTTTCATTGCGGCATTTGTCCTGAAGCTCCCTGTCATGTGGGTATATTTTCTGATCTGCACCGATGAATTTGTAAAATGGCCCTGGATTATCAAACATTACCGAAGCGGCAAATGGTTACATAATATTACAAGAGAAAGGAAAATTCCTCTATAAAAGCAGCAATTCTGTTTCTCTCTGTCCACCATGGCAATACGAAAAAAGTAGCGCAGGCGATGGCCGAAACCCTCTCCGCCGATTTTATCGACCTGTCCGGTCAATCTATAGAAAGCATTTCCGGATATGATCTGATCGGTCTGGCTTCCGGGTGTTTTTTCGGAAGTATGCACGAAAAAATAATAATAAAAGATTTTGAAGGACAGAAATATAGAAGTGATCGGCAGTTTTCAGTGCAGAGGTTTTGATACATTTGGTCCCTTTGGAAAGATTGGCGGCATTGCCAGAGGACATCCCAACAAAAAAGATCTGGATAGTGGCATTCTCCACTCGCACGAATGCATATAAAAACAGCCTGTAAAGGAACACTCCCTCACAGGCCATTGTATCATATTAAAAGCTCCGCTTTATGCCACCTTGCCTTTGGCAATCTCTGCCAGCTTTGCAAAACCTTCCGCATCATATACTGCCATATCTGCCAGCATTTTTCTGTTGATATCAATCTCTGCCAGTTTCAACCCATGCATAAATTTGCTATAGGAAAGACCATTCATCCTGGCTGCTGCATTGATACGTGCAATCCACAAACGTCTGAACTGACGCTTTCTCTCTTTTCTTCCTGCATAGGATGATGTCAGAGCTCTCATCACAGACTGCTTTGCCACTCTGTACTGTTTGGATCTGGCTCCTCTGTATCCCTTTGCAAGCTTTAAAATTCTATTGTGTTTTTTCTTTGCGTTTAAACCGCCTTTAATTCTTGCCATGTCTTATATCCTCCTTGCGACTTATAAATACGGTAAAATCTTCTTCATATTCTTAACATTAGTTGCATCAGTAATCGCCGGCTTTCTAAGATTTCTCTTTCTTTTTGTAGATTTCTTTGTCAAGATATGGCTTTTGTAAGCTTTCGCTCTTTTTAATTTTCCTGTTCCTGTTACTTTAAACCGTTTTGCTGCTGCTCTGCTTGTCTTCATTTTTGGCATAGTTACATTCCTCCTATCAATACTGTAGTCAATCCTCTATTTTAACTGTACGAATTAACGTTTTTCAGTTAAAAACATCGTCATACTCCTGCCTTCCACCTTCGGCGCCTTTTCCACAACAGCAATATCGGAAAGCTGCTGCGCCACATCGTCCAGAATATGTTTGCTGTTTGCCATATGTGCCATTTCTCTTCCCCGGAAACGCAGTGTCATCTTTACTTTGTCTCCTTTTGTCAGAAACTTCCTGGCCGCATTGACCTTTGTATTCAAATCATTTTTATCAATATTGGGAGACAGCCGAATCTCCTTCACATCAATAATTCTCTGTTTTTTCTTTGCTTCTTTTTCCTTCCGGGTCTGCTCATATCTGAACTTGCCATAGTCCACAATTTTACATACCGGAGGCTTCGCTGTCGGTGCAATCTTGACAAGGTCCAGCCCTGCCTCTTCCGCAAGCCGCATAGCCTCTCTGGAAGGCATGATTCCCAACTGCTCTCCATTCTCCCCAATGACCCGTACTTCTCTGTCCCTAATCTGTTCGTTGACCATTAAATCGCTAATTTTTTTGCCCTCCCAATATACGATGAAATAGAATAAAAAAGAATTGCACATCCCTGTTTTATCGTACAAGAATCTCCTACACAATAAAAAAGTGGATAGCATACCTATCCACTACAAAAATCCATAATAACAGTACCAAAATACTGTATCACGGAACAATAAACACCTGAAGCCCAATCGCCGCAGGGTGAGAGTGGATACTCTGCTTAGCTGTTCTGTACCATACTTGGATACTATAGCATACTGCCACTTTTCTGTCAAATGTTTTTTAGCTGTAATCCGATACATGGTTGCAGGAAACGACAGACCTCCCGCTCGATGTCATCTCTGTCCCACCTGTTTTTGTCACAGATCTGTCCGATCTTCACCGCAGGCTTTGTTTTCCCGTGGAAATCGCTGCCACAGGTCATGCCCAGCCCGGCCTTTTTTGTACTGTTATAGAAATATTCGGTCTGCTCTTGTGTATGATAACTGCTGAAAACTTCTACGCCGTCAATCCCAAGAGCCAGTATATCCGTCAGCTTTTCTTCCTTTCCTCTCAGATTGGCACCGGGATGAGCCAATACAGCCATTCCATCATTTCTATGGATGACATCAATCATATCTTCCATCCCGGGAAATCGTATTGCCACATGACAGGGCCTTCCCTGAGAATAAAAATCCCAGTAAAAATTTACATAAGGATTGTCGCCCCGTCTTCCTCCCGGCCTATAGACTTCCAAAAGTGGGTGTGTCCGATATTCTTCTTTCCGAAGGATCACTTCCCCAAACATCTCTCCTGTCCAACGATCTTTCCTATAACTGTGTTCCGAGACGCTCCGCATATCATCTTCTGTCACGGCAAAACCAAGTTTCCTCGTCCTGGCAAGCATTTCTTTGGATGCCTCCACGCTCTGACTTGCGATATTTTCTTCGATCCGGACAAAATCCTCTCCCATCCAGTTGATGCCATATCCGAGCAAATGAAAATTAATTTTTTCCCATACACAGTCAATCTCAATCCCCGGAATCACTTTGACAGAATGCTTCCCTCCTGCCATCTCCCCTTCTCTACAACCGCGGATACAGTTATGGTCAGTAATTGCCGCGATAGAAATCCCCTCTTCTGCACACCGGGATACAAGCTGCGTCGGTGTCAGCTCCCCATCATCACTGTAAATACTATGTATATGCAGATCAATCATCCTTCTACTCCCTTTCAGATTATTTCTTTTAATTACATATTTTCTACGATAGAATTAAAAAATTACTAAAGATAAAAAATAAAAGGAGCGTATTATGCTGCTGTTTACCTACTGTTCCATCCCGGACAGGCCCGATCACGAACTGCCTGTCCACGGCACTCCCGCCTTTCCAGTCGCCTGCTACCACTGCAGCCTTGCAGTCCGGCATTTTGCATGGCAATGGCATGATGAGCTGGAACTGATTGTCATTCTGGAAGGTACTGCCACAATCTGTACAGATACCAGCCAACATAGGCTGCAAAAGGGAGAAGGAATATTCATCAACGCCACGATTTTACACAAACTCTCTCCTGCCAGTTCCAACTCATGTCGACTATATTCTGTCGTTTTCCTCCCCAAACTCATAGGAGGCAGCACTGACAGCATTTATTGGCAGAGCTATCTATATCCTCTTATCTCTGACATGTTCCGGCCATTTACACCGCTTTCCCCAGATAAACACTGGCAGGCCGAAATATTGGAGCAGACAAAAGATGTATACCATATCTGCCAGTCAAGAACCCCAGGGTACGAATTTTCCGTTCGTGAAAAACTCTCCAAAGCAGTTTTCCTTCTGACTTCCAACCCATCCCACATCCATAGACATCACAATGAAAAATTGCTGAGAGACACAATCAGAATCAAACGAATGCTACAATACATCCACTTTCATTATCAAGAGCCAATTACCATGCAACAGATTTCAGAAAGTGCCGGCATCAGCTCCAGCGAAGCACTTCGCTGCTTCCACGCCTCCATCGGTATCACTCCCATTCAGTATGTAAAACAATATCGGTTGGAATGTGCCGCCAAGCAGTTGGAATCTACGTCAGAAAAAGTGAATACCATAGGGAAGGTATGTGGCTTCCGGGAAATCAGCTATTTCACAAAAATATTCCGGGATACCTATGGCTGTACCCCTTCCGAATACCGGAAACGTAAGAATCCAAAAGACAAAGAAGCAGACACCTGATTTCATCGGACATTTGCTCATTAATACCGCAGGAAAAACAAATGGCTGCTCTGCAGCCGCTTGTTTTTCCTGCATGGTGAATTTTTATGTATCTGATTATACTTCGGCAGAGACCCGTAAAACTGTTCACACTATAACATCTAAACTCGCAAATCAGCGCTTTCAGCGCTTCTTGTCCGATTTCATCGGACATTTGCTCGTTAATACCGCAGGAAAAACAAATGGCTGCTCTGCAGCCGCTTGTTTTTCCTTTGCGGTTATTATATCATAAAAAGGGCCGGAAGAACAGTGTCACATCCATTCTGTTCTCTCCCAGCCCTTTTTCGAACGTTTCTATTTCTTAAAGGTACCACAGGCTGTCTGATGACAGTCGCATGCACCATTTCCTTTGATATCCACATGTTCCGCATGGCACTTATAATTTGTATTGTACATGCAGTTGGACGCTTCGCAATCGATACTGATCGTTCTGCAAGGATGCTCCAGAGCACTTATATAGGAATCTCCCGCCCTTTTCCCCGAAAAACTTTCACAGCATGTATCATCTTTGCTTTCCGCATGCTTGCCTCCCACCATAATATCACCTTTGCAGCAGCTTTTACTTTTGTTGTATACGCAGTTTTCCACACCGCAATCCAGTTGAGCCATATCGTTCTCCTTTCCTATTTTCCGTCGCAATCCCGGCGCTCACCAATGCTTTCGTCCGGGCAGACTTTGTCTGATAGAATATAGTATGTATCATTCTTTCCAGGATTATGCAGAGACAGCATAAAAAAGAATCGCGTCCTCGCCGTGAGCTGCGCATCCTTTTTTGTTCTAACAGATAATTGCTTCGCAATTATCTATAGAATAAAAAAAGCCCCCGGGGCCGCATATGATACAGTCCCGAAGGCTTTATAGGGGAGGATAAGTATTTCGCATCTTCTGTAAAAATTCAATCAAAGGAGGGGGTCCATTTGATTAATCATAGTATGACCCTATCATTTTGATCTTATACACTACTTTAAAAAATTTTTAAGAAAAAAATAAAAGTTGTCCGCTGCATCCCTTATGGACATGCTATTTGATTTGATATATAATGAGCAGTGGAAAGAACAAAACGAATGTGAAGGGGAAAACATATGGCATTATTACAGCAATGGCGCAACAAAGCATACGACGAAAAAGCAAATAAAGGGGATTTGCAGAGGCTCTGGTCTGCATATTTCCAGAAAGAAAAAGAAATCTATACACAGCTTTTACAAAATCCCGATGAGATTGTGGAAGGTACTGTCAAAGAACTTGCAGAAAAATATAATGTGGATATCATGACAATGACCGGCTTCCTGGACGGAATCAATGACAGTCTGAAAGAAGCCAATCCCATCGATGATATGGAAGAAGATACAAAAGTCAATCTGGGTTTTGAAAAAGAGCTTTTGTATAAAAACATGGTAGGAGCCGGTGCGGACTGGCTGTACGAACTGGAAGAATGGAACAGTATCTTCGATGAAGACAAACGAAAGGAACTGTACAAAGAGCAGAAATCCTCCACCACTGTCGTAAAAGGTGATAAAGTCTATCCCAACGACCCCTGTCCCTGTGGCAGCGGTAAAAAATATAAAAAATGCTGCGGCAGAAACAAATAATAACACTGTTATTACAGTCTTTATGAAACGGTACAGCTTCGGCTATGCCGTTTCTCTGTTCTACAGACCATGCGGACTTTGATTCCCGGATTTAATACCAAAAACGGAGGCAGGCAGATGCAGATTGCAATATGTGACGATGAAGCTTATATGACTGATTTGCTGACAACTACAGTATCGAAATACTTTGCCCGGCAAAATATCAATACATCTGTCTCCTGTTTTTCAAGTGGAACAGCTCTGCTGGCCAGTGATATCAATTTCCGTATTATCTTTCTTGATGTACAAATGAAACACCCGGACGGCTTTGAAACAGCGCAAATATTACGCCAGCGGGGATTTAATCATTTTCTCATTTTCATTACCATAATGCGGGAAGATGTTTTCCGCGCCTTTGAAGTAAACGCTTTTGATTATCTCGTAAAGCCGCTGCTGGAATCAGATTTTAACCGGACTATGGACAGACTGCTGCGCTCTATCCGGCAGCAGCCCAATGACCAGTTGTTTATCAAAAGCAAAAAGGGCCGAAGTATTATTCCTTTCGAAAATATCATCTACTGTGAAATCATCAACCGAAAAATTTATCTGCACCTGAAAGATTCTTCTGTTATCGATTACTATGATAAAATCGGCAATCTGGAAAAAAAGCTGGATAACCGTTTCTTTCAGTGTCATCGAAGTTATCTGATCAACCTGCAGTATTTGAGAAGCTACCAGGGGGGTGCAGCCTTTCTGACAAACGGAGAAACCATTCCTGTTTCCCGTCTGCGCAGCAACGAATTTTCATCTGCTGTTTTACAGTATATGAAACAACGGAGGCATGGAAAATGACCACCTGTATCGATCTCTTTTATTCCTATATAGACGGTTTATTGGAAATACTCATCGAATTTATTTTTCTGAATCAATATCTGGGGAAAAGAGGAACGCCCGGCCAGCTTATCATTTATATTCTGACCGGAAGTGTTCTTGTCAGTTTGCCATTGCCCATTTTACCGAAACTCATCCTGTTTGCAACCCTACTCTTTCTATATATAATAAGAATACAAAAGAGAAGGATAACATCTGCTGTCGTATTTGCCGTTCTGACAATAACAGTCATGCAGCTCAGTTATGGCATATTGAATTCTGTATCCACTGTGTTGGCCTCCCTTCTCTACCGCTTCCAGCTCCCACTGCCCGGTCGGCTTTTCATGATAATCGCAAGTCTGCTGTCACTTACCCTGGCCATACTCTGTTACTTATTCATCGATACCTATAGAAAACTACAGCAAAATGAACATAACCGTCAGATGATATTAACTCTTGTTCCACTGTTGACGATTTTTTCGATAAGTAATTATATCAGCTTTACTTTCTATGGAAATACCGCCTCCCAGGAGCCCATATCCATACTCCTGCTCAAAAGCCACAGCCAGATATTTCTGATCCAGCTTTTGAGTATAGTCAGCCTTTTCAGTATTCTCTGTCTCTGTCAAAAATTGGCTGAAACCGGTTCTCTCCATGAAAGACTGACACTGCTGACCCGGCAGTTCTACATTCAAAAGCAGTATATGGAAAAGGCACAGGCACATTATAACGATACAAAAGCGCTTCGCCACGATATGAAAAACCATATACTTATTGTGAAGGGTCTGTTGGAAAGAGAAAACTTAGAAAGAGCCCGCGTCTATCTGGAAGAAATGGATACGGCTTCTGCCCGTCTGTCCTTTTCATTTCATACGGGCAGCCCGATTCTTGATATTCTGCTGGAAAACAAAATGGCTCTGGCAAGAAACAAGGGGATTTCTGTCACAAGCGCAATAGGCCCTTTCCTTCCCTGTTCCATTGACGACATGGATTTCTGCAGCATTCTGTCAAATGCTCTGGACAATGCCATCCATGCCTGCGAAAAACTGAATAAAAATCAAAAAAAGTACATCCATATCGAAGCCTGTCGTCAGGAAAACCTTCTTCTGCTGGAAATCAGCAACAGTTGTCACCCCAAAACCCATTTCCATTATGGAATCGGTCTGTCCAACATCCGTCGAACAGCAGAAAAATATGCTGGTACAATTAAAATTCATACAGAGGGCACCATATTTCACCTGAACATCCTTCTTTTCATTTCACAACATGCAGAACACATCTCACACCAAACCGATTAACTATTGTGTCAAAATGACGAGAACAGTTATATAGGCAGAATAATACAGCAATATTGCCTGCCAGTAAACTGTAAGGAGGATACCCATATGACAATGGAAATCAACGGAAACTATAATCATTACAGACCTGATTATCCAAAACAGGAAGAAGCCGACGGCGAAAAAATCTCTTCTGACAAATCGGATAAAACGCCGGAGAAATGTACCGGAAACACTGATAAAGTGGACCGGGAAATCAAGCAACTAAAAGAAGAAAAGAGGAAACTGGAACAGGAACTTCGCACGACACTGGATACTCAAAAAGCCCGGGAACTGACAAGAAAACTTGCCCAGGTCGAACAGGAATTACAACAAAAAGATAATGATTCCTACCGGCGTCAAAACACCGTATCTTTAGGGCTTTAGCAGTTATCTTCTTTTCAAGAGCTGCGCATCTATATTTGTTCTCGTATAGGAATTTCCCATACGAGAACAAAGCGTCCGGCTCACTTATGTGGAGCTTGGACGCTTTGCAGGATTTTTCGTTTGTCTCATTGGCCTTTCAGCTACGGAACAAGGGAAAGTGCCTCTCCATCACCTACCAGTACCACATCTCTATGAAGCTGCAGGATGGAGGCCGGAACCTTGGGGGTGCAGGGACCAAAAAACGCCGCTTTGACAATCTCCGCTTTGGACTTTCCACTCACTACGACGACGATCTTTTTTGCCTGCATAATCGTCTGGATTCCCATCGTATAGGCCTGCTTCGGAACAAGATCCATAGAAGCAAAGAATCGGGAATTGGCATCGATCGTACTCTGTGCCAGATCTACACAATGTGTCTCTTTTATAAATTCCTCTGACGGCTCATTGAATCCGATATGTCCATTATGTCCCAATCCCAAAAGCTGCAGATCAATACCGCCTGACTGTCTGATTATCTCATTGTAAGCAGCACAGGCTTTTTCGGAATCCTCTTCCAATCCATCCGGGACATTTGTATTTTCCAGTTTGATATTGATATGCCGGAAAAGATGCTCATTCATAAAATAACGATAACTTTGATCATTTTCCGGAGAAAGTCCCTTATATTCGTCCAGATTGATACTTCTGACTCTGGAAAAATCCAGGTCTCCTTTTTCATACCAGCGTATCAGCTGTTCATATGTCCCAATCGGTGTGGAGCCGGTAGCCAGTCCCAACACACAATCCGGTTTCATAATGACCTGGGCAGATATGATATTTGCCGCCATACGACTCATGTGATCATAGTCTGTTGCTCTGATGATCTGCATAATGAAATCCTCCTACTATTTTATATTACTTCACGGTACCCTCAGTGAACATCGAGGACTGTTCCCCCCTTCGGTGGATTTCTCCTCATGTCATATGATACCTCTCCGGGCAATTTCTTGTTGACATTTTACCATATCCAGTAAATATTACAAGTATTTTTTATTCAACATGTTCACCCGTTTCATTTTTCATCATAATTGTCAGGTAAAACATACCATCCTCAGCCTCCCAATCTACAGCACCGCAATATCTCTGCGCTGCTGCTTTCATATTGAGAAAACCAATGCCATGAAATCCTCTGTCCTGCTTATCTGTGGCAGGGAACTCCAGTCTTTCCTTTCTCATAAGCTGTCCATTAAAACTGTTCTCTATTCTTAAAAAGAACAGTTTTCCTTTCTGGAAAGAAGACAGTCTGATTTTTCTCTCTTTTTCTTCATCCAGCTTTTCGCAGGCTTCTATTGCATTGTCCAATGCATTGCACAAAATGACAGTGATGTCATGATTTCTGATTTTCAAATCTGTCGGGAAAATTAACTGCTCTACATCCAGCTTTATATCAGGCATTTTTTCCTTTGCCTCATGACATTTCAGATGGAGAATAGCATCTACGACTACATTCCCTGTACGAAACTCCGGTTCCAGGGAATCAGCCGTCTTTTCCAGTGTCTTCAGATGCGCTTCCAGTTCCTGCTCCTCTCCGTCTCCCTGTCTTATCCTGTGCAGCAATTCATACATAACAGACAATTGATTCTTCATATCATGTCTCATACTCCTGACTCCTGCATAGGCTCTGTTCATTTCCTGGATATAGATCTGTATACTGCGCACCTGTTGATCCATGATTATACGGCTGTTTTTCTCACGATTCAGCGACACCATATCCTGCAAAATCTGTACACTGAAGAAGACTGCCAGAAGTGCCAAAAGCAAAATCATCGGAACTACGACAGCCAGCAGCGGATAACGATCATAGAGTAGCACCGGAATCCCTTTTTCCATTGTAACAATAATCATACGTAATAAAATACAGATGAGAAACCCGGTCATACCCGGCAAAAGCAGAAACAGCATTTCCGTCTTCTGTACGGCAAAGTCCCTCTCTCTGTATTTTTTCAAAAAGGCCCTGATAAAGAAAAATAGAAGCAGAAGAGATACTATGTATACAAGCATTTGCAATGTAAACGCCGTAGCATTCATTATTTCCAGAAAGCCCATTTCCGAACCGCCGAGCAGATATCCTCTGTTAAGATACCAGGTGTACAGATCAAACAGATTTTTGCCAAGTACAATAATCATATAGGAAAGAAAAAAACTGATTTCGCTGAATGCCATAAAGATAATAGTCAGATAAAACTGAAATATTTTTCTCCCCTGATAGACGCCTGCCACAAACAGAAACAAAAGTATACATGTCAGTACCTGTTTTAGCATGGACACCATATAGTCATAATTGTCATTCACCCATAAGTTTCTGATCAACTTCAGAGAAAACCAGAATAGGACAACATAAAATCTGCTTCCCCGGCGACTTTGCAGCTTTGTCTGCATAAAGCTGCTCATCAGCCGGGAAAGCAGATACCCTTGCAGGATGACGGAAAGGCCCCAAATGATTTCGATCTGAACACTATACATAGGAAATCCCTCCGCCATGTAAATACATCATATATGTTTTTACAAATTCATTGTGCTTTTCTCTTGACAGATAGATCACTGTACTGTCTGTCAGACGGATACTGTCAGACGTGTATTCCGACACGTGGGCAAGATTCACAAGATAGCCCCTGTGGCAGCGATAGAAGTTTTTTCCCAGTTGTTTTTCCAGATCATTCATCGTTCCGTATATTTCATAGTCCTCTTTGATCGTATGAATTTTTGCTTTTCTCATCCGACTCTCCACGAAGAGTATCTGGTTTTTCCGTACTGCAATATTGCGGTTTCTTGTTTTGATGACAAAGAGCTCCTGCTGATTTTTCTTTTCGGCCTCCTTTACCGCATTTTCAAGCACTTCGGTAAACTTCTTTTCTTCGATTGGCTTCAGCAGGTAGTGAAACGCTCCCACATCAAACGCATCGAACACATACTCCTTCAATCCTGTGACAAAGATCAAAATTACCGATCTGTCCAGCTGTCGTAAAGCTCTGGCTGTTTCGATACCATTCTTTCCGTCCAGCTGGATATCCAGAAAAACAATGTCATATTGTTCTTTTGCCGCCAGCAGCTCCTCCCCTGAGGCATAAAGAATCGCTGTCTGGTTCTGTCGCCTGAGCAGTCCTTTTATCTGTTCTCTGACTTCTTTCTCATCGTCGCAAACTGCTATATTCAATCTTCCACCTCATATCTCCATTCTATAATCTGTCTGTTATTGCCCTAAGTTAAAAAGAATCCTGCCATGCAGGATTCTCCGCCTGCGGCTGGTCGCAACGTGAAGCTAGTCTTTTAGGGCTTCAGCGAAATATCTCTAATCCGCCGCAGTGAAATTCCCTAAGGATAATATCGGTATATTTTTCAAATAGTTAGGAAATATGTCATGAAATATACTTATCATGTCATGAAAATTATGATAAGATGAAACCGGAGGTTATCTATGAATAAAAATAAGAAATCCGTTTTTGCTCTGGTCGGCATCGCCATGTTAATACTTCTATATATCACTACCCTGGTCACAGCTTTTTTAAATATTCCTTACTGGGACAGACTGTTCCAGGCCTCACTGGCAGCCACTGTAGCCATTCCCATTCTTCTGTGGATCTATCTCATGCTCTATCGGCACTGGAAGAACCGGCAGGAATGACAGACAGTATCATTAATTTATGGCTTATTTTACTCCGAGTTTTGCAAGTTCCATATCGGCCTTCTCTTTTGTCGTAAATTGAATAGCATGAAGCCCCTCCGCCCTGGCCGCTTCCACATTGACCGCCATATCATCCAGGAATACGCACTCCCGCGCAGTCAGATGATATTTCTCCAGGAGACGACGATAAATTTCTGGCTGCGGCTTGATCAGCTTTTCTTCGCAGGAGAGAATCCCGCCATCAGCATAGGGAAGGAAATCCAGCGCACTGCTGCACTCTTTCTTGGCACGCCAGGAAAAATTGGACAGATAGAACACATGATAGCCTTTCTCCTTCAGCCCCTGAATCCATGGAATCGCATAGTCTGCTCTTTCCACAAGTCCTTCCAGATCGGCAAGCATCTCCCGGATTTCTTTTTCCACACCGGGGTCGTTTTGTACGAGCAAATCCAGAATCTCTCCATCATTCAATACCCCTCTGTCAAATTCATTCCACTCCTTGCTCTTCACCGTGGCGTCCGCTACCCGCCTGCTGACTTCCTCTGAAAAACCAAAGCTGTTAATATGTTTTTCCCATGTATACCAGGTCAGTACATTGCCAATATCAAATATTATATTTTTTATCATCTCTTATCCGCTCCTTTATCATCCGCTTTACTACTCTCAGATCAAATCGATATCCTCCTCTTTCGGGATACCTATCAAAGGCTCCTGGGCAGTGTCTGCTACTATCTGGATGACTGCCTCTCCCTCTGTCAGAAGTTGCATCTGACTCATCGACAATATCGTCACAATTGGAAATCTGTGGGAACTGCTGCCCATTCTCGACCTGTCATGACAGGCCTTCCATAGCAGTTTTTTCATGGCATCTCTCTCAAAGGCGCTTCAATGACAGTTCCTTTTTTCCTGCTTCCAGTAGATTTCCTTTTGTTTTTCATCCAGACCATCTACAAATTTTTTCTTAATAATGAGAAACTCTTCCAGATCCATCAGCACATGATATAAGATTGCTCTGCTCTCAAACTCCTCTACACTTTCCGGCAGAGGTTCTTTTTTCATATCTTCAAAAATAGTATACAGCTGCTCCAGCTGAATACTGGCATAACTAATCTCAACCACATAATCTTTCATATATAAAATATAATCTGCAATAATTTTTGCCTGAATCGGCATGTTTCTGATTTTCGTAATTTCACTGTGTAGACTATCCAGAATATTACATTGCTGCATCCGCATTTCAAAATAGTCAATGTAATACTGAGGATGAGAAGAAAATGTATTGTCGTGATGTTCACAGGCATCGATAATATACTGTTTCAACTGTTCCTCCAACTGACGGATATCCTCCCACACATCCCGCTGCATATTTTCATACAGAAGATAAGAAGCCATTTCCGCCAAAATAATCTGCAGCTGCTTTTCCGCAGAACGCATATGGATGATCAGTTCTTTTCTGGAACTTTCGTTATCATTGAACAAATTCAGCACAATGGCTATTGTAATGCCAATCAGCACCAGCAAAACTTCATTTAAAATGAATTGCCCGCTGAATTCCAGTCTCGTCAGAAAATGCGACCCAATCACTGCATTTACAGACAGTGTAGCACCCCAGCCCAGCATTTCACACATCATCACAAGGACAAAAATGAAAAGGCCGAAAGCGGCCCATTCATTATTGAAATGCCCAAATACAACCCATGCCATACAGATCGAAAACAACAGTGTGATGATCCGATAAAGGGACAGCCTTATCGTCTCCATCTTCGTCGTTACGATCGTCAAAAGCGCTATCGTTCCTGCCGATATTTCATAATCCAGATGGAGCAGGCTGGCAATATAGATAGCCGCGCTACTCCCCAGGGCAATTTTCACTGCCCGCAGTATTTGTTTTTTATATTTTCTTTTTACCAACACATCACCTGCTGATATTTTGTTATTTTATATTCGCGAGCAACGAACCAGACGGGCATACTCGTATGCACATTTGGCGATTACCACGCGGACTTTGACTTACTGACGACGCAGCGGACTCTCCCGATAAATGATATCTTCCCGTCCTGGTCCATTGCTGACCATCGTAATCGGATAGCCGATCTGTTCTTCTACAAACTCGATATAATTTCTGCAATTTTCCGGCAGATCTTCATATTTTTCCGTCCCCCGGATGTCCGTCTTCCAGCCGGGCAGCGTTTTCAGTATCGGTTTCGCCTTTTCCAGCTTCGCTGTAACAGGGAAATCTGTCGTCACTTCCCCATCGATTTCATAACCCACACACACCGGGATCTCATCCAGATACCCCAGCACATCCAATACCGTAAAAGCCACATCTGTAGTACCCTGCAGTCTGCAGCCATACTTCGATGCCACACAGTCAAACCACCCCATACGTCTGGGCCGCCCCGTAGTAACTCCGAACTCTCCGCCGTCTCCGCCTCTCTTTCGAAGTTCGTCGGCTTCATCCCCAAATATCTCCGATACGAAGGCGCCTGCACCTACTGCAGAAGAATAGGCTTTGCACACAGTGATAATCTGCTTTATCTCATAAGGAGGGATTCCTGCTCCGATAGCACCATAAGACGCCAGTGTGGAAGAGGACGTAACCATCGGATAAATTCCATGATCGGGATCTTTCAGTGTCCCAAGCTGGCCTTCCAGCAAAATATTTTTACCTTCCCTGATTGCCTTGTCCAGATATGCAGATACATCACATACATACGGGGCTACCATGTCCCTGTACTCATGCAATGTGGCAAGCAGCTCTTCCCAGTCAAGCAACGGCTTATGATACAGATGTTCCAGTAAAATATTCTTTATCTCACAGATACGAACTACTTTATCCTTTAAGAGCTCTTCCTCAAAAAGTTCACTGACCTGAAAGCCAATCTTGGCATATTTATCAGAATAGAAAGGCGCAATACCCGATTTGGTAGAGCCAAAAGACTTGCCCCCCAGCCTCTCTTCCTCATACTGATCGAATAAAATATGATATGGCATGACGATCTGTGCCCGGTCAGATACAAGTATCTTGGGCATCGGCACGTTTCTGTCCGTAATCGACTTGATCTCCTCAATCAAAATTGGAATATTCAATGCGACACCGTTGCCGATCACACTTGTTGTATGATTATAAAAAATCCCAGAGGGCAGCGTATGTAACGCAAACTTTCCGTAATTATTCACAATCGTATGCCCTGCGTTGGCACCGCCCTGAAATCGGATGATAATATCCGCCTCCCGCGCAAGCATATCTGTAATTTTGCCCTTTCCTTCGTCTCCCCAGTTTGCTCCTACCACTGCTTTTACCATATCATAATACTCCTCTCAATAAATTGCTATTTTATTTCCGTTCGCCAAAATTTATTTTGCCGCCGCTCTCCAATTTTGCAGCTACCATGTCGGATGAAATCAAATGCCCGCTTCGCTGTCGCTTGATTTCCTTCCTTCTTTCTTCTGCTGCAAAATTCAAATGTGCTCCGCACATCTGCCGCTGCTTCGCCGCTCTCCAATTTTGCAGCTACCATGTCGGATGAAATCAAATGCCCGCTTCGCTGTCGCTTGATTTCCTTCCGACATGGTACATTATACACAAAGGAGGAAAATAAGTAAAGCTGGCATAATTTTCAGTTTCTCCATTTTTATTGGCTCGGTAATTTTCACAAATATTACTGTGACAGTGACTTGACGGAAGGCATTCGTTATTGTCACCAGCTGTCAGACTGATGACCTGCGCGCACATCAGTGCGCTTTCTTAATATTTCTTAGTGTTCCGTATACTATCAGCAGTTTTCAGACAAGACCTTTTGGCACCTGAACCAAAATATATCACAGATCGATTTTCAGCCCCACGGGGCAGTGATCCGACCCCTGCACCTGGCTGTAGATCATGGCATCTTCCAGTTTGTCTTTCAATATCTCTGATACAAGGAAGTAGTCGATACGCCAGCCTGCATTTTTCTCTCTGGCCCGGAACCGGTAGGACCACCAGGAATAGGCGCCTTCCAGATCAGGATAAAAATAGCGGAAGGTATCTATAAATCCGCTCTCCAGCAGTTGCTCGAATTTTTCCCGTTCCTCATCGGTAAACCCGGCATTTTTCCGATTTGTCTTCGGATTTTTCAGGTCGATCTCCCGATGCGCCACATTCATATCTCCGCAGCAGATCACCGGCTTCTTTTTTTCCAGTTCTTTCAGATAAGCAAGAAAAGCATCTTCCCATTCCATCCGATAGGGCAACCTGGCCAGCTCATTCTGAGAATTGGGAGTATAGACAGTTACCACATGGAACTTTTCGTATTCTGCCGTGATAACCCGCCCTTCTCTGTCATGCTCCGGGATACCGATTCCATATGACACTTCTGTCGGTTTTTCTCTGGTGAACAGTGCCGTACCGGAATAGCCTTTTTTCTCTGCATAATTCCACAGCTCTTCATACCCCGGCAGTTCCATCTGAATCTGTCCTTCCTGCAGTTTCGTCTCCTGCAGACACAGAATATCCGGTCTTTCCTCACTGACAAAGTCATAAAATCCTTTTCCAACACAGGCCCGCAGCCCGTTTACATTCCATGAGACCAGTTTCATCTTCTGTCTCCTCCTTCCTACAGATGCAGCAATGTGGCTGCGATCTGAAAATACACCATCAGAGAGATGGCATCTACGATCGTCGTAATGAAGGGACTTGCCATCACCGCCGGATCAAAGCCGATCTTTTTGGCAAACATCGGCAGGGAACATCCCACCAGCTTGGCAATCAATACAGTTATCAAAAGAGTCAGACATACAATAGTGGCCACCTGCACGCCCACTCTGTCCAGAAACAGCAGTTTGATAAAATTTGCTGCTGCCAGGGTAATGCCACAGAAAAAAGCCACTCTGATTTCTTTCCAGATAACCCGGAACACATCTCCAAATTCTATTTCATTCAGAGAGAGTCCGCGAATAATCGTGACGCTGGCCTGTCCGCCCGCATTTCCTCCCGTATCCATGAGCATCGGGATGAACGCTGTCAGTACCACATACCGTCTCAGAGAATTTTCGAAAGAAGTAATAATCCTGCCGGTAAATGTGGCGGAAATCATCAAAAGCAGCAGCCAGGGAATCCTCTTTTTCCATGTTTCAAAAGTGCCTGTCTTCATATATGGCTTGTCAGAAGGCACGATAGCCGCCATCTTTTCAATATCTTCGGTAGCTTCTTCCTGCAAAATATCCACAACGTCATCTACCGTGACGATACCCACCAGTCTGTTTTCATTGTCCACTACAGGCATTGACGTAAAATCATATTTCTGGAACTGTCTGGCTACTTCTTCCTGATCCATCAGTGTATGAAGAGAGATCACATTTTCATGCATAATATCCCCGATGACAGCATCTGCCGGGCTGAGCAGCAGATAACGCAGCGCCACCGTCCCTACCAGCGTCCGCTTGCTGTCCAGTACATAACAGATATTGATCGTCTCACTGTCCACCCCCACTTTACGGATTCTCTCTATTGCATCCTGTACCGTAATGTTTTCTTTCAGGTCCACATATTCCACAGTCATGATGCTGCCGGCACAGTCCTCCGGGTACCGCAGGAGATGGTTGATATCCCGCCTCGTCTCCGGACTGGCATTGGCAAGCAGTTTCTTTACGATATTGGCCGGCATCTCTTCCAGGAAATCCGTAGCATCATCCGCCATCAGATTATCAATGATGTTGGCGGCTTCCTTATCGGACAACGCCGTAATAATCAAATGTTGGTTTTCCACTTCCAGATAGGAAAATACATCGGCTGCACAGGACTTTGGCAGGATACGGAACACTTTGAGCAGCTCTCCCTCATCCAGACTTTCAATAAATGCCGCAATATCCGCATCGTTTACCTCTGCCATACTCTGCCGCAGCCTCGTATACTGCTTTGTTCTCAGCAGCTCCTTCAGTTCTTCCATTTCCTCTCTCAATTCATCCATAAAGCTCACCTGCCTTTTATCGTTCTGTCCAGACTCACGCCATACAAGCAGTTCTTACGTCTGCTCTCTGTCGGCATAGTAAGTACAGCCTGTCTTTTCCATCTGTATCTTCGCTGCTGCCAGCTCCGTTATTTCCTTTTCCAGCGCAGCTTCTGCCCCAAAGGGCACAATAATATAAAATTCCACTTTATCAGTATAGACTGTATTCTCCGTTATAATCTGCCGCTTCGCCAGTAGATACTGCAGTTTCCCCGCCAGTACATAATCACCGGTAATATGATAACGTATCCCATAGCGCATCGTAACGATACTGCACCGTTCCAGAGCTGCCTGCATCGCCTGGGTGTAGGCCCGCACAAGGCCTCCTGTCCCCAGCAGTGTGCCTCCGAAATATCTCGTCACTACGGCGGCCACATCCCGCAGTCCTGCGCTGCGCAGTATTTCCAGCATCGGCCTGCCCGCAGTCCCGCTCGGTTCCCCGTCATCGCTGCACCGCTCCAGCCTCCCGTCCTTACCTATAATAAAGGCAAAGCAGTTATGTCTGGCATCATAATGTTTCTTACGGACAGATTCTATAAAGTCTATCGCTCCCTGTTCTGAATCAGCCGGCGAAAGTGTCGCTATAAACCTGGATTTTTTCTCCACGATCTCACCCTCTGCCATCTCTCCCAGGACACGGTAGCTCTCTGTATATTCCTCTTTTACTTCGCTTTTACCCACACTCTTACCTCTTGCCGCTGTCCTTTCCCGGTCACTTTATGATCCTTTCCCCGCAATACCCCACAAACGCATCGTAACATATCATCTCACTGCTTTCAATCTTTTTAAATATCTGTACTACAGATCATTTCCTCATACAGCACCTGCAGATTTCAGACAGGGATCTCACTTCGTTCATCACGGGAATAAAAATGTATTAAATTGAGAACAATTCTTAATATTCCATAAAATTCTTTATTTACAATTTACATTTTGATATAATAATATATTCATACGCTAAAATATCATGCTTAGGAGGCATTTTTCATGAATTATGGAAAGAAAGGGATTCGTAAAAAGCGAAAAGCGCTTCATGCTACTTCGGTCAAATGGGGCCGTAAGCTGACCCTTTTTATTACAAAGGCAATTCTGACAGGAATTATTTCCATAGTTGTTATTGGCGCCAGTGCAGGCCTGGGTGTCTTCAAGGGCATATTGAGTTCTGCGCCGGATATTTCCAATATCGACGTATCACCCAGTGGCTTTTCCACCTTTGTCTATGATTCGGAAGGGCATGAACTGGAGAAACTGGTAGCTTCCAATTCCAACCGTATACCCGTGACGATGGAACAGATACCGGAAGACCTGGCCCACGCATTCGTAGCCATTGAAGATGAACGTTTCTATGAACACAATGGTATCGATATCAAAGGTATTATCCGTGCCGCTGCCATCGCAGTAAAAAACCGGGATTTGTCTCAGGGTGCCAGTACCATCACCCAGCAGCTTCTGAAAAACAATGTTTTCGAAGGCTGGACACACGAAACGAAAATTGAAAGCATCAAACGTAAACTACAGGAACAGTATCTTGCCCTGGAACTGGAAAAAATAATGGACAAGGATACCATTTTGGAAAATTATATGAACACCATCAACCTGGGCCAGAATACACTGGGTGTCCAGGCTGCTTCTCTGCGCTATTTCGGCAAGCCTGTCTATGATCTCGAGCTGTCCGAATGTGCCGTAATTGCTGCTATCACTCAGAATCCATCCAAATATAACCCGATCTCCCATCCCGAGGAAAACGAAAAACGGCAGAAAACCGTACTGTCCTACATGTTGGAGCAGGGCTATATTACCCAGGAAGAATATGATAAGGCAGTGGAAGATGACGTCTACTCCCGTATTCAATCCGTCAATGAGGAATCAGAGGATGATTCTGTCTATACATACTTTGTGGATGCCCTCACGGAAGATGTACTTCACGACCTTGTAAATGTGGCCGGATATAATGAAACACAGGCTTACAATCTGTTGTACACCGGCGGACTCAGCATTTACGCCACACAGGACAGCACGATTCAGAAAATATGTGATGATGTCTTCAGTGACCCGGAAAATTTCCCTTCAGACACAAAATGGTACTTAAACTACGAGCTTTCCGTCCTGAAATCCAATGGAGAGACAGAAAATCACAGCTCCGAAATGTTCAAAGAGTATTTTAAGCAGGAAAAGAGTTCCTTCAACATGCTCTATGCCTCTCAGGAAGAGGCATATGAGGCGATCGAAGCCTATAAAAACGCCGTGATCGGCCCCGGTGACGAAGAGATTGCCGAAAAAGTGTCCCTGACTCCTCAGCCCCAGGTCTCCATCACAGTGGAAGATCAGAATACGGGGTATGTCTTAGCGATGGTAGGCGGCAGAGGCGCGAAAGAAGCCAGTCGTACTCTGAACCGGGCCACTGATGCGGCCCGTCAGCCGGGTTCCACCTTCAAAGTCGTCTCCACTTATGCACCGGCCCTGGACAGTGCCGGGCTGACACTCGCTGATGTGCAGAACGATGCTCCCTACAACTACGCCGATGGCCGTCCTGTCTCCAACTGGTACAGTTCCGGCTACAGAGGGATCTGCTCTCTGAGAGACGGCATCCGGGATTCCCTGAATATTGTAGCTGTCAAAACGCTGACACAGATCACTCCTCAGCTCGGCTACGACTATCTGATCAATTTTGGATTTACGACACTGAAAGACAGATATGAAGTAAACGGACAGATATTTTCGGATATCCAGCAGTCTCTTGCCCTAGGCGGCATCACAATCGGTGTCACCAACGAAGAGTTGAACGCTGCCTATGCTACCATTGCAAACGGCGGAACATACTATAAACCCGCACTTTATACAAAAGTGGTAGATCATGATGGAAAAGTCATACTGGACAATACAAAACCGGAAAGCCATCGAGTCATCAAGGAAACCACCGCTTTCCTGCTGACAGATGCCATGGAAGATGTCGTCACATCCGGTACTGGCGGTGCCGTCAATTTCGGAAATATGGCAATTGCCGGCAAGACAGGTACGACTTCCGACTACAATGACGTCTGGTTTTCTGGCTATACTCCATACTATACAGCTACCACATGGGCAGGCTATGACAACAATACAAAACTGGCCGGTGCGGAAAAGAATCTCGCAAAAGTATTGTGGCGTGCCGTCATGTCAAAGATACATGAAGAGCTGCCAAATCAATCTTTTGAACGTCCATCCGGCATAGTCAGCGCCACTGTGTGCAGCAAATCAGGGCGTCTGCCAGTTTCCGGTCTGTGCGATTCCCTTAAGAGCGAGTATTTTGCCGAAGGAAGCGTACCGACTGAAAGCTGTGATGTACATTATTCCGGTATGGTTTGTGCTTATAGCAATCTCCCTGCTGCAGATCAATGTCCATTTATGATGCCGGGCACTCTCACACTGCTGCCGGAGAGACTGGAAGGAAACAGTACCAGAAAAACTACAACTACCGCAGATCCTGCTACAGATCCGTTGCAGACCGGAGAAGCGCCTGTACTGAGCGCCAATATTGAGAAATGTCCTCACAATGCAGAATTTATGATGCAGCCAGGAGTAGAAGCCATCATTGAACAGCAACGGCTGGAGTTGACTCTGAATGCTCTGCAAAACGGCATTGTTCTTCCAGAGTCCATTACCGGGATAACGACACAGCCTCAGCAGCCGGAAGAAGCGGTACCGGATATTCCCGGCCTGGGTCTTCCCCTGCCTCTTCCGATTCCAACACCGGCTACGCAGTAGAGCTGAATAAGCAATTTTCTATAGAATAAGAACAAAGCGTCCAAGTCTCTCGCTCATGAGCAACTTGGACGCTTTTCAAGATTCTTTGCCTGTAACGGATCATTATTTATTGTTCACAGGAATCCGTCGACTTACCCACTTCTTTTATCTGCTTTCGCAGTGCTTCTGCCCCTCTCTTCGCATCGGAAATGGCTTTGAGCTGCTCTGCATAGATATTGTCTTCTTCTTCTCTGTGCGCTTCATAATATGCCCTGCCGATCTCCCGGTAGTTCTGTTCTGTCACTTCCTCACATGTATGGAGCATATTTTTCAGTCTTGTCACTTCCGCCAGTTCTTTTGCTTTTCTGCTGATACTCTGACCTGTGTCCAGCATTGTCTTTTCCAGCTTGTCAAAAAATTGCATTTCCAGTCCTCCTATTCCATTTCTCTTATAATTTCATATAATGAATGATCTTTGATATAATTAAAAAGGTCTCTCATTTCCTGAGGGGAGACAATCATACCATCCCGTATCCATGTAATAAAAATAAAGGCCAAAAATACCGAATAATAGTTGGCCAGCATATCATGGGACAGCAGCTTGTATCGGGACTCTTTATTCCCGGAATCCTCTTCAATGAAATCCAGCAGCATCTCATACAGGCTATTTTTCACGATGCTTTCAAACGAGTTCTGTCCTTCCAGGCGATAGGCTCTCCCATAGAAATCCTTGTCTTTCAGCACCTGGACAAAAATCAGTACCACTGCATCATCTAACATATCATTATGAATAAGGGGCTTGACCGGTTCTATCACTTCCGATTTAAAAATATATTCCAACAATTGATATTTATCATGAAAATGATTATAAAAAGTGGGGCGGATAACCCCCGCCCCCTCTACAATTTCCTGAATCGTTATTTTCTCTATGGGCGTTCTTTTCGCCAGCTCTTTAAAGCTTTCTATCAGTTTTTTCTCTACATTTTCTTTTTTTCGCACGATTTTCCAGCCCTTTCTCAGCTATGGCAGACTTCTCACTGCTGTCGAAATGTGATAGTCCCTGTTGCCGGCTCCATGGCTTCCACGATAGCAAGCGACTCCACCCGAATCCCTCTTTCACGAAGCATCCTGCCGCCTTTCTGAAATCCTTTCTCTATGACGATTCCGATTCCTTCCACTGCTGCCCCGGCACTGTGCACCAGCTCTACCAGCCCCGCCGTCGCACAGCCATTGGCAAGAAAATCATCCACGATCAGCACCCTGTCTTTTTCCGTCAGAAATTTTCTGGAAAGAATGACATCGTACGTCCTTTTATGAGTATAGGATTCCACCTGTGCCGTATACATATCCCCATCCAGATTGATGCTCTGAGACTTTTTGGCAAACACAACCGGTACATGGAAATACTGCGCTGTAATACAGGCAATTCCTATCCCGGAAGCCTCTATCGTCAATATCTTGGTTATCCTATCCCCGGGAAACAGCCGTCGAAATTCCCTGCCGATTTCATTACAAAGATCAATATCAATCTGATGATTCAGAAAGCTGTCCACTTTCAGTACATTTCCCTCTCTAATCTGCCCGTCTTTGCGGATTCTCTCTTCCAACAGCTGCATCTGATTCCTCCTTTTTTTGCAAAAAAGCCTGATTTCCTATACGATAACAAAAAAGCCCCGTTTTCACAAGGCTTTTTCAAAACTTTATCTACTCCTACTCAGAAGTCCCGGGAGCAATGGAGCTGCTTGGTCAGATAGGCAATCAGTTCCTCTGATGTAGGAACTTCCCCTTTTTTTGGTACATACTGCCACAGTATTTCTGTCATATCATCTTTTCCTTCCGTATATGCCGTATTGACGGCCTTCTCTATTTCCTCCTTCACTTCTTTTGTACTGACTCCATTTTTTCTGGCAACTTTCTCATATATTTCTTTCATACTCATGGCATCCCTCCTGTGTGGATTATACTTCTTTATTTCTTATCATTGTAGGGAATTGTATTCTCTATGTCAATTTATATAAAGAATTATATTCTCCGGTTTCGTATGATCTATAGAATATAATGATATGGAAAAAAATGGAAGGAGTTGATGGAAATGTATGAAGAATTTTTCGGGAATCGGCTGGCACAGCTCCGTACGGCAAAAGGAATTTCTGCAAGAGATATGAGCTTGTCACTCGGTCTGAGTGAAAGTTATATCAACAAAATCGAAAATAAAAAAGCATTTCCCTCTATGAAAGTCTTCTTCTACATATGCGAATATTTTTCCATATCACCAGAGGATTTTTTCGATCAGAGCATTGATTGTCCCTCACAGCTCAATGAACTGATTCAGGATTTGAAAGGACTAGATGAAAAACAGATTGCCAGCCTGCACGAACTGGTAAAAGGACTGCATTCCCGTTCTCAAAATTAATTTACATTTTGAAAAAGAAGTGATAGAATAGGTAGGCTAACGATATCCGTAAAAAAGGAAGTATACTTATGGGAAAAAATACGACAAAAAGCATGGTGGAAGGACGCCCGCTGCCTCTTATTCTACAATTTGCCGTTCCACTTCTGATCGGCAATTTACTGCAGCAGACTTACAATATTATCGATGCTGCCATCGTCGGACAGATCTTGGGAGCCGATGCTCTGGCAAGCGTGGGAGCATCCAGCAGTGTCCAGTTTCTCGTACTCGGTTTTTGTATCGGTACTTGCTGTGGATTTGGTGTCCCTATTGCCAAAAGCTTCGGTGCTAAAGATTACGAGGAGATGCACCGGGATATTTTTCACAGTATCCTGTTGACCGGAGGGATTGCCATCCTTCTGACATCAGCCTGTGCTGTTCTCTGTCCAAAAATTTTACATATACTGTCTACGCCGGAAGATATCTATCTGGGAGCTTATCAGTACCTGCTCGTTATTTTCCTTGGAATTCCTTTTGCACTGCTGTACAATTTGCTCTCCAGTATTCTCCGTTCCGTAGGAGACAGCAAAACGCCTTTTTTGTTTCTGGCCTGTTCCACTGTACTGAACATCTTGCTGGATTTGTTCTGCATTATCGTACTGAAATGGGGCTGTGCAGGGGCTGCCATTGCCACTGTAGTGTCTCAGGCCATGAGCGGCCTTTTGTGTCTGTTTTATATTTATAAAAGAATACCCGTATTACATATCAGCAAGAAACAGTGCCGGATCCGCTCCCATACCGTCCTCACCATGCTCTCCATGGGCCTTCCTATGGGACTGCAATATTCTATTACTGCAATCGGCAGCATGGTGATGCAGTCAGCTAACAACGGACTGGGAAGTATCTACGTGTCTGGCTTTACGGCAGCACTTCGTATCAAGCAGTTCCTGATGTCTCCCTTTGACGCACTTGCTACCGGTACATCCGTTTTCTGCAGTCAGAATCTGGGCGCCGGAAAAATCAACCGGATTAAGACAGGGATTCGTCAGGCAACCACTGTAGGGGTACTCTATGGGGTTTTTGCCGGCCTTATCCTGATTTTCGCCGGAAGGACACTGTCTCTTATTTTCATCGATAAAGGCGCAGCTGCCATTTTGGATGCATCCGCTAAATATTTGAAATGTATGGGATTTTTCTTCTGGAGCCTTGCAGTTTTGAATATCGCCCGCATGTGTACCCAGGGTATCGGCTATTCCGGCAGAGCCATTTTCTCCGGCATGACCGAAATGATTGCCCGCACTCTTGTCAGTCTCTATGCAGTGCCTGTATTCGGTTTCACGGCTATCTGTTTTGCCGATCAGACCGCATGGATCTCTGCCTGCTTTTATATCGTCCCTACCTGCTGGCTGTGTATTAAAAAATGCGAAGCCTATAGCCGTTCCAACAGTCCTTCCACGCCCTCTTCCTCGTAGATGCCTCTGTAATACTCCACTTCTTCCCGGATCAGGTCGTCAATGACCTGCATCCCCAGAAGCTCTACAGGAGCTTTGTCATCCGTCATTCGATAAGTTCCCGCTTCATAGGCAGTGAGCCCTGACTGTACCCGCTCCATCAGCACCCGCAATTCTTCCTGCCCCGTGGCCTGTATATTGGTCTGAAACTTTTCCAGCATATCCGGGCAGTTCGAAGCAAAGAGTTCTCTGTTTGTGGAATACGCCACATCTACTGTATATACATTGGAAAAGACACAGGAAATCGTATCCGCCAGATATTGATTGATATTTCCCTCTCTTGTTCCCCTCATATTCATATTGACTACCATGACCCCCTCTTCTTTCAGATGCTCCTTCACCATCGTAAAAAATTCAAGAGACGACATCTGGAACGGAATCGTAATATCCTGATAGGCATCCACCATAATCACATCATACTTTTTGTCCACCGCATTTAAAAAGGCCCGTCCATCGTACGTAGTCACCTTCACATCTTCCGGCAGCCTGAAATATTCCTCTGCCAGTGCGGTGATACGCCCGTCGATTTCCACTCCTTCTATTTCCATATTGTCAAAATACCGCCTGCACTGTGTAGCAAATGTTCCCGTGCCCATCCCCAGAATCAACACGTCCATCTCTTCTTTCGTCGCTACGTCCGCCATCAGGGGCGCCGCCATCGCATAGTCATAGTACATCCCTGTCAGGCTGTCGTCCTTTTTCAGAATGGACTGCACCCCAAACAGAACATTGGTAGAGAGAATGATATTTTGCTCGTCCTCCTTCACCTGCAGGTAATTATAAATGGACTCTCCCTCATAGACCAGATCACTTTCCCAGAAAGCAAAGCTGTCGGAAGCTCCCAGAAACCAGCATAGAAAATAGATCGCAATGCATGCCGCTGCCTGCATCCGCCTGGCTCGTCCACTGATAAAATAGGCAAGAGCCAATACAAGCAAAATACCCGCAAAGAGCAGAAAAGTAACGGAAGTCCCCACTGCCGGGATCGTCACAAAAGTGGGAAGAAAGGTTCCCAGAATACTTCCTATCGTATTAAACGCCCCCAGATTTCCTACCGTCCGGCCATTTTCTTCCAGACTGTCCACCGTGTATTTCGCAAGAGACGGAGTCACTGTCCCTAGCAGAAAAAGTGGAAATACAAAAATAACCATACAGGCGATAAAAGCCGCCCAGATCAGGAAGTTGTTGCTGACCGTAAAAATCAGCACAGCCGAAATTGCCAGAATGATATACTTTCCCGCCACCGGTATCAGAGCAATCCAGACTGCAGCGATCAGAATCCTGCCATAGAGCCTGTCCGGGTTTGGATTTTTATCTGCACTCCTTCCTCCGTAAATATTGCCGAGTGCCATGGCAATCATAATCGTACCGATGATAATAGTCCAGACAATCTGCGAGGAACTGAAGTAAGGCGCCAGCAATCTGCTGGCTCCCAGCTCCACTGCCATAACAGACATGCCTGCAAAAAATTCCGTCATATACAAATAAAGCCTGTTGGATAAAATATTTTTTTCTTTCATAGTGCACTCCTGATTTTCTAAAATTTTTCCGGGTAGTCTGTACCGGTCTCTCCCTGTAGTGCCCGTACATATTTCCCTGGATTTTTTCTCATCTTCAATAGCGTATCAAAGGCCAGTAGTACCATTTTATCACCATTTTGTCCCATTCCCGGATCTCTCCGGTCCATTTCAGCTTTAAAATGGTCTATCTGCCATACCATGATATCCACAACCGTATATCCTTCTACAGACACGCTGCAAGCAAACTGTTGATGCTCCAGAAAATAACAGAATTCCTCCAGAACATCCTCTTCTCCGGTGAGGGTTGCCCAGAAATTTTCATAGAACGCTCTTTCCACTCCCGCATAGTGACACAGCGTCTCTGCAAACTGCCTTGCATATTCCAGTCGTTCCTTTTCCATTTGTAGTCACTCCTTTCTCTTCTATGGATTGCAGGATCCACAAAGATCAGCATATCCCGCTCCGATGGCTTCCTCCTTTGAGGAAAAAGCAATCTGATTTTCTTCTTTTGGCAGGCTTTTGCAATCGGATCTGTGAAGCTTACCATTATTTCGATTTCCTATATAGAGAGACGCCATACCTTTCTCGCTCTTCTCCGTCTTGTCTCCGCCTGTCTCTTCCTTTGCCTGGTTCTGTTCCCGCGTCCCGCTGTCCTCCTCTGTCTGCTCTATGTCGGCCTCCTCTGTCCGATCCTCCTGCCTCGCCCCGGAGTCTGTCCGCTCTCCGGTCTGCCACGTCTCGGAAGGCGCACAGTTCCATGTGATTACTTCCCCGTCAGATCTGGCAATGATACTGCCCTGCTCATCAGTTCGAAACAGTTTCACGCCCATGGCTCTCAGACTGTTCAGAACACCACTGTGAGGATGCCCATAGGAATTGCCCTCTCCGCAGCTTATCACCGCATATTTCGGCTTCACAGCTCGCAGAAATTCCTCACAGGAAGAAGTGTCACTGCCATGGTGCCCTGCCTTGTATACGTCCGCACGAACGGAAAATCCCTCTCCCAGAATATCCATTTCCGCCTCCTCCTGGGCATCTCCCGTAAACAGGAAACTGTTCTTCCCATTACAGAACAACAGAGCAATGGAGGAATTATTGGGATCCGTATATTCACTGACTGGCGCCAGAAATGTGATACTACCGCTTCCCAGTGCATAGCTCTCTCCCGGCTCCGGTACAGACCAGTCCAGCCCTCTGTATTCCAACGCCTGCAGTACATCCCGGTATGTCTTATTATCCTTTTCGTAATCCGACATAAATACGCTTCCTATGTCAAATTTCGTAATCATGACATCGGCGCCACCGATATGATCTGCATCTGGATGCGTCAGGACAAGATAGTCCAGCTTCTCAATTCCCTGTTTCGTCAGATATAGCTGCAACGCGGTACCTTTGTCATTCTCTCCCGCATCGATCAGCATAGCGTGTCCATCACATGTGATCAGTGTAGCATCCCCCTGTCCCACATCGATGAAATGGATTTCCGCTTCTGAAGGGGACTGCACCACTCCTGTCTCCTGTTCGTTTCCTTCCCGGTACTTTTCCATTCCCAAAGCGGTTCCCATCATCAGTATCGCCGCAGAAACAATCGTCAGAACCCTTTTCAGTATTTTCCTTTCTGTCCTCTTCCCTTTTTTTCCTCTTCTCTTTCCCATATACTTTCCTCCGAGGCAGCCCTCGTCAGACAAGGGCAGCTCTATTTCAAAATCTAATCCAGCAACAGCTCCTCCACTGTCACAAATTCATATCCCTCTTCCTGAAGTTCATCCACGATCTCCAGCGCAGCCATCACACTCGTTTTATACTGATCGTGCATGAGAATAATATCTCCTTCTTTGATCTTATTTACGGTATTTCTTACGATGCATTCCACATTGTCTGAACACCAGTCACGGGGATCCACTGTCCACAGCACCGGAAACATGTTCAGTTCTTCTTCATACTTTTTATTCCAGGAACCATAAGGAGGACGAATATACTCGGTATCCTCTCCTGTCACTTCCCGTATGGCCTCATTGGTAGAAATAATCTCCTCCCGGAATTCCAGATCGTTGGCAGCGGTCAGCTGCACATGATGATATGTATGGTTGCCAATCAGATGCCCTTCCTCCTGCATCCGCTTTATGATCTCAGGATATTTGGAGACATTGATCCCGGTCACAAAAAAAGTGGCTTTTACATCCCTCTCTTTCAGGCCGTCCAACAGTTTTTCCGTATAGCGGGGATCCGGCCCGTCATCAAAAGTCAGAGCAATCCGCCCTTTCGTAACTCTCTCTGCAGGTACTTCTCCATTTCCCACAGTCACAGTCTCTTTTCCATCCCGGATATGCCCAAAAAGAAGCAGCCCCAACAGCAATAAATCAAGAATCACCATTCGCTTCATCCATCTCTTTGCTCTCATGCAGGCTGCCTCTTCTTTGATTTCATTTCTTTTTTATTGTATGCAGGATGGTTTTGTCTCTATTCCTGTCCAAAAATGTCATGAAAATAAGAATTATAAATTTTAAAAAACTCGGTGGTTTTTACATCACTGTCGTGAATTAACGCCACTTCCTCCCAGACCGGCGTATTCAGATTGCGGGCAAGGGAGCCTGCAAATGCATCATACTCCTGGCTGAATACTTCCTTTCTTCTCTGCTCCACGATCTTCACTTTATTGGCATCTGTTTCCTCCCGGTTAAAGGTGCTGATACATTTGATAATATGATACCCATAGGCAGTCTCTACAATATCACTGATTTCCCCGGTACCCAGATTGAAGGCCGCCCGTTCGAAATCTGCCTCCATCTCTCCTTTTCCAAAAGAATAGATGCTTTTGCCGTCTTCATTGTATCTGGACACCAGACTCTCAAAATCTTCTCCGTTTCTTGCCTCCGTAAGCACTTGCACAGCTTTCTCGTACGCTTCTTTCTTTTCCTCTTCGTCAAGAGGAGTTCTCTGTCCACTGCTGTCCAGTCTGTGTGTCTTGATCAGAATATGCTCGATCGTGATGGTTCTGGCCTCATCATCACTGATTTCAGGATTGATATCTTTGATAATATACTGATAGACTTTATTGGCAACGGCATATTCTTCATACATCTTTATGATGATATCTTCGTCCACACCCATCGCTGTAATTTCCGTCTCATTCAGTGTGGAAAAATACTCTTTTCCTGCCTGTTGCACCAGCTTTGTTTCTTTCTCCTGCAAGGTGACTTCGTATTCAGCCGCCAGCAGATTCATTACTTTGATCTGTGCCAGTTCCGCCAGTACGGTATTTTTCACATTCTCTTCCAGCGTCATACCGTCCAGCGTCTTTTTCCAGATATCCGTATCATAGATACTCTCATACCGGTTCTGTGTATTCGTCAGGTATACCATAACTTCAGGCACAGAGCAGGAAGCACTTTCTATCCGAAACACTTCGTCGCTTTTAAAGCCTGTCGTCAATATTACTTTTGTCTCTTCCGCTTCCTGTGCACATCCAGTCATACAGAGCAGAAAAACAGACATGACGGCTGTCCACAACAGATATTTCCCGAATCCACCGCTCCACCGCGTCTTTTTTTTCATATTGTCACTCCATGGACTTCAATATGCTTCTTGCCACGCTGATACCATTGGCGGACGCCTGCTGCAGTCCTCTTGTCACACCGGCGCCGTCTCCGATGGCACGCAGCCCTTTTATACTTGTTTCAAAATCTCTGTTTACCACCACTTTGTTGGAATAAAACTTCACTTCCACCCCGTAGAGCAATGTCTCTTCCGACGCGATACCCGGCGTCACCTTATCCAGCGCCAGTATCATTTCCTCAATATCTACCATAATTCTGTGAGGGAATACAAGAGACAGATCTCCCGGCACCGCATCTTTCAGCGTCGGCATCAGATTGTTCCGGCAGAGCCTCTCTTCCGTTGTTCTCCTGCCCCTTCTGAAATCTCCGAATGTCTGTACCAATATCTTTCCGCCGCAGAGCATATTCGAAAGCTCCGCTATTTTTTTACCGTATTCGATTGGTGTCTTAAAGGGCTTCGTGAAGTTTTTGGAAACAAGGATGGCAAAATTTGTATTGTTTGTCTTATAGTCCTTTGCCTTATAGGCGTGCCCGTTCACAACAGCCAGACCGCCTTCATAGTATTCCGTTGCCACTTCTCCCGAAGGATTGGTACAGAATGTCCGCACTTTATCATCAAACGTGGGCGTATGGTAAATGAGCTTGGCCTCGTACAGATTCTCGTTCAGTGTCTGCATGATCTCATCCCGTACTTCCACCCGTACGCCGACATCCACCGTACCCGGTGTCGTTTCAATACCGATCTCTTCACATTTGTCTTTGAACCAGTCCGCTCCTTCCCGGCCGACTGCGGAGACGATCTCTCTGGCATGCCATATATCGCCTTTGTCTGTCTTCACACCAGTAGCAACACCATCTTCTAAAAGGATCTCTGTCACCATCGTATTGAAATGCATCTCCACTCCCTGCTCCTGCAGATGACTCTGGAGTTTGGAATAGATCTTATAGCCCTCCTCGGTACCCAGGTGTCTGATAGGACATTCCACCAGTTTCAAATTGGCATTGATTGCCTTACGCCTGATTTCCCGCACTTCCGCTTCTTTGTCCATACCGTATACGCTTGTATCTGCTCCAAACTTCAGATAAATATCGTCCGATTCCCGGAGCAGCCTTGTCGTCTCTTCATATCCCAGGATATTAGGCAGATTGCCTCCTACATCCGGCGACAGGGAAAGCTTCCCGTCCGAAAATGCCCCTGCCCCTGCAAATCCCGTCGTAATAGAACAGGGTTTGCATCCTACACATTTCTTTGTTTTCCTCTTTGGACATTCCCGCATCTCAATAGAACGGCCCTTCTCTATCATGATAACCTTCAAATCCGGTCTCTTTTCCATCAGCTCATAAGCACAGAAAATACCTCCCGGTCCGGCGCCGATAATGATCACATCCGCCTGATTTACCATATATGATTCCCCTTTTCTCTTTATTATACCGCTTAGCGGCCAGATTCCATGATATGTGCTTCGCACATGTCAGATGCCCATTCGGGCGGGCTTTTACAATTATTATATCATGAAACATATACTTTTCCTAGTCCGCAAACTGTCCATATTTTCCGGGCTCAGTTTTTATTTCTAATTTCAGCCGTCTGTTCCTCGTCCGCACAGATCCGTTCTATCTGTTTCAGTCCGGCATGGAGCAGCACCAGGATGACAATCCAGATAGTCACGATCAAGACCGCCATTTTTATACACGCATATTCCATACTTCCACCCATAAACGGGCAATCCCATATCCCGTGAAGGATAACAGGAATCAGGAAAAACTTCTGGAACCGCCGGTTTGTCAGATTGCTTTTCGTCAGGGAACCGGCGCCTTTGACAAGTACCAGCCCGGCCCCCGTTACCGCAGCCCAGGCCACATGACCGCCCAGAGAGGACCAGCCCCGCAAAAATAAAACCTCTGCCATCCTATCGATACCTTTGTCAAATCCCCAGGCAACGCCAGCCTCAAATTGACGAAAGGCATATCCGGCAGTTTCAAAGACTGCAAAGCCGGCGCCCACCGACGCCCCTATCAGCATGCCATTCAATATATATTTCGGTTTCAATGCTTTCACAAATAAAATGATCGCCAGCAGCTTTCCGGTTTCTTCCACTACGCCCACGATAAATGCACCGATATAATCCAGCTCGCCTACTGGAAATATCGTAAACAAAAACAACGTCAGTACAAGGGAAGCGGCGCCGCCAACAAAAAACATCTTTACTACCTCAAAAATACTGATATTGCGCGGCGCATTGGTCTCAAACAGAAAAATAAGCACCGAAAAGGGCATTACAAGAGCGCCTATAAACATCAGCCCCGGCAGTGTGTTTGCATTATAAAACTGCGCCGAACAAATATAGAGCAGACTATAGGAAACCAAAAGCGCCAGCCAGACACGGGAAAACAGCCATGGCTTAGGCCATGAAACGGCAATCTCCGATTCCGCCGGCGTCGTTTTCAGTGTCCCTGCGATAAAGATCTCTTCGCTTTCTGCACGTGTATGCTTTTTGAATACGCTGGAAAATAAATCTCTCAGCTTTAAATCTACTGCACCGCTCCCACCCGCCATTTCGTTGATCTTGGATGTAAATGTATCCAGGCTGCCACGAAAAGCTTCTGCTGCCTGTTTTGACAATGCCGCCAGCTGCTCGGCATCTATTTCCGCCACAGCCGGTGCCTTATCCGGCTTTTCTTCCACTGCCGCTTTTCCCCCATATTGGGCAGAGACACTCTCCTTCTCCAAATGTACCTGTCTTCCATATAATGTCTGGCACTTGTCACAGATAACGGAAGCATTGTCCCGTATTCCTTTGCAGAAAATGCAGTTCTGCGGAGGCGCTGCGCCGTACACCATTTTTTCCAGTTTCTTTGTATACCGTTCCCCCAGAGAAGTCTGAAACAGCCTTTCCTGCAATATTCTGTTATAGTTTTTTTCCACGTCCTCCCTGTTGTCATAATCCAGTGTATTATTCAATCTCAAGACCATCTCCAGGTCTTTTTTCATCCTCTGTCTCTCTTCCACTTCCTTCTCTCCTTTTAGTACCCTCAGTGCATATGTCCCCTCATTCACTGAAAATATTTTTCTTAATTGTACTTTTAGCAATTCTTATAATCAATATCAACTTCTTTTAGTCTATTTTTAATTTTCTGACAATACAATATAATGAATAGGCAAGGAGAATCTTATGAATCATTCCATCAACTACCCGGATATCGGCATCAGAATCCGCCGACAGCGTGAATATGCCGGCATGACCCAGGAGCAGCTCGGCGAAGCATGCGGCCTGTCAGCCTCCTTTGTCGGCCATATTGAGCGGGGATCCCGCAAATTATCCGTAGAAAGTCTTTATAAAGTAGCTTCCGTCCTGCATGTGAGTACGGATTATCTTCTTTTTGACCGTATGGTACAGGAGGCTTCCCTGCCTGTAGAAATCTCCTCTCTGTTATCTGGACGCGATATGGAAAAGCGGCAGCACTTCTGGCGTCTTGCCAGAATTTTGGCCTGTCACATAGATGAACTATAAAAACCCCGCCCGTGTATATTGTACAGCAGGCAGGGCTTTTTGTACTGTGCTGTCAGTACACTTCCCAATTTCCATTTGCAAATCGATAAAAGACTATTCCCGTAAAGTCATAGACAAGCGGCCCATCCTGAATCGACGGCTCACACCCTGTCATAATAAGAGGCTGCGAACAGACAACGACATTTTCCTCATTCAGATACGCTACCCAGAAAATACTATATGCAGTAAGATAATAACTGTTTTCCGGCTGTGGTGTTTTGATATACTTACGCCACGCAAGAGTAATGAGAAGTTCTTCTGTCCCATCTCCGTCCAAATCAAAAAGGACGATTTCATACTGCGGACTGTATCCCTCGTTATCAAAGAAACTTTCAGTTCCTCCTTCCCCGTCCCGTGGTGCATAGATATCTTCAAACAAAAATACATCCGTCATATCATTTTCCTGTGTGCACGAAAGGCTGAGGCAGTCCCCTTTCTGCTGACCGGCTACTGTCACTTCCCTGTTCTGTCCTATTCTCACCGAAAAGTCATATATTTCCTCCTCTTTCAGCAATATGGCAGGATATTCATACGGCTCCTGAAAATAGACGATCCTGTCATCAGCGTCCGTATTTGCCGCCAATTTTAGAAAAGTATCCGCTGTATCTTCTTTCCGGTGGGCACCGTCCCGCCCTGTTCCCCTTCCACCGGACATCTTAGGATAAGCAGGCATCCCACTCCACAGAGCTGTCAGCAGTAAAATGCTGGCAGTCGTCACCGCTGCCAGTATTTTACTCCTTTCCCGACGCTTCATATGCGCCAGTGCCGCTGCTGCCGTCTGGTAACGCCGTTTTGGGTCAAACTCTGTGCAGCGCCCGATCACTCGCCCGAGGCTTCCCGTATATCGCTTCTCTGTCGGAAATTTCCCCGTGGCCAGCACATGCAGAGTCACACCCATCGCATAAATATCTGTACGCTGATCAGACTGGGAAAAGCCAAACTGCTCCGGCGCCGCATACTCCCGGGAGCCCTTCGCTGTCGTATCGCCAGCCTTCTTTTCTGTGGCCAGGCGGGCAATATGAAAGTCGATCAGCTTTATCCTTCCCTGTCTGTCACCTCAGAAAGAGTCACACCATCCACATATTCCTCTATCACATAAAAGTCTTCTCCACACAGAAACATATCATATACTGCCGCAATATTCGGATGATGTATATCCGCCAGCCTTTCGTAAACATTCCGGGAATATACGGAAAGTCTGCGCATAACAAATCTCTGTCCTGTCACCCTATCCTCTGTCAGCCACAGATTCCCTTTTTCATTAAACGTTTTCAGCTTACGATAACTTTCCAGCTTATATTCACTGATCGACTGAGACATCTTCCATATCCTCTTTCCTCAACTCTTCGTTGCGGTAATTCTCTTTCTTTGTTATGATGAAAGCAGCTCCCCCCCAGATATTTTCCTGTCAGATACCAGAATCCACAGAGGAACATTTTCATGAAGAAAAACACCCAGGATCTTGTGAACGAGATCGCCACAACTAAAAACATCTCTCAATATATGGACAGTAACCAGGAGGAATTTATTGATATACCACTACATGTACAATTAAAAAAACTGCTGGCAGATACCGGCGTCAGCGTTTCCCGGATTGTGGAAAAGTCCTGCCGGGGTGACTATGTCTATCAGGTGTTCCGGGGAATCAAAACACCTGGCAGAGATGTGCTTCTATGTATCGCCCTGGCAATGGAGCTGCCTCCCGAAGAAACAAACCATTTACTGCGCATCGCCCATATGTCCCTGTTGGATATCAGAAACCGGAGAGATTCCATCATCCTCTTTGCCCTGAACCGGGCGCTGACAGTACCCGATACCAACGATATTTTATATGAATATCATCTGCCCTGTCTGTGAACATCCATCCTTCAGAGCAAGGGAAGCCCCCTGTCCCCTTCGCTTTTATCAGTTCGTCTCCTTAGTATTTCTTAGTGCTCCGTAAACTATCAGCAGTTTTCAGACATGGATATCTGAAAAAGGCCCGTTCTTACCACCTGCCCGTGGCCGTCTGCATCCGGTATCTTTTTTGATATCGGGGCACTTGGAAATACAATGCCTGTAGTCTGGAACTGGAACAGATAATTTGTACAATTTTACTGAGCAGCAAAAAAACAAGACCTTTTGACGCCGAACCGTATAGGGAAGTACGAAGGAATTTCCTATACGATAAAAAGCCTCTCTCCACGGCTGTCAAACCAGTCCTCTCCATTTGTCAGAATATAATCTTCCTGATTTCTCACTGCCGATACAAAATCTTCACCGTCTTTCAGCTTCCGCCGGAAAGCCATCCCACCGCCCAGCAGCCTGGTAGTATGAATATCCGAACCTGCCGTCATCACCAGCCCGTGCTCCCTGGCGTAGGCCACAGCTCTGTCGTCAAAGGTCCTGTCGTTATGAGACAGGCTTCTGCTGTTGCTGTGAGTGGCATTGATCCCCTCCACACCGTCCACATGCGCCGGAAAGAGTCTGATCTGTGGGATATAATATTCTTCCCGGAAAGGATGAGCATGGATGACAAGCCCGCCTCCTGCATGGACAAGGGCAAATTGCTCCTCAATAGAAGCATCCCACAGCTCAGGATGTGCCAGCATCCACGCAGGTGATAATCCGAAGATCAGAAATTCCGTAGCCCTGTAGCCCGACTCCCAGCCGAAAAACACGTCCAGCCCGATGCGTTCTCCCACAGCCTTCGCTTTTTCATAACCTTTCGCAAACTGTTCCACAAATTTTTTCCAGGGAAGCCTTCTGTTTACAGCCGTATTGCCGCCCCAGTTGTGATCCGTCACAAAAATACCGGTATAGCCTGCTGCCTTGCAGGCCTTTGCCATCTCCTCGCCGCTGCAATGAGCACAGGCACTTCCCTCCATCGTATGCAAATGCGTTTCGTACAAATAAGGATATTCCTTCCTGTAATCCCTCATCTTTGTTCTGCCTCTTTTATTCCTTTTTTCTATTCTGCCGCTTCCCCGTCCATAATCTTTTTCAGATAATTTTTCAGAATGGCCACAGCTACGTTATTTTTACCGCCCCTTGGAATGATCAGATCCGCATATTTCTTCGATGGTTCCACGAACTGCTCATGCATCGGTTTTACAGTGCTGCGATATTGCCGGAGAACGGACTCCACACTCCTGCCACGCTCTGCCATATCCCTTGTAATTCTCCGCATCAGCCGCTCGTCCGCATCCGTATCGACGAATATTTTCAGATCCATCAGATTGCGCAGTGCTTCCGACTCCAATATGAGAATGCCTTCCAGCATCAGTATTTTCTTCGGATACACTGTCACTGTCTCCTTTGCCCGGTTGTGATCGCTGTAGTCATATACAGGCCGCTCTATGACCTTCCCGCTCTTCAGCGCTATGACATCCTCTATCATTCGTTCTGTATCAAAGGACCATGGATGATCGTAATTCAGTTTTTCCCGCTCTTCAAAGGGCATATTGTCATGAGCTTTATAATAACAGTCATGTCCGATCAGCTCGATACCTTCGCCAAAATAGTTCTTAATGATCTGTACGATCGTCGTTTTGCCGGAGGCTGTCCCTCCTGCCACCCCAATTACATACGTTCTGTCCATTCCCATTTCCTTTCTTCTCTTCTGTTTGCCTACATTAAAACCCCATTCTTCCGCCACGGATCCTCTGCCGGAAACACGCGGATAATTTCCAATAGAGGGGCGAGTGTGAAAAGCTCTTATATTTGTGAATCGATACCCTCAGTGAACAAAACCTTTTGTCTGTCCCCTCCGATAGAATAAAAGGATGTCCTGAAAGCCATAAAGACCAGCGGGCATCCTTTTATACAGTGCCAATATACACTTCTATTTAATTTCCTGTATCCATCCTTCCGGTGCCTCAATACGTCCCATCTGAATCCCTGTCAGTATATCATACAATTTCTTTGTTACCGGCCCCATGCCCGTCATACCGCTGGGCAGACAGATCTCCGTACCATGATCCACGATCTTTCCTACCGGGGAAATGACTGCAGCCGTACCGCAAAGTCCGCATTCTGCAAAGTCTTTCAACTCGTCTTTGTACACTTCTCTTTCCTCTGTCTCCAGACCCAGATATTCTTTCGCCACATGCATCAGAGACCGTCTCGTAATGGACGGCAGAATGCTGGGAGACTTGGGTGTCACTACCTTGTTATCCTTTGTGACAAAGATGAAATTGGCTCCTCCTGTCTCCTCCACCTTTGTCCTGGTAGCTGCGTCCAGATACATATTCTCATCATACCCCTGTTTATGGGCATCTACAATTGCATACAGACTCATGGCATAGTTCAGCCCTGCCTTGATATGTCCCGTACCATTTGGCGCCGCCCTGTCAAAATCGCTGATACGAATCGTAAGGGGCTTCACGCCTCCTTTGAAATAGGGACCAACCGGTGTGGTGAAAATGCGGAACTGATATTCATCCGACGGTTTTACACCGATAACCGGTCCGCTGGCAAACATAAATGGTCTGATGTACAGTGTAGCTCCCATCCCATAAGGAGGTACATAGGCTTCATTTGCCTTTACTGTCTGGATCACAGCATCCACAAATTTCTCTTTCGGCAGCACCGGCATTTCCAGCCGCCTGCAGGAATCCTCCATACGCTGTCCGTTCAGGTCAGGGCGAAAAGTAACGATACGTCCATCTTCCGTCGTATAGGCCTTCAGGCCTTCAAAACAGGACTGGGAATACTGCAAAACACCAGCACATTCGTTGATAATCACAGCCGCCTCTTCTGTCAGTCCGCCTTCTTCCCATACACCATTTTTATAGTTCGCTACAAAGCGTTTGTCAGTCTGGATATATTCAAATCCTAGGCCGGCCCAGTCAATATTTTTCTTTTCCATGTCCTGTTTCCTCTCTTTCTGTTTCTGAACCTGTAACTTTTATCCTATATTATCATACGGAATCTGGAAAAAGTCAAGGTTCACCAGCCTTCTGTAAAATCTCTTGTTTTCTGGTAAATTATCCTGACTGTTCAATCAGTTGATTTTAGATACTGCATCTATTATAATAAAAACGAGGGCTATCCTGATAATAGCTTCTAAAAGAATTATTGCAATCGGAGGAATTTAAAAATGAACAGAAACATGCCCAGAGTTCCGTTCTGGAACCGTATCACAACCCAGTTGATTTTAATGAATCTGGTGTTGATCGCAGTCTTTGGTATTTATTTCGGAAACAGTATTCGTAATTTCCAAAGTACCATTGAAAAGTGCAATAAAATCAGTGATACCTATCTGGCTGCCATGGTGCTCCGTGGAGATATGAAAAAAGACTATGAAAAAATCCAGCGTTACATCTATGCTTATCTGGCTACAAATGAATCTGAAGAGAAGAACCATCTGCTTGAAAATATAGACAAACGCTATAATCAGTTGCTTACAGATATCGACCAGCTGAAAATTTATCTGGAAGGAAATAATACCGTAAATACTGCAGATATGAAAGCGGGACTGGAAGCCTATACGCAAAATGCCAAAAGTTCTCTGCTGTCTTCAGACGGAAAAAGTACGGAAACCGTCATCGAAGAAATTGACGCTCTGGAAGCAGAAGATGAAAAATTTGACAGTAACCTGGAGCTGGCCAACGAACATTTTGAACAGGCCATTATAACGCTTCGCCAGGAACAGCAGGACATGTACAACCGTACGATCACTACAAGTATATTAGGGGCAATTGCTATTTTTATCATTATCGGTTTTAACCAGCTGCTCTTCCAACGCAATATCACCCGTCCCATCGGGAGATCTGTCATAGAATTGCATCAAATGATCGACGAGATTGACAGAGGCCAGGGAAATCTGAATAAAAGGCTCACCGCCCAGACCGGAAGCGAACTTTCCATACTGATCGGTGGAATAAACGATTTCCTGAATACACTGCAAAATATTATAACGAAAGTCTCCAATAGTACAGTAACTCTCGCACAATCCAATGACCAGATTGTCACCATGGTAAAAAACGCAAATACCAATATTACGGAGTCCTCTGCTGCTCTGGAAGAACTCTCCGCCAATATGGAAGTCATATCCAATACCTCAGACGACATTCAAAATACGATCGTAGACGCTAAAGCCCGGGTAGATATGCTCTGGCAGGAAGCAAACGACGGCTCCAACAAGGCAGTACAGGTGTCTGATGAAGCAAAATCGATGAAGACTCATATCATCGAAGTTAAAAGTTTTACCGAAAATAAAGTGAGAGAAATTACAGAATTGCTGAACCGTTCCATTCAAGACAGTGAAAAAGTATCTAAAATTGATACATTGTCAGAAACAATTATGAATATTGCCAACGAAACGACACTTCTTTCCTTGAATGCCTCTATCGAAGCAGCAAGAGCCGGAGAAGCAGGCCGCGGATTTGCTGTCGTGGCAGACGAAATTAACACTCTCGCTGACAACAGTCAGAAAACAGCAAAAGATATCCAGCATATCAATCAGGATGTAATCAACACAGTGCAGGATCTGTCTGGAAATACGACGGAAGTCCTGGATTATATCAATAACAATGTCCTCCGGGACTATGATCAGTTTGTAGAAGTAATGGAAAATTATGTAGATAACATGGAAAAATTCTATTCCATACTTCAGAACTTTTCCATCAGCTCAAAAGAACTGGATGACAATATGGGCAATATCATTCATTCTGTTGAATTCATTACCAGTGCCATGGGCGAAGGCTCTACAGCCATCGATATCTCTGCCGAAAATGCAACCGGTCTTGTCGATAAGATGAACGAAGTACAAAATGCCGTAAATATATGTCGTGAGGTAAGCAGCACACTGGAAGATGAAATAAGGCATTTCATCTCTGAGGAAGGAAATGTCTCTGTCTGATTTTACGATTTGCTCTATACATACAACAGCCTCCGTATTGAGAAAAATACGAAGGCTGTTTTCATTTTATTTCACATGTCAAATCACTTTGTCATATATTTCCTCGACGATATACTTGCCCGCCATCTGTGCCTGAGTCGCCCCAAAACGCTGATAGGCAACCTTCCCCGATCTGACTGACATCGTGTAATCGATATGAGGATCAAACACATACGTCGTACCGTCCGCACCATCCAGCTGACACCATGCATGCGGCGTATATCCCCCTCTGGAGGAACTGGTCTGTCCTCCTGCCACGTACATCGGCACTCCAAGCTTCCAGGCCATAACCGCAAAAGCTGCGGAAAAATTGTCACAGACACCGGCTCCCGATACATACAGCATTGCCGCATCATAATAGGTAGTGAATATATCATTCACCGGAGTGGAAACCATACCAAAAGACACGCCTTCCTCATACCGTGGGTCTGAAATGTTATAGATCAGATAATCATAACAGGCTTTCAGTTTATCATGAGTATCCATCTCCGGTGTAATAATCTGGGCAAAGATCTGGTCCAGCATCACGTCCAGCTCCGGGTAGCCTGTAGTGGCATCAGGATAGAGGGGAATGGCATCCAGCGTCTGCCGCAGACCTTTATAGCAAATATCTTTCTGACTACTGGGAACACTGAAAATCGGCTGCTGTCCCTCCGCCCCTGTAACGCTGCGTACTCTCTTATCCTTTATAATACTTCCGTCTGCCGCAACGATCTCCCGATAGGGTGCTTCCTGGGACTGATATGACCCTTCAAACAATGCCAGATAGCCCATCAGCTCTTCCATGGACATTTCCTCGGATGTACTGGAAAATATAACCATATCATTTGCCATCTCTTCTGCACATACTGTCGCAGATGTACCCATAAGCATCGCCCCACAGAGAACTGCGGCTGCCAGTTTCTTTCCGGCATACCTGCCCCATGCAAGTTTTCTCACTTTTCTCATCTCAATTCCCCCTTTTCATATTTTTTACTTTCAATGATTATAAACGCTTTCTCTGTACCAGTCAATGAGTAAGCGTTTGCCCCGCCGCACTTCCTACCTGCGTATCAGGTTCCGTATCCCTTCACAGATTCTCCTGGCCACTACCGGATTGTTCATCGTATAGAGATGAATCCCATCCACATCATTTGTCAAAAGATCTACGATCTGATTAATGGCATAGGCCATACCCGCATCAAACAGCGCCTCTTTGTTGCCTTCAAATTTGTGCATTACCCGCCTGTACTTCTCCGGCAGACTCGCCCCGCAAAGTGTCGTCATCCGCTCGATCTGAGCCTTGTTGGTCACTGGCATAATTCCGGCCTCAACAGGCACATCGATTCCCGCAATCGCAGCATCCTCCAGAAACCGGTAGTAATCCCGGTTCTCGAAAAACAGTTGAGAAATCAAATGTGTAGCACCACTGTCCACTTTTTCCTTCAGATGATGCAGATCAGAAACCCTGCTCTCCGCCTCTGGATGGGTTTCAGGATAACATGCGGCGCAAATATGAAAATCATCGCTCTGTTCCCTGATAAAGCGAATCAGATCATTGGCATACAAAAACTCCTTTTTCGGCTCATAGTCCGGACTCCGGTCTCCCCGCAGTGCCAGCAGATTATAGATTCCTGCGTCTCTCATTTCCTCCAGCATTCCTCTGATCTCGTCTTTTGTATAGTTAAGGCATGTCAGATGCACTACCGGTTCAATATGGTATTTTTCTTTGATCTTCTTTGCCAGTTCAATTGTCTTATTGTTGACTGCGCTCCCCCCTGCCCCGAATGTTATACTGATAAAATCCGGCTGCAGGCTGCTCAGTATCTCCAGCGTTTCATCGATATCCCGCAGAGCAGAACCCTTTTTAGGGGGGAATATTTCAAAGGATATGACCTGTCTATCTTTCTCCTCAAATAAATAATCCAGTTTCATATCGTCCTTTTCCTTTCCCGAAAAATAAAAACTCTTTTTCAGTATGTCTTTCTGTATTTGTCCTTTTACGGCCATTTTTATAATTGAGAAATTACAAAAATATCATAGATGGCCTTGATAGCCGCTTCAAAATCATTGTCGCTGACGCCGATTATGATATTCAGCTCACTGGAACCCTGATCGATCATCTTTACATTGACATTGGCATGGGCCAGCGCCGAGAAAATTCTTCCCGCCGTACCTCTCGTAGAACGCATGCCCCGTCCTACTACTGCAATCAGCGCCAGATCCGACTCGATATCAATGGAATCCGGCCTGGTCAGCCGATGCAGTCCGGCCACCACTTTCTGCTCTTTGTCGATAAATTCATCCAGATGCACAAATACTGTCAATGTATCAATACCGGAAGGCATGTGTTCAAAGGAAATCCCATTCTCTTCAAATACCTGCAATACTTTTCTGCCAAAACCGACTTCGGAATTCATCATATCTTTTTCAATATTGATGGAGCAAAAACCCCGCTTTCCTGCAATTCCGGTTATGGTATATTTTGATTTCTGACAGGTACTCTCTACAATCCACGTCCCTTTTTCATCCGGCGCATTCGTATTGCGGATGTTGATGGGAATCCCCTCTTTTCGCACCGGAAAAATGGCGTCTTCATGAAGCACTGTCGCTCCCATATAGGAAAGCTCCCGCAGCTCCCTGTACGTAATGGTCTCAATCCCTTCCGGCCTGTCAATGATCCTGGGATCCGCCACCAGGAAACCGGAGACATCCGTCCAGTTCTCATATACATCTGCGTGCACTGCCCTGGCTACGATAGAGCCGGTAATATCGGACCCGCCCCTGGAAAATGTCCTGACACGTCCGTCCGCCCGGGCGCCATAAAAGCCGGGAATGACAGCTCGCTCTGTCTCTGCCAGACGTTCTTTCAGCAGTTTATCCGTCTCCTCCGCCAAAAAGGCACCATCCTCATCAAATCTGACGACTTCCGCCGCATCGATAAAGGCATAGTTCAAATACCTGGCCATAATAATACTGTTCAGATACTCTCCCCGGGAAGCTGCATATTCCTTCCCGGCCTTCCCTTTAAACTGCTCTGCAATTTCATGAAATTCTTTTTCCAGAGACAGATCTATTTCCAGACCGGTAATGATCTCTTCATACCGCAGTTTAATCTGTTTGAGCTGCGAACTGAAACTTTTATTCTTCTCAGCCAGTTCATAGCATTCATACAGCATATCCGTCACTTTCGTATCGTGCATATGCCGCTTACCCGGTGCCGAAGGCACTACATATCTTCTCTCTTTATCTGCATGGATGATTTCTCCTACCTTCCGGAACTGCCTTGCACTGGCAAGAGAACTTCCACCAAACTTCACTACTTTTATCATTTCACTCTGGTCTCCTTGGAATTATTTATTCGCGGGCTTCGCCTCAGGCTATCTTCAAATCGTTTCTCGCCCCTTCTGCTTCGCCGTGCCCCTCGATTCCGCTTCGCTTCATCTCGCTC
>CAJUNB010000009.1 GCA_910587635.1 uncultured Lachnospiraceae bacterium
AATCTCCAGGCTATGTTGTTCTGCAAGAAACGAAAGACTTTCCGTAGCTCTTCTTAAAAAGTCCGGTAACTGAACTACGGAATACTTTGTTTCCGTTTCTTCAATGGCATTCAGGTCACGGATATAATCTGTATAATGTTCAAGCCGTTTTGCCGTTACCGCAAGATTAGACAGTGTATGCCGTAATTCTTCGTCATTCAGATTTCCATCTGCCAGGCATTGCTGCATATATTCCACATATCCCTCAACAATCGCAATGGGATTTCTGAGGTCATGTGCCACTGACGCCTGCAGGATTCTGCGCTGCTCGATCATGTTCCATAGCTGACGGTTATTATCATAGAGAGCCTGCCGCATTTCTTCAAAAGCGGTACAGAGCCTTCCTAATTCATCATTCCTGTTATAATCCACCGTAAAATCAAGGTCTTGCTCCCGGATATGTTTTGTTGCATCGGCAAGAACCTGAATGGGCGGTGACAGTTCTTTCCTGTAAAACCACCATGCGCACAGCATGATACCTGTAATGGAATAGACAAAAGGAAACAACACCATAGAAATGCCTGCCATTCTGTATACGAACTTTTGCTTTGGGCGAAGCGTTGAGAAGCCAGACTCAATTTTCTCTATTATGAATTCCGTATTCTCCAAAGTTACATCCACTCCGGTAGGAACAAGCATACCCACCTGGGCAGGTTCGTCAAGGATAACCCTCTGCCCTCCCTCTAATACCTTCCCGTCCGCTGTGACCGTCCGGGTATTCAGCCAAACTTCCTGAGAATCGGGAAGTATCACTTTTTGTATACGGTAGCATCCATAAATCGTCAGGACAGATGCCGCAAAAACAAGAAACATTGTAGCAGCTACCGCACAGATAAAAGCTCTTTTCATTGTTCCAGGTTTCCTCATTTTTTCCATCTGTAACCCATCCCCCAGACTGTTTCGATATATTCCCTGCCCGTAGCTTCCTTCAGTTTATTCCTGATCTTTCGGATATGCTCTTTTATAACTCCACTATCTCCTTCGGCATTCATCCCCCACACGGCTTCATAAATCCGCTCCCTGTCGAATATCTGATTGGCGTTACGCATCAGAAACTCCACAATATCAAACTCACGGTTTGACAGGCTCAGCGGCTTTTCCCCATAAAAAATGGTACGTTCCGCAAGATTTACAATCAAGCCCTGAGAAGAAACGATTTTAGGCGCAGCCTTGCTTCGTTCATCCCTTCGCAGGTGGGCCGCCACTCTTGCAGTCAACTCTTTCAGGCTGAACGGCTTGGTTATGTAATCATCACCGCCAGCCTGCAGGCCGTTTATTTTGTCCTGTTCCGTAATCCGGGCTGTCAGAAACAAAATGGGGCAGACGACATTCTGACGGATCATTTTACATAACTCCAGTCCGTCTATTTCCGGCATATTGATGTCAAGCAGAATCAAATCCGGATAGACATTCAGCATGGATATTGTCTGCTCCGCATTTTCCGCTACAAAAGCCTCATATCCACACTTCTGTAAGTGACTTGACAATAACTCTGTCAGCATTTTTTCATCATCAACAATGAGTATTTTGTATGCCATAGTAACCTCCTTTCGTTGAGGGTGCGCGCTTCCCTTAACCCTTATTATACTTGTCCTTATGGGTCAGTTACCACGAATGAGCTGTGCATCTGCATCAGGTTCAGTTTCACAAAGAATTTGGTCTTTCCGGAGCCGAAGCCGCCTATCACAAGGATATTTTTATTCCTTGCGTACTTCGGCTGTTTTGGCCCGCCTGACATCATCAGCCTTTCCGTTTGCGTCAGCAGGATATTGTTCTAGAATACGGAATCTATGTAAGGCTCTATATCTTTTGGATTGCTCCATCTGGGCGTTCCATATCATAGACATAAAATGTGCTGAAATTACAGGTCACAACCCATCGAGGATGCTCCACGCCATAGACGTCGCGGAGCAAAGAAAGCCAAAATGTCTGACTTTCTCCTTTTTCGTACCCTTTACCTTTTCAAATACGCCACAAAAGTTTTTGCAACTGCCCTTTGTTGTGTATCGTTCATCTTATCTTCTGCCTCCCCATGTGCTCTGTCCTGACCTTCTGCACGTCGATTTTTCCTCAGAAAGAAGAACAACCGTCTCCACATGCACCGTATGGGGGAACATATCCACTGCCCGCCACCGTTTTAATTCGTATCCGCCCTTTGCCAATACTTTCAGGTCTCTGGCCAGTGTGGCGCTGTTACAGCTCACATATACAATCCTCTCCGGCTTCATTGCCAGCATAGTTTGCAGGCATTTTTCATCGCAGCCTTTCCGGGGCGGATCTACCACGATCACGTCCGCCCGGATATGATCCCGGGTATATTTTTCAGGCAGCACTTCTTCCGCCTTTCCTGCAAAAAACTGCACATTCCTGATATTGTTCCGAGCCGCATTGACCTTAGCATCCTCGATAGCCTGGGGAATGATTTCCACACCGCAGACCTGTCTTGCCCCCTTTGCCATAAACAGAGAAATCGTCCCGATACCGCAGTATAAATCCCATACTGTCTCATTTCCTTTCAGGCTTGCATACTCCACTGCCAGCTCATATAGTCTCTTTGTCTGTACCGGATTGACTTGATAGAAGGAAAGAGGTGAAATCAGGAAAGATATGTCCCCTATCCTGTCTTCTATCGTCCCGCTGCCCCAAAGCAGTTGGATTTCTTCTCCCATGATGACATTTGTGTTCTTTTGATTGATACTATATGACAAGCTTGTCATATTTGGTATCCGGGATAATTTTTCTATCAGCGCTTCTTTTCCCGGCAATTTTTTCCCATTGATCACAAGGCATACCATCAGCTCCCCGGTAGCAAATCCCTTCCGTATCAGCACATGACGTATCAGCCCTTTCCCTGTTGTTTCGTCATAGGCCGCAATTCGATATTCTTCCATATATTCCAGAACAATTTCCAGTATTTCCTTATTTTCATAAGCCCCCAGCGCACAGTCCGTATTGGGGATGATACTATGTGTTCTGCCAGCATAAAATCCGGCTACAGAATTTCCCTCTTTATCTGTTCCGACAGGAAACTGTGCTTTATTTCGGTAGTGGAAACACTCTTCCATCCCAACAATAGGCTCCTTCCTTGCTTCCAGCACTTCTCTGGAAAATCCTCCCAGCCGCATCAGATTATTTTCTACTTTATTTTCTTTAAATGCCAGTTGTTTTTCATAGGATAGCGCCTGCAGCTGACAGCCTCCGCACTGCCTGTGAAACTCACACATCGGTTCTACACGAAAAGAAGAAGGCGATATCACCTTCTCCAGTCTGGCATAACCATAGCCCTTTTTCATTTTCGTAATTCTAGCTTCTATCGTATCGCCAAGCAGCGCATCCTTTATAAAAAGGGGGAAACCTTCTATCTTGCCGATGCCCTCTCCCCCTTCTCCCATATCCTCTATCTCTACGACGACTATGTCATTTTTCTTATATTCCATTTTTATCCGCTCCAACTCCACAGTTTTCCCACCGCCAAAGGACCGCTCTCCTGACTTCGAGTACCGGGCAGGCTCTTCCTGACATTCCGGTTTATTTCATCCGTGTCTTTCTTACATTGGATTCAAACAGCCGATTATATCCGAGCCAGTCGTTCCCTTTTGCTCCTTTCAGAATCTCCGTAAATGTCTGCAGCTTTGCATCAGTATTGTCCGCAAAATTCAGCGCTACAGCCTCTGCAAGAGCCGGTTTTTTGGGAGAACCGAATTCATATTCCCCATGATGGGAAAGTATACAATGCTTCAGTTCTCCTTCCAGTCCCTTTGGGAATCCCTGAATATCTCTCGCCTTTTCTCCTACCATTTCCGAACCCATCACGATATGTCCCAGCAGCTGTCCTTCATCAGTATAATCATTTTCCGGGAACCTGGAAATCTCCCGGGTCTTTCCAATATCATGGCACATGGCAGCTGTCAGAAGCAAATCTCTGTTCAATATGGGATACGTCTTACTGTAATATTCACAGAGTTTTGTAACACCCAAAGTATGCTCTAAAAGTCCTCCCACGAAACCATGGTGCACTGTCTTGGCAGCGGAAGACTGCCGGAACATACTGGCAAAACTCTCATCTTTTCTGAAAAACCCGTTCAATAATTCCTTCAAATATTCATTTTCAATGCTGTCAATAAAAGTTAGCAGCTCTGCATACATCTCATCGATGTTCTTCTCACTGACCGGCAGATAGTCCGACGGGTCATATTCTCCCTCATGACAGAGTCTGACCCGCTTGATCGTGACTTGCAAAGCGCCCTGGAAACTTGTCACCTCACCGAACACTTCGATATAATCCAAGCTGCCAAACTCTCCTATTCCAGCACTGTTTGGATCCCATATTTTCCCATCGATGGTACCTGTCCGATCCTGCAAAACAATACTGTCATAGGCCTTTCCGTTTTTTGTCACTGCTGACTGTTTATGTTTGCATAGATAAATCTCCGATATTCGGTCGCCTTCTTTATAGTCTTTGATGTATTTCACGATTTTCTCCTATTCCTTTTTCATCAGATAATATGGGGACTGCTCTCACTCCAGTTCTCCCAGTGCCACAAGAAAACTCATTTCCTTATATTCTTCCTGATTTTTCCGCATGATCGTAATATTGACACTGCTTCCCGCTATACTGGTTGACAATGCCTCGATATAATCCCTAAAGCTTTCCACTGATTTTCCATTCAGACTGACCACCACATCACCGCTCTGAATGCCCGCCTGCATCGCCGGAGAATCTATTTCTATCTCTGTCACATAGGCACCATAGGGCACTTGCAGACTTTTGTTTGCCTCTTCTGTAACATCGGTCCCGTAAACACCCAGGTATGCCTGCCTTTTTCCATTGGAGAGGCGTTCAATCGTCTCCCGCAGCTCAGTAATACCCAGCGCATAGACCATATTTTCCATACCGGTATCATGAAACTTGTGGGTGATAACCCCTATCACCTCGCCTTTTAAATTAATGAGAACTCCGGTGCCATTTCTGCTCCCGCAAATATCCGTAGTGATGAGCTTATACTCGGAATCCACTGTATTTGATACCACTTCACAGGAAGTAGCGATACCATACATCAATGATCCGCTGATTCCCATAGGACTGCCCAGCGCTATTACAGGACTGCCTGTCAATGCGGTATCATTAGAGCTTCCCAGTACCGCTGTTTCGATTTTATCCAGAATTGGCTGGCCGATCTCTTTACTGTCTACAGCCAAAACTGCCAGGCCAGTAGTGGAATCAGACATCTTCATCTGTGCCTCCACCTGAGAGTTATCACAAAAGGTAACATGTATCGTCTCTACACCAGCAAGAGGGGCCGCATCTGCGAGAACAAGATATTCCTTACTGTTATTGGCTATAATGATCCCCGCTGTCTGTCCGCTGCTTACATAAGGATTATCAAACCAGTCCATATCGGAAGTAACTCCCGTGACAGTTACCATGCATCGGGAAACATCTTTGGCCAGATCCTGCAGCCGCTTATATGTTTCCTCATAGATCTCCAGCTCATCTATCTTTTTTTCCTGCATACTTACTGGTCTCTGTATTTCTTCACTTCCCTGTTCCTGCTCAAGTTCCTTATCATCCAATGCCATATCCTCCGGCAACATTTCTTCCGTTTCCGGTGAAAATGTAATATTTTCCCCTGTCTTTTCAGGATAGAGCCAGTTATTGAACACCGGCTCCAGGACAAGTACAGTGAGACATGCCACAAGTCCAAACACTACTGCCATGGAAGCTGTCATAACCGTACGCCGCAGTAACTTTTTTTTATTCAAAGGCCTTTCTTTGATCTGTTCTTTCATGAAATCAAATCTGGGCTGTTCTCTCTCAGAATCTTTTTGGTTCTCTTCCATTTCTTCCTCCTGTTCTTCTTTAGTATAGTCGATACTTCTGTGACTTACAAGGTTTTTGTTTCATCCCCGGTTTGTTTATGCTATACTATCGATATGAATGAAAAAGTATTGAAAACCCTGGAATTTCATAAAATTATCCACGAGCTGACACAGCTGGCTACTTCTCCGCCGGGGAAAAAGCTCTGTTCCGATCTGTTGCCTACAACTGACCTGGACGAGATTATCCGGGCACAAACAGAGACCGAGGACGCTTTAAACAGGATTTTCCGAAAGAGCACTCCTTCTTTTTCCGGCAATCAGGATGTGGGCCATCTTGTAAAAAGTCTGGAAATTGGCGCAACTCTCTCTTCAGGGGAGCTTTTACGGGCTGCTTCTGTATTAGAGTGTACCGGCCGAATCAAATCCTACGGAAAAAAGGAGAGGGATGATGAGGAAGGAGATTCCCTAACTGACAGATTTGATCTTCTCGTTCCTCTGACACAACTGGCAGGTGAGATCCGCCGCTGCATTCTGGAAGAGGATACTTTTGCAGATGATGCCAGCCCCGGTCTGCGCCGCGTCCGTAAAAGCAAAATAAGTCTAAACGATAAAATTCACAGTCAACTTACAGGAATGGTAAATGGTTCCTGCAGGACCTATCTGCAGGATGCTGTGATTACTCTGCGAAATAATCGTTACTGTATACCGGTAAAATCCGAATACAAAAATCAGGTACCCGGCATGATACACGATCAGTCTTCTTCCGGCTCCACTCTCTTTATTGAACCGGCTGCCGTTGTATCGCTGAATAACCAGCTAAAAGAATTGGATTTACAGGAAGAAAAAGAGATCGAAGAGATTTTGAAAGAGTTGAGCGTTTCTGCCGCACAGCACTGTGACGAAATTCTCTCCAACTATAACATTCTGACCCAGCTTGATTTTATTTTTGCCAAGGCGACACTGGCGCTGGCACAGAATGCAACAAAACCGGTTTTCAACAAGCAGCATCATATTCGCATCCGTCAGGGGCGCCATCCTCTCATTGAAAAAAAGTCAGTGGTACCTATTGATATTCATCTCGGTGAAGACTTTGATCTGCTCATTATTACCGGTCCCAACACCGGCGGCAAGACTGTCTCCCTAAAGACAGTAGGGCTGTTTACCCTTATGGGACAGGCCGGGCTCCATATTCCGGCTATGGATCGTTCTCAGCTTTCTGTTTTCCGTGAGGTCTATGCGGATATCGGCGATGAACAGAGTATTGAGCAGAGCCTCAGTACCTTTTCTTCCCATATGACCAATACCGTACGTATTTTGGAACAGGCTGACAGTGATTCTCTCTGTCTTTTCGATGAATTGGGAGCCGGAACGGATCCTACAGAAGGAGCTGCCCTGGCGATCGCTATATTAAACCATCTCCATGAGCGGGGTATCAGGACAATGGCGACAACCCACTACAGTGAACTGAAAGTATATGCCCTTTCCACTCCTTATGTGGAAAATGCATGTTGCGAATTTGACGTGGAAACGCTCCGTCCCACTTACCGTCTTTTAATTGGTATTCCCGGCAAGAGCAATGCGTTCGCCATATCTTCCAAGCTGGGACTGTCTTCAGAGATTATCGAACAGGCAAAAAAACAGATCGATGCCGAAAAGGAAAGCTTTGAAGATCTGCTGGCAGATCTGGAAAACAGCCGCCTTACTATTGAAGCGGAAAGACAGGAAATTGCATCTTATAAAAACGAAATCAAAACGCTGAAAGAAAAGCTACAACAAAAACAGGAAAAAATAGAAGCTTCCCGTGATAAAATCATGCAGCAGGCCAATGAACAGGCAAGAGAGATTTTACAGGAAGCAAAAGAAATTGCCGATGAGACAATTCGTTCTTTTCAGAAAGCAGGCCCTGGTGCCTCCATGAAAGAGCTGGAAAAAGCACGGGAAAAAGTACGGGGGAAAATTTCCGAAAAGTCCGAGAAACTATCACTGCCGAAAGACACGGTAAGACCCGGAACACTGAAACCAAACCAGATCAAAAAAGGGGATTCCGTAAAAGTAATTTCCATGGGACTGCGGGGTATTGTAAATTCCCTGCCTGACAAAAAGGGAAATCTGTTTGTCCAGTGCGGTATTATTCGTTCTCAGGTCAATATCCGTGATCTGGTGCTCATAGAAGAAGATACTGTTAAGTCTCCTTCTCTCCAGCGTACCGGTACCGGCAAACTTAAAATGACCAAGTCTTCCTCTGTTTCCACGGAAATCAACCTCCTGGGCAAAACAGTAGACGAAGCGCTCTCCGCACTGGACAAATATCTGGACGATGCTTTTCTGGCACACCTGCCCAGTGTACGTATCGTACACGGAAAGGGCACGGGAGCGCTGCGAGGTGCAGTTCATCAACAGTTGAAACGAATGAAAAACATAAAAGAATTCCGGCTCGGCGGCCTGGGAGAAGGTGACACAGGTGTCACAATCGTAACATTTCGTTAAAAATCTATCAACGGCCCTGCAGTTTTTATGTGGGGCACCAAATAAATAAAAGGAGCAGACATGGTAAACAGGCAGCGAATTTTGATCGTAGATGACGACAACAATATTGCAGAACTTATTTCCCTCTATCTTACAAAAGAATGTTTTGAAACACTGATCGTAAATGACGGCGAATCTGTCCTTCCGTCTTTAGACACCTTCCGTCCCAATCTGATCCTCCTGGATCTGATGCTTCCGGGGATGGATGGTTATCAGGTGTGCAGGGAAGTCCGGGCCAAATCCGCCATACCGATCATTATGCTCTCTGCAAAAGGAGAAATTTTTGACAAAGTACTGGGATTGGAACTGGGCGCTGACGACTATATGGAAAAGCCTTTCGATTCCAAAGAACTGGTAGCCAGAGTCAAGGCCGTCCTGCGTCGATACAAGGCCGCTCCCGTACTTCCTGAAAACAAGGATATCAAATGTGTGGAATATCCTGACCTTACCATCAATCAGACCAACTATTCTGTTATCTATATGGGAAATTCTGTGGAAATGCCTCCGAAAGAACTGGAACTTCTCTATTTCCTGGCCTCCTCTCCCAATCATGTCTTTACGAGAGAGCAGCTTTTAGACCAGATATGGGGATATGAATACGCCGGAGATACGAGAACAGTGGATGTGCATATCAAACGGCTCCGGGAGAAAATTAAAGATCATGCCTCCTGGAGACTTGCTACAATCTGGGGAATCGGCTATAAATTCGAGGTGAAAGGATAAAATGCGCAGAACTCTGTATCTGAAATTTTTGCTGGCATATTTGATCTTCGGTTTTTTCGGTTTTATAGCCGTAGCCACCTTCGTATCCAATATGACATTGGAGCAGCTGAAACGGGAAAGGGCAGATTCTCTTTACAAGGAGGCAACTCTGATTGCCAATACTTATGCTTCTGATCTGTATAACAATCAGGCTTCTCTGGATACAGTCAAGACCCAGTTGGATGCCCTGGACACCTATCTTTCTGCAACCATATGGATTATCAACCCTTCAGGGCGTATTATTCTGGATTCCTCCGCTCCGGTGGATATTGATAACCCCATTATCGTAGAACATTTCGACCCCACGGTCACTGCCGGTTCTTATTATACTGTAGGGAATTTTTTTGATTCTTTTACAGAGGATACGCTCAGCGTCTTTGCACCTATCACTTCTCATTTTAAGGTGAACGGCTATGTGGTAATTCACATCCCCATGTCCACCATACAGGCATCCTCTGACAATTTGCTCAATATTTCCTATATTCTGCTGATCATCATGCTCCTGCTGTCCATGATCATCCTGTTTTTCTTCACAGAGATGGTCTATATTCCGTTGCGGAAAATTACCTATGCCACAGAGCAGTATGCCATCGGCAATCTTCACTATGAATTTCAGGTGGACAGTGCAGATGAGATGGGTTATCTCGCCTCTTCCCTCTCCTACATGGCAAGTGAAATTGCCAAAAGTGAGGACAATCAGAAAAAATTTGTGGCAAATGTATCCCACGATTTCCGTTCTCCTCTCACCTCCATCAAAGGATACCTGGAGGCGATGCTGGATGGAACCATTCCGCCGGAGATTCATGAAAAATATTTGCAAATCGTTTTAAACGAAACAGAACGGCTGACCAAGCTGACAAATGGTCTGCTCCAGTTAAACAATATGAACACAAGGGGAATGATTCTGGAACGTACAGATTTCGATGTGAATCAGATGATCCGCAATACGGCGGCAACTTTTGAAGGTATTTGCAAAAATAAAATGATCGGTATTGAACTCATCCTCACCGGAGAACACCTGCTCGTCAATGCAGATATGGACAAAGCCCAACAGGTTCTCTATAATCTACTGGACAATGCTATCAAGTTCAGTCATAACGATTCCATTATCAAAATAGAAACTACAGAAAAAAGTAACAAAGTGCTGATCTCTGTAAAAGATAACGGCATTGGTATTCCAAAGGATAGTCTGAAGCTGATCTGGGACCGGTTCTATAAGACAGATCTGTCCAGGGGAAAAGACAAGAAAGGTACCGGTCTGGGCCTCTCTATTGTGAAGGAGATCATCCATGCTCACGGCGAAAATATCAACGTAGTGAGCACGGAAGGGGTAGGGACAGAGTTTATCTTTACTCTTGCCAAAGTAGATGACGACGAGGACTGAGTCCCGGCAGTTCACTGATGCTTTTTCGATATGACAGATTTGTCATAAAAGCTGCTATCTATCACTTCCATTGCAGCCTGTGAAGTGTCCCTTCTGTCTGCATATTGGAAAAATTCTGCTGACGCAATGCTTCATACAGTACAATTGCCACAGAATTGGATAAATTTAATGAACGAATTTCTTCCAGCATGGGAATGCGGATACACCGCGCTTCGTTCTCCACCAGTATTTCTTCGGGGATGCCGGCACTCTCCTTACCAAACATAATATAATCGTCTGCTTCAAATTGCACTTGGCTGTAGATACGTTTCGCCTTTGTTGTGGCGTACCAGATTCTGCCTCCCGGGTTCTGCTCCAGAAATGTGTTGTAATTTACATATCTTGTCACATCCAGATGCTCCCAGTAGTCCATGCCGGCCCGCCGGATTTCTTTTTCACTGAGCCGAAATCCCAACGGCTCTATTAAATGCAGACGCGTACCTGTTGCTACACAGGTACGCCCGATATTTCCTGTATTTGCCGGAATCTCCGGCTGATGTAAGACAATATTCATGCCTTGTCCTGCATCTCCTTCCGTAGTCTGGCTACAAAATGCTCCAGCCTGCCCAGCGCCTCTTTCAGATTTTCCAGAGAATAGGCATAAGAAATTCTCAGATAACCTTCTCCACTGTCTCCAAAAGCAGTCCCGGGTACAGCAGCCACCTTTTCTTCCATCAGAAATCGTTCCGCAAATTCTTCACTTGTCATGCCAAATTCCTTAATACATGGAAATACGTAAAAGGCTCCATAGGGCTCAAAACATTCCAGACCCATATTTCTGAAAGCATGCAGCATGAAACGCCGTCTCTGGTTATAGGATTCCCGCATTTCCCTTACATCTTCATCACCGTTTTTCAACGCTTCAATCGCCGCATACTGACTTGTGGTAGGCGCACACATAATGGCAAATTGATGAATCTTTGTCATCTGCTCTATAATCTCTTTTGGTCCGCAGGCATAACCAAGCCGCCAGCCAGTCATAGCATAGGCTTTGGAGAAGCCGTTGATCAGGACAGTCCTCTCCTGCATTCCCGGAATACACACAATCGATACATGTTCATCCTTATATGTAAGCTCAGAATAAATTTCATCAGATATGACAAATATGTCATTTTCAATAATAACCTCTGCGATTTCCTCCAAATCCTTTCTTTCCATAATGGCTCCTGTAGGATTATTGGGAAACGGCAGTACGAGTACCTTTGTTTTATCAGTAATGGCATCCCGCAGCTCCTGAGCTGTCAGACGAAACTCATTTTCGGCTTTCAGATCGATGATAACAGGCACACCGCCTGCCATCAAAGCACAGGGCTCATAGGAAACGAAGCTGGGCTGCGGCACGAGCACTTCTTCCCCCTCATTTATCATGGCCCGCAGCGCGATATCGATCGCCTCCGAACCTCCCACTGTAACAAGCACTTCGTTTTGATAGTGATAGCTTACTCCCAGTTTTCTCTTTAAATAATTGGCTATCTCTACTTTTAATTCCTTCAGTCCTGCATTGGATGTATAAAAAGTACGCCCCTTTTCCAGGGAATAAATCCCCTCGTCTCTGATATGCCAGGGCGTGTCAAAATCAGGCTCTCCCACACTCAGGGAAATCACATCATCCATTTCATTGACAATATCAAAAAATTTCCGAATACCGGACGGCTTCATCCCTACTATTTTTTTTGATAACGGGTCTCTCATGGTGTAACCTTCTCCCTTTCATCTGCATATTTTTTCGTCAGTATCGTACCGTGGTCTTTATACTTTTTCAGAATGAAATGTGTCGCCGTACTCAGTACATAATCCATTGTAGAGAGCTTATCCGTAACAAACTTGGATACATCAAGAATATTTTTTCCATCCAGAATAACGAGCAGATCGTATGCTCCCGAAATCAGGTATACTGCCCTGACCTCAGGATATTTATAGATACGTTCTGCAATACTGTCAAATCCCTGGCCTCTTTGAGGTGTCACACGCACTTCGATCAATGCCGTCACTTTATCAATAGAAGTTTTATCCCAGTCAATCAACGTATGATAGCCGCAGATAATTCCATCTTTTTCCATATCCGCCAGTTCATTTACCACATCTATCTCTTCCACCCCGAGGAGTACAGCCAGCTCTTTTAAATCGATACGGCTGTTCTTTTCAATAATTGCCAGAATCTGTTCTCTCATAATCGTCCTCACTTTCTCATTTTAACTCATAACTTTATAAAGCTCATCCGATTTGGGCGGCTCCAAATACCGCCGCTCCTCTTCATTTATGACAACCCTGTCATTTCCATCTCTGATTTTTCCGATAACCGCAGCCGGAATATGAGCCTGTCTCAGCTTCCTTACAAGATCCAGTCCATCGTCTGTCACCATGAGCAAGCTGCCGCTGGATATGAGCTCATAAGGATTCAGCTCAAAGAACTCACATATTTCTATTGTCTCCTGCCTTACGGAAATCTGTTTCAAATCCACTTCAAGTCCAACGCCCGAACTCTCTGCAAGTTCCCAGAGTGCCCCAAAGATGCCGCCCTCTGTGACATCATGCATCGCTGTGACGCCGGACTTTCCGGCGGTAGCGGCCTCCGGTACGATACTCAGAAAGCGGTCAAAGGCCTTGGCCTCCTCTACCAGATGAGACGGATATCTCGTCAGCAAAAGTGCTTCTTTCTCTTTTGCCAGAATCGAAGTGCCTTCCAGGCCAATCCACTTGGACATAACAATATCCTGTCCCGGTTTGGCTCCTTTTGTCGTAATGATTCGGTCCTTTTTCGCTTTGCCAATACCCGTAACTGTGAGAATCGGCTGATTTACCGCTTTCGTCACTTCCGTATGTCCACCTGCAATCTGTATGTGCAGCTCTGCACAGACCGTTTCCATCTGCGCCATGAGCTCCCGGATTTCCAACTCTTCAATCGTTTCCGGCAACAGTGCAGATACGAGCAGCGCTATCGGCTCCGCGCCGGAGCTGGCCAGATCATTGGCAGTGATATGTACTGCCACCATTCCCGCATCTTTAGATGTCCCTGTAATCGGATCTGTAGACACGACAAACACTTCATCCTCCGCAAGCGTTAATATGGCGCAGTCTTCCCCTACGCCTGCGCCAATTAACACTTCCTCTCTTTTTGTCTGTAACTGTTTTAAAATCGAACGTTTCAATACGTTCTCCGGTATTTTTCCTGTTTTCATACTAGCTTTCCCACTGTGACTACCCAAACGGCATCAACCTGCCGGCACTTCTGCCGGTGCTGGCGTTGGCGTCTCCGGTGTCACGGTTTCCGGTGTCTCTGGTACTACCGGCACCTCTGTTCCCGGTACTTCAGGTACCACAGGCAATATGGGAACAGTGCCTCCCAATGTGTAATCTCCTGCTTTCAGAGCGGCTGCCACTCCTTTGATATGGTCAATATTGTTCGTTGCTATGGCGTCATTTATCATCTGCGCTGCAATCGGATCTGACGTAGCCGTCCCTACGGTAGCTGTCCTTGGCACCATCTTGTAACTGCTGCTGTTCACTTCCTCCCGGCTGACCTCTTCCCCATTTTCCTCTACTACTTTCCACAGCTTCGCCGTTCTTCCCACATGGACTGACTGTACCTTGACGAAGCCTATGGGCTGGCTGCCGTCTGCTATGACCGCATCGGAATCCGGTCTTGTCTCGGAGAGAATTTCACTTTCAAAAGATATTTTCCGGGACGGATCTCTCGTTTCCACACCATATATAGTAAAAGTAATATGTTTATCCGCGGTACTTCCTTCGATATAAATCGGATACTCCGTATTATTGACAAAACGGAAATCCTTTCCTGCACTCTCCGCAATCGCTGCATCTGCAGAAGGCTGCACATAGCTGACTTCCATGGAATGATTGTGCCGCTCCGTCACTTCCAGCTCAGACAGCAAAACTGCATTGTACAATGTGGTAGATACCTGACAAATACCGCCTCCAAGACTCTCCACTACCATGCCGTTCAGATAAGAACCTGCCAGGTGATAGCCGTTCTCTTCAGAAAAAGGGCTCACCGCTTTATATGCGGAAAATTCCTCTCCCGGATATACTGTTGTTCCATTGATCAGACTGCATCCATTGGCCACATTGGCACTTCTGTCTCCACTGGAGCTCGTATAACTCGTGGTAAATGTGCCCAATACATCTTTTACCTTTTCCAGGTCTTCTTTGTTTCCTTTCGGCTCATCTGTCGTTATCGCAAGAGCAACTTCTGCCGCCTCTTTATTCCACTCTGTCTGCAGGAAAGTTTCCAGAAGCTGAATGGATCCTTCCACATCCAGCTTTTCTCCGGTCTGTCCGCCCTCGATAATGAACTGTCCGTTTTCCCTGCGCAGGGAAGCGTCCTGCGCTTCCACGTCAAACTGAGTACACTGCTCTGTCAAAACCTTATTCAAAGCAGCCCTGTCAAATCCAAACTCTATTTCATATCTTTTATTGTCTCTTTCCAGATCTTTCAGCGCCTTATAGCGTTTGACAATATTTCCCTGTTTTCCAAGGGAGAGAGCTTCATCCAGCACATCCTGGTTCGACCAGACGATACCCATTTCCCCTGCCTTCACAGTCACTGTATTGTCTCCCACTGCCTTCAGGGTGAGAGGTACTTCCTTCAGTCCGTCCACATAGCTCTGTACAGCGGCCGCAGCTTCCTCTCTTCCCATACCGGACACATCAATATCCCCGATATATATGCCATTCTGTATATACTCTGCACCATTGCCCTTTGCCACTACCGCCATCTGAAATACCAAAAAGCATCCTGTCACTGCTGCCACTGTAGCAAATGTTATAATACCCAACCATTTTTTCATGACCTTTTCAAACCTCTCTGTTATTCCCTTCCCCGCTTTTTGTCTGCAATTCTTCTACACACCAAACCGGGACCCGGAATCTGAATCTCCCTTTATTGACATTTCACTGTATTATGCAATAAAATAAGTGAGTATCGGCAATAGCATCGCCAATACAACAATCACAATAATTACAGAAGAAATTATTTTTCTTGTTCTTTTATTCTGAAACATGATATTACCTCATTTTATCCGTTTAATTTGTATTGAAAGGAATTATATTATATATGAGAATCCCACTTTTGGCAAGTTTTATCGTCTTTGTCATATGGCTTTCCTATGAAATTAAGAAGTCAAACCGTTCCGTAACCCAGCAGGAAAAATCATTCTGGGAAAAAGAACGTCAGGCCAATCTTACGAGAAAAAAATCTCTGAAAGATCTTGCCTACATCACCATCCCCCTGGACACACTCCCTATGGATGTCTGTTCGGAAGAAGATAACATCAAAGAATGCCTGCATATCATCCATGCTCTATCCGGTCAGACCATTGTAAATCTCACCGGCTATTCCAACACAGAGCTGAAACTCATGTACGGAGCTCCCAATATAACTGTTTTAATGGATTACGATCAAAATTATACACTACTTGCCCGCACTTTGCAAAGCTGGGCTTCTCTTCTTTATGAAAAAAATTTAATCGAGGAAGCCCGGTCCGTTCTGGAGTTTGCCGTCTCCACCCATACTGATGTAAGCGGCACATACAAGTTGCTTTCCCATATTTACCGAAGCAACGGACAGTCCGAAAAAATCTCCGAATTGCTCCAGACGGCACAGACGTTGCATTCTGCTTCCAAAGATACTATCGTCCGTATTTTGCAACAATCTGATCTGTCAGACGACTGACCTCATTTTTGCTCATACTGTCTACCTCTATTGGTATAGATAATTTATGTCTGGCAAGCAGAGATAATAACCGCTCTATCTGTCTTTTGCCGGCAGGAGATTCTTTTTTCACTTTATAAACCAGCGTCCTGGGACTGAAATCCTTTTCCACACATTCCACACAGTTCTCCTCCCCACAGTCTGATCTTGCCGCAAAAGACCCATTTCCATAAAAGTCTTCTTTTAATTTCTGATACAGGTAATGTGCTGCCAGCGCATCTTCCAGCGCCCGATGGGCTCTTTGAGGAATCCCATAATAACGGCACAAATCAGGCAGCCTTTTACTTGGCAGATCTTTCAGATATTTCCGGGACAGCTTCAGTGTATCGATTCCTCTTTTTTCAAAGGTCTTTCCTGCATTGACATATGCTCTCTTTAAAAAGGAATAATCAAACAAAATCTGATGCCCCAGCAAAACCCGATCTCCGATAAATACTGACAAATCTGTCAGTATTTCTTCTATTTGGGGTGCTCTATCCACACTTTTTTGTGTTATTCCTGTCATTTTTACAACACAATCCGGCAGCTGTCTTCTGGGGTTCACCAATGTGGAAAACGTGTTTCTGATTTCCCCGTTTTCCACCGACACCGCGCCTATTTCTATGATTCTGTCCTTTTTCGCACTCAGTCCTGTTGTCTCCAGGTCTAAAGCAACATAACAATCTTCCATTTTTTCATTTCCTGCAGCTTTCTGTCAGGTAGTTTTGACTGTCTGTCTGTTTTCCCTATGCGTCTTTCTTTTTCCCTTTGGACATCTTTTTAGCCATCTCCTTTTCATAAGAAGGGCAATACTCTGTTAAAAAGCACTCCTGGCATTTGGGAGTAGGCGCTTTGCATATCTCTCTGCCCAGCCGGATAATCTGTATATTGTAGCGAATCCAGTGATCTTTCGGTAATACTTTCATCAGATCAAACTCCAATTTCACAGGATCATCTCCTGAAACAAGCCCTAACTTATTGGAAATCCTTTTCACATGGGTATCCACTACCACACTGGGCTCATGGAAAATATTACCGCGAATCACATTGGCCGTCTTACGTCCCACACCGGCCAGAGTAATCAAATCCTCGATTTTTTCCGGGACCTGTCCATCGAACTTTTCACACAGTGTCTTGCAGCAGGCAATGATATTTTTCGCTTTATTATGGTAAAAGCCAGTGGGACGGATATCCTGTTCCAGCTCTGCCAGGTCTGCCTTGGCAAAGTCAGCCGGGGACTGGTATTTCTGAAACAGATCTTTTGTTACGATATTGACTCTGGCATCCGTACACTGAGCGCTGAGTATTGTAGCGATCAGTAGCTGCCATGCGTTTTCATGACTCAGATAACAGACAAACTCCTTTCCGTAATGCTCGTCCAGTAAATCCAGAATTTCTTTTGTATGTTCTGCCATAAAATATGCTCCTCCAGTAGCACATCTGCTATACCTGTAAATAAAGAATATTTTCTTATTAAGATTCGGATGCGAAAAATTTATATTTTACTTCCGCCTCCCGGCTCAGAGGGTCTCTCTTCTCATAGGAAAAATGCACAAACACCGGCAATTCCCGAGGCTTCTCTATCCCCTCCACCGCTTCTGCTGTCTCTGTCATTTCCACTTCCTGTAATCTCTCCATATCCCATACCGGATAGAAAAATACGTCTATGTGTTCCTTCTTATCCCGCTCCCGTCGGCGCAGTTCTTCCCTATAGGGAGCCAGATCTCTGGCAAAGGATGGCCTGCTTTTACATTTTTCTCTTAAATAAATATCATAAGTGAGCAGTTCTCTGTAAAGTGCTTCTTTTTCAGGGTCTGTCAGACAGGCAAATTCCAGAAGCACTTCGTATTTTTTCACTCTCGACGGGCTGTGTACGAAATATCCTTTCTCTTCATAAAAGTCTGCCAGCCTCTCATATAGCCGGAACGGGCTTTCAAATGCTCTTACAAGTATTTGCAGCGTATGCCGGAACTGACAACTATTATAATACAGTTCCACCATCTCTTCTACTCTTTTCAGCCGCAATACTTCCTTATAAGAGAGCCATTTTGAGTATAACACTTCATAGGGCGGAATGGAACGGTAATAGATACCATAATCTAAAATTTTTTCATGCAAGTAAGAGCCTTTCAATACTTTTAGAAATCCCAATTGTAATTGGTTCGGTTCCATCCCATAGACAGTATTAAAAGAAATGACAAAACTGTCATAATTTTCATAGGGCAGCCCGGCAATCAAGTCCAGATGGATATGAATATTTCTTCCTTCCCGTATTTTCCTTATAGCCCACTTTAATCTGTCCAGATCTGTCGTCCTGCGGATTTCTCTGATTGTTTCCGGGTTCACTGACTGCACTCCTATTTCCAGCTGCACATATCCCGGCCGCATTTTTTCCAGTACAGACAACTCTTCCTGTGTCAGAATATGAGCCGATATTTCAAAGTGAAAATTTGTGATACCATTGTCGTTTTCAAGCAAATAGTTCCAGATCTGCAGCGCATGCTCATGGTTGCAATTAAAGGTTCTGTCCACAAATTTGACCTGAGGTACCTTATATTTTAAAAAAATATCCAGCTCCGCCTTCACTTTATCAAAACTGCGCAGCCGCACCTTTTTGTCAATAGAAGACAGGCAATAGCTGCACCTATAGGGGCATCCCCTGCTGGATTCATAATACAGGATGCGATTGGCAAACAGCTCCGGTTCCCTATAATAAAAAGGAATTTCATCCAGGTCCATTGCTTCTCTCGGGCCGGTCAGCCCCTTCCCCGGCAGGTATAGTCCCGACACATCTGTCAGTTCTCTGTCGTGAAGGCAATAATACTGCATCAGTTCCCGGAATGTCTGCTCCCCTTCCCCTGTCATAATACCTGTCAGATGGGGGTATTTCTTCAAAATCTTTTCTCCCTCATAGGAAACTTCCGGACCTCCCAGCCAGATGTCTCGCCCTGGCATAACTTTGGGAAGTTCTTCCAGCAGCTCCTGTACTGTAGTCCAGTTCCATATATAACAGGAAAAAGCAATTACCTGCGGATTCCTCCTGTAGATATCCGCAAGAATTGTTTCTGATCTGTTATTAATCGTATATTCCCCGATTTCTATAGATTCCTGGAACTTTTCTGCATACGCCCTCAAACTGTATACGGCAAGATTGGAGTGGATATATTTTGCATTAATGGCTACTAATAATAATTTCATCCTTTCAACATCCTTCATATCCGGGAGAATTCGTTATAATGCTTCTGTACCCTCAGTGCACAGAACTACACATGCTCTGTTCATTGAGGGTACCAAAAAAGTTATATCAAATTATTTTGCTGTTTCTTCTCAGGAAAGGCTCTCTATAAAACGCCCAAATGCCGCCTGTCCTTCCTCGGTACGCTTGAATACGCCTGCATCATCTAATACCTGGCAAAATACAAGTCCGATTTCTATCTGTAAGATCTTCTCGATATTTTCACTGTTTACAGTTTCATACTTCGGCAGGAATTCCTCTACCCAGTCCGCATGCTTCTCCAGCGCTTCTATGCCGCGAATTTCCTTTTTCTCCAAAATGGCATCTTTCAATAGTTCCATTTCTTCCTTTAAACGAGATGGCAATATTGCCAGTCCAAGCACCTCGATCAGGCCGATATTCTCCTTTTTAATATGATGCAGTTTTGCATGGGGATGGTATACTCCCAAAGGATGCTCGCTCGTGGTAATATTATTGCGCAGTACCAGATCCAGCTGGAACTTTTCGTCTTTAAAGTGGGCAATCGGCGTAATCGTATTGTGGGGCTCTCCTTCCGTCTGCGCATAAATAAATACCGCTTCGTCCGTATACCCTCGCCATTTTTCCAGAATTAGGTCTGACATCTCCGTCAGTTTTTCTCTGTCAGCACTCCGCAGACGTATCACAGACATAGGCCACTTTACAATACCCGCTTCCACTTCTTCGAAACCTTTTACTGTAAAAAATTTCTCCACCGGCGCCCTGTCCATGGCAAACTCATAATTACCGCCCTGGAAATGATCATGACTCAGAATGGAGCCTCCCACAATCGGCAGATCCGCATTGGAGCCTACAAAATAATGGGGGAACTGTTCCACAAAATCCAGCAGTTTGCAAAATGTATCGTGCTCTATCTTCATTGGAATATGCTGACTGTTAAATACGATGCAATGTTCGTTATAGTATACATAGGGAGAATACTGCATATACCAGTGGCTGTTTTGAATCGTCACCGGCATAATCCGGTGGTTTTGCCGCGCCGGATGATTCAGCCGACCTCTGTAGCCTTCGTTCTCTTTGCAGAGCAGACATTTGGGATAACCACTCTGCTTGGCGAGCTTCGCCGCCGCGATAGCTTTGGGATCTTTTTCCGGCTTGGACAGATTGATCGTAATGTCCAGACTGCCGTATTCCGTTTCTGCCGTCCACTTTCTGTCCTTTGCGATACGGTATCGGCGGATATAGTCCGTATCCTGGCTGAACTTATAGTAAAAATCTGTAGCTTCCCTGGGTGACTTTTCATACAGGCTGTGGAACTTTCCCGTCACCTGACCTGGCCATGGTGTCAGAATCCCCATGATTTTCGTGTCAAACAAATCTCTGTGTACAATATCATTTTCGGGTATAAGCCCCTTTTCGAAGGCATAACCCAGCATTTCTGCAAGAATATCTTCCAAATCTTCTGTTCGTACGCTCTTATATGTACCGTTTACCCCTTCAGCAGTATTTGTGACACATTTGTCACTTTTTGTAGTTTCATCATATTGTCCGATCTCATCCAGATCGAACAGTTCCAGAAGACGGTTTATCGTATATGTTCTGTCTGACTCTGTAATCAGCCCTGTTATGACTCCATATTCCGCTAATCTTTCAATGGCGTTCTGAATCATACGATCACCTCCTTACAGTCTGGACGGACCGTCTCCGATGTCCACCGTGTAAAAGTCCGCCTTTTTTCCTGTCCTTTTCTCATAGACAGTTCCTACTTTTTCTATAAAATCATCAATTGCTTCCTCTTTTACGATACTTACTGTACAGCCTCCGAAGCCGCCTCCCGTGATGCGGGAACCGATGACCCCGTCTATCTTCCACGCCTCCTCGGCCAGAATATCGCACTCTTCGCAGGATACTTCATAGTCATCTCTCAGAGAAACATGAGAAGCATTCATCAGTCTGCCAAACAGCTCCACATCTTTGTTTTTCAGTGCTTCCACCGCGCGGATCGTCCTCTGGTTCTCATAGACCGCATGCTTTGCCCGTCTTAGTCTCACTTCATCTTTGATCGCCGACTTATAGGTTTCAAACTGCTCCTCTGTCAGATCGCCCAGCGTCTTGATCCCGATTACTTCCTGCAATTCTTTCAGAGCTGTTTCACACTCTGTCCTCCGCTCATTATATTTGGAATCCACAAGCTTGTGCTTTACATTGCTGTTCGTAATCAGTATTTTCGCGCCGTCCAGCACGAGGGGCGCATATTCATAGGACAGATCGGAAGTATCCAGGAAGATCGCATTGTCCTTTTTCCCCATAGCGGAAGCAAACTGGTCCATAATACCGCAGTTCATCCCATTAAAATTATTTTCTGAATACTGGCCAATCAGGGCAATGTCCACGTTGCTCACATCAAAGCCATACATATCTTTCAGCATATAACCTGTCACCACTTCCAGAGATGCCGAAGACGAAAGTCCAGAACCGGCAGGGATATTTCCATAAATCACCATGTCCAGACCACAGTCCATCGTAAAGCCTCTCCCCGCAAAAGCCCACATCACTCCTTTGGGATAGTTCGTCCATTCTGCCGCATCCTCCGGCGTAATACCATCCAGAGAAGACTCCATGACACCCAGCTGTTCAAAATTCATAGAATAAAAACGCAGTTTCCTGTCTTCTCTCTTTTTCACTGCCATATACGTCCCGATTGTCAGTGCGCAGGGAAATACATGTCCGCCATTGTAGTCAGTATGTTCACCGATCATATTGACTCTGCCCGGTGAAAAATATACATTTACCCCATCCAGGCCCCCAAATAGTTCTTCAAACTTTTTCAATACTTTCTCTTTCATACCCCATTCTCCTTTTTAGATTTCCCAATTATTTTGCCTAATTCCCAGACCCGGGCTCTGCCCCGGGGTGCCCCGGCTGCCATTTCCAATTTCGGGCAGCGCCCCGGACCCACGGGCAATACCCGGGGGCCCGGAGCTCGCTTCGCTCGCCAAATGTTTGTAACTATATCTGCCTGTGCAAGCACAGCAGATATAGTTACACCCACTTGGCTCTGCCCTTTACGTATATAGTATATCATACTTTCCCTCCTCCAAAATTTCTTCTTGTTATAAAAAACTGTGAAAATGTTAGATTTTCAGACAAACTGTTTTTGTGGCAATCTGTTCTCGAAAACGGACATCATGCTCCACAACGAGCATCGTCGGCTTATATTTCAACAACAGATTTTCCAGCTGTATTCTCGAAAAGATATCTATATAATTCAAAGGCTCATCCCAAATATACAGATGTGCCTCCGTCATCAGGCTGGCTGCAATCAACACCTTCTTTTTCTGTCCCTGGGAGAAATCTTCCATATTTTTCATAAATTGAATCCGCTCTACTCCCAACTGCCTCAAAATCGCACAAAACAGGCTCTCATCCAGATCCCTGGCAGCGCAAAACCCGGAGACGTTTCCCCGCAAAAAAGAGGTATCCTGATCAATGTAAGACACTGTCAGCCCGGACACCGTCTCCAACTTTCCCTCTTCTTCTATTTTAATCTGTCTCCCTCCAGGCATAGCCTCCATATGCATCAGTATTGCCTTTATCAGGCTGCTCTTTCCGCAGCCGTTTCCCCCATGTAAAAACATCCTGTCGCCTCTGTGCAATGTAAAATTCAGGTGCTGAAAAAGCCTCTTTTCCGCTTTTTCATATCCGAGGCCATAATCACTCAGAGAAATGAGAACCTCTTTCTTATGACACAATGGGCTCAGCTTTAATTCTACCGGTTCTTCGATATCTTTTAACAGCCCCTCTTTCTCTTCGATCTCCCTCTCAATTCGATTTTCCATCTGTTTGATACGGCTTTGCATCTTTTTCGTTTTCCCTCCGATATAAGGACGGGCGCCGCATCCCCGGTCGTGATCTTTGATCGGATCAATCCCTATTTTCCTATCTTCATTTTTATCTGCCCATTGTCTCGCACGCCGGGATGCCACTTTTAAATGCCGGATTTCTTTTTTATGCTTATCATTTTCCATTTTGGAAAACGCATCTTTCCGGCTTTTATTTTCCCACCAGCTCGAAAAATTTCCACTCTGTACCTCAATGGAGTATCTATTCAGAACGAGCACATGATCGATGCAGGCATCCAGCAGATCTCTGTCATGGGACACAAGGATAAAACCTCTCTTTTTAATTAAATACTGTTTCACAGCTTCTCTGGATTCCCAGTCTAAATGATCTGTTGGCTCATCAATGAGTAAAAAAGCGTTGTCCCTTGAAAACAGAATTGCCAGCATTACCTTTGTCCGCTCTCCATGACTGAGCGTCCGAAAAGGACGATATAATATTTCTGCATCTGCATCCAGTTTTTGTAGTTCACACATTATTTTCCACGATTCGCAGTCCGGCCTGATTTCCTCTACGAAATCTGCGGCGCACCTTTCCATCATTTCCGGTGATAATAGATAGGGAAAATAATCGAATAAAACCGACGCTGTAATCGTTCCTCTATATTCCAATTTTCCAAGTAACAAATTCAGAAAAGTTGTCTTTCCCTTTCCGTTCCTGCCGATAAAGCCCAATTTCCAGTTTGTATCTATCGAAAAAGATACCTTTTCAAAAATATGGTGATCACTTCCTTCATAATAAAATGTCAAATCATTTACAGTAATCTGTGACATATAAACCCTCCTATTATGGCAAAGAAAAGGCCGTACAAATGCGATTCCTATATGATAAAAAAAGAACCGTCTGTTGCCAAACGATTCTCATTCCTTACCCTCATTCCTTTTTTCAGCCAGTATAAATTTTCACAGATTTACCAGGTAATCGCTGCACAGTCAAGCAGGCAGACACACTACCTATAACCTGTTCCATTACTTACCGGAATCAGTACACAAGTACCTTTTCTCAACTTGTAATCCACCAAAAAAAGAGGTTAAGAAACATAATCCACTTTTGGCAACACGAATAGCAACATTTACGTTCCATGTTTTCAAAAGTAGATTATAACTCCATCCTTTCACCTCTCCCATTTAATATATCCTGTGCTAAAGAAATCTGTTTTTTATCATTTTCTTTGACAGAAAGAAATCTGTGACACACAGTATAAAATAAAATTTTCGATCTGTCAACTGCAATATGACCTAAACCATATCCGGTCAAACTTCCTTTCCATCCTTTGTATGGTTAAAGTCTCCTATTGGTTCCGATTCTCAATCTGCCTGATAAAATCATCGATCCGGGCCAGCTCCTCCTTATTGTGCCTGCTGCCTTTTTTCAGAAACTCCTTTCGATACAGAGACGGTGATACTCCTTTTGCCTGCTTAAATGCCTTTGTAAAAACAAGTGCATCATTATAACCACAGGACAGGGCAATGCTTTCGATGGGAATCTCCGTTGTCTGCAAAAGTTCTGTTGCCTTTGTAATACGAAAAGCAGATAAAAATTTCTGAGGGGACATACCAATAGAGTGTTCAAATAAAGTATACAGATAGCTTCTGTTCACACACACAAACTCAGCCACATCTGTAATTTTAATAGGATTGCAGTAATTACTTTGTATAAATCCAAGTGCCTTCCTGACATAGGTATTCGCTTTATCCGTATCATCCTTTTCTTTTACCTGCACGCCCGAAGCAATCAACGAAAGAAAGACTGCCAACTCTCCATTTCTGCGCAGATCATTGGCCACACCGGATGTATTGTGCTCCATCATATTGCGGACACAGGCATAGAGCTCTTTGTGCCTGTCAGAGCAAAATACAGGATGCTTTTTGGACAACCCCATTTTTTCCATGTATTCTTTCGCCTGACTTCCACCAAATCCAACCCACACATATGTCCACGGTTCCTGTTTATCTGCCTGATAAAATACAAGCTCTCCAGGCTCGATCAGAAAACCACTGCCTGTCTCCAGGCTATATTCCTGATTATCCACAGAAAACCTTCCTTTTCCGCTCAGGACATAATGAATCAGAAAGTGTGGCTTTAATGCCGGGCCAAAGCTATGAAGAGGCTCTGTCTTGGAACAACCACAACAGCTGACAGAGAGTCCTTCTATCTGTTCATTTATAAATTCCAGCTTATATGCCTGCTCCAATCGTTACTCCTTTTTATTCGTTCTCATATTCATCTGCAGTAATATTCAATGTATTTACAGTGCGACGTTTCATTCGCTCTTCATCCGATGTCTTTACAAGATATTGTTTCACCTCATCACCATTTTGAATATGAGAAAGTACAAGCACCGGATCTGTCGTATCTGCTGTATGACAAATGATTGTACTCAGACCAAACAGTCTCTCCGGCAGCGATCTTGTGAGTGTTACATCCTGAATCTTATATAGGTAACAGTCATCTTCCCTGACAGAAAGAAAGCCCTGCTTTCTCTTCAGAAGTTCTTCATCGATTTTATATGTCGTAAACGATAACGGCAGTCCAAATAAAAGAGAACGTTTCTTTTCCACAAATTTATACATCTAAATCCTCCATACTATCCACAAAACTTATCTTGCCTGTAACCAGTATACCACACTTTTTATCCGATCCCCAAAATTTTATTTCCTCTGCTTGTTCACTGAGGATACCCTCAGTGGACAAGGGCACACACGCCCTGAACCATGATATTTCGGTAATTTTCTGCGTTGTCCTCAATCAGCGTACGTCCAGTACGCCTCAATCGTCCGCCTTGTAAATTACCGAAATATCTATGGTCAAGGTCAGAGAGTCGGAAAGAAGTCAATTTTTGTCCCTGCGAGACGCTTGATTGACGCGTACTGGACGTACGCGGAAGGAAAGCAACGAAACAGGGGCAAAAATTGGCTCTTCTCCGACCGTGTGTCCCTTTGTCCACTGAGG
>CAJUNB010000010.1 GCA_910587635.1 uncultured Lachnospiraceae bacterium
ATCTACAGTTTTGGCTTGCGGGGCAATGAGCAGTGGGATTCGGAAAACCGGAGGTTTTCCTCATCACGGGCTTCGCCCTATCAAAATGCAATCTGACAAATTTACCTGCAAGCAGGTAAATTGGCATCTACAGTTTTGGCTTGCGGGGCAATGAGCAGTGGGATTCGGAAAACCGGAGGTTTTCCTCATCACGGGCTTCGCCCTATCAAAATGCAATCTGACAAATTTACCTGCAAGCAGGTAATTTGTCATCTTACATTTTGGCACTGCTCATTGCCTGCGTGCATATCTTAATCATAATAGAAGATATGCGGAGCAAATTTATGGCGAATTATACGATTGTGATGGATGCCGGACATGGTGGATCAGATTTTGGCGCGACTTACAATGGACGCAGGGAAAAGGACGATACTCTTGCGTTGACATTGGCAGTGGGAAATATTTTACAGAATGCGGGAATCAATGTAGTCTATACTCGTACAGAAGATGTCTACGAGACGCCTTATCGAAAAGCACAGGAAGGGAATCTGGCCGGAGCGGATTATTTTATCTCGATTCATCGAAATTCCAGCCCTTATCCCAATACGTACTCGGGAGTGGAATCTCTGGTCTATTCGAAGGGCGGCGTTGCGGAAATTATGGCGGAAAATATTGACAGGCAGCTTTCTTACCTGGGATTTCGAAATATCGGTGTGTCAGAGCGGCCCAATCTGATCGTTCTGAACAGTACCCAGATGCCCGCCGTTTTGGTGGAAGTAGGATTTCTCAATACAGATAAGGACAATGCACTGTTTGATCTGGAGTTTGAGGCAATAGCGGAGGCAATTGCATTCGGAATACTGGAAACAATTGGAATAGTATAACATCATGAAAAAAAGCAGGAAAAACGGTCTGTCGCAGATGCAGATGATAGCGGCAGGATTTTTTATCATTATATTGCTGGGAACGCTGCTTCTCATGTTGCCCATTTCGGCAAAAGGGGAGGCGGCCAGTTTCCTGGACGCCCTTTTTACGGCGACAAGCGCTACCTGTGTGACAGGGCTGGTGGTGGCGGATACCTGTCGTAACTGGACATTGTTTGGCCAGTTTGTCATACTTCTGCTCATCCAGACAGGCGGCCTTGGATTTATGACGATCGGCGTCTTCTTTTCTATTTACATTAGAAGAAAGATCAGTCTGCGTGAGCGGGAGCTGCTTCAGGAGAGTATCAACACACTGCAGTTGGCAGGTGTAGTGAGACTGACGAAACTGATCGTAAAGGGTACTTTGCTTGTGGAAGGCATCGGAGCGGTACTGTTGAGCCTTCGGTTTATTCCCCGGTTCGGTTTTTGGAAAGGCTGTTATTACAGTATTTTTCATGCCATATCTGCCTTTTGCAATGGAGGATTTGATCTGATGGGGGAGCAGGAGGCCTATATTTCTTTATCTTCTTTTGTGTCGGATCCGATCGTGAATCTGGTGATTATGGCTCTCATTGTCATTGGAGGTATCGGCTTTGTCGTGTGGCGGGATCTGTATGAACACAGACTCCAGATCAGGAAATATATGCTGCATACGAAAATCGTGCTGCTGACGACAGCTGTGCTGATTTTCGGAGGAGCTTTTCTTTTCTGGATTTTTGAGCGGAGAGCTCTTTTCGCAGAGCTGTCTCCGGGAGGACAGGCACTGGCGGCACTTTTTTCTTCTGTCACGGCCAGAACGGCAGGGTTCAATACTGTGGATACAGGAGCATTGAGCAATGGAAGCCTGCTGCTGACGATGATATTGATGTTCATAGGAGGCAGTCCCGGTTCCACGGCAGGGGGCATCAAAACGACAACGGTAGTAGTGCTTCTCATGTATACATGGAACAGTCTGCGGAACAAGCAGGGATGTAGTGTGTTTGAACGGCGGATTCCCGATGAAATTATCAAGAAATCCAGTATGGTACTCGTTATCAACCTGCTTATGGCTCTTGTTGCGGCCATAATCATCTGTGCAGTGCAGCCGGAACTTTCCATGAACAGCATTGCTTTTGAAATATGTTCCGCTATCGGGACGGTGGGAATGACCTGTGGTATTACAAGAGATTTAAACGGGATTTCCAGGTGTGTTATTATATTTCTCATGTATTGCGGCAGGATTGGCAGCATGACATTTGCCCTTTCCTTTATGCAGAAAAAGAAAATGGATCCGGTGCAGTATCCCCATGGAAAAATTACTGTGGGATAAGGTTCTCTTTGGAATTTGTATGACAGGGGTTGCGTCGCATCTGAGGATAGAAAGGAATCTGTTATGAAAACATTTTTAATCATTGGTATGGGAAAGTTTGGGTATCATCTGTGTAAGAAGCTGGCAGATCTGGGAAATCAGATTCTTGTAGTGGATGAAAAGGAAGAGGCACTGGAAGAGGTGCTTCCCATCGTGACAAGTGCCAAGATCGGAGACTGTACCAAGGTGGACGTGTTAAAGACACTGGGAGTCGACAACTTTGACTATTGCTTCGTCTGTGTGGGAAACAATTTTCAAAGCAGTCTGGAAATCACGAGCCAGCTAAAAGAAATGGGAGCCAAATATGTCATCAGCAAAGCTGTCAGAGACATTCAGGCGAAGTTTCTGCTGCGCAACGGGGCAGATGAAGTCATCTATCCTGACAGAGACATTGCACAGCGTCTGGCAAACAGATGCAGCGCCAACCATGTATTTGACTATATAGAACTGAGCAGGGAGTGCTCTATTTATGAGACTCTTCCGCTGCAGGAATGGCTTGGAAAGACGGTACGGGAGATAGATATCCGCGCCAGATATCATATCAATATTCTCGGTATTAAAAAGAAAGAAAAGACAGATTTTGTCATTCATCCTGACTATCGTTTCGAGGAAGAAGACCATCTGATCATGATGGGAAATAACGATGATGTGTTCGAAATATTGAAAAGAATGGATGAAAAGCGGTAAGGGGCCGAAAAAATAGCATTGACAAATTAAGAAAAAAATATATACTATAGAAAAGTAAAAAAGAGGAAAAAGGAGGAAATATTATGAAAAAACAATTGAGCATGGTAGTGGCAGCCGCTATGGTTGCTGCAGCCTTGGCAGGATGCGGCAGCTCAGCTTCTGACGCAGGTACAGAGAATGCAGACACAGTGACAGAAAACGCGGATGCGGGTACTGCAGAAGACGCAGGAGAAAGTGCGGACGCGGGCAGCGGCGGCACTTTTAAAATCGGCGGTATCGGCCCTGTGACAGGTGCGGCAGCAGTTTACGGACAGGCAGTGAAAAATGCAGCGCAGCTTGCTGTGGATGAAATCAATGCAGCAGGCGGTATCAATGGCGCTATGATCGAGTTCAATTTCCAGGATGATGAACATGATGCAGAGAAGGCAGTGAATGCTTACAATACATTGAAAGACTGGAATATGCAGATGCTTCTTGGTACTGTTACAAGTACACCCTGTACAGCAGTCGTAGAGAAGACACATGAGGACAATCTGTTCCAGCTCACACCTTCGGGATCTGCGGTAGAGAGTATCCAGTATGATAATGCATTCCGTGTATGTTTCTCTGATCCTAACCAGGGAACTGCATCCGCACAGTATATTGGCGAGAACAAGCTGGCTACAAAAGTTGCCATTATCTACAACAGTTCCGATGTATATTCATCCGGTATTTATCAGACATTTGCAGCAGAAGCAGGTAATCAGGGAATTGAAATCGTATCTGCTGAAGCATTTACAGCGGACAGCAATACAGATTTCTCCGTACAGCTTCAGAAAGCAAAGGACTCTGGGGCAGAGCTCGTATTTCTGCCTATCTACTATACAGAGGCTTCCATTATCCTTGGACAGGCTGACAAGATGGGATATGCGCCGATCTTTTTCGGATGCGATGGCCTGGACGGTATCCTTGCAGTAGAAGATTTTGATACTGCTCTGGCAGAGGGCGTTATGCTTCTGACACCTTTTGCAGCAGATGCAGAGGATGAACTGACACAGAATTTTGTAAAAGCATATCAGGAGAATTTTGGTGATATTCCAAATCAGTTTGCAGCAGATGCCTATGATGGAATCTATGCTATGAAAGCTGCTATTGAAAAAGCTGGCGTGACACCGGATATGAGCGCTTCTGATATTTGTGATGCCCTGAAAGTATCTATGACAGAGATTACAATCGATGGCCTGACAGGTGCTGGCATGACATGGAATGCTGACGGCGAGCCTAACAAAGAGCCCAAGGCTGTTAAGATTACGGATGGCGCATATGCAGCAATGTAATATAAGACAGTAGTGTAAAGGGGTACAGTTTGCGCTGTACTCCTTTTTTCTATAGAGCATTGCAGGGCATACAAGAGTCCTGAAAGACTAGCTTCGCGTCGCGTCCCACCACAGACGGAAATGCGCAGCTCGCAGTGAGGAACGATTGCGCAAGAGTGTACTATTTACGCGGCGAATCGCGCAGATGTGATTCGTTTCCCAGTGCAGGATATTTGACTGGGCGGTAATGTGTATGTTATAATTTCCACGTATATACAGATAAAACCCCGGAGGTGTACATATGAGTTTTATATCTTATTTGATCAATGGTATCAGCCTTGGAAGCGTATATGCGATTATCGCACTGGGCTATACAATGGTATATGGTATTGCAAAGATGCTGAATTTTGCCCATGGAGATGTCATTATGATAGGCAGTTATGTGGTTTTTGTCATGGTGAGCGGGATGGGTCTGTCGCCGATTCTCGCTGTTATTGTCTCTATGGCAGTCTGTACCGTGCTCGGTATAACAATAGAAAGAGTTGCCTATAAGCCTCTGCGGATGGCGGCGTCACCGCTCGCCGTGCTGATTACAGCTATCGGTGTCAGCTATTTACTTCAGAATATTGCCCTTTTGATTTTTAGTGCCAATCCGAAGTCCTTCAAATCTGTAGTGACGATTCCAACCGTTTCGCTGGCGGAAGGACAGCTTATGATTTCGGGTGAGACGATCGTAACGATTGCCGCCTGCATTATAATTATGACGGGGTTGACGCTTTTTATCAAAAAGACAAAGGCGGGACAGGCCATGCTGGCTGTTTCCGAGGATAAAGGGGCGGCACAGCTCATGGGTATCAATGTAAACGGAACGATAGCCCTTACTTTTGCCATTGGTTCTGCCCTGGCAGCGATAGCAGGTGTGCTTCTGTGCTCCACGTATCCCTCTCTGACGCCCTATACGGGCGCTATGCCTGGTATCAAGGCTTTCGTAGCGGCTGTCTTTGGAGGAATCGGTTCTGTGCCGGGTGCCATGATCGGCGGTATTTTACTTGGCATTATTGAAATTCTCAGTAAAGCATATATTTCTTCTCAAATGGCGGATGCCATTGTGTTTGCAGTGTTGATTGTCGTACTGCTCGTAAAGCCTACCGGGATACTTGGCAGGGAAATTCAGGAGAAAGTATAGGGTGAGAGAATGAAAAAGATAAATAAGTCGACGAAAAATAATCTGATTACATATGGGATTGTAGTGATTGCCTATGTCATTGTGATGCTGCTGAATGTCACGGGGCATATTTCCAGTCTGATGGAAGGACTGCTTGTTCCACTCTGTATTTATGTAATACTGGCAGTATCTCTGAACCTGGTAGTGGGGATTTTGGGAGAACTGAGTATTGGTCATGCCGGATTTATGTGTGTGGGCGCGTTCTCAGGTGCTTTTTTCTCCATGTGTATGAAAGAAGCCATGCCGGCTATGGCCCGTTTCCTGCTGGCATTGGTAATCGGTGCCGTGTGTGCTGCGGCCTGTGGCATGCTGATCGGGGTACCGGTCCTTCGTTTGAAAGGGGACTATCTGGCAATCGTTACGCTTGCTTTCGGTGAAATTATCAAGAATCTGATGAATGTGCTGTATATCGGAAAGGACAGTAGAGGCTTTCATGTCTCTACAAAGGATATGATTGCACTGGGACTGGAGCCGGGAGGAAAGACGATTATCAACGGCCCCCAGGGGATTACAGGCACACCCCATGATGCCAGTTTTACGATAGGCATTATCCTCGTACTGCTGACGCTCTTTATCATATTGAATCTGGTTCATTCCCGGGATGGCCGGGCGATTATGGCGATCCGGGATAACCGTATCGCGGCAGAGTCTATCGGTATCAATGTGATGAAATATAAGATGATGGCGTTTACCATCTCTGCTTCCATTGCGGGAGTGGCTGGTGTATTGTATGCTCACAATCTTTCCACGCTGACTGCACTGCCGAAAAACTTTGGTTACAATATGTCAATTATGATTCTTGTCTACGTGGTACTGGGGGGCATCGGAAATATCAGAGGCTCTGTTATCGCTGCGGTAGTGCTGACACTGTTGCCGGAGATGCTGCGTGGATTGAGCGATTACCGTATGCTCATCTATGCAATTGTTTTGATTGGGTTAATGCTGTTTAACTGGAGTCCGAAAGCGATTGCTCTGCGGGAAAAATATTCTCTCAGACGAATCTTAGGGAAAACAGGCACGAAGAACGTAAGTGAAAACAGGACGGAGGAATAAAAGATGGCTTTGTTGGATGTACAAAATTTATGTATCTCATTTGGCGGCCTTCGTGCTGTAGATGATTTTGAGATTCATGTGGAAAAGGGACAGTTATATGGTCTGATCGGCCCCAATGGCGCGGGAAAGACAACGGTATTTAATCTGTTGACCGGGGTATATAAGCCCAACGAAGGGATTATCCGGTTGGACGATGTGGACATTACCGGGAAAAAGACAATAGAGATCAATAAAGCGGGGATTGCCAGGACATTTCAGAATATTCGTCTCTTCAAGGGGATGTCTGTTCTGGACAATGTCAAGGCGGGGCTGCACAACCACTATAAATATTCGTCTCTGGCGGGTATTTTCCGTACACCTGCCTATCACAGAGTGGAAAAGGAAATGGATGAGCGGGCGATGGAGCTTCTGGAAGTGTTCGAGCTGGAAAAAGAAGCGGACTATCTGGCATCCAACCTCCCCTATGGGAAACAGCGGAAACTGGAGATTGCCAGAGCACTTGCCACACAGCCAAAGCTCCTTTTGCTGGATGAGCCTGCGGCAGGCATGAATCCTAACGAAACAAAGGAATTGATGGAAACGATCTGCCTCATCCGGGACAGATTCGATATGACAATACTCTTAATTGAACATGATATGAAGCTTGTGTCCGGTATATGCCAAGAGCTCTCGGTGCTTAACTTTGGTCGGATTCTGGCGCAGGGGGAGACCGGCAGTGTGCTGAATGATCCACAGGTCATTACAGCGTATCTGGGAGAGTAGGAGGAACGCCGTGAAACGAAGTTTCACACTGGAATACGTTCCGACGATATGGCAGGTGACGCGAAGCGGCGCGTGCCGTTACGATTGCAGGAGGAACGCCGTGAAACGAAGTTTCACACTGGAATGCGTTCCGACGATATGGCAGGTGACGCGAAGCGGCGCGTGCCGTTACGATTGCAGGAGGAACGCCGTGAAACGAAGTTTCACACTGGAATGCGTTCCGACGATATGGCAGGTGACGCGAA
>CAJUNB010000011.1 GCA_910587635.1 uncultured Lachnospiraceae bacterium
TCAATCGCCCGCGCTTTCCTCAAAAATTCCCCTATCATCTTACTTGATGAAGCAACGGCAAGCCTTGATGTGGAAAACGAAACATTGATACAGGCTGCTTTATCAAGGCTGATAAAGGATAAGACCGTACTTGTTATCGCCCATCGTATGCGTACCGTAAGCGGCGCGGATAAAGTGGTTGTGCTTTCAGACGGTTCTGTTGCGGAACAGGGAACGCCGGAAAAACTGATGAACACAGGCAGGATTTACCCGCATATGGTAAAACTGCAAATGATTAGCAGAGATTGGGGTATTTAACATGAATACCGAATGGATAATATGCCCCATATGCCAACTGACCGCAGTCCCTTTCTATATTTTAAGGCAGACATATCCTGTTTCACAACACAAAAGCACGGGAACTACATCATAATACTACATGTGTGTATCGCAGGCGTTGCCTGTATCGTGCGGTAGTCATCTTACCAAACCCTGCCACAAGAAGCTGTAACTTCTTGTGGTGGTACACCATTACGTTCTTGCATTCTCGTTTTATCATATAAATGCTGATTTTTCTTTGAAAAGAGAGTATCATGTATTTATATTCATCAAGAATGTGGAGAGGATTATGCTTGTGAAAGAGAGGATTACATCCAAAATCGAACGATTACTTTCCAAAGTATATTATTGCAGGCCGGAAAGATTGCGGGAAGACAGCGCAATATTTTCCGTGAATACAGATGTGAGACAGGTATATATAAAAATAGCAGCATATAGAAACTGCACCGTTATCTGTACATCTGAGGATTTGCAAGAAAAGACACGCAAGTTCCTGCGAGGAAAGAGCAGAGATGAAATTTTTGAATTGCCACTTGTCTATGGACAGACAATTCATTATGTTCCGGGAAATCTTTTCTCAGGTAATCTTTGTGAGAGCTGTGTAGCAGAAAGATTGTTCTGTTTTATTCGGCATCTGTCACAAATATTGGTTCTCAAATGGCAGCCAGTAGATGTGGTTACATACCCATATGGATAGATACTTTTGGGACAATTTTCGACAGTCATTATGGGTATAAAGATATGGTTCAGAGCGTGTGTTCCTTTGTTTACTGAGGGTAAGATACAAAGGACGGGAAAGAGATATGGCTGAAAAGAAGGAGAAAGATATGAAAAAAATAAAAACTGTAGCCTGGCTGATTTTTTTACTGCTCTCTGTTGCCGGATGTGGGAGAGATGGAAAAGAGGGATTGGTGAAAGGCGAGGAGAATGGCAGAGAAGTGGTGGATGAATTGCGGGAGGCGGGTTCGGAGGATGAGACAGGTAGCATAGAAGCCAGTACAGAGGATTCAGGAGACAGCGGCGTAACAGCCGATAACAAAGAGACAGCTACTTTTGGCGTACAGATTGAGGGTCTCATAGAAGAACAGAGTTTTGTAACGATACTGGACGGCTGGGGAGAAGTGGTGTTTGCCTCCATTGCTCCGACAGACGATATAGGTGAGCCGAAGTTCGCGCTGGTAAAGGGCGGAGAGATCGTATACCGTTTTCCGATGGCTCCTGATGGGAATGGCGATCGGTTTGTGGAAGTGAGCGCAGTGTCTTTCCGGGATTATAATATGGACGGAAAAGAGGATATCATAGTGCTCATCGGATATGGGGATGGGACGGATACGTGGAACAGTCCCCGGGTTTTTCTTCAGGAGGATTCTGACAATATGTTCTATCTGGATCATCCTGACCTGGAGAATTATCGTTTGATGGGAAATGCCATGTCAGAAGACGCTGCGTCAGGAGATTCTGTATCGGGAAATACCGGAGCCGGATTTTACAGGGATACTTTCCTGGAAGAATATTTGACTGCACAGGGACTGACGGAAAATATGGCCGACATATTGGAAGCGTGGCCTGATTATGTGGAATATGCAGACAGGTCTTGCGGTTATGGCAGCAGCCTGGAGCGGCAGATGGCGTTATTTGCGCAGTACAAGGACGTATGGGCCGCCGATGTGACATATGCAGATGAGAGCTACTGTTTTACGATGAGAGATTTGGACTATGACGGCAAAGTGGAACTGATCGTTGCCAATTACGGAGGGACGGGTCACTATACATACAGTCGCTTTTATAAAATAGATGAACAGGAACATCTGAAAGAACTGGAAACTTCCTTTGTGGAAGGAGATTCCCAGCCGGATATTATTACGGACAGCGTGACAGTATACAACAGTTTTTCTCTTCAGGGCATGCGGGATTATTATATTGTATATGATCAGATAAAGGATTCTCCTGACAGTTATGTATATCGGGTCAGCTCTCTGTGTGTAGTGGATGATTTCGTGCAGGAAACGCCCCTTGCGTCCCAGACAGTTGTTTATGAAGGAGAGGATTATACTCCCCGGATCAGCAGCATGGACTGTAACGGAAATGCTGTTTCGGAAGAAGAATATGAAAACTTTCCAGAGAAATATTACAGCAGTATGGGACTGACAAAAAGGGAAGTTTCGTTCATATGGACAGATGTGAGCCGGATCATCGGAATGAGCAGTGAGGAGGCGGAACTGTTTCTTAAGGAGACTTATTTATAATATGTTCCCTATTCCAGGATATCATAATTTGTAACGTGAATAAAAGACTGCGGTTGCAGGAATGCTGGGAATCGTGCTATACTTATATTTATTCTCGTATAGGAAATTCCTGTACGGGAACAGATACAGATCGTACTGCGGCGGATTGGAAATATGTCGCTGAAGCGGCCCGCCGCAGGCGGAGAATCCTGTGACAGGATTTTTTTTATTTTTAAAGGTGGGGAAGGTTATGAAAGTAAGAGTGATTGAGCCTGGGAACAGGCCCTATAAGCCGACGATATTAAACCATTTTGTATATGACAGATATATCAGGACGCCGTCTGTAGGATTGAATACACTGGCCACGATTGTGAAAGAGAAGGTAAAAGATACCCTGATGTACAGCGAGTCGATTTCCCGACTTGTTATGGACGATATTTTGGATGCAGATATGATAGTGATCGGTATTTTTACGTTCAGTGCAGTAAGAGGTTATCAGCTGGCCAGATATTTCAAAAAGAAGAGTCATGCCGTTGTTGTGATGGGAGGTCTCCACGCTTCCATGCACTACAGGGAAGCGGTAAAATACTGTGATTATGTCCTGCTGGGAGAAGGGGACGAGTCGATACTGGAGCTGGTAGAAGCAGTAAAAAAAGGGGAGACACCTGCATTTCCAGGGGTTGTATACCGGAAAGACGGTAAACTGGTACATACTGGCCAGCGCAGGGCACCGGAAACCTTTGAGACGATACCGGATAAAAATCTTGTATATCATTATAAAAAAATGGCCGGATACAATACACTCTGGGGGCAGGTTCATGCATCCAGGGGGTGCCCTCATAACTGTGACTATTGTGCCCTTGTCCGGCACTTTGGCAGACGGGTCAGAACCCGGACTCCCGATAATGTGCTGGAAGATATCAAAAGGACGATTGCGTTCCAGGAAGAGGGACATCACAGGCTGCTAAAAGCACTGTGGATTACCGACGATAATTTTTTTGCAGACCGGGAATGGGCAAAGGCTGTATTGCAAAAAATAATAGACAGCGGGATTCATTACCACTTCACAGTACAGGCAAGATGGGAAGTGGGAATGGACGATGAGATGCTTGAGCTGCTGAAAAAGGCGGGTTTTGTAGAGATCGCCATGGGGATTGAATTTATCGATGATGAGTCCTTTGCGTTGTATCATAAAAAAAGCAGTAAAGACAAAATAGTAGAATCCATTGAGAATATTCAGAGACACGGCCTCAGTGTCAGAGGATTGTTTATCCTGGGGGCAGATAATCATACAGTAGGGGCGGGAGAAAAGCTTGCTGATTTTGTAATCGAACATAATATCAAGGGGGCTTTGATTCAATGTATGTATTTTGTGCCGGGAACGCCTGTCTATGAAAGTCACAAAGACAGGCTGCTTCATCATAACTGGAGTAAATATAATGGAAACGCGGTACATATACCGGAGAAAATGACACCCTATGAGCTGCAGATGGAGCATATAAAGGCCAGTAGAAAAATTTATTCTGTTTCCCGTCTTATACAGGCATTTTTGCATGAGGACAATCTGCACAAGTTACTTTTCCTGGGCGAGTTTTTCTGGCATATGAGTATACGGCAGGATTTAAAAAAGGAATTGCCATATCTGAAAAGGGTTTCCAGCAGATCGAAAGGACATTGATTAAAAAGAACGGTATTGTATATAGTGGCTTTGTCATAGGATAGAAAGAAGGAAAATAAGGCAGGATAGTTCTATGACATGTGAAGAAAAAGTAAAGTCACCAGAATACAGGGAGCTTTTGTCGGATTTTACAATTGTGGATAACGGTGTCTGTTGTCAGATTGACGATTACTGTGTAGTAGAGGTAGATTCCAACATCAGTATTATATACTTTCGACCAGAAGGCAATGCACCTCTGGATATAACGCTCTATCCGTATTATTCACTGCCCAAATGTTTTGGTCTGATGCAGCAGGAGGATATTCAGACGGACCAGCCTTTTGATTCTCTGGCACTTAGTGATGCGGGAATTATACAGGTACAGGGAGAGCCTCTGGCGTTGACCGGACGAGGGGTAGTAGTCGGTATTATTGATACGGGGATTCGGTATACACAGGATGTATTTCGGGATGGCAATGGAGACAGCAGGATACTGGCAATCTGGGATCAGACTCTGAATGAGGGAGGATCGGTGCCGGAAGGCTTTTACTACGGAACACAGTTTAGCCGGGAACAGATCAATGAGGCTCTTCAGGCAGAGAATCCCCGTGAAGTGGTGGCGAGCTGGGACACGGACGGCCATGGGACGGCCATGGCCAGTGTGGCAGCAGGCAGCAGCTTAGGCGGAGGGCGTGCCTTTACGGGGGCGGCGCCTGATGCGGATATCGTTGTTGTGAAGCTGCGGGAGGCGAAGCAATACTTGAAAGATTATTATCTTTTGCCGGAAGAAGCAGTGGCATATGCGGAAACAGATATTATCATGGCTGTAAAATATCTGGAGCAGCTTGCGGCTGAGCAGGAGCGGCCCGTAGTGATCTGTCTGGGGATAGGTACGAATTCCGGCAGTCATACAGGTTCCTCTACATTGGATCGGTATTTGAACACAGTAGCCGCGAAAAGACGCCGGGCGATTGTTGCCTGTGGTGGAAATGAAGGCGCTGCATCTCATCATTACCAGGGAAGCTCTGCTTCCGGTCCTCAGAATATTGAGTTAAGGGTAGGAGAAGGAGAAAGAGGATTTATCCTGGAAGTGTGGTCGGAAGGACCGAATCGCTATCAGATATCACTTCAGACTCCAGGAGGAGAAGTCATAAACGGGATAGGCGGAAGGGATCGCAGAACGGAGGAATATAGTTTTATATTTGACAAAACTGTGATAACAGTGGATAGTATTTTGCTGGAAGAGGCTTCTGACAGAAGTCTGGTATTGTTTCGATTTGATGGGCCTACGCCGGGAGTGTGGACATTCACGATAGATATAGATGTGGCGCTCATTGGCAGTAAATATAATATATGGCTTCCCATAGAGGAATTTCTCAGTGGAGATACTTATTTTTTGCGGCCGGAGCCGGATATCACCCTGACGGCACCGTCAATGGCGGACGGTGTCATTACGATAAACGCTTATAACGATATGGATGGGGGATTCTATGAAAAATCCGGGAGAGGATTTACAGCTGATCGGCGTATTAAGCCGGAGTTTACGGCTCCCGGTGTGAACATTTCCACTTCTCTGGGAAAACGGACGGGGAGTAGTCTGGCAGCGGCAGTTACTACAGGGGCGGTAGCCCAGTTATTGCAGTGGGCTGTGGTAGATAAGAAATTTCCTCTTATTTCAGGGAGGGAGTTGAAATATTATTTGGCGCTGGGCGCTGTCAGAGACAGTAATGTACAGTATCCGAATCAAGAATGGGGACTTGGAAAGATCAATGTTTTACATACTTTTCAGGAATTGGCAGGATTATTCTGAAACGGACACGGGATAGTTGTAGGGAGAACTTATTTATGATCTATATCACTATCGTAGCAGGTATTTTCCTGGCAGAGTTTTTTGGAAAGAGCTACATTGAAAAACATAAGAAAGAAGGAAAAGAAGAGCCTGTCTGGGGCGGCAGGATTGTTATCCGCAAATATCATAACAGAGGTGCTTTTCTGAATGCAGGAGAGGGGAGAAGCTCTGTTGTGGCAGTGCTTTCTTTCTCCCTGACGGTGTGCGTTGCGGTTTTCTTTTTGCTGACCGGCAGACAGAAAGGAAAATATATGATGAAAACGGGCCTTGCCCTGCTTCTGGGAGGGGCCCTGAGCAATACGTATGACAGACTGAAGCGAAAATATGTTGTAGATTATTTCAGTTTTGGTGTAAAATGGAAACGGCTGCGCAACATTGTATTTAACATCTCGGATTTCTGTATTCTGGCAGGAACGTTATTGACAGTTTTAGGACAGGAGGAAACGTTGTGATCAGACATTTAATTTTTGATGTGGACGGAACAATATGGGATTCTACAGCAATTGTAGCGAAAGGGTGGAATCTGGCAATTGAAGAGACGGGATATACGGATACTGTTATTACGGCAGAGATGCTGCAAAAGGAATTTGGAAAGACAATGGATGTGATCGCAGATGACCTTTTTGGAGCTGAACCCGATCGGGAAAAAAGAAAATTACTGCTGGACAGGTGCTGCTATCATGAACATCAGCTTCTGGAAGAAAATGAAAAGGATATTTCTTATCCGGGTATGTATGCCTGCATGGAAAAACTGGCGGCAATATATGATCTCTATATCGTCAGCAATTGTCAGAAAGGGTATATAGAGCTTGTTCTGGAAAAAAATCATATGGCTCATCTGATCCGGGACTATGAGTGTTTTGGGAATACGGGTGTGACAAAAGGAGAGACAATTCGTATTTTGATGGAACGCTGTGGCATTCGGCAGGAAGAGGCGGTCTATATTGGCGATACCCTGGGAGATCAGGAAGCCTCCGATGCGGCAGGGATTCCGTTTTTGTATGCGGCATATGGATTTGGGGATGTAAAAGATGCAAAATTGCAGATCGATCGCTTTGCCGATCTGCCAATTGTTCTGGAAGAGCTGAACAGAACAGGGTGGAAAGGATAATGGTTTCAGACTGAGGAAATTGTATTTCCAGGTGTTCTTGAATCAAATTTCCTCAGTCAAGGTACAGCTACTTAAATCTTACATGGTTTATTGTTATTATCCTTATGCAAGGCCGGATTCTTTTACGATCTGGTCGATTTTTGTTTTTTCTGCATCGGTGAGTGGCTCAATGGGAAAACTTGTATAGTCGGTGCTGCTCAGTTTCAGTAAATAACCAAGATATTTCATGCTGCTGAGCCAGGATTTTCCTACCGACAGAGATTTGCGCACGTGCCATACCTGGCGCTGGAACCCATAGGCGGCCTGCACGTCTCCTTTTTGCGCCGCATCGTACATATCTTTAAATACTTTCGGGAAGAGGCAGCCAAGTCCGGGCACACAGCCATCTGCACCAAATACCATGGCAGCGGCACACAATTCTTCTGCACCGTTGAAAATACTGATATCAGCGTCCTCTAACAGGTACATACATCTCTGGAAATGTTCCCAATCTGCGGAGCTGTCTTTAAAAGCAGTAATATTGTCTATCTTTGCCAGCTCGGCAATAGTTTCCGGTGCAATGCATGTACCTGTCATGCCGGGAATATTGTATACGACAACGTTACAGTCTGTAGAAGATGCTATTTTTTCATAGTGGCGAATAATTTCATCCTGGCAAGTGTTTTGAATATAGAAAGGAACTGTGGCAACCACATATTTTGCACCGAGTTGTTCAGCCTCTTTGATGTTTTCCAGAGCCCGCTCGGTAGTAGAGTCCACGCAGCCACAAAATACAGGAATTCTGTTGTTTACATGTTCCAGAGAGACTTTGAGAGCCTCTCTCCATACATCGCGGCTTGTCCTCATAGCTTCTCCCGTGGAACCCATCGTGAAAACGCCGGTTACACCACCGTCTATACAGTGGTCAATGACCTTGCACATGCCGTCTCTATCCAGCTTTCCTTCTTTTGTCAAAGGGGTAATGATCGGAGGAATAATGCCTCCCAGAGTGCCTTTTGTTACTTGTTTCATATTTTTTGTCTCCTATCTGTTTTGTATCTGATGCAGTGCATTCAGTGACAGCATTGCATCCTCCATCCCATAGACCTGGGTGTGAGAATTTCCGGCGATGGATTCCAGAAATGCCTGGTCTTCCTCGCGGAACATATCATCCCGATCAGTGGTAAAAGTTTCGGTTTCCCATGCTTCATTGTTTGTTCTGTATGTACTGAGTGTACATTGATCCCAGGTAGAGAAGTCTACAAGAATGCAGCCTTCGGTACAGATCAGTTCGATCTGTCTGCGCCTGGGGCGCTGAAAGAAATCCAGATGAACGGTCGCTGTGCAGCGATCCGCAAATCCAATCAGGATCTCGGCTACGTCGGGTGCTTTGATACCGATATCGCTGTAAGAGCCATATACCGAATAGATCTGCGAAATAGGCTGGTCTGCAAACCATATGGCCAGATCCAGATCGTGCATCAGATCAAAAGCACCGGAATACCTGGCGGAAAACAGTGTTTTATAATCCGGGCGTACAGAGGGAAAATGTTCTCCCATGAGAGAGCGGATTGAAACAATGCGTCCTACTGCGCCTGATTCCAGCAGTGCTTTTGCTCTTTGGATTCCTCTATGGTATCGGAAACAGAGTCCGATACACAGTTTATTGGAAATACAGGACAGTTTATGCGACAGTTCTACAGTGCCATCCAGTGTATCTGACAGGGGTTTTTCACAGAAGACATTGCAGCCGCTATCCAGTGCCTGCAATATCATCGGTATATGCATCTTGGGCGGTGTCAGGATAAATACACCATCTGGACCTGCCGCCAGTCCCTCTTCATAGGAAGAGCGAATCTGCAGCTGTGGATAGATATCCAGAGCTTTCGTGACAGATGCCGGAACGGGATCAAAAGCACTGATGTTTTTCACATCCAGCGCCTGTAGCGCCCGAAGGTGCCTCAGACCTATGGAACCGAGCCCTGCTATGAACACGGATTGCTGTTTCCAGTCTTTACTCAATTTGTGTTCCTTCCTTTCTGAAAATTACCAGATGGTGAGACCCCCATCTACAACGAGATTGTGTCCTGTGACAAAGGAGGAAGCTTCCGAAGCCAGATAAACGGCAGCACCCTTCATTTCTTTTCCATCCATGCCCATACGTCCCATGGGAAATGTCTGGCTGTATGCATCTACAAAAGCCTGGGGCTGGTTACGGAAGAATCCACCGGGACTGATACAGTTGACTCTGATGTTATAAGGTGCCAGATAGGCTGCCATATCCCGTGTCATATTGATCACACCGCCTTTGGCAGCATGGTAATCCAAAGTGGCGCCGCCCATGGGAGTGCCTTCGTATACTCTTCTGTCTTTTCCGATGATGCCTGCCGTGGAACCGAGATTGATAATGACGCCGGTTTTATTTGGAATCATGTAGGCATCGGTAACATGCTTGGCACAGAGAAAACTGCCGGTCAGGTTTGTATCAATAACTTCCTGCCATAATGTGAGAGGACGTTTGTTAAATGGAGCATTTTCAGGTGTGCTTGTCACATTGCCGGCATTGTTGACAAGAATATCGATTCTGCCGGTTTCTGCCAGTATTTTCTCCACAGTGTCCTGAATTTCCTGCTCATTGCGGACATCCAGTGCCATGCCGATGGCCTTCTGGCCGGTATATTTGGAAATAAGCTGTGCAGATTCTCGGGCACTGTCGGCAGATCTGCTTGTAACGATTACATTTGCTCCTGCTTCAGCCAATGCCAGTGCCATGTCAAAACCCAGATTCCGGGCTCCCCCAGTGACAAAGGCCCATTTGCCGTCCAGACGGAACAGCTGCATCACGTTCCAGCTGGGATTGTATTCTTGGCTCATTTTAGAAATCCCTCCTTCTATTTGTTTTTCATCCGATATGAATACCTGGACAGGACAGATGCCCATCCAGCCGGGTACTTGTTTCTATTATTTCATAAAAATGAACAAAAGGTATTGATAATTCTCGCAATATATTTTAAAAACCGCAATACGATGACAAGTCAGAAACAGTAGGGGATTTCCGATTCCAACCTGATTTTAAAAAAGACGAAATATCAGTAAATTGACTTTAAACAGGGGAAAAGATATACTTTGAAAGGATATAGGAAAATGGAAGGATTTTGCTGGGAGGATAGTCATGATTTATGGAAATATTTCACAGGCAGGTAACTATTTAGGGCTGGGACGAGGGATACGTATCGGTCTGGAATATCTTATAAAAGGAGAGTTTGCCGACTTGGAAGCAGGGAAAAAGGAGCTGGAAGAGGGCGCATATGCTATGTGCAATGTGCTGGAACTGAAAGAGAAAGGGCTCTGGGAAGCACATCGGCGCTATCTTGATATTCATTTTTGCCTGGAAGAAGGGGAAACCATTTCCTGTGTGGAGATTGACAGGGTAGAAAATTGGGGAGACTATGATGAGGAAAAGGATTGTATGCTTGCTCCCGGACTGGAAGAGGGAGTGAAGATCCCGATGAAGCCGGGAGATTTTGTCATTGTCTTTCCTGAGGATGCACATATGCCGGGGGTAGCTGCTGGTGAAAAGAATACACTGTCGAAGATTATTATAAAGATTCCGGTGGAGGTGTGAGATCCGTTCCGTTTTGACTTCCCGCCGACTGGGCGGGAACAGGTGATAAGGGAGGAAATTATGTTTGAAGAATTATCCCCGAAATTCCCGTCCTATGATTTTGATGCGTATAAGACAGAGATTGACGATATTCCTTTTACTTTTGTGCTGATGGCGGTTGCCAGACCTGAAAATCCGCACAATCCTTTTGAGCACAGTCACAGCGAATATGAGCTGCTGTTCGTTCTGGAAGGAAGCAGTACCTATGTAATAGGGGAGAATCAATATCATTTCAGCGGCCCTACGGCCATACTGATACCGCCGGGGGTATACCATGCTACGAATATTCTTCTGGAAGAAAATACCACTTTCAGTATCGGATTTACCATATATGGACAGGGAGATTCTGAAATAAAAAGATTTGTCCATGAAGCGACTCAGGGAAGGAGCCAGGGAATTTACTGCAAGATGACAGAGGAGCTTCAGGAGCAGTTGATAGCGGCTTACAGAGAGCACAGTGCCCATGGACCTTTTTATCGGGAAAAAGTGACCGCTTACTTTAAGATTATTCTGACAAATCTTATAGAGCTTCTGGCGATGGACGTACCGACGTTTCAGTTTAAGGCTCCTCCAAAACAGGATTGGAACAGTAATATTTACCGTAATATGCTGGCCAAACAAGTGCTGGATTATATCAATAAAAATTGCAGCTATCAGTTTACGGTAAATGATCTGGCAAGTGAAATCCATATGAGTGTCGGTAATTTACAGAGGATTCTGAACAGTACCCTTGGAAAGACGTTTACAGAATTGCTCAGGGAGGCCAGAATCAGCCGGGCAAAGGGATTGATACAGAGAACGGACCATATGTTGAAGACAGTGGCAGAGATGTGCGGCTATAGTTCTTACGAGCATTTTTACAAACAATTTAAGCAAATCGTAGGAATGTCACCCCAGGAATTCAAGGAACTGGAAGGAGACTGGAAAGAGACAGATATGTACGAATCAAGCGGAAATTAACATTATCTGCGTCAAAGAACAATTTACATCAAACGGAAATACGATAAAATGTTAACAAGTCAAAGGCGCGTAATCCTTTATACCATGGTAAAAGTGCACAATGATTTTCTTCTCTATTTCATAGTAATGTTATTGATCTGAAAAAATGCACAAATCTACTTGGGAAATTGGTACTTACACAAATGCCTGTTGCTTAATTATTGAAAAGGAGAGTTGCTTATGAAAACACGTAATCGTATTCTGGCCCTTTTGTTGGCACTTTGTATGGGCGTATCACTTACTGCCTGTGGCAGCAGCGGAGGGGAGGCACCTGCTGCAGATAGTACGGCTGACAGTGCACAGGATGCCGAAAGCCCGGAAGCACCTGCGACCTCGGAAGAGAGTGCGTCAGCGGATCTTCCTTCTGATGTGACACTGACATTCTGGACAGACCAGTCAATTGACCCGGATGCATGGCAGGCAGAATTTGCCCGTTTTGCAGAGGAGTATAAAGACTATAATTATACTCTGGAGATCGAAGCGTTTGCGGGCTCCGACCGTGCTACAAAGGTAGCAGCAGCCGTTGAATCCAACAGTCTGCCGGATCTGTGTCTGTTTGCATGGTTCACCAGCTCTGACTGGTGTCATGAGGGACATCTGCTGGATATCAGCGATGTGGTAGAGCCGGTTGGTTCTAAACTGTATCCTGCTGTCTATGAAGAGACAAAGCTGGGAGGTAAGAGCTACATGCTTCCGCTCTGGTCTAACTATTGGAGCCTGATCTACAATGCAGACATGCTGAAAGAGGCTGGACTGGAGAAATATGTAAATGAAGATCCCTATGATATTTCCATCTGGACAATGTCTGAATTCGAAGAGATTCTGGCAGGTGTCAGCGGCAATATGTCAGGAGATCAGTATTGCCTGCCCGTATTTACGGCTGATAACCAGGCGGATACAACAAATATCCTGTGGCTTTCTTCTCAGGGCGGAACGCTTTGGAGCGAAGATGGCCTGAGCAATGCAGGAAATGATGAGAAGGTAATCGCTTCTCTGGATAAGCTGAAAGAATGGGCTGATAAAGGATATACAAATTCCAATATTATCAGTAAATCCAACAATGAAGTGCCGTCTCAGTTCTCAAACGGACTGTGCTGCTTCACAAACGGATATTACAGTAACTACACAGATTATAAGAATCAGATGGAAGCAGGCGACATTAATACTTTTGATATCAGACTGGCAGCATTCCCTACAGTGAATGCAGATGGTTCTGACGATTATCGTTTCGCTAACTATGTATACGGCCTGAGCATGTTTGATACAGGAAATGCAGATCAGATAGCAGTTGCCAAGCTGTTTATGAAGTGGCTGTCTGAAGATAAAGAAGCTCTTACAAACCTTTGTATGGCAGTTTCCTCTTATGTAGAGATCGCTGAAGATGCAGATGTGATTGCTGCTAACCCGATGTTCACATCTTACAATACTGTTGTGGATGCGGATCATATTATGAATTTCCATGGCAATGTGGCAGGTTATGTATCTACGAGATCTATGCTGTTCCCAGAATTGCAGGCTTTCTTTGGCGGACAGAAAGACTCCAAACAGGCTATGACAGACTATATGAATGCGGCCAATGAGTCTATTCAGGAGTACATCGACAATTCTGTTATATTGAATTAATGTAAAGTTCTCGGATGACTCTGCTGGGGATTGTTCCAGGCAGAGTCATTCTGATTTTCCAGAAGCAGTTGTTAATGAGTAAGGAGGGAATGGGACGCAATGAAAACAAAGGGTAAGAGATCAGTCAAAGAAGTATTGCAGGCTTATTGCTTTATTGCGCCATTTGTTATTTTTGGCGGTATCTTTATGGTCTACCCCATCTGCAATCAGTTTATACGAAGTATGTTCAATACAAAATGGGGCGGTAAGACAGTATTTGTCGGATTGGAAAATTACATAGAAATTTTTACGGATCCGATCTATTTGAAAGCAATTGGCAATACACTGTTGTTTGTTATAATTGCAGTTCCGGCACTCATTCTTCTAGGACTGTTTATTGCAGGCAGTATTTTTGACAAGCATCCGATCTATGTTTCAACTGTGCGGATCTGCCTGTATATTCCGACGATCGTGTCTATGGTAGTTATGTCAACGATATGGCGATTCATGTTGGACTCTCAAAGTGGATTGATAAAGTATTTTGCAAATCTTTTCGGGATAGGTACTGTAGATTTGCTGGCAGGTGCCACTTCGGCCAAAATCATTATTATCGTTATTCTGATCATTGTAAATCTGGGGCAATGTGTACTGCTGTATTTGGCGCAGATGATAGGAATCAGCAAAGATCTGATGGATGCCTGCCGGGTGGACGGTGGAAGTCGCTGGCATCTGTTTCGTTATATTTTGATTCCGTTGTCAAAACCGACCACGGTTCTTGTCTTTATTACAGACACTTCTCTTGTACTGAAAGTATATGTGGTGATTCAGTTGTTGACTTCGGGGGGACCCAATTATGCGACGAGCACAATGATGTATCGTCTGTATGAGGATGCCTTTGTCAATTATGATATCGGTGTGGCTTCTGCCATGGGTGTCCTCATGTTTGTAGTCACTCTGGTGCTCATTTCACTGCGGTTTATTGCTGAGAAGAAGGAGTATTGATATGAAGAGAGCGAAAAAGAAGATATTTCAGTCCAAATTTGATTTGATCCTTAATGTGGGTGTTATCATCGCCTGTATTCTGTCCATATTTCCTTTATACTGGTTATTTACCGGTTCCGTAAAATTTTCTTCGGACGTTACGAAACTGCCTCCTGACTGGATTCCGAGCAGGGTGACTTTGAAAAACTTCGAGAAAATTTTCAGTCAGTATCCGGTTTGGCAATGGTTGTGGAACAGTATATTTATTACTACTGTAACGGTAATCTGTATCTTGATCGTCTCTTCCATGGCGGCCTATGCTTTTTCTAAAATGCGGTTTCCGGGCAGTAAACTGTTATTTAATATTAACATTGCCTGCCTGCTGATTCCCATTGAGATTTATATTCTGCCGCTCTATAAATTTATATTTGGAGTAGGGCTGCAGGGAAAATATCTCGGCTATATACTTCCATGTGTTGTCTTTCCTATGGGTGTCTATTTGCTGAAAAACTTTTACGATGAAATACCCAATGAAATTATAGAGGCCACAGAACTGGATGGCTGTAGCAGACTGCGGTTTTTCTTCACTCACGGTATTCCTCTGTCAAAGCCGGGACTTGGAGCGTTGGCCATCCTTTCCTATATCAACGTATGGAACAATTATCTGTGGCAGCTGCTTATGGCTACCAGTGATACGAAGAGCTATACGGTAGTTGTGGGTCTGGCCCGGGTTATCAATTCCACCGGTACGGGAACGGCAGATCAGAGTCTGTTTGACTATGGACTTCGTTATGCGACAGCTACTTTTACGGCAATACCGATGCTGATTATCTTTATTGTATTCCAGAGGTATTTTACGGAGGGAATTTCTGCCGGAGCTGTGAAAGGGTAAGAGGAAGATTTTTTCGGCATTTGGATCTTGAGGTTCTGGTGTTAAAAGGTCATATTTTTATTATTGATCGGCAAGTTGCACAAATTTTCTGTTCCAGTTCCAGACTACAGACATTGTATTATCTAAGTGTCCCGATATCAAAAAGGATACCGAACGCAGACGGCCCGACTTGCCATCCAGGCAAGAACGGGCCGTTTGTGTTTGGAATCAATATATAAATATATAATCGGAACAGTTAGAAATCATCTGATATTTTATATGGTTATCACTGTCCCTGTTTTTCCCTTCAGAGCTTCCAGAGCATGCGCAATAGAAGTGATGATGACTTTGCCCTCTGGTATTTTTTCCAGATAGGCGATGGCAGCTTCTATTTTGGGGAGCATATCGCCCTGGCCGAACTGCTTTCCGGCAATATGATGTTTTGCCTCGGAAACGGTCATGGTATGGATACTTTCCTGGTTTTTCGTACCGTAATGCAGGTATACTTGTTCGACGCTTGTCAGTATGATAAGAAGATCCGCATGTAAGTCCATCGCCAGTTTACCGGCAATGGAATCTTTTTCGATAACGGCGGAAGCTCCTTTCAGGATATGTTGCTGCTCAATGACCGGGATACCGCCACCGCCGCAGGCAATCACCACCTGGCCCGCATCAGCAAGGGTGCGAATCGTATCAATTTCCACAATATCCAGAGGCTTGGGGGCAGCAACAATCCGACGGAATCCCTTACCCTGTTCTTCCGTCACATAATTGCCTTTGCTGATTTCCACATCAGCCTCTTCTTTTGTCATATATCGGCCGATAATTTTGTTTGGCTCATAAAAAGCTTCGTCATAGGGATCCACGGTGACTTGGGTCAGCACTGTGCTCACCGGCGTGGAAATGCCTCTGCCCAGCAGTTCCGACCGAAGTGAATTCTGGATATCATAGCCTACATATCCCTGGCTCATAGCGGAGCAGACACACATAGGTACCGGTGTATAGCCGGGATTGACCCTGCGCAGCTCTGTCATAGCCTTATGGATCATACTGACCTGTGGACCATTGCTGTGAGTGATGGTGAGCTGATAGTCGGATTGGGACAGATCGGCCAACGCCTTTGCCGTCTTTTTGACGGCATCCCACTGTTCTGTTGTAGTATATCCAAGCGCCTCATGTCCGAGAGAAACGACTGCTTTCTTTTTTTTCATAAAATTGCCCTTCTTTTACAAATTCTTTAAAATCAGTATAACAAAGTCAGGTATGTTTGTACACGGTAAAAATAAAAGAGAGAATAAAAAAGTGATTGACAAATTCCTGTATGTTCGGTAAGATATATTCCATATTAATCCTATTAATTAAGTATGAAAAAGTATATTTATAAAAATTTCGCCTAATTTACGGTGTGGAATCCATAATGATTTGCAGAAGATGCAGAAATATGATATGATTTACGAGTTAATGATGGAGAATTATGGGTAGATACAGGTAATGGAGTGATAAGATGGAAGCAATCATCCAAATAAAAGAGTTATCAAAGACGTTCCCGGGGCGGGACAACGTAGTCGAGGCGCTGAAAGGAATCAATCTGGATATCGGGAAAGGAAATATATGCGGCGTAATCGGTATGAGTGGTGCGGGTAAGAGCACCCTTGTAAGATGCCTGAATTTTCTGGAAAAGCCTACGAGTGGTACCGTTCTTGTAGAAGGGAAGGATTTGCGGGATATGAACAATGCACAGCTCCGCAAGGCCCGAACGGAAATTGCCATGATTTTCCAGCATTTCAATCTGTTGATGCAGAGAAATGTTATCGATAATATATGCTTTCCTTTGGAAATCGTAGGAATGAAGAAAAAAGAAGCGAGGAAGCGGGCGGCGGAACTGCTGGAAGTGGTAGGGCTTTCGGAGAAGGCGAAAGCATATCCGGCACAGCTTTCCGGCGGGCAGAAACAGCGGGTAGCCATCGCCAGAGCACTGGCCAATAATCCGAAAATTTTGTTGTGTGACGAGGCTACGAGTGCTTTGGATCCGACGACGACAAAGTCCATTCTGGCTCTTTTAAAAGAGATCAACGAAAAATATGGTATTACCATCGTTATCATTACTCACGAGATGTCTGTAGTACAGGAGATCTGCAACCAGGTGGCAATTATCGATGATGGTAATCTTGTGGAAACAGGCAGTGTGGAGGAAGTATTTTCCAGGCCCAAGACGAAGGCGGCTCAGAAGCTCGTATTTCAGAATGAGCGCAGTGCTTCGCTCATGGAGGGAAAACGGTGCATCCGCATTGTATTTAAAGAAAATTCCTCTTTCGAGCCGGTGATTGGCAATATGGTACTTTTCTGTAAGGCGCCGGTGAATATATTGCTGGCAGACACAAAGGACATCGGCGGTATTGCTCATGGCCAGATGATACTGCAGCTTCCTGAAGACGCTGTCACAGCGGAAAAGATGATCTATTATCTGAAAGAAAGAAATCTGACGGTAGAGGAGCTGGTGGACTATGTGGAATGATCTGATACAGGGGCTTATGCTCGATAAAGAAACGATGATGATGCTGGTTGAAAATACGGGGATTACTTTATATATGACACTGCTTTCCACTGCAATGGCATATGTGATAGGACTTCCCATGGGGATTGCCCTTGTGGTGACGGCACCGGGCGGGCTCTGTCCTGACGGCGTCGTGAAAAGAACATCTTTTAAAATTTTGGATGTTGTGGTGAATACAGTGAGAAGCGTGCCGTTTTTGATCTTGCTCATCCTGGTGATCCCTCTGACCAGGGCGATTGTGGGTAAGAGCTACGGTCCGACAGCGACGATCGTGCCTCTGACCATTGCGGCGGCGCCTTTTATCGCCCGGCTCGTGGAATCGTCCCTTCTGGAAGTGGACAAAGGGGTCATTGAGGCGGCTCAGAGTATGGGAGCTAGTATCTGGACGATTATTTTTAAAGTGCTTCTGGCGGAGGCGAGGACTTCCCTGATTGTAGGAGCCACGATCTCCCTTGGGACGATACTCGGCTATTCCGCTATGGCAGGTGTGGTAGGCGGCGGCGGCTTGGGAGATATCGCCATCCGTTACGGATATTATCGTTATGAATCCAGGATTATGTGGCTGACAGTCATCCTGCTCGTACTGCTCGTACAGATTTTACAGGTTGTCGGTACGAAGCTGTCCAGAAAGCTGGATAAGAGAAGCAGATAAGGAATGAATTTCTCACGGGGATTCAGATAAATAGAAAGAGAGAAGAGGAGTGAATTATTATGAAAAAGAAATGGATATCTGTTCTGGCAACAGCAGTTTTGACAATGGGCCTGCTGGCAGGCTGCGGAAGTTCAGAAGAAACAGGAGCGCCTGAGGAATCATCCCAGGATTCGGAAGCAGCACAGGACGGGGGTGCAGATGCCGGAGAGGCGGCAGAGGATGAAGGAAGTGCAGATGCGAAGGGAACGATCACAGTGGCGGCCACCAGTGTGCCACATGCAGAGATACTGGAAGCTGCAAAGCCTATTTTAGCGGAGCAGGGATGGAGTCTGGAAGTGACAGAATTCCAGGATTACGTTCAGCCTAATGAAGTAGTGGAAGCAGGGGACATGGATGCCAATTATTTCCAGCATACCCCGTATTTGGACAGCTTTAATGAGGAAAAAGGAACTCATCTCGTAAATGTAGGTGAAATTCACTATGAGCCTCTTGGAATCTATCCGGGTACGATTTCTGACCTGTCAGCCATTGAGGACGGTGCGGAAGTGGCAATTCCCAACGATACGACAAACGAGGCAAGGGCGCTGTTACTGTTACAGGACAATGGTCTGATCACATTGAAAGAGGGTGTGGGCATAGAAGCTACCGTAAATGATATTGCTGAAAATCCTCACAATATTAAGTTCAATGAACTGGAGGCGGCGCAGGTATCCAGAGTGCTTCCCGAAGTGGCTTTTGTGGTACTGAACGGCAATTATGCGTTGGAAGCAGGGCTGAATGCACAGAAAGATGCTCTTGCCATCGAGACTTCTGATTCTGAAGCAGCCAAGACTTATGTCAATATTATAGTCGTAAAAGAGGGAAATGAAGAGAATGAAGGAGTAAAAGCACTGGTAGACGTGTTGAAATCCGATGAGATCAAGGCATTTATCAACGACAAATATCAGGGAAGTGTTGTTCCGTTTGAAAACTAATTAAGAGGAGCTTTTCTGAAAGGAAAGAGCGGCCGACGTGGAAAATGTCGGCCGTTTGTTGTTGTATATTTTTATGAAGCGTTCATTCCTGCATTTCCTGCTTCATTTACAGAAGACGTTGCCAAAATCATACTATTATAGTATGATTTAGAGGAAGAACGGAAGATGCCAGGAGGAATGTTATGAAAATATCGACAAAAGGCCGTTATGCAGTTCGGGTTATGCTCGATCTGGCTACGAACAATACAGGAGAGTACATTAAAGTAAAGGAAATTGCCAGCAGGCAGGAAATTTCTGAGAAATATCTGGAACAGATCATTTCCGTTTTGAATAAGGCAGGGTATGTGAAGAGCATCCGGGGAGCCCAGGGCGGCTACAAAATAGCCAGAGACCCTTCGAACTATACAGTGGGTATGATTCTCCGGTTGACAGAAGGAAGTCTGAATCCGGTCGCCTGTCTGGATGATGAGATCAATGAATGTGAACGGTGCGATACATGTGAGACGCTGGAAGTCTGGAAAGATCTGGCAAAGGCCATTAACAGTGTGGTAGATCATGTGACAGTGGCCGATCTGGTGGAACGGCAGCAGGAGAGGATAGAAGGGTCATATAGTATTTAGAAGGGCTATTAACGTGATGCGAGATAAAATGCTTTGAACTTTTATAATATATTGTGGAATTATGTCCCACAGTAGTATATAATGTGGTAAAGCGATGAAATACTGGAGAAGAAGCGTGAGAAGACGACGACGTAAAAGAAAGGAACCGATGTTACTTGCTGTGCTCTGCGGTCTTGGGTGTATCTGCATTGTGCTGCTGCTGGCGATCGGTTTTCTCTTTTTCAAGAGCCATAGCATTAAAGATGGAGCTGAAAAAGAAGATACAGTGGTGACAGAAGAGCAGAGTGAGGAACCAAAAGAGGCAGAAGCAGAGACTGATAAAGAACCTTTGCCTGAAGCAGAAACAGGGTTGGAAATACATTTCATTGATATTGGACAGGGAGACGCCACACTGATTAAATGCGATGGGTATACGATGTTGCTGGATACGGGCAGTGCGGACCCGGAGGCCCGCAGATCTGACAGGGATTTGTTGGAATATTTGCAGGAAAATGGTGTAGAGCGGCTGGATATACTTCTTTTGTCCCATGGACATGAAGATCATATGGGACGTGCCTGCGATATACTGGAGGCGATGGAAGTGGGGCGGGTACTCTGCGACTTTGGCAATGAGGAAGGCTATGTACAGCGTCTGGAGCAAATGCTGATAGATACGGAACAGGAAGTAGTGGTACCGGTGCAGGGAGATGTATATCCTCTGGGAGATGCTTCTGTACATATTTTGACGGGACGGTTGACAGAACTGGGAGAGAGCGAAACGGAGATCGAACGGGTCAATAACCAGTCTATCGGTGTAAAAGTCGTCTATGGAGAAACCAGTTTTCTTTTTTATGGAGACGGAGATGCGGGCTATGAGCAGTATTTACTGGAATTGAACAGAGATATCAGTGCAGATGTTCTGAAGGTACCGCATCACGGGGCGGCCGTTTCCTGTTGTGAGCAGATATTGGAACGGGTACAACCGGAGTATGCGGTTATTTCCAGCGCAAAGCAGGAGGACTTTGGCTTTCCATCTGCGGAAGTGCTGCTTCGGCTGACAGCACAGCAAATAACAACATTTTATACGAATAAACAGGGAAATATTATAGCGATCAGCGATGGAGAAAGTATCAGTTGGACAACGAGGAGGTAGTCTAATGGAAACAAAATATACATGTCCGAATTGTGGCAGGGAATATATGAAAAAAGATACGGCAAAGTTTTGCAAATTCTGTGGTCATAAGATCGTGGAGCAGCCGCCTCAGGGGCAAACGGCCGCCCCTGTGGCGCCCATGCCCATGGGCAATCAAAGCATACCGCCCGGAAAATCAAAGCAGCCGAAGAAAAAAGGCGGCATGGTGGCAGCGATCATCGCAGGTATTGTTTTATTATTATTAATGGGAGTAGGTACCGTAATATTTGTGAGCAGACTTGGCTTTTTAAATCTGGATTTCCTGAAGACGGATATTATCGACGGTTCTGCAGACAGTGAATCTGTGGCAGAAGGACCCGGAGAAGAACAAGGGACAGAAGCGGCGGGAACCGAGGCTGCTGAGGAGCTGTTGCAGGAGGCGGCTGTTCTGGTTGAAGAGAACAAAGAAAAAGTGCTGGATGATCAGCTGCGGAGTGAGGCGTTGGAAGAATTGCTGGAAGCCATAGCGCTCTGTCAGAGGGCAGGCGCCAATGAAGAGCTGAAGCCGGAGGCACTTGCCGGTATGAGAGATGCGGTTTCCTATTATGAAAAGGGAGTACAGAGTCAGGTTGATATGCTGATGACACAGGAAGTTTCGGCAGATATCTATCATGAGATCGTAAGAAATCTGGATGATGCCCTTACATACGGACAGAGTCTTGTGGATGCAGGCTATGATGTAAGTATGAATGGAATTACCGATTTGCGGAGTAATATCGAAGATAAATACAAGGCGCTGTATATCGATAAATACAATGGATTTATTGAGGAATACAACTGGAATGTCAGGGCCAATGAAGAGTTTGCAAGGGGTGCCTATGAGGCATTTCCGTCCGATGACCCAGATGATCCGATCCGGCTTCGTTATGCCTACGCAAAAGCATGGCTTGTTCATCAGGAGATTGTGGAAGGGATGGCTGACGGAAGCCTGGATGCAGACGGGGCAGTAGAGAAGATTATGGCCTCACTGGAAGAGACGGATTATTGTGAATTTCTGATAGAAGAGGCGGAGAATTATGCATTGAATTCTTCTGAACCGAACATTGAGTATTTTACAGAGCTGGGACGAGGTCCCATTCTTTCTGACAGCAGTTCCCGGGAATATACGGCCGATGAACTAGAGGCATTGGGCTTAAGTGCAGCGGAGCTGCGATATGCACGTATTGAAATCTATGCACGACACGGGATGAACTGCTGGGATGTGAGTGTGAGCAATACCCTGGGCAGCAGCGGTGAGATCGATATGTATAAATTTATGTCCTATAATGATTTTGGGATTTATTCCACAGACAATATAAACGGTTTGACAGCAACGGAACGGCACAATATCAGAGTCATTGCGCAGATGGAAAAGGATTTTGCCGGTTCAGGATATTTTATGATTAACATGAAAACCTGAAAACCGATAGACCGAGATAGAGAGGGGAAACCTGATACAAAGGAGGAGAGAGATGTTTTGTGAGGAATGTGGGACGCTTATGGCAGATGATATGTTGTTCTGCCCGAAATGCGGTACGAGGGCCGAGCGTGAAGAAAAGAAGGTGTCACCGGAGCCAGTACAGGAAGCTGTGGAGGTAACGCCGCCGGAACCGGTACAGGAAGCTGTGGAGGTAACGCCGCCGGAGCCGGTACGGGAAGCTGTGGAGGTAACGCCGCCGGAGCCGGTGCAGGAAGCTGTGGAGGTAACGCCGCCGGAGCCGGTGCAGGAAGCTGTAGCAGCAGTGCCTCAGATGCCCCAGGGACAGGGAGCTGTGCCTCCCATACCTCCGGTACCGCCAATCGGCGGCCAGGATCTGACTATGGGAAAGCAGCCGGGAAAACGGTCGAAGCTGCCTCTTATCATTGCAGGCATAGCGATTATCGCCATTCTCGCTGGGATGTTGTTTTTGGTCGTAAATCTCCTTCTGGGAGGAAGGGGCGTCTCTTCCAATGATACATTACTGTATTTGAAAGATGAATCATTGTATGAGACTTCTGTTAACAAGATAGAACCGATGGAACTGGATGACGATGCCTATGAAGAAGCCGGTGACGGGCTGGGGGATATGCCGACGGTAAGATATTCCGAGGATGGCAGATATCTCTTTTATACCCATCATTATGATGGTGAGGGTATGACGCTGTCCTGTATTGACAGAAAAGAAAAGGATGCCGAGGCTGTAAAAGTGGATGTGGGAACACTGTATTATAGTCTGACGCCGGATAACAGAGTTCTCTATCTTAAAAATGACGCACTGTATATAAATGACCTGGAGAATAAGGAGAAGATTTCATCTGAGGTGGGAAACTTCCAGTTGTCCAAAGATGGAAAGAAAGTATTGTGGCTGACGCTGGAAGACGGTAAGATGTATGTGCAGGACACAGATCTGAAGAGTGAGAAAGAAAAACTGGATTCGGATGTGGAAGGAATACGGTACGTATCCGACAACTTAGACAGGATTGTCTATCGAAAATCCGGTTCTCTTTATCTGTTGGAAAATTTGAGTGATAAAGAGAAGATTGCATCGGATGTGGATCGTGTGGTTTCGGTGGTGGAAAATGGAAACGAAGTCCAGATTTTATATGAAGTTGTGGAAGAGAATGAGAAGAATATACTGGATTTCGTTCAGGATGATCTGGCGGACAAAGATGCAGCTATGACGGAGCCGCAGGAAGAGGACTACCAGACGACAAAGATCGTAGAAGGCTGGTGGGGACCGAGAGAGCAGGTGGAGACGAGCGATGAATACTATCAGAAAATGGAAGAGTATTATGGGAAACAGGACAGAGACAGGCTGCGGGAGGAACTGAGCAACAGCGTGTTTTCTGTTCCCATGTCCAGCCTCTGCCTGTATGATACGTCTTCTGATGAGATAACCACAATATTGGAAGGCTATATGGAGGTCTCTCCCTGTTATCAGGATCGGATCAAAGTCATGGAAGGCTATTATGAATATGACTCCAAAGAGAAGGGAATCAATGGGAAAACGCTGGCTTCCTGTACATATGTAAGTGAAGAAGTATTGCCGAAGGTGAAATTTTCTGAGCTGTTCCAGAATGGTAACTGGTTCTCGCTGGAGTCTAAAATAGAAGAGGAGATCAGGGAGAATTCTGCCACATATCTGATTTTGGGCAGTGAGGCTGTGGAAATATTGGATGAAGACCGCAGACTTGACAGACTGTCTGTAGATCAGGAGAGAAATAAGCTATATGCCGTTACCTGCGAGGAAGAGGAAGAAGGTTTCGGGAATTATGAGATCGGTGAACTTGTCTGCAGTGGCGATGACATTGGCACATATAACAAACTGTATGAAGATGCCTATAGAATTATCGGCTGTGCCGACGGAAACATTGTATATGCAAAAGAACAGGCCAGTGACGGTTCCTGCGATCTGTATTACAATGATAACCGGGTGGACTCCGATGTGGACGCCTATACTTCTTATCTGTGTTATGACGGTAATCTCCTGTATGGACAGGATAAGACAGATGAGGGAATGATGACACTGAAGCTCTATGACGGCAAAGAGACGAAAAAGATCGCAGACGATGTAAATTCCTGTCTGTATTTTGATCAGAATAAGGTTGTAGTTCTTGCGGATTACAGTACAAAGTCCATGCGTGGTGATCTTAAGATTTACAATGGCAAAGAGCTTGAAAAAGTGGATACGGATGTAATAGCAATTGTCAATACATACAAATAAGAAAGATGAGGGAAAGAAAGATGAAATTTTGTACAAGATGTGGGACTCAAAATGAAGATGGAAATGCGGTATGTACATCCTGCGGTACGCCTTTTGCTGTATATACGGGGGCACCGACAATGCAAGTGAATCCTTACGATCATACGGCGGAAATGGATCCCAAAGATATTTCTGAAAATAAGGTGGTGGCAATGCTGCCTTATCTGATAGGGTGGGTAGGTATTATCTTGTGCGCACTGTTGAGCGCCAATTCCAAATTTGCAAGTTTTCATGTGAGGGAGGCATTAAAACTGACAGTATGTAAAATACTGGTGGTGATGGTGGGAGCAGTGCTTTTCTGGACGTTTATTGTACCGTTACTGGCAGGTCTGCTGTATTTTGTTCTTTGGGTTGTAGGTATCATCGGATTTTTCAATGTATGCCGTGGAAAAGCAGTTTCCCTTCCGGTTGTCAAAGGACTTGGATTCCTGAAATAAAGAAGAATTTTAAGTTCGGTGTACGCTGCGATTGGGGAAAGAGAACTATTTTGAAAAGGGTACATTTTAGAATGTTATGCTCTGTTCTATGCAGCCTGGGCATTTTCTGCCTTATGGGTGCAAGGGTGCAGGCGAGTCCAGGAGAAATTCTGGCCACGGAAGATGCTCCAGTGCAGCTCTCTCCCGGGGAGAGTATTGTGCAGGCACAGCTGGCGGGGCAGATCATAACAACAGATACAAGTATTGTTTATAAGATGCTGCCTGTCTATGCCACGAGACGGGCAGCAGATAAAAACCAATATGGCAATTCAAATAACGGATATGGAGAACTGAAGATTCCGACGCAGATCATTAAAACAGGTGGTTATTACTTCCTGGTGGACTGTTATCACGATCAGGTATTGTATACACAGAATCTGGGATGTCCGTTAAAGGAGTGGAAGGTACTGACAAATCAGGCAAAACAGCCTCATACGATAGCCAGCGATGGCACCGTATATCTGGTGGACGATACGGAAAACAACCGGGTCCTGGTGTTTGAACGGGTGAACGGTCGATTTCAGAACACACAGGTATTCCCGGAGATCGGAAAACGGCCTCACTATATTGTGTACGATGGGGAGACAGATTGCTTTTTTACCTGGAGTTCACTGACGGGCGATATGTATGTTATGAAACGGGAGCCTGTGTCCAATACTGTATATATTTCCGAGATCAGACATATCAATGAGTTGAGCGGTATTTATGTCCGTTCTTTTACCATTGCGGGAGATACGATAATCTTTCCGTCAGGAAATAACTGCTATATTACGGTGGCAGACAAAAATACGCTGGAAGTGCTGGCCAGATATCCCGTAACGGAAGAAATATCGGGAATGGCACAGATCTGTCCGATTGGAAATTGCTATTACATCACAGTATCTACCGATCTGAATTATAATCAAAACAGTGCTACGATCATAAGGACCAGTGATCTGACAGGCCTTGCCTACGGACAGTATGAGGATATTTACCATCTGTTTCAGACAGAGGGAACACCCTATTATATTTCCAGTATTGACGGCATGTATTATATGACCAATCACAGAAGTAAGAAGGGTGTGTGGCGATTTGCTGTGGAAGACGACAGAGTAAAAAATGTAGGCGCTGTATATTAAAAATTTGGAATGGATATAACATCACTGAAAACAATAATTGATAATATGATGAAAGAAAGATTACGTGCAGGAATGCCCTTTTTGGGGTTCCTGCTTTGTCCTGTACTGACATTTATTTTAACAGAAGTTTATTTATACAATCCTTTTACGGACATGAAGCGGATGCCTTGGTGTCTGAATCTGCTTATTTACTGGCTGACCGCGGCAATCCTTGTGATGCTGACGGGAAGGCTGCGGGCAGCTCTGCGGATACAGACTGTATTTTTTCTGCTGGCAGGTCTGGCAAACTATTATGTTGTCAATTTCCGCTCTTCACCTATCCTGCCCTGGGATATTTTTTCGGCAAAGACGGCGGCATCCGTTGCAGATAATTTCAGCTATGCCCTTTCTGCAAGGGCCTGCTTTGTGCTGCTTGGTTTTGGAGGATTGCTGCTGGCGGAGCAGCTATTTCCTTATAGAATAAGGAGAGGAAAGTTACGGCTGATACTGGGGATTTCCTGTATTCTTCTGCTTACCGGGCTGGTCTTTGTCCTTCATAATGACGCGGCGGTATCCAGGATGCGTCTGTATAATAAAATGTTTACGCCTGGTGTAGTACAGAAACGGAATGGTATGGTAGTGGCGTTTACAATGGAGCTGAAATATCTCGTAGTGGAAAAGCCGGCAGGCTATGACGCGGAAGAGTGCCGGACATTGTTGGCGGCGTATGAGAAGACACCGTCGGAGACAGAGAAGCGGCCCAATATTATAGTGATTATGGACGAAGCCTTTGCGGATATGTCATATTTGGGGGATGTGGAAACCAATAAAGAATATATGCCTTTTTTCCGCAGTCTGCAGGAAGGAGAAAACACGGTGTCGGGCAGTGTACATGTTTCTGTATTGGGTGGTAATACTGCCAATACGGAATTTGAATTTCTCACCGGAAACACGATGGCCTTTCTGCCAGAAGGGAGCGTTCCCTATCAGCAATATCTCAGAGGAGAACTTCCGTCATTGGCATCCCGGCTGAAAGAGGAAGGATATGCGACTGTCGCTATGCACCCCTATCATGCAGCCGGTTGGTGCAGAGACAAAGTATACTCCTGGATGGGCTTTGATGTATTCCGGGCATTGCCGGACTATCCTGATGCAGAATACGTGAGGAAGTATGTGAGTGATCAGGCGGATTTTGAACGGATTATTCAGGAATATGAACAGCGGGACCGGGAAAAACCGATCTTTCTATTCAATGTAACGATGCAAAATCACGGTGGCTATGACCAGGAGTTTGATAATTTTGTTCCCGAAATCACGGGAACAAAATGCCAGTCCAAGGCTCTGGATCAGTATCTTTCCCTGATTTCCCTGACAGATCAGGCATTGCAGGAACTGATCGGGTATTTTATGCAGGAGGAGGAAGAGACGATCATTTTGTTCTTTGGGGATCATCAGCCCAATGACAGTGTGGCGGGCCCGATATGGAGACAGAATGGCGTGAATGCATCGGAATTGTCATGGGAACAGGAAACGGTCCGTTATGAGGTCCCTTTTGTTCTTTGGGCCAATTTTGATATAGAGGCGAAAAAGGATCTGGAGACAAGTGCCAATTTTCTGGCGTTGGAAGTGCTGGAACAAGCCGATATTTTCCCCGACGGCTATTTCGGATATCTGGAAGAACTTCACAGCTCCTATTCTGTCATCAGTGCCAGACAGATTGTGACGACGGAAGGACAGGTATTGACAGAAGAGGAGACGAAAGAAGCAGAAGATTTGCTGACCTATAGGAGATTGCAGTATTATATGATGTCATCGGGAAATCAGGCGGATGTAAATCGGTAAGGATAAAGGAGCTGGGTATCAGTGAAAAACAGAAAGAGGCCACTTCTTTTGGCATTCTGTATCCCCGTTGCAGTCATGCTGGCTGTTATTGTGTATCGGGGAATTTATCCATTTGGAGAAAAATGTTTTTTGCGGGTAGATATGTATAATCAATATATGCCCTTTTTCATGGAATTTCACAGAAAGATCCGGGAAGGTGAAAGTCTGTTCTTTTCCTGGCGTGGCGGACTGGGTGCCAATTTTCTGGCGCTGTATGCCTATTATCTGGCCAGTCCGGTAAACTGGCTTCTATACTTTTGCCCGCAGGAATTCATTATCGAATTTATGACAGCCCTGATCGTTATAAAGACCGGTCTGTGCGGCCTTACTTTTGCCTGGTATTTACGCCATCGCTTTTCTACGGAAGACTATGCCATTACTGTATTTTCTCTGTTCTATGCCTTATCCGGTTTTATGGCCGCCTATAACTGGAATATTATGTGGCTGGATTGTGTTTTTCTGGCGCCTCTTGTCATAGGAGGGCTCGAAGATCTGGTATACCGGAAAAAAACTGCGCTATATTGTATTTCACTTGGCCTGTGCGTTTTGACAAATTATTATATATCTATTCCTATCTGTATTTTTATTGTGCTATACTACTTTGTTCTGGTGGCCTCTCTATCCCCCATGGAATTTGGGAAAAGTCTGAAACGATTTATTGTATATTCTCTGCTGGGGGGAGGGCTTGCCGGTATTGTTCTGATACCAGGTACCGCTGCGTTGTTTTCTACCCGGTTTGCTCAGACGAGTTTTCCTGATCAGATCAAGTGCTATTTTAATCTCCCTGAAATACTGTCGAGGCATTGTGTCAATGTAGCCGCGGAAATACGCAGTGACCATTGGCCCAATCTGTACTGTGGAGTGGCAGTATTTTTCTTTCTGCCATTGTATCTGTGTTGTAAGGGGATTTCCTGGAAAGAAAAAGTGCCCAGGCTGCTGCTTTTATGTTTTTTCTATATGAGTTATGCAGTCAATATTCTGGATTTTTTCTGGCACGGTCTGAACTTCCCGGACAATCTTCCGGCGAGACAGTCGTTTCTCTATATTTTTCTTGTATTGACGCTCTGTTTTGAGACTTACCGACATCTGTGTGACTTTTCTTTCAGAGAATTGCTGCTCCATACAGGTGCCGCGCTGCTGCTGCTTGGTTTTTGCTGCTGGTTTGGAGAAACGTATGGGCTGGAAGCCGACAGCTTTTATTTTTCGCTTGGTTATCTTACTGTATATGCCATACTTCTCATATGGCAAAGGACAGGGAGCCTTGGAAAGAATGTAACAGTGACGTTGATGCTCTGTATGGCTACGATGGAAGTGGCGATGAATACAATAGAGACGAGTGTGCCAGTGACAAGCCGCAGTGCATATCATGATTACTACAAAAAAAACAGCAGTTTGAAAGAGTATCTGGAAAAAGAAGAGGAGAGTGGATATTATCGCGTAGAGCTGTATGACAGAATGACAAAAAATGACGGTATGCTGTCAGATTTTCCGACAGCGACATTTTTTTCTTCTACAACGAACGGAGCTATGTCCCGGTATTACAGACAGCTGGGCATGAGCAGCAGCAAAGTATTTTACTGCTATGAAGGAGCTACACCGCTTACCTCCGCGATGCTTTCCGTAGATTATATCTTCTCTGACAGTTTGGAGATTACCGATGATTTTCACAGACTATTGAAGAAAAAAGATGACTTTTATATTTATCAGAATGAATATACACTGCCTGTGGGATATGTGGTGCCCTCTGACGTGAGGGATATGTGGAATCTGGAAGAGGGGAATCCGATAGAAGTGCAGAATAATCTGGCGGAGGTATTGGGGCTGCCTCCTTTATTCTGGCCGCTTTCGGTGGAAGCGCGGGATGGCAGACAATATATTGAAACGGAAGTGGGCGGCTATGTGTATGCGTATCCCGAAGCCTGCAGTACGAGAGATATTACGGCGCAAATAGACGGATACGAGAAGGTCTATGAAAAGGTATATTATCCGCATATACTGGACATCGGCTGGTGCAATCAGGGAGCAGAGATCTGCCTGATGCGCAGCGGAGATAAGAGAAGAGACAAAGAGGAGCTGGAGATCTCCGCCTGGATGTTGGATGAGACGGTATTGGAGGAGGCTGTAGAACGTCTTGGAAGCTCTCCTATGGAAATAGAAGAATATTCGGATACCTATATCCGGGGAATTGTGGATGGGAAGGAAGGAGGATATCTTGCCACTTCCATTCCCAATGAAAAAGGCTGGCGCGTATGGGTGGATGGGAATCCTGCGGGGATTCTGCCCTTTGGCGGGGCGATGATCGGGGTAGAGCTGCCTGCGGGGAAGCACACAGTGACCTTCTCTTACAGATCTCCCGGTATTTATGAGGGGATAACCGTAAGTATTATAAGTGTTGCCATACTGTTGCTACTCTCATTCCGCAACCGATACGAGAGACGTAGTGTGTCTGAGAAACGATAACCTAGTTATCTCCGGGAGGAGAGACGGGAAAAGCGCACAGAAGAAACAGCGGCATCGTAAGCAGCATGGAATAAGCATAGCGGAACTCATTATTGACCGGTGTTGCCAGAAAGAGTGTAGCCATAATGGCTGCATTTGGCAGAAATACGATAAAATATTTGAAATTTCCGGTCAGGTAAGTGTTACCGGCAAGCAGGATACAGAGCCAGAACATAGCTCCCAGGCTGAAAAGCAGTCCATACAGGGGGACCATATCGGGAAGCTTGAAAACGATCTCTTTTATTTTAATGGTGAGAGGATTGTGGATCAGTGGTCTGGCCGTCAGTCCGTAAGGATTTTCTGCAATTCTTTCATCCGATCCGATGATATTGGGTACGTCGGGATACCAGTATCCCTTTGTAGCATCGATGTATCCACGGAGGTAAGCGAGGGGATGGGAGAGTCCGAACCGAAGCCACAGTTTTAGATACTCGATTTTGTGAGTTTCCAGATAGGAAGCATCCCCCGTACGAATCAGATTTTTCATATGATCGGAACAGAAAGATTCGTAAGTTTCAGGAATTTTAGAAGTATCCATGATACGGTTCCACATTTCGTTATCTTCTTCAGATACCGGTTCTCCGTCCGCATATACTCTGGCAGTGAGCTGAATGGGAATAGAAAGAGCTTCTACGAAATCCGGGGAAGCTACCTGAGCATAGTTCATAACAGGCCCTTTTATGAATAATACGGAAAGGAGAATGATGACGTTTACAAATACATGCTTTTTCCAAACCTTTCGGAAACACAGAAGCAGGAAAGGAAGGGTGAGCAGGAAAGCGTGGAAGCCGTTGGAGCGAAACAGACACATGCCAAAACCGGCGATAGTATACAGTACATAAGTCCCGGCAGTAACCCGGATGGAATTTTCCATTTTATCTTTATATAAGAAAGCGATAAGAAAACGAAACAGTATGGTAGAAAATAAGAGCACCATGCCGGAAAAAAGAATGTCCTTCCACATAGTGACCATATAGATGGCATTGTAGGGGAGCAGGGAATAGAAGGCGAGGACCGCAAAGCAGATACCTGGCCTGACATGGAGAGCTGTCAGTGTGCCTGTCAGATAGGCAAAGATGCCTGCCATGACGAGCATCTGGAATATGGTAAACAGCCCGAGCCCAGTGATGGCGTCCCCCGTGAGAGCCATGCCCAATTCGTAGAAGAGCCGGATGAGCTGTGTATGTACCCAGGGATGGTGATTGCTCATAGGCAGCTGGCCGATGATCTGGCCGTACTGGTTCAGACTGTCCACGGTCATGACACCGGGATAGTTGGTCAGAAGATAGGGCAGCCAGGCAAGCAGACAGAAGAAAAAGCCGATGACGGGCAGTTTTTCATAGTACCGAAAGCGTATTTTTTCCGGGGGCAGTAACAGAGAAATGTTTTCTGCCCAGAGGAAAAAGGACAAAAGCAGCGTATAAAATAGAATAAATAATCCTGCCCCGGAAATGAGGAGATAGCCGAAGCGGAACAGTCTGCTCGTTAAGTCTCCAAGTAATCCTCCGTAATCTGCACACAGATAAAAGAATGTGAACAGAGCAGAGAGGAGGACAGCGCAGCGTCTGTATATTACAGATGCGGTTCTGACTTTGTCCCACTTAAAAAACTGCCTGCCCAGCAGGAAGTATAGAAGAAAGAAAAGACCGCCGAATATATGGAAAGTACCGAGGCGGCATGCCCGCAGGGATGCCCAGGCGGCGAGAAATGCCAGGATCGGCAGTTTGCATTTATGATAAAGCTGTTTGGGATTCATAGGTTTCTCCTGTGTAATGTTTTGGCGTCTACAATAAGTGTAAGATAAGGGCGGAAGGCTGTCAAGCTGGATTCGTGGAGGAAGACAGAGGAACCTGGAAGGAGAAAAGACAATATTTTAGTTTGTATGGATAACATCGTTGAAATGACAGAACATATGTGCTAGAATTGACGTGAAAGCAACAAAGATGTGAACTGATTGGTTTTCATACCTTGGTGATGTCTGTGGATTTAACGAGTATCAAAAAATGGGAGAATGGATTTTGAGCGAGACAAAAGTAATTGTCATTCCGGAAGGAAAAATATGTGATTATATAGACAGTAAATTTCGTAAGGATACGCCGGAGGAATATGTCAGGCAGACAATTGAAAAACGCCTTGTGAATGAGCATAAATATGTGCCTGCACAGATAGCTGTTGAATATATTTTAAGGCTCGGTTCTCGGAAACCCCGTGCAGATATCGTTATTTTTGATAAAAACTGTGAGAATCAGACGCAGGAAAATATCAAACTGATTATCGAATGTAAAAAAGAAACGGTAGATGCCCGGAATGGAAAAGAGGGTGTGGAGCAGCTAAAGTCATATATGTCAGCCTGTCCGAATTGCGAATGGGGAATGTGGACAAATGGCAGACAAAAAGAAGTCTTTCGTAAGTACATAAATGCCAAAGGGCAGATTGAATTTATGGATTATAACGATATCCCGTCTGCGGATGGGAATCTTGATGATATTAACCGGCCCAAAAGGACATCTTTAAAGAACGCCTATGACGATAATCTGTTATTTGTTTTCAAGACTTGTCACAATCATATTCATGTCAATGACGGTTTGCAAAAACAGTCGGCATTTTTTGAGCTGTTAAAGGTGATTTTCTGTAAGATAGAGGATGAACGCAATATTCCTGCGCCTCTGGAATTTTATACCACTTCTGAAGAACGATCTAATCCTGACGGACAACTCACAGTGCAAAAACGTATTTTTAAGATATTTGAAAGAGTGAAAAAGAAGCAGGGAAAGATTTTTGACGCTAACGATGAAATCAAACTTTCTGCTCGTAGTCTTGCCTATATCGTCAGCGAGTTACAAAAGTACAGTTTGCTGAATACGAATATTGATATCAAGGGGAAAGCCTATGAAGAAATAGTGGGAGCCAATCTCCGCGGAGACAGAGGCGAATTTTTTACACCGAGAAATGTCATGAAAATGGTAGTGGAGATGATCAATCCGTCGGTGAATGAAAAGGTATTGGACAGTTCCTGCGGGACAGGCGGCTTTTTAGTGACGGCTATGACACATGTCATGATGAAGCTGGAGAAAGAGTTTGCGGATTCTATCGGGATAAAGAAGGAAGAATGGGATAACGATACATTGTGTGTATTTCGGGATAAAATCTCTGAAATGGCCTCGTCGGATTATTTCGGGTTTGATATCAACCCGGATCTGGTAAAGGCAACAAAGATGAATATGGTCATGAATAATGATGGCAGCGGGAATATCTTACAGACAAATTCTCTGCTTCCTCCACATGAGTGGACAGAGGAATTCCGCACTAAGCTTTCGGAAGGTCTGGGAATTGACAAGGCGCAGCTGCGAAACCATATGACAATTGGATACTTTGATGTGATTGTAACCAATCCTCCCTTTGGCAGTAAAATTCCGGTAAAAGATAAAAACGTGCTGGAGCAGTACGAACTTGCACATATTTGGGTAAAGGATAAGAAAAAGGGGACCTGGAAAAAGACAGAAAAGTTACAGTCATCGGTCTCGCCGGAAATCTTATTTATTGAACGCTGCATACAGCTGCTTGTTCCCGGAGGCAGGATGGGGATTGTTCTGCCTGATTCTATCCTGGGCTCTCCCGGATTGGGATATATTCGGGAGTGGCTTATTAAAAACTGCCGCATAGTGGCAAGTATAGATTTGCATGCGGATACCTTCCAGCCCCGTAACGGTACGCAGACATCGGTATTACTTTTGCAGAAGAAAAGACAGGAACAAAAGGATGCAGAGGAAAAGAGCGGCAATATGGCGGATTATCAGATTTTTATGGCAATGGTTGAAAAGATCGGCCATGACAAAAGAGGAAATCCCACATTTAAGCGGGATAAAGAGGGCAACGAAATTTTAGTCCCGGATACGAGCAGTATATTGGCTCAAGACGAGACAGCAGATCGTGAAAGAATTGTTTCTCATGAGCAGAAGAAAAAAGTGGAAGACGATCAGACTCCGGACGTTCCTGTTATTTTTGCTGAATGGAAAAAACGGGAGGGTATCGCATGGTAAACGCGGGCCTTTTGAGTGAAACGGTGGAAAATAAGATAAATACCTCGTTGAAATGGTGTTCTGTTTCCCTGGCGGATGTCATTGCGCGGGAAAAGCGACTGGAAGCCAGCGTATATGATATAGAGGCAAAACGAGCCCGCCAGCTGATAGAATCAGGAAAATTTCCACTGATAACAATTGGCGGCAGAAACGGCCTGGCATCCTCCTATACATGTGCCCGGTTTAAGCGGATCTGGGTGGAGGAATCTGATATTCCCATATACCAGCCGTCTGCAATAGTAGATATAAAACCGGAGCCGGATGGATATATTTCCCATGTGACACAGACGGATATAGAGGCTTTGCGGGTAAAGAAAGGACAGGTATTGATGACCTGTTCCGGGACGATCGGAAAAGTAGCCTTTGTTTCAGATACTTTGGATCAAAAAGTGTTCAGTCATGATTTACTTCGGATCGACTGTAAAAATACGATTGACAAAGGGTATCTCTATGCTTATCTGAAAAGTAAGACGGGAAGTAAGATACTGTTGTCAAACAGATATGGTGCAGTGATCACTCATATCGAACCGGAACATCTGGCTACAGTACCGATTCCCGACGCATCGAAAGAGATCAAGGAAAGAATTCACAATCTGATCATGCAATCCTATAAGCTGCGGGATGAATCCAACGACCTGATGGAAAAGGCCACGGCATTGCTTGTAAAAGAGCTGCATTTGCCGGTCATCAGCGATTTCCGTCTGGCAGCCTCCCGCCAGAGCAGAGAAATGGATACATTTACTGTAAAGCTCAGCGATCTGTCAGATAGAATAGATGCATCCTATCATGCGCCAATCGTAAATGCTGTTTTGGAGCATATGGCAAAATATGCAGTAGAGATCACAACAGTAGGTGACAGGCGAATCAGCAGGGAAGTGGTACTGCCTCCCAGATTTGCCAGAGTTTATGTGGAAGAGGGATATGGCAGAGTTTTGATTGGAGGAAAACAGATTCATGAACTGGATCCGTCAGGTAAGAAATATCTGTCAAATACAAAATACAGAGAACTGATGGATAAACTGGAAGTTCATCAAAACACATCATTGATTACACGGAGCGGTTCTGTAGGCAAAGTGGCCCTCGTCCCAAAACATTGGGAGCGGTGGATTCCGTCCGACCATATTATTCGTGTTGTTCCTGCCAGTGACGATATTGCGGGATACCTGAATGTATTTTTGGCGTCGGATTATGGTCGGGTATTTATAAAACGCTATATCTATGGTTCGGTTGTGGATGAGATAGATGATAATCATGTCCGTCGGATTCCGATTCCTGTTTTGAAAGACAGAGATATCCAAAGGGAGATAAACGCCCTGGCTTTGCTGGCCAATGAAAAACGATATAGGGCGTATTTGTCAGAACAGCAGGCTTTGAAAATCATGGAGGAAGAGGTTATCAGTGTAACAGAAAGTCAGATTGCAATACCGGGAAAAATTTGTTAGTATGAAACGGTATTTGAAAAATTTTTATGTGAGGAGAAAGCAATGAGCTGGGAAGAGAATGTCAGACGCGCGGTTCCCTATACGCCGGGAGAGCAGCCTGGAAGCGCGGATATTATCAAATTGAATACGAACGAGAATCCCTATCCTCCGGCGCCGTCCGTGACAGAGGCTATAAATAAGATCGCTCCAAAGGAATACAGCCTGTACCCTGACCCGGAGATTTCTGTCTTGCGGGAAAGTCTGGCCGGTTATTTCGGTTTGCAAAAAGAGCAGGTATTTGTGGGAGTCGGTTCGGATGATGTGCTGGCTCTGTGTTTTCTGACTTTTTTTAACGGAGGAAAACCGATCCTGTTTCCCGATATTACGTATTCTTTTTATGATGTATGGGCGGAGCTGTTCCGTATTCCCTATGAGGTGCGTCCCCTTCGGGCTGATTTTTCCATCGATCCGGCGGACTATGAGGGAGACTGGGGGGGCATCATTTTCCCCAATCCCAATGCGCCTACCGGTGTCCTGGAGACGCCGGAAACAGTGGAACATATCATCAGGGCCAACAGGCAGGCGGTGGTCATTGTGGACGAAGCCTATATCGATTTTGGGGGAGTGAGTGTGCTGCCGTTCCTTGAAAAATACGACAATCTGTTGATTGTCCGCACTTTTTCCAAATCCCGCTCCATGGCGGGTATGCGGATCGGGTTTGCCCTTGGCAGTGAAAAACTGATTTCTTATTTGAGCGATGTGAAATTTTCCTTTAATTCCTATACGATGAATCTGCCTGCTCTGCGGGCGGGCGTTGCCAGTATTGAAGCGGAAGACTATTTCCGAAAGACACTGGCAAAGATTGTTGCCACAAGGGAATGGACAAAGAAGGAGCTGGAGAAACTGGGCTTTACCTTCCCGGATTCCAAAAGCAATTTTATATTTGCCACCCATAAGAGCATTCCGGCACAGGAGCTGTTTGCTGTGCTGAAGGATGCCGGTATCTATGTGAGATATTTTCGGAAGCCGCGCATCGATAATTATCTTCGCATCAGCATCGGAACGGAAAAAGAGATGCATGCATTGATTGATTTTTTGAAAAACTATATATCATGTCAATAGGAAGCCGGGTACGAATGGAAATTTACAAAACAGGAGAGTATTTATGGAAAGTTTAGTTGTATGGTTTACAGAGACTTTGGGAGCATATATTTCCAGAGAGCTGGTTATCTTTATTATCTCTATGATTCCGATACTGGAGCTGAGAGGGGGGCTGATCGCAGGTTCTCTTCTGAAAGTGCCGATTACGGTGGCGGCTCCCATCTGTGTCATCGGGAATGTAATACCGGTGCCCTTTATCTTATTATTTATTCGCCAGATCTTTAAATGGCTGAGGAATGTGCCGGTTATAGGGCCTATTATTCAGAAACTGGAAAAGAGAGCTATGGGAAAGAGCGACAGTATCAGAAAATATGAATTCTGGGGGCTTGTTCTCTTTGTGGGGATTCCCCTGCCCGGAACCGGAGCATGGACAGGTTCCCTGATCGCGGCACTTCTTGAAGTGGATTTTAAAAAGGCGATACTGGCAGTGCTTTTGGGGATTGCTATGGCAACGATCATTATGTCGGTGGTCTCCTACGGACTGCTGGGAGCGATTATCAGTTAGGGTTCGGGGGTCAAAAGGTCATATTTAAGAGTTGGTTCGGTAAATTGCATAAATATTTCTGTGACAGTAATTTGACGGAAGACATTAGTATTTCTTAGTGTTCCGTAAATTATCAGCAGTTTTCAGACATGGATGTCTGAAAAGGGCCCGCTCTTGCCCGGATGGCACTTGTGGTAAGAAGGGGCCCGCCTCTGGCGGGAAGATTTCTTATCACCTACCCGTGGCCGTCTGCGTCCGGTATTCTTTTTGATGTCGGGACACTTAGATAATACAATGTCTGTAGTCCAGAACTGGAACAGAAAATTTGTGCAACTTGCCGACCAACAATGAAAACAGGGCCTTTTGACACCTGAACCCAGTTAGTACGCCGCCGCATTTTGGCAGGCGGAGGATGCATTCTGACGGGGGATAAGGATGGAAGCATATACGGATTTTGCAGGTGTCTATGATATTTTCATGGAAGAGACGCCCTATGAAAAGTGGTGTGAGCAAGTACACAGGACACTGAAAAGGTACGGTATTGCAGAGGGACTTGTGCTGGATCTAGGCTGTGGGACGGGGACACTGACAGAGCTGCTGGCCTCCAAAGGATACGATATGATCGGTGTGGACAATTCCCAGGAGATGCTGAATCGTGCCATAGAGAAAAGGGACAGGTCAGGGCATGATATCTTATATTTGTGCCAGGACATGCGTTTCTTTGAATTATATGGTACAGTAAAAGCTGTTGTCTGTCTGTGCGACAGTATCAATTATATAACAGAGCCAGAGGAGCTTGCATTGGTATTTGCACTTGTGAATAACTATCTGGATCCTGGGGGCATCTTTTTCTTTGATTTCAATACAGACTATAAATACAGAGAAGTCATCGGAGATACGGTCATAGCGGAAAACAGGGAACATTGCAGCTTTATCTGGGAAAATTATTACCATGAGAAGCAGCGCATTAACGAATACGATGTAACGGTTTTTGAAGAAGAAAAAAGTGGGAAATACCGGAAGTATACGGAGACACATTATCAAAGAGGATATACGCTGAGAGAGATCAGAGATCTGCTTTCAAAGGGTGGGCTTGTGTTTCTGGATGCCATGGATGGGGATACAAAGGAGAAAGTCACACCTTTAAGCCAGAGAATCTGGGTTACGGCCCGGGAGGCGGGCAAGGAGCCTGCAGGAGGAGGCGACTATGAATGATTATATGATCAGAGCCACAGCGGCAAATGCGCAGATTCGCGCCTTTGCTGCCACAACGAGAGAATTGACAGAAGCGGCGAGAAAGTACCATAGGACGAGTCCGGTGGCTACGGCAGCTCTCGGGCGTCTGCTGACGGCAGGGTGCATGATGGGCAGCATGCTCAAAGGAGATAATGACATCCTGACACTGCAGATTCGGGGAGACGGGCCGATCGGGGGACTCACAGTGACGGCGGATGCGGGAGGTAATGTCAAGGGTTATGTCCATTATCCTGCTGTTATGCTGCCCCCAAACCAGATGGGTAAGCTGGATGTGGGGGGTGCCATCGGTAACGGTGTGCTCAGTGTTATCAAAGATATGGGATTAAAAGAACCTTATGCAGGGCAGACTGTACTGCAGACAGGTGAAATTGCGGAAGATTTGACCTATTATTTTGCGACATCGGAACAGGTGCCTTCCAGTGTAGGGCTGGGTGTTCTGATGAATAAGGACAATACGGTAAAGCAGGCAGGAGGATTTATCATTCAGCTTATGCCCTTTGCAGAAGAATCTGTGCTCAATAAATTAGAGGAAAAGCTGCTGAAGATCGCGTCGGTGACTTCTATGTTGGATGGGGGAGATACTCCGGAAAAAATACTGGAAAGACTGCTGGGGGATCTGGATCTGGAGATTACGGATAAGATGCCGGCCAGATTTCGCTGCGGGTGTGACAAGCACCGGGTAGAAAAGGCGATTATCAGTATGGGTAAAGGGGAGATCAGCGATCTCATAGCGGATGGAAAAGAAATCACGGTCAACTGTCATTTTTGTAATACAGATTATACTTTTTCGGTAGATGAATTGAAAGAAATTTTGAAAAAGGCGGTACGGTAATGAAATATGGTTTTATCAAGGCAGCTGCAGTCACTCCGAAGATCAGAGTGGCAGATCCGGTGTATAATCGGGAGCAGATCTGTGACGGTATCAAAGAAGCATATGAAATGGGAGCGCGCATCCTTGTTTTTCCTGAGCTTTGTCTGACCGGCTATACATGCGGGGACCTGTTTTTACAGGAAAGTCTGTTGCATGCAGCCAGAGAACAGCTACAGGAGGTCCTGCTCTTTACGAAAGGATATGCTGCCCTTATCTTTGTAGGGCTTCCTCTGGAGAGGGGCGGGAAACTGTATAATGCTGCTGTGGCCATGGCAGAGGGCAGGCTGCTTGCCGTTATTCCGAAGCGGAACATTCCTGCCTATGGAGAATTTTATGAAGCAAGACATTTTACACCGGGAAACAAAGAGGCGGAGCCTTTTGTGTGGAATGGAGAGGAGGTACCTTTCGGTACGGATATTTTGCTTCAGGCTGAGGGGATGGATGGGCTCACGGTAGGCTGCGAGATCTGTGAAGATCTGTGGGCAGCCGATACGCCGGCCACGGGTCATGCGCTGGCAGGTGCCAGTGTGCTTGTAAATTTGTCTGCCTCCGATGAGACGATCGGAAAAGATGCCTACCGGGAAATGCTTGTAAAATCTGCCAGTGCACGGCTGGTGGCGGGCTATATATACTGCAGCGCCGGAGAAGGAGAGTCCACACAGGATCTTGTATTCGGAGGCCATAGCATGATTGCGGAAAACGGCAACATTCTTGTCCAGGAAAAACGGTTCACGGAAGGTATCATCTATGGAGAACTGGATGTGGAGAGACTGCGTTTTGAAAGACGGAGGATGAATACATGGCCTGCAATACAGCGGAAGGGATATCGGGTGGTTTCCTTCCATCTACGTCAGGAAGAAACCGCGTTGACGAGAACTTTTAACAGTATGCCTTTCGTGCCGTCCGACCAGAAAGAGAGAGAGAGACGATGTGAGGAAATACTGTCGATCCAGTCCTATGGATTGAAAAAACGGTATGAGCATACCGGCTGCAAAAAAGCGGTTATTGGGATTTCCGGGGGACTGGATTCTACATTGGCATTGCTTGTAACGGTCCGTGCTTTTGATATGCTTTCTCTTGACAGGAAAGATATTATTGCAGTGACGATGCCCTGTTTTGGCACTACTGACAGGACCTATGACAATGCCTGCAAGATGGCACTGACACTTGGTATGACGCTGGAAGAGATTGATATCAAAGAGGCTGTCCGTATCCATTTCAGGGATATCGGACAGAGTGAAAAGACGCATGATGTAACGTATGAAAACAGTCAGGCCAGGGAGCGGACCCAGGTACTGATGGATATTGCCAACAGAGAAAATGCTCTTGTGATCGGTACGGGAGATATGTCTGAGCTGGCATTGGGATGGGCTACATACAACGGGGATCATATGTCCATGTATGGAGTCAATGGAGGTGTTCCCAAAACGCTTGTCCGTCATCTTGTAAAATATTATGCGGATACGTGCGGAGAGGAAAACTTGCGTCAGGTACTTTTGGATGTACTGGATACGCCGGTGAGCCCGGAGCTTCTGCCTCCTGTGGAGGGTAAGATTTCTCAGAAGACAGAAGATCTGGTAGGCCCCTATGAATTGCATGATTTTTTTCTGTATTACATGCTGCGGCTCGGCTTTTCTCCGGCCAAATTATATTATATTGCTAAAACTGCTTTCAGTGGAGTGTATGAAAAGGAAGTTATCCTCAAATGGATGAAAATATTTTATCGTCGGTTTTTTACCCAGCAGTTCAAACGGTCATGCCTGCCGGATGGTCCCAAAGTGGGCAGTGTGGCTCTTTCGCCCCGGGGAGACTGGCGTATGCCTTCAGATGCCTGCCTGCAGGTATGGCAAAGAGAGCTGGAAGCATTGACATAGAAGTCACTCTGATGTAGCGTTATCTTCCAGATTAGACGCTGCTTTTTCCAGTGATTTGGAGATGGCGTTCAGGAGCAGCATGGAAGTATATCGGTTATCATCAGAATATGTAATTCCTTCCAGAGACTGATTTGTTTCAATCTGCGCTGCCAGTTCATCAAAGGATGGCTCGATAAGCGGAAACATAGTAGTTACTGCTTCATCCAGTGTATTGAGACGCAAAGAATTGATATGATTCTCGTCTACTACTACTTCGATGTCTACTGTACTGCCACCAAGTTGTATGGAAGTCGTATAGATCCCCGGTACATAGGCTGCCTGGGCCTGTGCGTTTTCCTTCTTTTCCTTATTGTCGGGCAGAAACATAATGACGAGCAGTACAATAAAGAGGACGCCAAGTACAAGGAAAATTCCTGTATACAGCAATTCCTTCAGATGAAGGACAACAATTTTGGTTCTGGAACTCATAACAATATCCCCGTTTCCATTTCTTTTTACTAATGTATTAAATGAGACAGGAGATTATGCACAGAATTAAGGCTTGCCAAACAGCAGCCCGGCTGTTATGATAATGCATAGGACAAAGGCGTTCTTACGACAGGGTAAGAATGTCTTTTTCTAATGTCCTTTGTCAAGTCACAGTCACGGAAATATTTGCGCAGTTTGCGGAAAGGAATAGAAGAATGAAAAACAATACAAGGGAAGATATCGTAAGGCTTGTTAGAGAAGAGGATGTGGAGTTTATTCGTCTGCAGTTCACCGATTTATTGGGCAGTTTTAAAAATATTGCCATGACTGCCAGTCAACTGGAGCGGATATTGAATCACAAATGTTCTTTTGATACCTCACCGATCGAAAGTCTTGTGAAAGAGGGGGATGCAGACCTTTTTCTCTATCCTGATTATGATACGTTTGAGATCTTTCCGTGGCGGCCCCAGCAGGGTAAGGTGGCTAGGCTCATCTGTGATATCTGCTATCAGGATGGTACACCCTTTGAGGCAGATCCCCGATATATTCTGAAAAAGGCAGTGGCGCAGGCGGAAGAAATGGGCTATGAGTTCGAAGTGGGACCGGAATGTGAGTTTTTCCTGTTTCACAGTGATGAAAACGGACTTCCCACGACACTGACTCATGAGCAGGCCGGATACTTCGATATGAGCCCTCTGGATCTGGGAGAAAATGCCAGACGGGATATGGTAATGACACTGGAAGATATGGGATTTGAGATTGAGGCATCTCACCATGAATCTGCGCCTGCACAGCATGAAATAGATTTCAGGTACGACAGGGCGTTGAAGACAGCGGATAATATTATGACTTTTAAGATGGTGGTAAAGACGATCGCCAAACGTCATGGACTGCATGCCACTTTTATGCCCAAGCCGAAATATGGAGTGGACGGCTCCGGTATGCATATTAATATGACATTGTTGAAGAACGGGAACAACATATTTGCAGACAAAGACGGAGCACATGGACTGAGCAAAGAAGCACAGTTTTTTATCGGTGGGATTATGCAACATATCAAGGCTATGACTGCCGTTACCAATCCGATTGTCAATTCCTATAAAAGACTCGTGTCCGGCTATGAGGCGCCGGTCTATATCGCATGGAACGCTTCCAACAGGAGCCCGCTGATTCGGATTGCCAGAAGTAAGGACGAGGGAAAACGGATTGAGCTGCGTTCCCCGGATTCGGCGGCAAATCCATACTTGGCACTGGCGCTGTGCCTTTGCGCAGGGCTGGACGGTATCAGAAAGCAGATCGTGCCGCCGGGAAGTATGGATTGCAATCTGTTTGAGCTGACAAAGAAGGACAGGGAAAAGCATCATATCGAAGAGATTCCCGGAACATTGATTGAAGCCGTGTACGAAACGGAGAAAGATCCGTTTATCAGAGAAGTGCTGGGAGAGTATGCATTTGAAAAATATATCGATCTGAAAAAGCGGGAATGGAATGCATACAGGGCGCAGGTCAGCAACTGGGAACTGGAACAGTATCTGAACAGATATTAACAGCACCCCATATGGATTGCAAAACGGCATAGGGGGGGAGAGTCTGTGACCAGTATTATGATTGTTTTTTCCAAAGTGGAAGATGCCAGAAGCATTAAAAATATTCTGGTGCGCAGCGGTCACTCTGTTACGGCAGTTTGTGTTACGGGTGCACAGGCCATCAGCCATGCGGATGGATTAAATGACGGCATTGTCATATGCGGGTATCGGATGGCAGATATGATTTTTTCCGAGTTAAAAGATAATCTTCCGCCAGGCTTTGATCTGCTCCTTCTGGCATCCCAAAATGTGATCGAAGAATATTCGGGATGCGACTGTCTGTCTCTGGCAATGCCTCTGAAAGTGCATGAGCTCATCGATACTGTGGATATGATGGTGCAAAACACTGAGAGAAAACGCCGACATAAAAAAGAGATACCGAAACAGCGAAGATCGGAGGATGTGGCTTTGATCGGAGAAGCCAAGGAACTTTTGATGCAGCGAAATCATATGACAGAGGAAGAGGCTCACAGATATATTCAGAAATGCAGCATGGACAGCAGTACGAATATGGTGGAGACGGCGCAGATGATATTGTCTTTAATGAGATAACAGCAGGATATGCAGAGGAATCAGCAATTTTACCTCTTTTCTGTCCGGGCAATAACGGTTATACTGGAGAGGAAGAACCGAAAATGCGATAGATGATCGGAAAAGAAAAGGACATGCGTCGATAGGAAGGCGGAAAGGATTATGAAGTTTACAAAAATGCACGGATGTGGTAATGACTATATCTATATTGACGGTGCCAGAGAGTGTATTCCACAGGAGAAAAAAGCGGAAGTAGTCCGTTTCTTAAGTGACAGACATTTTGGAATCGGAGGGGATGGGGTGATCTTTATCAATCCTTCCCATGAGGCGGATTTTGAGATGGAGATGTATAATGCGGACGGCAGCCGGGCCGAAATGTGTGGTAACGGTATCCGCTGTGTTGCCAAATATGTTTATGACAAAGGGATGATCGATCGGGAGCAGTTTTCAGTCATCAGTGCCGGTCAGGTGAAACATATTACCCTGGAAACCGAAGAAAAGAAAGAGGGAAGAAGAGCAGTTACTGCCAGAGTCAATATGGGTAGTCCGATATTGGCGGCCAGGGAAATTCCGGTTGTTTCTTCCGGGGAAAAGGTGATCGGAGAAGAGATTATTGTGGATGGAAAAATATGGCATATGACCTGTGTCTCTATGGGCAATCCGCATGCTGTAGTATTCGTTGACGATGTCAGGCATTTTCCGATCGAGACTGTAGGACCGTTGTTTGAAAATCATGAAAAATTTCCGAAGCGTATCAATACAGAATTTGTTCATGTCATCGACAGAGGACATGTGGAGATGCGGGTATGGGAACGGGGAACAGGAGAGACTCTCGCCTGTGGTACCGGCTGCTGTGCTACGGCGGTAGCCTGCGTGCTGAACGGGCTGACGGAAAGAGAGGTGACCGTTCACGTGCTGGGGGGAGATATTTTCGTCCAGTGGAATGAGGCGGAAAATACGGTTTATATGACCGGGCCGGCAGAAACAGTATTCGAAGGGGAGATTGCATGTTCCGGGAAGCTATGAGAGAGAAAAAGAGAAAGTATTGACAGGATAAAGGAGAGAAAAAGATGGTAAAAGTAAACGACAATTATTTAAAACTGCCGGGCAGTTATCTGTTTTCCACCATAGGCAAAAAAGTGAATGCCTATGCGGCTGCAAACCCTGATAAGAAGATTATCCGTCTGGGAATCGGTGATGTGACACAGCCTCTGGCACCTGCGATTATTTCCGCATTACACAGTGCAGTGGATGAGATGGCTCAGGCGGATACTTTCAAAGGATATGCGCCGGATCTCGGCTATGAGTTTTTGCGCAACGCCATTGCGGAGAACGATTATAAGGCAAGAGGGTGTGATATTTCTGCGGATGAGATCTTTGTATCTGATGGGGCAAAATGTGATTCGGGCAATATTCAGGAGATTTTCAGCGTGGACAATCGGATCGCTGTCTGTGACCCGGTCTATCCGGTCTATGTGGATACCAATGTTATGGCAGGCAGGACAGGCACTTATGATGCTGCTTCCGAGACGTGGAGTGATGTGATCTATATGCCCTGCACGGCTGAGACAGGATTTGCCCCCCAGCTTCCGAAGGAGACACCGGATCTGATCTACCTTTGTTTCCCGAACAATCCTACTGGCTCTACTGTGACAAAGACACAGCTGCAGGAATGGGTGGACTATGCCAACAAAGTAGGCGCCGTTATTATTTATGATGCGGCCTATGAGGCGTATATATCGGAAGCGGATGTACCGCACAGCATTTATGAGTGTAAGGGAGCCAGGACATGTGCAATCGAACTCCATTCTTTCTCCAAAAATGCCGGATTTACAGGGGTACGGCTTGGCTATACAGTCGTTCCCAAAGAGTTGAAAGTGGGAGATACGCAGCTCCATGCACTCTGGGCAAGACGCCATGGCACGAAATACAATGGCGCTCCCTACATCGTGCAGCGTGCCGGCGAGGCTGTCTATTCTGAAGAGGGAAAGGCACAGCTGAAGAAGCAGGTAGCTTACTATATGAACAATGCGAAATATATTCTGGAAGGATTAAAGGATGCCGGCTATACGGTTTCCGGCGGTGTGAACGCCCCCTATATCTGGCTGAAGGCGCCGAAGGGCATGAGCAGCTGGGAATTCTTTGATTATTTACTGGAAAAGGCAAATGTGGTGGGCACACCGGGCTCCGGCTTTGGCCCAAGCGGAGAGACTTATTTCCGCCTGACCGCTTTCGGCAGCTATGAAAATACGGTGGAAGCCATTGACAGAATCAGAAAGCTGTAGCAAATAACAGAAAAGCAGGCCGATGCAAATCAGGCCTGCTTAATTGCTGTATCTTCGGAACGAGTTTGCTGACTAAATCAGAGAGCTTGACTGTGCATGTACAAGATCCAGATAGAAATTGGTGAGGATGACTTTCGTGTAGGGAATCACCCAAAACAGGGCGATGCCGCAGGAAAGAAAGCCAAGAAGATAGTAGGGTATGAGGGTGACGCAGATATAAAAAAGGCGCCCCTTATGCCCTTTCATTATATTACGGCTTCCTGACATGATCTGTCTGACGGAATAGCCTGGGAAATCCAGCATAATATAGTATGCCTGGGAATAGAGCAGAGAAACGATGACATAGATAATACCGCCGATCACAAGGGTGATACTGCATAGCAGGAACATCACAGGGGACTCCTGTTTCTCCAGCAGAAAGGTAAAGACCATACAGGGAATCAAACCGATCAGCTGCATGACAAGGATGAGAAAACGCACGGCAATGGCCCGGTCCGCATGGAAACGAAAGCCCGAAAACACATCGGATATATAATAGGAACAGTTGCATACGAGATTCAGATAGAATCTGGTCAGTCCTGCCTGGAAAATGCCGGAGAGCACATCCAGGATAATCAAAATCGCATAGGAAAGTATAAATCCGGCCGTCGTTGTTTCATCTGTCAGAAGAGAACAGAGCATGGTAACGGCGCTGGTAATAATGCCCACTGTGAACTGAGCGCCGATTGCAGGACCGTATTTTCCCAGGAGCTGTTCTTTGGAAAGAGATTTCAACTGGGCGGAAGAAAGACATATATTCATGTAAATTATTCTCCAATCTGTAATGCCAATAAATTTTGCCTGATGTAAATCAGACGGCGATATCGATATTCATGCCGGAGTAGATCGTGGAATCGGCAATTTTTTTCCCTTTCTGATAAGGATTTTTTTCGTTATAATATTTGATCTGGGTATTGGTTTCCCCACCGGATACATAGGTCCTTCCACATTCGGGACAGACCGCCGTACGGACAGAAACAGAAGCAGACATTACCTTGCCACCTTTCATGGCGGCTTTTTTAAAGGCGTTGCTTACATGCTCCTGCTCATGGGATCTGACACGGCTGCCGGCTGCGTTGGGAGAAATGTGGGCAGCTGATTTGAAAGAGACCATTTCATCGGAACCGTCCTGATATTTTCGATTTTTACAGGTCTGACATTCTGCCGGTGAAGATTTCCTGCCGGAAGATTTGACCACAGATTCTCCATAATTAGTTATCGGACGCACAGTTCCTTCATCTCTGATGCCACTGATTGCCATACTGATCACCTCATATTTACTGAAAAAGATTCATCGGATAAATCAAATTCAAATGGTTCACCATAGATTTCTTCATAACTTCTGTTAAATTCGTCCATAAATTCCTGCTTATAATCGTCTGAATTAATAAATAGACAGAAGATAAATACAAAGAGAAGACATATGGCGGCAAGGCTGCAGATAGATGTGATAAATCCGGCCTTTGCATGGGCTGAGAGCTTTTTGTTTCTGCCCTTGGAAAGAAGTGCCAGAACGATGCTGGTACTTGTCAGAATAAAGGGCAGGAATGGGAAAAAGGGTAAAAAAAGTAAAGAGACAGCCCCGGTTATACCTGTCGCCATGGCCGCTGTAGACATTCCGTTTTCTTTTTGGGGAATGGGACGGACATAAATGGGCGTATTGTTTTGTATGTTATTTTGCATTTGATTATGAAAATCCATATTGCCACTCCTTTACAACGTATCGTAACACTTTTCTGATGAGAATACAAGTAAAATGCCCTGTGAAGCAGGAGAAACGCGCGGAGGGCGACAGAAATCCGGCGCAGGGAGGGCTTGCAATTGTGTGGGATTTTCCAGTATAATGGAAAAACAGGTAAAGGAGTTACGTTTATGGATATTATAGGAAAACTGAAAGAAGAACTGAAAGTAGAGAAATGGCAGATAGAAGCGGCAGTGGCGCTGATCGATGAGGGAAATACGATACCTTTTATTTCCCGATACCGGAAAGAGGCCACCGGAGCATTGAATGATGAAACGCTGCGGGATCTCCATGAGCGCCTTATGTACCTGCGTAATCTGGAAGACAAAAAGACGCAGGTCATTGGAAGTATTGAAGAACAGGGGAAGATGACAGAGGAACTGAAAGAGAAAATACTGGCGGCGGAGACGCTGGTGGCAGTGGATGATCTGTATCGGCCCTACAGACCGAAAAGAAGGACAAGAGCCAGTGTGGCAAAGGAAAAGGGGCTGGAACCTCTTGCAGAATTGATTTTAGCTCAGGAAACAGAAGGGCCTATACTGGAAGCGGCTGCCGACTATGTGAGTGAAGAAAAAGAAGTGAAGACACCTGCGGAAGCATTACAGGGAGCTGAGGATATCATTGCCGAGCGTATTTCGGATGAGGCACAGTACCGGGCCTATATCAGGAAGGTTACCTTTGAGGAAGGAATGATTGTAAGTGCGGCCAAGGATGAAAAGGCCGAGAGCGTTTATGAAATGTATTATGACTACAGCGAAGCTGTGTGCAAAGTGGCAGGACACAGAGTTCTGGCGCTGAACCGGGGTGAAAACGAGAAATTCCTGACAGTGAAGATAGAAGCACCGGTGGAACGGATTGTGAGGTATCTGGAAAAACAGGTGATTACAAAGGAAAATCCTGTGACAGAGCCTGTGCTGCGGGAGACGATAGAAGACAGTTACAGCCGCCTCATTGCTTCTGCCATTGAGAGAGACATTCGAAATGAGTTGACAGAAAAGGCAGAGGATAATGCGATTACGGTGTTTGGCAAAAATCTGGAGCAGTTGCTGCTGCAGCCGCCTGTAGCCGGAAAGACTGTACTTGGCTGGGACCCGGCTTTCCGTACCGGCTGTAAACTGGCAGTAGTGGACGGTACGGGAAAGGTACTGGATACAAAAGTGATTTATCCTACGGCTCCCCAGAATAAAGTGGAAGAGGCAAAAGCCGAACTGAAGCGGCTTATTAAAAAATATAATGTAGATTTAATATCTGTTGGAAATGGAACTGCCTCCCGGGAGTCGGAGCAGGTCATTGTTTCTCTGTTAAAGGAACTGGACAGACCGGTGCAGTATGTCATTGTCAATGAGGCGGGGGCTTCGGTCTATTCGGCCAGCAAGCTTGCCACAGAGGAGTTCCCTGAATTCGATGTGGGGCAGCGAAGTGCGGCTTCCATCGCCAGGAGATTGCAGGACCCCCTGGCGGAACTTGTGAAGATCGATCCTAAATCCATCGGTGTGGGTCAGTATCAGCACGATATGAATCAGAAAAAACTGGGAGAAGCTCTGCATGGTGTTGTGGAAGATTGTGTCAACAGAGTGGGCGTGGATTTGAATACAGCTTCCGCCCCTCTTTTATCTTATATTTCGGGCATTACGAAAGTCATAGCCAAAAATATTATTGTCTATCGGGAAAACAATGGCAGGTTTACCAATCGGAAGCAACTGCTGAAAGTGGCAAAACTGGGACCAAAGGCATATGAACAGTGTGCCGGATTCTTGCGCATTGCGGGAGGTGACAATCCTCTGGATGGGACGAGTGTCCATCCAGAATCCTATGAAGCTGCAGAAAAACTGCTTCAAAAACTGGGGCTGACGATGGAGGATGTAAAAGAAGCCCAGAAAAAGGCAGCATCAGAAAAAGGGACAACGGGAGGAGGAAACGGCAGCAAAGGACGGAAAGAAGCAGTCGGTAAACCGAAGCAAAATAAGATCGTCATACGTAATACCAATACAGCAATGGGAAAGGCTCTGGCGGCGGCAATGAGTGGTATGGTGCTGGAGGCAGGACCAAAAGAAGTATCTGAAGACAGACAAGCAATTTCCAGAGGAAACAGCAGTACGGGGAATCTGGAGAGGCGCGTCGGGGATAAGAAAAAACTGGCCGCCGAACTTGGTATCGGGGAGCTGACGCTGACAGATATTTTAAAAGAGCTGGAAAAACCGGCAAGAGACCCCCGGGATGATATGCCGGCCCCCATTCTCAGAAGTGATGTGCTGGAGATGAAAGACCTGAAGCCGGGGATGGTGCTGAAAGGGACGGTCCGCAATGTGATTGATTTCGGGGTATTCGTGGATATCGGCGTCCATCAGGACGGTCTGGTTCATATTTCCCAGATTACGGATAAGTTTATCAGGCATCCCCTGGAGGCAGTCAGTGTGGGAGATGTGGTGGAAGTACAGGTCCTTGGTGTGGATGTAGCAAAAAAGAGGATATCCCTGACGATGAAAATAAAGCAGGGGCAGGATTTTTCAGAGCAGGTAAAGGAGAAGCGGTGATGGCGGAGAAGACGCTGCTGGAGACAGTGACGGAGAATGCGGTATTTGTGGCGGAATTTGCAGGTATCGTAATCGTGATGGTGGCTGTAGCGTATGTAATGGAGAAAATGGCAAAGAGACGTGACGGGAGCCGGGAGCGTATTCTGAGTACGAGAAAGGTAGCTGTCTGTGGTATGTTTTCGGCGATTGCAGCGGTCCTGATGGTGATCGAAGTGCCCGTTCCCTTTGCGCCTCCTTTTTACGGACTGGATTTGAGCGAACTGCCGGTGCTGATCGGGACATTTGCTTTCGGGCCGGTGGCGGGCGTCCTGATTGAATTCTGCAAAATCCTGTTGAAAATTATTTTCAAGCCGACGACAACTGCATTTGTGGGAGAACTGGCTAATTTTGTCATCGGGTGCAGTTTCCTTTTGCCGGCATCAGCTGTCTATCTGTTACATAAAACGAGAAAAAATGCAGTCATTGCAGTGACAGCGGGGACGCTTTCCATGACAGTATTTGGGACTGCTTTCAATGGTATTTATCTGCTGCCCAAGTTTGCCCAGCTGTTTGGCATGCCTTTGGAACAGATTGTAGCTATGGGGACACAGATCAACGGGTCCATTGGCAATATTACGACTTTTGTCATTTTTGCGGTTGCTCCGCTGAATTTGTTAAAGGGCGGACTTGTTTCTGTCATTACGATGTTCCTTTATAAAAAGATCAGCCCTATTTTAAAGGAAGGGACGAAAAATCAGAAATAAAATAGCGGTAACGTTTGATTCAAACTGTTTGTCTGAAAGGAGGACGATCGTATGAAAACAGTGACACTTGGCAAGACAGGAATGACAGTGAACAAAAACGGGTTTGGGGCGCTCCCCATGCAGAGAGTTTCTGTGGCGGAGGCGGTAAAGCTGGCGCGGAAAGCCTACGAAGCCGGTATTACTTTTTTTGATACAGCCAGATTTTATACGGACAGCGAAGAAAAGCTGGGCGCGGCTTTTGACGGTATGCGGGACAAAGTATATATCGCCACAAAGACAGGGGCGCAGACCGGGGAAGGGTTCTGGGCTGATCTGAAGACATCCCTTGGCAATCTGCGGACGGACTATGTGGATCTCTATCAGTTCCACAATCCGGGATTCTGTCCGAAACCGGGAGATGGCAGCGGGCTGTATGAGGCGATGCTGGAGGCTAGGGAAAAAGGGATGGTCAGACATATCGGGATTACCAATCACCGCCTGTCGGTGGCTCAGGAAGCAATCGATTCGGGGCTGTATGAGACGCTGCAGTTTCCTTTCTGCTATCTCAGCGGAGAGCAGGAACTGTCCCTTGTGAGACAGTGCAAAGAAAAGCAAATGGGATTTATCGCCATGAAAGCCCTGTCCGGCGGCCTGATTACAGATTCGGCGGCGGCCTATGCGTTTCTGGACCAGTATGATAATGTACTGCCGATCTGGGGCGTACAGAGGGAAAGGGAACTGGATGAATTTATTTCCTATATCGACAATCCGCCGACCATGACAGAGGAAATAGCATCTGTTATCGAAAAGGACAGGGCGGAGATGAGCGGTGAGTTCTGTCGGGGGTGCGGATACTGTATGCCGTGTCCGGTGGGAATCGAGATCAACAACTGTGCGAGGATGTCCCTTTTGCTGCGCCGTTCCCCTTCGGAGGGCTGGCTGACGGAAGAAGTACAGGGGAAGATGAAAAAGATCGAAAACTGCCTCCATTGCAATCAATGTAAAGGGAAATGCCCCTATGGGCTGGATACCCCTTCCCTTTTGGAAAAGAATTATGAGGACTATAAAAAGGTGCTGGCAGGAGAGGTCAGCGTGAAGTAGGCAGGAAACAGACAGCGGGAAGAGACTGGAAAGGAGAACAATAAATGACGCAAATAATCAGGTATTTCAAAAATATCATCGGCGCGGCCGTGGCGTTTTTCAGCAAAGACGCGGCTGTCGTAGCGGTAGTGGGCGGGGCGGATGGCCCTACTTCCGTGTTTCTGGCAGGGAAAATTTCCCATATAAGTGTTCTGGGGATGACGATAGTCGGGATTTGTGTACTGATTTTGATTTTTTTGATGATTATGAAGAGAAGAAACAAAAATTGAATTAGGAAATACTACCTGTAATACCACCAAAATACAACTGCATAGGTATGGTGTTCTTCCGGTTCAAATGATAAAGTGTACGTATCCAAATAATATCCTCGGTATGCAAGAGCATATGCTATTGTCTGTTGAGGGGAAATCAGCTAGTAAAAACAAGGAGGTAGGGATATGTATTTTATTTCTGTTTTGGCACTGATCATTACCAGCATTTTTTTCTTTATCGTAGGGCCGGGGAAGGGGAGCAATATGATCTATTGGTTCATTGATTTGCCAAGTCTGCTGCCCCTTATTCTGTTCAATATTACTATGCTGCTCAGTGCAGGGCTTTTAAAGGATTTTAATAATGCGTTCCGGTTTGTTGGCAGGACGGATCAGGAGGAATCCCTGGCAAAGCTCAGGCGTTCTGTAGAAGCGGTAAGGCTTGCAAGGAGGGTGACACTGGCAGCAGGAGGATTTGATCTGTTTTTCCAGTTTATCCTGATTCTGGGGAGGATGGATTCCCCTGAAATGCTGGGACCTTATATCGCCATCGGTATGCTGGGGCTATTGTATGCCTTTGCTTTTGTGCTACTTCTGTTGCCGATGGAATCCCGGCTGCAGATAAAACTGCAAAATATGTTGCAGGATTAGAAGGTGACCGCTTATGAAAAAAAGGTGGCAGGCATTACTGTGCTTATTTTTGTATATTATTCTGATTGCCATTGTCATGAATTTTGATATCAGGAAGCTCGTTGATATCAGGGATATAATGGCTCTGTTGGCAGGTTCTCTTTTGCTGGCGCTGCCTTTTTTTCACAGAACAATGAAAAAAGAAGAGTTTTTTCTGCTCTATGAAAAGAAGGCGATAGAGGCCGGCCTGATACAGACTTTTTTGCTGCTCTTTATCAGGTTATCGGATAAAAAAGGATATACAGAAGTTTTGCAGGATATGGCGCTGTGCTTTCGCCCCGTCCTGTATGGACTGTGTATCAGAGTGATTTTTACCAGAGAAGAGACACAGAGAATCGAAGTGCAGAGGGAAGAAGAAAAAGAGGGTTTTCTCTATAATAATAAGGGAGCTCACGAAATTTCCTTTGAGGATTGTATTGCGGTCGGATTGACGCAGCGGGAAGCGCAGATTGCGCTGATGATCTGCAGGAGATGTTCCAACCGTGAGATTGCAGAAGAGCTTGTGATTTCGGAGATGACAGTAAAGAAGCATGTATCCAATATATTTGAAAAGACGGGAATCAGAAGGCGGGAGGAGCTCCAAGAGGCGCTCCTTTCGCTGTATAGGAAATAAAATGAAGTTTTTTTAAAAAACCCCTTGCAATCTGGTGATATAACGATTATACTAATTAATGCTGTGGCATTGATAGCGATGAAGCGTGAGGTTGCTGCCATCAGGCAGGTTTTCCGTGGAGCGAATGTCAAGTTAGGAAACTGACGACAAGTCACTGTACAGGTAACAGATGTCTACAAGAAGGTAGAAACGACGTGTGAAAATCCATAGGACACACACGGGAGAGTGTACAGTCACCGCTTGTCGTACTTATCAAGTGAAAAAGTGCGAAAAGGAGGCGACTTTTTTTATGGCAAGTCAAGTAATGAGAATTACATTAAAAGCTTATGAGCATCAGCTGGTGGATGCTTCTGCCAAAAAAATCATTGAAACAGTTAAGAAGAATGGATCTCAGGTAAGTGGGCCGGTTCCTCTTCCTACCAAAAAGGAAGTGGTGACAATCCTTCGGGCAGTTCACAAATACAAAGATTCCAGAGAGCAGTTCGAGCAGAGAACTCATAAGAGACTGATCGACATCATTGCTCCCACACCGAAAACTGTGGATGCATTGCAGAGGCTGGAGATGCCTGCAGGTGTTTATATTGATATCAAAATGAAAAGTAAATAACCTCTACTAGTATGAACGGTTTATCCGTTCCGCTGTAGAACAGATCAGGAGGTAGAAAAGGAAATGAAGAAAGCGATTTTAGCAACAAAAATCGGCATGACACAGATCTTTAACGAAGATGGTTCCCTGATTCCGGTCACGGTGCTTCAGGCAGGTCCCTGTGTAGTAACGCAGGTAAAGACACAGGACAATGACGGATACAGTGCGGTGCAGGTGGGATTCGTTGACAAGAAAGATAAGATCATCAACAGAGATAAGGGCGGAAAGAAAGAAGTTGTCCACAGACATGGTGTAAACAAGCCTCAGCAGGGACACTTCAAAAAAGCTGGCGTCTCTTCCAAGAGATATGTGAGAGAGTTGAAACTGGAAAATGCAGAAGAATATGCACTTGGCAATGAGATCAAGGCCGATATCTTTGAAGTGGGCGATAAAGTCGATGCGACAGCCATTTCCAAAGGAAAAGGATTCCAGGGGGCGATCAAAAGACATGGACAGCACAGAGGACCTATGACACATGGTTCTAAATTCCATCGCCATCAGGGTTCCAATGGCGCTTGTTCTTCCCCAAGCAAGGTGTTCAAAGGAAAAGGGATGCCCGGCCATATGGGACATGTAAAAGTGACTGTTCAGAATCTGAGCGTCGTAAAGGTAGATGCTGAGAAGAATCTGCTTTTGGTAAAGGGTGCAGTACCGGGGCCTAAGAAAGCATTGGTAACAATCAAAGAGACTACAAGAGTAGATATTTAATCCCGGATGAAAGGAGGACCACGCAGATGGCAAACGTATCTGTTTATAATATGGAAGGCAAAGAAGTTGAAAAGATCGACTTAAGCGATGCTGTATTTGGTGTGGAGGTCAACGAGCATCTGGTACACATGGCAGTCGTTCAGTATCTTGCGAATAGACGTCAGGGAACGCAGAAAGCAAAGACGCGTTCTGAAGTTTCCGGCGGTGGAAGAAAACCCTGGAGACAAAAAGGGACAGGGCATGCAAGACAGGGTTCCACGAGAGCACCTCAGTGGACAGGAGGAGGCGTTGTATTCGCTCCGGTACCGAGGGATTATTCTTTCAAGATGAATAAAAAAGAAAAGAGACTGGCACTGAAGTCAGTGCTGACAAGCAGAGTTTTGGAGAACAAGCTGATCGTACTCGATGAACTGAAAATGGACGAGTACAAGACAAAGCAGTTCAAAAAAGTGATGGAAAATCTGAATGTGAAGAAAGGTCTCGTAGTTCTGGCTGAGAATGACGACAAAGTGGAAAGATCCGCAAGGAATTTGAGCGGCATCAACACCGCACTTACAAATACGATCAATGTTTATGACATTCTGAAATCAGACACACTCGTTCTGACGAAGGATGCCGTAAAGAAAATCGAGGAGGTGTATGCATAATGGCAGTTTTACAGTATTATGACGTAATCCTTAAGCCGGTTATTACAGAGAAAAGTATGGCCGGAATGAGTGACAAGAAATATACATTTTTTGTTCATACAGAGGCAAACAAAGCACAGATTAAAGAAGCTGTGGAAAAGATGTTCGAAGGAACAAAAGTAAAGAAAGTAAATACGATCAATGTGCCCGGTAAGAAAAAAAGACGGGGGACTACCGTGGGAAGAACGGCCAAGACCAAAAAGGCAATCGTTTGGCTCACAGAAGACAGCAAAGAGATCGAGATCTTTACCGGGCTATAGGCCGGAAGCACTTAACGAGGTATTTCACGAGTTTAGTGCGAGGCCGTTCCGGGAGCTTGGCGAGGTATTTTCGAGTCTAGCGAGCGGAACATACCCGACACTTAACGAGGTATTGAACACCTGATGAGGTATTGTCGAATCTGGTGTGAAAGCCGTTCTCTGAGCATGGCGAAGAGAACTTCCTAATAGATCTTAACCACCTAAGCACAGAAAAGTGCGATAATAAATCGAGAATCGAAAGGAGAAATAAAAATGGGAATCAAGACATATAACCCATATACACCTTCCAGAAGAAATATGACCGGTTCTGATTTCGCGGAAATAACGAAGAATACTCCTGAAAAGAGTCTTCTTGTTTCCCTGAAAAAGAATGCAGGACGTAATAATCAAGGTAAGATTACGGTCAGACATCGTGGAGGCGGCAGCAGAAGAAAATATAGAATTATAGATTTTAAGAGAAATAAAGACGGTATCCCGGCAACGGTAATCGGTATTGAATATGATCCGAACAGATCGGCTAACATCGCTCTCATCTGTTATGCTGATGGAGAGAAAGCCTATATTATCGCACCGGAAGGCCTGAAAGACGGCATGAAGGTCATGAATGGACCGGGAGCGGAAGTAAGGATCGGCAATTGTATGCCTATGTCTGAAATTCCTGTAGGTACACAGATACACAATATCGAAATGCATCCCGGCAAAGGCGGCCAGATGGTGCGCAGTGCAGGGAACAGCGCGCAGTTGATGGCAAAAGAAGGCAAGTATGCCACGCTCAGACTTCCCTCCGGTGAGATGAGAATGGTTCCCATCGTGTGCCGGGCTACAGTGGGAGTTGTCGGAAATGCAGATCACAACCTGATTAATATTGGTAAAGCTGGACGTAAACGCCATATGGGTATCAGACCTACGGTGCGTGGTTCCGTTATGAATCCCAATGACCATCCTCACGGCGGTGGTGAAGGCAAGACCGGAATCGGACGTCCCGGCCCATGTACTCCCTGGGGCAAGCCTGCTCTTGGCTTAAAGACAAGAAAGAAAAAGAAACAGTCTAACAAGTTGATCATTAGAAGACGTGATGGCAGAGCGATTAAGTAATCGATATTGATTAGGAGGAAATAAAATGGCTAGATCATTAAAAAAAGGACCATTTGCAGATAAGAGCGTGCTGAAAAAGGTAGACGCTCTGAATGCATCAGGGCAGAAACAGGTAATTAAGACCTGGTCCCGCCGTTCTACAATTTTTCCATCTTTTGTAGGACACACTTTTGCAGTGCATGATGGCAGAAGACATGTGCCTGTATATGTGACAGAAGATATGGTTGGACATAAACTTGGTGAGTTCGTTGCTACAAGAACTTATAGAGGACATGGAAAAGACGAAAAGAAATCCAGAGTAAGATAATTTTGAAAGGAGGTTTCCATCCATGGCAAAAGGACATAGAAGTCAGATTAAGAGAGAGAGAAATGCAAAGAAGGATACCAGACCGTCAGCTAAGTTATCTTATGCGAGAGTATCCGTACAGAAAGCATGTTTTGTTTTAGATGCCATCAGAGGCAAAGATGTGCAGACTGCGCTTGGTATTCTGGAATACAATCCCAGATATGCGTCAAGCCTGATTAAAAAGCTGTTGGAGTCAGCCGTTGCAAATGCTGAAAACAACAACGGTATGAACAAGGATAACCTTTATGTTGCAGAGTGTTATGCAAATAAAGGACCTACGATGAAGCGAATAAGACCGAGAGCACAGGGCAGAGCTTACAGAATCGAAAAGAGAATGAGCCACATTACAGTTGTGCTTGATGAAAGATAGGAGGAAAAATCATGGGACAGAAAGTTAATCCTCACGGCCTCAGAGTCGGCATTATTAAAGACTGGGATTCTAAATGGTATGCTTCTGATGCAGAATTTGCTGATTTGTTGGTAGAAGATTTTAATATCAGAAAATATCTGAAGAAGAAATTATACAGTGCCGGTATTTCTAAAATAGAAATTGAAAGAGCATCTGACCGGGTGAAGGTAATCATTTATACGGCAAAACCGGGCGTTGTCATCGGTAAAGGCGGCGCAGAGATTGAACAGACGAAAAAAGAGCTCACAAAGCTGACAGATAAAAAAGTTCTGGTAGACATTAAGGAAATCAAAAGGCCGGACAAAGACGCACAGCTCGTTGCAGAGAATATTGCACAGCAGCTTGAGAACCGTGTGTCCTTCAGACGTGCTATGAAGTCCTGTATGGGCAGAACGATGAAAGCGGGTGCACTTGGTATCAAGACTTCCGTTTCCGGTCGTCTGGGCGGTGCTGATATGGCCCGTACGGAGTTCTACAGTGATGGTACGATTCCGCTTCAGACACTCCGTGCAGATATTGAGTATGGATTCGCAGAGGCAGACACCACATATGGTAAGGTCGGTGTAAAGGTATGGATTTACAAGGGCGAGATACTTCCGACTAAAGGAAACAAGGAAGGGAGCGATAAATAATGTTAATGCCAAAAAGAGTAAAACGTCGTAAACAGTTCCGTGGTTCTATGGCAGGAAAAGCTACAAGAGGGAATACGATTACTTACGGTGAATATGGTATTGTAGCAACAGAACCATGCTGGATCAAATCCAATCAGATAGAAGCTGCCCGTATCGCTATGACACGTTATATCAAACGTGGCGGCCAGGTTTGGATTAAGATCTTTCCAGATAAACCAGTAACAACAAAACCTGCAGAAACTCGTATGGGTTCCGGTAAAGGTACTCTTGAATACTGGGTGGCAGTCGTGAAGCCAGGACGCGTTATGTTTGAAATCTCCGGTGTATCGGAAGAGCTGGCGAAAGAAGCATTGCGTCTTGCAACACATAAGCTTCCATGCAAATGTAAAATTGTTTCTAAAGCAGACTTGGAAGGCGGTGCATCAAATGAAAACTAATAAGTATGTAGAAGATTTAAAGACGAAATCAGCTGCAGAATTAGCACAGGAATTGGTAGCTGCTAAAAAAGAACTTTTCAATTTGAGATTCCAGAACGCGACAAATCAGTTGGATAATACAGCAAGAATCAAAGATGTAAGAAAGAATATTGCCAGAATCCAGACAGTTATTACTGAAAAGAACAAAGCACAGGCGTAGGACTTAATTCAGTTTAAGTGCAGAAAGGAGAATCACAGTGGAAAGAAATTTAAGAAAGACCCGTACTGGTAAAGTTATCAGTAATAAGATGGATAAAACAATTGTTGTAGCAGTTGAAGACCATGTTAAACATGCACTTTACAAGAAAATTGTAAAGAAGACTTATAAACTGAAAGCACACGATGAAAACAATGAATGCAGTATCGGTGATACGGTAAAGGTAATGGAAACAAGACCTCTGTCCAAAGACAAACGTTGGAGACTTGTGGAAATCGTAGAGAAAGTGAAATAGTTTTCAGGCGATAGAAAAGAAATAGAAGGAGAATTGGCATGATACAACAGGAAAGCAGACTGAAGGTCGCTGATAATACTGGTGCGAAAGAGCTTCTCTGCATCAGAGTTATGGGCGGATCTACAAGAAGATATGCAAGTATAGGCGATATAATTGTTGCTACTGTTAAAGATGCAACACCCGGCGGTGTTGTTAAAAAAGGCGATGTGGTAAAAGCTGTCGTTGTACGCACTGTAAAAGGCGCTCGCCGCAGGGATGGGTCTTATATCAGATTCGATGAAAATGCTGCTGTTATCATCAAAGAGGATAAGACTCCAAGAGGAACCCGTATTTTTGGACCAGTAGCAAGAGAGCTTCGTGAAAAACAGTTTATGAAAATTGTTTCCCTGGCTCCGGAAGTATTATAAGGAGGTGTCGGAATGGCTACAATGAAAATCAAAAAGGGCGACACCGTCAAAGTGATTGCCGGTAAAGATAACGGAAAAGAAGGAAAAGTAATTTCTGTTGACAGAAAGAACAATCGAGTATTGGTAGAAGGTGTCAATATTATTACAAAGCATATGAAACCTTCCGCAGCAAATCAGAACGGTGGCATTGTACAGAAAGAAGCTCCGATCCATATTTCCAATGTCATGTATGTCCATAAAGGAAAACCGACGAGAATCGGATTTAAGATGGAAAAGGACAAAAAAGTACGTTTTGCGAAATCCACAGGCGATGTGATAGATTAATTTTTCAGGAAGGAGGTCTAAGCAGGTGAGTAGACTTAAAACTTTGTACAATGACGAAATCATAAATGCTATGATGAAAAAGTTTGGATATAAAAACGTGATGGAAGTGCCGAAGCTGGATAAGATAGTTGTCAATATCGGCGTAGGCGAGGCGAAAGAGAATGCGAAGGTGCTGGAGTCTGCAATGGCAGATCTGGAGAGAATCACCGGACAGAAGCCTATCGTTACAAAAGCAAAGAATTCAATTGCGAACTTTAAAATCAGGGAAGGTATGCCAATTGGCTGCAAGGTGACTCTGCGTGGCGAGAAGATGTATGAATTTGCTGATCGTCTCATCAATCTTGCACTGCCCCGTGTGCGTGACTTCAGAGGTGTCAATCCCAACGCTTTTGACGGAAGAGGGAATTATGCACTGGGTATTAAAGAACAGCTGATCTTTCCTGAGATCGAATATGATAAGATTGATAAAGTTAGAGGCATGGATGTTATCTTTGTTACAACAGCAAAGACTGATGAAGAAGCCCGTGAACTGTTAACATTATTTAATATGCCGTTTGCAAAATAAAAGGAGGTAAATTCATGGCTAAGACAGCAATGAAGATCAAACAGCAGCGCAAACCGAAATTCTCTACAAGGGCATACAGCCGTTGTAAAATCTGTGGTCGTCCTCATGCATACTTACGGAAATACGGAATTTGCAGAATTTGCTTCCGTGAATTGGCATATAAAGGGCAGATTCCCGGTGTGAAAAAAGCAAGTTGGTGACCGAAAGCACTTGACGAGGTATTTTCGAGTCTAGTGCGAGGTCGTTCTCTGAGATTGGCGAGGTATTCCACGAGCCTAGCGAAGAGAACATCTCAATTCACTTGACGAGGTATTTTCGAGTCTAGTGCGAGGTCGTTCTCTGAGATTGGCGATGCACTGAAGACCTGATGAGGTATTTTCGAATCTGGTGTGAAGGCAGTTCTTTGAGCAAAGCGAAAAGAACATACCCACGAGCCTAGCGAAGAGAACATCCTCAGCGAACACAGATAACATTAAGGAGGTAAATCTAAATGACAATGAGTGATCCTATTGCAGATATGCTTACAAGAATCCGTAATGCTAATACTGCAAAACATGATACTGTAGATATTCCTTCTTCTAAAATGAAATTGGCAATTGCGCAGATTCTTTTAGATGAGGGCTATATAAGAAAATATGACGTTGTAGAAGACGGAAATTTCAAGACAATCCGCATCACATTAAAGTATGGCGCTGATAAAAATGAAAAGATCATTACAGGCCTGAAAAGAATTTCCAAGCCGGGACTTCGTGTATATGCCGGCAAGGAAGACATGCCAAAGGTACTGGGGGGACTTGGCGTAGCAATCGTTTCCACAAACCAGGGTGTTATCACTGATAAGAAAGCAAGAGAACTCAATATAGGCGGAGAAGTGCTGGCTTTTATCTGGTGAGAGCAAAGAAAACAGGCACGAACGAAGTGAGTATTTGTTTTCTTGCGGCCAGATAGCGAAAGAATCGAGAGCGGCGTAAGCTGCGGAAAATGCGAAGCATTTTGATTCTTGAGCGGAAGTGGATAGTCTAGAATGAAAGCTGTTCGGAGGAACTTGGCGAGGTATTTCACGAGCCTAGTGAATCGAACTTCCTCTGAGCCTGGCGGAAATAGAAATCATAAAAAAGCATCTGAATTAACATAGAAATTTACAGGAGGTACGGGCATGTCACGTATAGGAAGAATGCCAATCGCAATTCCCGCAGGTGTAACTGTAGAAATTGCAGAAAATAATAAAGTGACTGTAAAAGGTCCTAAAGGAACTCTGGAAAGAGTATTGCCATCTGAGATGGAAATCAAGATGGAAGGTGAGTCTATTGTTGTTTCCAGACCTAATGATTTGAAAAAAATGAAATCTTTACACGGCCTGACAAGAACGCTGATTCACAATATGGTAGTAGGTGTAACAGAAGGATACCAGAAGAAGCTGGAAGTAAACGGTGTAGGTTACAGAGCAGCAAAAGCAGGCAAAAAGCTTACCTTATCTTTAGGATATTCCCATCCGGTAGAAATGGAAGACCCGGAAGGTGTGGAAACTGTTCTGGAAGGACAGAATGTTATTATCGTTAAAGGTATTGATAAAGAAAAAGTTGGCCAATTCGCAGCTGAAATCAGAGACAAGAGAAGACCGGAGCCTTATAAGGGCAAAGGCATTAAGTATGCTGATGAAGTAATCAGACGTAAAGTTGGTAAGACTGGTAAGAAATAAGAGATAAGGAGAGTGTGAAAATGGTTAGCAAGAAATCGAGATCAGAAGTTCGGATAAAAAAGCATAAAAGAATACGCAACCGTTTCAGCGGCACTGCGCAGAAACCGCGTCTGTCTGTATTCAGAAGCAATAATCATATGTATGCTCAAATTATTGACGATACAGTTGGAAATACTTTAGTGGCTGCTTCTACGGTTGAAAAAGATGTGAAAGCAGAACTGGAAAAGACCAATAACGTTGATGCGGCAGCATATCTTGGAACAGTAATTGCTAAAAGAGCAATCGAAAAAGGAATTGAAGAAGTTGTTTTTGACAGAGGCGGCTTTATATATCATGGAAAAGTTGCAGCATTAGCTGAGGCGGCGAGAGAAGCTGGCCTGAAATTCTAGGAAAGGAAGAAGGAGAGCATGAAGAATACAATCATAGACGTAAGCCAGTTAGAGTTAAATGATAAAGTCGTTGCTATCAAGCGCGTAACAAAGACTGTAAAGGGTGGACGTAACATGCGTTTTACGGCTCTTGTAGTCGTTGGTGATGGCAACGGACATGTAGGCGCTGGACTTGGCAAAGCTGTAGAAATTCCTGAAGCGATTCGTAAGGGAAAAGAAGATGCAATGAAACATATAATTACCGTTGCACTTGATGAGAATAATTCTATTACACATGACTTTATTGGAAAATATGGTGCAGCCAGCGTTCTTTTGAAGAGAGCCGCAGCAGGTACTGGTATTATTGCAGGAGGTCCTGCACGTAACGTTTGTGAGCTGGCAGGCATTAAAAATATCCGTACAAAATGTCTTGGTTCCAATAATAAACAGAATGTTGTACTTGCAACAATTGAAGGATTGCGTCAGTTGAAAACACCTGAGGAAGTGGCAAGGAACCGTGGAAAGTCTGTTGAAGAGATTTTAAGTTAAGGAGGAGACTGAAATGGAAAAAACATTAAAAGTGACTTTGGTAAAATCTCCTATCGGTGCAGTTCCCAAGCACAGGAAAACAGTTGAGGCAATGGGGCTTCGAAAGCTCCATAAGACGGTTGAGCTGCCGGATAATGATGCCACCAGAGGCATGATCAGACAAGTAAATTATATGGTTAAAGTAGAAGAAGCTTAATAGGGTAAAGGAGGTGTCAGCATGGATTTATCCAATTTAAAACCTGCAGAGGGTTCAAAGCATAACGATTTCAGACGTGGCCGTGGGCATGGTTCGGGCAACGGAAAGACAGCAGGCAAAGGCCATAAAGGACAGAAGGCCCGTTCTGGATCACCAAGACCGGGTTTTGAAGGCGGTCAGATGCCTTTATACAGACGTATTCCCAAGAGAGGGTTTACAAACAGAAATACAAAAGACATAGTTGCTATTAATTTGGCGGCACTGGAGAGATTCGATAACGGTGCGACCGTAGATGTAGAAGCGTTAATTGCAGCAGGCATTGTAAAGAATCCCAGAGATGGCGTAAAGATTCTCGGAAATGGAGAACTTACCAAGAAGCTTGAAGTAAAAGCAAATGCATTCAGTGCATCTGCGAAAGAAAAAATTGAAGCTCTTGGTGGAACAGCAGAGGTGATTTAATGCTTGAAACACTGAAAAATGCGTTTAGAGTCAAAGAAATCAGGAAAAAGATACTGTTTACCTTGGTTATGTTAGTTGTGATCCGTATTGGTTCACAACTTCCTGTACCGGGGGTGGACAGACATTATATTGAAAACTGGTTTGCAACGCAGACAGGGGATGCTTTTAGTTTTTTTGATGCCTTTACGGGCGGTTCTTTTCTGAACATGTCTGTATTTGCGTTGAATATAACACCGTATATTACATCCTCGATTATTATACAGCTTCTGACAATTGCTATTCCGAAGCTGGAAGAGATGCAAAAAGACGGAGAAGATGGAAGAAAGAAACTGGCTTCCATCACTCGCTATGTGACAGTGGCACTTGCTTTGGTCGAGTCTATTGCCATGGCAGTAGGATTTGGCAGATCGGGACTTCTGGAAGAGTACAATGCCTTAAATGTGGTATCTGTAGTATGTGCTCTTGTTGCAGGAAGTGCTCTGCTGATGTGGATTGGAGAACGGATTACAGAGAATGGTATCGGAAATGGTATTTCCATCGTACTGGTAATCAACATTATTTCCAGACTGCCTCAGGATTTTTATGGACTGTATGAACAGTTCATTAAGGGAAAATCGATTGCGGTGGGTGTTGTTTCTGCTGTCATTATCCTTGCAATTGTAATTGCGATGGTAGTGCTTGTTATTCTCTTAAATGACGGAACACGTAAAATTCCGGTTCAGTATGCAAAGAAGATCCAGGGTAGAAAGATGGTAGGAGGGATGTCCAGTAACATACCTTTGAAAATCAATACGGCTGGTGTTATTCCGATTATTTTTGCTTCTTCTCTGATGCAGTTTCCGATTATTATCTGTTCCTTTGTAGGATATCAGGGAACTGGTATCTGGGGGGAGATTTTAAAAGGGCTGAATGCAGGGAACTGGTGCAATCCCAGTCAGCTTAAGTATTCCATCGGGTTGGTAGTGTATGTGGTGTTAGTTATTTTCTTTGCTTATTTCTATACGTCTATCACTTTTAATCCGTTGGAGATTGCCAATAATATGAAAAAACAGGGTGGGTTTATACCGGGCATCAGACCAGGCAGACCTACCAGCGATTATTTGACGAAGATTTTGAATTATATTATTTTTATTGGAGCCTGTGGACTTACTATTGTCGCGATTATTCCATATTTCTTCAATGGTGTGTTCCATGCAAGCGTTTCCTTTGGTGGAACAAGTCTGATCATTATTGTCAGTGTTATCCTGGAAACAATCAAACAGGTTGAATCGCAGATGCTTGTTCGAAACTACAAAGGATTTTTGAATGATTAACAACAAAGTGACAGAGTTTGGGACAGCGCAGAAATGCCTGTCCCTGTCCCTGCTTTTATCATACTGGAATGCCCGGTGCGATAAAAACAGGATACATAGCTCGCGGAGAGGAGAACACTGCAATGCAGCCCGATCCCCCGCAGTAAGTAGTGTGGAGAAATGCATTCCCCTACACGATTGGTACAGCAAATTGAGAGGAAGAGTAAAATGAAGATTATTATGTTGGGCGCTCCCGGAGCCGGAAAAGGAACACAGGCAAAGATGATCGCTGACAAATATGGTGTTCCCCATGTTTCCACAGGAGATATTTTCAGGGCAAATATTAAAGAAGGCACAGAGCTTGGAAAAGAAGCAAAGACTTATATGGACAGAGGCCTTCTCGTACCGGACGAGTTGACTGTGAAGATTCTGCTTGACAGGGTGGCAAAAGAAGATTGCAAAAAAGGTTACATATTGGACGGTTTTCCTCGGACAATTCCACAGGCGCAGGTATTGGATGCAGAGCTGGAGAAGCTGGGAGAGGGAATTGATTTTGCTATTAATGTAGATGTACCGGATAACCATATTGTAGAGAGAATGTCGGGCAGACGTGCCTGTGTGGAATGCGGTGCTACTTATCATATTGTACATATTCCGTCCCAAAAGGAAGGCATATGCGACAGATGCGGAAAAGAGCTTGTGCTGCGCGACGATGATAAGCCGGAGACTATTCAAAGCCGTTTGGATGTATATCATGATCAGACACAGCCCCTTATCGCATTTTATACAGAAAAAGGTATTTTAAGGACGATAGATGGAACTGCTGATATGAAAGACGTATTTAAGACGATAACAGGAATCCTGGGAGAGTAAAATGGCTGTATCAATTAAAACTGCAAGGGAAATAGAATTGATGCGTCAGTCTGCCAGACTCTTGGAAGATGTTTTTGCCAGTTTGGAGGCCGCTGTACGGCCAGGTATTTCCACAAAGGAAATAGACAGACTTGGAGAAAAGCTGATCAGAGAACACGGATGCGAGCCCAACTTTTTGCATTATAATGGATACCCGGCGTCAATCTGTGTTTCTGTCAATGATGAAGTGGTACATGGGATTCCACACAATGCTCATATTTTACAGGAGGGCGACATCGTCAGCCTGGACGCAGGCCTGATCTATAAAGGATATCATTCCGATATGGCAAGGACTTTTGGCGTAGGAGAAATTTCGGAAGAGGCCAAAAAACTGATACAGGTGACAAGACAGAGTTTTTTTGAGGGCATTAAAATGGCAAAACCTGGCAATCATTTATATGATATATCCAATGCTATTGACAGTTATGTGACTCCGCATGGGTATGGTATTGTCAGAGATCTGGTAGGTCATGGTATCGGAACGAAGCTGCATGAAGACCCTCAGGTGCCCAATTTTGCACAGAAGAAAAGAGGACTTCTCCTGCGGGCCGGTATGACACTGGCGATTGAGCCGATGATCAATATGGGAAGAGCCGATGTGGAGTGGCTGGATGATGACTGGACAGTAGTGACAGAGGACGGTTCTTTGTCGGCACATTATGAAAATACGATTTTGATTACGGATGGAGAGCCTGAAATACTGACAATGAGCGGGAAGTGCGAATAGGAGTAGCCGTATGAAGGGAATGTTTGCCACGTCAAAAGCCGGACATGACAAAGGAAAACTTTATATCATAATGGAAGAAGAGGACGAATATGTTTATTTGTCAGACGGTCGGTTACGTACAGTAGATAAGCTCAAAAAGAAAAAGAAGAAACATATTCAAATCATAAAAAAGATAGATGAAAGAATCTTTTTGGAAATAGAAAATCACAGACAGATCAGCAATGAAGAAATAAAACGTGCAATTAAAGAATATGTGCACAGGCCGATTCAGGAGGGAGAAAATGTCAAAAGCCGATGTTATTGAAATCGAAGGTACAGTAGTAGAGAAGCTGCCGAATACCATGTTTCAGGTGGAGCTGGAAAATGGACACAGGGTACTCGCCCATATCAGTGGTAAGCTCAGGCAGAATTTTATTCGTATTTTGCCGGGAGATAAAGTTACATTGGAACTGTCTCCCTATGATCTTTCCAAAGGCAGAATCATCTGGAGGGATAAGTGAAGACTTAATGAAAACGAGTGCATAGCACGAAGTTTGAATTTAGTCTGAACTTAGTTCTGCGGAACTTGGCGAGGTATTTTACGAGCCTAGTGAGCAGAACATCCCCATATAGCGAGGTTCTTTCGAGCTTAGTGCGAACTTAGTTCTGCGTCGCTTGGCGAAAGCAAGCACGCAGTGCGCAGGTTGAGTTTAGCAAGCGGAACATCCCAAAAACATAGTATTTTGCTGGAAAAACCTACTTGCAAATTGCTATATGCCATGATATAATATAAAGCGGTCTTTTTTGAAAGGAGGGTTTCAAGTGAAGGTCAGATCATCAGTAAAGCCTATTTGCGAGAAATGCAAAGTCATTAAAAGAAAAGGAACGATCAGAATTATCTGTGAGAATCCGAAACACAAACAGAGACAAGGATAATAATCTTCTTGTCACATTTTTATGTGCGGCTACAGAATATATATAAGAACGAAAAATTTTATTCTTATTTCGTATTCTGATTTAGATATTGAACGTAGATGAGCCTACGGGAGATACATTTGATACTATTTTCCCTGTCAGCAGAAAAGATAGAAGAAATAGTGCTGGTTATTAGGAAAATAGAGGCCGGACAGAGGCGAAGGTGCAGAGTTTGGATGCATCATGCTACATGAAATAGCAGAAATATGTTCCAAAAAGACATTTCTGAGATTTCATAGCAAGTCTGGTGGTACAGTAATATTTGTGCCCAATCAAACAGTAACTACAGAGCTGCCGGTATCAAGACCGGCACAGGAAAATGGAGGAAACAAAGAATGGCTCGTATTGCAGGTGTTGATTTACCGAGAGACAAACGTGTTGAGATTGGTTTGACTTATATCTACGGAATCGGCAGAGTAAGCTCTAACAAGATTCTGGCAGAAGCAAATGTCAATCCAGATACACGTGTAAGGGAATTGACTGACGATGAAGTAAAACGTCTGAGTGAAATTATTGCCCATGGTTATATGGTGGAAGGTGATCTCAGAAGAGAAATCGCACTTAACATCAAGAGATTACAGGAAATCGGATGTTACAGAGGAATTCGCCACAGGAGAGGACTTCCTGTACGTGGTCAGAAGACAAAGACCAATGCAAGAACAAGAAAAGGTCCGAGAAAAACTGTTGCAGGTAAGAAAAAGTAAAACAGAGCACTTAATGAAAACGAGTGCATAGCACGAAGTTTGAATTTAGTGCGAGTTTTGTTCGGAGGAACTTGGCGAGGTATTTTCGAGCCTAGTGAACCGAACTTCCTTCCGTATATTAATGAAAACGAGTGCGTAGCAAGCGGAATACCCAAAAGACACTCACAAACGTAGAAAGGTGAAAGTAGGTTAGTTTAAAATGGCTAAAAAAGTTGCAAAAAAAGTGACAAAAAAGCGTGTAAAGAAAAACGTTGAACGCGGACAGGCACATATTCAGTCTTCCTTTAACAACACAATTGTTACATTGACTGATACAGAAGGAAATGCTCTGAGCTGGGCAAGTGCCGGTGGTCTTGGATTTAGAGGTTCAAAGAAATCTACTCCCTATGCTGCACAGATGGCAGCAGAGACAGCTACAAAAGCTGCTCTCATTCATGGGCTTAAGACAGTAGATGTTATGGTAAAGGGACCTGGTTCAGGACGTGAGGCGGCAATTCGTGCCCTTCAGGCATGTGGCCTCGAAGTAACAAGTATCAAAGACGTGACACCGGTACCTCATAACGGATGCCGTCCCCCGAAGCGTCGTAGAGTATAGTAACTGTTAACCGTTGGAGGAAGGTGCGTTTTATGTTATATCATATGAAATCTATATAACATGAAACCAACTGTAAACAACATGTGAGGAGGAACGAAAACAAGCGGCTGCGAAGCAGACATTTGTTTTCGCCCGACGAAACAACGAGAAAATCAGGAGCACGTAGTGCGGGCACTGCGAGCGTGAGCGAAGCAGGGCGATTTTCGAGGTGCTTTATCTCGAAAACAAGCAGCAAGAGCGTGAGCGAAGCAGGGCGATTTTCGAGGTGCTTTATCTCGAAAACAAGCAGCAAGAGCGAAGCGAAGCAGGGCAATTTTCGAGGTGTCCCCAATGTGCTACATGATTTCGTGGTTAGAAAGAAAGGATAAGAAGAAATGGCAGTAAACAGAGTTCCCGTTTTGAAAAGATGTAGAGCACTTGGTCTTGAGCCGGCATATCTTGGCTATGACAAAAAATCTAACAGAAGCAACGCAAGAGCCGGTAAAAAAGTTAGTGAATATGGTCTTCAGCTCCGTGAAAAGCAGAAAGCCAAATTTATCTATGGTGTGTTGGAGAAACCGTTCCGTAATTACTATAAGAAAGCGGATAAGGCAAAAGGGATGACTGGTGAGAACCTGATGGTTCTGCTGGAAAGAAGACTTGACAATGTTATTTTCAGGCTGGGATTTGCAAGAACCCGTAGAGAAGCGAGACAGGTAGTCGGCCATAAGCATGTACTGGTAAACGGAAAATGTGTCAATATTCCGTCTTATAGCATCAGTGTCGGCGATGTAATCGAAATCAAGGAAAAAGCAAGAGGCATGCAGAGATATAAAGATATCGTAGAGGTAACTGGCGGCAGACTAGTTCCTGAATGGCTGGATGCAGATTTAGAAGGATTAAAAGGAACAGTAAAAGAGCTTCCTTCCAGGGAAGTGATCGATGTTCCTGTGAACGAAATGCTTATCGTCGAGTTGTATTCTAAATAATAAATGTGTCGGCTTATAGCAAGGAGGGTATTGCATGTTTGATTTTGAGAGACCAAACATTGAGGTCGCAGAAATTTCAGAAGACAGAAAATATGGAAAATTCGTTGTAGAGCCTTTGGAAAGGGGCTATGGCATTACATTAGGAAATTCCCTGAGAAGAATTATGCTCTCTTCCTTACCGGGTGCAGCAGTAAGCCAGGTGAAAATTGATGGCGTTTTACATGAATTCAGTTCGATTCCGGGAGTCAAGGAAGACGTCACTGAAATTATCATGAATATCAAGAGTCTTGCAATCAGAAACAACAGCACAGGAAATGAACCGAAAACGGCATACATTGAGTTTGAGGGAGAAGGTGTCGTAAAGGCCTCCAATATTCAGGTGGATCAGGATATTGAAATACTGAATCCTGATCTGACAATTGCTACATTGAATGGCGGAAAAGACAGCAGCCTGAATATGGAACTTACCATTACAAAAGGAAGAGGCTATATCAGTGCAGATAAGAACAAGAGTGATGACCTGCCGATTGGTGTAATTGCGATTGACTCTATTTATACCCCCGTAGAAAGAGTGAACCTTACTGTAGAAAATACCCGTGTCGGACAAATTACAGACTTCGATAAGCTTACATTAGATGTTTATACAAATGGAACATTGGCGCCGGATGAGGCAGTCAGTCTGGCGGCAAAAGTATTGAGCGAGCATTTGTGTCTTTTTATTGATCTGTCGGAAAATGCAAGAAGTGCGGAGATCATGATTGAAAAGGAAGACGATGAGAAGGAAAAGGCTCTGGAAATGAGCATTGATGAGCTGGAGCTGTCAGTTCGTTCCTACAATTGTCTGAAACGGGCAGGCATCAATACAGTAGAAGAGTTAACAAATAAGACTTCGGAAGATATGATGAAGGTTCGGAATCTGGGGCGTAAGTCATTGGAAGAAGTGCTTGCAAAGTTAAAGGAACTTGGGCTTCAGTTAAATCCCAGTGACGAATAAACTGGATCGATACCCGGGGAGATAAGTCCAAAGGGCGCATCTTGGGTAACTCATGAATGGAGCTGTTACTATATTCGGTAAGTAAGACCAAAGAGCGTAGCCGGATATCCCATGAATGGAGGACATAAAAATGACAAAATATAGAAAACTGGGAAGAACGTCTTCTCAGAGAAAAGCATTACTGAGAAATCAGGTGACAAATCTGATCTATCATGGAAAAATCGTAACGACACAGGCAAAGGCAAAAGAAGTACAGAGAATTGTAGAAGGCCTGATTGCACTTGCTGTCAAAGAGAAGGACAACTATGAGACCGTAAAGGTAACGGCGAAGGTTCCGAGAAAAGATAAAGATGGCAAACGCGTAAAAGAAGTAAAGGATGGTAAAAAAGTCACTGTCTATGATGAAGTGGAAAAAGAGATCAAAAAAGATCTGCCTAGCAGACTTCACGCAAGACATCAGATGCTCCGTGTTCTTTATCCGATAACGGAAGTTCCGACAAAAAATGCCGGAAAGAAACGGGCCACAAAGAAAGTTGATCTGCCTGCAAAGTTATTTGATGAGATAGGACCGAAATATGCAGACCGTAAAGGTGGCTATACGAGGATCATTAAGATTGGGCAGCGTAAGGGCGACGGTGCCATGGAAGTTGTAATTGAGTTGGTATAAATAGTTTTTATCAGGCGGAGATAGAGGATGATCTCCGCCTGTTTTTATGCACAGGCCCGCATACGGAAGTTTACCGCTAAAGCGGCATGCGGGCCGCGCAGCGGGCAGGGAAGCCCTGCCCGGTCATTTATGCACAGCTCGCGGAGAGGAAATTACTGCTGGCGCCCTAAAGGACTAGCTTCGCGTCGCAGTCCGCTCGCGCGCAGCGGGCAGGAAAGCCCTGCCCGATTATACACAGGCACCCAAAGGAAAAAACTATGCAAAATGAAAAATGGCGTGTACTAATTGTTGATGATGAATTCAGAATTGGAATGCTCATTAAAAAACTGATTCGTTGGGATGAATTACATATGGAATGTATGGATGTGGTGGATAACGGAGAAACTGCGTTTCAAATCGTGAAGAGTAAGAGACCGGACATTATCATTACAGATATCCGTATGCCCAAAATCAATGGCCTGGAGTTGATCCGCATGACGAGAGAGCTGTACAGAGAGATGAAGTTTATCGTAATTAGTGGGTATAAAGAATTTGAATATGCTCATAGGGCGCTTCAGTATGAAGTAAATGATTATTTATTGAAACCCATTAATGAGAACGAGCTCAATAAGGTATTGAAGAAGATTTACCAGGAACTTGAGTCCAGACGACAGCAGTATAGGGAACGGATAGAGTTCCAGGAAACTGTATCTGAGAGCAGACAGATCATCAAAAGGGATTTTTTAAAAAATATCATTGAACAGGAAGACGAGGCAGAAATTGAAGATTATCGGGTTTCTTTGGAAGGAGAGATTTATCGGGGAATTGATATCAAACTTGATTATGTGGATTATCGAAAAAGTGATAAAAAACAGGACAGGCTGACTGTAGAGCGGATTGTTTCTATTGTAGAAGGCATTCTGAAGACCGAAGCAGAAGAGGTACTGATTTGTGAAAAAGAAAATTTACATATTTATTGCCTTTTTAACTATGATTACAGCAAGGCAAAAACAATCAGAAACAATATTAACGATATTTTATCCGGTATTAAAGAATATCTGATTGGATTTGAACAGTATGAGGTGACCATTGGAGTAGGAAAGGAGAAAACTGAGTTTAGTGAAATCCGTTTTTCTATCAGGGAGGCAAACCATGCCGCGGGAAACCGGATTAAGATGGGAACGGGCAGGCTGATCTATGCTGATTCTATTGGGCGTATGAAAGAGGAAGAGGCTGTCAGCAGGGCAAAAGAATATCAGGATACGTTATTGTCCAGTATGGAAATCTATTCCAGGGAAAACCTGGAACAGTGCATCAATCAGATTTACAGTGACTATATGCTTCGGGAAGACTTGGATTTTTCGTATTGTTATGAAGTGGCAGACTGGATCGTTTCTTTCTTTTTTGAACATATGGATATGCAGAAGGAGGAGTCAAGACAACTGTGGAGACGGCTGCAATCCAGTTGTCAGCATTGCTATTCTATTACCAGTCTGAAAAATCTTTTGAAGACCAATCTGGGAGGCTATCTGGAGGCCAGCAGGATTGCTACAGAGGCGGAATCTACGAGGCCGATACGGCAGGCCAGACAATATATAGAGGAACATTATAACGAAAAAATTATTCTGGAGGATATTGCAGAGATTGTAGGGCTCAATCCGGTATATTTCAGCGTTCTTTTTAAAAAAGAAGCAGGAATCAATTTCAGCAACTATCTTGTCAATATTCGTATGGAGAAAGCGAAAGGGATGCTTCGCAGTTCCAATGAGACAATCGCCGCAATAGCGGAGCAGGTAGGGTATAAAGATTCCCGGTATTTTAGCCAGACGTTTACGAAGACAGTAGGAGTGAAGCCGGCTCTTTATCGGAAGCTGCATTCATAGGAGGCTCAGATGAAGCGGATACGGATATTGCAAAATCTGTTATTGGGAGAAACACTTTTTGTCTTGCTGCTCCTCGGTATGCTGAGGCACGTCGGTTATATCTGGCCTGTTCTATCAGTCGGACTTCTTGTGCAGGCTGGTTTTGTCTTTTATATGATGAAAACTGTAATATTGCCTCTGAAAAATTTCGCAGAAACGATGGATGAGCTGACCAGGACAGATTGCCAGGAAGAGAAGCTGGAAAAGATATCCGGGGATATTCCTTATATGGAACAGATAAGAGAATTGACGGACAGGTATGCTACCCAGAGGACCCAAAAAAATTCTGCAGAGATATTCGACAAGCAGACAGAACTTACGGCGCTTCAGAGCCAAATCAATCCCCATTTTCTGTATAATACACTGGAATCCATACGAGGACAGGCGCTTTTAGATGATAATCTGGAAATCGCCAGAATGGTAGAAGCTCTTGCTGCTTTTTTCCGGTACAGTATTAGTAGAAAAGGAAATCTGGTAACACTGCGGGACGAACTTGCCAATATCGATAACTATATGATGATCCAGAGATATCGGTTTAACAATCGGTTTTCCATGGAAATTATTATTGATGAAGAAGATGAGGCGGCCTATGATTTTCTCATACCACGACTGATTATACAGCCAGTAGTAGAAAATGCTATTTTTCATGGGCTGGAAGAGAAGCTGGAAGAAGGTAAAGTCACGATAGAAGTAATCGTAACGGAGCAGAATCTGATTATTACGATATCCGACAACGGAACCGGTATCGAAAGTAAAAAGCTTGCAATATTGAATGCCCGGATTCATGACCGGAATATCCAGCTGGAAGATGGGAGAAACAGCAATCAGAGAAACACAGGTATTGCTCTTCCCAATATTCATAAACGGATTCAGCTCCTTTTCGGGGAGGAATATGGTGTCAATATTTACAGCACAGTGGGACAGGGAACAGATGTGGAAATAACAATTCCGGCTAATTATCAAAGAGGCAGAGGCATGGAGGATGAAGAAAGAGATTTTACGGATCAATAATCTGAACTTTCATTATACGATGACAGGAAAGCTCGAGAATATTTCACTGTGCATTTTCGAAGGAGAATGTGTGGGATTTCTTGGGCTTACTTATTCCGGAAAAGACCTGCTTTTGCAGTTGCTGAACGGAGAGATCGAAGAAAAAGAGCAGGAGTTTTCCGCCTATATCGCAGGACAGAAGATAGCAGGGAGCAGGAAGCTCAAAGAGCATGTTTATCGGATGACAGCGTCCAATTACACGATCGATGATTGGACTGTGGCAGAATATATCGGCCTTGTAGGTGCGGACTGGTTTCAGATGGTGTTCAGAGACAGGGCACTGGAAGAGGAAACAGAAAACTATTTTCGGGAGCAGGGGCTGGAACTGGATGTGACAAGAAAGATGCGAGAGCTTACGGAACTGGAAAAGAGAGTAGTGGATCTGGTAAAAGCGGGAAAAGCGGGTGCGAAGATTGTCATCGTCGAGGATGAATTTGAAGGAATGGGACAGGCTGATACAAAGAAGTTTGCCGGAATCATGAAAGGGATTATAGCGGGACGGATGGCAGTGATTGTCAACAGTCATTCCAATATGATTGCTTCGCTATTGTCGGATAAATATGTGATATTCAGCAAAGGGCGGATCGTAAAAAAATGCCAGAAAAACTATATTAAAAATGATGCCCATCTGGAACGGTTTCTATTGAGAGATACCGTTATTTCCAAAAAAATGAGTTTGGACAGCTATGCACTGAAACAGACATCTGAAAAGAATATTGTATATTGTATAAAAGACATGCGCCTGTCTGAAGGAAGAATGGAAGATTTTTATTTTTTTAAGGGGGAAATTGTGACATTTCTGGCATTGGACATGCGGGAAAAAGAACGTATTTTTATGGTACTTTCGGGCAGGCGCAATGAAGAGGGTACAAGTTATATAATGGATTCCAAAAAATATGGGGGCACAAATACCGATATCTTTGCAGGGAAAAAAATTGTTTCGATCAAATGTCTGGGCAGCCAGGAAGAAATATTTACGGAAATGTCTGTAGGAGAAAACCTGCTGCTTCCATCTCTTCAAAAGATTTCCTCGCTGGAGTATATTATTTCCTCCAATAAGATGTCCCGGATGCTGACAGAAGATATGAAAACAGGTGAAGCGGAACAGAGCGAAATAGCGGGGAATCTGGAGATGAACGAGTTGATCAGTCTGACATTGGAGAGATGGTATATCTATCATCCCAGGGTTCTGGTATTGTTTGAGCCTTTTGTAGAATGTGATATGTACGGAGTTTCTATTGTAAAATCCTATATTAAGAAGTTTGCCAATCGGGGAACTTCTGTCATTATTGTCAAATCAAGAGAGGAGTATGTGGAAGACATTTCCGACAGAATGATCAGACTGGACTACCCTCAGTGAACAAGGGAACACACGTCCCCTTGTTCACTGAGGGTAGCGTCTTAACATTATCCCCCCTATTCTAAATTTCATCCCATTGGAATCGTCCCGATTCGTTTATATAATAGAGGCATGCAATCAGAAACGAAAAGGAGGACAAAGATGAAAAAGAAAATTTTATCCGTATTGTTAGCAACCGCAATGGTGGCGGCATTGATCGTCGGATGCGGTTCCAGCGACGCTTCTCAGGAAGCAGCAGTGTCAGAAGGAGATGCCACAGCGGCAGAGGGAGGACAGTCAGCCGGTGCAGCCAAGGATATGACGTTTGTTATTGTACCCAAATGTGTACATGCATGGTTTGATGAAGTCAACAAGGGTGCGCAGCTTCAGGCGGATGCACTGTCTGAGCAGCTTGGTGTCACTGTAACAATCGACTATCGTGCTCCACAGAATGCGGACGTGGCAGAGCAAAATTCCACACTGGAGCAGGCGGCAGCCACGAAGCCGGACGGTATCGCTCTCGACCCGGTAGACTATGAGGGAAGTAAGGCTGTTATCGAAGAGATCCAGAGCCAGGGTATTCCGGTTGTATTGTTTGATGCACCTTCACCGGAAGGCAGTGGACTGACAAGCGTTGGCAACGATTTTTCAGAACAGGCAACAATTGCTGCGGATAAGCTGGCAGAGCTTATTGGAGAAGAAGGAAAAGTGGCAGTTATGCAGGGCTTCCCATCAGCTCCCAACCATGCAGAGCGGTATCAGGCACATCTGGACGCACTGGCAAAGTATCCCAACATCGAAGTGATAGATGGCGGCATCGACAATGACAACATCGAGGAGGCACAGTCTCAGGCAGCAGCAGTGCTGGCAGCAAATCCTGATTTGAAAGGGTATCTGAACTGTGATGCCTGTGGTTCCGGTGTGGCAGCAGCTATTGAAGAAGCAGGAAAACAGGGTGAAGTTACATTTGTGGCTATGGACAACCTGATTGAAATTCTTGATTATATTCCCAGCACGATTTCAGCGACCTCTTCCACGCTTCCTCAGATGCAGGGGCAGTATGCAGTGCTTATGATGTATCAGGCATCTCTTGGACTGGACATTCCTCAGGGAATTGATACAGGTATCGCAGTTATTGATGAATCCAATATTGAAGAGTGGAAAGCAATTGTAGGCGGAAATTAAAACATAATATATACGAACATGAAAAGACGGGGGCTTGTGACTGGGGTAATCCAAGGCATGACCCCCGCCTTTTTAAAAAGGAGCATGTCTATGAAAGTATTAGAGGCGCGTAATATTACCAAACTGTTTCCGGGTGTTGTGGCTCTGGACGCAGTGGATGTTGCCTTTGAACCGGGAGAGATTCATTGCATCATCGGCGAAAACGGAGCCGGGAAAAGTACACTGATCAAATGCCTGACAGGTGTGTATGAACCTGAGAACGGAGAGGTGCTCATCGACGGTGACAATGCAATGAAAAATAAGGCACTTTTTAATAAAGTGGCCTATGTACCCCAGGAAATTGATTTATTTCCTTATATGTCTGTGGCAGAAAATCTGTTCCTTCCTTATGAAAAATCCGGTGTGAAAGGGACAGTCAACCAAAAAGAGCTGCAAAAAAGGGCGATACCTGTTTTGGAACAATTCAGTATTCCGGTGAAGCCGGATGAGCTTGTAAAAGATATATCCGTATCTTCCCAGCAGCTTTTGCAGATCGCAAGAGCTACTGTGCATGAAGATTATGAGGTGCTGATGCTGGACGAACCGACAACCAGTCTGACAACAAGAGATACGGAGATACTGTTCAATATTGTAAAAACGATTAAACAGGAAAATAAAGCCGTTATTTTTATTTCACATAAACTGGAAGAAATTTTTCTGCTGGGAGATGTCATTACCGTTTTCCGAAACGGTCAGAAAGTGGCTTATTCGCAGCTGAAAGATGTGGACATCGCATGGGTCATTAAGCAGATGGTGGGCCGTGATGTAGATCAGGAACAGCTGTACTATTCCGATAAAGTATCCAATGAAGTGCTACTGGAAGTGAAAAATCTCACAGGAGAGAAATTTACGGATATCAGTTTCCAGCTGAAAAAAGGAGAGATACTGGGATTTTCAGGCCTGGTAGGCGCCGGAAGAAGTGAACTGATGCAGGCCATCTTTGGCTATTTGCCAGTCTATTCCGGGAGCGTCATGCTGGATGGAAAGAGCTGGAAACTGGGGGATATGCATTATTCGGTAAACAACGGGTTTATCTATTTACCGGAAGAACGGAAAAAGCAGGGGATTCTGCCCATGCTGTCCATCCGGGAGAATATATCCATTGCGGTACTGGATGAGTTGAAAGTAGGACTGAGTATTTCCAGAAGAAAAGAAGAGGAACTGTCCCGAAAAATCATTGATACCTACGATGTGAGAACACCGGGCGCTGACAAAGAGATTCAGTTTTTAAGTGGCGGAAACCAGCAAAAAGTTATTATCGGACGGGCTATGATCTGTAATCCGAAAGTGCTTGTATTCGACGAACCTACAAAGGGCATCGATGTGGGAACGAAGGCGGAGATCTACCGCCTGATGAAAGAGCTGGCCGAGGAAAAGGGTATCGGCATTATCCTCATTTCTTCGGAAATGGAAGAAGTAAAGAAATGCTCGAACCGAATCATCGCGCTGTGTGACGGCAGAAAGGCCGGAGAGTATGATGGCAGAGCAGATAAAGAAGAGATTCTGAGTGCTATTATCGGGGCAAATACTGAGAGAAAGAGGAGTCGTAGTTATGTTCAAAGAGAAAAATGATACAGCCAATGCATTGTTGAATGCATTGAAAAAAAGTAATATGACCGCTATGGGAATTGTACTGTTGTCAATGATTATCATTGCAAGTGTGGCTTCTCCATACTTTTTGGATATTTATAATATACAGTCACTGCTTCGCGATCTTGCTTTTGTCGGTATGATCGGCGTGGCGCAGTCGCTTCTGCTTCTTGTAGGAGAGCTGGATCTGTCAGTGGGCAAGATTGCCTCCCTGTGCGGCATTCTGACAGGTATGTTGATGGTGAATCAGGGAATAAATCCATGGCTTTCTCTCGTGATGGGGCTTGTACTGGGGCTCGTGTTCGGATTTATCAATGGTCTGATTATTACAAGACTGCGATTGAATTCCATGGTGGCGACTATCGGTATGCAGGGGGTATATGGAGGCATTAATCTTGTTCTTACAAAAGGCAAGGCGATTACGGGTATTCCCGAGGATATTTACTTCCTGGGAAAAGGCAATCTGGGACCTGTTCCCATTCCTTTTGTTATCAGTATCATCGTACTGATGATTATTCTGTTTATGGTGAAAAAGACAAAGACAGGGCGCTATATCTATGCTATCGGTAACAGTCGGGAGGTAGCTAAGATTCTTGGCATCAAAGTGGATAAGATCAGGATTATGATTTACTCCATCGTAGGGCTGATCTCTTCTCTGGCAGGTATTTTATATGTGGCAAGACTCGGTTCTTCTCAGACGGCAGTAGGAGAGAACTGGCCGATGAACTCCATCGCGGCGTCTGTTATCGGCGGCGTGTCATTGAACGGAGGAATCGGAAATCCTGCCGGTGCACTGATCGGTGCGGCAGTCATCAGTATTATCCAGAATATGATCGTACTGTTTGGCGTCAATGTGTACTGGCAGTCGGCAGTCAGTGGTATTGTCACTGTTATTGCTATATCCTTCAGCTCTATCTCGGAAATTATGCGGGAGAGAAAACAGAGAAAGATCAAACTGGGCTGATGGAAGGTCGGTATTGTATCGGAATACGGGAAATCAGAAAAGAAACATCTGTTTGATATTCGAAAAAAGTGGAAAGAGGAAACCGAGAGAAGAAAGGATGGATGGAGTATGAAATTAGGAATGAATTTATCATTTGCAGTAAAACGCTGGCTGGAACCGGTACAGCTGGCAAATATGATAAAAAATGATTTTGGTCTGGAGCATGTACAGTTCACTTGGGATTTGATTGATCCCTGGTGGCCGGAAGATTTGCGGAGTGAAATGATTCGTCAGTACAGAGAGGCATTTGAGGATGCAGGCGTGGAAATCGACGCTACTTTTGGGGGGCTTGCTTCTTATTCATATGCGCATCTGCTGGCGCCTGCGAGGGCACAGAGGGAAACAGCTTTTCTCTTTTTCAAAAGAGCTATAGATCTCACAGTGGAGATGGGGGCAAAAGTCATGGGAACACCAGTAGGAGGCATGACCTATGATGATGCCAGAAACCCGGAGAAAAGGCGGGAGCTGTATGAAACAATGCTGGAATATCTGAGGAAGCTGGCAGCTTATGGCAAAGAGAAGGGATTGGAAGAAATCCATATCGAGGCGACGCCGCTTGTCACGGAGTTCCCACACAGCCCGGAGGTCAGTGTGCAGATGATGAAAGACCTGGAAGGAACGGACATCCCTGTCAAACTGTTGATTGACTGGGGGCATGCACTGTTTCAGCCCCTTTTGAAGGAAGAGGCGGATATTGATCTGTGGTTTGAGAAATGTGCCCCCTATATCGGTTCCATCCATCTCCAGCAGACGGACGGTATGTGGGACAGACATTGGGACTTCACCCATGAGGGAGGCATCATCACTCCAGAGCTGATCAGGCGGGCTACAAAACAGGCGGGACTGGATCACATTACACAGTATCTGGAAGTCGTTACTATATTTGAAGACGATGATGACAGAGTATACGAGGGCATGAAGAAGACGATGGAGTATCTCCACAGGGAGCTGGATGAAAGAGAGGATTGAAAATGGATTTTAAAGAAAGATATGAAACGATACTGTCCGAGTACAGACAGGTGTTTGAGAAACTGGACCAGGCGGGCATGCGGGAATTTATGGAGGAAGTGAAAGCCCATGACAGAATTTTCTTAATCGGTGTGGGCCGGGAGGGAATGGCGACCAGGGCCTTTGCCATGCGGCTGATGCATATGGGCAAGGAAATCCACTGGATCTGGGACGATACGACCCCTTCTATCGGTAAAGGCGATATGCTCATTGCCACACTGGGAGATGGGCGTATCGGACATATTAATTACATATGTGAGCGGGCGAAAGAGGCCGGAGCGATGCTCTATGTAGTGACCGGCTCTCCCGGCGGCGCCACCGCCAAAAATGTGGCGGACAAAGTATTCTTTGTTCCGGCCGCCGTTTACAGAGGAACGGATGATGTAGTTCCTTCCACACAGCCTATGGGCAACCTGTTCGAACAGTGTCTGCTGATTCTGTTTGATATCATCATTATGACGATCGTGGATGAGACAGAAGGGCTGACCTTTGAAAAGATGTCCGCCCGCCATAGAAATGTTGAATGACATGAGGAGGGGCCCGCTTGCGGGAGGAGCCCTGATGTCTCAGAAAAGGCAGTCGGCGAGGAATGAAATGACATGAGGAGGGTATACGCAATGAGTACAAAAAAAATATTGAATACAGATGTGGCAAATGTGGCAGAGGAGAGTCTGGCAGGATATCTCCTGGCGTATCGAAAATATTATAAGAAAATCGGAGAATACAATGCCTTTAAGTACAGAGGACACAGAAAGGATAAAGTGGCCCTTGTCATCGGAGGAGGAAGCGGACATGATCCCCTGTTTTCGGGATTTTGCGGCGCCGGTCTGGCCGATGCGGTGGCAAATGGCAATATCTGTGCATCTCCCAATCCTGAACTGATCTGCGCTGCGGCAAAAGAAGTGGACCAGGGAAAGGGCGTCCTGTTTATCTACGGGAACTATGCGGGGGATAACCTGAATTTTGATATGGCGGAAGAAATGTGCCGGGCAGAAGGAATGAAGACCGCCCACGTGCGGGAATGGGATGATTTTGCTTCAGCACCGAAAGAAAGGATAACGGACCGCCGTGGCATCGCCGGAGATGTCTATACGATCAAAATAGCAGGTGCTGCCTGTGACACAGGGCTCTCTCTGGAAGAAGTGACCAGGATTGCCGGGAAGGCAAGGGATAATACAAGTACGATCGGTCTCGCCACTTCACCTGGCACATTGCCGGGGAATGAGAAGCCTACGTTTGAAATTGCCGATGATGAGATGGAATTTGGCATGGGACTCCATGGAGAACCGGGTATCGAACGGACGAAAATGATGCCCTGCAGCGATATGGTAGAGCGGATGTACAGCGAACTTAAGGCGGAGATGGAACTGCAGGAAGGGGACGAGATCGCAGTCCTCGTAAACGGTCTGGGTTCCACACCTCTTCTGGAGCTGAATCTGGTCTACTATGAACTCTATAAGAGAATGCATAGAGACGGCTTGAAAGTTTATGATGCAGAGGTTAAAATATATTGTACCTGTATGGAAATGGGCGGTTTTTCCATCACATTCCTGAAATTGGATGATGAATTGAAAAAATATTATGATATGCCATGCTACTCGCCCTATTATGCAAAAGGGGAGTTCACGGGGGTATCAGCGTCTTCTGATGTGGATGAGGAAGAAGAGGAAATCGAGTTCGACGAAAATGACGTGGAACCGGCTAGAATTATCAGAAGCAAAGAAGGCGAGCTCACAGAACTGAACGGGGAAGATACAAGAAACATGCTGCTCTATGTGGCGGACAAGATCATTGCCAATAAACCTTATCTGACGGAAGTGGACAGTGCCATTGGCGACGGAGATCACGGTATCGGTATGGCTGGCGGTATGCAGAAAGCGAAGAAAAAACTTCTGAAGATGGAAGGGACGGAAAATGCCTATGGACTGTTTGAGACTGCCGGTCAGGCTATGCTCATGTCAATGGGCGGTGCTTCAGGAGTTACCTTTGGCAGCCTGTATCTGGCAGGCGCAAAGGGAATGGAGCCTAAGACGGTTCTTACGGCGCAGGATTTTTCGCAAATGGAGCGCAAGAGTCTTACGGCGATCCAGGAAAGAGGCGGTGCCCATCCGGGAGATAAGACGATGGTGGATGCCCTGGCGCCGGCAGTGGAAGCGATGGAAAAGAATTGTAACAAGAGCTTTCTGGAGATGCTGAAAGCAGCGGAGGAGGCAGCCAGAGAGGGCATGGAAGATACAAAGAAATATGTGGCTAAATTCGGGCGGGCAAAATCCCTCCTGGAGCGGGCCATTGGACATCAGGATGCGGGAGCAACTTCCGTTTATCTGATTTTCCAGGGAATGCGGGAGTTTGTGGAAGGGAGCATTTCATAGGATTCGGATAACAAAGGAGGTACCGTAGCCTGATAAACAGGAGGTTCTATATGAAGAAAAAGGTAAACTGGGGAATTTTGGGATGTGCAAAAATTGCCAGAGTGAGGACGATACCGGGACTGTTGCAGGCCGACAATGCAAACCTGTATGCTATAGCGAGCAGGGGGATGCAAAAGGCGCAGGCGCTGGCCGGGATGTTTCCTGCCGAAAAGGTATATGGCAGCTACGAAGAGCTTCTGGCAGATGAAAATGTGGATGCAGTCTATATTCCGCTTCCCAACGCATTGCATTTTGAATGGGTGGAGAAGGCGGCCAGGGCAAAGAAGCATATTCTGTGTGAAAAACCTCTGGCGTTACATGCTAAGCAGGCAGAGGAGATGTACCGGCGCTGTGAAACAGAAGGCGTACTCTTGATGGAAGCATTTGCTTATCGTCATGCACCGCTTATACAGAAAGTAAAAGAGATCGTAGATGCAGGCGTGATCGGTAAAGTGAAGTACCTGGAGTCCCATCTGACGGATGTTCTGGATGATATGTCGAATATCCGTATGAACCGAGAGCTGGGCGGCGGCGCTTTTTACGACATGGCCTGCTATAATATCAGTGCCATCAGTTATCTGACCGGTGGGAAAATACCGATAGGTGTCAGGGCGTTTGCGGAAATGGATTCGAACTATGGAGTAGACGTAAGTAATACGACCCTGCTTCGATATGAGGATGGCACGCAGGCAGCCAGTTATGCCTCTTTAAATTCTTATGCCAGAGGGTACTATGCGGTAGTGGGAGAAAAAGGCAGGATAGAAGTGCCCTGCAATTTTAACTGCAGGAATATTCAGAAATTTACAGTCACGACGGAAGGCGTGACAAATAATGTGGAAATACTGGAGGAAAGAAAGACAGAATATACTGTCATGTGCCCGGATAACTATAAGTTGGAAGTGGAGCAGTTCAGTAGATGTATTCTGGAAGGAGAAGCACCTCTCGTGTCGAAGAAAGAGACGATTCAGAATGCGGAGATACTGGAACAGGCTATGACGGATGCGGGAATAAAAAGGGTTTAGTATGATGTAACAGAAAACGGTGTTGAAAATAGAGGGTGTCCCTCTGCCATTATATGACTTTTGGGACACTCTCTTTTTATAGAAATCGTTTCTTTTTTGCCCGTGGGTAAGGTTCCTTCACATCAGTGATATTCAACAGATAATCAATGCTTGTATTGTGGTAATCGGCAAGCTGGATGAGGATAGAAGTGGGAATATCATTTTCGCCGGTTTCATATTTGGAATACCCTGTTTGGGACATGCTCAGTATTTTGCCCATTTCTGTCTGGGACATATCTTTATCTTCCCGCAAATCTCTTAGACGTGGATACATGGAATACCTCATTTCCTGAAAGTTCCTTTTGTCCTATTGTATCCAACCCGTTTCGGGTTACATAAATATAACCTGAAACAGAGTATTTGTTCGGACAAATACAGTAAAGGCTTACCAATATCATCAGTATTTCCGGCCACGACAGAATTATTCGGTTTTTTTCTCGAAATGAGAGTAGCTTTTTTGGTGATTCCAGTTTCCGCCCCAGGTAAAACCATGTTCTGTGAAAAGTTTATAACACAGATCATTTTCATCTATTTTATAGGCGAAAGGTTTGTCACGGTCAGCATAGCTTTCGCCGCCTGTAGGGAATATTTTCTGCATTTCTCCGTTGTAGATAATGGTGGGATTGAAAAAAGGATTGATATCGATGGCTAGTCCCATGTCATGCCCATAGGCATTGTCTGTATCGGGGAGGATATCACAATGGAAGCAGGACGTATTGTTATCCTGCATGGACAGAAGGGTATCTGCGCTGTACTCATCCGGCAGACGTATCTGTTCGATTTGGTAATCCGCCTCATAAAGCCCATAGAAAATTTCTGCAAGATCCTGAGCGATAGCTCTGTTGCAGATGAGTTCTCCGGTAGAAGTATTGCCTTTGAAATTTACATACAGAACCCGCACATAGCACAGATCTTCCAGAGAAACAGGACAGCCTTCCCGCCAGGACATGCCGGTAATTCTTTTTTTCAAATCTTCTGAGAGAGGTTCATAATAAAAATCTGGCTGATAAGTTATCCGGCTGTTTCTCAATTCTTTTTTCATGTTTGTATCCCTTCCGTTTTCTTTTTCTGTCAGATCTGTTTCTGAATCTTTACTTTGTGTTTCATTGGTTAGCTGGTTATTATCGGTTTCAGATGAGATCCCTGCCTCGTTCTCAGAGGTTTGCGCCGTCCCTGACATGGATTCTTCCGTGCCATGGGTCATATAGGCAATCTCAGGTTCTCTCTGGGCGTAATCGTAGAGTGTCTCTGAGTTGCGATTGATAAATGCGGCAGAAACGGAAACAAGAAAAAAAACAGCCAATATTCCAAGCGGTTTTCCATACTTTTGCATATAGAGAAATCCTCATGCACGGCGAATCCAGTGAAGCAGAAACGACTGCCTGGACAACCCGCCTGCGCAGTTTTTTATTGTTAACGGGTTGCGATATTCTCAGTGAGCAAAGGAAATGGCTTAGGGATGCCCTCTGAGGATAATTTCAGTATAGGATAAATACCGGGATTTATCAACCGGGAACAGGCAAATGCAACCGGTTTCTCTTGTAATTCCCATGATTTTAAAGTACAATAAGGCAGATGAAAATTTCCCGGGCAGAATAAAGAAGCCGGAGAGGAAAAACAGAGAATGGGTATTATTCAGACAAACAAATTAGTATTTGAATATATCAGACGGGATGAAGAAGGCAATGCGGAAGGAATTACCCGTGCCGTGGATGAAGTGGATCTGGATATTCGGCAGGGGGAATTTGTAGCGATTCTGGGACATAACGGTTCCGGTAAGTCCACGCTGGCAAAGCATATCAATGCGATTCTGTATCCTACCGAAGGAACTGTACTGGTGGATGGCAAAGATACGAGTGAAAATAAGAATATATGGGAGATCAGACAGAAAGCCGGTATGGTATTTCAAAATCCTGACAATCAGATCATTGGACAGGTAGTGGAAGAGGATGTGGGATTCGGACCGGAAAATATGGGAGTTCCCACAAAAGAGATATGGGAACGGGTGGAAGAGAGCCTGAAGGCAGTGGGGATGTATGAATTTCGGAAACATTCTCCCAATAAGCTCTCTGGCGGCCAGAAGCAGCGGGTATCCATTGCGGGCGTCATTGCCATGCATCCCAAATGTATTATATTGGATGAGCCTACTGCAATGCTGGATCCCAACGGGCGCAGAGAAGTCATCCGGGCGGCCAGAGCGCTGAATGAAGTGGAAAATGTTACGATACTGCTGATCACACATTATATGGAAGAAGTGATTCATGCGGACAGAGTGATTGTAATGGACAAGGGCAGAATCGTCATGCAGGGAACACCGAGAGAAGTGTTTTCCCAGGTGGAAAAGCTAAAAAGTCTTCGTCTGGATGTACCCCAGGTCACAATGCTTGCCTATGATCTGAAGCAGAAAGGGGTACCATTGCCGGATGGTATTTTGTCAATACAGGAACTGACAGAAGCACTAGGATATCAGGAGAGGGCGTAGTATGTCTATTATTCTGGATCATGTAAATTATATATATGAAAAAGATACCAATATGGCTGCCTGTGCGTTAAAGGACGTGTGCCTGACGATTCCTGACGGGCAGTTTGTCGGCCTGATCGGACATACGGGTTCCGGTAAGTCCACACTGGTACAGCATCTGAATGGATTGCTTGCTCCCACAAGCGGCAATATCTATTATAACGGAAAAGACATTCATGATGAGGATTTTAATAAGAAAGAGCTGAGAAGTAAGGTGGGGCTTGTATTTCAGTATCCAGAGCATCAGTTATTTGAGATTGATGTATTTACAGATGTGTGTTTTGGGCCGAAGAATCTGGGGCTGACGCAGAAAGAAGTACAGCTGCGCGCCTTTGAAGCGTTACGGCAGGTAGGATTTCCGGAAGAATATTTTTATCAGTCTCCTTTTGATTTATCCGGTGGGCAAAAGCGTAGGGCGGCAATTGCAGGGGTGCTGGCGATGCGGCCGGAAGTATTGATTTTGGATGAACCGACTGCAGGATTGGATCCAAAGGGCCGGGATGAGATACTGGATCAGATTGCTAAGCTGAAACAGGAGATGGGGATCACAGTTGTCCTCGTATCTCACAGTATGGAAGATATTGCCAGATATGTGGACAGGATTATTGTGATGAACAGAGGAAGCGTTATGTTCGATGATATTCCCCGAGAGGTATTTGGACATGTAAAGGAACTGGAGGCGGTTGGGCTGGCGGCCCCGCAGGTGACATATATCATACAGGCGTTGCACGAAAAAGGCATGGCAGTGAATACGGATGTTACGACTCTGGAAGAGGCAGAGCGGGAAATCCTGAAAGCACTGGGAAAGTAGTGGTCAGGAAGAAAACATATGTTGAGAGATATTACACTGGGACAATACTATCAGACCGAATCCATCATTCACAGGCTGGACCCAAGAGTAAAGCTGGTAGGAACGATACTGTATATTATTTCCCTTTTTCTGTTTCACAATTTTACCGGATATGTGGCGGCAGCGGTTTTTCTTGTCATCGTGATCAGGCTGTCCGGGGTTCCCTTTCGGTATATGGTAAAAGGAATGAAAGCAATCGTCTTTCTTTTACTGTTGACAATGGTATTTAATCTTTTCCTGACGCCGGGAGAGACTCTTGTACAGTTCTGGAAACTGACAATCACAAAGGAAGGACTGCGTATTGCCATCTTTATGGCAATTCGACTGACATTTCTGATTATTGGATCCTCTTTGATGACATTGACGACGACACCCAACAATCTGACTGACGGTATGGAAAAACTAATGAGTCCGTTGAAGAGAGTAAGAGTACCGGTTCATGAGATTGCCATGATGATGTCCATTGCTCTCCGTTTTATTCCGATCCTGATGGAAGAAACGGATAAAATTATGAAAGCGCAGATTGCCAGGGGGGCGGATTTTGAGAGTGGCAACATGATCAAAAAGGCAAAAGCACTTGTACCGTTGCTTGTACCGTTGTTTGTTTCTGCATTTCGGCGGGCCAATGATCTGGCCATGGCTATGGAGGCCAGATGTTATCAGGGGGGCGAGGGCAGGACGAAGATGAAGCCGCTGCAATATAAAAGACGGGATTTTCTGGCGTATGCAGGTTTGGGATGCTATGTCGGAGTTGTATTGCTGATCAGGAGTGTGGGAATATTACCATGATGCGGGTCAAATTGATCGTTGCCTATGACGGGACTGCTTATCATGGCTGGCAGCTCCAGAAAAATGGAAATACGATAGAGGCGGAACTGAATAAACATTTGTCTGCACTTTTGCAGGAAAATATCCAGGTCATCGGTGCGAGCCGGACAGATGCCGGGGTGCATGCTCATTGTAATGTGGCGGTATTCGACACGGATACGAGGATGCCTGCGGAGAAGATAAGCTATGCGCTGAATCAGAGACTGCCGGAAGATATCCGTATCCAGGCTTCCCGGCGGGTGGCTGATGATTTTCATCCGAGAAAGTGTAAAAGTGTCAAAACTTATGAATACAGGATATGGTGTGGAGAATTTCCCATGCCTACACAGAGATTGTATTCACATTTTATGTATACGCCTTTGCGGGTAGAATGGATGCAGGAAGCTGCGGCCTATCTGGAAGGGAAGCATGATTTTGCCAGTTTTTGCAGTGTGGATTCTCAGGCAGAAAGTACGGTAAGGACGATCTACGGAATCGAAATTCTGGAAGAAAAAAATATGGTTAAAATTCGGATTTCCGGCAACGGTTTTCTCTACAATATGGTGCGCATCATTGCGGGAACGCTGGTGGAGATTGGAAAAGGGAAGTATCAGCCGGAAAAGATAGCCGATATTCTGGAAGCCTGCGACAGGCAGATGGCTGGACCGACATTGCCGGCGAGGGGACTGACCCTTATTCAGTACGATTTTATATAGCGATATGCAGGAGCATTGAAATTTTCCAAAAATCCGTTTTCATCTATTGACACACCCGGGGCAGTATACTATAATTACTCAATGTGGCGATCTTTGAAGAAGTATGCCAATTCCCAGACATACAGCTTCGATGTGCCTTACAGATTGGTTTTCCAAACGGATGCGGCGGCCCGGACATCTGCCGGAGAAGTGGAAGAGATCACAGAGAACAGATTGATAAGACGAGATTTATTATGGAGGTAACATAATGAAAACTTTTATGGCGAGTCCATCTACAATTGATAGAAAATGGTATGTGGTAGACGCTGAAAATAAGACGTTGGGACGCCTGGCGGCAGAAGTTGCCAAGGTATTGAGAGGAAAGAACAAACCAATCTTTACACCGCATATGGATACAGGTGATAATGTAATCGTTATCAATGCTTCCAAGATCAAGGTAACAGGTAAAAAACTGGATCAGAAGATTTATTATCATCATTCCGAATATGTAGGCGGTATGAAAGAGACTACATTACGAGAGAAAATGGCAAAGAAACCGGAACAGGTCATTGAACTTGCTGTCAAGGGAATGCTTCCGAAAGGACCTTTGGGGAGACAAATGTTTAAGAAACTTCATGTATACGCAGGATCGGAGCATGCACATGCAGCTCAGAAACCTGAAGTATTGACATTTTAATCGAAGGGGACGGAAAAGGAGGAATCAAAAATGGCTAAAGCAGCAAGATATTATGGAACAGGTAGAAGAAAAAAATCCATTGCCAGAGTATATTTAGTACCCGGAAAAGGCAATATTACGATTAATAAAAGAAACATTGATGATTATTTTGGATTGGAAACTCTGAAGGTTATCGTCCGTCAGCCTTTGGCTTTGACAGATAACGGGGAGAAATTCGATGTTACAGTCAATGTACATGGCGGCGGCTATACAGGACAGGCAGGTGCCATCAGACACGGTATCTCCAGAGCGTTGCTGCAGGCGGATGCAGAGTACAGACCGACACTGAAAAAGGCCGGTTTCCTGACGAGAGACCCTCGTATGAAAGAAAGAAAGAAATACGGTCTCAAAGCAGCGAGACGTGCACCACAGTTCTCCAAGAGATAATTACAAGCAGAATAAGAGATTTTATGAAACCCTTGAAAATCCAGTGTTTTCAGGGGTTTTCTTTATGTCTGTGTTTTTTATCAAATAATCAGCATAGAATTAGAGAAAATATTTAATTTTTCTTTAAACCTTTTTTTGCATATTGCTATGGAAGGCAAAATTGTATATGATAAAAGTAACAGACAGTCACGTCTGTCAAATGGAAAAGGAGGGTGGTACACAATGAAAAAGAAATGGATACTGATTGGTATTCTGGCAGCGGCAATGCTGCAGACGTCTATGACAGCTTTTGCAGCGCCCAAACAGATGAGTGACGGAACGGTTTTTGATGCGGCGTATTATGCAAGCAGCAATCCTGACGTCAAGGCGATTTTTGGTACGAACGAACAGAATTTATACATGCATTATAAGATGTTCGGGAAAAATGAAGGCAGGCTTCCGGTAGCACCTACGACATATCCGACCCCTGTTACACAGCCATCAGTAACGAATATTATGGAGAATGGCTTCGATCCGGTGTATTATGCAAATAATAACAAGGACGTTGTTGCGGTAATTGGTAACGATCCGCAGCAGTTGTATTTGCACTATACTCTATTCGGAAAGAATGAGGGAAGAAAGGGCTGTGCGCCTAACAGTACATCGAATACGAATACGCCATCCAATCCATCATCTTCTACGACGGGGACATATAAGTATGGACTTGACGAGACGCAGTATAAACGTGTAGTACAGAGGGTGGACAGCAACAGCGGTAACGCAAAATCTCTTATCAGTGAGATCAACAGTTACAGAGGCGATAAGGACAGGAAAAAGATTTACCGGGACGATGCCTTAGAACAGGCGGCGACATTGTTGGCAATGGAAATGGACGATGTTGAAAAAGCTTCCAGCACGCGTCCGAATGGCAATTCGTACTCCTCTGTCTTTTCTCAATTCGGTATCAGCGGTTACGAATATCAGGGAATGATTTATCAGAAAAACAATACTTCGGATATGAGTAAGCTGTTAGAGGAATGGAAGTCGGACAGTGGAGACAGATCAGAGCTTCAGAATAAGCGCTACAAATATGCTGGCGTAGGAAGAAGCAATAAATATTGGGTAGTGCTGTTTACAGATTAAAACACAAAGAACATATCATATTGAGAAGTAGACGTTCAGACCGGGAATACCGATAAAAGGTGGTATTCCCGGTCTGTGCTTATCCGTGACAGGCGGAGGATTCTGAAATACTTGAACAATCCCTCTAATATACATATAATAGAAGGGTGAAAATGTTTTGGGAGAGCTGAAAATGAACAATGTATGGAAATTGGCAGTATTTATCGCTGCAGAGCTTGTTCTGACACAGATGATTTCACTGATATTCAGGATGATATCCAGGAGAAACAAAGGGGTACATCTGCGATATGCAAAGAGCGCGATCAATGTAACGATTATTGTTGTGGGTGTTTATAGTCTGGCACAGCAGTTTGATATTACAAAGGATATCAGTAAAGTTTTACTGCAGAGTGGTTCGCTGATCGTTGCGATCGCGACTTTTGCAGCGCAGCAGGCTCTTGGGAATATTATCAGTGGTTTTTCCCTGTCAATGTCAAAGCCCTATGAGGTGGAAGATAAAATAAAGGTAGTGCAGGGCGGCGGTATTATAGCGGAAGGCATTGTACAGGACATTACGATTCGACATACGATTATACGACAGTTCAATGGAGAGAGCTGTATCGTCCCCAATTCGGTCATGGATGCCTCTGTGATTACCAATACAAATTATACGGAAAATATCGGAAATTTTATGGAAATAGAGATTGGTTACAGTGCGGATATTGACAGAGCAATGGATATTATGCAAAAGATATGCATAAATCATGAACTGACATTGAATACCGAATCAAATAAAGTATTTATAAAAGGATATACACAAAATGGTATGATTTTGAAAACAACAGTGTGGACCGGCAATCTGGACGACAGTTTTCGGGCATGCAGTGATATCCGCGCTGAACTTGTAAAAGAATTTCTGAAGAATGATATTGAAATACCATACCAGACAGTGACAATTTATAATGAACAGGAAATAGACAAATGAAAAAAGATTTAACAGAGGGAAATATTATCAAAGTCATGCTGCTCTTTGCGGCTCCTATGATTTTGGGAAATATGCTTCAACAGTTTTACAATATTACAGATACCCTTATTGTAGGTCGGGCGTTAGGGACGGGAGCACTGGCAGCCGTCGGCTCAGCGTATACGCTGATGACATTTCTGACCTCTATACTGATCGGGCTTTGCATGGGAAGTGGTGCTTCTTTTTCCTACTATTTTGGTAAAAAGGATAATTTCCGGCTAAAAAATACCATGTTTCTCTCTTTTATTCTGATCGGTGTAATTGCATTGGTGCTGAATGGGCTTGTTATGTTCTATCTGGAAGAGATACTGGTCTTTTTGCGTACCCCCCAAGAGCTGATGGAAATGATGAAAGAATATACACAGATCGTATTTATGGGTATTTTCTTTGTATTTCTCTATAATTATTTTGCATATGTACTCCGGGCGATTGGCAATTCTGTTGTGCCGTTGTATTTTCTGGGAAGTACCGCCCTGCTGAATGTAGTATTGGATCTGATATTCGTCATAAATTTTAAATGGGAAATCGAAGGTGCAGCGCTTGCTACAGTGATTTCACAGGCCATATCCGGTCTTGGGATTGCCTGTTATACGTGGCTGAAGGAGCCTGGTCTCCGGTTTCACAAGGAAGAGATGGTATTTTCTGTGAAAGCTGTAACGGAGGTGGTGCACCGTTCTTTTACTGCATCTGTGCAGCAATCGGTTATGAACTTTGGGATTTTGATGGTACAGGGGCTTGTAAACAGTTTTGGCCCGGTCGTTATGGCGGCATTTACGGCAGGGGTAAAGATCGATACGCTGGCTTACATGCCGGCTCAGGAATTTGGCAATGCCTTTTCCCTCTTTATCTCCCAAAATTTTGGAGGAGGCAGAAATGACAGAATACGACAGGGAATGAAAGAGGCCGTTAAAATTTCTATGCTGTTCTGTATTGTTATATCCTTTCTTGTGTTTTGGGGAGCGAGATATCTGATTGCAATTTTTGTAGGGCCGGGTTCAGAAGATATTATAAATACAGGTGCCCAATATTTACAGGTGGAAGGCATCTTTTATTGCGGAATCGGTGTGCTGTTTTTACTGTATGGTTTTTACAGGGGGGTCAACCGTCCGGGGATGTCTCTGCTCCTTACGATAATCTCTCTTGGGACAAGAGTGATTCTGGCATATTCTCTTGCTCCGGTGGAAAGTATCGGTGTACTGGCAATCTGGTGGGCAATACCGATTGGCTGGTTTTTGGCAGATATGACAGGGATTTTATATATGTTTCTACAGAAGAAAAAAATATTCGGGGATATTATTTGATGGAGCCGGTGGGGTAGCGGAGAAAAATGTGTCTTTTCTCAGGAAGGATATGTGACGGTATTATGGAAGCAACAAAGCAAAAGAAAACAGAACAGGAGCTGGCCCAGGAAGAAAAAGTGACCTATATGACAACGGCACCTGTTCGGAAACTGGTGTGTAAACTGGCCGTACCTACGATTATCAGCATGCTTGTTACTTCTTTTTATAATATGGCAGATACTTTTTTCGTGGGAAAGCTCAATACGAGTGCCACTGCTGCCGTTGGGATTGTCTTTTCGGTCATGGCGTTTATCCAGGCGCTTGGATTTTTCTTCGGGCATGGTTCAGGAAACTATATTTCGAGAAAGCTGGGAGCGAGAGAATATGAAGAGGCGTCCGTTATGGCGGCAACTGGATTTGTCTATGCCTTTTTATGTGGTATTTTTGTTGCTGTAGCAGGACTTTTATTTTTGAATCCGCTCTCTGTGGCACTTGGTTCCACACCGACGATTTTACCATATACGAAAGATTATCTGAAAATTATTTTACTGGGTGCGCCGTTTATGACTTCCTCCCTTGTACTGAACAATCAGCTTCGTTATCAGGGCAGTGCGAATTATGCAATGGTAGGAATCGTGACAGGGGCTGTTATTAATATTGCTCTCGATCCTCTGTTGATTTTTACATTTCAGATGGGTATCATGGGAGCTGCGGTGGCAACAGTTTTGAGCCAGATCATCAGTTTTTTTATTCTGTGGGCGGAGAGCAGAAAGGGAGGCAATATTGTCATCCGCTTTCAGAATTTCATGGGAAAATTATATTATATCAAAGAAATCATTCGTGGCGGGCTGCCTTCTCTGTGCAGGCAGGGGCTTGCCAGTGTCTCTGTGATCGCGTTGAACCATGCAGCGGGCGCTTATGAGGATGCGGCCATCGCGGGAATGTCCATTGTATCCAGAGTCACGATGTTTGCCAATTCGGCGCTGATCGGTTTCGGACAGGGGTTTCAGCCTGTCTGTGGCATCAACTATGGAGCGGGAAAGATGAAAAGGGTACGGGAAGCTTATTTTTTCTGTGTCAAATATGCTTCCGTTTTTTTGCTGGTTGTTTCCGTAATGGGATTTGCAGGGGCGGAATGGATTGTTTCCATATTCAGAAAAGATGCACAGGTCATAGAAGTGGGAACACAGGCACTGCGGCTGCAATTGCTCACCTTCCCTCTGGGTGCATGGATTGTTATGTGCAATATGATGCTGCAATCTGTAGGAAGGTCGGTCAGAGCATCTGTCGTAGCAGCAGGCAGGCAGGGACTTTTTTTCCTGCCATTGATCGTCATTCTTCCAAGAGCAATCGGGCTGTTGGGGGTAGAGGCATGTCAGGCTGTAGCGGATGTATGCACACTGCTTTTGTCAGTACCTCTTGGCCTGGGGGTTTTAAATGAAATGAAAAAAGATCGGATAGATGACAGACAGGTAGCATGACAGGAGGAAATACAGTGTTGTCCGCATATTTATACAATTTTTCAGGTCCATCCGCCATCCATGGTAATGATCTGCCCTGTGAGATAGTCGGGAGAATGGGCAAGCTGTAAAAGCAGGGCAGCGGCTTCCTCACATGTTCCTGCTCGATCCGCCGGTATCTCTTCTTTCAGAGCATCCAGTTCTTCCGCCGAGAAATGCTGGTTCATATCAGTATCGATGAGACCGAAGGCGGCAGCATTCACCTGAATATTGCTGGGCGCCAGTTCCTTGGCCAGGGCCTTTGTGAAAGCATTGACCCCGCCTTTGGAAGCGGAATAGGCAACTTCCATGGACGCACCGGTATTGCCCCACACAGAGGAGACGTTGATAATCTTTCCCCGTCCCTTTGCCAGCATCAGTGGGATGGCGCATTTGGCTGTATAGAAACAGGAATTCAGATTGGTAGATATGATATTATCCCAGAGTTTTGCAGACATGTCCTGCAACAGACCGATATGGGAAATACCCGCGTTGTTAATGAGAATATCCAGGGAACTGATATGGGAAAAAAGGCCGGATACTTCTTCGGAGTTACCTGCATCACATAGAAAAGTATGGCATGAGATCTGACAGGCCTGTTCCAGCTCCTTTTTCAGAGAGAGCAGCTTGTCTTCTGAATGAAGACAGGTCAGATACAGGTTATAACCGGCTTTGGCAAAGGCCTTGGCACAGGCACTGCCGATTCCACGGGAAGCGCCGGTAATCAGGACGGTTTTTCTTGCGTGCATAATTGCTCCTTTCAAGAGATTGGTGACTGGCAACCCTGCGCTAACGCGCTGCCAGTCCGATTAGTATATCATATCTTATGGGATTTTACAAAAGTGGCGGAATATAAGGCGGAAATGCAGAAAAAATAGTGGTTAGAAAGCAGGAAAACGAAAGGTTAGGAGGAAATAGAAATGTTTGATGTCGTTATTATCGGTTCAGGGCCTGCAGGACTTACAGCAGCGATCTATGGGAGACGTGCGGGACTTTCTGTTCTTGTACTGGAAAAAGCGCCAATGAGCGGAGGACAGTTGATCAATACTTATGAAGTGGATAACTATCCGGGCCTGCAGGGGATGAGTGGTTTTGATATGGGCATGAAATTCAGAGAGCATGCAGAGTCCATGGAGGCTGAATTTGCAGAAGGGGAAGTTTTGGAGATTCGTCTCCACGGAGAAACAAAAGAAGTGGTGACAAAGAATCATGTATATGAGGCGAGAGCAATTATTATAGCGGCAGGAGCAACCCATTCCAGGCTGGATGTGCCGGGAGAGGAGGAGCTCAGAGGTCGGGGCGTTTCTTATTGTGCGACCTGTGATGGCGCCTTTTTCAGAGACAAAATAACAGCTGTAGCCGGAGGAGGAGATGTGGCAGTGGAAGATGCCATATTTTTATCCAGATTCTGCAAAAAAGTCTATCTCATCCATAGAAGAGATCAGCTCCGGGCAGCGGAGATGCTGCAACAGAAACTGTTTGCCCTTTCAAATGTGGAGATTCTGTGGGACAGTACGGTAGAAAAGATAAGTGGCCTCGAACAGGTAGAGCATATTTCCATCAGAAATAAACAGACAGGAGAAGAAAGTGAGCTGAAAGTAGATGGTGTCTTCATTGCTGTAGGGATTCGCCCTCAGTCAGAGAGTTATACCTCTCTCGTCGAGATGGATAAAATGGGATATTTGGTGGCCGGGGAAGATTGCCGGACGAATGTGGAGGGTATTTTTGCCGCAGGAGATATCAGGACAAAAGATCTCAGACAGGTAGTGACGGCAGTGGCAGATGGAGCCAATGCTGTGAACAGTGTTCAGAAATACTTTCTGAGCAAGTAAATAATTAATAAAATTTGTAATAAAAAAAATCGGATGTAAAATGGGCATATTCTGGGAGATATGCCCATTTTTATGGGAAAAAACAGAAATCAGAGGAGAAATAGCGTCGGCTTTGGGGTATTGACAAATGCAGTTTCCAATGTTATATTAGTGAAAACTTAATAATTTCGTAATAAATTTAATATATCAGAAATAGCAAACGAACTTGAAAAAGAGTATGTTTGGAGGATGTTATGAAGCATAGAAATGCAAAATTAACTGCATGTGTGTTAACCGGAGCTATGATATTCAGTGTATCATCTATGATAACAGATGCGACCAGCGTATCGTCTTTTCTTCCGGCAGCGGGACTTGCGCTCGTTATGGAAGAAGGCAGTACACTGGAAGAGGTCAAAGCAGCAGCGTCTGCTATGGATGCGGTAGTGAGCAGTGATCAGGAAGAGCAGGGCAGCAGTGCAGTATCTTATAAAGTGGATGTTTCCGGTATCAATGCAGAAGATGATTTGGAGTCGGAAACAGAGGGCGAAGCCGACAGTGTTCAGGAAGTAGATGAAACAGGGGAAGCCGAAGCTGTAGCAGCAGTTACAGGCGAGAACACAAATACAGAAGAAGAGAAAATAATTGAGGATACGGAAACTGCCAAGGCTGCAAGACAGGTAGGCGGACAGTCTTCTGATCAGAAAGAGAAATCCGAAAAGGAAGATGCATTATCAGAGGAGGAGAAAGAGTTTTCCAAGCTGGTTATTGCAAAAGTAAATGACTATGTCAATATAAGAAGCATGCCAAGCGAAGAGGGAGAAATATTAGGCAAGCTTTATGATAAATCAGTAGGCAACTTCATCCAGGAAGAGGATGGGTGGTATAAGATTACTTCCGGCAATGTGACCGGCTATGTAAAAGGAGAATACTGTGTAACAGGAGAAGAGGCGGTAGCACTTGCCAAAGAGGTAGGGACAAGAGTTGCTACTGTTACGACTACGACATTGAAGGTAAGAGAGGCGGAAGGCGTAGATGCACCGGTACTTGGCCTCGTACCTATCGATGAAGAGTTGTCTGTGATAGAAGAGCTGGATGGCTGGGTCAAAGTGGATATTGAAGAAGGCTACGGATATGTATCCTCTGAATTTGTATCTCTTCGTACAGATTTTGTAAAAGCAGAATCCAGGGAAGAGGAAGAAGCAAGACTGAAGAAAGAAGAAGAGGCAAAGAAGGCTGCGAAGGAAGCGGCTAAGAAGGCAGAAGAGAAAGTTGCAAAAGACAGAGCGGAAAAAGAAAAAGCAGCATCTGCACAGAACAATAATTCTTCTTCTAATGAAGCGCCTGCACCTGCGCCGGCAGCGGTACCTGCCAGTGGCGGAAGCGATCTTGGGAATGCGGTTGTGGATTATGCGATGCAGTTTGTAGGAAATCCATATGTCTATGGCGGTTCCAGTCTGACAAATGGAACGGACTGTTCCGGGTTTGTTATGAGTGTGTATAAGAATTTCGGAGTTTCTCTCCCTCATTCATCCTCGGCTGACAGGAGCCAGGGATATGATGTAGGCGGACTTGACAATGCACAGCCAGGTGATATCGTATGTTACTCCGGTCATGTAGGTATTTACGCAGGTAACGGTCAGATTGTCCATGCAAGTACGAGCAAAACAGGTATTATCGTATCCAATGCTAATTATCGTAATGTATTGGCTGTAAGAAGAATTTTCTAGGAATTATGGCAGGAAGCAAGAGAAGTGAATAAAGTATAGTATTACCCCGCTGTGGAGAAGCCATGGCGGGGTTTTTATATGTTATAGCTTTCAGGCATTTTTCTAATTGTTGATATACAATCTGCAAAGAATTTTTTATTCTTAGCAGTGGTATGGCAGGGGAAATATTACAAAACTTTACCAATTACCATTTTAGGATTGCCATTTATGGGGACTACCCACAATATACCAGCAAACCGTTGAGAGATTTTATTTACTTAAAACAGACCAGACACGTAATATAATATACGCTTTTTACCATATAAAAATATTTTTATAACTATGATCATAAATAGGAAGAAAACTTTCAGACTTAAAAAATTTTCCAAAAATATATTGACAAAAAGACGATTATACAGGGTGCACAAAAAATCAAAAATTATGAAACAGGAGACGGAATTTTCCTAAAATATGGCCAGGAATTATCCACAATAAAAATCGCAGAAATTTCGTAAAATCGACTTATACACTAAGTTATCCACATTGTCCACATAAAGATAGAAAAGCGGCTATCGGTTTTTGTAGAAAAATAGAAACAACTGTTTTGTGTAATTGTCATAAAAGTGATAAATCTGTCGAAAATGATAGAAAGAAAAAATGACAGAACAATCCTTAAAATAGACAGACAATTTCGTGGAGTATTGCAATAAACTCTGTGATTTGGTAAAATATACAAGTAGCAACAAGCCGTGCGAAAGCAGCAGATGGCAATCTGACTGCTTGCAGGAAAGATTGCCAGATGATGATTTCATAGGGCGGTAGCCCGTGAACGAGGAAAACGAAGTTTTACGAGTGAGGGCACGGCGCAGATCAGGCAAAGGTAAAGTGAGTAAACCCGTGAACGAGGAAAACGGAGTTTTACGAGTGAGGGCACGGCGCAGATCAGGCAAAGGTAAAGTGAGTAAACCCGTGAACGAGGAAAACGGAGTTTTACGAGTGAGGGCACGGCGCAGAAGGTATGTAAAATTAGAGTAATCATGCAGTGCAAAAAATAATAGAAAAGGGGACTTCATTATGAAAATTACAATCAGCGGAAAGAACATTGATGTAACTGACGGATTGAGAACAGCTGTACAGGATAAAATCGGAAAACTGGAACGGTATTTTATGCCGGAGACCGAAGTACAGGTTACACTCAGCGTGGAAAAGGACAGGCAGAAGATTGAGGTGACAATTCCGGTCAAAGGCAATATTATCCGTTCTGAGCAGGTCAGCAGCGATATGTATGTGTCCATTGATTTGGTGGAGGAAGTTATTGAGAGGCAGCTGAAAAAATATAAAAATAAACTTGTGGATCAGCAACAGGCATCCAGCTTCTTTAAACAGGAGTATATTGAAAAGGACTACATGGACGATGAAGAAGTCAAGATTATTCGTACAAAGCGGTTTGATATCAAGCCAATGTATCCCGAAGATGCGTGTGTGCAGATGGAGCTTTTGGGACACAGCTTCTATGTATTCTGTAATGCGGAGACAGAGCAGGTCAATGTAGTATATAAGAGAAAGGGAAATACATACGGATTGATTGAGCCCGAAGAATAAGAAGAGGAGAGCTGGCGATACTTGTACTATACCCCAAGGGGACAAGGCCGTGTGTTACCTTGTTCATTAAAGACGGGAAAAATAGAGACGGAAAGCTGGTGTATTGTGGCAAAGAGAATTTTGGATTGTTATGCTTCGGATTTTGAAAAGTTTACGCGCCAGGATCTCCTGGAATCCATTGCCAAAAGCGAGGGAAGGGTATTGGCCTGTGAAACGATAGGGACAGTACAGCCGATGCTGGGCAATGTGACCAATGCGGAGTTTGTATCGGCTATGGGAGCGGATATCGTTCTGTTGAATATGTTCGATGTAAAAGACCCGGTCATTAAAGGACTGCCGGAAGATGATACCTGTCATCCGGTACAGATGATAAAACGTCTGACCGGTCGTCCTGTAGGGATCAATCTGGAACCGGTGGAAGAGGGTGAGGAAGGTGATACCGATCCGCTTTGGCGGATGTCTGAAGGCAGGCGTGCCACATTGGAAAATGGGCAAAAGGCCTGTGAACTGGGAGTGGATCTGATCTTACTGACCGGAAATCCGGGGATGGGAGTGAGTAACGAAGCCATTGAACGGACGCTGAAGCTGTACCGGGAGAAGATAGGTGATAGAGTGGTACTGGCAGCAGGAAAGATGCATGCTGCCGGCATTCTGGAGGAAGCGGCTGAGAATATTATGACAAAAGAAGATGTGAAGAGGTTTCGGGGGGCCGGTGCTGACATTCTCCTTTTCCCTGCACCAGGTACGGTGCCGGGGATTACGGTAGATTATGTGAGAGAGCTTGTGATCTATGCACACAGTCTGGGAGCTCTGACGATAACAGCCATCGGCACTTCCCAGGAAGGGGCAGATACGGCCACTGTCAGACAGCTTGCTCTCATGTGCAAGATGACGGGGACTGATATACATCATCTGGGCGATGCGGGTTATGCAGGTATGTCGCTGCCTGAGAATATACAGGCCTATTCGGTTGCCATCAGAGGGATTCGCCATACTTATCACCGGATGGCGGCATCCATTGTACGGTAGTGGGTAAAATTTGCGTTACAGTCCACCCGCATACGGTGAATCGAGCTTGCGTGTTTCTTTTTTATCTGCTATAATCGATGTGCATGCGATAGTAGCTATGCAGAGATACTAAAATAATACGTATAAGGAGAAAGAGCATGAAAGGAAATATTGTAGTTGGACAGTCCGGCGGCCCTACTGCCGTTATCAATTCTTCAGTTGCAGGCGTATACGCTGCAGCCAAGAAACTTGGCGTAAAGAAAGTATACGGAATGGTACATGGCATTCAGGGATTTTTAAATGATAATCTGTGTGATTTGGACGAATATCTGGACAATGAGACAGGAGTTGAATTGTTGAAGAGAACGCCCTCCGCTTTTCTTGGATCCTGCAGATTTAAAATGCCGAAGATCGAAGGCCACGAAGATGTATATGAGAAAGTATTTCAGATTATGGAAAAACATGATATTGAATGCCTTTTCTATGCAGGTGGAAACGATTCCATGGATACGGTTAAGATGCTTTCCGACTATGCAGCAGCTCACAATAAGCCTCAGCGTTTTATGGGTGTACCTAAGACGATTGATAATGATCTCCCGATTACGGATCATTGCCCGGGGTATGGCTCTGCGGCAAAATATATTGCCACATCTGTAAAAGAAATTATCAGGGACAACTCTTCTTTTGGTGTAGAGAAGCCGACGATTTTGATTGTAGAGATTATGGGGCGTAATGCAGGATGGCTGACTGCTGCAGCAGCACTTGCAAAGGATGTGGACTGTGAAGGTGTTGATGCGATCTATCTGCCGGAAAGAACATTTGACATGGACGCATTTATGGATAAAGTAAAACATCTCGCTGCAACGAAATCTTCAGTTGTTATTGCGGTTTCTGAGGGCGTTAAAGTAGCAGACGGACGGTATGTATGTGAGCTGGCAAATGCCAATGTAGCAGTGGATGCTTTTGGACATAAGCAGATGTCCGGTACAGCAGTTTATCTGGCACAGGCAGTTGCGGCAGAGACAGGACTGAAGACGAGAGCGGTTGAGTTCTCCACACTGCAGCGTTCTGCTACGCATCTGGCATCTCTGACAGATATCAATGAAGCATTCCAGGTAGGGCATGACGCAGTGCTTGCAGCAGAAGAAGGTAAGACAGGCATGATGATCACGCTTGACAGAAACGGTGATGATCCTTACCAGTGCGGTACGAGCGCATATGATATTCACGCTATTGCAAATGTGGAAAGAGCAGTTCCCGATGAGTGGATCACAGAAGATGGATGTGGATTGAATGAGGGTTATGAGAAATATGCAAGACCTCTTATCATGGGTGAATTGCAGCCTCTGTTCATAAATGGAACACCGAGACACCTTGTACGGAAATAATTTCTGAGAAGGAATGGTTTGAAAAACAGATGAAATCGCTGGCCATAATTGGTCAGCGATTTTTTATCGTACAGGAAATTCCTTCGAGATTCCCTATACCCTCAGTGAACAAGGGGACGATAAAAATATAAATCGCACTGCGGCAGATTGGAAATATGTCGCTGAAGCCCTAAAGGACTGGCCTTGCGTCGCGGTCTGCCGCAGGCGGAGAATCCTGAGATGCAGGATTCTTTTTTATGCACACGGATGCGTAAGGAAATTAGCAACAAAAGCTGCACATGCCCGGAGCGCGATAGTGGTGAGGGGCATTTCACTACTCGCGTAACGAATCATGCAGACGCGATTCTTTACTCATCTGCGGGAAATACACTATAATTCCTATAGATGAAAATGGGTATCTATGGTATAATATATACGAATCTTGCCCGAATGGGCATCCGATATGTGCGGAGCACATAATATCGTATCCGTAAAAGGCAGAGATAATTGGATTAAAATATAGCTGTCAGATTTGTGGCACAATATGCAGTGCCTGAAGAAAATATATTGCTCAAAATGTTACTTGAGACAGGAAAAGGAGGAAACTTTTATGCCAATGGAACGGGAAATGCAGCAAGAGGTGATTTTGATGAATCTGGAAACCAATCTTTCACAGATCACCCGGGAAATGTATGGAAAGTCAATTGGGGAAACGGATGATAAAGAAATATATTATGCGATATTGAGCCTTTGTAAAAATATTTTAGGAGCTACTCCGGTAATATCGGGAGACAAAAAGATCTATTATATTTCTGCAGAGTTTCTGATCGGGAAGCTGTTGTCCAACAATCTGATTAATCTGGGAATTTATGATAAGCTGGAAGAGATATTGCGGACAAATGGAAAAGAGCTTTCCAAAATTGAAGAGGTAGAACCGGAGCCTTCTCTGGGGAATGGGGGACTGGGGCGTTTGGCTGCTTGTTTCCTGGATTCCATTGCCACACTTGGACTGCCGGGAGAAGGGATTGGCCTGAATTATCATTTCGGCCTTTTCCAGCAGGTATTCCGGGATAGGCTGCAGAAGGCAGAGAAGAACGAATGGATTGAAAAAGATTCCTGGCTGACAAAGACGGATACGACATTTGACGTTTTTTTCGGAAAGAAGAAAGTGACTTCCAGACTCTATGATGTGGATGTGATCGGGTACAAAGGCGGTGTGAACAAACTCCGTCTGTTTGATATTGAGTCAGTGGATGAAAGCCTGGTGACAGAGGGAATTGATTTCGACAAAGAGGCAATAGAGAAAAATCTGACATTGTTTTTATATCCTGATGATTCTGACGAAGCGGGAAATCTTCTTCGTATCTATCAGCAGTATTTTATGGTCAGCAATGCGGCACAGCTGATACTGCGGGAAATGAAAGAAAAGAAATATGATTTGCGTCGGATGTACGATCACGCAGTGATTCAGATTAACGATACACATCCTACGATGATCATACCTGAGTTGATTCGTATTCTTATGGAAGATAAAGCTTTTACGATGGATGAAGCTATCGAAGTCGTAAGCAGGACATGTGCCTATACAAATCACACGATTCTGGCCGAAGCCCTGGAAAAGTGGCCTTTGGCTTATCTGGAAAAGGTAGTGCCACAGCTCATACCGATTATCAAAGAGCTGGATAAGCGGGTGGCAGATAAATATAAGGATGAGAAAGTTCAGGTTATCGATAAAGATAAAAGAGTGCACATGGCCCATATTGACATTCATTATGGCTTCAGTGTAAATGGTGTGGCTGCAATTCATACGGATATTTTGAAAAATACGGAATTGAAACCGTTCTATGATATTTATCCTGAGAAATTTAACAATAAGACAAACGGTATCACTTTCCGCAGATGGCTTCTTTCCTGCAACAGAGAGTTGACAGCCTTTATAGACGAACTGATCGGACAGGATTATAAAAAAGATGCGTTCCAGTTGGAAAAATTAATGGCCTATGTGGACGAGGAAGAAGTGCTGGGAAGACTGGAAAAAATCAAAAGAAAGAAAAAGGAAGCATTGGCTGCTTACGTGGCAGAAAAAGAAGACGTGGAATTGAACCCCGATTCCATATTTGATATTCAGATCAAACGACTCCATGAGTATAAACGTCAGCAGATGAATGCGCTGTATATTATACACAAATATCTGGAAATCAAAAAAGGTAAAAAGCCTTCCACGCCGCTCACTTTTATTTTCGGAGCCAAGGCCGCGCCTGCCTATGTGATTGCTCAGGATATTATTCATCTACTCCTCGTATTACAGGAGATCGTTAATCATGACCCGGATGTGAGTCCGTATATGAAAGTGCTCATGGTGGAGAACTACAATGTGAGCTATGCAGAAAAGCTGATTCCGGCCTGTGACATTTCGGAACAGATATCTCTGGCGTCTAAAGAGGCATCGGGAACGGGCAATATGAAATTTATGCTGAACGGCGCGGTGACATTGGGGACAGACGATGGGGCCAATGTGGAGATTCATGAGCTGGTAGGAGACGATAATATCTATATTTTCGGAGAGGATTCCGATACGGTGATTGCACACTACGAGAATGCAGATTATGTGTCTAAAAAGTATTATCGAAACAGTCCCGTTATCCGGGAAGCTGTGGATTTCATTGTGAGCAAACAGGCTCTTGCAGTTGGGCACAGGGAGAATCTTGGGCGGCTCTATATGGAGCTGCTGCGGAAAGACTGGTTTATGACATTGCTGGATCTGGAAGACTATATCAAAGTGAAAGATCAGGCGTTTGCAGACTATGAAAATCGGGCGAAATGGAAACGGATGATGCTTGTAAATATTGCAAAATCGGGATTTTTCTCATCAGACAGAACGATCGAGGAATACAACAGAGATATCTGGAAGCTGAACAGGGTGTAACTGACACGGCATGCAGGAAAAATTGGTGTAAATGGAGGAAAGGGGAAGCGGGTATGAGACAGAGTGGAATATTGATGGCAATATCCAGTATTCCGTCTAAATATGGGATTGGTGCATTTTCCAGGGAGGCCTATGAGTTTGTGGACTTTCTGGAAAAGGCCGGACAGCGCATCTGGCAGATACTGCCTCTTGGGCCGACTGGGTTTGGGGACTCTCCTTACCAGTCCTTTTCCACATTTGCAGGGAACCCCTATTTTATTGATCTGGAAACGTTGGTTCAGGAAGGATATCTCACAGAAAGAGACTGTGCTGTCTGCGATTTTGGCGATGATGAGGGTTACGTAGACTATGAGAAGATTTACAAGTCCCGTTTTCTCATTTTGCATAAAGCATACAGGAACAGTAATATTGCGAAGCTGCCTGCGTTTCAGGAATTCCGGCGGGAAAATAGGTATTGGCTGGAAGATTATGCTCTATATATGGCTGTGAAAAATGTGTTTGACGGTAAAAGCTGGAGCCAATGGGATGAAAAGATCAGGATGCGGGAACCGGAAGAAGTAGCCCGATACCGGGAATCATATGAAGATGAAATTCTATTCTATGAATTTCTTCAGTTTGAGTTCACAAAGCAGTGGCGGGCTCTGAAACGTTACGCCAATCAGAAAAAAATAAAAATTGTAGGGGATATCCCTATCTATGTGGCGCTGGACAGTGCAGATACATGGGCAAATCCAGAACTGTTTCAGTTGGATGACAGCTGTGCACCTGTGGCAGTGGCAGGCTGTCCCCCGGATGCTTTTTCCAAAACAGGACAGCTCTGGGGCAATCCTCTGTATCGGTGGGATTATCACAGACAGACGGGATACAAGTGGTGGATTCAGAGAATTGCCTATTGCTATCAGCTATATGACGTGGTGCGTATCGATCATTTCCGGGGATTTGATGAGTATTATGCCATTCCTTACGGGCATAAGACGGCGGAACTGGGACACTGGGAGAAAGGGCCTGGGTATGAGATATTCCGGGCGTTAAAAGAGAAACTGGGTCGGATTCAGGTGATCGCAGAGGATTTGGGGTTTTTGACTCCATCCGTTTTAAAGCTTGTAAAACGAACGGGTTATCCCGGAATGAAAGTGCTGCAGTTTGCCTTTGATTCCAGAGAAGACAGTGATTACCTGCCTCACAATTATACACAGAATTGTGTTGTCTATACGGGAACCCACGACAATGACACAACGGTGAACTGGTACAACACATTGAAGCGACAGGATAAAAATTTTGCGAAGCGCTATTTGAATATAAAAGAAAAAAAGGGTATTCACTGGGTATTTATCCGGGCGGCACTCGCCAGTGTGGCGGGTACAGCAGTGATTCCTATGCAGGATTATCTGGGACTGGGGGGAGAGGCACGTATGAATGTACCTTCTACTCTCGGGACAAACTGGAAATGGCGGATGGAAAAAGGAGCCTGCACAGATACACTTGCCGGAGAGATTCGACAGATGGTGCAGCTGTATGGCAGGCTGTAGGTGCGGCGGAGCCGGGTATATCAGCAGGGTCACATATCCCTCAGCTGCGCTGCAGGGTCATACACTTTCGATAAAAAAGAATTATGATAGTGAGGATCACAAGTAACATCCTCTGAAAACCAGGCCGGGGGCATGAAGCTTTCGGCTTCTTTTTCTGTGGCAAATTCCACTTCTGCAATAATAAGAGGGGCAAAAGGGGGAGCGAAAATATCAAGCTCAATTGTATAATGCTTCCATGGAATGAGATACCGTTTTTTTGATATGACATTCCCGTCACATTTTGGCAACAGATGGGCATAACTCTCCCTGTTCAGAGACAGATTATATTCTTCTCGCGCCAGCATACCGCTGCCTTTGTAGGTCATATAGTAAGTATCGTCTTCCCGACGGATGCGTATGACCGGATCGGTATTCAGATAGGCCTGCTCCAAGTGCTTTACCGGATACTGTTCCAGATGGTCAGGAAGGCATTTCACTGTAAATTTACGTTCGATTTCCATAGATAGCATTCTCCTTGTATGTACTGCAGGCAGTGGACAGACGTCAGTTCAGGAACTGATTCAGCACAGCGATGAGGTCGTCGATCTGGAAGGGCTTTGAAATATGGGCATCCATACCGCTTTTCAGTGCCTGCGTCTTATCTTCTTCCATTGCATTGGCTGTCATGGCGATGATGGGAATTTCTTTTGCATCCTGCCGTGACAGGGAACGAATTGTACGGGTCGCCTCATATCCGTTCATAACGGGCATCTGCACATCCATCAGAATTGCATTATAATAATAAGGCTGCGATTTTTCCATCATTTCCACAGCATCGGTACCGTCTGGTGCAGATTCGATGACGAATCCGATTTCTGACAGGATTTCTTCCGCAATCTCCCGGTTCAGATCGATATCTTCTACGAGCAGAAGCCGTTTTCCGCTGAAATCTGCAGCGGTCCATGGCATAGATTCTTCTTTCTCTTCGATCAGATGATTGGCGGTGAGCAGCGCTGATTTCAGATCGGATAGAAAGAGTGGTTTGGCACAGAAAACAGTGACTCCGGCTGCTTTTGCATCTTCTTCGATATCGGTCCAGTCGTAGGCTGTGAGATTGATAATCGGTACATCGTTTCCTACGGCTTTTCGGATTCTTCTGACTGTTTCCATACCGCTCATTTCCGGCATCTGCCAGTCTATGATATAAGTAAGGTAAGGATCTCCTTCCTCCCGGGCACTCTTGGCATGATATACTGCTTCCCGGCCGGAAGTCGTCCAGTCCGGCCGCATGCCCAGTTTTTTCAGCATTTTGCTTACACTGCCACAAATATTGAAATCATCGTCTACCACAAGTACCCTCATATCCGAGAGCTCTTTGATCTGGTCGATTCGGGTATCGGAATCCTGGATTTTTAAATTGAGTTGTACGATAAATTCAGTTCCTTTTCCGAGTTCACTCTGTACGGCTATCGTACCTCCCATCATGTCAATAATATTTTTTGTAATAGCCATACCAAGCCCCGTCCCCTGAATACCGGTTTTGGTGGTGCTGGATTCCCGCTCAAATGGTTCGAAGATATGATTGACAAATTCCTGTGTCATACCGATTCCATTGTCTTTTACCGTAAAGATATAATCACCAAAGCCCTGACGGAGAGAAGTTTTCTGCATGAGATGCAGGCTGATCGTACCACCGGCAGGGGTATATTTTATGGCGTTGCTCATCAGATTTACGAGTACCTGATTCAGCTTCAGGGAATCTACAATAATTTCTTCATTGGCAATATCAAAGGTATCGATGAACAGTTCCAGCTGCTTTGCCTTTACCTGGGGCTGGATGATATTGACAAGGCTGTGCATCAGTTCAGAAATATTACATTCCTGATTATTGATCTGTACTTTTCCGCTTTCTATTCTGCTCATATCCAGGATGTCATTGATAAGGCTGAGTAAATGATTGCTGGAAGAGAGAACTTTTTGCAGACAGTCTTTCACCTGTTCTTTGTTGTCGATGTGGCTGATTGCGATATTGGAAAAGCCAATGATGGCGTTCATAGGCGTACGAATATCATGGGACATATTGGAAAGAAAAGCAGTTTTGGCCTTGCTGGCATGCTGTGCCTGCATCAGCGCGTCACGGAGAATCTGTGTCTGTTCTTCCTGCTTTTCTACCTGCTGTGTGATATCTTTCGTTACGACGAGAACAATGATGTCTCCTGTATCGTCATCCTGGGTCATGATAAAAGACTGGCGGACACAGATCTTTTGGCCATTTGTATCTTTGTTCCAGAATACAGCACTTACTTCACCGATACCCTGGGTGAAACTGTCCCTTAAATAGTCGCTGTTGACAATGGTGCAGTAGTCTTCCAGAGATTCTTCCAATATAAACTGCTGCCAATGGCTGAACCATTCAGAGGCCCTGCAAGGAGCTTCTAATCCTGCCATCTCCAGAAGAGGCGTCTGCTTTCCGCGTAGCAGAGCGAATATGTCTTTTTCTATCAGATCTCTGGTCAGATTGAAATCATAGGTGCAGATAGAGTCGGCTGTGATTGCTACCCGGTATTGCCGCTCTTTTCGGTTGGCGAGAGAGATTTCCGCCTGGATACGCAGTTCTCTTTCTTTTGTTTCTGTAATATTCTGTCGGATAAACAGGACTTTGCTGGCCTTGCCTTCCTGCCGCTCGAGACAGATAATGTTCATGTGTTCCCAGCCTGTCTGTCCGTTTCGACGGACATGGTATTCAAGGCGGATATCGGTACTTTCTTCTCCCAATCTGGAGATGAGCACATTTTTGTCAGAAAGTTCAGCAAATTTTTCCCGGTCACTTTCCAGAATAAGAAAGGAGGACATATATGTAAAGAAGTCTGTATAATCGCCATTTGGAGGAACATCAGCCTGTTCCGGCTTTGTACCTGCCAGATAGTGATAAGTACCCCTTTCTAAATCCAGCATGACAAAGCGGGAGAACAGCGTATTCACACCGTTGGTAACGTAACTCATTTCAAGATTTTTCTGTTCCAGATATTTTCTTGCCTGTTTGGCCTGAATGATAATAATGACTATATAAAGAAAAAACAGCAATATCAGCAGAAGTTCCAATAAAATACCTATCCGATTTGCTTCCTGTACCATGTGTCTGGTGATGCTTTTCGGGAAAATCTGAACGAGGACGTAATCGGTACCATCAAGAGGGAAAATGCTGATATTGTCTGTCTGACTCTGGGGGTCACAAATAAAGGAGCCTTCTTCTCTGCTATCGAATAATTCTTTGGACTTTTCGGCTGTGAGTGTATCGATAGAACCGGAGGATGTCAAACTGTCAATTAGATGTATGTCATATTTTCGGCCGTCGGAGCTGGCAATGACTGTTCCGTCCGTCATACAGAGATATACATCTGCAGTTTCTCCGAAATAACTTGCAGTGAGCATATGCTGCAAATATTTTTCAGCAAGATGAGCTCCTCTTAGGACGCCAATGATTTCACCGTTATAATAGAGCGGCGTGTAAAATCCCATCATAGTCTCGTGATTGATACGAGAGTCAAAAATAACGGATGTACCGCTTTCTCCCTGCATTCCCTTCAGGTAATAATCCCGGTCCGTGGCATCAGAAGTCTGACCGTCAGAGGTGTAGTTGATACCATCTGTATCGGTAAAACGCATGAGTTCAAAAATAGAATTCTGTTCAATATCTCTTAATTGTTCTGGGGAAACAGAAGGATTTGTCAGATTTTTTCCCAAAAAATAGGAGTAAGATTTGATCTGGCTCGATGCATTTTTAAATTCCTCTTCGATACGTCCTGCTGTTTGGCGGGCGCAGTCGACAGCGTAGTTTAAATTTTGCTCTTCAATACGCTGTCTGTTTTTTTCTGTGTACCAGATAAACAGAAAAATGATAGCAATTATGAGAAGTATAATCGAGCTAATTCGCTGCAATGCTCTTTTTCTTTCATGCATAGGAAAATCCCCCTGAAGAATGCTTGTTTAAAGACATAAATATACATAAATTCTATCACGAAAAAAAAGAGGTTTCAATGATTTAAAGTGGATAAGAGAGTAGAATAAAAAGATTTAAAAAAATATTTTTTATTATGAAATATTGACAAAAAAATATTTTTTTAATATAATCAGATCAAACCTACTCACTGTACAAAGAGGATAAGAAGGGTGAGAAAAAGATGAATGATATTTTGCAGCAACTTAAAGGAGGGCTGATTGTCTCCTGTCAGGCGTTGCCGGGTGAACCGTTACATATGCCAGGATATATGGTGGGGATGGCAGAGGCTGCCAAGCGGGCCGGCGCTGTGGGTATCCGGTCCAATGGGACGGAAGATGTGAGGGCGATCAGAAAAGAGATTGCGTTACCGGTGATAGGTCTGATCAAATTTTATTATGATGACAGCGAAGTCTATATCACACCGACGATGCGGGAAGCGGAAGCGCTTGTAGAAGCCGGTGCAGATATTATCGCAATAGATGCCACTGACAGAATACGTCCTTTCGGGGAGAAAAGGGAAACGTTTTTCGAACAGCTCCGCAGACGTTATCCGAAGCAGCTGTTTATGGCTGACTGTGCCACAATAGAAGATGGACTGCTGGCCGAGAAAATAGGATATGATATTATCGGGACGACGATGTGTGGATATACGAAAGAGACGCAGCAGGCTGCGAGACCGCCTTTTGAGATGATACGATTTTTATCTGTTCATTGTAAAATTCCGGTTTTTGCGGAAGGCGGTATCTGGACGCCTGAAGAGTTAAAAAAAGTATTTGAATGCGGTGCCTATTCAGCGGTGATCGGTTCGGCTATTACAAGGCCCTATGAAATAGCGAAGCGTTTTGTGGAAGCGATTCTGTAGAAGTGTTTGGTTGTGTAACAGTCTTGCAACAGGATATTTCATATGTGGTAATGCATATGTTTCTATCAAAACAGAGTGAGAAAGGGAAAGGGGAAAACTATGAAAAAACGAATGGCAATGTTTGTAAGTCTAGTTCTGACGACAGGTCTTGTTTTGGGAGGATGCGGTCAGACGGCAGAACCGGAAGCACAGCAGTCGGAAACTGAGGCAGTGCAGCAGGAGGGGAGCCCGGAAGATTCCGCACAGTCGGAGAGTGAAGCAAAGGATACGATACTGATAGGCCTGTCACAGCCTACCAATCAGGAAGCACGTTACAAAAGCAATACAGATGCCCAGCAGGCCAAAGCCGAAGAGATTGGTGGGATTGAATTGATCGTTACAGATGCGAACAATGATTCTTCCACACAGGCGACACAGATCGAGAATATGATTTCTAAGGGAATCGATGTACTGATCGTCTGTCCCTGTGATGGGGAAGCAATCGTTCCGTCCATAGAGGCGGCCAAAGCAGATGGGATACCCGTTGTCGTATGGGGGCGGGAAGCGGCTACTGACCAGCAGGATGTATTTATTAATTATGACTGGACGGATATTGGAAGGCAGATGGGGAAAGAAGCACTCTCGGCAGTTCCCGGCGGAAATTATGTTATTATCGGTGGAGACAACAGCACTGTCATTCCTGATGAGATGACTACCGGCATCAAAGAATCGTTGCAGAAGGAGCTGGACAGCGGGGAAATCAATATCGTGTTTGAACAGTATATTACAAACTGGGCACCGGACGGAGCCATGAGTGCCATGGAGAATGCTCTGACACAGCAGAAAAATGATGTAGATGCGGTTATCTGTCACAATGACGGTATGGCCGGCGGGGCAGTACAGGCTCTGGCAGCACAGGGGTTGGCCGGTGAAGTGCCGGTGATTGCCATGGATGCGGAAGTTTCAGCCCTGGAAAGAGTCCTTGACGGGACACAGCACTCCACAGTACAGTTTGACTTCAATGGAGAAGGTGAAAAAATCATGTCTGCGGCGTATGCTCTGGCTACAGGACAGTCACTGGATGATATCGTTGCTTTTTATACGGATATAAACGGTGTGGATATTCCTACGGCAAATGTTCCGTTTTTCATAGTGACTAAGGATAATCTGAAGGAAGTTGTCATCGATGGCGGATTCAAAACGATGGAAGAAGTCTATGCCAATATTCCGAAAGAAGAATGGCCCAAGTAATCATGGTATATCGGTCTGCGGAGGATGAGAGATGAAGTCAGACAACGTTCTTGAACTGTGGAATATCAGAAAGGAATTTTCAGGCGTAGAGGTACTGCATGGAATTGATCTGTGTGTCCGAAGGGGATGCGTTCACTCTCTTGTAGGGGAAAACGGTGCGGGGAAATCGACGCTGATGAAAATATTGAGTGGATTTTATCCGTATGGAGAGTACAGTGGGGAGCTGGTGATAGACGGACAGGCTGTGCGGTTTTCCGATATCCGTATGGCAGAGGAAGCAGGAATTGAAATTATATCGCAGGAGCTTGAGCTGGTAGGACAGCTGACAGTATTTGAGAATATCTTTCTGGGAAAAGAACTTGTAAAAAACGGTATACTGGACAGCAATCAGATGATCTGCAGATCCCGGGAAATTTTTGAACGTTTTGGTCTTGACATCAATCCGGCCATGCCGGTGGAAAGCCTCGGTATCGGGCAGCAGCAGATGGTAGCCATAGCGAAAGCACTTTTGGGTGAAAGCAAGGTGCTCATCTTTGACGAACCGACTGCTGCCCTGACAGAGGCGGAAGCAGACAAACTGTTTGACATTATTGCAGGGCTGCGGGCAAAGGGAATTACCTGTATTTATATTTCTCATCGTCTGGGAGAAGTTCTCCGTTTGTCGGATGATATTACGGTAATTCGGGACGGGAACACGATCGTTACAGACACAAAAGATAATTTTACGGAAGACGGGCTGATCAGCTGTATGGTAGGACGGACGATGGAAAACCGGTTTCCAAAGTCGGAGTGCGTATGCGGGGAAGTGATGCTGCGGGTCAGGGATATGACTGCGTACAATGTCAGAGGAAAATGCGTTGTAGATCATGTATCTTTTGAAGCTCATGCGGGAGAAGTGGTTGGAATCGCAGGACTGATGGGCTCAGGGCGTACGGAACTGGTCTCCTGTATTTTCGGTGCTTTTGAGGGGACAGTGAAAGGGAGTATAGAACTGGCAGGAGAGCCGGTCAGTATCCGAACGCCTGCCGATGCCATCCGCAGAGGGCTCGGTATGGTAGTGGAGGACAGAAAGAGTGAGGGGCTTGCCCTCTGTCTGGATTTGATTCACAACATTTCCATGGCAAGTCTGGATAAACTGACTTCCTTTGGCGTGGTGAATGCTCAGAAGGAGGTCGGTCAGGTGCAGGAAATGATCCGTAAGCTGTCTGTCCGTGCTTCCCGGCTGACTTTGCCGGTAGAGAGACTCAGCGGTGGCAATCAGCAGAAAGTGAGCGTAGCCAGGATGCTTGCAACAGGGCCCAAAGTGCTGATTCTGGATGAGCCCACCCGTGGTGTGGATGTGGGAGCCAAGTATGAACTGTACGTTGCCATCAAAGAACTGGCAAAGGCCGGGGTGACGATTGTTATGGTTTCATCGGAACTGCCTGAGATACTGGGGATGGCAGATCGTATTCTTGTTATGAAAGGCGGTCGCATGACCGGAGAGCTGTCCCGGGAAGAAGCGACGCAGGAGAAGATCATGTATTATGCAACACTGGAGGAAGAGAGGCAATGAATAAAAAGAATGGATTATCAGATCTGTCCGTTATCCTGAAACCGCTGGCAATGTTCCTTGTACTGCTGGTGATATGGGGCATCTTTCATATTGTGACAGACGGGACATTTTTAAGTGTACGGAATATCTCCAATCTGTTTCGGCAGATGGCAGTGGTAGGAGTGCTGTCTATCGGTATGACAATTTGTCTGATCGGTGGCAACTTCGATTTGTCGGTGGCCTCGATTGCAGGCTTTACAGGAGCTGTCTGCGCCGTGCTGGTAGCGAAATTTTCTGTCAATCCACTGCTGGCAATCGGGGCAGCAGTGCTGACGGGTGCTCTGATCGGTTTCTGGAACGGCGTCTGGATTGCCTATGCGGGGGTTCCTGCCTTTATCGTCACGCTGGGGAGCCAGCTGATCTTCAAAGGATGTCTGCTGCTCATATGTAACGGGCAGTCCATTGCAGTCCGGGACGAATTATTTCTTACGCTGGGACAGGGATATATGCCGATTCTGTTGGGAACTGTAGTCTGTGTGGCGGGGGCCGGAATTTATATTGTATTGGATATCCGCAGGATGAAACAACAGAAGAAACTGCATGTGATCGAATCCATCGGCGGGACGGATATCGCCAGATGGGCAATGACAGCAGTTATTGTAGGCGTCTTTATTATGGCAATGAATTGTTATAAAGGGATTCCGATACCGGTCTTTGTGCTGCTGCTTCTTGTTGTGGGCTTTTCTTTCCTGCTGGGAAAGACGAAATTTGGGCGGCATGTGTATGCCATCGGTGGTAACGCCAGGTCTGCCCGGCTGTCGGGAATCAATGGAGCCAGAGTGACATTGATGATATTTTCTCTCGTGGGGATGCTGTCAGGGATAGCAGGCGTTCTGACGACTACGAGACTTGCAGCGGCTACGCAGAATGCTGCACTGGGAATGGAACTGGATGCCATTGCGGCCAGTGTCATCGGCGGTGTCAGCCTGGCAGGAGGCAGCGGAAAGATTGCCAACTCCATTTTAGGAGCGTTGGTAATGGCCAGCCTGACAAATGGGATGAGCCTATTGGACATTAATTCCGATATTCAGTTTATTGTGAGAGGACTGATTCTGATTATTGCAGTCTGGTTTGATGTGAGGATGAGAAAGGATAACGGATAATATGAAAAGAGAAATACTTGCTGTCAGAAGATGTCTGGATTTTATTTGCAGGCATATGCTTACCGGGAACAATGGAAAACATGGTATGTATGAACGATTTATGACAGATACGAAAGAGCGCTCTGTATGTGTGCGGCCTGACTGCAATGCAGAGGCGGCCCGGGTACTCTGGAAGTTGAGACAGTCGGGAGAAACGGACGATCTGGCAATGTTGTATGAAAATATTGTGGAGTGGCTTTTGGAGGCGCAGAGGAAAGGTGGGGACGGTTTGCCTGTCGGCACCTTTCCTTTTTATCTTGTGGATGGTATCGGACCCGATGAAAGTCTGAGCAATTATCTCTATCAAAATGACAATGGAAAAGTGCTTGTAGCCATGGCGGATCTGTATAATCTGGCAGGGGATAAGAGGATGGAAGAGCCGATGCGTCTGGCGGCGGACTTCTGGACGCAGCTCCAACAGCCGGACGGCGTATTCTACAGTCAGGGAGTTCCCGGGCTGCAGGCAGCCTGCAAGGGGCCGGTCTTTTCCATCTGGCTGGCGCTGGGGCTGCTGCTGTGCGGGGAATATTTTCATGTGCCTGCCTATACAGAGGCAGCCCGGCGCTCCTTTGCCCGGCTGGATACAATGCTGTTGGATACGGGGAGAATACAGACAACTTATGAAGTGGAAGGCGGAGAGGCATGGCGGCCGGCTTCCAGTGAGAGCGCCATTGCTCTCTATTGCTATACCAGGGCATATGAGCTGACAAAGGACAGGGAATATTTCAGAAAAGCCAGTCAGCTGGCAGAGTTTCTGAGAGGGCTGCAGAGCTATCAGGGAGGTATTGTAAACTGTAATACAGCCTGTCTGGAAGCATCCCAACAGAACAATGAGAATCTCTGTGATCTTGTTTATACACAGGGCTATGCTCTGATGGGACTGGCACGCTTTGCCAGACTGGAGGATAGCTATGGAGAATGTGTCCGCAGACTGGCAGATTTTCTGATGGACATCCAGTGTCAGGGAGAGTCTTCACTCTGGGACGGCGCCTGGCGCGGTGCTTACAGCATTTCGGAGAAGAGATGGAGCGGAAGGGCCGATCAGGGAGGCAATCTGCTGGATGAAGGGGGCATGTATGCTATCTATACGGGATGGTGCTGTATGCCCATAGCGGAAGGACTCCTGGATACACTGGGGCTTGCAGGAGGGAAACGACAATGAATGTGTCAGAACTTGCAGGAGGAAAATCAGAATGAATACGCTGGCACTGGATATGGGCGGAACGAAAATCAAGGCGGGGCTGGTAGATGAAAACTACAGAGTCCATGCGTTTCGGGAAGTGCCGTCCCATGCGGAGCAGGGTGGAAAAATTTTCCTGTCATCTGCCCTTGCGCTTTGCAAAATGTATGATAACTATGGTAAAATTGGAATAAGTGTAACGGGACAGACAAGAGATGGCGTTATTTGGTTTGCCAATGAAAATGTCCCTCATTTTACAGGGACAGATGTGAAGGGAATATTCGAAGCAGAATGTAATGTGCCTGTTGCCGTGGAGAATGATGTAAACGCCGCTGCCATCGGCGAGATGGCACTGGGGGCGGGAAAAAGATGGAAAGACGTTCTCTGTCTGACTTATGGAACAGGGATTGGCGGCGCTCTTGTAATAGATGGAAAACTCTGCCGGGGATGGCATGGAGGAGCCGGGGAAGTGGGCCATATCGTTACCCATGCAGGAGGACATGCCTGCGCCTGTGGCCTGTCCGGCTGTTATGAGCAGTATGCCTCCGTAAATGCACTGGTGAACCGGGGCAGGGAGATCATGCCGGAGTGCGGGAGCGGGAGAGATGTCCTGGAGGCTGTCCGGGAGAACCTGCAGATGCGGCAGGTGCTCTCTGACTGGATGGACGAGGTCTGCTATGGACTCACATCCCTTGTACACACGCTGCAGCCGGAAGGGGTCATCCTGGGCGGGGGCATTATGGAGGCGCAGGGACTGGCAGAAGCGATAGAGAAGCGTATGGAGACCAGAGTTATGAAAAGTTACAGACAGACCAGATTTGTAAAGGCACAATTGGGCAATCGTGCAGGGCTGCTGGGGGCTGCACTGTATGCAAACGGAGAGAAAGGGAGGGAGCATGAGTGACGACTGATTTGTTTACATTGATGAAAACACGCTACCCGTCTTTTACAAAAGCCGAAAAAAAAGTGGCTGATCTGGTGCTTTCAGAACCGAAAAAAGTGATGTATATGTCCATTATCGATCTGGCCTGTACATGCGGCGTAGGGGATACGACAGTATTTCGTTTCTGTAAGGATCTGAACCTGAAGGGATATCAGGATTTCAGAATCGCACTTGCACAGAGTGTCACAAACGATGAGAACGAAACGTCCACTGTGGATGCGGATATCTCTCTGGAAGATTCTGTGGATCATCTGACAAAGAAGATATTGCAGTCCAATATTGCCGCTTTGAATGAGACTTGTGAACTGACAGATGCCGGACGGGTGGAGCAGGCAGTGGACTGGATGATAAAGGCCCGCAGGATTCTGTTTTTTGGTGTGGGCACTTCCCTGCTGACAGCAATGGATGCGAAGAATCTGTTTATGCGTATTCTGCCAAAGGTGGAAGTAGCCATGGACAGCCATATGCAGGCCATGTCGGCTGCATTGATGGGACCGGAAGATGTGGCGATTGTCATTTCTTATTCCGGTTCTACAAAGGATACGTATCATGCGGCGGAACTTGCCCAAAAGGCGGGAGCCGGAATAATAGCCATCACCCGCTTCGAAAAATCGCCCCTGACCAGGCTGGCCGATCTGGTGTTGCTGTGCGGCGCCAATGAAGGCCCTCTGCAGGGAGGAGCTCTGTCATCCAAAATGGCGCAGCTGTATGTGCTCAATATCCTATATTTCGAGATGTTCCGCAGGACAATGAAAGAATCAAAACGGAATCAGGAGATCACCGCGGATGCCGTTTCAGATAAATTGTATTAAGGCGCTTAACCTGAATATAGCCGGTTGCAAATCAATCACGACAAAAACAGGAAGGAACAGATAGGTTATTTTATGATATGGTCATGAAAACATGAAGATTCTGCTTTGCGGCGGACGGCGGATATTAGGATTTCTAACTGTTCCGATTTCCTTTTTGAGGCCGGACGCAGACGGCCCGACTCCCCATCCAGGCGAGAGCGGGCCTTTCCCGGACATCCGTGTCCGGGAACTGCTGTTCCCAGAACGGAACACTAAGAAATCCTAATATCCGCCATCAATACCGCAAGCGCAGAACTTCGTGTTTCTATGACTATATTCCTATATTGTGCAAACGATACCTTCCTGCGTTTCTCATGGGTATTCTACAGAAACGGATGACAGGAGACGGAGATTGTTGTACAATAGAGGTGCGTATTTATAGAAGAAAGGGGCTTGGACTATGGGCAGAGTGTGTGTTTTTTTTGCGGAAGGATATGAGGAGATCGAGGCGTTGACAGTGGTAGATCTGGTGCGTCGGGTCGGTATCGATACGGATATGGTGTCTGTGACGGGAGAAAAAACGGTAACAGGTTCCCATGGGATTTCCGTGGAGATGGACAGACTGTATGCAGAAGTGGATTTCTCAGAAGTGGATATGCTCGTTTTGCCGGGAGGAATGCCGGGAACGGTGCACCTTGAGGCATATGCGCCTCTGATGGAGCAGGTGGACGATTTTTACGCAAAGGGTAAGTATGTGGCAGCGATTTGCGCAGCTCCCAGTATACTGGGACACAGGGGGATGCTGAAAGGAAAAAAGGCATGCTCTTATCCTGATAAAGAAAAAGAGCTGGAGGGAGCGGAAGTGACAAAATCCAGCGTGGAGATCGCAGATAATCTTATCACTTCCAGAGGTATGGGATGTGCCATTGATTTCGGCCTGGCAATTGTAGCGGTCTTGAAAGGACAGGAAGAGGCGGATGCACTGGCAGAGAAGATTGTGTATGAGGCCTGATATATTTATGAAAAGACAGAGAAAGGGGCTGGCTGCATTTCTTGCATATATGACAGTAGTGTCATTGGTAACAGGGTGTGGTGCCGACGGGGAAGCGGTTAGCGGAGAGGCGGAGGAGGCCCTGCAGCAGGAAGAGACCGATGTGACGACGGCCGATGAAAGTGCGGAAGCACCTGAGGAGACAGAAACTATAAATACGGATTCCGGGATGGAAGAGGAAGCAGATGGGAAGGCAGGGGCAGAAGAGAGCGGCTCCTGGCCTTTTTCGCCTGTGCGTATTGAGAACCCTGGCGGCGCCTATTATTTCGAGGGAGATAAAGAGAAAGAAAATCCCCAGACGATAACGTTGCTGAATCTCACATGCAGTGCCAATGAGATCACAGATGAGGATGCCTGGTTTGCAGACAACAGTCTTACAAGGCCGGGCTTTCCCTATGAAGATGAAAATTACCGCTATGAAGTGGCCGGGGACGATGGCTTTGATGTATATCTATTGACGTTGTATGATAAAAAGAAAGACGGAGCGAACGTAACACTGGATTTTTCGGATTACCGGTATGCCAGGGATTTTGCCGATGGAGACAACAGTTTGTTGTTCCAGAGAATCTGTTATGCCAGGGCTGCGGACGGGATATTGTATGTGTCCACTGCCCATAACACTTATTCGGAGTCGGCGCCGAATACGGCTTATGTGACGGCCATTGATCTGTCGGATTTTCATGTGATCTGGAAAACGGCGCCACTCACAAACAACGCCCATTCTTTTGAAATCATAGGCGGAGCATTGGTCTGCGGGTATGGTTTTACCGGTGAGGATGACTATCTGAATATCATCGACAGAAGCAATGGAAAGCTGTGGGAGCAGATTCCCCTGAAGACGATGGCATATGATATCATTCGCCAGGAGGATATTCTGTATGTACGTACATATGATACGGATTATCAGTTTACGATCAAGATGCTGGATTCTGTGGTAGAAGGAGGAAGTGTCAAAGATACAGATGAGGACAGCGGCCAGGAAGTCAGCGAATTTATGAAGCAGTATGATGGCAGCTATGAAGTGGAGGAGACGCTGAGAGGGACAAAGATTCGTTATCGGATGATAGTGATGGATGCAGCTCTCGGCAGCAGACTTTATGGTCTGCTGAAAAGCACGGACGATGGTGAGACGTGGCGGGAAGTGAGCCTGGATCCTTTTGACTCTCAGTCAGGTGGCAGTATTGCATTTACTTTTCTGACGGAGGATTTTGGCTTTGCCACATTGTCTCACAACGGTGGTGACAGTGCCATACTCTATGTGACGGAGGATGGCGGGAAACATTATACGGAGTCGACTATCGAAGAGCAGTATGTGACTCTGCCGGATGGCACGATGTACGTCCCTTATGATTTTCCGAGAATGCCCTACATGGAGGAGGGGAAGCTCTATGTGCTGTGCGGACAGGGAGCCGATGGGGATTATGCGGGAGGCGACAGTGCTGCGTTGGCGCGTTTTAAGTCTGAAGACAATGGACACAGTTTTCTGTTTGACAGGATGGTGCCCTTTGTCCACTGAGGGTAACGGGGGATGAATAAGAGCAAATCAAAAAAGAACCGGAAAATAATAAGGCGTATTTTATGTACAGCTGCGGGGGTTATGGCAGCCGTCATATTTTATTCAGCATACTGGTTTCATGTAATTCCCCATAGAAAATATAGCAATGAAGATATCGGGATATGTCCAGAAGCCTATGAGATAGAAGAGGCAGATAGAAATATTGATTTCCGGCGGGTAAAGAATCTCCGTGTCTATCTGGAGCGCAACGGGGTGCCTCTGACGACAGATCTGACTGAGATCGATCAATGGCAGGGAGGAGATACTGTCGTGTGGCAGAAACATATCGGCATCGTCTCTGATATCCGAAACAGAAAAGGGATTCCTTTCGTGATACACAATGCCAATCCGGTTCAGCTGCAATACGAAGAAGATATTCTGGAGATTTGGGGAAAGATCGTGGGGCACTATCGGATGAGTCAGTGACTTACCGTTTCCAGCGGTCAATAGAATACCCTCTTTTGCGCAGGACGTTTGTGTACCGTTCAAAAAAATTCAGGAACAGTTCCCGTTCTTTTTCCTGATGGAGGTTGGGAATCGTGTATCTGGCGTTGGCGTCACTGTCGCCGATTTCGATTTTGATACCGTAGGCAGGGCCGTTTTTATAGACGAACCAGGCCTGCCGGGTTTTTCTGTAATAATTTGTCTCTTTGATTTCATCGATATCTATGTAGAGGGGCTCTGCGTACTGGATCATGGCCCTGTCGATCTCCAGGATCACCACCTGGAAATCCTCTCTGCGATAACCGACAATGTAATTATGGAAAGTCGTTGCCTTTGTATCGGCAATCAGCCCTTTGCGGAAGGCCTGGTCGGTGGCGCCGGCATACAGGATCCTGTAACTTTCCCCCTCTGATACGGCATCGTTAAATATTTCACGCAATCTCTTTTTGTTTTCCGTGCTGATCTCTTCGTCAAATTTTGATGTCTTTTTGAAAAACAGGCCCATTTCTTACCCCTCGCAAAGAACTTTTGTTTTTCCACAGGAAACTTCACGCCGCGTATCGCTTGCACGCGACGAACCGCGTAAACGAAGTTCTTCTTCATTTCTATCCCAAAAGTATAATACCGGAGGGCCAAAAAAGCAATATAAGTTGTTTGCCATGGAGGAAATCGTAATTTCTAAAAATTAGTTGTGGAAAAAACAGGTGTAATGTGCTATGTTATATTATATATCTACTTTGCAGGAGGACGGTCGAATGAGACAAAATAAAGTATTAATGAACTTAGGTGGAATGCTGCCTCTGGATGGAAAAGCCGATGCTGAGGCAGTACATATTCAAAGCAGACTTACTACTGGAAGAAATAAATTCAGATCAATTGTAAACAGCGTGTTTGATTCGGTCATGAAAATCAGTGCCTTGGATCTGGCTCTTCGCAATAATTCTGAAAAAATATCGGATATCAGTGAGGGAATTAAAGGAATTTCCACTACGGTTGTGGAAGCTTCCACTGTTACCGGTGAGAGTATGTCAGAGGTTGTAAAAGTACATGAAGGCTTTACAGAATCCATCAGCCAGGTTTCTGCGGCAGCGGGAGAGATTATGGATGAGATGGGGGCAAGCAGCCATGAGCTTATGTCCATTGTAGATGAATCGCAGAAAACGATTGATGCCTCCAATGAAATGAAAAAGGATATGCAGCAGCTCCTGGAAGTGCTGAAAAATATGAATGAAGTTATCCGGGGAATCAATTCCATATCTGCCCAGACCAATATGCTGGCTTTGAATGCATCTATTGAGGCTGCCAGAGCAGGTGAAGCAGGAAAAGGATTTGCAGTAGTGGCAGAGCAGATCAGGAATCTGGCAGATGAGACAAAACAGCTGATTGGCAATATGGATGAATTCGTATCCAAGATCGAAGAAGCATCCAAGATGAGCAGCGACAGCCTGGATAAGACTGTAGTAGAGCTGGGCATTATGCAGCAGAACCTGAACAACGTTCTCGAGAACTATGCAAAGAATGAAGAAAATATAACAAATATCAATGACTCCATTACGACGATAGCGGCTACGAGCCAGGAGATATTCAGTACCGTTACCAATGTACACGATCAGATGGACAGACTGAAAGACGAGTGTACCGTACTGAACGATCAGGCAGAAGATCTGGGAACGGTAGCAGAAAGCCTTAAGAAGAGTATGGAGCCTGTAAGCTCCATCGAAAAGGAGCTGGATTCATCTGCGCAGATGATGGGAGATATGGTACACGATGTCTTTTATATGCTGGATAATCAGGTGTTTATCAATACAGTGCAGAATGCTGTTATTGCACATCAGAACTGGCTCAAGACACTGGAAACAATCGTACACAGTAAAGAGCTTTTGCCGCTTCAGACCGATGATACGAAATGTGCGTTCGGACATTTCTATTATGCCATCAAGCCCAAAAATGGCATGATTACGAGTATATGGAACGGATTGGCTGATAAACACCGCCGGTTCCACGGACATGGAAAGAGCGCTATAGAAGCTATCAAACGTCAGGACTATGGAAAAGCGGATGTGGAGTATAAGGAAGCAGCAAAGCTCTCCACAGAGTTGATTGGAGACTTCAACAGAATTATCGATGCTGCGAAGACTCTGGAGTCGGGAAACAGATCGGTATTTATGATGTAGAAACAGTTTGCGGAGAGAGCATAGATTCGATCTGCGCCCTTGTCCACTGAGGGTAGAAGTATAAAAGGAACAGCGGTTAGATCAAAGGGTCTGGCCGCTGTTTTTATCGTATAGTACCCTCGTTCACTGAGAGTAAGTTTCTGCGAAATAGAACAAAGATAGATAGCTCACGGAAAATCCGTTAAAAAATGATTGACAACTTTATCCTGCTGTGATACTATAATTCACGTGCTGATTCATAGTATCATCAGCAGGATTTGCGCGATTCGTGTTCGTAGCTCAGCTGGATAGAGCAACGGCCTTCTAAGCCGTGGGTCGGGGGTTCGAATCCCTTCGAGCACGTGAAAAGGATGTCGGCCTATAGGCCAGTGACCCTTTTATGGTGGGTATAGCGCAGTTGGTTAGCGCGCCAGATTGTGGCTCTGGAGGCCAAGGGTTCGAATCCCTTTATCCACCTTTGTTCAGGAGTGTATTGTCATAATGGGCTATCGCCAAGCGGTAAGGCACAGGACTTTGACTCCTGCATTCGCTGGTTCGAATCCAGTTAGCCCAGTTTCTATTTATGGGACACTAGCTCAGTCGGTAGAGCACTTGACTTTTAATCAAGTTGTCTGGGGTTCGATTCCCCAGTGTCTCATGTGAAGACAGGTTTTTTAGCAATCATTGCTAGAAGGCCTGTTTTTTGTTCTATCGGAAATTGCTCTGCAAATTTTGGCGATGTACTTGATTTGGCCGGGAGCATATGCAATAATTTGCACAGGCAGCAGGTAATCTGTCTGCATACCATGGAAAACGGAAAGGGCGGAAATATGAAAGAAAGACAGAAATTTTTCGAAGAAGCGTTGTCGGATTTTGTACATGATGTAGCTTCTGGCAGCGCTGTCCGGCATCTGGTGGATCTGGGTTATTCTGTGGAGCAGATTATGCAGTCCCTTTCCTATCCTACGCCCAGGCACAGGGTACAGCAGACGGTGTACCGCTATATGCTGGAGTCGGGCCTGCTTGTGAGACGCCTGCCTACAGAAGTTTCCGGGATGGTATGTGCATTCCGTACTGTAAGGATTTCCATACAGGACAGAGAAAAAATATACCGATATCTGTATGAAAAAATAAAGGAAAATGGGGAAGACCATTGTTACATTTCCTGTCCCTTTGGCGTATGGCAACGCCAGAACGGCGAAAGCCGGGAAAAGGAAAAAAATGGCGATGGAGACTGGCTGTGGAAAGAGCTGACCTGTCTGAATAAAAGAGAACAGGATTATATCACAGGGATTCCCTGGGAGAATGCGGTGATGTACCACCGGCTGAACAGCCGGATGCGGGAAATAGGGAGAAAGCTGATCTTACAGCCGGTGTCCGGTTGTCGGTTTTATTTTCTGAAAACGGGGGAGGCTCTGGAGGGGTATCTATGAAGAGACGTTCGAAATATCGATGGATTTTATATTCTCTGCTGAATCTGTCCATCCATCTGGCGGATGGGCTGGTGACGTATATCAACACCCCGGATCTGGCAATGGAGGGGAATCCACTGGTAGCGAAACTGGGATATGGCTGGGGCGCTCTGTTCACAGCCAATCTGGTCGGGTTTTTATTTGTTGTGGTTATGACATGGACTTTCTGCCGGTATGAGCATGTGCATATTCCCGCGAAAGGATGGTTTGACTATTATATGAAGCTTTTTTATGGGGAGAACTATAAGCCATACTGGTGTTTCTATAAATTTTCAAAGAACTGGGAGAGCAAATTGGCTCTTTTCTGCTATGGGCTGTATTGGGGCATTACGGCAGGAGCTGTCTTTCCTGTCCTGGGCTGGATTTTCTATATGCTGGATGTAGAGCCGGCCTGGTGGCATACGGCGCTCTATGGTTATATTATAGCTTTGGCAGTGGCCTATAGTATGTTGATCAAATGGCTCCATGACGGCTACCGGGAAAGTAAAAAGGCAGTCTATCAGGAAAGTAAAATAGTGGAAGGAAAACAGGAGGAAAATTGTATATGAAGTCATCAGAGGAACTGCGCAGTCAATTGCGTTCTATCGATCACAGAGGCTATCCGGCCTATAAATCCCTGGCTGGAAGTTATCAGTTTCCGGGATTTGCATTGATTATTGATCATGTACAGGGAGACCCTTTCGCGTCGCCTTCGGCGCTCCATGTGGAAGTTGCGCACAGTGTGGCAGGGTTTTCGAAGGAATATTATGCAAAGGACTGTTCCCGCATCGCTTTGCAGGATTTCCTCACGAGGCGGCTTGCCTCTATGTTTGAGGATTTTAATTTCAAGGCGAAGGGCTCGGGGAAGAGCGGCCTTTTGTCCATTACAAGATGTGGGCAGGAGGTGCTGGAACGGAGTGCCTGCCAGATCACGGAGGAAAAGATCATCGCCCGGTTTCATGTGGGATTCCCGGCTTTCGGAAGAACGATCAATGCAGGGGAGCTGGAGAAGATTCTGTTTGATTTTCTGCCCCGCTGCATAAATAACAGTCTGTTTTATAAAAGGCTGGATGGTAAAAAAGTGGAGGAGGCTGTTTTTCTCGCAGAAGATCAGGAGGCGGTACGTCATCTGCTGGAAAAGGAGGGACTGTCAGCGTTTGTGGCAAACGGTGCCGTCCTGCCGAGAAAGAGCGGCGTTTCCGATCTGCCCATGGAAAAGAGCATTCCGTTTTATTCTCCGGCCTCTATGGAGAGGACGCTTGTACTGCCTCACCGGGGAGAGATCAGCGGCATGGCCATACCCCGGGGGATTACACTGATCGTGGGAGGGGGATATCATGGAAAGTCCACACTGCTGGAAGCATTGCAGACCGGGGTATATAACCATATCGGCGGAGATGGCAGGGAATTTGTCATTACGGACAATACTGCCGTAAAGCTTCGGGCAGAGGATGGACGGTCTGTCCGAAAAGTGGATATTTCTCTCTTTATCAATGATCTGCCTAACGGGACAGATACCACATGTTTCAGTACGATGGATGCCAGCGGCAGCACTTCCCAGGCGGCAGGAGTCATAGAGAGTATGGAGTCGGGAGCCCGTCTGTTTCTCATCGACGAAGATACGTCCGCTACGAATTTCATGCTTCGGGATGATTTTATGCAGCAGGTAATCAGCCGGGAAAAGGAGCCGATTACGCCGTTTCTGGAGCGGGCAAGACAGCTGTATGAGCAGGCTGGCATTTCCACGATTCTGGTAGCCGGGAGCTCAGGGGCGTTTTTCTATATTGCGGATCATATCTTACAGATGGACAACTACCGGCCGGTAGATATCACGGAGGAAGTAAAAGTGCTGTGCAAAGAGCGGAAGGCGCCACGGACAGAGGCAGCCGGATTTCAGGTGCCGGGATTTACCCGCACATTCCCGCCGATGGAACGAAAGGGCGTCAGAGATGACCGGCGCGGCCGTCAGGGAAGGGATGGCGGCAATGGCAGAGACAGGGGAGGCAAATCTCATGAACATATGAAGACGAAAACTTTTGGCAAGGACTCTTTTTCTCTTGACAAGCAGACTGTGGACATGCGCTATGTGGAGCAGCTGGCAGACGGGGAACAGACGAACGCACTGGCGCATCTGCTCCGCTATGGACTGGAGCAGGTTATAGACGGTAAGAGGACGGTGCGGCAGATTGTGGAGATTTTATCTGCTACATTGGAGAAAAAGGGCTGGGAAGCACTTTGCGGCTCCTATGTGCCCTGTGGACTGGCAAAACCGAGGGTACAGGAAATATTTGCCTGCCTGAACCGATTCCGGGGATAAGAGAGGAGGGGTACTTTGCGGCGCATGGCAAACAGGGTAAGACAGACGATTGCGGTGCTTGCCTTTTTGATTATGATGGCTGTTTGCGGGCTGTATGAAGAGTCAAAAGATCCTTTATATGAAACAATAGAGGCAGATCCCTGCTATGGAGAAGACAGTATCTTTTATATTTATGATGAGGCAGACTATCAGCGGTTTGCAGGGTATGTGAACCGGGCCCATCTGGAAAGCAGAGAAGACCTGTCAGCGACAGCTGTTGATGCGGTATTGATGGAGGATATTGATCTCAATGAAGGCATCAGGCCATACAGGGCGGAATATATGAAGCTTTGTATGCTGTGTTATGGAGGCTGTCTGGACGGAAACGGACATAAGATCATCTGGCGGGAGCATACGAGCAATGGACTGGCCGTTAAGCTGGGCAGAGGGGCGGTTCTGAAAAATCTGGATTTCGAAGTGGCCGATCTCCGTTTCGAAATATCCGACCCGGAAATATATGGTATGGGAATGCTCTGCATGGTCAATTACGGGACGATTGAAAACTGCAGGACATGGGGCAGTGTAACGGGAACAGGATGCTATACGGGCAGTATGGCCGGGCTCAATTATGGGATGATTAAAGACTGCCGGAATCTGTCAGAGGTAGTGTCGGTAGGCATCGGGGAATATGGAGCCGGGGGCATCGCCGGAAGAAATACGTACAGCTGGGAAGAAGGAGACGGAGAAGAAACTGTAAAGGCTGTCATTTCCGGGTGTACCAACGAGGGCGCAGTGACGGGAGAATGGATGGCGGGCGGCATGTGCGCCTTTCTTGACGGCAGAGATACGGAAATCGAGAACTGTGGAAATGAGGGAAATATATCCGTACTCTGGCAGCAGGTACAGCCCTATCTGGAAAATGACCGGTACGAAAACCGGCGGGAAGACTGGGAGGAGGCCAGAGGAGGCGGTATTGCCGGGAAAATGAGCGGCGGTGTGATCAGGGAGTGCTATAATACGGGAACTGTTTCTGTAAGAGAGGAAGGCGTATGCGCTACTTATGGCATAGCGGGCGACGCCTGGGGCAATGCGGAAGTCGTAGGCAGTGTCAATCTGGCCGGTACGGCCCGGGGAAAAATGCGCCATGAAAATGTGATGGAGCTGTCCCCGGAGGAGATAAAGCAGTGGCAGGCGGATCATGAGCGCTTCGTCTATGTATACAACAACTGGCAGTTTGATCTGGAGGAGGCCAGAGAGAAGGTGGGTCTTTCCCCTCTGGATATAGAAGAGAGCGATCTGACGAAAGGTGACGATACGGTTTATCTGTGCGAGGATTTTTGTCTGAAGCTGCCGGAAGGGTTTGTCGTCACAGAAGAGTCGGACTACGGGTTGTTGATTACGGCAAAGGCAGGTTATGATTTCGCCGGGAAATACAGTACGGAGGCGGACACCTATCAGGTGTGGGTACTCCGGCTGGCGCAGGAGGAACGGCAGGAAATGAATGCTTTTCTGCGCCGGACAAAGGAGCTGGAGACGATATATGAGCCAGTGGCATTTTTAGATAAAAAAGACAGTTTCTTTCAGGCGATCTGGCTTGCTACGCTGGATGAGGAGGACATGGAGAACGACATTTCCCGCATATGGGGATATATGGAAGGCTGCCACTGGCTGCGCCCGCTGCATTTTATCAACTGGTGGGACCATCATACATGGCAGGTGGACGGCAGATATTCTTTTCAGCTCTATAAAGAACATGTGAACGCCAAATACTATACCTATGTACCGGGAGATGAGACCGGGAAGCTGCGTTTGGACAATATTGTTTCCCTGCCTGCCAAATATTCGGAAGAGCAGGGGAATGAAGTGGATTATGTACTAATTTTCACAGACAGCAGCACCAATTATCGGCCGGATGTGACATTTGCCAGAGAGGTGCTGTCAGGCTTCTATTACCTGCCGCTGCAAATACAGGTAAAAAGCGAAGACACCCTTTCTTCCATTTCGGCACGTTATACAGGAGATGGCGGACGGTATTTAGAACTGGCTCAGTATAATGAAATAGAGGATGCTGATTTTATCTGGGCGGGGCAGACATTGACAATACCGCAGAAATGGATTCTGGAGAAGGAATGAGAAAGCATGACAAACGCAGGAATGAACATTCTATGTACAGTCTTTTCATGTCTGTAAACAAATTATTTTCTTATTGTTTACAGAATGTTCATTCCTACATTTGTCCTAAATGAAGGAATGAGACAGAATTGACATTCCAGACAGAATCCAATACACTGAAACCAGCGCAAAAGAAGGAGAAGCGAAGGTATGAATCTATATGTAAATGAAATCAGCGGCATTGCAGATGCCATTGTGTCGATGTTTATGAGCAGGCGTTCCTGGACGCGGGAAAAAGAGATGGAAATCCGGGAAGTCTGTGAGCGGGTACTGAGCAGACAGGGAAAGATCGTGGATGGGGCAGCACCGGAAGATATGGCCAGGTATGATAAGTGGATGGACAGTCTCGTGAAATGGGGCTGGCAGCATGTGACGATGCTGCGGTATATCGATATCTCTGTTACGGTAGAAGGGTTGCATCGGGCGGGACAGGATGACTGGGATTCCCATGCGGCACGATTTGGGAACAGGATTATACGCAGCAGCACACGGCTTGCCAATTTCGGCTATGAAATGTCTGACTGGTATCAGGACAAGATCATCCCTACAGACTCTGCTCTGGCTCTTCTGGGCATCGAGGCGCCGGAAGTGATAGAGAGGGACGGAGAGCGTTTTGTCAAGACAATAAACGGTTACATCAAAGAGGAATATAAGGACAGCTCCGATGTGAAGCGGGGGCTGTATATGCTGAGCATACCGAGCAATTTTATTTTTAAAGTCAATCTGACAGAGTGGGCACATGTATTTAAAGAACGAAGCAGCCAGGGCAGCGCGAACCCGGAGGTAAAGCTGTGTTGTGAAGGGATTGCAGATCAGATAGAACAGATGCAGCCCAGGTTTAACCGGGAGCTGTTTCTAAAAATAAAGAATTGACAGATGTAGTAACCGTCGGAGGCTGTAATGGCGTTTAGGGAGATGCCACAGCTTGATAGAATTGATAGAAAGGAAGAGAAAAGAATGGGAAATGATCAGGACAGGGAGAGAAAGAGACCGTTTGCGATTATCTTTTTGATACTGGTCCTGCTCTGTATGTCTTTGACGGCCTGTGCGGGACAGGGGAAGGAAGTATCCGAACCGGAAAGAGTAGAAGTGGCTGACTCGGTATCTGAACCGGGAACGGCAGAGAGACCCGGCTCGGTATCAGAAGCAGAAATGGCATCGGCGTCTGATCAGACATCGTCAGGAAAACCGACAGGGCCGGATGGGATGCAGCCGGAAGAGACAGAGAACGGGAAGGAAATATCCGATGGACTGGAAGCTGCGGACCGAAGTGGCAGTATAGAAGACTGGGCCAGGGCGTTTTGCAGGCGGGATGGCGAAACCATCGCAGCAATGAGCGGCGATAAAGTAAAGGAAACCATGATAGAGAAAGACCTGTTGATGGGCGGAGAGGATGGCTATAGCTTTGGCTGGTCTAGCCCCTGGCCCTGGGATGAGGAAAAGGACTATGAGATCATAGAAGAGACGGACAACAGTGCGGTGATTTTGTACTATGCCTGGGTTTCCGATCCCCATGTGACGGTATGGAGGGAGACGCTGACCTACAGAAAAGAAGACGATAAATGTATCGTGGAGGAAGAGGAGCTGGAGATGCTGGACCATATCTGCACGGGAGAGGAGTACGCCCGGGCCTATCCTCATGGCATCAATGCCTCCCGGATGAACTACTATGAAGAAGAGGACGGAAGTATCGGGGAAGCCCTCAATAACAATGCCCTGCGGGAGAAGGATAGCGGAGCTTACGATGTGCTCTTTGCGCCTGAGACAGCGGCGGCTTATTTGCTGAATTTCCTGGAAAATCCGAATAAGGTGTCCGCATCCGTGGAAGACGTGATGCAGGAGGATGGCAGTGTGCTGGTTTCTTTTGCCTTTGCGGAAGACGGCAGCAGTCTGAAGGTAAAGATGATACAGCCCTATGGGAAGGACGGCATCTGGATTCCCCAGGATGATCTGGTGAATAGAGAGCCGGAACGGAAAGAGAAGACTGTTCACTGAGGGTGGCAAATCTGAAATTCCTTTGTTTTGAGACAGTAGTCCTCCAGAATTTTTTTTAATTTATCATAGAAAAACAGATGTCCAATATCCCCCATATATTGACATTCCTCTATATAAATGATACCATATCTTGTATTATAATTAAAACCAGGAGGAATTCAATGAAAGTAATCAAACGCAACGGCTCAGAGGTGGATTTTCATATAGAAAAGATCCAGGCAGCAGTGGATAAGGCAAACAGAGCGGCAGTGCGTCAGGAACTGACGGAAGAACAGATTCAGGAAATATCGGAATATATTTATTTTAAATGTAACCGAATGAACCGGGCAGTTTCTGTGGAAGAGATGCAGGATATGGTAGAGAATCAGATTATGTCTCAGGGAGCCTTTAATGTGGCGAGATGTTATGTCAGGTATCGCTACAACCGTTCCCTTGTTCGTAAGAGCAATACGACAGACGGCAGGATTCTCTCTCTGATAGAGTGCAATAATGAAGAGGCGCTACAGGAAAATTCCAATAAAGATCCGATTATTAACAGTGTACAGCGTGATTATATGGCCGGGGAAGTGAGCAAAGATCTGACGAGAAGGCTTCTGCTGCCAGAAGAAATCGTGAAGGCAGACAGGGAGGGACTGATTCATTTCCACGATTCCGACTATTATGCCCAGCATATGCACAACTGTGATCTTGTCAATCTGGAAGATATGCTGGAAAATGGCACAGTCATCAGCGAGACCTTTATTGACAAACCTCACAGTTTTTCTACGGCATGTAATATCGCCATGCAGATCGTGGCGCAGGTGGCCAGCAGCCAATATGGCGGACAGAGCATTTCCCTGACGCATTTGGCTCCTTTTGTACAGATTTCCAGAGAAAAGATCCGGTCAGAGATTATGGAAGATATGGAGATGACAGGCAGCCATCCTTCGGAAGAGGCAGTGAACCAGATCGTAGAACGGCGTCTCCACAGAGAGATCGAAAAGGGTGTGCAGACCATACAATATCAGGTTATCACACTGATGACGACAAATGGACAGGCTCCTTTTCTTACGGTATTTATGTATCTGAATGAGGCGAAGAGCCGACAGGTGAAGGCTGATCTGGCACTTATTATCGAAGAGATGCTGCATCAGAGGATACGGGGCGTGAAAAATGAGAAGGGGATCTATATTACGCCGGCTTTCCCGAAACTGATCTATGTGCTGGAAGAAGATAATATAAAAGAAGGCTGCGAATATTTCTATCTGACGGAATTGGCTGCCAGATGTACGGCCAAAAGGATGGTTCCTGACTATATTTCCGAGAAGATCATGAAGAAGCTGAAAGAAGGCAACTGCTTCCCGGTTATGGGCTGTCGCAGCGCCCTGTCTCCCTGGAAGGATGAGGAAGGCAACTATCAGTTTTACGGCAGATTTAACCAGGGTGTAGTGACGATCAATCTGGTGGATGTGGCTCTTTCTTCCGGCAGAGATAGGAAGAAGTTCTGGAAAATATTCGATGAAAGGCTGGAGCTGTGTTACGAGGCGCTTATGTGCCGTCACAACAGACTGAAGGGGACGCTGTCGGATGCCGCGCCGATTCTGTGGCAGTATGGGGCGCTGGCCAGACTGAAAAAGGGAGAGCCTATCGACAAACTGTTATACGGAGGTTATTCTACGATTTCTCTTGGATATGCCGGACTGTGCGAATGTGTGAAGTATATGACCGGGGAGAGCCATACGTCTCCGACGGCCAAGCCTTTTGCATTGGAAGTTATGAAATATATGAACAGTGCCTGCGAGAGGTGGAAGCAGGAGACAAACATTGGATTCAGTATTTATGGTTCTCCGATCGAGAGCACCACGTACAAATTTGCGAAGTGTCTGCAAAGACGTTTTGGAATGATAGAAGGGGTAACGGACAAGGGATATATTACGAACAGCTATCATGTAAAGGTGACAGAAGAGATCGATGCCTTTTCCAAACTGAAATTCGAGTCGGAGTTTCAGGCGTTGTCTATCGGCGGTGCGGTGAGTTATGTGGAAGTGCCTGATATGCAGGACAATATTCCCGCGGTAATCAGCATCATACAATATATTTATGACAATATTATGTATGCGGAGCTGAACACAAAGAGTGATTATTGTCAGGAATGTGATTTCCATGGAGAAATACAGATTGTCAGTGAAAACGGTAAGCTGCTATGGGAATGTCCTTCCTGCGGGAATCGAGATCAGGAGACGATGAATGTGGCAAGAAGGACATGTGGCTATATTGGTACCCAATACTGGAATCAGGGCAGGACAGAGGAGATCAGGGAGAGGGTGCTGCATCTGTGATTTTATGGGCGGTCAGTCCGTCTTGCAGGCAGATATCACTGTGTGACCGTACTGGGTGCAGTAAAGCAGGATTTTTCTTCATAGTGTTTTACTTTCTGGTCCATATAGGCGGCGGTAGCATTGGCTTCCGCTGCTCTTTTATATACCTGTTCCCTTTGGCTGAGGATGATTTCGTATCTGGCTTTCAGATTTTCTTCGGACTGCTCCAACTGACAGAGCCGGAAATATTCTCTGATCGTTTCGATAGAAGCCCCGCAACGGCGCAGATATGAGACACCCTGCATCCACCGCATTATAATTGGAATGACAGTTTTGGACAATATTATTTTGAAACACAGGAGGTTAGAGATGGGATATTTAGGGGAAGAGATTAGAAAACTGGGATTTGGCTTGATGCGTCTGCCGCAGAAAGGGGATGCGATCGATATCGAGCAAGTAAAAGAAATGGTAGATATGTTTATGGAGGCAGGATTTACTTATTTTGACACAGCCTGGGCATATGCGGGCAGTGAGGACGCCATACGGCAGGCTCTGGTAGAGCGCTATCCGAGAGACAGTTATCGGCTGGCTACGAAAAATGCTGCATGGATTGACTGTAAGACAAAGGAAGAGGCGTATTCACAGCTTGATGTGTCTCTGAAGCAGACGGGAGCGGGATTTTTTGATTTTTATCTGCTGCACAATCTGGGTGAGGGCAGATCTCATTACTTTGATGATTATGATATGTGGAACTGGGTGCAGGAGAAAAAGAAAGAAGGGCTTATTCGTCATGTGGGATTTTCCTTTCATTCTACACCGGAAGAGCTGGAAGCGATCCTGAGCGCCCATCCTGAAATGGAATTTGTACAGCTTCAGATCAATTATGCGGACTGGGACAATCCAGCAGTACAGTCAAGACGCTGCTATGAAGTGGCAAGGAAACATGGAAAGCCTGTGATTATTATGGAGCCTGTAAAGGGTGGGATGCTGGCGACACCGCCGGAGTCTGTGGCGAATGTTTTAAAGACGGAGGAGCCGGAGAGCTCTGTAGCATCCTGGGCGGTTCGGTTTGCGGCCAATCTGGAGGGAGTGATCACCGTCCTTTCAGGCATGAGCAATGTGGAACAGATGAGAGATAATCTGTCTTACATGAAAGATTTCACAGGGCTTACCGAAAGTCAGAAAGAGACGCTGGACCGGGCGCAGAAGGAGCTGAAAAGAATACCGCTGATTCCCTGTACTTCCTGCAACTACTGCGCCAAGGTATGCCCAATGAATATCGGCATTTCCGGTTCCTTCACAGCCATGAATTATCTGACGCTCTATAGTGATATGGCAATAGCAAAACAACAGGAAGGATGGCTGGTGGGTGGACATGGCCTGAAAAGTGCGGATCAATGCATCAAATGTGGAAAATGTGAGGAAGCCTGTCCCCAACACATTTCCATCAGGGAGCAGCTGGTTCAGGTAAAGGAAACACTGTTATAAAGAAGGAACGAATATGTATTTTGGAAATATCAAACCATTTTCCATAGAAAACGGACCGGGTGTGAGAGTGTCACTGTTTGTTTCCGGGTGTACCCATCACTGCCCGGGCTGTTTCAGCGCCGATACGTGGGATTTTCAATATGGAGCGCCTTTTACAGAGGAAACAGAAGGGAAGATTCTGGAAATGCTGCAGCCGGAATATATCACAGGGCTTACCATTCTGGGTGGAGATCCCGGTGAGCCTGTGAACCAGGCGGCGTTACTTCCTCTTCTCAGGAGAATTAAAAAGGAGTTGCCGACAAAGAATATATGGGTCTACAGCGGTTATTTATACGAAGCGTTTTTGCCCGGAGGTACGGCATACTGTGATGCATCGGAAGAATTTCTGAGGCTGTGCGATGTGATGGTGGACGGCCCCTTTATAGAGGCAGAGAAGGACAGGCTGCTGGCTTTTCGGGGATCGGGAAATCAGAGGATTATCGATCTGGAAAAAACAAGGAAGACCGGGACAGTGACAGAGATATTATGGGAGGCTTAAAATGACAGAGAAAAATCTGGATTTTGACAAAGTGACGGACCGGAGAGGAACGGGCTGTCTGAAGTATGATTTTGCAGAGAAATTCGGAATGCCCAAAGAGGCATTGCCCCTGTGGGTAGCAGATATGGATTTCTGTATTTCCTCCTATATCCAGGAGGCGGTCATAAAGCAGGCAGAACATGGAATTTTTGGCTACAGCGATATCCAGGAAAGCTATTTTCAGGCTGTCAGCGGATGGATGAAAAGCCGGCATCACTGGAACGTAAAAAGAGAGTGGCTGGTAGAGACACCGGGAGTAGTATTTGCCCTGGCTATGGCAGTGAAAGCCTATACGGCGCCCGGGGACAGCGTATTGATCCAACAGCCTGTCTACTATCCCTTTGCAGAAGTTGTCCGTGACAATGATCGAAAAGTAGTGAGCAATACACTTGTTCAGGATAAAAACGGCCGTTATGTTATGGATTTGGAGGATTTCGAAGAAAAAATCCAAAAGGAAAAGATAAAGCTGTTTTTGCTGTGCAGTCCTCACAATCCGGTGGGCCGGGTGTGGGACAGAGAAGAGCTGGAACGGGTGGGAGATATATGCCTGAAGCATCATGTAATGGTAGTCAGCGATGAAATTCATATGGATTTTATCTATGAAAAGCAGCATTATGTGTTTGCAGATGTAAAAGAGAGTTATCGTGAGATATCGGTTATCTGTACTGCACCAAGCAAGACATTTAATATTGCCGGATTACAGGTGTCCAATATTTTCATACCGAACAAAGAACTGAGACAGAAATTTCGACGACAGATAAGGGCTGCCGGATACTGCGAACTGAACGGCGCGGGTATCGTGGCCTGCGAAGCGGCATATCGGGACGGCGGTCAGTGGTATGAGGGGATGATTGCCTATATAAAGGCGAATATCGCCTATATTCACTCATTTCTGGAGGAAAGGATACCGGAAATAAAGGCGGTGGATACGGAAGGCACTTATCTTGTGTGGCTTGACTTCCGCTGCCTGGGTCTTTCCCATGAGGCACTGGAAGATCTGATTGTCCGCAGAGCGGGGCTTTGGCTGGATGGAGGTACGATGTTTGGCTCTACGGGAGAAGGATTTCAGAGAATCAATGCGGCCTGTCCCCGGCCTGTTTTGCAGCTGGCAATGGAAAAATTGGAGAAGGCAGTAGGGGAAGTGAGAGCTTAGAAATATAAAATAAAAATGCGCAGTTTGCGGAATTTTTCCGCAAACTGCGCAAACACACGTTATTCAATTTATGATTTTACTTTATGATTGAAAAATTATTAAATTATTATTTAACAATTGTTTAACCGTTATTGATACAGAGAGATACCAAAGCGGATTTTCCGGTAAATTTTGTAGCCCAGTGTTCCAAACAGGGAGAAAACGATATATAAGCTGGAAACGATGCCAGAGACTCCCCCTATGATAATGATGATCCAAAGTCCCAAATTGATATTCATATTTTCTTATCCTCTCATTTTAAAAAAGTTACGTTTCCCCACGTCTATTCACATTACGTGATGGGAAGCAGATAGCTGAACTTTTGTAATAAAATTATGTTCAGCCCGCGCCATTCGCAAAATCGTGCCTGCGGCACTTTCCACTGCTAACGCAGCTCCTTTTGCTCATGAACGGGCGCTCCCTCAGTGAGAACCGATGGATGAAAATTCGTGCAGGCACGCTTTTCACCCATACGCTTCTCACTGGCTGAACTTTTATACAAAAATGAGAGGCATTCTTTTTCGTCCGTCTATGTCCTGCATATAGGAAATGTTGAAATATTTCCTGTATATGCGGCGACTGTCATGAAGTGCCAGAAAGCGTTCAAAACAATTCAGAAAAACTGACAATATCGTCAGAGAATATAACAGAAACAGTATACCAAACCGGCAGGAAAAGCCGGTACGGATTGCACGGACAATATTGGTAACAGCAGCGGGACGGCTCTGAGATACCTGTTCAGACCACATATCTATTGGCTGAACCAGGGAAAGAGATTCCCACACTGCTTCCGAACTGTAGGGGCAGGAGACTGGCTTCTCCTGGAAAGGGACAGATTTTTCCCCTTTTCCCGCAATGATTACTGTGAGTATTAAAAGGCACAATATTCCCCTCTGGACAGACTTCACTCCATGTTTGCCAAAGTACAGAAGAAAAGATATGAAGTTTTGACTTCCTGTTCCTGTTCTCATACGTTACCTCACAAGTATCGAGAGAAGTATAACAAAAGGAAGAAAGGAACGCAAGATGTTATTTTCTGGAAAACAGAAGGAGCAGTTCATGAGCCAGCAGAGGAACGGAAGCCAGAAGAATTAAAAATCCCCATTCGGCAGGCAGAAGATGAACAGTTCCGAAAGCGCCGATGAGAAGCGGTATTTCTGTCACCGCAAATTGCAGCAGGAAGCCTATGATAAAAGCGGCCAGCATCAGCCTATTTTGTGAATGATGCATACGAAATAAAGAAGTATGGATATCTCGCATGCCAATGGCATGGAAGAGTTGGGACATGCCAAGCACGGTAAAAGCATATGTCTGGGCGCGCATTAAAATATTACCCTGGCGCAGGAGGACAGACAGATTGTATATTGAGACAGGGAGGTCCTGTTTTGCCAGCAGCGTATAAGGAAAGGCAAAAAAAGCAGTCAGACTGATGGCAGCGATCAATAGTCCATAAAAACAAGTGCAGAACAGCCCTCCTTTTGCAAACAGACTCTCAGTGCTGTTCCTGGGTGGCATAGACATCAGTGCTGTACCGTCATTTTCGTCTACGCCGAGAGCCAGAGCGGGAAGGGAGTCTGTGATCAGATTGATCCACAGGATATGGCTGGATTTCAGAGGAGAAGACAGTCCCCAGATGACAGCAAGAAACATGGTCATTATTTCCCCCAGATTGGAAGAAAGGAGAAAAATAACGGATTTTTTGATATTTTCATAGACACCTCTTCCTTCTCTGACTGCTTTTTCGATGGTGGCGAAATTATCGTCTGTCAGAATCATATCCGCAGCCTGTTTGGCCACATCAGTACCGTTTTTTCCCATGGCAATACCTACATTTGCAGCTTTCAGAGAAGGCGCATCGTTGACTCCGTCCCCGGTCATGGCAACGATATGTCCACGGGATTGAAACCCTTTTACAATTGTCACTTTCTGCTCCGGTGAAATGCGGGCGAAAACCCGTGCCGTATCCAGTCTTTTACAAAAGGTATCGGCAGAAAGACCGGCAATTTCACTGCCTGACATACACTGCTGTCTGTTTTCCACGATGCCGAGCTGCTTTGCGATGGCATAGGCTGTGTCGATATGGTCTCCGGTAATCATAACGGTGCTGATACCGGCTTCCCGGCATGTCTGTACGGCAGCGGCAGCTTCGGGGCGGGCCGGATCCTGCATACCTGCCAGCCCTACAAATATGAGATCATTTTCCAGAGGACCGTTTCCGTCCCTTTTCATGGCAATGGCCAGAGTGCGGAGTGCTTTGGAAGACATGGTTTTCATCTGTTCCCGGATTTTATCTCTGTGCTGTGGCAAAATCGGACTTATTTTGCCATAGAGCAATATTTTAGTACAGAGCCGAAGGATTTCGTCCGGGGCTCCTTTTGTATAGCTGACACTGCCGGTACCGGAGCGGTGAAAGGTAGTCATCATTTTTCGGTCAGAATCAAACGGGAGCTCTTTCAGTCTGGGCATTGTCCGTTCCAGAGCGTACCGATGTATGCCACAGGAGGCAGCCAGTTCCAGCAGTGCCAGTTCTGTAGGATCACCGATCGCTTTATTGTTCTCGATAACGGCATCATTACACAGTGTCATTCCGGCCAGAAAGTCCAGATAATCTGTCTTTTGGAGAGATTTTGGAGAGACAGGACTCTGGTTACAGAAACAACTGACTACCCGCATCCGGTTCTGGGTGAGGGTTCCTGTCTTATCAGAACATATGACGCTGACGGAACCAAGAGTTTCTACAGAAGGCAGCCTGCGAATGATCGTATTGACTTTTACCATCCGGGTGACACTGAGGGCAAGGCATATCGTGACAATGGCAGGCAGCCCTTCCGGTACGGCAGCGACGGCAAGGGAGATCGCAGTTATGAGCATCTCGAACAGGTTCCGGTGCTGCCATATGCCGATGAAAAAGAGAAGAGTACACAAGAGCAGGGAAAGGAGACTGAGTACAGTCCCCAGTTCTCCCAGGCGTTTTTGCAAAGGGGTAGCATCTTCCTTGGTCTCCTGTATCATGGAAGCGATCTTACCGATCTCCGTATGAATGCCGGTAGCTGTAACGATACCTTTTCCTCTGCCATAAGTAACAATAGTGGACATATATGCCATATTGAATCTGTCGCCCAAAGGGATTTCGTGAGAGTCATTTTTGGGGCGTGCCAGAAAAGAAGCGTCCTTTTCCACCGGTAGAGACTCTCCGGTGAGAGCGGATTCTTCCACTTTCAGGCTCTCCGCTTCTAAGAGGCGCATATCGGCAGGAACTTGACAGCCCGCTTCCAGACATACGATATCGCCGGTAACAAGACAGGAAGCGGCAATTTCTTCTCTTCTGCCGTCCCGGATAACGATGGCATGAGGACTTGTCAGTTTCTTTAAAGAATCCAGTGCCCGCTGAGCCTTTCCTTCCTGAATCAGACCGATCACGGCGTTCATGATGACTACAAACAGAATGATGACAGTGTCACTGACTTCATTCAATAGCAGGGAAATGGCAGAGGCTGCCAACAGTACATAGATAAGCGGGTCCTGCAGCTGCTCTATGAATCTGGCGGGCAGCGATTTTCTTTTTGTATCCGGCAGTCGATTTTCACCATCGGTCCGCAGCCTTCTTCCCGCTTCCATTTCCGTAAGTCCTTTTCTGACGTCGCTGTTTAATGTCAGGCATGTTTCTTTGATAGTCTTATATACAAACATATGGTTACTCCTGTCCAAGTGGATTCTTGTACAACCTTATGCGGGAAATCGGAAAATATGATAGGGGAGAAATTATTTTTAAAATGTTATAAAGTAATTTCTGAATTTGTCGATATATAAACATATAATATTTTTATATCAGTAATATAGGCTATGGAAAGCATTGCAATTTTTCAGGATGAAGTAAGAAAAAGGCATTGCTTTTTTTATTCTATAAGGTATTGACATCTGAACCTTTATAAGAATTTTATTTGCAATGACCTATTATTTTAATCAACAGGAGGGGAAATGACAATGAACAATGTAGGACAGGGCAGTTGGACGGATTCTTTCCATCAATATCAGGCGGATATTATCGGAAAAATAAAAAGAGGGCAGACAGAAGAGGAAATTCCGATCGGAGGGACTTCCTATACCCAGACACAGTGGAACAGAGTTCTGAAAGGTGTGGATAAACAGTTAGAGGATACGAAGAAAGAACAGGAAGCGCGGGCCGAGAAACGGAAGGACAGGCCGGAGGCCATAAAAGTCTTCGAGGCGGCAACTGCAGGCAGTGGCAGCCCGGTAGAGCATTTGCGGGAGAAGGAAAAGGTACCTTATGGATATCTGGCAAACGATGGTCTTATCGAATATAATGGTGTCACCTTTGTGTGCGATGAAAGGACGAACAGTATATGTCTTGGGGACGTGTCGGATAAAGAAAATACCCTTACGATACCGTTGGCCGGGGGAGGATGTTTAAAGGTGAACCGGGCCAATCTGGAACAGCTGGCGGCGGCGATCGGTATGTTTTCTCCAGAAGATGTAAACCGCATTTTAAATGCCATTGCTCAGGATAACAGGGCAAGGAGTATGGAGATGGAACTGGAAGAGGAAAAGTCGGATGTAGTTGAGATAGCGGCCGGAGAGGCCGAGAAGAAAGACGGAGAGGCAGAGAACTGAAACTGAGAGTGATTTGGGGCAGACTGGAACGGGACTTAACAGAATATCGTTTTGCAATAGGTGCCTTGCTCTTATATTATATCATGACAAGGTTTCTGTTTCGTGCCTTCTGCCCGATGGTTATTCTGACAGGATTACCCTGCCCGGGATGCGGACTGAACAGGGCTTTCTGGCTGCTTTTGTCAGGGCAGTTTCTCCGGTCGTTTTCCCTGCATCCCATGGGAATATTCTGGCTTCTGATACTGCTTTATTTTGTGTATGAGCGGTACGTGACAGGAAGAAAAATATCGAAAAGATTTCAGATCTGTTTTATTTTAGTAGCTTTGGCTACTCTGTGCCTGTATGGCTGCCGTATGGTAACAGTCTTTCCGGACAGACCGCCAACATCCTATACAGGTAATAACATGATGGAGCACCTGATTCCGGGTTATCGTCAGTGGATATTATCTTTATGAAATAAAAAATAGAATGTGCATGATATAATGTAAAGTGTGAAACAGCTATTTAATTTTTTCTTTTTGTTGTATAGGTGGAGATCATATGATATAATGTGCGATAAGGGCAGAAGCAAATGGATAAAAAGGTACCTGCCATGTTCATATGAGCAGGAACCTTTTTATCTATTCTGTTGGGCTCTGCCAGGCACCATGAATGATCTAAATTGCAATAAAAGGGGAAGAGATATGGATAATAACAATATGTACAATCAAAATCAAACAAATCAGAACAGTTATCAGAACACAACACAGGGACAGCAGTATTCGTCTTTCTATGAAGCGCCTTCACAGCCGCAGGTACAGATGCCGATATCGGATCTGGAAGAGCCGGTGAGTCTGGGAGAATGGATGATTACCATGCTGCTTATGTGCATTCCCTGTGTGAATATCGTTCTCATGTTCGTGTGGGCATTCGGCAGTTCTGCGAAAAGGAGTAAATCCAACTATTTTAAAGCAGCTCTTATCTGGGGCGGGATTTTCCTGGTGTTCTATATTGTCATTATTATCATTGTATCTGCAGGAGCAGTTGCGGGTATGTCCAGTATGTATTAATATCTGGAGAAAAGCAGAGTATTGAAAAAGCGAGGCCAGATCAGCAGAGTATTACTGATCTGGCCATATTTTTATGCGTGCGGGCACTCAGACGAAGATCTACAATCATCCCTGTTTGCTCCATCTGCAGGATGCACCGCAGGGGAGAATAAGGCGGCTTTCTGTGACGGGAAGACCGATTTCATCAGCTTGTGCCTGTCCGCCAAATCTTTTTACGACAGTGCTGTTTACCATATAAGAGAGTACACCGGGCTGCAGTCCGGTGGTGTAGGAATTGATCAGGTAGAAGACCGGATTGTCTGATAAAATCTGTGTGGTAAGTTGAACAAAAGGATAGATGGATTCTTCGATTTTCCACACTTCGCCCTTCGGCCCTCTGCCGTAAGAAGGAGGATCCAGGATAATGCCGTCATATCTGCTGCCCCGGCGTATTTCCCGTTCTACGAATTTGGTGCAATCATCCACGAGCCAGCGGATCGGGGCATCTCCAAGATGGGAAGAGGCTGCATTTTCCTTTGCCCAGCCTACCATGCCCTTGGAGGCGTCCACATGTGTGACCGCCGCTCCTGCTTTGGCAGCGGCGAGTGTGGCGCCGCCGGTGTAGGCAAACAGATTGAGTACCCGCAGGGGCCGTCTGGCCTGTTTGATTTTCTGGGAAATCCATTCCCAGTTTACGGCCTGTTCCGGGAAAAGACCGGTATGTTTGAAGGTAAAAGGCTTTAAATGGAACTGAAGGCCTTTGTAATGAATAGACCACTCATCCGGCAGATGAAAAGATTCCCAATGGCCGCCTCCTTTTGTACTTCGATGATAGTGTCCATCCGGCTTTTTCCAGCCTTTGTGTGTTTTATCGGTGTTCCATATAATCTGGGGATCCGGTCTGATAAGCAGGTAGCTGCCCCAGCGTTCCAGCTTTTCTCCCTGAGAGGTGTCCAATATCTCATAATCTTTCCATGTATCTGCAATCCACATAAAGAATGTTCCTTTCTGGTGATCTGTATGGAAGCTACGCAGCGCCCCGCATGAAATCATGCAGCGCCCCGCATGAAATCATGCAGCGCCCCGCTCGAAAAACCGCAGGTTTTTCTCGCTGCGGCTCTCGCCGCATGTTCTGGACAAAGCGAAAACTGTCTGGTGTACAAGTACCCCATCCAGCTTTTCGCTTTGCCAGAACGCGCTGCTCACTATTTACAAAGTATCACACAATGGTCGTGGGAACAAGGGAAACTCAAAAAAATAGAGGTGGAACCGGAATGTATGAAAAGATTGACGTAATGTGTCATGTCATATTATAATGAAACCCGATGTCTATGGGGATTTAAAATATGAGAAAAGAGGAGAGGAAAAATGGGAGATTCTATTATCTGGATACTTGCAGCCTTTGTTATTTATTTGCTGTTCATGGTTGTAATCGGTATGATCTATGCGAAACGAAATGAAAATGCGGAAGACTATTTTCTGGGAGGCAGAAAGTTAAGTGGTGCTGTGGCGGCGTTGTCAGCTCAGGCATCAGATATGAGCGGATGGCTTCTGATGGGGCTGCCCGGTTCTGTCTATGCGCTTGGGACAGGGCAGTCGTGGATTGCCATAGGCCTGTTCATCGGCACAGTGTGTAACTGGCTCTTTATTTCCAGGAGGCTGCGCAGGTATACAATCCGTGCCAACAATGCCTTGACGCTTCCTACTTATTTTGAAAATCGATTTCACGACAAGAAAAAGATTTTACTGCTTATCTCTTCCATCACGATCGTCATATTTTTTCTCGTTTATACAGCCTCTGCGCTGGCAGCAGGAGGTAAACTGTTCACTTCTGTATTTGGCATTGAATATAAAATTGCGTTGACAGTGGGGGCAGCCGTTATATTGATTTATACTTTTATGGGAGGGTTCCTGGCGGTATGTACGACTGATTTCATACAGGGCAGCCTTATGCTGGTAGGTCTTCTCGTCGTTCCACTTGTAGCTTATGGAATGGTAAGCGGTAATGTGGCAGATACGCTGGAAGCCAGTGAAGTGGCAGGCGGCGCGTCGGCATATCTGAGTCTTTTCAGTAATGGAGGAAAGCCTTATGGTGCTGTGGACATTATTTCGCAGGTAGCCTGGGGACTGGGATATTGTGGGATGCCCCATATCCTTGTGCGGTTTATGGCGGTAAAGGACGAAAAGGAGCTTGGCAAATCAAAAGGAATCGCTATCACATGGGTGGCACTTTCTCTTATTTTTGCGTGTGTTATTGGCGTACTTGGTCGTGCTTATCTCTACCCGGGGCTTTTGACGGACGGTGCAGAGGAAAATGTATTTATAGAAATGATTATCAAAATGTTTACGGTGGACTATCATCTGCCAATAATAGGAGGTCTGTTTCTGTGTGGTATTCTGGCTGCCATTATGTCTACGGCAGATTCTCAGCTCCTTGTGAGCGCATCCAGTGTGGCAGAGGATATATACAGAGGGGTTATGAAGAAAGATGCAGATGATAAAACGGTTCTTCGTATGAGCCGCATTACCGTGCTTGTGATTGCTGTCATTGCCTATATCATTGCATTGAATCCCAATAATTCCATTATGGGGCTCGTATCGAACGCCTGGGCAGGACTTGGTGCCGCATTTGGCCCGACTGTTCTTATGTCATTGTTCTGGAAGAGGACGAATTTCCATGGGGCAGTGGCCGGTATTGTGACAGGAGCGCTGACTGTTATCGTATGGGACTATATTCCGCTTGTGGGAGGACAGACACTGGGAAGTGTGACAGCATTATATTCTCTTGCCATTGGATTTGCCCTGAGTATGATAGCCATTATTATCGCAAGCCTTGTTACACCGGCGCCTTCTACGCAGATGTTGGAAGAGTTTGATGATGTTATAAATAACAGGAATATAGAAGGATAAAGACGTTCTTTTTTTCAGATCGTTTCATATATTGATAAAAACAGAGAGATGGAAACAGATGTCGCAACTGCGGCATCTGTTTGAATGTGGATGGATCGTCTGAAATATATTAAGAGAGCAATCGCAGGAGAGTGTGTTTTACTGACAGTTCTCTGTCTTTTTTTATGTGCCCGGGAAAGAGAAATATTCCCTGTAGTGGCCAGGCCGGCTGCGGAAGAGGAAAGCGCGGGTGAGCAGGAAAATACCGATGAAAGTGTCGGCGGAAATAACAGTGAGAATGACAGTACGGCAGAAGAGAAGAAACAGGACTATATCAAATGGGTGGAATTCCATGTTCCGGAAGAGCTGATGAGTGCGGCCTATGAGCTGGATGTGGAAACCTATGGTGAAAAGGTTCATCTTGACTGGATCCGATTGCTGGCCTATGTGGCAGCCAGGCATGGAGGAGAGTTTCCCGGCAGTGCCAGGGCAGAACTGTACGAGGCGGCAGAAAAACTGCGAAGCGGCGAGACGACAATGGAGGAACTGACAGCGCAACTGCAATATTATCCCTATTATGAAAAGGCGTATTCGGCTATTCTGAGTGGCTTTGTGGGAGAATATAAAATACAGAAAATGCAGGAGGACGGCAGCCTGAAATGGGAAAATTGTTATGGATTGAAGGCATTTTCTCCTGTTGCCAAAGGCTTTTATTACGAAGACTATGATGACTTTGGCGTTTCCAGAAGCTATGGTTATGCCAGACCTCATCTGGGACACGATATGATGGGACAGATCGGTACACCGATTATTGCCATTGAATCGGGATATGTGGAGGCTCTTGGGTGGAACCGTTATGGAGGATGGCGTATTGGCATTCGCAGCTTTGATAAAAAGAGATATTATTATTACGCTCATTTGCGACAAAATTTTCCATATAATAAGGAGTTGAAAGAGGGAAGTATCGTGACGGCCGGGGACGTAATCGGCTACATGGGTCATACCGGTTACAGCGATAAGGAAAACGTAAATAATATCAAAGTGACGCACCTGCATTGGGGGATGCAGCTTATCTTTGATGAATCCCAAAAAGACAGCAACAATGAGATCTGGATTGACTGTTATCAGATTACCCGGTTTCTGTATAAAAACAGGTGCGAAACAGTGAAAGATGAAGAGACAAAAGAATGGCACAGAATTTGTAAAATGAGGGATCCAGCTATTGACAAATTCACCGAAAATGAATAAGATATTCTTTGGACTTTAAACTATTATGAATGGAAAAGAGGGAGTAAAAATGAAAGTGTTAAGACGGCTATTTACGGCAGCCTGGGTGGTGCTGTCAGTAGTTATGCTGGCTGGCTGTGGTAGCACAGCTACAAAAGAATTCAAATCACCCAATGAAACTTATACGATTCAGGCATCTGAGAAATGGAATGCAGAGGATATTTTCCCGGATGATGACAGGATTATGTCTATCTTCAGCCCTAAGGGAGACAAGGGGATCGTGTCTATTCAGTCACCGAAATCGGACTATACGATTGCCGACATGGATGGTATGAAGGATGCAGTAGAGACATTTCTGACGATGAATTCACCTGAAAGTGTATCTGCGCCGACAGGAGTTCCAGGGATGGAAAATATTACGGCTTATAAGAACGGTATGATGCTGGATGGCTATTCGATGGAGTCCTATACCGTCTATGGTGAGACTGACTATGCATTTTATGCTTTTGTATATATAGATAAAAAAGTAACGGATAAGAAAATGGAACAGTTCCAGACGATCTGTGCAAGCTTTGTAGAGAATGCTCCAGAAGTGGAGAATCAGTCTACCGTGGAAGCTACAGATACAATCCGTTGGTTTAATACGACATGTGCGATTCTCACGAGCTCAAACGGCTGGGATTATAATATATTCGGTGGAATGCCGGCCAATGAAGAAAGCAAGCAGACAGAAATACAGCTTCTGGAAGAGTGGTGGGAAGTAACGGACCGTCAGAGTGCGGATGAAACAATGAACTGGCTGCTGACAGAGGGACATCGCGCAGACTTTGTAGATACGATGGAATACTATGCGGAAAACGGTGTAGCAGATATTGCAGCAGCAGACCGGGCTGCTTGGCTCTATGAGAATTTTGAGATGACAGAGGAAGAAGGCGTTGAAATCGCTGAGTGGTATAACCTCTATGAAGAGCAGGGTGAGAATGCTATCGCTGCCTGGGATTATAGCCGTGCGATGTCGTTGCTTGGATACTATTTCCTCGCAGGTTACTATACAGAAGCAGAGGCACTGGATAAGTCTCTGGAAGTGGCAACGACGATTCAGGGAGCTTGGGGATCCTGGGATGAGTTCATGGAAGGCTATTTCAAAGGCTATGAATGGTGGTCTGCAGAGAGCAGTGATGAAAGACGGGCACTCTATGAGGAACTGAAGGCAGCAGATGACAATCCGTATGCAATTGACTGGAACCTGTCACTGGAGAAGAGCTGGTAATTTATACATGATTTAAGGGATAAATGATAAAAAGGAGCAGTTGTATCTGAGATCTGTCAGGTCTTTGATATGACTGCTTCTTTTTTGTAACAGTTCAGCCCAGGACTTTGCAGCAGGTGCAAAGTCCTGGGCTGAACTGCTACTCTTTTTTCCATTCCATGCAGTGAAAATGATTGCAAAAAGCAATGCCCTATGATACAATAAGACCGATTGACAATGATAAAAAAATAACAATCATTGCAGACCCTGAAAACAGGTATTTTAGCAAAATGGAGGAAATTGAAAATGGCAAAGAAGATTGTATTAGCAGGTGCATGTCGTACCGCAATCGGAACTATGGGCGGTGCGTTAAGCACAACACCGGCAGTTGAGCTCGGAGCTATCGTTATCAAGGAGGCATTACAGAGGGCAGGCGTTGCACCGGAAGCAGTTGACCATGTATATATGGGATGTGTTATCCAGGCAGGACTGGGACAGAATGTAGCGCGTCAGTCATCTATCAAAGCTGGTCTTCCTATTGAAGTACCTGCAGTAACGACAAATGTAGTATGTGGTTCAGGTCTGAACAGTGTCAATATGGCGGCACAGATGATTCTGGCAGGAGATGCAGATGTAGTGGTAGCAGGCGGTATGGAGAATATGTCCATGGCACCTTATGCAGTTCCTCAGGGGCGCTACGGATACAGAATGAATAACGGTGTTTTGGTAGATACGATGATCAAGGATGCACTGTGGGATGCGTTCAACGATTACCATATGATTATGACGGCAGACAATATTTGCAGAGAATGGGGTCTGACAAGAGAAGAGCTGGATGAGTTTGCACTGAAGAGCCAGTTAAAGGCTGAAGAAGCACAGAAGAACGGCTCTTTTGAGAAAGAGATCGTGCCGGTTATGGTAAAGAAGAGAAAAGAGACGATCGAATTCAAGGTAGACGAGGGACCTCGTCCGGGCTCTACAATAGAAGGACTTCAGAAACTCCGTGCGATCAATAAGGACGGCTTTGTAACAGCTGGCAATGCATCCGGCATCAATGACGGTGCAGCAGCAATCGTAGTAATGAGTGAAGAAAAAGCAAAAGAGCTCGGTGTAACACCTATGGCGACATGGGTTGCAGGTGCTCTGGCAGGTGTGAGACCTGAAGTTATGGGTATCGGTCCTGTGGCAGCTACAAGAAAAGTTATGGCTAAGACAGGTTATAAGATTGAAGACTTTGATATTATTGAGGCAAATGAAGCTTTTGCAGCACAGTCCGTTGCAGTCGGCAAGGATCTGGGCATTGATGTTGACAGACAGCTCAACCCGAACGGTGGCGCTATTGCACTGGGACATCCCGTAGGTGCATCAGGATGCCGTATTCTCGTTACACTGCTTCACGGTATGCAGGCAAGAGGCGCTAAGAAGGGTCTTGCTACCCTTTGCATTGGCGGCGGAATGGGTTGCTCTACGATCGTGGAGATGTAAGAGACCTTATGTTTTCAGGCATAAGTCTGGATAGAATAATAGAAGGAGAATTGCAATGGAATTTATTTTATACGAGCAGAAAGGTGCGGTAGGAACGATTACCATAAACAGGGAGAAGGCATTAAATGCGCTGAATTCTACCGTGCTGGATGAACTGAATCAGACATTGGATGCGGTAAATCTGGATGAGGTCAGATGTCTGATCCTGACAGGAGCAGGCCAGAAATCTTTTGTGGCAGGAGCGGATATCGGCGAGATGAGTTCCCTTACAAAGGCAGAGGGAGAAGCTTTCGGGAAAAAGGGAAATGATGTGTTCCGTAAACTGGAGACATTCCCGATTCCTGTGATTGCAGCGATCAATGGATTTGCACTTGGTGGCGGCTGTGAGATTGCCATGAGCTGCGATATCAGAATCTGTTCTGAAAATGCTGTGTTTGGACAGCCTGAAGTGGGTCTTGGCATTACACCCGGGTTTGGAGGAACGCAGAGACTTGCCCGTCTTGTAGGGGCGGGCATGGCAAAGCAGATGATCTATACGGCGAGAAATATTAAGGCTGACGAGGCATACAGAATCGGCCTTGTGAATGCAGTGTATCCGCAGGAGGAACTGATGGCAGCGGCAGAAAAGATGGCAGGTGGAATTGCCAAGAATGCGCCTATTGCGGTTCGTAACTGCAAGAAAGCCATCAATGAAGGGATCGATGTGGATATGGATGCAGCCATTGTGATTGAAGAGAAGCTATTCGGTGACTGCTTCGAGACGGAAGATCAGAAATACGGCATGGCATTTTTCCTTGATAAAAACAAAGAAAAAGTAAAAGAGCCGTTTAAGAACTGTTAGACAATAAGCACATGATAAGTCCAAACCGCAGGCCGGGAAACTGTCTGCGGTTTCGGGCGGTAACAATATAAAATTCAGGAGGGAAAACGATGAAAGTAGGTATTATCGGTGCAGGAACAATGGGTTCCGGAATTGCGCAGGCATTTGCGCAGACAGAAGGATACGAAGTATTCTTATGCGATATCAATGAAGAATTTGCTGCAAACGGCAAAAACAGAATTGCAAAGGGATTTGAAAAGAGAGTCGCAAAAGGCAAAATGGCACAGGAAGATGCAGATAAGATTCTTGCTAAAATCACAACAGGCGTAAAGACAATCTGTACAGATTGTGATCTGATCGTGGAAGCTGCTCTGGAAGTGATGGACATCAAGAAACAGACGTTCAAAGAACTGGAAGAGATCTGCAAAAAAGAAGATTGCATTTTTGCAACCAATACTTCTTCTCTGTCCATTACAGAGATCGGTTCCGGTGTAAATCGTCCGGTTATCGGTATGCATTTCTTCAATCCCGCTCCTGTCATGAAGCTTGTTGAAGTCATTGCCGGTCTGAATACGCCAGCAGAGACAGTGGATAAGATCAAAAAGATTTCCGAAGAGATCGGCAAGACACCGGTACAGGTAGAAGAAGCAGCAGGTTTTGTCGTAAACAGAATCCTGATTCCTATGATCAATGAAGCAGTCAGCATCTATGCCGATGGTGTAGCAAGCGTAGAAGGTATCGATACAGCGATGAAACTGGGCGCTAATCATCCCATGGGCCCTCTTGAGCTGGGTGATCTGGTAGGTCTGGATATCTGCCTCGCTATTATGGAAGTGCTTTACAATGAAACGGGCGACTCCAAATATCGCCCTCATCCGCTTCTTCGTAAGATGGTGCGTGGTGGTCTGCTGGGACGTAAGACTGGCAAAGGCTTCTATGATTATACAAAATAATTGAAAAATGATGGAGGAATAAAAATCATGGATTTCACTTTGAGCAAAGAACATGAAATGGCGAGAGCTTTATTCAGAGAATTCGCTGAAAACGAAGTAAAACCTCTGGCTCAGGAGGTAGATGAAACAGAAGTTTTCCCGAGAGGGACTGTTGAGAAAATGGCAAAATACGGTTTTCTGGGAATTCCTGTTCCGAAGGAATATGGCGGACAGGGCTGTGATCCTTTGACATATGCTATGTGTGTGGAAGAGCTTTCCAAAGTTTGCGGAACAACGGGTGTTATCGTGTCCGCACATACATCCCTTTGCATCGATCCGATTATGACATATGGTACAGAGGAGCAAAAACAGAAATATGTGGTACCTCTTGCAAAAGGGGAGAAGCTGGGTGCTTTTGGCTTGACTGAGCCGGGAGCAGGTACCGATGCTCAGGGACAGCAGACAAAGGCTGTTCTGGATGGAGATGAGTGGGTACTGAATGGCAGCAAATGCTTTATTACAAACGGTAAGGAAGCAGATATATATATTATTATCGCTGTTACGGGTAAGATTGAGAAGCGTGGCAGAATGCAGAAAGAAATCTCCGCATTTATCGTAGAAAAAGGAACACCCGGATTTTCTTTCGGAACAAAAGAAAACAAGATGGGTATCCGCGGTTCATCTACATATGAACTGATTTTCACAGACTGCAGAATTCCGAAGGAAAATCTGTTGGGACAGAAGGGAAAAGGCTTTGGTATCGCTATGCATACACTGGACGGCGGACGTATCGGTATCGCTGCACAGGCACTCGGTATTGCAGAAGGTGCGCTGGAAGTGACGGTCAACTATGTAAAAGAGAGAAAACAGTTCGGAAGATCTATCGCACAGTTCCAGAATACACAGTTCCAGCTTGCTGATCTGGCTACAAAGGTAGAAGCTGCTCAGCTGCTCGTATATAAGGCAGCGATGGCAAAGGCTACGCAGAAGGTATATTCTGTAGAAGCTGCGAAAGCGAAATTATATGCAGCAGAAGTTGCTATGGAAGTAACGACAAAATGTGTACAGCTCCATGGCGGCTACGGATATATCAGAGAGTACGACGTAGAGCGCATGATGCGTGACGCTAAGATCACGGAGATCTATGAAGGCACCAGTGAAGTGCAGCGTATGGTTATCAGTGGCGCACTGCTGAAATAGGCGCGATAAGCAAATGAAAATCGAGGAAGGGCAGGGAGCGTGCCTGTACGGCGGATTGCTCTGACGAAGATTTGAGGCGCAACGCGCGTTCAAAAATGCAGCGCATTTTTGAACATTTGCTTAAAAGGCTTGACAGAGAGAATGAAAAAATATAAGGAGAGAAAATACAATGAAAATCGTTGTTTGTATTAAACAGGTGCCTGATACAAAGGGTGGCGTAAAGTTCAATCCTGACGGTACACTTGACAGAGCAGCAATGCTTGCAATTATGAACCCGGATGATAAAGCCGGACTGGAAGCTGCACTCAGATTAAAAGATCAGTATGGTGCGGAAGTAACGGTGCTTACCATGGGGCTTCCCAAAGCTACTGATGTGCTGCGTGAAGCACTTGCTATGGGAGCTGACAAAGGTATTCTCGTAACAGACAGAGTGCTTGGCGGTGCCGATACATGGGCTACTTCCACTACGATCGCAGGTGCCATCAGAAATCTTGAGTATGACCTGATTATTACAGGACGTCAGGCAATCGACGGAGATACAGCGCAGGTAGGTCCTCAGATTGCAGAACATCTGCAGATTCCTGTTATTTCTTATGCACAGGATATCAAGATTGACGGAGATAAAGTGATCGTACAGCGTCAGTATGATGACAGATATCATATTCTGGAAACACAGATGCCTTGCCTGATTACTGCACTTTCTGAGTTGAACGATCCTCGTTATATGACACCGGGCGGAATCTTCGATGCATGTAAGGCTGAAATTACCACATGGGGCAGAGCAGATCTGAAAGATGTGGACGACAGCAATCTGGGTCTGGCAGGTTCTCCTACAAAGATCGCAAAAGCATCCGATAAAGTCCGTAAAGGGGCAGGAGAAAAAGTTGTTCCTGATTCTCCCGAAGATGCAGTGGCTTATATTGTTGGTAAATTCAAAGAGAAACATGTCATTTAATAAATAAGGTGGTGAACAAGATGAACTTAGAAGAATATAAAGGCGTATATGTGTATGCACAGCAGGTGGATAATGAAATCGGCGGTATCGCGTACGAATTACTTGGGAAAGCAAAAGAATTGGCTGCTCCTTTAAATACGGATGTAACGGCAGTGCTGATTGGCCACAATGTAAAAGGACTGGCTGATTCTCTGGCAGAGTATGGTGCAGACAGAGTCATCGTTGTAGATGACCCGGAACTGGAAGTTTACAGAACAGAGCCTTATGCTCATGCGCTGGCATCTGTTATCAATCAATATAAACCGGAGATCGTTCTGGTAGGTGCAACCGCTATCGGAAGAGATCTGGGACCTACCGTATCCGCAAGAGTGGCAACAGGTCTGACTGCAGACTGTACGCAGCTGGATATCGGTGATTTTCCGCTGGTAGCCATTCCTGGCAAAGAAGATCAGCAGAAACATAACCAGCTTTTGATGACACGTCCGGCTTTCGGCGGCAATACGATCGCAACGATCGCCTGCCCGGATAACCGCCCGCAGATGGCAACGGTACGTCCTGGTGTTATGCAGAAGATTGAGCCGATCAAAGGTGCAAAGGCTGTCATCGAAGAGTATAACCCGGGATTTACACCGGATAACAGATATGTCACGATTAAAGAAATCGTAAAGGCTGTTTCCAATACAGTGGATATCATGGATGCGAAGATTCTCGTATCCGGTGGCCGTGGTGTAGGCAGCCCCGAGAATTTCAAGATTCTGGAAGACCTGGCAGAAGTTCTGGGAGGTACGGTAAGCTGCTCCAGAGCAGTAGTAGATTCCGGCTGGAAGCCGAAAGATCTGCAGGTAGGACAGACAGGTAAGACAGTTCGTCCCAACGTTTATTTTGCAATCGGTATTTCCGGTGCGATTCAGCACGTGGCAGGTATGGAAGAAGCTGACATCATCGTTGCTATCAATAAAGATGAAGATGCTCCTATCTTTGATGTGGCTGACTATGGTGTAGTAGGTGATCTGAATAAGATCGTTCCCGCTCTGACAGAGAGTCTGAAGGCAGAGCTGGCAGCAAAATAGGAGAAAAGTTCAGCCAGTGGGAAGTGCGTAGGTGAAAATCGTGCTTGCACGAATTTTCATCTACCGCTTCTCACTGAGGGAGCGCCCGTTAATGAGCAAAAAGAGCTGCGTTAGCGGCGAAAAGTGCCGTAGGTACGATTTTGCGAATGGGCGCGGGCTGAACTTTTATAGAAAACAAAAATGGCCAGACTTTTATACTCAGATATAAGGTCTGGCCGTTTGTTTGTCCTGTAGCATTGCTATTTGGGACTTGCGGGAAGAATGTTTTTACTGTATGATTGGATTGATAAGAAAACAAATAGGAGGTACATTATGAAAAGCAAACTTTTAAGTGCATTGTTATGTGTCAGTATGGTAGCAGTCATGCTGACCGGATGTGGCAGTGCCGCTGAGGAATCGGCACCGGCAGCAGAAACAGAAGCTGCTGCAGAAGAGGGAGCACCTGTTGAGGAAACAGAGCAGGAGCAGGTAACGGCGTCCGAGGCATCCGCAGACGGCGGTTATGAATTGGCACTTGTAACCGACCTTGGTACGATTGATGACAAATCCTTTAACCAGGGCGCATGGGAAGGCATGGAAAAATATGCCAAGGAAAATAATATTTCTTATAAATATTATCAGCCACAGGAAGGAACTACCGATTCTTATATCGAAACAATCGGACTGGCTATTGAAGGCGGTGCGAAATTAGTCGTATGTCCTGGATTCCTTTTTGAAGAGCCTGTTTACATCGTACAGGATCAGTATCCTGATGTTCATTTCATTCTGTTGGATGGCGAACCTCACGATGCAGATTATAATTACAAAACAAATGACAATGTCATGCCGATTCTGTTCCAGGAAGATCAGGCAGGCTATCTGGCAGGCTATGCATGCGTAAAAGACGGTAATACAAAACTGGGCTTTATGGGCGGTATGGCAGTACCGGCTGTTATCCGTTTTGGTTATGGTTTCGTGCAGGGAGCGGACGCAGCAGCAGAAGAGATGGGCGTTGATGTAGAGATTATGTACAATTACACAGGCGCATTTGCAGCGACACCGGAAGCACAGGCTATGGCTGCAAGCTGGTATCAGAATGGCACAGAAGTCGTATTTGGCTGCGGTGGTGCGGTAGGTAACTCTGTTATGGCCGCTGCTGAAGAAGCCGGCGCAAAGGTAGTAGGTGTTGACGTAGACCAGTCTTCCGAATCCGATACGGTTATCACATCGGCAATGAAACAGCTGAGCGTTTCTGTCTATGACGGCGTGAAGGCTTTCTATGACGGTTCTTTCCCTGGCGGAAGCACAAGCGTATTTACGGCGGCAAACGATGGTGTGGGGCTTCCTATGGATACTTCCAAATTTGAGGCGTTCTCTCAGGCGGATTACGATGCTCTGTATGCAAAACTGGCAGATGGCAGCATTACTATTGAGAATGGCACAGATGACAGTACAACTGCTGATCTGACACTGTCCAAGACAAAAGTAAATTATGTAGAGTAATAACAAGAGCAGTAGGCTTTTGGCATATAAGGGGTGCCCTGTGGCACCCCGATTTTGTCATAATGGTAGAAAACAAATTTCTATACAATGGGGGAACAGGATGGACTATGTAATCGAAATGTTAAATATCACGAAGGAGTTTCCGGGTATCATCGCGAACGATGATATTACCCTTCGGGTAAAACAGGGAGAAATCCATGCGCTGCTGGGTGAAAACGGCGCAGGAAAATCCACGCTGATGAGTGTACTTTTCGGTCTGTATCAGCCGGAAAAGGGTGTTATCAAAGTAAAAGGAAAAGAAGTGTCCATTAAGGGACCGCTGGATGCCAATGCTCTTGGCATCGGTATGGTACATCAGCATTTTAAGCTGGTACATAATTTTACGGTGCTCCAGAATATCGTACTCGGCATGGAAACGGTAAAGGGGGGTATGCTGCAGACAGCAGATGCCAGGAAAAAGATCGTGGAGCTGAGTGAAAAATATAACTTATTTGTAGATCCGGATGCACTGATTTCCGATATTACAGTGGGAATGCAGCAGAGAGTGGAAATTTTGAAAATGTTGTACCGGGACAACGATATACTGATCTTTGACGAGCCTACAGCCGTCCTGACACCTCAGGAAATCGATGAGCTGATGAAAGTAATGAAAGGGCTGGTGGCAGAAGGTAAGTCCATTCTTTTCATTACCCATAAATTAAATGAAATCAAAGCGGTAGCGGACAGGTGTACGGTACTGCGTCGGGGCAGATATATCGGTACCATCGATGTGGCGGATACGGATAAAGAGACGATGTCGGAAATGATGGTAGGACGTAAAGTTAATCTGACAGTGGAGAAAGCCAAGGCGGCTCCGAAGGAAGTTGTCCTGGAAGTAAAGGATGTCTGTGTAAAATCTGTACGGGAAGGACATGCCCAAAATGTTGTGGACCATGTGAGCTTTCAGGTACGGAAAGGAGAGATTGTCTGCATTGCGGGTATTGACGGTAACGGACAGACAGAACTGATACAGGCTATCACGGGCCTGGGGCACATGAACCAGGGGGAAATTTTCTTGAATGGAGAAAATGTAACTAAGAAAGATATCCGGTATAAAAATACCCACGGTCTGTCACATATCCCGGAAGACAGGCATAAGCATGGTCTGGTACTCGATTATAATCTGGCCTATAACCTTGTATTGCAACAGTATTTTGAACCGAAATTCAGTAAGCTGGGATTCTTGAAAAAGGATGAAATTGGTACATATGCGGATATGCTGATTGAGAAATATGATATTCGGAGCGGGCAGGGCAGGGAAACGATTGTGAGGAGTATGTCCGGCGGGAACCAGCAAAAGGCGATCGTAGCAAGGGAAGTGATGAAAGACCCGGATGTGCTTCTGGCAGTGCAGCCTACCAGAGGGCTGGATGTGGGCGCCATCGAATATATTCATCAGCAGATCGTTTCTCAGAGAGATTCTGGAAGTGCCATCCTGCTTGTTTCCCTGGAGCTGGATGAAGTTATGAATCTGAGTGACAGAATCCTTGTCATTTTCGAGGGAGCAATTGTAGCAGATCTGGATCCGAAAGAGACAACGGTACAGGAACTGGGGCTCTATATGGCCGGTTCCAAGAGAAAGGAGGCGGGACACAGTGCGTAAACGGAAATTTGATTATACAGGTGTACTATCCTCTGTTTTTGCTATCGTGATTGGTCTGTTGATGGGACTTCTTATTTTGCTGCTCTGCAATGCGGGACAGGCTCTGCCCGGCTTCGTCACGATTTTGACAGGGGCTTTTACCCATGGAGCCAAAGGGGTAGGACAGGTATTTTATTATTCCACGACGATTATTCTGACGGGACTTTCGGTGGGCTTTGCCTTTAAGACCGGTCTGTTCAATATCGGCGCCAGCGGACAGTTCATTGTGGGAGGTTTCGGAGCGGTCTATATCGGAATTATGTGTGAGAATCTGGGAAGTGTTCACTGGGTTGTGGCACTGCTGGCCGGGGTATGCCTTGGAGCCATCTGGGGGCTTGTACCAGGGCTTTTAAAAGCTTTTTTCAATGTGAATGAGGTCATTGCGGCGATCATGATGAATTATATCGGGATGTATGGGGTGAACTGGTTCGTAAAAAGTTACAAGCCGATATTTAATAATATCCGTAACGAAAGCAAGCCGGTGCTGACTACGGCCAATATTCCGAAAATGGGACTGGATAAGCTCTTCCCGGAATCCAGTATTAACGGCGGATTTATTATTGCTTTGCTGACGGTTATCGTTGTCTATATTGTTCTGGACAAGACGGCTTTTGGCTATGAGCTGAAGGCTGTGGGATATAACCGAAATGCCAGCCGGTATGCAGGTATCAATGAAAAGAGAAGTATTATCCTTTCCATGGTGATCGCGGGAGCCATCGCAGGACTGGCGGGAGCCTGCCTCTATCTGGCAGGTACCGGCAAACATATCGAGATCGTGGATGTCATTGCGGACGAAGGATTTACCGGAATATCCGTTGCTCTTTTAGGGTTGTGTCACCCGATCGGTATTTTATTCTCTGGCATCTTTATTGCCTATCTGACGGCGGGAGGTTTTTATTTACAGCTATATGAATTTTCTACAGAGATTATAGATATCATTGTAGCAATTATTATCTATTTCAGCGCGTTTGCTCTGATTGTGAAGATGCTGATCCAGAAATTCGGGAAAAAGCATACGGAGATGAAAGCGGATAAAGGGGTGTCCCAAAGTGGTTCCGGCAAGAAAGGAGGAGTGGAAGTATGAGTGTCATCTATTTTATTTTTCAGCAGACGATGTTTTTTGCCATTCCGCTCCTGATCGTGGCACTGGGCGGTATGTTTTCTGAACGGAGCGGCGTTGTCAACATTGCCCTGGAAGGTATTATGACGATGGGGGCTTTTACGAGTATTCTGTTCCTGAATCTGACAGGTAAGACGATGAGCGGTCAGGGACAATTGTTGATTGCTATCGTTATAGCCATGGTAACAGGAATCGTATTTTCTCTTTTCCATGCCTATGCGGCGATCAATATGAAGGCAGATCAGACGATCAGTGGTACGGCACTGAATATGTTTGCTCCTGCGTTTGCTATTTTTGTGGCAAGGATTATCCAGGGTGTGCAGCAGATTCAGTTCTCCAATACATTTCGCATTGAGTCGGTGCCGGTACTTGGAAGTATACCGGTCATTGGGGATTTGCTTTTTAAAAATACGTATATTACGACTTATCTGGGAATTGCAATCCTTGTGATTTCCGCTATCGTACTGTATCGGACGAAATTTGGGCTCAGACTGCGGGCCTGCGGGGAGCATCCCCAGGCGGCGGATGCGGCGGGGGTCAATGTATACCGGATGCAATATGCAGGGGTCATGATTTCAGGGGCTCTTGGCGGCCTGGGCGGTCTTGTATTTGTGGTACCTACTTCTACCAATTTCAATGCCACGGTTTCCGGTTATGGTTTCCTGGCACTGGCCGTCCTGATCTTCGGGCAGTGGAAACCGGTGAGAATTATGTGGGCTTCTTTGTTCTTTGGTCTGACGAAAGCCATCGCAGCGGCCTATTCGGGTATTCCATTTTTAAGTAATCTGGGCATTCCCAGTTATCTGTACAAGATGATACCTTACATAGCGACATTGGTGGTATTGATTTTTACATCCAGAAATTCCCAGGCGCCCCGTGCCAGTGGTATTCCCTATGACAAGAGCGCCCGGTAATGGGAGGAATACGCGTCTGATGGGAAAGGATATACAGAGGCAGGTTTGAGCCTGGCAGAAAATAAAAGAAAGTGTATCGTCTATAAAAAGGAGAATTGTGATGAAACAGACAAAATGGTGGAAAAATGCAGTAGTCTATCAGATTTATCCCAGGAGTTTTCAGGATTCAGATGGTGACGGAATCGGAGATATCCCGGGCATTATCAGCAGACTGGACTATCTGAAAGAGCTGGGAATCGATGTCATCTGGCTTTCTCCGGTTTATCAATCGCCTCAGGATGATAACGGTTACGACATCAGCGACTATTATGCCATCCATCCTGAGTACGGGACGATGGAGGATATGGACAGACTCATCCGGGAGGCGGAAAAAAGAGGCATTAAGATCGTTATGGACCTTGTGGTCAACCATTCTTCCGATGAGCACACCTGGTTCACAGAGGCAAAGAAGGACAGAAGCAGCAAGTACCACGATTATTATATATGGAGACAGGGAGAAAAGGGGAAGGTCCCCAACGATCTGCAATCCTCTTTCAGCGGCAGCGCATGGGAATGGAATGAGGAGACGGAAGAGTATTATCTCCATCTTTTTTCCAGGAAACAGCCTGACCTGAACTGGGAAAATCCCGGGATGCGGCAGGATATTTACCGGATGATGAATTGGTGGCTGGAGAAAGGGCTGGGCGGTTTCCGGCTGGATGTGGTGGATTTACTGGGAAAGGTGCCGGATGAAAAGATTCGGGAGAATGGGCCCAGGCTCCATGAATATATCCGGGAAATGAGCCGGGAGACTTTCCAGAAATATGATATTGTGACAGTAGGAGAGACATGGGGGGCCAATGTGGACAATGCCAAGCTGTACAGCAATCCTGACGGCTCTGAGCTGTCCATGATATTTCAGTTCGAGCATATTGTGGCAAGCCATTCCAAAGAGTATGGAAAGTGGAAGGAAGCGGAAAAGGACTTTGTCACCATTAAGAAAATATTTACCAACTGGCAGAAGGAACTTCACGGAACGGGATGGAACAGTCTGTTCTGGGATAATCACGATCTGCCCAGGGCTGTTTCTGCCTTTGGAAATGACGGAGCGTATCGTGAAGAATCGGCGAAGATGCTTGCCACATTCCTCCATGGGTTCCAGGGAACTCCCTACGTATACGAGGGAGAAGAGCTGGGTATGACGAATGTCCATATGGAAGATCTGTCCCAGGTCAGGGATATCGAAGCCCGGAATAAATACAAAGAGCTGAAAAAAGAGGGATGGAGTCATGAGGAAATCATGGCGTCTATCAACCACATCGGCCGGGACAATGCCAGGACGCCTATGCAGTGGGACGATACGGAAAATGCCGGATTTACCACAGGGACACCCTGGATTGGAGTCAATCCCAATTACGGGGAGATCAATGCCAGAGCAGAGCTGGCCGATGAAACTTCCGTTTTCCATTATTATAAAAATCTGATCAGTCTGCGCAAAAGTCAGGAGTGGGGTGAGGTGCTCATGGAAGGGGACTATACGCCCTGGCTGGAAGAGGATGAAGATATCTTCTTATATATACGGAGTCTGCACGGGAAAAAGCTGCTCGTGCTGGGCAATTTCCATGACAAAGAGAGAAAAATAGCATTACCGGTGAAAATCAAAACGGTTTTATTGAAAAATTATGCAGAAATTCAGCTGCAGGGAGATGAAATTTCGCTGCGTCCCTATGAGGCGTTGATGGCGGAAGTGGTGTAGCAGTGGGAGCAATTATGCCTTTTAAAGAAAGTTTTTGACAATATCAGCATGGGCAGTAAAAGGAGCAGTGAGATATGATGTGATCTCACTGCTTTTTATCGGAATATATAACCAAAATTTTGTTTTATTGATACTTATCATTGTGGCATGTCTGCTATACCTACCAATTCTGGCAAATCCTTCATAATTCCCCAATATTTTTACTACGGATTAAGGAAATATTAACTTTTTTTCTGTTTTTTTCTTTAAATTTATAGTGTAATATAAGATACAGAAAATGTCACAAAACTTTTGTTCACTGAAAATATATCGTGTATAATAATACATGTGCTATTTATAATGCAGGATTTCTCTTTTGGTTTTCAGAAATACTGTATATTGTAAATGAAGCGAATAACAGGACGAGAGTTCAATTTAAATGGAAACAGGGAAAACAACATGGCGGAACTGATTGCATTAAACAATATATGTAAAATTTATAATCCCGGCGAAAATGAAGTGCGGGCGCTGGATGGCGTGAGTCTGGTGATAGACGAAAATGAATTTGTAGCTATTATTGGTCAGTCCGGTTCCGGGAAATCCACACTGATGAATATGCTTGGGTGTCTGGATATACCTACCAGCGGAGTTTATATGCTTCATGGCCAGGATGTGTCCCATATGACAGACGATGAGTTGTCAGATGTACGTAACAAGGAGATCGGATTTATTTTTCAGGGTTTCAATCTGATACAGAACCTAACGGCACTGGAGAATGTAGAGCTGCCTCTGATCTACCGGAGAGTGGGGAGAAGGGAGCGGATGAAGCTTTCTCTGGAAGCATTGCGGAAGGTGGGACTGGAAAACCGTCTGCACCATAAGCCTTCAGAAATGAGTGGAGGGCAGCAGCAGAGAGTGGCGATTGCCAGGGCTATCGCTCAGGCGCCACCGGTGATTCTGGCAGATGAGCCTACCGGAAACCTGGATTCCGGTTCAACAAAAGAGATTATGGAAATATTGAAAGGGCTTCATCAGGACGGGAGAACCGTTATTTTGATTACCCATGACAATGAAATTGCCGGTCAGGCTAAACGGGTAATCAAGATAAAAGACGGTAAAATATCAGAAGATATCATAAAAGATACTACAGATATCGGAGCGGAGTGAGGCTGGTATAGATACCAATAGTAAAAAATCGCAGCGCGGAGGAAAATAAAAGATGATAGGATTTCGAAAAAAAGAAGACATCGTAGACGGGTCTCAGAAAGAAAAAAAGGCAAAAAATCCTGCCAGAAGAAAGAAACGTATCAAACAGGGAATCGTACTGATCGTAGTGCTTGCACTGGCGGGAGGTTTTATTGTCCATTCTAAACAGAAGGCAGATGTGCCGCCTCAGGTTATGGCAACTACGGTAACAAGAGGCGATGTGGAGACGATGGTAAGTACCAGCGGCGTGGTGGAGAGTGAAATTTCTCAGGTATATTATGCACCCATGGCGGCGAAGGTATCGGACCTGAATGTAGAGTTGGGCGATGCCGTGAAGGCGGGGGATGTTCTGCTGGCTTACGATACGGAAGATCTGGAGTTTAAGCAGAAATCGGATGCGCTGGATGCGCAGGCCAATGAGAACAGCTATCAGAGTTCCATTGCGGAGAGTAATAAGCAGGAAAATATTTATAATGAGTCGACGGCACAGCTTGCCAATATTGAGTATCTGATTGATTTTCAAAAAGATCTGATCAAACAGTTTCAGTATTATGTGGAAGATGAAAAGACAGAACGCAAGCTGAAGCTGTATGACGAAAGATACCGTCTGAACCGCCGCATCAATAACCTGAATGTACAGGCGTACATAGAGGACACTGAGGGGGTCCATGTTTCACAGGCCCAGGCCATGAATGAGCTGGAAGAAATCAATCAGAAAATAGAAGAACTGGAAGATGACAAAGAGCTGACAGAAATTGAACGGGAAATCGTCACCCAGCAGGAAGTGCTGGCAGATCTGGAGGAAATGCGGGATGAGTTGAAATCCGACAAAAATTCTTCCGAAAATGCTATCCTGGATTCCTATAAGAAAAAAGAACTGGCGGCTATTGCAGAGAAGAGCAGAATTGCCGAGCAGCAGGCGCAGGCACATCTGGAAGAGGCTCTTGCGGGCATTAAAGCGGATTTCAACGGTATCATTACAGAGCTGGATATCAATGAAGGATATGTGACGGAGGCAGGCTCCAAGCTGATGAAACTGGAAAGCAGTGATGATGTACGGGTCAATATTTCTCTGTCAAAATATGATTTATCGAAGGTGGAGCTGGGGCAGAAGGCGGAAGTGGAAATTTCAGGCCATACTTATGAAGGCACAGTGAGCAAGATCAACAGGATGGCGGAGAAAAATGATGCAGGTACAAGGCTTGTGGCAGCGGAAGTCCATATTGAAAACCCGGATGACAATATTTATCTCGGTGTGGAAGGTAAAGTCAAAATCATGTCGCAGAAGTCAGAAAATACTCTGATGGTTCCCATTGCCGCAGTCAATACCGATCAGGCCGGAGACTTTTGCTATGTGGTGAAAAACGGGATATTGGAGCGGCGTGAGATAACAGCGGGACTTTCTTCTGAAGACAGTATCGAGATCGTGGAAGGGCTGGAAGAGGGAGATATCGTCCTGACGGATACTTCCATGGAGCTGACAGAAGGGATGCAGATCGAGCCGCTTATCATGTGAGGATAGAAGAATGGGACAGTTATGGGAATATGTTAAAATAGCGTTGATGAACATCAAGAGCAATAAAGGCCGCTCTATCCTGACAATGCTTGGTATTATTATCGGTATTTCGTCCGTCATCATGTTGATTTCCATCGGAAACAGCATGAAGGGGAAGATCAATCAGGAAATGAATGATATGGCAGGAGGACAGGTATATCTGTATGTGAATCAACGGGACAGTGACAGTGATTATCTGAGCTTTTCAGAGGATGATTTTGAAATGCTCAAAGAAAAGATTCCTCATGTTATCGGTGTGACACCACAGTGGAGTTACTGGGGGGCCACCATCGGCAGCCGCAAGGGTGATGTCATGGCAGTTATCCAGGCGGGGAATCAGTATCAGGAATACGCTTCCAAGCAGCCCTTTGTTCATGGCAGCTATTTCACCCAGAACGACTGCGATGCGGGACGGGATGTGTGCGTGATCACGGAAAACGGTGCCAGACAGCTGTTCGGTACTTCCGATGTGGTAGGCAGTACGCTGGAGCTGACGATTTTCAACGTAACGAGAGAGATGACGATCGTAGGAGTTCGCAAGGACAGCGATTCCACGATGATCAATATGATAAACGGCGGAGAGCAGATTTATATCGATATGCCCTTGGCGTGTTTTTCCAATTTCGGCTTTTATATCGGAGATATAACGGATATGCTGGTGATCGGAGAGTCGGCGGAATATTCTTCGGAAATCGCACAAAAAGGCATTCAGTTGCTGGAAGCAAAATATAATATCCGGGGTGAGGGTCTGATACAGCTCCAGGATTTTAATGATAGTATGGCGGCCATTAACAGTGTTCTAAATTATATCACATTGTTTGTATCCTTTGTGGCTGCTATTTCTCTTCTGGTAGGTGGGATTGGCGTTATGAATATCATGCTGGTCTCCGTTACCGAACGGACAAGAGAAATCGGTATTCGTAAGGCGTTGGGGGCCCGGACATCTTCTATCATGCTACAGTTTCTTTCGGAGTCGGCCATCATCACACTGGTGGGTGGGATGATCGGTATCCTGATCGGTATCGGCGGGGCCCAGGCGGTCTGTGGTGCCATCGGATTCAATATTTCCATTGATATTGGGACGATTCTGATCGCCACCATATTTTCTTCCGGCGTGGGCCTGTTCTTTGGAATCTATCCGGCCCGTAAGGCGGCAAAGCTCAGCCCGATTGAGGCGCTGCGGGTTATGTCATAAAAGGAGCCGCGGTAGTTTTTACTACCGCGGCTGTTATTTTTTGGCGATTGACTTCACCAGTAACATCATAGGGCGCCGCAACTCATCTTCCATGCCCGGGATATCCATCATTTCTGCAGGCGGCCTGGCTTCCTCCACTACTTTTAATTCAAAGTTATGGTGCAACAGTCCCATCAATATTTGCGTGAGCGTATGATGCTGTTTCATCACATCACATCCTAAAAAATATGTCTTTCGTTCTCCGGGCATAAAGTAATGGTCGATGGGCCAATATTGTGGATTTCCCTCTTTCGAATAAATCCAGTCCTGTTTTACGCCGGCAGTAAAAATGGGGTGTTCGATATTAAAAAGGAATATGCCGTCAGGCTTTAATGTCCTGTGTACTTTCTGAAATATCTGTTCTATATTTTCAATATAATGTAAAGCCAAATTAGAAATAACGCAATCCCACATGTTTTTCGGGTATTCATATTCTTCTATTCCACAGAGTCGGTATGTAATATGACTCTCCTTGTTTCGCCTCTTTGCTTCTTCAATCATCTTTTGGCTTGCATCGATTCCCAATACCCGGACAGCCCCTTTTTCCGCAGAAAATTTACAATGCCAGCCGTATCCGCATCCTAAATCGAGAACAGATTTTCCCTGGAGGGGTGGAAATAGTGGTCTTAATTGATGCCATTCGCCGGCGGCAGAAAGTCCTTCTCTGCTGCGGGGCATTTTTGCATATTCCTCAAAAAATTTTCCATTGTCGTATTCATTATTCATATTCTAACCTCAGTTTTTTAGATAGTTTCATAGACTGCTTTTCAACACAGCCTTACAATTCGCTGAATGATTTCTTTCATTTTAAATTGGCGATCTGATATTTGCAATATTTTATAAATAAATATACATTGTAGGCAGTAGGTAAATGTTTTATAATCAAGCATATAAAACGGAATTGGAAGGATAAGTAAATCAGGGAGAATTGGAGATAAATATGCCAGAATTAACATCAATGATGAATATTGGCAGAGAAATGGAAAAAAAGTTAATATCTGTTGGTATTGAATCTTCTGAGGAACTAATTGGAGTAGGTGCAAAAGACGCATTTTTTAAGCTAAAACAGAAATATCCAAATGTATGTCTGGTACATTTATATACATTAGAGGGAGCCATTCATAATACAGAATATAACAGACTTTCAGAAGATACAAAAAAAGAATTGAAAGAATTTAGCGATTTTCTGAAAAAATAACAGTAATATGAAATTCCAGCTTGCGGAGCGAATGGCATGGTTCAGGACGTATGTTTCTTTGTTCACTGAGGGTAATGGAGGCTATGCAAAATGAAAACAATTTGTGGAATTGATTGCAGTGAATGCGGCTTTAAAGATAGCTGCAAAGGATGTACAGAAACAAAAGGACACCCTTTTGGTGGTGACTGCATTGCTGCTGAGTGTTATAAATCAGGTGGCGAAAACTACTTTATTACATACAAGAGACGCTTGATCAAAGAGTTTAATGCTCTTGGAATTTCGGATATGCCCACGATAACAACTCTTTGTCAGTTAAGCGGTGCATATGTTAATTTGGAATATACTCTTCCAAATGGAGAAAAAATAAAATTGCTTGATGACACAAAAATATATCTCGGTTATCAAGTTGAAAAAGCAAATAGTGACAGGTGCTATGGGCTTGTTGCGGATAACAACCATTTACTTGTATGTGAGTATGGGTGCAATGGCGCAGAGCCTGAAATCGTTGTATACAAAAAGAGATAATCAACTTTTCGAAAAGGAAATTAATTTATTGGTTTGATTAGAATGAAATCTTGCACCCCTCCTCCATTTTCTGTATAATGTACACGAAAGCAACGAGCAGTGCCAAAACAGTAGATGCCGATTTGGCTGCTTGCAGACAAAATCGGCAGATGCTGTTTTGATAGGGCGAAGCCCGTGAGCGAAAGAGCGAAGCTCTTAAGCGGGCACTGCGAAGCACCGCAAGGTGCGAAGCCCGTGAGGTTTGACCTGAGGAGGGGCCCGCGTGTGGGAGGAGTCCTGAGGTCCCGAGCGAAGCTCTTAAGCGGGCACTGCGAGGCACCGCAAGGTGCGAAGCCCGTGAGGTTTGACCTGAGGAGGGGCCCGCGTGGGGAGGAGTCCTGAGGTCCCGAGCGAAGCTCTTAAGCGGGCACTGCGAGGCACCGCAAGGTGCGAA
>CAJUNB010000012.1 GCA_910587635.1 uncultured Lachnospiraceae bacterium
CACACCCGGAACAAGGACCTCGCCTACCATTTTCCATTTCATTAGTGCGGCAGAGCGTTCCATCGGAATACGAACCCCGTCAAAAACAGACATATCCTGTTCTTCACAGCAGGCAATCACCGCACACTCTTTTCCGGCAATATCCTTGCCGCCCACCACAAAAGAGAACAGGCGGTCAATGACCCCTTTGATTTGCGCGGGGATGGAATACCAGTAGACGGGCATGGAAAAAACCACCGCATCAGCCTTCAAGATAGCGGGGGTAACCGCTAACACTTTTCAGGGCGGCATCAAAACGAGTGACAGTATGCCCCTTGGCTTCCGCCGCTTGGACAAATGCCTCTGTCATGGCAAAGCTGTTGCCTTTTTTTCGAGGGCTTCCAGTAATTACAACAATTTTTTTGCTCATGTAAAGTACCTCCCAATTATGCGGGCTTGACTTTACCCGCTCCTGATAGTACCATTGTAGCGAGAATTGAAATAAAATCAAGTACGCACATATAAGTGCGATACTTATCTGAAGGAAAGTGTACGATGAACGAACGATGTATTTCAAAAGAATGTATTAACGATACGGGTTTCAGCTATACCTTGTCTTTAATCAATGGCAAATACAAAATGACAATCCTCTATACCCTGATGGAATTCAAAGTTGTGCGCTTCAATGAAATGAAAAAATACATTGGGGAGATTTCCTATAAAACGTTGAGTTCCACACTGAAAGAATTAGAAGCCGACAAACTGGTGCACAGGGAGGAATATCCCCAGATACCGCCTAAAGTCGAGTACAGCTTAACGGAGCGGGGAAAATCTTTAATGCCTATTTTGGATGGAATGTGCGAATGGGGAGAGCATAATCGAATTTGACCGACAAGGATATAATGCCAAAAATGCAGCGAAGATGGTCATAGTCTCCGCTGCATTTTTTGTGTCACAGACAAAAATAAACCCCCTGCTATGCAGGGGGAGGGCAAATCTTTAGATAAAAGAAACTCCTGTGCTAGTATAAAAGTAGGTCTGCAAACCACAAAAATACAACACAGGAGGTGCCCAAGATGGACACAACAAATAGTTTAGCCCATACAAAATGGGAATGCAAGTACCATATCGTTTTTGCACCAAAGTACCGCAGACAGGTGATATACAAAGACATCAAGGCAGACGTAGGACAGAAACTGGGAGCGTTATGCCGCAGAAAAGGAATAGAGATCATAGAAGCAGAATGCTGCCCGGATCATATTCACATGTTGGTAAGGATACCGCCCAAATACTCGGTATCAGAAATTGTAGGATACCTGAAAGGGAAGAGTTGCCTCATGATATTTGAGAAGCATGCGAACCTAAAATATAAACAAGAAATAAGCCACTTGGAGTGGCAGTAGGGAATCAAAGCAAACCAGCAAGCCCCTTATGGGGCGGGGCCGGTAGAAGGAAGCACTGAAAGAGCCCCTGAAAGGGGCGGCTGAGAATGTGGTGCAGCCAGTGGACCATCAGTGCGCCTTCCGGGCGTGAGCAGGTAATAGCCCCTTATAGGGGCAGATCAGGCTACCGGCTTAGCCGGTAGTCCTGACTTTCCTTACCCTACAAAGTCGCCATCTTTCCATTGTCCTTCCATCACATTACCGTCGGCGCTTGTATATTTTCCCTGTCCTTCCCGTTTATTATTTTTAAATTCTCCCACATAGACAGCACCATCAGGCCATGTGTAGGTTCCCTGACCATTACGTTGATCGTCTTTCCATTCTCCCACGTAGACGTCGCCGTTGGTCCAGGTTATTTTTCCCTGTCCGTTGCGGATATCCGCCATCCATTCCCCTTCATAGATGCTACCGCTGGCATAGGTCATCGTTCCCTGGCCGTTGCGTTGATCATCCTTCCACTCTCCCTCATAGGTATTGTTTTTGGCATCAGTATAGATCCCCTGACCGCAGCGGAAGCCGTCTGCCCATTCGCCTTCATAGACAGTGCCGTCGGCATAGGTCATGGTACCCTGCCCGTTTGGTGTTTCACCCTGGCATTCTCCCACATAGACGTCGCCGTTGTCATATGTTATTGTCCGTGTTTTGAGGAAGATAGTGCCGTCCAGCCATTCGGCATCACAGACATCGCCGTTCGGATCTGTGTATGTGCCCTGTCCGGTGGGCGCATCATCCAGCCATTCGCCTTCATAGGCGCCGACGTCAGGGACAGAGAAAGTCCCCTGACCGCAGCGGACGCCGTCTGCCCATTCGCCTTCATAAACATCGCCGTTGGCATAAGTCATCTTTCCGTGACCACTGAGCTGATCGTTTTCCCATTCGCCCTCATAGACAGTGCCGTCGATATAGGTCATCTTTCCCTGACCGCTGAGCTGGTCGTTTTCCCATTCGCCCTCATAGACAGTACCGTCGGCCCATGTGTATGTACCTTGCCCGTCATACCGATTGTCTTTAAATTCCCCTTCATAAACAGAGCCATTTTGCCAGGTGAATTTTCCCTGTCCGTTTGCCTTGCCATCGATCCATTCGCCGTAATAAACCAGACCATCAGTGGTAAAAGTACCTAGTCCGTTAGGCATACCGTGTTCCCATGTGCCGGTATAGGTCCCTGACACATTGGCATCATCAACCGCCATGACATATGCTTTATCCGTAACTTCTCTGGGCATATTCATGAAAATGACTGCCCCACCTATCATAACTGCCAGCAGACAACACACGCCGCCGATCAAAATCGCCAGAAACTTTTTATTGTGTATGTCAAATTTCGGCTTTGCGGGAGGGGTTCCAGCACTGCCGGTTTTAGCTGCAGGCTGTACCGCAGGTTTGGACACCGACGCGGATGCAGTCTGCACCTGCACTGCAGTGCCGGAGGCTTTCGCTTCGGGCTGCAAGATAGCCCCGGGGGCTTTTGGTGTCTCGGTTGAGGCTGTGACCCGGATCGGCATGGGCTGCGCGGGTGTGTCCTGTGCCTGCACGGGTGTGTCCTGTGCCTGCACGGGTGTGCCCTGCATCGGCATCGGCACGTCGTCTTTCTCCTGTGTCGAGGATTCGGATGTCACAGGCTCGGAAACAGTTGCTGCAGATTCTGCAGGCTGATCGGCAGGAGCAGCCTGGGCAACAGGCAGCGCCTGAGGTTGCTCTATGACCCTGGCCATCTGATCGACGTCAAACACATTTCTGCTCACTGATTTGATCGTACCATTTATTGCCCCTAAGTCGTGTATGGTTTTTTTATTTATAGATGCATCGCGGAAAAAGTTTATAAAAGAATCAGAGATATCGAACTTTGACAACGCGTCCTGCTCCAGCAGTGTGGAAAGGCTTGTATAGGAAGACTTCATTGCCCTCATGATATCGTTGGAAGTATTGTTTGTGTTCGTTGAAATGTCCGCACCCTGCTTCAGTATTTCACGCTTTACGCCGACTTCGACATTTGGCAGGTCGGTAGTATCCCCAAGACGAAGCTCCTGTTCCAGTGATACAAAAATGACCTGTTTTCTGCTGTTGACGGCGGTCAGGAGTTCCAGAAAGCAAGCGTAGCTTTCTATGTAGCTCTGACTCACAAAAGCGATTACTACGTCTGAAGACCGGATATTTCTCAGCATGGGAACGATCCACTTGTCGTTTACTTTGTCGAACGCTTTGTCGGCGTACACGCGCAGACCGTACTGCTGTTGAAGCGGGACCACCGCCTTTTTAAAAACAGTTTCCCAGTTGTCGCTTGCATAGCTGATAAAAGCATATGGTTTTTTCTGAGAGCATTCTGTTATATTCAGATTCTCCTCGAGATATTCTGAACGTTCCTTTTTTTGTGCTTCATTCAACCCCATGGTTTTGGTTCCTCCCCCAATTTAATATTTTAATACGATTATGAAGCGAATCAATGATCAGTCATTGTACATTTTACTTTTTATTGCTTCAATATCCTTTATTTTTTCTTCTTCACTAAGTTCGGAAAATGGTATAAGGCAGTTGTGTGTGCGTTTGATATTGTCTGTAGCCTTTCCGTATTTCCAATTGTGAATATAGTGATATCTGCACCATCTGATATGTTCCAGCTCGGCAAGCGTTTCAAATGACATTCCGCTCTTGAGCAGATGTTCTGCCATATACATATAATCGGACGAACTGACATTAGAATAGCGTTTGAAGCAGTCAAGCTTTTCCCAGGGCGTTCCACCGTATTTTTTGAAATAAAATTCATGCTGCCTGCGAGCATTTTCCATCAACTTTTCGTTGAGGATAATGTCAGTGGAAGCAGCTTCCGCCGCCGTTCCGAAGCATGTTATTCTGTCATTTCCGAACAGATTTGTTATTATGTTTCCGTTTGGAGCGTATAGATAGACTTTGCAGTTTACAGGTGCAAAGGCAAGAAGTCTGCTTATTGTAATAATATTGCTGTCTTCCATACCGTCGCATATGATTATCCTGTCATAACCTTGCATTTCCGCAAATTCATATGTACCGTTATCATGAAATATGATTTCGTCGGGAGTCATTTTATCGAGTTCTGTATGTTCCCGCCGGAACTGTGTTCCGTTACCATAAATGTGATATACAAAATGCTGGTCAGGGTCTATCAGATTGACCTGGAGTCCATAAAGCAGAATATTTTCACCGGTATTTCCGAAACCTACGATTGCTATTTTTTCACTTTTTTCCACCGGATTGTTTTTCCAATATTGTCTTGCGCAGTTTTCCACAATGCTGAAAACCGTTATCAGATGATTTTCAATATTCTGCCTTGATACATTATCCAGCATAATATACACACGTTTGTCTTTCAGGTACTCATAATATTGATTATAGAATGCGAGATTTTCGGCGTCGCTTGAAAACATAAGTATATATCTGGAAGCATTTTTTATAAATTTGTTTTCCTCACCGCGTATTCTCAGTCCTTTGTTCAGGTTCTCGTATAAATAATTTGCATAGTTTGAATTGCCATAAACTATCGTCGAATCACGATGGAAAAGTTTTATATAGTTGACGATACTATTCATTTTGTTAAAGGCGTTTATCAATACGCTCAGAGTTACCGCAAGAGCAAGAAAACGTGCAAACTGTAGAAGTAAAAGTTCACTTATGTCTATACTGCTTTCTATTTCACCTGAATAAAGCATGATTGAGGAATAAATTGCGTCCAGAAAAGGATAGATGTGCTCTTCCTGACGCATAAAAACAGGGTAGTAGCAATATATCCCGATAAAAAAGGGAAGTATTTTATATAATATATTGATTAAATTAAGTAAAAACTGAAAAGTCTTTTTCATTCGATTATCCATAATCTACAGTAACTTCCTAATCTGCCAGTATTATTTTGGAGTGCACTTGTTGTAATATATACGATATAAAGATATTTTAATTATGTCATAGGCGGATTATTGTGTCAATATTTGACGAATTTGAATCCTTATTTACTGAGGAGACGATTGCCCTGTTTATTTCCTGTAGAAAATAAAAATGCAAAACCATTAGATTTTTGTTATAATAAAGTCCGTTATGTATGTTGGCATCTTGATTTTATCCCGGACAGAGGCAAGTTATAAATGTGGTCTGCATCATGTTACCAGATGTTTCTGTGGCTGGTGATCGTTATGTTGATGGCTGCCCGGATGTGGATTGGCCAACGATATTTATAAAAACCAATGAGAAACAGGAGGATATTACCTATGAAAAAAAGAATATGTAGATTACTGGTATTGTTGTTTTTGCTTCTGGCAGTGGGCGGCTGCGGAAAAGAGGAAAAAAGTGAGGAACCATTGGTAGTGGCCATGGAGCTGGCTTATCCGCCTTTTGAAATGAAAGATGAGGCAGGAGAACCTGCAGGCGTCAGCGTAGATCTGATGAAAGCCTTCGGTGAGTATGTGGGAAGGGAAGTCAAAATCGAGAATACAGCTTGGGATGGATTGATCCCTTCTCTGCAAACTGGGACTGCCGATCTTGTCATCTCTTCCATGACGATCCGGCCTGACCGGGAAGAGCAGGTGGATTTTTCGGATCCTTATGCCAACGCTTTGTTGGCTGTTCTTGTAAACAAAAATACAGAGGCGGCATCTGTGGAAGATCTGAACAAGGCGGGAAAGAAGCTGGCTGTGAAGTCGGGTTCCACAGGTCATCTCTATGCGCAGAGCAATCTCACGGAGGCAGAATTGATTGTATTACCGGATGAAAGTGCCTGTGTCACAGAAGTGGCGCAGGGCCGTGCAGACGGTTTTATTTACGATCAGCTTACGATTTACCGGAATTGGCAGAATCATCTGGACACCACCAATGCCATATTTATTCCTTTTCAGGAGCCGGAAAAATGGGGGATTGCTGTTCGGAAGGGAAATAGTGAACTGCTGGAGCAGGTCAATGCCTTTTTGAAGGAATTCCGGGAGGAAGGCGGTTATGATAAGCTGGTGGAGACTTACCTCTCAGAAGAAAAGGAGGCCTTTGATACATTGGGATTCCAATGGTTTTTTGATCTGGATGACGAAACGGACGGAGAAGAGGGATGAGGCTGTATCGGAAGCTGTTTTATATACAAAAGGACGGTAAAGCCAACTGGCTGGGAGCACTGTTAAATTTCTTCCTGGTAATGGGGATGTTTGTGGCAATTTTCTGGCTGTCTCTGGGCGTCATCTGTGTCCGTTTGGATTTTGGAGCTTTAGGACAGTTCTGGCTGCGTATTTGGACCGGATTCTGGGTGACTATCGGTATTAGTGCAGCCAGTCTGGTGTTAAGTCTGTTCATCGGGATTTTAAGTGCGGCCGGCTGTAGCTGTTCCCTGTTATTTATAAGGTATTTTTGCAGTATTTATGTAAAATTTATTCGAGGGACCCCTCTGATTATGCAGATATATTTGTTTTTTTATATCGTGGGCACTGCCTGGGGTGTGGAAAATCGTTTTGCAGCGGGGGTAATTATCCTTTCGCTCTTTGAGGGGGCATATATTTCGGAAATCATTCGTGGAAGTCTGCTGTCCATGGAGGAGTCACAGCTGGAGGCCGCCCGGGCAGTGGGTTTTACGCCGCGTCAGACTTTGCGTTATGTAGTTCTGCCGCAGCTTGTCACCCGTACGCTGCCGGCTCTTACGGGGCAGTTTGCCTCTACGATCAAGGATTCCTCGCTGCTTTCCATGATTGCGGTGATTGAATTGACTCAGACGATCCGGGAAATTACGGCTGTGAATTTCCAGATGTTTGAAGGGTATCTGCTATTAGGGCTGTTGTATCTGTGCCTGACACTGCCGGTTTCTTTTGTCAGTAAGCGGCTGGAAAGGAGATTTCAATATGAAAATTGAATTTCAGGGCCTGATGAAACGGTATGACGAAAAGCATGTCGTCTTGAAACCGATGGACTTTTTAGACGATATTCACACGCTCGCCATTATCGGTCCTTCCGGAGGGGGAAAATCCACACTGCTTCGGATACTGGGCGGCCTTCTTGCCCCTACCACCGGGCGGGTGGCAGTGGGAGGAGATGAGCTGCCAACGGATGAAACTGCTTTACAGAAATATCGGAAAAATCTGGGCTTTGTGTTTCAGCAGGGCGGCCTGTTTCGGCATCTCAGTGCCATGGAAAATATCGCGCTGCCACTGGAGCAGGTGCATGGCTATACAAAACAGGAGGCCAGGACAAGAGCAGAGGAGCTTCTGGAACGGTTCGGTCTGCATGCGGACAGGAAGAAAAAACCGGGAGCCCTTTCCGGGGGACAGCAACAGCGGGTAGCCATCGCCCGGGCGGTGGCGGCAAGACCCAGGCTGCTTTTACTGGATGAACCTACAAGCGCCCTGGACCCAGAGTATACGAACGAGGTGCTGGATGTGATACATGAGTTAAAGAGCGAGGGCATGGATTTTGTGATTGTTACGCATGAGATGGGATTTGCCCGCCATGCCTGTGAGAAGGTGGCTTTTCTCTGTGAAGGTTCCCTGCTGGAATACGGAGACAGCGCATCTTTGTTTGCACGTCCGAAGACACGGCAGCTTGCCGGTTTTTTAAGCAGATTACTGGAGTGGAATGTTTCAGAGTAAAAGACAGTACAGGCGGCCGGTGTAATTTACAAAGAGGAGTAGGAACAGATCGATTATGTCTTCCGGTGAGAACGCATCAAAATAAATGCTCTGTCAGCAATTTATAAATTTCTTTGTTCTTTTTTTGCCAGTTATCACAGATCGTGGAAGCCATTTCTTCAAAGGGGACGGACAGGCGGATATTCACAAGTTCGTTCCCTTTTTCCCGGGCAGTCAATTCTGCCGTATAGTCCCCAACAGTGGATCTGTAATAGTTGGACTGAATGGAAACTTCTTCCCGCAGCTCCAGTTCGTTTTCCCTCAGATAAGTATCGATATCTTTGCGGATCGTTTCGTTGACCCGGCTGCCAAAATAATGCAGCGTTTCTTTGCCGGCCTCAGTGATCAGCAGATGGGTCCGGTTGCGCATGGATTTGGCAGTGATCAGTCCGGCATCGTCCAGCTCGGAAATTGCCTGCTGCAACGTGATAAAATTGGTATATTCCTTCATCAGAATAAAATCGTATACCTGTGCCTTTGTAAGTGGGAATGTTACCCGATTCAACATATACAGTACAATCAGCTTATAGAGAGTGGAAGAATCCTGTGTCATAATATTCCTTTCCCAATATCGGTATCCTTGTTCACTGAGGGTATCATGAGGGGTGACAATATCATGAAATCTGGCAGTGTCATGAGATTTGGCAGTGTTTTCCCTGCCATGTATTTTGTGTGTGCATCGTATGATGTATATGGTTGAGTACCCGGCGCTTTTGCAGGCTCCATTTAGGAGCGATAAGCAAGTTCTCTGGTCCGTCTCCTGTGAGCCGGTGGATGACAATGTCCGGTCTGAGCTGTTCCAGACAGTGAATGACCAGGTCTGTATAATGTTCCATAGTCAGTGTCTGAAAGGCTCCTGTTTCATAGTCGGCTGCCAGGTCTGTACCTTTCAGTACATGTAGTAACTGGAGCTTGATGCCGGAGACAGGCAGCGTGTTCAGTAACTCTATTGTTTCATACATCTGTATATCTGTCTCTCCCGGAAGTCCTAAAATGATGTGGACAATAATTGGGAATCCACGCTGCTTCAAGGCAGAAACTGCCTCCGTGAAACAGGGAAGAGAATACCCTCTGCGGATATAGGAAGCGGTTTTTTCGTGGATTGTCTGCAGTCCCAGTTCTATCCAGATAAACTTATCCGGGAAGGCGGCCTTCAGTCGGGTGAGGAGTATAAGTACCTCACAGGGCAGAGCGTCCGGTCTGGTAGCAATGGAGATTCCGGCGATCTCGGAAGAGGACAGAGCCTGAGTATACAATGTTTCCAATTGTTCCACCGGTGCGTAAGTATTTGTATAAGCCTGAAAATAGGCGATAAAACGGCTGCCTGTCTTTTTCCCATGGAAAAGGGACAGACCTTCCCGTATCTGTTCCGAGACAGGACGTCCCCCTGCTCTTACTGCAAAGTCGCCGCTGCCACCCATGCTGCAAAAGATACAGCCCCGACTGCCGCATGTACCGTCCCTGTTGGGACATGTCATGCCGGCGTCTATGGCGATCTTGTACAGTTTCTCATGATACATATTCAGACAAAACGCATGGAGGGAATGGTATGGCCTGCCATGCCAAAGAGAGAAATCTGGACGATTATGCATTGTGCTGTGTCCGGGGAGGAATATTGGCTTTCACAGCATCGGCTACTACCTGTGCTACCTCTGGCAGAAAAGCTTCCGGCATGATATTGACGTCACTCAGTTTGTCATCTGGAACGAGACCGGCAATGGCATGTGCTGCGGCCAGTTTCATCTCTTCCGTGATCTGGGCGGCCCTGCCTTCCAGCGCACCTTTGAAGATACCAGGGAAGGCGACTACATTGTTGACCTGATTGGGGAAATCGGAGCGTCCCGTTCCCACGATTCGTACGCCTGCTTCTTTTGCGAGATCGGGCATAATCTCAGGAACCGGATTTGCCATAGCGAAGAGGATGGCATCTTGATTCATAGAGGCGGCCATTTCCCGGGTGACGATATTTGGAGCGGATACACCGACGAAAATATCGGCATGTTTCATGGCGTCTGCCAGAAGCCCTGTTTCCCGGTGAGGATTTGTCACCTGGGAGAGCTCTTTTTGCATGAAATTCATATTCGGACTTTCCGGGGAAAGGATACCGTCCCTGTCGCATAAAATAACATTGGTGAATCCATAGGTCAGTAATAGCTTCGTAATGGCAATACCGGCACTTCCGGCCCCGTTTATAACGACTTTACAGTCTTCTTTTTTCTTGTCTACCACTTTCAGGGAATTGATGATACCGGCCAGTACGACAATGGCTGTGCCGTGCTGATCGTCATGGAATACAGGGATATCCAGCATATCTTTCAGCCGCTGCTCGATTTCAAAGCAGCGGGGAGCACTGATATCTTCCAGATTGATGCCGCCGAAAGCCGGCGCGATATTGACAACGGTACGTATGATCTCTTCTGTATCCTGGGTATCCAGACAGACAGGTACCGCATTGATGCCCCCAAATTCTTTAAAAAGAACTGCTTTTCCTTCCATAACAGGCAGAGCAGCGTAGGGACCAATGTTACCAAGTCCCAGCACGGCGCTTCCATCGGATACGACAGCGACGGTATTTGCCTTGATTGTATACCGGTAAGCCTCTTCCCGGTCTTTGGCGATGACTTTACATGGTTCTGCCACACCGGGAGTGTAGGCAAGGGAGAGCGCTTCTCTGGACTTTACGGGAGTTTTGGACACTGTTTCCAGTTTGCCATTCCACTCTTCGTGGAGCTTCAGTGCTTTTTCATTTGTTGTCATGGAACTTCCTCTTTTCTTTTCAGCATTGTTCTATATTATATAATATTTTTTGGCTTTTTGCAAAATGTGTTTGCATTCTGGGAAAAGTCATGTATAATAAACATATCAATCATTTTTAGGAATTGGATGTTTTCGGATAGTTTCATGTACAGTTCGTACGATAATCCCATCAGACAATAAAAAAATATATAGTTCGACGAAGGACAGGAGGAAGTAACAGGAAATGAGAGAAAAATATGAATCGTTGGCATTGGCGGATTTAAAAGCGATTGCAAAATCCAGAGGGATTAGAGGAACCTCAACGATGAAAAAAGCGGAAGTGGTAGAGGCCATGCTGGAACTGGACAACAGAGAAGGACAGAGGACATCCCAGACGGCCAGATCGTTTGCGGCTTCTTCCAGCAGACGGAGTGCTTCTCTGGAGGACGGAGAAGAGCTGGAGCGGAATGAGAGAGTAGAAAGAGCAGACCGGAGTGAGAAAACAGAAAAAATAGACAGGACGGACCGGATAGAGAGGTCAGAGAAAATAGACAGGACAGATCGGATAGAGAAGACAGAACGGGGAGAAAAGCAGGAGAGTGAAAAATCCCTGGCCGAGCTGGACAGTGGAGAGTTGGCAAATGGTATTTTAGAAGTTATGCCGGATGGATATGGGTTTATCCGGTGTGAAAACTATCTGCCCGGAGAAAATGATGTGTATGTGGCGCCCAGCCAGATACGTCGTTTCGGTCTGAAAACGGGGGATATTGTAGAGGGAAATACGAGAGTAAAAACGCAGTCGGAAAAGTTCAGCGCCCTGTTATTTGTAAAGAGAATCAATGGTTATACACCGGAAGTGGCATCGAGAAGACGGAATTTTGAAAGTATGACCCCTATTTTTCCGGACAGCAGACTTCGTATGGAGACCGGGGGTGCCAGTGTGGCGATGCGTATTATGGATCTGATAAGTCCTGTGGGCAAGGGGCAGAGAGGGATGATCGTTTCTCCTCCGAAGGCAGGGAAGACTACCTTATTAAAAGAAGTGGCAAAGTCGATCAAAAGGAACAACCCGGAGATGCATCTGATTATTCTTCTGATCGATGAGCGTCCCGAAGAAGTGACAGATATCCGGGAGGCAATAGAGGGCCCTAATGTGGAAGTCATTTATTCTACTTTTGATGAATTGCCGGATCATCATAAGAGAGTGTCCGAGATGGTGATCGAGCGTGCCAAACGGCTTGTGGAGCACGGGAGGGATGTGACGATTCTTCTGGACAGCATTACCCGGCTTACCAGGGCTTATAATCTTGTAGTTCCGCCCAGTGGCAGAACGCTTTCCGGGGGGCTGGACCCGACAGCATTGCATATGCCCAAGCGGTTTTTCGGGGCAGCAAGAAATATGCGGGAAGGCGGCAGTCTGACGATTCTTGCCACGGCTCTCGTAGAAACCGGCAGTAAGATGGATGATGTGATCTACGAAGAATTTAAGGGAACGGGCAATATGGAAATGGTATTGGACAGAAAGCTGTCAGAGCGCCGGGTATTCCCTGCTATTGATATTCCCAAATCGGGGACAAGACGGGAAGATCTGCTCCTTGATCAGGAAGAGCAGGAAGCGATCAATACGATGCGTAAGGCGCTCCATACGTTGAAAGCGGAAGAAGCTGTGGACAAGATTTTGGATATGTTTTCCAAGACGAGAAACAATATGGAATTTGTAAACATGGTGAAGAAAATCAAATTCTTTTAAAAATACTTGCAAGAGTAAAAAACCTGTGTTACAATAAGGAAGCTGTTTATGGAGTAAGAACAGAGGCTTGTTAAAAACATGAGGAATGATTACAATAGAGAGGTGAAGATGATGAAAGAGGGAATCCATCCGCAGTATTATCAGGCAACTGTTACGTGTAACTGTGGTAACACATTTGTAACAGGATCAACGAAGCCTGAAATCCACGTAGAAGTTTGTTCCAAATGCCATTCATTCTACACAGGCCAGCAGAAGGCTGCAAGAGTTGCTGGACGTATTGATAAGTTCAATAAGAAGTATGGCGTAGAAAGCAAATAGCGGTACAAAAAGGTTGAGGTTTTTAATCTCAACCTTAATTTTTATGCTATAGGAAATTGCTTTGCAATTTTCTATAGCATAAAAATATAGATCGCACTGCGGCGGATTGGAATATGTCGCTGAAGCCCTAAAGGACTGGCTTCCCGCTGCAGGCGGAGAATCCTGCAAAGCAGGATTCTTTTTCATGTGAAGTTTGCAGCGAGCAGGGGAAAGCCATCCCTGCCAGATCAGATATACAGACCCGCATATGGAGGTTTTAATATTTTCATGAAGAAAAAGAAGTGTAGCCGCTCCTGCGGTATCGGCGGACAGGCCGTACTGGAAGGGGTTATGATGAAAAATAAAGATATGTATGCAGTAGCCGTGAGAAAACCCGACGGGGAAATCGAAGTAGACCGGTCAGAATTTCGGGGTATTATGCATGACAGTGTATTAAAAAAAATTCCGTTTGTCCGGGGGATTTTTAACTTCCTGGATTCCATGGTGCTGGGGATGCGGACCCTGACCTGGTCAGTTTCTTTTTTTGAAGAGGACACGGAAGTGGAACCGGAAAAGAAGTCTTCTCTGTTTCAGAAGATTTTTGGTGATAAGGCGGAAGATGTGATGATGGGACTGACGATGGCGTTTTCCCTCATTCTGGCAGTTGGTATTTTTATGATACTGCCTTATTTTATTTCTGATTTCCTAAAGGTCTATATCAGGAATGATTCTTTGACTGCCATTATCGAAGGGCTGATACGTATCGTGATCTTTGTCCTGTATGTGGTGATGATTTCGGTGATGAAGGATATTCGCAGATTGTATCAGTATCACGGGGCGGAACATAAATGTATTAACTGTATTGAAAGAGGACGGCCGTTGACAGTGCGCAATGTGATGCGTAGCTCCAGGCAGCACAGACGGTGTGGCACCAGCTTTCTGTTGTTTGTGATGTTTGTCAGTGTCGTTTTGTTTTTCTTTATCCGGGTAGAGAATCCTGTCTACAGAATTGTAATTCGTATCCTGCTCGTTCCTGTGATAGCGGGGATTTCCTACGAGATTATTCGTCTCGCCGGGAGCAGTAATCATATTATTGTGAGAATTCTATCTGCGCCGGGGATGTGTCTTCAGAAACTGACGACAAAAGAGCCGGATGAATCTATGGTGGAGGTGGCGATCGCCTCTGTGGAAGCTGTATTTGACTGGAAAGGCTATCTGAAGGATACGTTCGGTTATGAAATAGAAGACAGTGAGATAACTGAAAAGGTAACTTCTGTCTCCCAAAAGGCAGTGAAAAGAAAGAAGAAAATATCGCCGGATTCCGAACAGGGAGCAGAGAAAAATACACCTGGGGAAAAACCAAAAAAAGAAAGTTCCGGAGTAGATAACTAGATGAAATATGAGATATTGTACAGATATGGGGCTGAGCAGCTCAGGCAGGCCAATATCCCGGAAGCGGATTTGGATGCCAGACTGTTGCTGGAAGCTGTATGTCATACTGACAGAAATGCACTGCTTGTCCATGGAGACCGTGGAGTGGAGCGGGGACAGGAGGAGCAGTATCGGGAGTGGATAGAGACTCGCAAGAGTCATGTTCCGCTTCAGTACATTACTGGCAGTCAGGAGTTTATGGGGCTGCCTTTTCAGGTCAGTGAGCATGTACTGATTCCGAGGCAGGATACGGAAATACTTGTGGAAGAAGTGATGCGGGAGCTCCATGACGGTATGACTGTCCTGGATATGTGTACCGGCAGCGGATGTATTTTGCTGAGTCTGCTGCACTATTCCAACCATTGCAGAGGAGTAGGGGTGGATATTTCGAAGGAAGCCTTGCAGATAGCACGGGAAAATGCAGCTTCCCTTTCCCTGGAGGCGGTATTTACAGAGAGTGATCTGTTTGCCGGACTGGAAGAGAATGTTAAGTTCGATATCCTTGTTTCCAATCCCCCCTACATTGCCTCATCGGAGATTCCGGGATTGATGGAAGAGGTGCGCTGCCATGAGCCTCTCATTGCGTTGGATGGAAAAGAGGACGGATTATATTTTTATAGAAGGATCAGCAGGGAAGCAAAGCCCTTTTTCTACCGGGGAGCGTCCCTTTATTTTGAGATCGGCTGGGATCAGGGAGAAGCTGTCAGCCTTATTCTGGAACAGGAGGGCTATCGGGAAATCCAGGTAGTCAAAGACTTTGCAGGACTGGACAGAGTTGTGAAATGTATTTTTTGGGAGGAAAATCATGTTTGACAAACTGGAAGATCTGCTGCGCAGATTTGAAGAGATTATGAATGAACTGAACGAACCTGATGTGGCGAACAATCAGGAGCGTTTTCGCAGGCTGATGAAAGAACAGAGTGATCTGACGCCCCTTGTGGAAGCCTATCGGGAATATAAGAAATGCAGTCAGGATGTGGAAGACAGCCTTGCCATGCTGGAAGAGGAAAGCGACGAAGATATGAGGGAGATGCTGAAAGAGGAGCTTTCAGCGGCCAAGAAGCGGATAGAAGAACTGGAACAGGATATGAAAGTCTTGTTGCTGCCCAAAGATCCCAATGATGATAAAAATGTAATCGTTGAGATTCGGGCGGGAGCAGGAGGAGACGAGGCAGCTCTGTTTGCGGCAGAGATTTATCGTATGTATGTCCACTATGCGGAAGGAAAACGTTGGAAAGTGGAGACGATGGAAGTGGAAGAGATCGGTATCGGTGGTATGAAAAGTGTCACCTTTATGATTACCGGAGCCGGTGCCTATTCAGTTATGAAATATGAAAGCGGAGTGCACCGGGTGCAGAGAGTGCCGGAGACAGAGTCCGGCGGCCGTATTCACACGTCTACGATTACGGTGGCTGTAATGCCTGAAGCGGAGGAAGTGGATGTACAGATCGATGAAAAAGATATCCGTATCGATGTGATGCGTGCTTCCGGCAATGGTGGACAGTGCGTCAACACGACGGATTCTGCAGTCCGTCTGACGCATTATCCTACGGGAATCGTTGTGTACAGCCAGACAGAGAAGTCCCAGCTGCAAAATAAAGCCAAGGCATTTGCTCTGCTGCGGGCCAAGCTCTACGACATAGAATGTCAGAAGGCCCATGATGCGGAGGCAGAGGCAAGGCGGAGTCAGATCGGCACGGGAGACCGTTCTGAAAAAATCCGTACGTACAATTTTCCGCAGGGCCGGGTAACAGATCATCGGATTAATCTGACATTGTATAAGCTGGATAAAATTATGAACGGTGATATCCAGGAGATCATAGATGCCTGCATTGCGGAGAGTCAGGCACGGAAGCTGAGTCGGCTGGAAGAACAGTGATCAGTTATCGAATGACGTGTCCACTGAGGGTAGAATATCCCTTTGACTACTGGAGGCAGGCTATGAATGTGATAAAGGCGATATGTTTCGTATTGTTGTGCTCGTTACTGTTGGCAGGCTGTGGCAGTCACAGCAAAGAAGAGGCCATAACCCGGGAAACGGAAAGACCTGAAGCGGAAGAGTTGGAAGCTGAGGCGGTTTCACAGACGGAAGAAGCGAGGGCAGAGATCTCTTCAGAACCGGAAACAGTGGCGGCAGAAACTTTGGAAACAGAACAGACAGCAGTGTCAGAATCGGAAGGAGGAGAAACCGGGGCAGCGGAGCCGACTATAACAGAAGGAGACTGGGAGGAATATTTTGATGGTTTCAATGGGGCTGCCGTGATATATGATGCATCAGCTATGCAGTACACAATTTATAACAATAAGCTCGCCCAGACCCGGAGATCACCATGTTCCACGTTCAAAATTATTTCGTCACTAATTGCACTGGAAAATGACATCATAGAACCGGAGGATGCGGTCCGTACATGGAGCGGTGAGATATTCTGGAATGAAAAGTGGAACCGTGACATTGGATTTAAAGAGGCATTTCGTGATTCCTGTGTCTGGTATTTCAGAGAAGTTACAGATGAAATTGGGCAGGAAACGATGCAGCGGGAACTGGACAGACTGCAGTATGGCAATTGCGATATTTCCGATTGGGAAGGTCGGCTGAATACGAACAATCACAATCGGGCTTTAACTGGATTTTGGATTGAATCTTCATTGGTGATATCGCCGAAGGAACAGACAGAGGTAATGGAGCGCATTTTTGGAACGGATTCTGTCTATTCGACAGATACAAGGGATGTATTGAAACAGGTCATGCTGGTAACGGAGCAGAAGGAAGCGGACTGCCTTATTTACGGAAAGACCGGAATGGGGAAAAAAGATGGGGTTGTTCTGGATGCCTGGTTTACCGGATTTGCAGAAAAAGCGGGAAGGATTGTCTATTTCTGTGTGTATCTGGGAAGAACGGATGATAAAAATGTGTCCAGCACGGTAGCAAAAGAAATGGCGATTCAGATCGTTTCGGAGGCACTTTGATTTTCGTGGACAAAGAGTCGGGCAGCTATATAGCAGATATTTGACAAATGATGCCAGGACCCGGCTCCAGCACTTAGCTGTGAGTTTGTTGCCTGCCAGTGGTAAATGTTAATAAATTTTTATGATTCTATGAAGAATCTTCAATTTTATGACAGTTTATGATATAATACATACAATACTCGCCCGAATGGGCATCGGACATGTGCGAAGCACATGATATAGTATATACAAATACTTTCCCGAATGGGCATCCGGCATGTGCGAAGCACATGATTATAGTATATACGAATACTCGCCCGAATGGGCATCGGACATGTGCGAAGCACATGATATAAATACTCAAGAATCCAGCCGCTGCGCGAGAAAAGGAAATTATATTTTGGACGACTATAAAGAATACAATCAGTTTAGAGAGTATCTCAGTGGGGATGAATACATAATATGGCAGGGCAGGCCGGAAAAGGGACATATTTTTTGCAAATATGATTTTTATATGGTACCGTTCAGTCTTCTGTGGGGAGGGTTCGCGATTTTCTGGGAAGCGAGTGTGATTGCTTCTGGAGGGCCTTTTTTCTTTAAGCTCTGGGGGATACCTTTTGTGTTGGTAGGGCTCTATATGATTGTCGGAAGATTTTTTGTGCAACAGTATATGAGAGGGCGGACAAGGTACGCCATTACGGATAAAAGGGTGCTGCAGATACGGGGTGGAAAACTGACCTGTCTGGACCGAAATGCTCTGCCGGAGATTCAGCTGACGGTAAATCGGGATGGTTCGGGAACGATTGCATTTGGAAACGGGTATAGCTTCCAGCCGTGGGGACAGCATGCGTTTCGGGGATTTGTAGGTATGCATGGAAACATGTATGGCCCTTCTATGCGTCCTGCCAGATATGACCGGCCTATACTGGAAAATATACGGGATGTGAATCAGGTATACCACATTTTAATGGAAGGACGGTAAGCGGGACACAGTTATGAAGCAATATGAGACATTTCATCTCATAAAAGGAGAAGATCTGAATCATCATGGTACGCTGTTTGCGGCCAGGGCAGCCGCCTGGTTCGTAGAGGCGGGTTTTGTGGCAGCTGGCTGTGTCTGTGGCACGACGGACGGAATTGTCTGCAGGAATCTGCATCAGATGTCCTTTCAAAGGCCGGTGAAGATAGGGACGATTTTGCGGTTTCTGGCGAGAGTGGTGTATACAGGAAAGAGTAGTTTTATGGTAGCAGTCACTGCTGTGGATACACTGCAGGAAGCGGTCTGTATAGAGGGAATGATTACCTTTGTGTCCACTGACGGCCGGGGGAATAAGACAGAACACCATATCTGCCTGGATGCATGTGCAGAGGAAGAGGAAGAGCGTCAACGGAGATGGGCTGAAGAGATCAGGAGGCAGGGAATGGGAGCCGGCTTATGAAGATACGAATGAAACTCATTTTTCTTGCGGTGTGCCTTTCGTTTCTTGTAACAGGCTGCAGTATTGGCGGGAAACGGGAGAATATCGATCAGGGGATGGCTGCGATCGAAAATATGGATTATGAAGGCGCTCTCGTCTGTTTTGAAAAGGCGCTTGTGGAAGCAGAGGACGCGGAGCTGATATACAGAGGAAGGGGAATTGCCTATATCGGTCTTACCCAGTATGAAGATGCGATTTCGGCACTGGAAAAATCTCTGTCCTATTGCAATGGGATGATAAGCAGTCTGGAGTTTGATATTAATTATTACCTGGCACTGGCTTATTATAAAAACGGAGACAGGGACAAGGCGCTTGGCGTGTATAATGCCATTCTGGATCTGCGTGAAGATGAAAAAACGGCTTATTATCTGCGGGGGACGCTGAGGCTGGAACGGGGAGAATTTGAACAGGCGGACAGCGATTTTCAAAAGGCGTTGGAGCTGGATCAAACGGATTATGATTGTCTTTTCAATATTTACAAAAATATGGAAAAGAATGGATATAAAGAAGCGGGAGCGGAATACTTACAAAAAGCTTTGGCGGACGGAGAAGACAAGATATCGGACTATGATAAGGGCAGGCTTTACTATTATCTGGAAGATTATGACAACGCAAAAAATGCTCTGGAAAAGGCCCGGGATACGGGCAGTGCGGAAGCGGTTCTCTTTCTGGGCAGAACTTATGAGGCGCTTGGAGATTTCAATTATGCATCCAGTGTCTATCTGAACTACCTGGGCAATGACCCTTCCAGTGCAGAAGTGCAGAATCAGCTGGGAATCTGCAAAATGCAGATGAATGATTATGAAGGTGCGCTGGAGGCTTTTGAAGCAGGTCTGGCCTGCGAGGACCGTACATACGAGCAGACACTGAAGTTTAATGAGATAGCCGCTTATGAAAATCTTTCCCAGTTCAGTGAGGCAGCTTCTCTGATGGAAAGTTACTTAAAATTATACCCGGATGACGAAAGGGCGAAGAGGGAATATGAATTTCTGAAGACCCGTTGATAATCTAGCAATTATCATAAAATATCATTTTACTTTAAGGAGGAGACATGAAACGGAATATGAAAAAAGTAATACCGGTAATCTGCGCACTTGGGTTATTTTTAGCCTGTAGTCTGACTGTATTTGCAGGAGAACAGCCTGTGCTGTCCCTGTCCCAGAATACAGTATCTGTGACTCATGACAACACAAGTGAAAAAGTAAAGATTTCAGTAAAGGACTGGAAAGGATCCAAGCCCTATGTGGTGAAATATGCGGTGGATGACTCCAGCATTGTGAAGGTCGAGGTGGAAGACCAGAAGAGCACTTCTTTTAAGCTGAAGATCAAGGCAAAAGGAACAGGAAATACAGTGGTGAAGGTATGGCTGGATGGCTATAGCAGAAACTGCCAGTATATTTCCGTCAATTCCATCTATTATCAGAGAGATAAGGAAGACGAATATTCAGTCAGACACTATGGATATATGACCGGAACAAAGGGAGAAGCCGCCATTATCGATGATTTTGATGTGGAAAATGTGGACGGTGAAGAGCGCCTTTATGTTTATTTCACATTGAAAGATCAGGGAATGGGAGATGGCAAAACCGTTGTATTCACAGCAAAGTGTGAGGAAGATGACGGAGATGCGGTAGGAAAGGTACAGGCTACAGCTACTGGCGTCTCAGTGGGTGGCAGCGGATATAAAGTGTATTTTAAAATTCCGAACAAAACCGCGGTTATCAAACTGGTAAATGACGATCTGTAAGTAATGGACCCAAGTGCCCCGCAGCAGTCTGCGGGGCATTTATGTGCGCAGGTCCACGTATGAAAGTTTGCTGCTGACGCAGCATGTGGACTGGGTGGCGAGCAGGGAGAAAAATTTTTTTGCCATCCAAATCGTAAGTGAAAAAGATAGGAAAAGAAGGAGGACAGGAAATGATACAGAAACTGATTGCAGGAATAGAGCGGACAGGGGCACCTGTTGTGGTAGGATTGGATCCGATGCTTTCCTATATTCCAGAGCATATTAAGAAAAAAGCTTATGAGGAATATGGAGAAACACTGAAGGGAGCGGGAGAAGCCATCTGGCAGTACAATAAAGGGATTATCGATGCTGTGTATGATCTGGTGCCCGCAGTGAAACCGCAGATTGCCATGTATGAGCAGTTTGGCATCGAAGGACTGATTGCTTTTGAGAAAACAGTACGGTATAGCAAAGAAAAGGGTCTTGTGGTGATCGGGGATGTGAAGCGGGGAGATATTGGCTCTACTTCTCAGGCCTATGCTACGGGGCATCTGGGGAAAGTGCAGGTAGGCTCCCGGGAATATACCGGTTTTGATGAGGACTTTGCAACGGTCAATCCCTATCTTGGCTCTGACGGTATCCAGCCTTTTATCGATGTCTGTAAAAAAGAAAAAAAAGGAATTTTCGTTCTTGTAAAGACTTCCAATAAAAGCAGTGGAGAATTCCAGGACAGAGTTGTGGAAGGCAGACCATTGTATGAGCTTGTGGGGGAACAGGTGGCAAAGTGGGGAGAATCCTGCATGGGAGAGGATTACAGCTATGTGGGTGCAGTGGTTGGGGCAACCTATCCTGAAATGGGCAGAGTGCTTCGTCGGATTATGCCCAAGAGTTATATCCTCGTACCCGGTTACGGTGCCCAGGGAGGAAAGGGAGAAGATCTGGTCCCCTTTTTCAATGAGGACGGGCTGGGAGCGATTGTCAATTCTTCCAGGGGTATCATTGCCGCTTATCAACAGGAGAAGTATGCCCGGTTTGGCAGCATGAATTATGCGGACGCTTCCCGGGCGGCTGTGCTGGATATGAAAGAAGACATTGCCCGGGCGTTGTCGGGACGCAGATGAAGCGGCTTGAAAAATTTGTTATCTGACAGATAAAGATATCGGGTAAAGTTATCAAATCTTTAGATTACTTGTTATGTGAAGATGTTTGGAAGTATATAGCATAGAACTGTTCATTGAGATGAATATAAGAGATTCATAAATACGCGAGAAACCGGAACCGGGTACATAGGATATGAGCAGTCGAAGAAGGCGTGAATACCAATTGAAATTATAGAGTGGATATGATAAAATTGGAAGAAATTTGGTCATTCTTATTAGTACCCTCAGTGGACAAAGGGACACACGGCGTGTGTGCCCTTGCCCACTGAGGGTAGCAAAACAGTAAATAAAAAGATCAGTGTTACGGAGGTTTTAGTGCGATGGAACAGTACAAACAGGAATTTATAGAATTTATGATTGAGAGCAATGTACTGAAGTTTGGTGATTTTACACTGAAGAGCGGTCGGAAATCTCCGTTTTTCATGAATGCGGGTTCCTATGTGACCGGTTCCCAGTTGCGCAGGCTCGGACAATATTATGCCAGGGCGATCCACGATACTTATGGTGTGGATTTTGATATCCTGTTCGGACCTGCCTATAAAGGGATTCCCCTCGGAGTGGCAACGGTTATGGCCATCAGTGAATTATATGGAAAAGATGTGAAATACTGTTCTAACAGGAAGGAAATAAAAGACCATGGGGACACGGGTATCCTGCTGGGCAGTCCTGTCAGTGATGGCGACAGAGTCGTTATCATTGAAGATGTGACAACATCGGGAAAATCTATCGAGGAGACGGTGCCAATACTGAAAGCCCAGGGAAAGGTAGAAATCTGCGGTTTGATGGTGTCACTGAATCGTATGGAGAAAGGACAGCGTGGAGAACTGAGTGCTCTTCAGGAAATACAGGAGACATATGGATTTCCCGCAGCGGCTATCGTGACGATGGAAGAAGTGATTTCTTATCTGCATAACAGAGATTTCGGTGGAAAAGTTTATATTGATGATACCATGAAGTCGTCCATCGATGCATATTATGCGATATACGGGGCTTGTTCCTGCCGGGAGGGAGAATAAGGTTTATGGCATTTGCGGATGCCCATGCAGGTGTGGCAGATGCTTCCCTGTTTATGAAAATAAAAAGGAGTGGAAACAGATGGAAGAGAAAGCGTATAAAGTTATGAGTCAGACTGGAGGTCTCAACATTACACTGGGAGTGATCTCAATCGTTGCTGGAATCGCTGGCGGTGTTCTTCTGATTGTGGGAGGAGCGAGGCTGCTTGCAGCAAAGTCCAAACTTCTGTTTTGAGCGAAAGGATATCTTCGTAGGAGTGGGAAACGATGATGGCAATTAAGAAAGATTATATATTTACCAATAAGAAGCATCCGCAAAGGGCGATACTATCGACCATTTTGGGAACGATCTCTTTTGTTTCCATTATTATGATGCTTTATTTTACGTTTCAGGAAGGCGGTATTGCCCGGCCCAGGTATGGATTTTCCATGTTGATAGCGGTACTTTTTTCTGTCACAGGCCTGGTACTCGGTATTCTCTCGAGAATGGAGCCGGACAAATTTTATTTTTTTTCCTATCTGGGGCTTGCAATTAACCTGATGGTTCTGGTGAGTGCCGGATTTATTTTATTTGTGGGAGCATACGGAATATAGAAGGACAGTAAATTGTATTATGGAAGAAAACAGAGTCAGAGAAAACAAATACAACGACAATATAATAGAAGAAAGATTTATACTGGCGAGAGAAAGAGTTGAAGAGATTGCAAAATATAAAGACAGTGGTGCGGTAGCTGCAGAGAGCTTTTGGACAGGCAGTAAATTCTTTTCTTATTTTTGTGAGACGGCTGTCTATATCGGGAAACTGCTGACAGAATGGGACAGGCAGGAGAAGAAAGAGGATGAGATGGAATCCCTGGATATACTTCGGGAGAGGAATCGGGCCCTGTATGTAGATATATTGCCGGGAAACTATGAAAAGTGCTATGGAAATCCATCTTATACAGTATCTCTATATGGAGAGGAAATGGGCAGGCTGCTGGCATTTCTCTATGGGGAGATACACAGTCAGATTGAGTCCGTGTATGAAAGAGAGAAAGAAGAACTGCTTATCCATATGGAGTTGTTTCTGGAAGTGTATCAGGCGTTTACCTGTGCCTTTTCAGAGAGCCAGGCAGAGCCGGCCTGTGAGGAAATCAGGGAGATTGTTTATTGGTTTGTCAGTGATTATTCGGAGCCGGCTCTGGAAAAGAGGGTCAGAAAGCAGCTGGATCCGGAAAATGATTTTTTCCTGCGTATTGTGATGGAGAGGGATTTAAAAGATCTCCGGTATTTATATGCCTATGGAGAATATATTACGGAAAACGAAGAAAAACTGGCTTCCTACCTGAACGGTTTGCCGGAAGAAAAGATTGCCCGCATGGCGGACACGTTTACAGAAGGTTACCGGATTGGTTTTCTCGTGGGCGGGAAAGATATTGCGAAGAAAAAGACGGTCAATATCCGATATACGGCAGGTTTTGAGCGGGTAGTGAGAAGGGCTGTAGAAAATTTTGAGCGTATGGGACTGCGGACCGTTATTTACAGAGCCTCCACAAGTATTCTTTATAAACGGGGAGCGCACCGGATTGGATTTTACGGAGCAGAGGCCAATAAACAGTTTTTGTATGACCACAGAGAGGACGAGGCATTGTTTTTGGACAGAAAAATGATGCATCGGAGGTTGGAAGAGCTGAGAGCTGCCTATGAGGCTGCAAAGGAGCTGGCTTTCGTTCACGGTGGTCCTGCCTGTATAGAGGCGTTTGGCGAGATACCTTTTGTACCGGAAAATAAACAGGAGGCGTCGGCTCTTTCAGAAAAGCAGCAGCAGCTTTCTGTGGAATATGCGGCAGAGTCTGGACAGATCGTCAATGAGTATATCAAAGGGGAAGAGCGCAGTTTTACGATGATTGCTTTTCCGGTCCCCCAGATCGGAGAGCAGTTTCCTGAAATATTTGATGCGGTTATCGATATCAATACGTTGGACTATAATCTGTATCAGAAGATGCAGCAGACAATGATTGATACGCTGGATAGGGCTTCCCATATTCGCATCAGAGGCAGAGACGGCAACCGCAGTGATCTGGTGGTGGCGTTACGTCCTCTGCAGAATCCTGAAAAAGAGACCGCCTTTGAAAACTGTGTGGCGGATGTGAATATTCCGGTGGGAGAAGTGTTTACATCTCCTCAGCTGGAAGGAACGAACGGCTGTCTTCACGTGAAGCGTGTCTTTTTAAACGGACTGGAATATAAAGATCTGGAACTTGTATTTACGGACGGGATGATAACTTCTTATCAGTGTGGCAATTTCGAATCAGAGGAGGAGAACCGGAAGTATATCAAAGATAATATCCTGTTTCATCATGAAAGTCTGCCAATGGGTGAATTTGCTATCGGAACAAATACGACAGCCTATGTAGCCGCCAGAAAATATGGGATTGCCGATAAGCTGCCGATACTGATTGCAGAAAAGACAGGGCCTCATTTTGCAGTGGGAGACACCTGCTATTCCCACAGTGAGGATTTACCGGTCTATAATCCTGACGGTAAAGAGATAGTGGCCAGAGACAATGCCATTTCCATACAGCGTTTGACGGACAGGGAGAAGACATGCTACTTTCACTGTCATACGGACATTACGATACCCTACGATGAACTGGGAGAACTGACAGCAGTGTCATCTGAAGGAGAATGGCCGATTATTGAAAACGGCAGGTTTGTGCTGGATGGCTGCGAAGATCTGAATCTTCCCCTGGAGTCTGTATGATTCTGCTCATACCGGCCTGCCCGTCGGATGCGGCGTAGCCTGTGGGTATGAAAGTCGATTGGTGAGCACTGCATGCTCACGCAATCGCCGCCGGTATTCGCAATCCGGGCAGATGCCCTTCTTGCTCATACTGGTCTGCCCGTCCGATATCCGCCCGCCCTTGCGTGTAAACACGCAGTTCGTGCGGATGCCGGACGGGACTTTCATGGTAAAATGTGTTGACGATAGGGGTGTCTCATAATAAAATGATAATAGAGATTTTCGTTTATTGAAAGTAAAAAAGGAGAAGAAGATATGGCACAGGTTTCCATTGTGATGGGCAGCGATTCGGATATGCCGGTTATGGCAAAGGCTGCCGAGACGTTAGATAAGCTTGGTGTTTCCTATGAGATGCGGATTATTTCCGCCCACAGGGAACCGGATGTATTTTTTGACTATGCGAAGACGGCGGAAGATCGGGGAGTTAAAGTAGTGATTGCCGGTGCGGGGATGGCAGCACATTTGCCGGGGATGTGTGCGGCGATCTTTCCGATGCCTGTGATTGGGATTCCTATGCACACCACTTCTCTTGGAGGAAGGGATTCCCTGTATTCCATTGTACAGATGCCTTCCGGGATTCCGGTTGCCACAGTTGCCATTGGCGGTGGTGTCAATGCGGGTCTGCTGGCAGCGAAAATATTGGCGGTTGCTGACGCAAAGCTGCTGCAAAGGCTGAAAGATTACAGTCTGGAGCTGAAGGAGAGCGTGGAAAAGAAAGATGCCCGTCTGCAGGATGCGGGATACCAAAATTACTGAAATCCAAAGGGACAAGGAGATAAAGATGGACTATAAAAGTGCAGGTGTGGATATTGAAGCAGGATACGCTTCTGTGGAGCTGATAAAAAAGCATATCAAAGAGACGATGCGGCCGGAAGTTTTGGGCGGTATCGGAGGTTTTTCCGGTGCGTTTTCTCTGGGGAGTTTCAAAGATATGGAAAAGCCTACGCTTGTATCAGGGACAGATGGAGTAGGGACGAAACTGAAGCTTGCCTTTCTGGCGGAGAGACATGATACGGTGGGAATAGACTGTGTTGCCATGTGCGTCAATGATATTGTATGCGCCGGAGGGGAGCCGTTGTTCTTTCTGGACTACATCGCCTGTGGCAAAAATTATCCTGATAAGATTGCAGACATCGTAAAAGGTGTGGCAGATGGATGCAGACAGGCGGGAGCGGCACTGATTGGCGGTGAGACAGCTGAGATGCCTGGTTTTTATCCTGAAGGAGAATATGATCTGGCAGGTTTTGCAGTGGGGATTGTGGATGAAAAAGAGATGATCACAGGCAGGGATGTACAGGCAGGGGACGCGCTGGTCGGTATCGCTTCCAGTGGTGTACACAGCAATGGATTTTCTCTGATTCGTAAAGTATTTGTTATGACGAAGGAAAGTCTGGATACTTATTATGAAATGCTTGGAAGTACGCTGGGAGAGGCTTTGCTGGAGCCTACAAAGATCTATGTGAAGGCGATGAAGAGCCTGAAAGAGTCTGGCGTCAGAGTAAAGGCATGCAGCCATATTACCGGAGGAGGATTTTATGAGAATATTCCCCGTATGCTGCCGGAGGGAATGCGGGCCGTAATGAAAAAGGACAGTTATCAGGTGCCGGCCATTTTCCGATTGCTTCAAAGTGAAGGCAAGATTGCAGAAGAGACTATGTATAATACATACAATATGGGGATTGGTATGATCGTGGCCGTAGATCCGGCAGAGAAAGACAGAGCGATGGAAGCACTGCGTGAGGCAGGAGAGACTCCCTACCTTGTGGGCCATGTAGAGGCGGGAGAAAGAGGAGTTGTTTTATGCTGAGAGTTGTCGTATGTGTCTCAGGAGGAGGTACGAATCTCCAGGCGTTGATCGATGCCATAGAAGAAGGAAAAATAAAGGATGCGCAGATTGTGCGTGTTATCAGTAATAATGCAGGGGCGTATGCTCTGGAACGGGCCAAAAGACATGGAATCGAGGGCATCTGCGTTTCTCCAAAGGAATATTCTGATAGAAAGGCTTTCAATGGAGCATTTATGAAAGCAGTGGAGGAAGCCCGGCCGGATTTGATCATACTGGCAGGGTTTCTTGTAGTGATTTCTGAGGAGATGATACAGAAGTACAGGAATCGTATCCTGAATGTTCATCCTTCTCTGATTCCAGCTTTTTGCGGAACAGGATATTACGGACTGGAAGTACATAAAAAAGTATTGGAACGAGGCGTTAAAATAACCGGGGCCACAGTACACTTTGTAGATGAAGGGACGGATACGGGGCCTGTTGTATTACAGAAAGCAGTGGAAGTGCATGAGGATGACACCCCACAAACACTGCAGAGGCGTGTGATGGAAGAGGCGGAGTGGCTTTTACTGCCAAAGGCAGTGGATTTGTTCTCCAGGGGAAAGATCAGGATAGAAAATGGCAGAGCTATCGTTTCGGACGATTGACAGGAGGAAAGCATGAAAGTTCTAATTGTAGGAAGCGGCGGCAGAGAACATGCGATTGCCGTGAGTGTATCAAAGAGCAGGCGGGTGGAAAAGATCTACTGTGCCCCGGGAAATGCAGGGATAGGGCAGATCGCGGAGTGTGTGTCCATCGGTGCGATGGAGTTTGATGCTTTGACGGTATTTGCAAAGGAAAAGGGAATTGATCTGGTTATAATCGGCATGGATGATCCATTGGCCGGAGGACTTACAGATGTGATGGAGGCAGCAGGGCTGCGGGTATTTGGACCGAGGAAAAATGCGGCGGTTCTGGAAGCCAGCAAGGCGTTTTCCAAAGATTTGATGAAAAAATACGAAATTCCCACTGCTGCTTATGAAAATTTTGATTCTTCCAGGGCTGCACTGGCCTATCTGGAAAAGGCAGATTTTCCTGTTGTCTTAAAGGCTGACGGCTTGGCACTGGGAAAAGGAGTGTTGATCTGTCATACATTGGAAGAGGCGAGAGCCGGTGTCAGGACAATTATGGAAGACAAACAGTTCGGGGATGCAGGGAACCGGCTCGTCATAGAAGAATTTATGACAGGACGGGAAGTGTCGGTACTTTCTTTTGTAGATGGTAAGACGATCAGGACGATGACATCTGCCCAGGACCATAAGCGTATTGGAGATGGGGATACCGGGCTCAACACAGGGGGAATGGGAACCTTTTCTCCCAGCCCTTTTTATACGGAAGAAGTTGATAATTTCTGTAGAAAATTCATTTATCAACCTACGGTAGATGCCATGGCGGCAGAAGGAAGGCCCTTCAAAGGGATTATCTTTTTTGGGCTTATGCTTACGAAAGACGGGCCAAAAGTATTGGAATATAATGCCAGATTTGGAGATCCCGAGGCACAGGTGGTACTGCCCAGGATGAAAAATGATATAATTGATGTGATTGAAGCATGTATCGATGGTACATTGGATCAGATCGAGCTTGCGTTTGAAGAGAATGCGGCGGTCTGTGTCGTACTGGCTTCTGGCGGCTATCCGGTTTCCTATGAGAAGGGCTATCCGATTACGGGTTTAGAGCGATTTAACGGAAAAGAGGATTATTTCTGTTTTCATGCAGGCACAAAAGAAAGAGACGGGCAGATCGTTACAAACGGCGGCCGGGTACTTGGTATTACGGCTACTGGACAGGATTTGAAAGAAGCGCGTGAAAAGGCCTATGAAGCAACGGAGTGGGTTTCCTTCGAAAAAAAATATATGCGAAAGGATATTGGAAAAGCGATTGACGAAGCGGAAATGACGGAGTAGTAATCGGGAACAGGAGGAGTTTATCATGTTATTTGCGGAAGAAGATTATAATCGTCCTTTACTGTGCAGCAAATGTGGCGGTGTCATGGTATTCAGAGGGGTAGGAGAGTATCGTTGCGAAGACTGCAAGAGTGTGGATTATGATGACTATGGAAAAGTAAGGAGATACCTGGAGGAGCATCCGGGAGCCAATACGGCGGAAGTGTCTTCTAATACGGGAGTGAGTCAGAAGTCGATTCGTCAGATGCTGAAAGAATCCAGACTGGAAATTGCAGACAGTTCATCAGTCTTTATGAAATGTGAAAGATGCGGTATCAGTATACGCAGCGGCCGGATGTGTCCGAAGTGTGAGATGGCATATCACAGAGATGGAGAGGCGCAGTTGCGGAAGAAAAAGAAAATGGAAGGCTTTGGAAAAGCGATGGAGGAAGAAGAAGGACAGAAGCGTTTCCAGAGGCAGCACTGAAAAATCCAAAAGAAGAGAAGGAAGGATACAAAAGGAAAAATGAGAGCAATTGCAAAAAAGATACAGAAAAGAACAGGACATATTCTGGTGGCGTTGGCACTTGCCCTATTTGTGATGTGCATGGAAGAGAACACAATCGTCAGTCTGGCTGATATGCAGATTAAGATGACATCTGATGCGAATGTCAGAAGCGAGACCAGTACGGAGAGCAATGTGGTAGGTAAGGCTGCCAATGGAACGACACTCACTTCTGTCGGTACCGTGACAGATGCAGATGGAATGGACTGGTATCAGGTGTCTGTAAACGGTAATACAGGATATATCCGTTCAGATCTGGCGGAAGTGGCAAGTGAGAGTGATGCTTCTGAGGGAGGAAATGAAAATACAGAAATTCTTTCAGAAGGAGGCGGAGCAATACCGACATCCGGTACGATTATATCCAAGGAAAATGCCAATGTACGCAGTGGGCCTTCTTCTTCAGATACACCGGTTACTACAGTGACTTCCGGAACGGTAGTTGCGATCACAGGGCAGGAAACAGATTCGGAAGGAACCCCCTGGTATGCGGTGGAAGTAGATGGTAATACAGGGTATATCCGCGCTGATTTGATTGAACCGACAGAAGGGGGAGGAGCAGCTGCTGGAGAGGGTTCCGATGAACAGGCAGAAGGAGAGATGCCGGAAGAAGAAGCTGGAGATATGGCATCAGGAAGCGGTTCCGAAGAAGTCAAACAGGTGCTTTCCAGCAAGATCATACCCGAAGGCGCAAATCTGGAAGATATGGAAGGCGATGGGGCAGCTCTTTCAGAATGGGCTCTTGGTAACTATTTTCTGTTGCGTACAGAAGACAGTACGGACGGAAACGAGACATGGTATCTTTATTCTACAGATAATAATAAATTTGAAAAAGTTGATTTAGTCAGAGGCGGAGAAGGATCGTCCGGTGCATCTTTGTCATCTCTGATGGAAGGGAAAGGCAAATTTCTTGTTCTGGCAGCTGTGGCATTGTTTCTTATCCTGATTATCGTCTGCATTGTGCTGGCAGTGAAACTTGGACAGTACCGGGATGAGGCGCCTGTCAGCAGGCCCGGAATCAGGAGTAGCAGAGGCAGATACGATGACGACGATGATGATGACGAAGAAGAATATGACGATGAAGAAGAGGACGATGATGACGAATACGAAGATGATGAGGATGAATACGAAGATGAGGATGAATACGAAGATGAGGATGAATACGAAGATGAGGATGAGGACGATGATGACGAATACGAAGATGATGAGGATGGATATGACGACGATGAAGAGGAACGTTCTGTAAAGAAACGTCGTTGGAGTCCTAAGAATTTCCTTTCCCGCAGGGAGGAAGAAGACGATGATGAAGAATATGATGACGAGTATGACGATGAGGAATACGACGACGAAGAAGAATATGATGACGAGGAATATGACGAAGAAGAATATATGGACGATGATGATTTTGAATTTGAGTTTTTAAATATGGACAAAAAGGATAAATATTAAGAATAGTTCCAAAGAAAAAAGAGACAGTCAGTGTTGACAGAGATGTCGGCACTGACTGTCTGTATCTTGACTTTTTGCATGCTGTGTTATAATATCTATATACCCTCAGTGAACAAGGAAACACATGTCCCAATTCGCCCTTTTCCGACCGTGTGTCCCCCTGTTCACTGAGGGTAACAGAGGGTGATAAAATGATGATTGAACTTGATTTTAACAGTGATGAGGCGCTCTATATCCAACTGCGTAATCAGATTATTGTCGGCATTGCAACCACCAGATTCAAGGAAGGAGATGCGCTGCCCTCGGTGCGTCAGCTTGCCGAAATGATAGGAATCAATATGCATACGGTAAATAAGGCATATACAGTCCTGAAACAGGAAGGCTATGTGAAGGTGGACAGACGCAGAGGTGCGGTGATCGCTGTGGATATTGACAGAATACGTGCAATCGAAGAGATGAAAAAAGAGCTTCGTGTGCTTCTGGCAAAGGGAAGTTGTAAGAATATTTCCCGGGAGGAAGTGCATGCTCTTATAGATGAAATCTATGAAGATTATGGAGGACTGGAATGATGCCGCAGTATACGAAGAAGGCGGAAATGGCGCTTTCATTGGCAAAGCAGACATCAAAAGAGTTGAGACAGAACTATATAGGGACAGAACATATCCTGTTGGGACTTCTCAGAGAAGATACCGGAGTTGCAGCCAGAGTATTGCAGGACAATGGGGTAGAGGAGAGCAAGCTGATCTCCATGATTTATGATTTGATTTCACCGGGGAACTATCTTCCCATGAGGGAACGGGACAATTATTCCCCCCGGGCGGAAAAAATATTGCAGGAAGCAGCGAAACAGGCACTGCGGTTCCATACGGAAGAGATTGGAACGGAGCATATCCTGCTGGCTATCCTGAAAGAGGGAGAGAATGTGGCAGTCAGACTGCTGACAACTCTCGGCATACAGATACAGAAACTATATGTGGATACGCTCCTGGCTATGGGACAGGATGGAAATCTGTACAAAGAAGACCTGGGACTGAAAGGGAAAAAGAAAAAAGAAAAGAGTACAACAGATACGCTGGATCAGTACAGCCGTGACATGACGAAACTGGCAAGGGAAGGAAAGCTGGATCCGGTGATTGGCAGAGAAGCGGAGATCCAGCGGGTCATACAGATACTCAGCCGCCGAACAAAAAATAATCCCTGTCTGGTGGGAGAGCCTGGAGTAGGTAAGACGGCCATTGCAGAAGGGTTATCCCTGCACATTGCAGCCGGAGAAGTTCCGGAAACCATCAAGAATAAACGGGTAGTGACGCTGGATTTGTCCGGTATGGTGGCCGGCAGTAAGTATCGGGGAGAGTTTGAAGAGAGAATCAAACGTGTCATCCGGGAAGTCACAGAAGACGGCAATATTATTCTCTTTTTGGATGAGCTCCATACGATTATCGGTGCAGGGGGTGCGGAAGGGGCAATTGATGCGTCCAATATATTGAAACCGTCTCTGGCGAGGGGCGAGATTCAGCTGATCGGAGCCACGACGATTTCCGAGTATCGTAAATATATTGAAAAAGATGCGGCATTGGAGCGCCGTTTTCAACCGGTGACGGTGGAAGAGCCCACACCGGAAGAGGCTGTCCGTATACTGAGTGGTATATGCGGAAAATATGAGGAACATCATGGTGTAAAGATTACAAAAGAAGGTATGGAGGCTGCCGTACATTTGTCCAACAGATATATCAATGACAGAAATCTGCCGGATAAAGCGATCGATCTGATCGATGAAGCTGCCGCTGCCCTTCGATTAAGAGATATGCATATGCCGGAGAATCTGAAGACAATGCAGGAAGAGATTCTGAAAATGGATAAACAGATTGAGCGTTCTGTACGTATTGAAGCTTATCTCCAGGCAAGTGAGATCAGAAAGAATCAGGAAAAATTGATCCGAAAGTATGACAGGGCCAAAGTGGCCTATGAGAAAAAGGCAGCTGCCAGAAAGCTGTCAGTGGGAGAAAATGAGATCGCGGATGTGGTATCCCTCTGGACGAAAATCCCTGTTTCAAAGCTGGCCGAAAAAGAAAGCGAACGCCTTTTAAGACTGGAATCTGTCCTGCATAAACGGGTGATCGGGCAGGAAGAAGCGGTGAAGGCGGTCTCAAAAGCCATGCGCAGAGGAAGGGTAGGCCTGCAGGATCCGAACCGCCCCATCGGTTCATTCCTGTTTCTCGGTCCCACCGGGGTGGGAAAGACAGAGTTGAGCAAGGCGCTGGCGGAAGCCATGTTTGGGTCAGAAGAGTCATTGATCCGGGTAGATATGTCAGAATATATGGAATCTCATTCCGTATCTAAAATGATAGGCTCTCCTCCGGGATATGTAGGGTTTGACGAGGGGGGACAGCTCAGTGAAAAAGTGCGGAGAAATCCTTATTCTGTCGTTCTGTTTGATGAAATAGAAAAGGCACACCCGGATGTATTTAACATTCTGCTTCAAGTGTTGGATGATGGTCATATTACCGATTCCAAAGGACGTAAAGTAAACTTTAAAAATACGATAGTCATTATGACATCCAATGCAGGAGCACAGAGAATCATAGAACCGAAAAATCTGGGGTTTGCGGTGGAATCTTCTGAGAAAAAAGATTATGAGAAGATGAAATCAGGCGTCATGGAAGAGGTAAAGAGAATTTTCAGACCGGAATTTATCAATCGAATCGATGAGATTATGGTCTTCCATCCGCTGAACAAAGAAAATATGAAAGATGTAGTATCCCTTCTTGCCAGGACACTGGCGAACCGGTGTAAAGAACAAATGGACATTAAACTGTCTGTGACGCCGGCATTGAAAGAACATATTGCCACAAAATATTCCGATATGAAAATGGGAGCCAGGCCGATGAAACGGGGGATTCAGACTGTCATAGAAGATACTCTCGCAGAAGAGATTCTTCAGAAAAAGATCGTGCCTGGAGACAATGTAATAGCGGGTCTGAAAAAGGGCCAGGTTGTTTTTACCGTAAAAAATAAGTAACACAGACTAGAAAGAAAGCACAAAAGTAAGAGGAGGAAACAAAGATGGCAGTAGTAGAAGGATTGATTCAAACGGAAGCCGATGGTAGCCTGAGTTTTGGGAATCATACGTTGGCGCAGAAGGCAAAAAAAGAGGATTTTGAACATGGTGGGGATCTGTTCAAGGTGAAGACTTATGGGACAATGACAAAGCTTGAGAGAAACGGTATGTTTGCCTATGAATCAGTTCCCGGCACAAGTGTGACCCATTTTAAAGAGGATGGGGACGGTGTCACCTTTACTGTGGAAGGAAAAGAGGATGCACAGCTGACGATAGGTCTGGAAGATGAGACGGAATATGAAGTATTTATCGGTGGAGAAAATATAGGGAAGATGCGTACAAGTCTGGGCGGTAAACTGAGTATCAGTGTGGAGCTGGCAGGCGAAGGAGAAGTGGATGTAAAAATCTGCAAATAAAAGACAAAGGGAAAGCAAATGGGAAAAGGAAAGACGTCTACAATATTTTTCTGCCAGAACTGTGGCTATGAATCTTCCAAATGGATGGGACAGTGTCCCGGGTGCAGACAGTGGAACTCACTGGTGGAAGAAACTGTGCAGACGACTTTGAAAGGTACAGGAAGCAGTGGAAAGAAGAAGGCTTTTGGAGAAAGGCAGGAGCCTTCTTCTCTGTCCTCCATTGCCATGCAGGAAGAGGAGCGAATGAGTACCCGGATGAAGGAATTGGACCGGGTGCTGGGAGGCGGTATTGTGCCAGGCTCCCTGGTCCTGGTAGGGGGAGATCCGGGCATTGGTAAGTCTACTCTGCTTTTACAGGTTTGCAGAAATCTTTCTGATGACGGCAGGAAAGTGCTATATATTTCAGGAGAAGAATCATTAAAGCAGATCAAGCTGCGGGCGCTTCGTATCGGTGATTTCACCGATCATCTGCTGCTTTTATGCGAAACCAATCTCGTATTGATTGAAGAGACTATCGCCCGTCAGAAGCCTGAAGCGGTGGTGATAGACTCGATTCAGACAATGTATCACGATGATATATCGGCAGCGCCGGGCAGTGTTTCCCAGGTCAGGGAAGCCACCAGTATTTTGCTGCGGCTGGCAAAAGATATGGGGATTCCTATCTTTATTGTAGGTCATGTGACGAAAGAAGGTACTGTGGCGGGACCGAGGGTGCTGGAACATATGGTGGATACGGTGCTGTATTTCGAAGGGGACAGGCATGCTTCTTATCGGATTTTGCGGGGAGTGAAAAACCGGTTCGGTTCTACAAATGAGATCGGTGTATTTGAAATGCGGCAAAGCGGTCTTATGGAAGTGGAAAATGCATCGGAATTTATGTTGAGTGGCAGACCGGAAGGAGCCAGCGGCTCTGTAGTTGTCTGCTCTATGGAAGGCACAAGACCGATTCTGCTGGAAATACAGGCACTTGTGTGCAAGACGAGTTTTGGTATCCCAAAGCGTCAGGCAACAGGGACGGATTTTAATAGGGTGAGTCTGTTGCTGGCAGTGCTGGAGAAGAGAGTGGGACTGCCCATGTCAGGATGCGATGCCTATGTGAACATTGCAGGGGGGATCCGTATGATAGAGCCGGCCATCGATCTGGGCATCGTTATTGCGGTAGTATCCAGCTTTCAGAACAGGCCGGTGGATGAAAAGACGATCGTTTTTGGAGAGATTGGACTGAGTGGTGAAGTGCGTTCGGTGAGCATGGCGGAGCAGCGTATTACAGAGGCGGCAAAGCTTGGATTTACTACCTGTATTCTGCCAAAATCTGCAGAAGAGACGGTCAGGATGTCAGGCAGTATTCCGAAGGGTATTGTATTAAAGGGAGTATCCAGCGTTCAGGAAGCGATCAGGGCTATCGGATCGTAAAAAGAAAGGTGCTTCTGTTTATTAAGGATATAGCTCTTTTGAAAAAGGTCAAACTTGGTCAAAATTTGCTTGCGCATTATTTTTATGTATGATATAATGAGCATCGGCGAGCGGGAATGGCGATCATGAACCGCAGATTCATAATCTGATCATTTTCAGCGGGAAAAGCCAAATATAGGGGAATAGTACAGCGGTAGTGCGGCGGTCTCCAAAACCGTTAACGGGGGTTCGATTCCCTCTTCCCCTGCTTTTATAAATCCTAAAGATTCCGATTTTATCGGGTTTTGGGATTTTTTTGTTACATATCTGAGGATACAGGGCCAGAAATTTCTAATTTTTTTAAAAATATACAAACAAACGACAGGGAGAACAGAATGCGGATACATGGTAAAGAAATAACGACGATTGTCAGTGACTTGGATGGAACACTGCTGGGAAAGAAGAAAGAACCGGATCCAGCACTGTTTCCGGTGATCAAAGAGCTGAAAAAAAGGGGAGTTTCTTTTGTGGCAGCCAGTGGGCGGCAGTATAATAATATGCGTCTCATATTGGAGCCCATTCTGGATGAGACTCCTTTTATTTGTGAAAATGGCAGTCTGATTGTAAAAAATGAGGAGACAGTATATATCAAGTATATTCCGAAGGAGCTTTCTTTTGAATTGCTGGACGACATGCTGGCTGTTCCCGGTACGGAGACGATCGTATCCTGTGAAAGGAGTCTGTATACATTGGAAAACCGGACGGATTTCATTCGTTATATGAATGAATTTCTGAAGCCGGATGTGAATACGGTGAAAGACTATCGTCAGATTGCGGGCGGATTTAATAAAATTTCGATCTGGTGGAAAGACGGTATTCCCGAAAAAGAAGAAAAGTGGTTTCATGAAAAATACGATACCAGACTTCAGGTGGCAGATGCGGGAAATGGCTGGCTGGATTTTACGATGGATGGCGCCAATAAAGGGACTGCGTTGCGGGAACTTGCAAAGCGGGACGGCCTTTGTCTGGACAAAGCGCTATGTTTTGGCGATAGCGACAATGATGTAGCCATGTTTCGGGAATGTGCGATCTCTTATGCCATGGCTTCCGGTAAAGAAAATGTCAGGGCAGAGGCGGACTACATCTGCGCGGATGTTGGAGAGGCACTGCGGGAATTTTTAATAGCAGACTTTTAACAGAGTGCTGAGAAAATCAACGGGCAACTGCTTAAGATAATATTTGAAAACAGCGTCGAGCAGACTGATTTTATGATAACCAGAGCTGCCCGGCGCTGTTTTTTGACCATAATAGGAAAGAAAGTTCTTTCAAATTGCTGTCAAGAACCGTTGTCAGAGAAATTTAATATCCAAGATCCTCATTTACAAGGAATACATGAATCCTTCCCTTTTCCCCACAGTGTCTAGTAACGATCAGATGACTGCAGATGCAGTCAGGAGAGAAACAGTTGCCACAGCGTCCCTGTACCTGGCAGGGTGTCTGCTTATGCAGACGTTTTACATTGGCTGGAGCAGCGATATTGCGGGCACGTTGGATGGCATCTTGCAGATCTACAGATACTTTATTCCTGCCTACGATGATATATACATGGGATGGCCCCTGCGCCAGACAGGCAATACGGTTTCCGTTTCCGTCGATGTTGACAAGTTCACCGTCCATGGTGATGGCGTTTGTACTCATAAAATAATAGTCGGCCAGAACGGTGCGGCTGAAAATTTCCCGGGATTCTTCCGGTGTTTTGGCGGCTTTTCTGTCTATGAAGGTATAGTCGCCGGATGTGATGAGGTTCATGATACCGCTTTCTTTGACAGATTCACTACCTCCTGCAGCAATGACAGCATCTTCCGGGAGAGTCTCTTTCAGATAGGAGCAAAGAGCCTCCCTGTTTTCGAAATAGTGTCCCTCCATACCGCGCATTTCCAGCTTCTTTATCATTCCTTCTGCCAGGGAAGCAAAAGCTTCTTCTTTTGGGGTCATATAAATCCTCCTTACCTTGTCGATAACTGATTTTCGTTTCCTCTATTATTCTAATACTTTTTGCCGAGAAACAAAAGAGGGAAGTTCTTTTAGTTTTTCTATGAACTTTTCGGAAGTTTTGAGAGAAGATATTGAGTGATCGAAAGAAAAAAGAATTGGATTTCCAGTGTTGGCAGTGGTGCCATGCCGCAGGCAGATCAAAAACCGAATTATGGACAGTCAATGATTGACCAGGGCATGGCGTTACCAGTTTTGACAAAAGCTAGTTTGGTTCGGAAATCTGGCTGACCCCCACATATATTTCCGAGATTTCGTACCATGTGGCATAGTCTACCACACCTGTCTGAGGCAAATCGAAAATACTCTGAAAGATACGTACTGCATTGGCTGTCTGCTGACCATAGATACCGTCTGCAGACAGTGTGGGAAGGGCCGGATAGTTTCTGGCGATACGATTCAGTTGTTCCTGCATCTGCTGTACTTTTTGACCGGAAGAGCCGATCGTCAGATTGTAGCCGGGCCATGAGGATGGCACACCGGAGATGGCGGATGCGGTATTGATGTACATGTCATTGCCGTAATAGTAGCGGATGATTTCGATTGGCGTGTAACCTTCGTCAGCCAGATATTTGGAACCCCATTGGCTCAGACCGGTACAGGTGACCCGTTTTCCATCACAGTAGGAAGTAAAGATAGGCTGACGTACTCCAGGTCTGGACAGATAATTGGCGAAAATATTGTCTACCAGCACATCAATATTCTGGAAAATATTTCGTCCATGAATCCATTTCTGGTCATAGGCGGTGGAAGAGGTGATGGTGAAATCATATCCCTGGTTTCGGTACCACTCCGTATAGACCCGATTCAACGTAAAGGACATGATAACGAGAATATTGGCGTATATAGCGGATTCCGGCCATGTGGCGTAGATCTCACAGGAGGCTACGTTTTTGATATAGTCTCGATAGCGTACGTAATAGTCCTGGGCTGTAGGATCGGACGGGACCCCGTCATGGACGATGACATATTCCGGGATGACTACCCGACTGAGTACGATTTCACCGCTTTCGTCCATCGGCTTGATTTCTTCTTCCGGGATTTTGGGTGGATATTCACCGAAGAGTGTGTGCACGGGAATAAAGATGTCTTCTTCCGCAGCGTTTTCCTCGAGAGGAGTCATACGGATGGGCTGAATTGCCGTGACATCTGGCAGAACTTCTGTGCCGGAAACGAGAACCGATTCATAGCCCGGGGCAGTTACTTCGATGTTGTATTCGGAATAGGGCTGTACCAGCTGTTCCGGTTCCAGACTATACTCCAGATCGGGAGCAGGAAGTTTGACAGGGGGTGTCTGTCCATTTTCGTTGGTGGTAAGAGTCATAAGAGGCTGTTGCGGATCACCGGTATAGGAAATGGTAACCGTCGCATTTTCAATGGGAATCATACCTACATCGGAAATAACAGAAATCCGAAGTTCACCTTCGGACGGTGTAGTATCAGACTCCTGTTGGGCTTTCAGAATAAATCTGTCGGGCATAAAAAGACCTCGGCATTTTTTGTTATTATATGCAGAGGTCTTTTATATGTTACAATTAATATTCGCAGTCCGCACTGTCGTGCTGCCTGATGATACGGGCTAAGGCATCTTTGCACGCAAGCGTGCAATATGCCTTAGTACCGAGACGGAACTTTCATTGTAAGTTTAATTTTTTGTTCATCAGATGCAGTGTCAGAATATAACATGCGATGCCGATAAACAGGCTTTCCACAGATATGGAGAGAAGCATGCTGTACAGGTAAGCGGATGCATGGGTATTGATAACAGAGAGGCTTTCCATTTGGGACGTATGGGCATACATCTGAGGCATGGTCAGTATGGTAGTCGCTGTCTGAATCAGACAGTAGATGCCAATATAGCAGAGGATAGAGCCCATGACTTTATGCCTGTGAAAGGTCTGTCCCAGGGAGATGGCACAGTAGATCGATAAGATACCGCTGGTCTGACCGATAACAGCGGCGATCATACTGCAGAGGAAAAAAGCGGGCAGGGAGATGCCCATAGCGCCGGTTGCTTCCTGAATGGATTTCGCCAGCATCGTCATAGGAACGGAAAGCGCCGGTTCGTCCAGCAGAAGGGCCAGCAGCGGAAACATCATTACACAGATGCTGAGGACAAGAAGAACCTGTGTGATCATCGTGCAGACGGTATGAATCAGCAGCTTGGAAAGGACGAGCTGGCGTTTTGTTACCGGCAGGGTATGCATGAGATAACCCTCGTCTGTGTAGAGATTGCAGTAAAACCGGACCCCTATATAGATGGACATACTGAAAGATACCCCGATAATCGACAGATAATAAAATACAAAAAGGATAACGGCGATATAGGTAAACTGGTCTTTGTGCAGGATGCCGTTTTGCAGTGATTTCATGGCAAATACACCCAGTATTGTAGCAAATACGGTGAAAAAATTGATAATGGCACAAGCTTTCCATGTGGCTTTCCATTCGTATTTCATTAATTTGATCAGCATGTGAACACCTCCCTGAAATAAGCGTCTAAAGACTTCCCTTTTTCTTCTCGTATGGCTTCTGCCGAAGCATATAAAAATACATTTCCTTCCCGGATAAAGATCACATCGTCCAGGATATTTTCGATATCAGAGATCAGATGAGTAGAGATCAGAATCGTAGCATTTTCATTGTAGTTAGAAATAATGGTCTTCAGAATATAATCCCTTGCAGCAGGATCCACACCCGCGATAGGTTCGTCCAGTATATAGAGCTGGGCATCTCTGCTCATAACGAGAATCAGCTGTACTTTTTCCCGTGTTCCTTTTGACAGCGTTTTCAGCTTGTCGGAAGGATTGATATGAAGAGAAGAGAACATATGATAGGCTTTTTCGCTGGAAAAATCCGGGTAGAAATCTGCGAAAAAGGATACGAGCTCTTCTATTTTCATGGAACTCTGCAGGCAGGTACGCTCCGGCAGATAGGAGATAAGGGACTTTGTCTGTGTGCCAGGAGTCATTCCGCCTATAGTGACCGTGCCAGAAGTGGGGGTCAGAAGACCGTTGATCAGCTTGATAAAAGTAGTCTTACCGCTTCCGTTGGGACCGAGCAGCCCGACGATTCGTCCGCTTGGGATATTCAGTGTCAGACCGTTCAGCGCGGGTGCCTTTTTGGAATCATACCGTTTATATAAACAATTGGCTTCTAATAAATAATTCATCGTTATCCCTCCTCATATGTTGCCTTTAAGAAAGACAATATTTCTTCTTTTTGATATCCCAACTGACGCATGTTCTGAAAAAAACCGGCCAGCTGTTCCCGGGCTAGGCTCTGCCTGATATTCTGAATCAACAGTGTATCCTCTGTGACAAACCGGCCTGCCGTTCTCATAGTCTGGATGAGGCCGACCCGTTCCAATTCTGCTAAGGCCTTTTGCATAGTATTAGGGTTGACCCCGGCATGTGCGGCCAGTTCCCGTACGCTGGGGAGCTTGCTGCCAGAGGGATATTGCCCGGAGACGATTTGCATCTGTATCTGTTCCAACAACTGTGCATAGATCGGCCTGTCGGAATCCAGTTTCCATGTCATTTGCATCTCTCCTTTGTGTATTATTGTATTAACTGATTAATACAATAATACATATAAAGAAGAGAAATGTCAAGAGATAAAATGCGTTTGGTATACAGTTATTTTCATAAAATGTCGATATAATGATTGAATACCCGGAGTGGGCTCTGCGCGATTATCTGTGCGGATACAGGTATTTATCAGCTATATAGATGTGAGGAAAGTAGTGGTGGATTACCATAATCAGGGAGGATGATGGTATGGGAATGATGGGAATCAGAGGGGGCAGTTCTGATTACAGAAGAGTCACCTACAGGAACACAGACGGATCTGTGACAGGTACAGTCAGCTATAACATATCTAAGAAGAATGATAAAAAATACAAAAAATTACGGTATAATTTTAAAGGTATTTCCAAAGAGATTCTGCGTACAAAGACTTCTCTGAGCGCCAGAGCGGTGATGATAAGAGCAAAGGGAGTTACCGCAAGGCTGCGGAGAAACCAGGGGACCGGCGTGTACGATGAGGAAGAACTGCGCCATGCTATCATCCACGCACAGCGGATGGAGCGGATTGCCAAAAAGAGAATGAAACATCTGCTGGAAGAGGAGAATATAAGGAGGCGCAGCGGTATCTGCCGGGGAGATGTGGTGACGGAAAAAGAGAAAGAAGCAGAACGCCAGGAGGCTGCCATAGAGCAGCTGCAGTACAATCTGGAAATGAGCAGAGAAGAAATGCAGGAACTCATGGAGGAAATCCAGGAGATGCTGGAAGAGATGGACGGGATGGAGGAGCTGGAAGAGATCTCCGGTGGAGCTGTTCTGGAAATGGACCCGGAAGATCTGGATCTTTTGAAGAAGAAGCACAGGTCCGATGAAGTGAGGGATATCCTGGCAGCGGATTTGAAATATCTGAAAGCATTTTTCGGCAGGCTGGAAAAAGAAAGACAGGCAGCGGCCACCAGTGTTTCTTTCCAGTCACAGTCCCAGTCCGGCAGGTCGGCGGATACGTCCAGAGCGATTATCGGTGCGTCTACAGCCATGCAGATGATGCCGGCAGCGGAAGTGGCGGCCAGTGCGGCACCGTCGGCGGATGCAGGAGGCGGAAGTGTGGATGTAGCCATATAGGGCCATAAAAATAGGCCCTTTACAAATGCAGAAATTTCCGGATGCAGGCAAGAAGCCTGTCGTTATCTGAGGGCATCATAAAGCAGAACCGGAAATAGGTATCATCCAAAAAGGGGAAATCAGAGCAGTCTCTGATCATCAGCCCCTGGCGGATCGCTGTTTCAAACAGTTGATGCGCAGTCAGACCGTTTGTGAGACGTACGAGGATGAAATTGGCATGGGGCGGATATACCTTTATGCCGTCCATGGAAGTCAGTGACTCCACGATATATGTTCTCTGGCTGTCGATCAGTTCCTTTGTCTGACGGATATAGTTGACGTCTGAGAAAAGGAGCTGTCCCGCTTCGTCGGCAAGGCTGCTGACTGTCCACGGGTTCTGTTTTCCGGCCAGCTCTTCCAGAAGAGCGGCGTTACCTGTGACACCATAGCCAAGGCGAAGTCCGGGAGATGCGAAAAATTTGGAAACACCCCGTAGAACGACGATGTTCTGATACTGCCTGGTGAGCGGGATCGCAGTGATTTTTTCGCAGTCCTGTGCGAATTCTGCATAGGTTTCGTCTATCATGACAAAAATATTAAATTTCAGGCAAACTTTTACAATAGCTTCCATTTGGAGAGCGGTGACAGCGGAAGAAGTGGGATTGTTGGGGTTACACAGTACGAGCATGTCGATATCTTCCCCAAGGCGGTCGATCAGGGCTTCTTCGTTGAGGATGAAATTGTCACTTTCTTTCAGAGGAAAATACTGGCAGGTACCGCCCGCCATACGGATTTCCCGCTCATATTCAGAGTAGGTAGGTCCCAGTATCAGCGCTTTCCGGGGGCGGCGCAGCCGGATAATAAGAGAGATCAGCTCTGTAGAGCCATTGCCGGGAATAATATTCCGGCTGTCTGTATGACAGTAATTTCCAATGGACTGACGGAGCTTTTTATATTCTCTGTCAGGATAGGTGGAAATAGCATCCAGCCGGTCGGACAGCTTTTCTTTTAATAAACCGGATATACCAAGAGGATTGACATTGGCGCCAAAGCTGACAATATCCTTTTTTGAAATTCCATAGAATTGTTCTATTTTTTCCAGGTCACTGCCATGGAAGTGGTCTGCAGGTTTTAACATTTCTTTCTCCATTTCTTGAACTTATACTATAAATCATGATATACTTAAGCCGACAGGAAGTCAACAGAAGACAACGGTGGCCGATTTTATGGAAAAAAAAGAGAGAATTGCAAAAGTTCTTGCAGAGAAATCCATATACAGAGAGGGAGCTCTCTCTTTCTCATGCCCGAAAATAGAGCTTTTTCTGAGACCTGGCGAGGAATCAGAGGACAGTTTCACAGTGACCGGAGGAAAGGATATGCCTTTGTTTGGCGTTGCTATGACAGGGGACATCCGTATGCGTTGCATGACCCGGGAATTTACAGAAAATCCGGCCAGTATTCCCTTTCATTTCAGCAGCAAGGGACTTGTCCCCGGAGATACTGTGAAAGGGGAATTTAAATTGATTTCCAACCAGGGAGAATATACCCTTCCTTATCATGTGACAATTGTTCTTGAATTATTTGAAACGTCTCTTGGACAGATTAAAAATCTATTTCATTTCGCAAATCTCGCCAGAATCAGCTGGCAGGAGGCTGTGAAGGTATTTTATTCTTCTGCATTTGAGGAAATTTTAACAGGAAATGACAGACAATACCTGAATCTGTACAGAGCTCTGTGTGTTCCCCCGGAAAAGGAACAGCGGGTGGAGGAATTTCTCATCTGCATACGGAAAAAACAGAAAGTGACTTATACGCTGGAAAAAGAGAACCTGGAACCTGTCCTTTCCGAAGATATCGTGCGGGAAGTGGCTGTTCTGACAAGAAATGGCTGGGGATATACAAAACTTTGGGTAGAAGTGACGGGTACATTTATGGAGACAGAAAAGTCGGTTCTGACAGACGATGACTTTCTGGGAAATCAATGTGCCTGCCCTATTCTGCTTTTCCGTGACAGGCTCCATGGGGGGCTCAATTATGGAAAGGTTCGTTTTTTTAATGAATATGTCTCGCTGGAATTACCTGTATGTGTCAATACAAATCGTAAGACTCCGGACAGGCGGGGAAAAGACGATAAAAGAAAGATGCTGGAGTTTCTGCAATATTATCTTCAGTACAGCATGGGAAAGATTTCCCGGCACGAATGGCTGATGCGGACAGAGACGATCGTAAACGGCATGGATTCTTCAGGGAAAAGCGGTCTCGTTGGAGAGTTGTTCAAGGCCCATATTCAGCTGACGAAAGAGCGTTATAACGAAGCCCGGGGGCGCCTGGGACATGCTCTGGAACTGATGACAGGAAGTCTGGTGTCGCCGGAACTCCAGTGCTATTATCTGTATCTGATGTCGTTGGCAAATGGAGAAGAAGAGTATGCGAAGTCAGCGGCAGAGGAAATCCGGCGTATCTATCAGGCCAACCAGACCAACTGGCAGGTGGCCTGGCTGCTTTTGTATCTGGATGAGGAATATGCAGGCAGCCTTTCCCGCAGATGGGTTTTTCTGGAACAACAGTTTGAAAAGGGATGTCGAAGTCCTGTCTGGTATCTGGAAGGAGCGATACTGGCGAGGAAAAATCCAGCTTTTCTGATGAAAGCTACCGGTTTTGTCATGCAGACTCTGAACTTTATGGCCAAGTATGATTATTTAACGCAGGAATGTATCGGGCAGATACATTATCTGGCAGGAAGATGTAAAAATTACTCTGCTATGATGTATAGGATCCTCTGTAAATGCTATGAGAAAAGAAAAGACGGAGAATCCCTGCATGCGATTTGTGCCCTGCTAATCAAAGGCGGAAAAACGGGGCCTGAATGTACTTACTGGTATCGGGAAGGGATTGAGCGGGAACTGTGGCTGACAAGACTGTATGAATATTATATTTTATCTGTGGACATAGACGGACAGGAGGAGATACCGGCGGCGGCTCTCCGCTATTTTTCCTATCGCAGTCAGCTGCCATGGGAACGGATGGCCTATGTGTATGCCTGGGTATGCCGCAAATACAGAGAGTACCCGGAAGTATACAGCGCCTGCCTGCCGGATATGGAGAAGTTTCTGATAGAACAACTGGAAAAGAAAAGGATGAACAGGGACATTGCCTGCCTGTACCGAAAACTGATTCAGGAAGAGATTATCAATAAAGAGATGATCTGCAAATATGCAGGGGGGCTGTTTCTCTATGAGATACGGGTGAAAACGCCAGGTATCCGCTATGTGGTAGTAGTACATGGAAAGCTGGAGGGAGAATGCAAATATCCGGTGAACGGCGGCTCTGCCTATATGACTGTTTATGATAAAGACTATGGCCTGGCTTTCGAGGACGGAGACGGTAACCGGTTTTACTACGATATCGAATATGAGAAAAAGGATATATCTTATTCTGAAGATATGCTGCCTGCCATACTCCCCGAAGAAGCCGGACTTGTGACAGATCATACGGGAGTGCTCCTCTATCAGTGCGAGCATGGGCGGACATATACAGTTGTGGATGAAAGAAATGTGCAGTATGCCGGGCGGCTCTGGCGTCATAAAAAGCTCCGGGATGCTTACCGGAGTGAGCTGGGGATTAAGCTGCTGAGGTTTTATTTTTCTCATGATATGACGGAAGAGCTGGATGGATTTCTGGGCACACTGAATCCGGAAAAGATGAATGACAGAGAGCGGGCGGAGGTATTGCAGTGTCTGATCGTGCGGGGAATGTATGATACGGCATATGAATGGCTCAGTACATACGGGGCAGAGAGTATGACGGCAAAGATGATTGTGCGTCTGTGCAGCAGACTGCTACCCGTCTATGATTATATAGAGTCGGACAGCATGACAAGGCTCATCCATTTCGCTTTTCAGAAAGGGAAATATAATGAAAATATACTGTATTATCTGAGCAGATATTTTAACGGGACAATACGGGAAATGCGGGAAATCTGGCTGGCCTGTGACCGTTTTGATCTGGCCGGGTATGAGCTGAGTGAGAGAATGCTATTGCAGATGCTGTTCACCGGTGAATATATACAGGAAGAGGCGCAGGTGTTTCTGAGATATCTGGAAGGAAGCGCCGATGAAGAGCTGGTAGGCGGTTATCTGACTCATTTTGCCCGGCAGTATTTCATGCATGGTCAGGAGCTGGAACCCTTTATATGGAGTGAACTGAAACGGAAAAACAGAAACGGCGAGCATCAAAACGAAATATGTGAACTCGCTTTACTGGCATATCTTTCAGAGAAATCGGGGTTAGAAGAGGATGAACGCCAGATCGTAAAGGCGTTTGTAGACGACCTTATTCTGAAAAAGGGAATTGTATTTGGATTTTTCCGTAAATTTGCGGAGATACTTCCCGGTATGGCCTATTATGAAGATATGACTTTCCTGGAATATCGGACAGAATCTAAAAATCCTTTGACGCTTCACTACATGCTAAAATCTAAGGGGGGAAGCAGTGCGTATCGGACAGAAGAGTGGAAAAGCTGCTATGCCGGCATATATACAAAAGGGTTTCCGCTTTTCATCGGAGAAGAAATACAGTATTACATAACAGAGCGGACCGGGCAGAAAGATCTGCTGGTGGAGAGCGGAGAACTGCGGCGGGATACCGGTTCGGGAGATAGAAGTGTGGGCAGATACCGCATGGTTCATAATGTTTTGGCTGCACTGGCAAAGGAAGATGTGGAAAGAGCCGAGCGGGCTCTGGAAGATTATTACCGTACGGAATTTCTGATACAGGAGTTGTTTTCTGTCATATAGGCGGGGAGAGAAATACGTTGTTTTTGGAGAAAGGGACTTTTACAGGGAAAAAAAACAGAATCATCGTAGGTTTTGATTTGGGAGAGGAAGTATCTCAGATCAGTTTTCGCAGTCTGGAGGATGGAGAGCCGAGGACGGTATCTGCAGTGACCGGAGAGGAGCAGTACGACATTCCCACTGTGTTGTGCCGTCGATGGGAGGGAAACCAGTGGGCTTTTGGCAGGGAAGCCATGAGGCTGTCTGAGGCGGGAGAGGGCATTCTCGTGGAACATCTGCTCTCCCGGGCGAAGACGGGTGAAGAGCTGACTGTGGGTGAAGAAACATTCGATGCAGTGGCGCTGCTGGCTCTTTTTATCAGGCGCAGCCTTTCTCTCCTTGGTCTGTCATCTGTGCCGGAACAGATAGAATCGCTGATGGTCACAGTGGAGGAGCTGGACCGTGATACGGCCCGGGTTTTGTCAGAGGCAGTGGATGCGATACAGCTTCAGACAGAGCATATTTATTTCCAGAATCATGTGGAGAGCTTTTATTATTATGCGCTGAACCAGCCGAAGGATCTGTGGATGGGCCGGGTGCTTGTCTGTGATGACAATGGGGAAAGGCTGAAAACGTATCTTTTGGAGTGTAACAGACGGACGACACCGATCGTTGCATTTGTAGAAGAGGAAGAACATCCACAGGCAAAACATGATGATGACCTGCTCCACGGTATTTTGGAGGAAAGGTGTCGGGAAAAGGCAGTTACTTGTGCTTATCTGATCGGGAGAGGCTTTGAAGAAGAGTGGTATTCCAATTCTCTGAAATATCTGTGTAGAGGTAGGAGAGTATTTCGGGGGAACAATCTATACAGCAAGGGTGCCTGTTATGGGGCAGAGGAAAATCGGATGCCGGGTGAGATCGGAAGGCAGTATGTATTTCTCGGGAAAGAAAAGCTGAAGGCGAATCTGGGGATGCGGGTACTGCGACAGGGAGAGGATTCCTATTTTGCTCTTTTGAGCGGGGGGATGAACTGGTTTGATGCAGACCGGAACTGGGAATTTTATCTGGAAAACGGCAATTCTTTTTCTATTATTGTGACGCCGCTTACCGGCAGAGAAAGCAAGGAAGTGGAGGTCATATTACATGAGCTGCCGGAACGGGGGGAGCGGGCTACACGGATAGGTATGTCTCTTTCCATGGAATCGGAGAAGGACGTATTGCTCACACTGGAAGATCTGGGCTTTGGAGAGATCTATCCCGCTACTCACAAAATATGGCAGGAGCGGTTTTCCGTATAAATCCGGTTATGAAGAACCGTTTTGTCTGCGGGAACGTTTAAAAATTGAGAACAAAAGGGGCGTCATGATGGGCAGAGCTATTCTGTGTCTTGGCAATACGGCACAAACACCATATTTTTTAAAAAAGACCGGTATCTGTGTCTATACGGTGGAAGAGCTCTGCTATTGTATCAAAGAGCACACGTTTTTGATGGATGAAGATACGGTATGCACGGAATTGACAGACTGGCTGCACAGAGAATGCGGCCTTGCGGAGCTGGCAGGTATTCTGCGGGGGCTTTTAAAGAAAAAAGTTTCCGACACCGATTTCCTGACAGCGATCCTGGAATATACCGGCTATTATCCAAAACATGAAACAGAGCGGATCCGACAGTTCCTGCGGGCGGGTGCAAGCCTGAATGAATATGAACGGAGAAAGAATGTAGCGGATTATCTGGCGGAGAGCGGCAGATATGAGAAAGCGATAAAGCAATATCACTGGCTGCTTCAGGATGTTCCCCGGGAAGATGAAGCACTCCGGGCAAAGATTTGTCATAATATGGGCTGCGTGAGTACACGGCTGTTTTTATTCGGGCAGGCAGCAGATTATTTTTATGACGCTTATCAGTTATCCGGGGAAAAGGACAGTTTTCTTCAGTTTTTGGCGGCAAAGCGGCTGCAGATGGATGAGAAAGAATATGTGGATTTTATTACAGGAGAATTAAAAGAATATTATGAGACTTCCATGGAGCTGGAGAAGATGATAGAGCAGTCGCTGATTCGGTGGAAAGAATGCGACAGGGCCAAAGAACTGGAACAGATTCGGCTGGACGGAGCAGAGCATCCTGAGGACTACAAGGACGCTCTGGAAGATGTGGCAGAGCAGATCAAAGAAAGATACCGTAGTATGGTGAGAGAGAAGTAGCGTATGAAAATATGGAAAAGTTTGTTTTCAAAAGTTCAAAAAAAGAAAAAAGAGGAATATGTTCCTGCCGTGGCAGAAGAATATTCGGAAGAAGATGTACTGTGCAGAGATGATGTCAATCTGTACAATGGGGAAGAGCGGGCCCGGTATGTCCGTTCCTGCCTGGAGCAGATGAAAGATGCGGAACGGGAGATCGAGCAGCTGACAAGAGAATATGAGACAGTGACTTCTTATCTGACAGATATTGAGGAGCTGGAAGATCTGCCTTCCGGCGAAAAATTTGACCTTTCCCAGATAGCGGACAGAGTGGCAGTCTATGAAAGAGAGAAAGACTCATATAGGGCGGGAAGCAGCCGTATGCCGGAAGTGTTGTTTCGTCAGGTGGAACGGATGGAAAACGAGACAGAAGAGAGTATCAGAAAACTGACAGAGGCGGAAGCCTATCAGGATAAGATTCGTCAGGATATGCGTCGTCTGGATGGGGAGAGGCATGCTTTTCAGTATAGAAAGCACGATCTGCAAAATTCTCTTGGGAATATGCGGGGGATGATAATTATCACAAGTTTTGCCTTCGTAACCTGTATGACCATTCTCTTTTTGCTGCAGGTGCTGATGCAGATGGATATCAGTATCGGTTATATTCTGACAGCTGCAGTTACGGTATTTACCGCTTTTTATATCTATATGAAATATACAGATGCGGTAAAAGAGAAAAGACAGGTGGAAAAGGCGATCAATAAGCTGATTCTTCTGCAGAATAAGGTCAAAATCCGCTATGTAAACAATACCAATCTGCTGGACTATCTGTATGCCAAGTATAATGTAGGTTCTTCGGAAGATCTGATTCGGATGTGGGAAGTGTATCAGAAGGAAAAAGAAGAACGGGAGAAGGTCAGGGAACTGGATATGGAACTGGACGCCCTGCGAAGAGAGCTTCTGACGATACTTCGGCGCTATCAGATCAGGGATCCTGAAATGTGGCTGGATCAGGTGAGTGCCATCGCCAATGAAAAGGAAATGGTGGAACTGAGACATCAGTTGATTTTACGGCGGCAAAAACTGCGTAAGCAGATGGAATATAATGAAAAACTGGGTGAAAATGCAAAAGGGGAAATCAAGTCTCTGGTGGAGGAATTTCCTGCTTTTGCCCCGGAGATCATGGAACAGATCTCCGATTTTGAAAAATCCTCCTGTTGACATGGTTACTTTATCATGGTAGTATACAAAAGTGAAATGAGATAAGGAGGAAAATATTATGAAAAAATGTATTGCATTGCTTTGTATGCTGTCAATGACAGCGGCGCTGCTCACAGGATGTGGCAGCAGTGAAGATACGGCGCCTGAACAGTCCGGTAATACAGCGGCCGAGGCGGGAGGAGAGGAAGCAGCTCCTGTAGAAGAAGCGGCAGCAGTAGAAACCGAGGCAGATGGGGCAGAGGGGGAGCGGACTACCTTTACGGTGGGTTTTGACGCAGAGTTTCCTCCCTATGGTTATAAGGATGATTCCGGTGAATATGTAGGGTTTGATCTGGATCTGGCCCGTGCCGTGTGTGAAAAGAATGGATGGGAGTTTGTTGCACAGCCGATTGACTGGGATGCCAAAGATATGGAGCTGTCTTCCGGCGCTATCGATTGTATCTGGAATGGTTTTACAATGAATGGCAGGGAAGACGCCTATACATGGAGTGTTCCTTATATTGATAACAGTCAGGTATTTGTCGTACCGGTGGAAGGCGGTATTGCTTCCAAGGAAGATCTGGCAGGTAAAGTAGTGGGGGTACAGAAGGATTCTTCCGCGCTGGCAGCTCTCACGGATGAAGAAAATCAGGAGAACCTGGATTTGTCCGCATCTTTTGCCGATCTTGTGGAATATGCGGATTACAATACAGCGTTTATGGATCTGGAGGCAGGCGCTATTGAAGCCCTGGCTATTGACATCGGTGTGGCATCCTATCAGATCGAGTCAAGAGGGGATGGCTATGTCATACTGGAAGAGCCTCTTTCTACAGAGCAGTATGGCATCGGTTTTTTGAAAGGCAACGATGAGCTGAAAGATACGGTAGAGAGTTCTCTGCTGGAATTGCATGCAGAGGGTGTCGTAGAGAAGACTGCTGCTACGTATGGCATTGATTCTTCTATGATCTGTCTTGGGAAATAATAAAGCTGATAATAAGGGGTGAATGGGGAATCCTTCATCCCTTATCCATTGTACTGTATTGGCCGGGAGGATTTACGTTATGAATTTTACTTTGATGGTAACGCAGTTGGGCGAGGGTATGGTTATAACAGTGGAAATTTTCTTTCTGACACTGCTGTTTTCACTACCTCTGGGGCTGGTTATTTCCTTTGGACGGATGTCCAGACGTTTTCTGCTGCGAACGCTTACCAAAATTTACATATCGGTGATGCGGGGGACGCCCCTGATGCTGCAGCTCATTGTCGTATATTTTGCCCCATATTATGTGTTTGGTATCAAGATTTCGGCCTCCTACCGTTTTACGGCGGTTATTCTGGCGTTTGCCCTGAATTATGCTGCTTATTTCGCAGAAATTTACAGGGGCGGTATTGAGTCTATGCCAATCGGGCAGTACGAAGCGGCTCAGGTGTTGGGATACAGCAGAGTACAGACATTTTTTAAGATCATTCTGCCGCAGGTGATCAAACGGATTCTCCCGTCTGTTACCAATGAGACGATCACGCTCGTAAAGGATACTTCCCTGGCTTTTGTACTGGCTGTGGTGGAGATGTTCACGGCGGCAAAACAGATAGCGGCAAAAGAAACAACGATCATTCCCCTGATGGCGGCCGGCGTGTTCTATTACCTGTTCAATCTTATTGTGGCGGCTTTTATGGAACATCTGGAAAAGCGGATGGGTTACTACAGATAGGAGAACAATATGAAATATCTGGAAATCGACCATTTGAAAAAAACTTTTGACAATCTGCAGGTGCTGAAAGATATCTCCCTTTCGGTGGAGGAAGGGGAAGTGGTATCCATTATCGGGCCTTCCGGTTCCGGCAAGTCTACATTGCTGCGTTGCGCTACTATGCTGGAAAAGATGAGCGGCGGCAGTCTTTCCTATATGGGGGAGAAAGCTGCCTGGGAAGAGAACGGAAAATGTGTCTATGCATCGAAAAATGACCTGAAACGAATCCGTAAAAATTACGGACTTGTCTTCCAGAGTTTCCATCTTTTTCCCCACTATACCGTAATGAAAAATATTACGGATGCGCCCATCAGTGTAGATCATGTGTCAAAAGCCGAAGCGCAGGCCCGGGGAGAAAAACTGCTTATGCAGCTGGGCCTGGAAGACAAAAAGGATGCCTATCCCTATCAGCTCTCCGGGGGACAGCAGCAGCGGGTATCGATTGCCCGGGCACTGGCGCTGCAGCCGAAAATCCTGTTTTTTGATGAGCCCACTTCGGCTCTGGATCCCGAGCTGACAGGAGAGGTGCTGAAGGTCATAAAGGAATTGGCAAGGGAAAAGATGACGATGATCATCGTAACTCATGAGATGCAGTTCGCCAGGGAGTTGTCTGACCGGATTATCTTTATGGAAGAAGGCTATATCCGACAACAGGGAACACCGGAAGAGCTGTTCGGCAGTCCTGATGTGCGTGTCAAAGAATTTATCGGTAAGTTTCAGGCGTAAAATTTTATGTTTTAATTTTTGCAGTAGAAATTTCTGAATTGTTTGCAATGTTGAAACAGTTGTGATATGATAGCTTTATCAGTGGTAAAGGGAGGGATTCATTTGGATATTCCGGCAGTATCGACGGCGCTTTCGCAAATAGAGACTTTGGGAAATGTAGGGACAGCACTTCTTGGTAAATCGCTTGATTCCGTCAGGGAATTAGGAGATGCCATGGTGGAGATGATCGATTCCGCAGCGATGGAGCTTTCGGTCAATCCTGGTGTGGGCGGCAATATAGACATTCGAGTATAGGGATTGAATGGAATCGTTGCATACTTTTGACAGTTAAATACAAATACCCTTGTTCACTTAGGGGAGAATAAAAATATATAGAAATATCTTCAGGGTCGGGTTAATTTCCCTACCGGTGGTACAGCCCACGAGCCGTAAGGCAGATTCGGTGCAACTCCGAAGCCGACAGTAAAGTCTGGATGAAAGAAGATAAGGCAGAACAGATGTGCATAGTACGTGTAGCGTGGTATGTGTGTCTGTTTGTGTGATGATAGACTCTGAAATGGAAACATTTCGGAGTTTTTTTATGCTATAGGAATGCGAGAAAATGACTGCTAAAGCAGTCTGTTTGCGACCCGGCTAAGGTTTTGCAGAATCAGGAGGATATAGATGAAAGAAGACGTATTTTTTATGGAAAGGGCGCTTGCTCTGGCAAAGAAGGGAACAGGCAGGGTGAATCCCAATCCGATGGTGGGAGCGGTCATCGTCAAAGACGGAACGATCATTGGCGAGGGATGGCATGAGCGGTTCGGCGGCCTTCATGCGGAGCGGAACGCCCTGGCGGCGTGTCAGGTATCGGTGGCAGGAGCCACTCTCTATGTGACGCTGGAGCCCTGTTGCCACTATGGGAAGACTCCTCCCTGTACGGAAGCGATATTGGAGCATCATATTGCCAGAGTAGTCATTGGCTCTTTGGATCCGAATCCTCTTGTAGCAGGAAAGGGGATGCGGATTCTCCGGGAAAAGGGAATTTCTGTGGCAGAAGGAGTTCTGAAGGAAAAATGTGATGGGATAAATGAAGTATTTTTTCATTATATCAGGACGAAGACTCCCTATGTGACGATGAAATATGCCATGACTCTGGATGGGAAGATCGCTACCAGGGCAGGACACTCCAAATGGATTACAGGCAATCCGGCCCGGGTTCGGGTGCACGAGGACAGGAACCGCCATATGTCCATTATGACGGGAGTGGGAACGGTACTGACGGATGATCCGATGCTGAACTGTCGTCTGCCGGGAGGGAGGCAACCGGTTCGGCTGATTTTGGATACCCATTTGCGTACCCCTTTAACGGCGCAGGTGATAACTACGGCAGGAGAGATTCCCACATGGCTGCTGACATGCTGTGAAGATACAGAAAAACAGGAAAGATACAGAGAAAAGGGCTGTCAGGTACTGAAAATGGCAGAAAAGGACGGACATGTGGATCTGTGTCAGGCTATGAAACTCTTGGGAGAGAGAGGAATTGACAGTATCTATCTGGAAGGGGGAGAAAGGCTGAACGGAGCTGCGCTGGAGGCTGGAATTGTCCGGGCGGTGCACTGCTATATCGGTGCAAAATTTTTTGGAGGAAGTGACGCCAGGACGCCGGTAGGGGGAAATGGTGTGGAGCTTCCCGGTCAGGCTCCTGGCGTGGAAATCAGGGACGTCACTTTTTACGGAGAAGATATTTTAGTCGAGGGTGTATTACTGTAAATGTCCCGGATGGCGATGGTCGACAAGGCATATAGGGGGGATTGAGAAAGTATTGGCTGAAGCGTGGAGTAATCGGCTTTCATGTGATGGCAGGAGGACTGGGAGAAAAATTGAGGACAGAGGAGGTAAGCAATACATGTTTACGGGAATTATAGAGGAGATCGGTATCATACGGAAGATTCAGAGGGGACAGGTATCCGGGAAGCTGACGATAGGGGCATATAAGGTGCTGTCGGATGCGAAAGTGGGGGACAGTATTGCGGTAAACGGTATTTGCCTGACTGTGACAAGCCTCGTCCCGGACGGTTTTACCGTGGATGTGATGCACGAGACATTTGACAGGAGCAATGTGGGTTCTTTCCGGGTGGGGACAAAAGTGAATCTGGAGAGGGCCATGGCTGCGGACGGCAGATTTGGCGGCCATATCGTAGCCGGTCATATCGATGATACCGGTACTATAGAAAAACGCTGGAAAGATGAGAATGCCGTCTGGTATGAGATCAAAGCACCGGCGCATGTCATGCGTTATCTGGTGGAAAAGGGTTCTATAGCCATCGACGGTGTCAGTCTTACTGTAGCGAAAGTGGAGAAAGACCGCTTCTATGTGTCTGTCATTCCCCATACGGAAGATATGACAATTATGTCAGAAAAAAGAGCTGGGGATCGGGTAAACCTGGAAAATGACTGTATCGGTAAATATGTGGAAAAACTGCTTGGCCTATGCAGTGATGCAGTGGCAGGCACAGCAGAGAGGGTGACAGGGGCTGATCGGAAGAGAAATGGAACAGACAAGAAAGGAAATGTGACAGAAAAACTTTTGGCAGAGAATGGATTCTTACTGTAAGAAATAAAAAATTAATAAGGAAGGAACAGGAAAATGAGTCAGGAAACGAAGGAAACAGATAAGACAAATAAAAAGACAACAGGTTTTGGAACGATCGAGCAGGCACTGGAAGAATTGCAAAGGGGACACATTATTATGGTGACAGATGATGAAGACCGGGAAAATGAGGGAGATTTCATCTGTGCGGCACAGTTTGCAGACTGCGACAACGTGAATTTTATGGCAGCGTACGGAAAGGGGCTGATCTGCATGCCTATGAGTGGGGAATATTGCGACAGATTGATGCTTCCCCAGATGGTATCGGAAAACAAAGATAACCATGAGACAGCCTTTACTGTGTCTATAGACTATACGGGGACGACCACGGGCATTTCTGCAGAGGAAAGAAGTATGACAGCGATGCACTGTGTCAGAGAAGAGGCAAGACCGGAAGACTTCCGGCGGCCGGGGCATATGTTTCCTCTGCGGGCAAAGAAAAACGGGGTACTGGAACGGCCGGGGCATACGGAGGCGACGGTGGATTTGATGCGGCTGGCCGGGCTGAAGGAATGCGGTCTGTGCTGCGAGATCATGAGAGAGGACGGTACGATGATGCGCACCTCGGAGCTTCTGGAGCTGGCGAAGGCTCAGGAAATTGTCTGTGTCACGATCAAAGCATTGCAGGAATACCGGAAACGAAAAGAAAAGCTGGTGAGCAGGGAGGCTGTGACGGGCCTGCCTACAAAATACGGAGATTTTATGGCATATGCCTATGTGAATGTATTAAATGGAGAGCATCATGTGGCACTGGTAAAAGGAGAGATTGGAGACGGAAAAGACCTGCTCTGCCGTGTTCATTCCGAGTGTCTGACGGGAGATGCCTTCGGGTCTGCCAGATGTGACTGTGGAGAGCAGCTGGAGTCTTCCATGAGGGAGATCGAAAGGGAAGGAAGAGGTATCCTGCTCTATATGCGTCAGGAGGGGCGGGGCATTGGCCTTGTCAATAAGCTGAAAGCCTATGCCCTGCAGGATCAGGGAATGGATACGCTGGAGGCCAATCTGGCACTGGGATTTGCAGGAGATGAGAGAGAATATTTCATCGGTGCACAGATATTGCGGGATTTAGGAGCCAAATCCCTTCGGCTTCTGACGAATAACCCGGATAAGATTTACGAACTTTCCGACTATGGTCTGGAGATCAAACAGCGGATTCCTATCCAGATCGCAGCTGGGAAATACAACAGTTTTTATTTGCGGACGAAACAGCTCCGCATGGGACACATGGTAAATTATGAGGCTGTGGAGCGGGATGTAGAGTAAAGATTGGAAAGATATAGGAAATGGACGGAAATATAAAAGGAAAGTAATAAGAAATTTTGCAGCTTTGATTGAACCAATTATAAAATAAAAATGGAGGAGAGAAAAATGAGAACAGTAGAAGGAAAAATGACAGGAAAAGGGATGAAAGTGGGCATTGTTGCGGCCAGGTTCAATGAGTTCATTACATCCAAGCTGCTGGGAGGCGCACTGGATATGCTGCACAGACACGAGGTGGCAGAAGAGGATATCACAACGGCCTGGGTACCGGGGGCATTTGAGATTCCGGTGATAGCCAAAAAGATGGCGGAAAGCGGCAAATACGATGCAGTGATCTGTCTGGGAGCTGTCATCCGGGGTTCCACTTCCCACTATGATTATGTGTGCAATGAAGTGTCCAAAGGAATCGCCCAGGTATCGATGGGAAACGGCCTACCGGTTATGTTCGGGGTACTGACCTGTGAGAATATTGAGCAGGCAATAGAACGGGCAGGGACGAAGGCCGGCAATAAAGGAGCAGAGTGTGCCAACGGCGCCATCGAGATGGTGAATCTGATGCGGGAGCTGGAAGGGTAGAAGGTTTATCTCCATGCAGCGTAGCGACATCGGCAGGAAAATGAAAAAGAAAATAAAATCTATTGATATGCCAATTCTAAGTACCGTATAATAAGTACGGAAACGAAAACATAATTAAGGATAACCGGAATGAAGTACAAGTGGAAACAAATAAACGGGAACGGATGGGAGAGACAGTATGCGGATAGGAACGGGATATGATGTGCATAAACTGGTAGAAGGGAGAAAGCTGATCATGGGCGGTGTGGAAATCCCCTATGAAAAGGGGCTTTTGGGTCACTCGGATGCGGATGTGCTGCTGCATGCCATTATGGACGCTCTGCTGGGAGCGGCCGCTCTGGGAGATATCGGTAAGCATTTTCCCGATACGGACGATGCCTATAAGGGAATTTCCAGCCTGAGCCTGCTGAAAAAAACAGGGGAATTACTGGAAGAGAATTGCTTATTTATCGAAAATATCGATGCAACGATCATTGCCCAGGCGCCGAAAATGCGTCCTCATATCGATGCCATGAGAGAAAATGTCGCCAAAACGCTGGGAATCGAGGTAAGCCAGGTCAATATCAAGGCCACTACGGAAGAAGGACTGGGATTTACCGGAAGAGGCGAGGGCATTTCCGCCCAGGCAGTCTGCCTGCTCACAAGTCCATCTCATTTTTACGACATCGACGTCACAGAAGAAGGACAGGGGAAATGCCAGGGATGCGACGGGTGCCCGAGACAGAAGGAAGCAGAGTCTGAGAAATAATTTTGGACAGAAAATTAGTAATTATTTTAAAAGACAGTTCCTTTTACAGGAAAAAATCAGACTATGATGATTTTTATATAGCGGGACGCAAAGAAGCGATAGAATAAAAGGAGACTTCCATGGAAACGATAGAAAAACTCACCACATCGGAATGCATTGCTGCAAAAGAGATGTGGTCAGAAATATTTTATGAAGATTCGGAGAAATTTACGGAGTATTATTTCCGGGAAAAGATGCCGGACAACACAGGATATGGACTGAAAGAAGAAGGCAGGCTGCGGGCCATGCTCTTTTTGACGCCCTATATGGCGCGTATCCTCTCTCCTGACAGACAGGGTAATCTGTTCCGGGATGTGCCCCTGTGTTATATTGTGGGTGTAGGAACGAAAAAGGAATACCGTCACAGAGGCTATATGGACAGGCTGTTGCGGGCCGCTCTTGCCGATCTGTGTGAGGCAGAGCAGCCCTTTACTTTTCTGATGCCTGCGGACCCGGCAATTTATACGCCCTATCAGTTTCGGTATATATATGAAAGACCGGAATTTTCCGTTCAGAAGTGGGGAAGGGTTCAGGCGGAGCCGATGCCGGAAGGCGGGGAGGCGGTACTGGCAGCATTTGCAGAAAGAGAGCTGGAGGGGCGTTATCAGCTCTTTTTGAAACGGGATCCTTCCTATTATAAGAGACAGAAAAAAGAGAGCCTGGCACAGAACGGTGACATTTATCTCTGGCAGGAGAATGGAGAGCTGGCAGGTTTTTATTTGTATGCGGAGGAAAATGGCAAGGCGGAGATTCAGGAAGCTCTGGTGGCGGAGCATTTTGCCGGGAAGAAGGCACTGGATATTTCTGATGAAACAAAACCTGTCATCATGGCGAGAATTACCAATGTGTCGGCTATGCTTTCTCTGATGCGGCTTGCCGGGCAGGAAAAGGAAGAGACAGTCAGCCTCATACTGCGGGTGGCAGATCCTCTTCTGCCGGGGAACAATGGCACTTTTCTCTGGACAGTAGGGAAAAAAGAAAGTACAATAGCTTTATTGGACGAAGCAGATGAGGTGGACGCCTGTGTGGGAATCGAAGGACTGGCACAGTTTTTATTCGGGAAAAAAGACGCACGGGATGTGATGTGTGGTGGCCGGAAAGGAAAGCCATTGGAAGATGCGGTTTCCGTAAAGCTGTCCTGTATCGAACCATTGTCCCGGGTATGTATCAACGAGATTGTATAAGGCGATAAAAGAAAGGACTGTTTGCTTCTGACTTGCATATGATGAATTATATTTCATTTTGGGAGAGAACAGTATGGGCTTTATCAAGCGGATCCGTGATGAGATCCGTATAATCAGGGAGAGGGATCCGGCCATTCATTCTTCGATGGAAGTTTTTCTCTATCCCAGTTTTAAAGTAATGATGCACTACCGGGTAGCGCATAAACTGTATATAAAAGGGCATTATTTTCTGGCGCGACTGATTTCCCAGCGGGGTGTGCGTAAGACGGGAATCGAAATCCATCCGGGGGCTCAGATCGGAGAAGGCTTTTTTATTGACCATGGAAACGGTGTTATCATCGGGGAAACGACCGTTATCGGCAACAATGTGACTCTCTATCAGGGTGTTACACTGGGAGGTACCGGAAAAGAGCATGGCAAACGTCACCCTACCATAGAGGATAATGTGATGATCAGCGCCGGGGCAAAGATACTTGGTTCCTTTACGATCGGCGCCAATTCCAAAATCGGTGCGGGGAGTGTGGTGTTGCGGGCTGTGCCGCCCAATTCCACTGTAGTGGGTGTGCCGGGCAGGGTAGTCAGACGCAATAATACGGCGCTTCCCCGGGAAGAGATGAATCACACTGATCTGCCGGATCCGGTCAGAGAAGATATTCAGAATCTCCAGGAGTCCAACAGCGTACTGACAAACCGCCTTCTGGAGCTGGAAGGAAAGTTCAGAGAACTGCAGAAAGACCTGGGCAAAAAGGGAGATACGATAGAATAATATCAGGCAGCAGCGCCTAAAAATACATCGCAGACTGTCATCACAGATAACTGGAGGAAACAAAAATGAAAATTTACAATACACTTTCAGGGAAAAAAGAAGAGTTCGTTCCGATCGAGGAGGGAAAGGTGCGGATGTATGTGTGCGGTCCTACCGTATACAATCTGATCCATATTGGCAATGCCCGTCCTATGATCGTATTTGACACTGCCCGTCGGTATATGGAGTACAAAGGATATGCTGTGAACTTTGTTTCCAATTTTACCGATGTGGACGATAAGATTATCAAAAAAGCGTTGGAGGAAGGGGTAGATGCTTCCGTTATATCGAAGCGGTACATCGAAGAATGCAAAAAAGATATGGATGGAATGAATGTCCGTCCCGCTACCACACATCCTCTGGCCACGGAAGAGATCGACGGAATGTTGGAAATGATCGATACGCTGTTACAAAAGGGCCATGCCTATGTGGCGAAGGACGGTACCGTATATTTCCGAACGAGAAGCTTTAACGAATACGGGAAACTCTCTCATAAAAATCTGGACGATCTGCAGGGGGGAAACCGTTCTCTGCTTGTTTCCGGCGAGGACCAGAAAGAAGATCCACTTGATTTCGTGCTCTGGAAACCGAAAAAAGAAGGGGAGCCTTACTGGGATTCTGCCTGGTGCCAGGGACGGCCGGGATGGCATATTGAATGCTCTGTTATGAGCAGGAAATATCTGGGAGAAGAGATCGATATCCATGCGGGAGGAGAAGATTTGATTTTCCCGCACCATGAGAATGAGATTGCACAGTCTGAATCCGCAAACGGGAAGATTTTTGCAAGATATTGGATGCACAATGGTTTTCTCAATATTGATAACAAAAAGATGTCCAAATCTCTTGGAAATTTCTTTACTGTACGGGATATTGCGCAGAAATATGATTTGCAGGTACTCCGTTTCTTCATGTTGTCTGCCCACTACAGAAGTCCGCTGAATTTCAGTGCGGAACTGATGGAAGCGGCGGAAAACGGACTGGAAAGAATACTGACCTGTGTGGATAATCTGAAGTTCCTGCTTACGAACAGTAAGGAAGAGGTACTCCGTCCTGAAGAAGAGACGCTTTTACAGGAGGCGGATAGTTTCCGGGTGAAATTCGAGGAGGCTATGGATGACGATATCAACACAGCCGATGCCATAGCGGCAGTCTTTGAGCTTGTGAAATTTGCCAATACAAAGGCGGACGGAGAGTGTTCGAAAGCTCTGCTGGAAGGACTGTTGCAGAAAATCTGCCTGATGACTGATATATTGGGGCTGATCGTAGAGAAAAAAGAAGAGATACTGGATGAAGAGATCGAAGAGATGATTGAGGCAAGACAGGCAGCCAGGAAGGAAAAGAATTTTGCGAAAGCAGACGAAATCCGCGCCCAGCTCCTTGAAAAGGGAATCTTGCTGGAAGATACAAGGGAAGGGGTAAAATGGAAAAGAGTGTAGACGGCTTGTACGAGATCAAAGAAATCTTTGATTGCAAAGAGCAGGATATCCGCAGCTTTTCTCCTCTGACGCTGGCATATATTGGAGATGCGGTATATGATCTGGTCATTCGGACCATTGTAGTGGAGCGGGGCAATAAGGCAGCAAATGTGCTCCACAAGACGACGGTAAAATATGTGAATGCGGCTGCTCAGGCGGCAATCATACAGGCGGTTCTGGATGTTATGACAGAGGAGGAGCTCGCTGTCTATATGCGGGGCAGGAATGCCAAATCCAATACAATGGCAAAAAATGCTTCTGTTGAGGACTACAGGAAGGCTACCGGAATGGAAGCTCTGATCGGCTACCTGTATTTATCCAACAGGTTCCACCGCGTTCTGGAGCTTGTAAAGCTGGGAATGGAGAAGGCCGGATATGAGATATGATGTCGGCGATAATCGGATAAAATACTGCCAGGGGCAAGACCGGTATAAGATAGACCGGTGACAGAGAAAGCCAGGAAGAACAGATACGTGCCGGTACATTGGGAGGAAATATGGAACAGGTGGAATTTACAATAGAGGGACGGAATGCAGTGATAGAGGCATACCGGTCCGGCAGGACGATTGACAAGCTGTATATTCAGGACGGCTGTCAGGACGGCCCTGTTATGACGATCAAACGGGAAGCCAGGAAGCAGGATACGTTGATTAAATATGTGACGAAGGAGCGCCTGGATCAGCTGTCTGAAACAGGCAGGCATCAGGGAGTGATTGCCTGTGCTGCCGCCTATGCTTATGTGGAAGTGGAGGACATTCTGCAAGTGGCGAAAGAGAAAGGGGAGTCCCCTTTTGTCATTCTACTGGATAATATAGAAGACCCTCATAATCTGGGGGCGATTATCCGTACGGCAAATCTGGCAGGCGCCCATGGGGTCATCATACCAAAGAACCGGGCCGTGGGACTGACTGCCACAGTGGCAAAAGCTTCAGCGGGAGCGCTGAACTATACGCCGGTGGCAAAAGTAACGAACCTGTCAAAGACAATAGAAGCGTTGAAAAAAGAAGGGCTCTGGTTTGTCTGCGCAGACATGGACGGAACTGTTATGTACGATCTGGATCTGAAGGGACCGATTGGCCTGGTGATCGGCAGCGAAGGAGAGGGTGTGGGGCGCCTTGTCAAGGAGAAGTGTGATCTGACAGCGTTGATTCCCATGAAGGGCAATATTGATTCTCTCAATGCTTCGGTGGCGGCAGGTGTGCTGGCATATGAGATCGTCCGTCAGAGAAGGGGATAAGCAGAGGAAAAGAGATGGAAAAGGACTACGGACAGGTCAGTGACGAAGAACTGATCGTACGTCTGCGGGACGGGGAAAACAGTATCACTGATTTTATTATGGACAAGTACAAAAATCTTGTGAGGAGCAAAGCGAAGTCTATGTATATTCTGGGGGCAGACAGTGAGGATCTGATCCAGGAGGGAATGATCGGTTTGTTTAAAGCGCTCAGGGATTACGATATCGGCAGAGATGCCAGTTTCCTGACATTTGCGGACCTGTGCATTTCCAGGCAGATGTATACGGCAGTGCAGGCTTCCAGAAGAAAAAAACATACCCCTCTCAATTCCTATATATCCCTGTACAGTGATGTACGGGAGCGGGGAGAGTACGGAGGTGAGGAAACAGAACTGGTAAATGTACTCAGTTCCATTTCAGAGAAGAGCCCGGAGGAGGTGTGGATTGACAAGGAGAACCTGGAGCTGCTGGAGAAGACAATCGAAAGAGAGCTGAGCAGTTTTGAAAAGCAGGTACTGGATCTGTACATTACAGGTATGGGCTATGTACAGATTGCGAAAGTTCTGGGCAGAGATGAGAAATCCACAGACAATGCCCTCCAGAGAATGAAAAGTAAACTGAGAAAAGTTCAGAAATCATATTGACAAAATCCGGGAAATTCGGTACGATACTAAAGGTATTTGCTACCTTGGCGCAGTCGGTAGCGCGCATCCTTGGTAAGGATGAGGTCGGCGGTTCAAGTCCGCTAGGTAGCTTCAAAAAATGCTTGTGCGGCTTGCGGAAAAGATATATTGCTATGCGGTCCGCTCGTCCGCGGTGAATCCTGCTTGCAGGATTCTTTTTTCTTCTATAGGAAATTAGCGTGAAATGCAAAACGATAGTTTATAAATTGACAGGAGGAACGAAGATGGCAGGTTTACCAATCCCTACACCACATAACGGCGCAAAGGAAGGAGAGATTGCAAAGACAGTATTGATGCCCGGAGATCCGCTGCGGGCGAAATATATCGCAGATACGTATCTGGAAGATGCCGTATGTTTTAATACAGTGAGAAATATGCTGGGCTATACCGGTACCTATCAGGGAAAGAAGGTTTCTGTCATGGGCGGCGGAATGGGAATACCGTCCATCGGTATCTATTCTTACGAACTGTACCATTTCTACGATGTGGAAAATATTATTCGTATCGGTTCTGCGGGAGGCTATGCGGATGATGTGAAAATTATGGATATCGTCATTGGAATGGGTGCCTGTACGAATTCCAACTATGCTCATCAGTTTGGGCTGCCCGGTACGTTTGCGCCCATTGCAGATTATAAGTTGATGCAGAAGGCCATTGATATTGCGAAAGAACAGGGAAAACAGGTGAAGGTAGGAAATATCCTTTCTTCTGATACCTTCTATTCGGATGATGTGACTGCAAAAGACAAATGGAAGCAGATGGGAGTGCTCGCGGTGGAGATGGAAGCGGCAGCCCTCTATATGAATGCGGCCAGGGCAGGGAAAAAGGCACTCTGCATTTTGACCATATCCGATCATCTGTATTATCCCGAGGAATTGACTGCAAAGGAGCGGGAGACAGGCTTTGGCAGTATGATGGAAATCGCTCTTGGATTGGCGTCCTCCTGTTCACTGGGGGTAGAATGACTTGATATATGAAATCGAATCCTGCTGTACAGGATTTGCTGCACATAAGCAGACTGCGATAGCAATAAATTTTGTTGAGAAATATGCATAATAAAAGGACCTGCATGACGGTACAGGTCCTTTTTTATACGCAGAGATGCATCATACAGAAATTAGCTGCTAACGCAGCACACACCCCACGTAGTGAACAGGGGAAAAACTTCTCCTGCCCGATATTATCAAATAAATTGTCAGGCCATTTTGTTGACAGCCAGGTTCAAACGCGAAATTTTTCTGGAAGCAGTATTCTTGTGAAGAACTCCCTTATGGGCTGCTTTTGCAATGATAGAAGTAGCGTTCACCAGAGCTGCCTTTGCAGCTTCCTGATCATTTGCAACGACTGCAGCTTCCACTTTCTTTGTGGCAGTCTTTACACTTGTCTTGATCGCTTTGTTTCTTTCCATCTTCTTGCGGTTCACAAGAATCCTCTTCTTTGCGGATTTGATATTAGCCAAGATCTACACCTCCTATAGTATATTTCGTTTTTTTCAGAAGATGTTTCATTAAAGCCGGACACGGACGTTCTAATGTAAACATATGCATATATTATAGGTAAGGCCAGGTTTTCTGTCAATACATAATTTTGATAATTTAGTAGAAAATAGTTATAGCAAACGGCAATAACCAAAGTCGTTTCCTAATACGATTCACGGCTCGTGAATGTACTGAACTGTGCATTCCGTAAGATTGTGACGCAGGCGTGAGGGGCGATTTTTGCGCAGCAAAACTGAACTGTAACATGCAGAAATGAATATGATAGAGAAAATGCAGCGTAAGCTGGGAAAGAAACAGGGATTTTCAGATGAGTTGTTTTCAGGTTAGGACAGATTTGGCGTTGGAAGCAAGGGAGAGCATTGAAAAGGCGCAAGAGGGACTACACGGTATTTCTGTAGAAGAGTATGACAGAGAAGAAATACAGGTGCATATCACCAAGGTAGTGATTTCCTCTAAAAACGGAGCGAAAGCGATGAATAAGCCCATGGGGAATTATATTACGCTGGAGGCTCCCGCCATGCAGGAAGCGGATGAGGACTATCACAGGGAAATTTCGGAAGAACTGGCAAAACAGATACGGGATATTATTCCCGGCGCAGATACAGAGCAGTCCATACTTGTAGTTGGACTTGGAAACAGAGATGTGACAGCGGATGCCCTGGGGCCGGGGGTAGTGGATAATCTGTTTGTCACAAGGCATATCGTTCGGGAATATGGAAAGGCAGCCTACGATAAAGAACGAATGAATTTGGTCAGTGGTATTGTGCCGGGGGTAATGGCAGCCACCGGTATGGAAGCCGCAGAAATTGTCAGAGGGGTTGTAGAGCAGACAGAGCCGGATCTGGTCATTGTGGTAGATGCACTGGCAGCCAGAAGTACGAAACGGCTAAACAGAACGATACAGATAACCGATACGGGCATTCAGCCCGGTTCCGGTGTGGGAAATCACAGAAACGCTCTGACAAAGGAAAGTCTGGGAGTACCGGTGATTGCCATAGGTGTTCCCACTGTCGTGGATGCGGCGACCATTGTGGGGGATGCGATAGAGAAACTGGAGCAGGAGACGGAAAGTCAGGAACGAATGATCCGACCGGACAGAATACGGACGATGTCGGAGCTGAACAATATGTATGTGACAGGCAAGAATATAGATGAAGTGATCAAACGGTTGAGTTTTACAATTTCTGAGGCATTAAACATCGCACTTGAGTTATAAAAGGACACCTCTAACGCATATACTTGTCTATGCAGATAATCAGTTTGAAAAACAGCATAGGGCAGAAACGAAGAAGAGACAAAAAGAAATATGTATTTGCAGGACTGTTCGTTTTGATATGCAGTTTTGCATTCGGACATGGATTTGACACAGAGGCAGTCAATTCCTTTCATTTTCAGGACGAGATAATAAGAGAAGTACAGGAAAGAACGTACCGGACGTATCTTCCTGTATTTTCTTTTATTGAGGATGGCATGCGGAAAGAAAGGGATGGAACTGTTGTCATGCAGCCTTTTGCAGACTTTTTTCCTCTGTATGAATATGCAGCTCTTCATTTTGAGTCACCAACCCAGACGGAGAGCCAGAGTATCATAGATGAAATAATAGAGGGAGAGGAGCTTCATGATAAAGAACAGGAAGAGCTGGATCTGGATACAGATCTGATCGAAGCGATTCGTAAGGAAAATGAGGATTCCAAACAGAAGGAGAAAGAGGAGCAGCAGGAGGAAGTGGAGTTTGCCGAAGCAGATAAAGTGCTTTCGATAGACAGAGAAGCGTTACAGGATTTCGACAGACTTGTGAAAGATTTCTATGCAGTGGACAGCACCACTTACATTGGCCGGGATCAGCTGGATGTAAATAAGCTGTCAGGGAAGGACATGACTTTACAGCAGACAGACAATTCCGTGCCCCAGATACTGATTTACCATACCCATTCTCAGGAAAGCTTCGTAGACTCTGTGCCGGGAGACGACATGACGACGATCATGGGAGCAGGAGAGAGGCTGGCGCAGGTCCTCAGAGATAAATATGGTTTCAATGTCATTCACTATGCCGGAAAGTTTGATGTGGAAAGCAGAGATTATGCATATTCCAATGCGGCTCCGGCGTTGGAGGCGCTGCTGCAGGAAAATCCCAGTATCGAAGTCATTATCGATCTGCACAGAGATGAGGTCCCGGCGGACAGAAAACTGGTAACAGATATCGGTGGGCGCCCCACAGCAAAGTTCATGTTTTTTAACGGATTGTCCAGAACAAATAAGACGGGAGAAATCGAATATTTACAAAATCCCAATCTGGACGAAAACCTGGCTTTTTCTTTTCAGATGCAGATGGTAAGCAATGAGTATTATCCGGGTATTACAAGGAAAATCTACCTGAAAGGATATCGGTACAATATGCATTATCGCGGTAAGACATTGCTGATAGAACTGGGCGCCCAGACCAATACTGTGGAAGAAATCATGAATGCCTGTGACCCGTTGGCACATATCCTTTCTCTTGTCCTCACCGGAGAAGAATCGAATTCGGCACCAGGTTAGAATCGAAGCAGATGCCATATTGCATTGCGAATAAGAAGCTGATATAATATGCGCGAAAGCAATGAGCAGTGCCAAAACAATAGATGACGATTTGACTGCTTACAGTCAAAATCGGCAGATATTGTTTTGATAGGGCGAAGCCCGTGAGTGAAAGAGCGCAGCTCTTGAACGAGTATTGCGAATCTTGACCTGAGGAGGGGCCCGCTGGCGGGAGGAGCCCTGAGGTCTCTGAGAGGGAGCCTGCAAGGAAGTAAAAGACCTGAGGAGGGGCCCGCTGGCGGGAGGAGCCCTGAGGTCTCTGAGAGGGAGCCTGCAAGGAAGTAAAAGACCTGAGGAAGGGCCCGCTGGCGGGAGGAGCCCTGAGGTCCGGTTTCCCGGTTCAGCACTGCTGACGTGAGAGTAGGGAACGAAGGTAACTACTTAAGGATGGAGAACGAAATGACATATGAAGATCAGAGCAAAATCAGAAATTTTTGCATTATAGCACATATAGATCACGGTAAATCCACACTGGCGGACAGGATAATCGAAAAGACGGGGCTTCTCACGGAGCGGGAGATGCAGTCTCAGGTGTTGGACAATATGGAACTGGAACGGGAACGGGGTATTACGATCAAGTCTCAGGCAGTACGTATCGTGTATAAGGCAAAGGACGGAGAAGAGTATATCCTGAACCTGATCGATACACCCGGACACGTGGACTTCAATTATGAAGTGAGCCGGAGCCTTGCCGCCTGTGACGGTGCGGTACTTGTGGTAGATGCGGCGCAGGGGATTGAAGCACAGACGTTGGCGAATGTCTATCTGGCGCTGGATCACGACCTGGACGTATTTCCGGTCATCAATAAAATCGACCTGCCAAGCGCAGAACCACAGAGAGTCATGGATGAGATCGAGGATGTGATCGGTCTGGAAGCGCAGGATGCGCCTCTTATTTCTGCCAAAAACGGGATTGGTATTGAGGAAGTATTAGAGCATATCGTAACGAAAATTCCGGCTCCAAAAGGAGATCCACAGGCACCTTTATCGGCACTGATTTTCGATTCTCTCTACGATTCTTATAAGGGTGTTATTATTTTCTGCAGAATGATGGACGGTACTGTGGAAAAGGGCAGAGTAATCAGGATGATGGCTACAGGAGCACAGGCGGAAGTGGTGGAAGTGGGATACTTCGGAGCAGGGCAGTTCATACCCTGTGACAGCCTGAGCGCCGGTATGGTGGGCTATATTACGGCTTCCATTAAAAATGTAAAAGATACGATGGTGGGAGATACGGTAACAGATGCCGCCAATCCGTGCCAGACGCCTTTACCGGGATACAAAGAAGTGACACCCATGGTATATTGCGGTATGTATCCTGCTGACGGAGCAAAATATCCCGATCTTCGGGATGCCCTAGAAAAGTTGCAGTTAAACGATGCTTCCCTCCGCTATGAGCCGGAGACTTCCATAGCCCTTGGGTTTGGTTTTCGCTGTGGTTTCCTCGGGTTGCTCCATCTGGAGATTATCCAGGAGCGTCTGGAGAGAGAATACAATCTGGACTTGGTTACAACGGCACCAAGTGTTATCTATCGGGTATACAAGACAAACGGAGAGATGATAGAACTGACGAATCCTTCTAATCTGCCGGATCCTACAGAGATCGACTATATGGAAGAGCCTGTCGTAGATGCGGAAATTATGGTGACAAAGGAGTTCGTAGGGGCGATTATGGAACTGTGCCAGGAGCGCAGGGGCCGTTATAACAGCATGGAATATATGGAAGAGACACGGGCGTTGCTGCGCTATGAACTGCCATTGAATGAAATTATTTATGATTTTTTCGACGCATTGAAGTCCCGTTCCAGAGGATATGCCTCCTTCGATTATGAACTGAAAGGCTACGAGCGTTCGGAGATGGTGAAGCTGGATATTCTGATCAACAGAGAGGAAGTGGATGCCCTTTCTTTTATCGTACACAGTGAGAGCGCCTACGAGCGAGGCAGAAAAATGTGCGAAAAACTGAAAGAAGAAATTCCAAGGCACTTGTTTGAAATACCGATACAGGCGGCGGTAGGCGGCAAGATCATTGCCAGAGAGACTGTGAAGGCCATGCGAAAAGATGTTCTCGCCAAGTGCTATGGCGGGGATATTACCCGTAAGAAAAAGCTGCTGGAAAAGCAGAAGGAAGGCAAAAAACGGATGCGTCAGATCGGGAATGTGGAGGTTCCACAGAAGGCGTTTATGAGTGTATTGAAGCTGGATGATAAATAAGATGAGAAATCTGAGTGTCTATGTCCATTTTCCCTTTTGTCTGCGAAAATGCCGGTATTGTGATTTCCTGTCCCGGGCCGGTGCGGAAGAAGAATGGGATTTTTATATCAAAAAGCTCTGTGAGGAGATTCGCAATGAAGCTCTCCACTACAGACAGTATGAAGTTGTGACGGTATTCCTCGGCGGAGGGACGCCGTCTCTTCTTTCCGGGAAACAGATGGAAAAAATAATGTCCTGTCTCCATACTTATTATAAAATACATGGCGATGCGGAAATTACAGTGGAAATGAACCCAGGTACCGTCACTGCAGAAAAGCTGGCGGCATATCGGGAGATGGGAGTGAACCGGTTGAGTCTTGGCCTTCAGTCTGCAGACAATGAGCAGCTTTCCCTTCTTGGCCGTATCCATACGTGGGAAACCTTTCTGGAGAGCTATGAGCTGTGCAGAGGAGCTGGTTTTTCCAATCTCAATGTAGATATTATGAGTGCCCTGCCGGGACAGACGTATGCTTCCTATAAAAGAACGCTGGAAAAAGTGAGTGCCCTGCAGCCGGAGCATATTTCTGCGTACAGTCTGATCATCGAAAAAGGTACTCCTTTTTATGAAATTTACGACAGTGGACAGGAGAGTGTTTCGAAAAAGATGGCCGACAGTATTGCCGGGACAGCAGAGAACTGGAAAGAACTGCCGGATGAAGAGACAGACCGGGCCATGTATGAGGAGACAAAGCGTTTTCTGGCGGAGCGGGGATATACACGTTATGAAATTTCCAATTATGCCAGGAAAGAGAAAGCATGTGTTCACAACTGTGTCTATTGGACAAGAGAAAACTATGTGGGATTTGGTCTGGGGGCTTCTTCCATGGTAGAAAATGTGAGATGGTCCAATGTGAGGACGTTTTCGGACTATTACAGTCTGCCTGCCGGAGAGAAAAAAGAAAATGTTCATACACTGTCGGTAGAAGAGCAGATGGAAGAGATGATGTATCTGGGACTTCGGATGATGGAAGGAGTGTCCGGGGAGAAATTTGCGAAAACTTTTGGCTGTTCCATGGAAAAAATATATGGAGAGGTCATACAAAGACATAGAGCCCTGGGACTTTTGGAAGAAAACGGTGACCGGCTCAGGCTTACAGACAGAGGGATTGATGTGAGTAATTATGTAATGGCAGATTTCCTGCTGGCATGATACTCTCGTTCACCGGGGATACCCACAGTGAATATAACATAACACCAGATATATTACCGCCCGGATGGGCGTCTATGACAGCGCTAGAGTCCAGGTGTTGCGCATTCGCTTTGCTTCGCGCTAATGATTCTTGGAAAGGCACTTTAAAGAAGCACCCTTCATAGAATGTTAGTAAATTGATTTTGGGGGCTCCTTTTGAAAACCTTTCAGCAACCTTTATCCGCAGAGGAGGAAGCCTGTTGCATCCAAAGCATGCAGGAGGAAGGCAGTGAGAGAGCCAGGGAGGCGAGGACATTACTGATAGAGAGAAATCTGCGTCTTGTGGCCCATATTGCCAAAAAATATCAAAATCTGGATGAAGATATGGAGGACCTGATTTCCATAGGAACAATAGGACTGATTAAGGCAGTCAATACATTCGATGTATCGAAGAAAATAAGGCTTTCCAGTTATGCCAGCAAATGCATTGAAAATGAACTGCTTATGATGATCCGGGGAAGGAAGAAAAAATCAAAAGAGGTTTCCCTGTATGAACCGATCGGAACGGACAAAGAAGGCAACGAAATCAGTCTCTTGGATATTATAGAAAATGAACAGACTGATATTCTGGAACGGATGGAGCTGGAACGTAATACAAAGAGACTGGGAGAATTATTGTATACGAAGCTGGATGAGCGGGAGCGGGAAATCGTCTGCATGCGCTACGGTATTCTTCGGCAGGAGGAAAAGGAGACGGCGGAAGGTAAGGTCTATCCTGTTTTGATCGGCTGTGGCGAAGAAGTGACCCAGAGGGAGATCGGCAACATGCTTGGTATATCGAGAAGCTATGTATCCCGAATTGAAAAGCGGGCGCTTCAGAAGCTGAGGGCAGGGATGGAAAGTCCTGACTGACAGAGAAAATTTTATTTAGCCAGGTAGGATGGTTTCCTTGAAATAGGATGAGATTTATGCTATTTTTGTATAAAGGCAAATATACTGTCAACGGAAGAAAAAGGGGGATTGATTTACTATGTCAACATATTACCGTCACAGAAGGACAGAGCAGACAAAGGTGCCGTATTCTTTCCGGTGTGAGCAATGTATGCAGGAGAGCGGATTGATGCTGGCTAAGATCGCTGGAATGGAAGTGACGATGAGTTCCAATTACAACGTGTTGACCCAGGCCCAGGACGAAAAACTGAAGCAAAAGGCACATAAAAATCTGGTAAAACGGATTCAGGAAGTACATAAAGATGCTGTGGAAAAAGAAATCATTGCCTCTGATTTCAAAGATGAATGTCCTCATTGCCATAAACCGCAGTCCTGGGGAATTTCCGGTATGAAAAAAACGATGTTCAATACGGCAAGAGTATGGATGATTCTTGGCATATTTATGGCTGTATTTTTTTATGTATTCTATCTGATTGAGTCGGATGATATCGCCAGAATAGGCGCTGTTATTTCCATTGGTGTTGGTGTTTTGGCTGCTGTTTGCTCCATCCTGATCAATATGATAAAAATCAGTATCAAAAGTAAAAAGACTTCTTCTTCTGTGCAGAAGATGCTGCCTGTGATTGACTGGGATGGGGTCCGGTATCTGCTGGAAGAGGCAACGAAATAATTTTGAAGTGCGTGTTTCGGTGAAATAGGTTTCCGAAGTGTAAGAGTCGACGGAAAGCCTGAAAAGGAGAGCAGGATGACTTTAATTTTAGAAGAAATACTGTCTGAGGCGATGCGAGCGGGAGCTTCTGACCTGCATATAACGGTTGGGGCATCTCCTAAAATGCGGGTAAACGGGAAATTGGTCTCATTGTCTTATCCGAAATTTATGCCGGAAGATACACTGGAGATGCTGATTTCCATCATGACGGAAACGCAGAGGGAGCAATTTGAAAAGCAGGGAGAATATGATTGTTCTATTACGGACAGAGAGCTCGGAAGATTCCGGGTCAGTGCTTACAGGCAGAGAGGCTGTGTGGCGCTTGCATTTCGTCTGATGGGAGTCCAGATACCGAAGGCGGAGGAGTTGGGGATTCCTGACTCTGTTATGGAGTGGTACCAGAAAGAGACAGGGCTGATCATTGTGACAGGACTAAGTGGCAGCGGCAAATCGGCTACGCTGGCAGTGTTGCTGGATAAGATCAACAGTATGCGGGAGAGTCATATTATTACGCTGGAGAGCCCTGTGGAATATTTGCATGAGCATAAACAGTCCATTGTGGAACAGAGGGAGATCGGAGCAGACAGCAGAAGTTATCCGGCGGCGCTGGAAGCAGTATTGCGGGAAGATCCTGATGTGATTTTTGTGGGAGAGATGCGGGATCTGGAGACGATCGGTGAAGTTATCACAGCGGCGGAGACGGGTCATCTTGTATTGGTTTCTATGCCTGTGCAGGGAACAGTAACGGCTATAGAGAGGATGATTGACTTATTTCCCACTTATCGACAGCAGCAGATTCGTCTGAGGCTTGCAAATGTGTTGCAGGGAGTTGTTTCCCAGCAGCTTCTTCCGAACGAAAGGAATAAAAACAGGGTCTCTGCTTTTGAAGTGATGCAGGTAACAAGCGAGATCAGGACACTTATCCGGGAAGGAAAGACTTCGCATATTCCAGCTGTTATGGAAAGGGGAGAGGTGTCTGGTATGATTACAATGGATGGAGCGGTGAAGAAGCTTTTCGGAGAAGGAAAAATAGTACAGGAGACAGTTATGTGGTATGCACAAAGAAATCACAATATTTAACTTGTAAACCGAAGCGCTTTTTACTATAATAGAAATGCGGGAGACAGATGAAAGGACAGCAGGCCTGTATCTGTTTCCTGATAGTTATATATTACATCTTTTATTTCTTATTTATATTCTGTTTATTTCTTTAGGCTGTGTATTTAGCAGCCGTTATTTTAACATTCGCGGCGGTCGCCGCATATTTTCCGTTGGATTCGAATAAAAAGGCAAAGGAGAGAATATGTTCAGTACGATATTATCGGGTGCTTTTTATGGCATCGACAGTTACCTTGTGCAAGTGGAGGTGGACGTGGCACAAGGACTTCCCTGTATGGAAATGATCGGGTGCCTGAGCCGGGAGGCGGGGGAAGCAAAGCAGAGGATCCGGGTAGCTTTGAAAAATACAGGAATTAAGATACCACCTGCCAGAATCACAATTAACCTGTCTCCTGCAGACAGGCATAAGAGTGGAACAGCTTTTGATCTCCCCGCTGCGATAGGACTGTTGGTTTCCATGGGGGTATTGAAAACAGAATGGACAGAAGGGATTCTGTTTGCAGGAGAACTGGGCCTGAACGGAGAGCTAAAAGGAGTAAAGGGGATATTGCCTGTTGTAAAAACGGCCGCAGAGACCGGTGTACCGGCATGTATCGTCCCAAAAGAGAACAGCGGGGAAGCGGCAGTGATCAGTGCCATAAAAGTATATGGGGCTACTCATATTTCCCAGGTCATTCTGGCACTGCAAAAGAGTCCTGAGGAGGCAGGGCTGGAACTGGCAAAGGGGAGGAAGAGAGACGAAGGTGGGAAGACGGAGGCGGATTTCTCAGAAATAGCAGGACAGGAGACCGTGAAACGGGCGGCAGAGATCGCGGCAGCAGGATTTCACCATATGCTGCTCATTGGTCCTCCGGGCAGTGGCAAAACGATGATCGCCAGGAGACTGCCGTCCATACTGCCTTCACTTTCGGAAGAAGAAAGTCTGGAAGTATCTGCCATTTACAGTGTATGCGGCAGGTTGAAGGAAGGACACATACTGGAAAAGAGGCCTTTTCTGGCGCCCCATCATACGGCCACGGGCGCTTCTCTTATAGGTGGCGGCAGAGTACCTATGCCAGGAGCAGTCAGCCTTGCCCACCGTGGTGTGTTGTTTCTGGATGAACTGCCGGAATTCAACAGAAACGTGCTGGATATGCTCCGGCAGCCGCTGGAAGATAAGAGGGTGCAGATTGCCAGAACTTATGGAACGATCGAATATCCTTCGGATTTTATGTTGATAGGCGCTATGAATCCCTGTCCCTGTGGTCACTATCCAGACGAGAGAAGGTGTGTTTGCAGTGAAAATGACATTCGTAAATATGTGGGACGTATTTCCGGTCCGATTCTGGACAGGATAGATTTGTGCGTGGAAGTACCTGCCATGGACATAAGCGGAGAAAAGAAACGAGGAGAGAGCAGCGCTCTGATCCGGGAACGGATCATGAGAGCACGCCGGATGGCACAGAAGCGGTTCGGACAGACGGGAATACGCTTCAATGGAGAAATGAACGGCGTAGAAACGCAGCGGTTTTGCATACCGGACAGGGAAGCGAATAAACAGTTACAGCAGGCAGTGAAGGCCTTTTCTCTCAGTTTTCGAGCTTATCATAAGATACTGCGTACAGCAAGGACGATAGCAGATCTGGCAGGGGAAGAGAAGATCGGTGCAGGTCATATGAATGAGGCGATCTATTATAGGACAGGGGCCGCTTCCTACTGGCAGAGAGGAGTCGGGGATGTATGACAGGAGAGAGAAGAGCTGTGAAAGAAAAATGTGTGTGTAAAGGGGACAGCCTCTATCCGGAAGCACTGCAAAGGATCAGTCACCATCCAGGAAAGCTGTATTACAGAGGATGCCTGCCGGCAGAAAATATCCCTGCGGTTGCTATTGTCGGCGCCAGAAAGTGCAGCGGATATGGAAAAGAGATGGCAGAGTGGTTTGCCGGGGCACTTGCCCGGGCCGGAGTACAGATTGTAAGCGGTATGGCCCTTGGGATAGACGGCGTTGCACAACGGGCGGCGCTGAGGGCTGGCGGAAAAAGTTTCGGTGTGTTGGGCTGCGGAACGGATATATGTTATCCGGGTCAAAATCGAGATCTGTATGAGATGCTTCTGGAAAGAGGAGGTATTCTTTCCGAACATTGCGCCGGCACACCGCCCCTGCCGGGACATTTTCCTTCCAGGAACCGACTTATCAGCGCTCTTTCCGATATCGTCCTGGTGATTGAGGCAAAAGAAAGGAGCGGCAGTCTGATTACAGTTGATTTTGCACTGGAGCAGGGAAAGGATGTATATGCCCTGCCAGGACGGACGACAGATGTCATGAGCTGCGGATGTAACCGGCTCATTCGGCAGGGAGCGGGGATTGCTCTGGAACCTTCCGATATCCTGGAGATGCTCCGGGAAAAAGGCAGGGATTTTTCAGAGATAACCTTGAAGCAGGAAAAAACAGGAAAGAGAACTGAAGAAGATCATAAAAAATTTTTTGAAAAGTTGAATCGAAAAGAAAAGATGATCTGGAATATAATGGGATCACGCCCCATATCCTTACAGGAGCTGTATGAAAGGATAAAGAGCTGTGAGGATGGAAACGATATGGAATTGCCGGAAGTAATGGATATGATGATGAGTTTCGTGCTGAAGGGAATGATTTTTCCGGTACAGGGAAACAGATATGAAAAGAAAATATACCGGGATTTTTGATGGGAAGAAGCACAGATCATAAAAAATCCATTGCAATTTAAAAAAAAGAGAGTATAATTTCGATTGAAAAAGGGGTGTAGACGATGGCGAAGTATCTTGTAATTGTGGAATCACCGGCTAAAGTCAAGACGATAAAGAAATTTCTTGGTGCAAATTATGAAGTGGCAGCCAGCAATGGACATGTTAGAGATTTACCTAAAAGTCAGCTTGGAATCGATGTAGAACACAATTATGAACCGAAATATATTACGATCAGAGGAAAAGGCGATATTCTGGCAAAGCTGCGCAAAGAGGTGAAAAAGGCGGAGAAAGTCTATCTTGCCACTGACCCTGACCGGGAGGGGGAAGCGATTTCCTGGCATTTGCTTCATGCTTTAAAGCTGGAGGGAAAAAAGGTATATCGTATTACATTCAATGAAATTACGAAAAATGCAATCAAAGAATCTCTGAAGAACGCCCGTGAGATCAATACGGATCTGGTGGATGCCCAGCAGGCCCGGAGAATGTTAGATCGTATGGTGGGCTATCGGATTTCACCGCTTCTGTGGGAAAAGATCAAAAGAGGGTTGAGCGCCGGTCGGGTACAGTCTGTGGCATTGCGTATCATCTGCGACAGAGAAGATGAAATCAATGCCTTTATCCCGGAAGAATACTGGAGTCTGGATGTGAAGCTTGCCGTGGCCGGGGAGAAGAAACCTCTTATTGCGAAATATTATGGCACGGAAGAAGGGAAAAAGACGATTTCTTCCAAAGAGGAGCTGGATCAGATTTTGTATGATCTGGAAGGGGCTAGCTATCAGGTGGATGAAGTGAAAAAAGGAGAGAGGACCAAAAAGGCACCATTGCCTTTTACCACATCCACTTTGCAGCAGGAAGCCAGCAAAGCGCTGAATTTTTCCACACAGAAAACGATGCGTCTGGCACAACAGCTCTATGAAGGTATCGACATCAAAGGAAACGGTACGGTGGGGGTTATCTCTTATTTGCGTACCGATTCTACGAGGGTATCAGACGAAGCAGTACGCATGGCAAAAGAGTATATAACGGACAAATACGGCAGTGAATACGTGGCTGTAGCAGCCGGAGAAAAAAAGAACGGACAGAAAATACAGGATGCTCATGAGGCTATCCGTCCTACTGACATCAGCCGTACCCCATACTCGTTAAAAGAGTCTTTGAGCAGAGATCAGTTCAGACTTTATCAGTTGATCTGGAAGAGGTTCACGGCCAGTCAGATGTCTGTTGCCAGACATGAGACAACTTCTGTCAGGATTGGCGCAGGAAAACATTGCTTTACTGTATCGGCTTCCAGAGTAATATTTGACGGTTTTATGAGTGTATACACAGGGGCCGATGAAGAAAAGCAGGAAAACAATATGCTTGTCAAAGGTATCGATAAGCAGTCTGTATTATCTTTTGCGGAATTTGATTCCAAGCAACATTTTACCCAGCCGCCTGCTCACTATACAGAAGCCAGTCTTGTGAGGGCACTGGAAGAACTTGGCATTGGCAGACCCAGTACCTATGCTCCTACAATCACAACAATACTTGCCAGAAGGTATGTGACAAAAGAGAATAGAAATCTATATGTGACAGAACTGGGAGAAGTCGTGAACGGAATGATGAAAAAAGCGTTTCCCAGTATTGTGGATGTGAGTTTTACGGCCAATCTGGAAGGGCTTTTGGATAAAGTGGAAGAGGGGTCCGTATCCTGGAAAACGGTAGTGGCCAATTTTTATCCCGATTTGGAAGAAGCAGTGAGCCGGGCTGAGCAGGAACTGGCCCATGTCCAGATCGCGGAGGAACTTTCCGATGAGACCTGTGATCTGTGCGGCAGGCAGATGGTGGTGAAATATGGTCCGCATGGCAGATTTCTGGCCTGTCCCGGATTCCCGGATTGCAGAAGTACCAAACCTTATTTTGAGAAAATCGGTATTGCTTGTCCGAAATGCGGCAGAGATATCGTGCTGAAAAAGACAAAAAAAGGCAGAAAATACTATGGCTGTATGGGGTATCCTGAGTGCGACTTTATGGTATGGCAGAGGCCTTCTTCCGTCAGATGTGATAAGTGCGGTTCCTATACGGTAGAAAAGGGAAATAAACTTGTCTGTACAGGGGAATCCTGTGGAAATGTCATGGAAAAAATAAAAACTTCATAAATTTTGGAAATAAATAGACAATTTGTCTTATTTTGCCATATTTTGAAAGAAAAGCATTGATTAATACTAGATATTGTATTATAATATGACTGTGTCAGGTCGTGTATTATGTATGTCTTATTAGGACGATTTTGCAGGACTGTGTATCGGTATACATTGTTAGTAAGGAGGCTTTTATGAGCAGTATACAGTTGTTGGACAAGACGAGAAAAATTGGAATGCTCTTGCACAACAATAATACAAGCAAAGTCGTATTTAACGATATCTGTAATGTCATGAAGGAAATTCTGGATTCCAATGTGCTTGTTATCAGCAGAAAAGGAAAAGTGCTTGGAATCGGAACGCTGGATGGAATCGAAGAGATAGAGGAACTGATCAATGGCAACGTAGGAGGCCATATTGATCCGATGTTAAATGAAAGGATGTTGGGTGTTCTTTCTACAAAAGAGAATGTAAATCTGCAGACGTTGGGTTTTGAAAAGACGGATACCAGGAAGTTCCAGGCGATTATTTCTCCCATTGATATTGCTGGTGAAAGGTTGGGGACACTTTTCATTTATAAGTGCGATGCGCCCTATGAGATTGACGATATCATTCTCTGCGAATATGGCACGACAGTAGTGAGCCTGGAGATGCTGCGGGCAGTCAATGAGGAGAGCGCAGAAGAAGTGAGGAAAATGTCTGTTGTCAAATCGGCGATCAGTACCCTTTCTTTTTCTGAGATGGAAGCGATTACCCATATATTTGATGAGCTGGATGGAGAAGAGGGTATTCTCGTAGCGAGCAAGATTGCGGATCGCGTAGGAATTACCCGTTCTGTTATTGTCAATGCATTACGGAAATTTGAAAGTGCAGGTGTCATCGAATCCCGTTCTTCAGGCATGAAGGGAACTTACATCAAAGTGTTGAATGATGTAGTGTTTGAAGAAGTGGAAAAGCTGAAACAGCAGAAGCAGGAAAAAGACAGTGTTTATCGAAATGATACGAAATAAATGAACGCAGGATGAACCTGAACAGCTAAAGGGACTTAGGGGCAGGAAATAAGTTCCTTTTTGCATTTTTGCATGATGTAAGCCTTGTGTTTTTGAAAAAAAGCTGTATAATTAATAATGGAATGGTCTGATGGAGAAGTGGGCCTTCTGAATGGAGGAATAGAGGATGATTCAATCAAATGTATTTAATTATGTGAATATGTTGGATAAGGCATTGGATGCTGCATGGATCAGAAATGAAGTAATTTCTAATAATATTGCAAATGTGGATACACCAGGGTATAAAAGGCAGGATGTCAGCTTTGAAAATGAGCTGCGGCAGGCGCTTGGTGGTTCCAGGTATATGTCCGTGGACGCGAAAGTGGCGAATCTGAGAGTCAATGAGTTAAAGCCTCGTACCTATACGGATCATGCAAATTTTTCCTATCGTACTGATAGAAATAACGTAGATATTGATACGGAAAATGTAATGCTGGCTTCTAATCAGTTAAAATACAACGCGCTTATGGCAAGCGTGAACCAGGAGTTCTCAAATTTGAAGCTTGTGATGAGATAACACGATAAACAGTACATTGAGGGAGGGAAATATAAAACATGAGCCTTTTTTCGTCTTTTGACATCAATGCCTCAGGAATGACGGCAGAACGTTTCCGTATGGATATTATTTCTCAAAATGTGGCAAACGCCAATACGACAAGGACAGAGGACGGAACACCTTACCGTCGTAAAGTAGTCACCTTTGCGGAGAAGGAGTCTCAGACGCCGTTTAGTCATGTGCTCAATGCAGCCAGAGATAATTATTCCGGTAAAGGGGTAAAGGTCAGCCAGGTACAGGAAGATTCCTGGACAGATATGAAAATGGTCTATGATCCGGCACATCCAGATGCAGATGAGAATGGTTATGTGCTGTATCCGAATGTCAATATTGTAACGGAGATGACAAACTTGATTGATGCGAGCCGTTCTTATGAAGCAAATGCGACTGCATTTAATGCAAGTAAGGCGATTGCGTTAAAGGGTCTTGAAATGGGACAGTAGATAAATATACAGGCCCTTAAGAAGGAATAAGAGGAGAATAAAATAAAATGGATATCGCATCACTCTATCATGTGAGCTCAGGTGCTGTCAGAGAAGCTGTTAAGCAGACCGGAGCAATGAAAAATGCAGAGGCGGCAAAGGAAGGACAGGACATATTCAGCACCATGCTGCATACTGCTATTGATAATATACATACTACCAACAGCTATATCTCCGATATGGAAAATGAGGAGCTGAAACTGGCTCTTGGAGAAACAAAGAATACCCATGACCTTTCAATTGCAATGCAAAAAGCATCGGAAGCACTGCAATATACAGTGGCGGTAAGAGATAAATTTCTGGATGCCTACAAAGAAATAATGCAGATGCAGATTTGACGTAAAATGGGAGTAATGAGAAATGACTGAAAGGTTAAGGGCGATTCCGGCGAGATTGCTGGAATGGTGGAACAGATTTACTTCTAAACAGAAGACAATTATTATATGTATTACAGCAGGTGTGGTTATTGCTCTGGCGATTCTTGTAACAGTGCTTACAAGGCCTCAGTATGAACTGCTGGCAAATTGTGAAAGTACGAAAGAAGCATCCCAGATTACGGAACTTCTCAATGGATCAGGGATTACATACGTAGTGTCTGACGACGGTTATCAGATCAAGGTACTGAAAGACCAGATATCGGATGCCAACCTGCTGCTGGGAGCGAATAATATTCCGGCTGCTGCCTATGGGATTGATAATGTGACGGATGGAGGATTTTCCACCACCGAATCAGATAAGCAGAAGCGGTATAAACTGTATTTGCAAAGCCAGATGGAAGAGGATTTGCTCCGGTTTGAAGCAGTCAAAAGGGCAGATGTACAGCTTTCTCTGCCAGAAAATGACGGTACACTGCTCTCTCAGAATGAAGAATCTTTTGCCAGCATTATTCTGGAACTGGATGGGGAATTTACGCAGGAAAATGCAGCGGCTATGGCGCAGTTTGTAAAGACAGCGCTTGGAAATGAAAATGCAAGTAACATTACGATATTAGATAGTCAGGGGAATCTTTTGTTTTCCGGCGAAGATTCGGCTTCCATGGCAGGGAGTGCCAGCAACCAGCTTTCTGTAAAGCAGCAGGCGGAGCGGCTTGTACGCAATGAAGTGAAGCGGGTACTTCTGGGGACAAATCAATATGACAATATTGAAGTGGCCAGCAATTTATCCCTTGATTTTTCTTCTACCGAAGTGACAGAGCATAATTATACGCCGGCAGACGGGCAGGCACAGGGCGTTCTCAGCAGTGAGGATGTTTTCAGCTCGGAGAATACGAACAGCTCCGGCGGCGTTCCCGGGACGGATTCTAATGGGGAAGAAACTACCTATGAGATGCAGGACAGTGATAGTTCCAGCTCTACTACATCTGAGGAACGGAGAACTTATCTGCCCAATGAACGGGTAATGTCCCAGAGCATTCCTCCCGGATTGATTGATTATGAACAGTCATCCATATCTGTGGCGGCAGTTACATATAATGTACAGCGGGAAGAAGATATCAGGAGCCAGGGACTGCTGGATGGTATAAGCTGGGAAGAATACAAAGCGGCCAATGGAGAGAGAGTCTCACAGCCTGTAGATGAAAATATTATTAATATGGTATCCAAGGCAACTGGAATAGCTTCAGAAAATATTGCCATGGTTGCTTATGAAGAGCCGTTGTTCATTGATAAGGAAGGCATGAATATCGGAGCAACAGATATTATTCAGGTAGTGTTGATTCTCATCATTCTGGGGTTGCTTGGTTTTGTTGTGTTCAGAAGTATGCGGAGCGAAAAACCTGTGGAACAGGAAGAGGAGCTTTCGGTGGAAGATTTGCTTCAGTCTACACCGTCTGAAGGAGATTTGGGCAATGTAGTTCTGGAAGATATGTCAGATACCCGCAGAATGATAGAAAAATTTGTGGACGATAATCCGGAAGCGGTGGCGAATCTGCTCCGCAACTGGTTGAATGAGGATTGGGGGTAATACATATGGCGGACAGCGGATTGTCCGGCTTACAAAAAGCAGCGGTGCTGCTGATTACTTTGGGCCCGGAAAAGTCATCCTCCATTTTCAAGCATTTGAAAGAGGAGGAGATCGAAGAGCTGACACTGGAGATTGCGAATACGAGAAGTATTACGCCTCAATTAAAAGAAGATATTATGGAGGAGTTTTACCAGGTGTGTCTGGCGCAGCAGTATATTGCAGAAGGCGGTATCGGCTATGCAAAAGAACTTCTGGAAAAGGCACTTGGGGAGGAAAAGGCAAAGGATGTCATTGGCAAGCTGACAGCATCTTTGCAGGTAAAACCTTTCGAGTTTGTCAGGAAAACAGATGCTTCACAGCTTCTTAACTTTATCCAGGATGAACATCCGCAGACGATTGCGCTTATTATGTCTTATCTGTCACCAGCACAGTCGTCTATGATATTGTCTGCGCTGCCGCCGGAGCGGCAGTCTGATGTGGCAAAACGTATTGCCATGATGGACAGGACGAGTCCCGATGTTATCAAGGAGGTAGAAAAGGTATTGGAATCCAAGCTGTCTTCTCTTGTAAATCAGGATTATACAATTATTGGTGGCGTGGATGCAGTAGTGGAAATCTTGAACTCTGTTGACCGTGGTACTGAAAAACATATTATGGAGACATTGGAAGTAGAAGAACCTGAACTTGCAGATGAGATCAGGAAGAAAATGTTTGTATTTGAAGATATTCTACTTCTGGATGACAGAGCGATCCAGAGAGTGCTTCGGGATGTGGAAAATGCAGACTTGTCGATTGCTTTGAAGGGCTCCAATGAAAATGTCCAGGGGGCTATCTTCAAAAACCTTTCAAAACGTCTGGCTGCTATGATCAAGGAAGATATGGAATTTATGGGACCGGTTCGTATGAAGGATGTGGAAGAGGCACAGCAGAAGATTGTAAATGTAATCAGAAAACTGGAAGACAATTCGGAAATCGTTATTTCCAGAGGCGGAGGGGACGAAATTGTTATCTAGTAACCTGTTAAAGTGGAACTGGGTGATGGTACAGCCGGAAGAAGCGAGAGTCATCGACAGCAATGAGTTGGTAGAGAAGCGACTCAGAGACCAGGGGATGATCGGAGGTGCCGGTAATGGCCAGGAAGGGTTTCAGAGTGGTTTGCAGGCTGAAATGTTGGAAGATGTAGATTCTGACAGTGAAGGTACAGTCATTAAGGCAGATCCCCCGGAGCCGGTATATGATGGTCCGAGCCCGGAGGAGCTGATAGCACAGGCACAGGAAGAGATCCGTCAGATGCAGGAAGAGGCTCAGGCACAGATAGAAGCCGCCAGATCCCAGGCGATTGAAGATGGACAAAATGCAGGAAGAGAACAGGGCTATCAGGAGGGCATGGCCAGAGCGGAGGCAGAGATTGCGGATGCGAAGCGTCAGTTGGAAGAGGCCTACCATGATAAAATAAGAGAATTGGAACCGGCGTTTATCAGAGAACTGACTGGTATTTATGAGCATATTTTCCGGGTGGATTTGAGTGAATACAGAAATCTTGTATTGCAGCTTCTGGAAAGCTGCATGGAAAAGGTAGAGAGCAGCGGCAGTTATATCGTACGTGTCAGTACAGAGGATTACCCGTTTGTCAGTATGCAGAAAAAGGTTCTTCTGGAGAGTTTGGGTAACAAAAATGCTGCATTGGAAGTAGTGGAAGATGTTACAATGAAAAAGAATGAATGTATGATAGAAGCGGATGGCGGCATCTATGACTGCAGTTTGGATGTACAGTTGGCAGCGCTTCAGAGGGAGCTTCGTCTTCTTTCCTATGAAGGCGCAGAACAGGCATGACAGATTTATCCAGATATGAAAAGGCAAAGGAAAAAAATTATTATAAAAAGTTGGGTAAGGTATTGAATGTAGTGGGCCTTACGATTGAGTCCGCTGGACCGGATGCGAGACTGGCGGATATTTGTTATATTCATCCCGAAGGAGACAACGGGCCGGGAATTATGGCTGAAGTAGTTGGGTTCAGGGATGGCAGGACATTGCTTATGCCTTATGAGAATACAGAAGGTATCGGTATCGGCAATCTGGTGGAGAATACCGGGGAATCTTTGCATGTATCGGTGGGAGATTTCCTGTTAGGTAAAATGCTGGATGGCCTTGGAAGACCGGCTGCGGGGGATTTTCAGGTACCTGTAGATGCTCCGGTCTATTCAGTGGAAGCACCTCCTCCCAATCCTATGGAACGTCAGATCATAGATGCGCCGCTTCCTCTTGGAGTCAAGTCCGTAGATGGGCTGATCACAGTAGGAAAAGGGCAAAGGATCGGCATTTTTGCAGGATCGGGTGTGGGAAAATCTACACTGATGGGAATGTTTGCCAGAAATACAAAGGCTGAGGTCAATGTGATTGCATTGATTGGAGAGCGTGGCAGGGAAGTTAGAGAATTTATAGAGCGAGATTTGGGAGAAGAAGGTATGCGCCGTTCCGTAGTAGTGGTTTCTACTTCGGACAGACCCGCACTGGAGCGAAATAAGGCAGCCAAAACGGCTACTGCCATAGCGGAATATTTCAGAGATCAGGGCAGGGATGTACTTTTGATGATGGATTCTCTGACTCGTTTCTGTATGGCACAGAGAGAAATCGGATTGGCAACTGGTGAACCGCCTGTGACCCGGGGATATCCCCCCAGTGTTTATTCTGAATTGCCTAAGCTTTTAGAGCGGGCAGGAAGAGATGCAAACGGTTCAATTACCGGGTTGTATACAGTCCTGGTGGACGGCGATGACTTTAATGAACCGATCACGGATACGGCGAGAAGTATTCTGGATGGCCATATTATGCTGAATCGAAAGCTGGCGCATCGAAATCATTATCCGGCAGTGGATATTTTACAGAGTATTTCCAGATGTATGGCACAGATCGCTGACAAAGAGCATAAAAAGGCAGCCGGAAAGCTGAAAAATGTACTGGCTACCTATAATGAAGCAGAAGATTTGATCAATATCGGTGCCTATAAGAAAGGCAGTAATGCAAATATTGATTATGCTATCGAAAAGATAGATGCTACCAATGCATTCCTGATGCAGGAAGTAGATGAAAAAATTACTTTTGAAGATACGGTGCAGATGTTGCAGGCACTGTATGAAGGGTAGACGATAGATGTCCAGATTTGTATATCGGATGCAGAATATCCTGAATATAAAAGAAAAGCTGGAAGAGCAGGCCAGAATGGATTTCGGAATGGCTATGGTACGGTTAATGGAGGAAGAGGAGAAACTGAGCTGTCTCCAGGATCGTAAAACAGGCTATGAGGAAGCAGCAAGAGGATCGTTGCAGGATACACTCTGTATCAGGAAAATCCGGGAGAATAAAGAAGCGATTCTGCGTATGGATGATTTTATGGCTCTTCAGAGAATAGAGATTCAGAGGGCAGAACAGAAGGCGGAGCAGGAGAGGCAGAAACTACAGCTATCCATTCAAGAGAGAAAGATACAGGAGAAACTGCGGGAAAATGCCTTTGAAGCATTTATGAGAGAAGAAAAGGCGTCAGAGAGCCGGGAGATTGATGAACTGACCAGTTATACTTATGGGCAGAAAAAAATGGAAGCAATGGCTGAAACATAAATGAGCCGAACAAGGAGAGGCGCGTGGGCGCCGGGATGAATATGGCAAAAAAAGAGAAGACACAGGAAATGGAAGCCGGGGCAGAAAAGGAAGGCATGGAAGGGCTGGATGATAAAAAACGGCTGAAAGAAGAAAAGAAAAGACTGAAGGCAGAGCAGAAAGCCCAGAAAAAAGAAGCGAAACGGCGGGCAAGAGAACTGGATGACCAGGAGGAGGAACTGGAAGAGAGTTCTGGTGGTTCCGGGCCTGTGGTTATTGTTACGTTTATCATTGTGGTTATCTGGATTGCAATATTGGCGTTGCTCATTAAGCTGGATGTAGGTGGCTTTGGTTCCACTGTTTTGCGTCCTATTCTTCAAAATGTACCGGTAGTCAATAAAGTGCTCCCGGAAGAGAAGATGACAGTACCGGGAAGCGGCGGCGAAGAGGAAGAGTATTATGGTTATACGAATCTGAAAGATGCTGTAGATCAGATCAGGCGTCTGGAGCTGGAACTGGAAAATGCCCAGTCGGGAAATGCGGGGACAGAGTCCAGAATTCAGGAACTGGAGGCGGAGATTGATCGTCTGCGTACATTTGAGGACAATCAGGTAGCCTTTGAAAATATTAAGAACGAATTTTATAATGAAGTCATATATTCAGATAAAGGACCCGGAGCAGATGCCTATATCAAATATTATGAGGCAATGGATCCGGCCACGGCAGAAAATCTGTATAAGCAGGTGGTAGCTCAGCAACAGGTGGACAGCAAAGTACAGGATTATGCGAATGCCTATGCTGAAATGAAACCGGCTGCTGCTGCGGCAATATTTGAGTCCATGCAGGATGATTTGGACCTGGCAGCAAAGATACTCAATACGATGGGAGTAGACGACAGGGGTAAAATACTGGGAGCCATGGATGCGGAAGTTGCTGCCCGCCTGACAAAGATAATGGATCCCGATGCATAAGTTATGGGAGATTGGCGGTGCATCATATATTGAAATAAGCGGCAAAAGACAGTAACAGGATATGTTACGTCTGCTGTTTATTTATATAAAATAGTAAAAGAAAGGAGGAGACAGATGACCAGTACGAAAGTAACACAGGCTGCCGACATGTTTCTTGGCATGGGAAATGTGAACGGACCGGGCAGTGTAAACAGTTCTGGGGATGATGGTTTTTCACAGTTTATGAACCGTGCAAATCAGAAGACAGCATATCAGGGTCAGGAGAGCGGTTTACAACAGACATCTTCGAAGATACCTGTGAAAGTGGAAAAGACCGGTATGCAAAGCGGCTCGGAAAAAACGTCCGAAGAACTTTCAAAGGTAGAAAAGAAGCCGTCAGAAGGCAATGCCCAACCGGTAGAAGTGGACAGTGAATCCAAAGAGGCTCTTGAAGAAGCAGCAGAAGAAGTGAAAGATGCTATTGAAGAAGAGCTGGGGATTTCTGAGGAAGAGTTGGAAGCTATTATGAGTCAGCTGGGATTGACACAGATGGATTTGTTAAAACCGGAGAATATTCAGGCAATCGTAATTGCTGCAGCCGGGGAACTGGATGATATGAGCATTCTCACGAATGAAGCGTTGTATCAGGATGTACAGACACTCACAGCTCAGGTAGAAGAAATCGTTGCCGGAGTTCAGTCAGAGCTGGCAGTGGATGATGAAACCTTTGCAGAGATGCTACAGCAGATGGAAGCGGTAGATGCTTCGGAAGAGATATTGATACCAGAAGAAGACATCCAGGAGCCGGTGGTAGTTGTTTCAGAAGAAAAATCCATGACTTCACAGATGCTGGAAGAAGATGGAAAACAGACTGTGACAGCGGAAAGTGCCGGAGAAGCAGTAGAAGAAGCTGACAGTCATCATATGGTTTCTGCTCAAACTAAGGCAGAGCAGGAAAAGAACAGTGGAACCGGGGCAGAAAAGCAGGAAGATGCCAGCCGTTTCATGCAAAACTGGAATCAGAACAGCAGTATGGATGTATGGAACAATACGTCGGCACAGGAGCAGGGACGTATGTTTGGTGTGGCGGATACCAACAGGATCATGGAGCAGATCACGGAGTATATGAAAGTCGAAGTGAAAGCTGAGATGACGGAATTGGAGCTGCGTTTGCAGCCGGAGTCACTTGGAACACTTCACATCCATCTTTCTGCAAAGGAAGGTGCGGTAACGGCACAGTTCATGGCGGAGAATGAAGCGGTCAGGGCTGTATTGGAAGCACAGACAGCGCAGCTGAAAGAGAACCTGAATAACCAGGGGATCAAGGTAGAAGCTGTGGAAGTGACCATTGCCAGCCATGAATTTGAAAGAAATTTTGCCCAGAACAGTGAAAGCAGCGGTGGATATGAAGAGCCTAAAAAGAGAGGAACCCGCAGGATTCAGTTGGATGAGGATATTCCTCTGGATGAGATGGATCTCTCTGACGAAGACCGCATTGCAGCCGAGATGATGGAGCAAAATGGCAACACAGTAGATTATACGGCATAAAGGAGGTAATATATGAGTTTGGTAGCGCCCGTAAAAGACGGTAAAGTCGTAAATGTGACCGACACCGCTACGGAAGAAACAAAAAGATCCAACAGTACATTGGATAAAGAGGCGTTTCTGCAACTCCTTGTCACACAGATGAAGTATCAGGATCCTCTGGAGCCTACATCCAATACGGAATATATTTCACAGCTGGCACAGTTTTCTGCGCTGGAAGAAATGCAAAATGTATCACGTACGATGGATATGCAGAGAGCATCTGGTCTGGTGGGGCAGGAGGTTTATATTAAAACAGTAGATCCCACTACGGGAAATACAGATTTTGTACACGGTCTTGTAGATTTTGTGTCGTTCCAGAACGGTAAAGCTTATGTGTCAGTAGGCGGTAAGACATATCCTCTGGATAATGTAGACAGTGTATACAATCCCATCTATACAGAAGCTTACGATTTGGCTTATGAGTGGACATTGGGTCTGAATAAACTGCCGTCTCTCTCTAAACTGACGCTTGACAACAAAGACGATGTCATGAAGCTGAAAGAAATTTATGATAAGATGACAGATTACCAGAAGACATTCCTGACACAGGAGAACATAGAGAAATTCGAGAACTATGTAAAACAGATTGAGATGCTCCAGAAGTTAAAGGATGAGCTGGATGATAAGCTGGAAGGCGGAAAAGACCCCGATTCTTCTGATAAGGTAGAGGATCCAGATAAGACCGATACTACGGATAAACCGGATACGTCTGATAAACCAGATGCTGCAGATAAACCGGATACATCTGATAAACCGGATGCCACGGATAAACCGGATACGTCTGATAAAACAGATGCTACGGATAAAACAGATTCTGCAGACAAAACACAGGAGGCAGAAAATGCAGGAGCCGGGCAGATGCCGGAAGAGACAAAAGACAGCAGTGATGAAACAGAAGTGGATGAGGCTGGCATAAGTGTCGAATAACCGGATCGAAAGGAGAATATAGCAGTGAAGGTACAGAATAATCCATACCTTTCCGCACTGCAGATTCAAGATCAGTTCCTAAGTCAGAAGAGCAGTACCCACAAAGTACCTTTGCCGAAAGGCAGTGCTTCGTTTCAGGATATTCTGGCAGAGAAGACGGGCCGCAGTGATGGAGGACTTAAGTTTTCCAAGCATGCCGCAGGCAGACTGGCGGACAGAAACATCAGGCTTACAGACGAACAGATGGAGCGTCTGAGCGACGGAACGCAGAAAGCTGGTGCGAAAGGAATCAGAGAGTCACTGGTGATTGTAGACCAGTTGGCATTCATCGTAAATATACCGAACCAGACGGTAGTGACAGCGATGGATCAGACAGAAGCAGATACAAATATATATACCAATATTGACGGGGCAGTTATTATGTAGCCGGACCTTATGGAGGCAAATGTTCCTGAATGACAGAAGGAACAGGCACTGACCCTATTGGTAAGAAACAGGAGGTCATTTTACTATGATGAGATCAATGTTTTCTGGTGTGGCAGGTTTGAAAACACACCAGATGAAAATGGATGTAATTGGTAATAACATTGCCAATGTCAACACGACAGCTTATAAATCCAGCTCCATTAATTTCAGCGAATTGTTATATCAGACGCAGTCTTTTGCATCCGGCCCCAACGGCACAACGGGCCGGGCCGGTGTGAATCCGAAACAGATCGGTCTCGGTGTGCAGTCGGCAGCAATCACCAATGCTATTACTACCGGAGGTGCTACACAGAATACAGGGAACCCTTTTGATATTAAAATTAATGGAGATGCATTCTTTGTTGTAAGCGGTGGCAGCGGTTATAATTTCACAAGAGACGGATCTTTCTATGTAGATGCTGCCGGTAATCTGGCAATGTCTGCTACCGGGTACAATGTCATGGGCTGGGGCATCGATCAGCAGACCGGTACGATCAAAAAAGATACCGTACAGGCGCTGCGTATCATGAGCACTGCCAATATGGAGTATCCGCCGGAAGCCACGACAGAAGCTTATGTGAGCGGTATCTTGGATAGGAATGAACCGGATGCCACCACAAGCGCGGGAAAGACGCTGGCGATGCGTTTCTATGATTCTCTCGGTTACAGCTATATGGCTAAATTCTCCATTAAGGAGACTAACGTCAAAGGGGAATATACGGTAGAGCTGGCCGATATCATGAACTCTGAAGGAGAGTCTCTTGTAGATGTCTATAATGTAAACAGCATCGATGAAATTGCGGGCTTTGGCGGTACCAATTATACGACACCCACTACAGTTATGCGTGACCCTATTACGGGTGTTACCTACGATTCGGCAACAGGCACTTATACAAAGGCGCTCGGGCCGGAAGATGTGCTTTCCAACTACAGTTCTACAAAACTGAGCGGTATTACCTATACCTATCAGGCAAACCAGGGCGATGTTAAGGCGGGCGATACTGTGACAATGGACGGCAGTGGCAAGGTGTCAAAGTCCGACCTGGAGACGACCAACGGATTGATCTTCGTCGGCGCGGACGATCCGGCCAATACACAGAATCCGAAAGAAGATTATTATCTGCTCCCGGCAAAAGATGGTAAACCAGAGATGCGTCTGACTGCCGGAAGTTCCACAGCGGATTGGGAGGCTGCTCTTGGGATAACCGGCATTACCAGCGTAAACATGGACGATGACGGTGTGAGCTTTGAACTGACCCAGGACTTCACGGCGGGCAGGGACGCTGCCTTCCTGAACGGTATGTTTACTTCTGAGATCAGCCAGGAGGAAGCATATGGCCTGGATCCCAACGATACGAAGACACAGTATACGATAGAAGTTGCGGAAAACGGCAGGGCGCGTATCACGTCCCGGACGGAATATAAGGGCTATATCCTGAAATTCAATGTGGACACCGGTAAGTTTGACAATATCGGCGGCGGCAATTCTGTTACACTGGATTTCAACGGAAGTGTCACGACGAAACTGGGAACGACAGAATCCCTGGGGAGTTTTTCCGATATCAATGTGGATTGGAGGACAGTAACCTGGTTTGATAACGGCGGGGCGTCTACGATCAGCTCCACACCGGGTACTTCGGGAGAGGACGGAAGTACCAAAGGCCTGGGCGCGGGCCGGGCGGCAGGCAAGATGTCCGGTATCTCCATCCAGAATAACGGTGAGATCTACTGTACCTATGACAACGGTATGAGCAAACTGGTGGGTCAGATCGCCGTGGCAAAATTTGCCAATGCGGCAGGTCTGGAAAAGGTGGGCGACAACCTCTATGCAGCTACGCTGAACTCCGGCGATTTCGATGGCGTAGGCGTGGATATTACTGCAGATGGAGAAGGCAGTATGACTACCGGTGCCCTGGAAATGAGTAACGTGGACCTTTCTTCGGAATTTACCCACATGATTACGACGCAGAGAGGATTCCAGGCAAACAGCCGTATCATAACTGTATCTGATACACTTTTGGAAGAGCTTGTCAATCTGAAACGTTAAGTTTAGTATTTGAAAAATAAGCCGCAGCAATACTGCGGTATATACGGACAGGAAGAGGGCACGGTCACATAGTTGCCCTTTTCCCATGCCGTAATCCGGGCGGAGTACAGTATAAAGAGGAGCGTATTTATGATCGAACTCACAAAGCTAAGCGGGCAGAAAATACTGGTAAATTGTGATTTAATGGAGCTTGTGGAAGAGACGCCGGATACACTCATTACTTTTACAACGGGCAGAAAAATAATTGTAAAAGAAAGTAGACAAGAAGTGAAAAATTTAGTAAAATCGTATAGAAAGGATATTTTTGCGGACTAATGCAAAAGTAACAGGTGAGGACTCGTGGATATAGCATCGATAATCGGCTTGATTATGTGTTTTGGCATGGTAATATTTGGTATTGTCAGCAACGCAGGCGTAGGCGGCATTCCCCATTTCTTTGATGCGGCTTCTGCCATTATCACATTTGGCGGCGCTTTCTGTGCCATTATGGCTTCCAAAACGATGGGAGATTTTGTAGCCGGCCTAAAGAGCTTTACGCTTGTTCTCAAGACACCCTCCTTTGAAGTGACAGGTATTATTCGTAAGATTATTGACTTATCCAATGTAGCCAGAAAGGAAGGCCTTCTGTCGTTGGAAGAGGCGGCAGGCAGTCTGGAAGATGAGTTTATGAAAAAGGGCATTATGCTGATCGTAGATGGTACGGATCCTGAGCTCGTGCGGGCGATTATGGAGACAGAGCTGGTCAGCATGGATGATCGACATAAGGGAAATATTGGATTTTGGGAAGATGTAGGTACTATGGGTCCTGCCTGGGGTATGATCGGTACGCTGGTAGGCTTGATCCTGATGTTGCAAAACATGGATGATCCTTCTTCTATCGGTCCTTCCATGGCGGTAGCTTTAATTACTACGTTGTACGGTTCTTTGCTTGCCAACTGGATTTGCGCGCCGGTGGCGAATAAACTGAAAACGAATAACAGTATGGAGATGCAGGCAAAAGAAATTATGATAGAAGGGCTTTTATCCATTCAGGCTGGAGAAAATCCCCGTGTCATTGAAGAAAAATTGAAGTCGTTCCTGGCGCCTAAGGACAGAGGTTCAGCAGATGATGGCGGAGGTGACACAGATGGCTAAAAAGCGACAGGAAGAACCGCCGAAGGGGTCGCCGGCATGGATGGCGACTTTCAGCGATTTGATGAATCTTTTGTTGTGCTTTTTCGTTCTTTTGTTTTCCATGTCTACAGTGGATGCCCAGAAGTTTGAACTGATTGCTTCTTCGTTTTCTCAGTCGTTCAGTATTTTTACGGCCGGTGCCACCGCCATAGGTGATGGTGTGCTGATCAGCAATGGTGTCAGCCAGTTGAATGAGCTGGATGATTATATTAACAGTATGGGAAAATCGGCCGAAGCTTCTTCGAAAGATACGGATGATCTCCAGGAGATGACGGAGCGGCTGGATGCAGAAAAACTGAAAAAATCTGAAGAACTGGCAGAGAAAATAGAAGAAGCCATGGAAGAACAGAGTCTGTCGAGAGAAGTGGATATGGAAGTGACTTCTCAGTACGTGCAGCTTTCTCTGAAAGGAGCGCTTTTATTTGATTCCGGCAGCAGCCAGTTAAGACCAGAATCCTTGCCTATCATGGATAAGGTGGGACTGATTCTGGAGCGTTATGCAGATAGTGTAATTGAAATTGAAGGCCATACAGACAATGTGCCGATCAGCAGTGCCCGTTTTGCAGATAACAATGAGTTGAGCAGTGCCAGGGCGCTTTCCGTATTTAATTATTTTATGGATACTACTACTTTGGATCCGGCCATGCTGAAACATTCCGGCAGAGGAGAGTATGTACCGGTTGCAGATAATTCCACTCCTGAGGGAAGGGCAAAAAACAGGCGGGTGGAAATCAAAATATATCATACATTAAGTTCGTATTAAACAGGAGGAAGATTTCATGAAGAGGAATCTATTATCCATCATTATACTGGCATTACTTGTTGTCAATCTTGTATTGACTTCTATTATGATGGTTAATGTAAGCAGTGCTTCCCGGAAGACTGCAGAACTTGTAACAGATATTTCGGAGGTATTGCAGCTAGAGCTTTCTGATGGTACAATATCAAATGCGGCATCTGTACCGATGGAAGATGTAGAAGTTTATACGATAGCTGAGCAGATGACAATCCCGCTGAAAAACGGTGAGGATGGTCAGCCTCATTACTGTCTTGTGTCCGTATCGTTTTCTATGAATACAAAGAGCGATGGCTATAAGGAATTTGGTTCGACGCTGAGCACGAAGGAAAGCCTGATTACGGCAAAGATTTATGAAATTATCGGCAGTTATACAATGGAAGAAGCACAGGCAAACAAAGAGCTTATGAGTGAGGATATTTTGAAAGAAGTGCAGGGTATGTTTGATTCAGACTTTATTTTCCAGGTCTCTTTTGGCAATATTATATTCCAATAAGCTTTCCGATAGTATATGATAGAAAGAGAACGGGAGGTGAGCCGGCGTGGCAGAGATTCTATCTCAGCAGGAAGAGATTTTATCTCAGGATGAAATTGACAGTATACTCTCTGATCTGGTTAATGGCAGCATGGACTCAGGGGAGATGGGAGGACGGGAAGAGAAACAGGTCAGAAATTACGATTTCAAACGGCCTGCCAAGTTTTCGAAAGAGCATCTCAGAACCCTGGAAATCATACATGAACATTATGCGCGATTATTATCTACCAATTTGCCGATCTATTTGAGAAAAGCAACTCAGGTTGCAGTTATCAGTTCCGAAACAGTGACGTTTTCCGAGTTTACAGGTTCTCTGGCGAATCCGGTGGTACTTGGTATCGTATCTTTTCAGCCATTGTCAGGAAACATTATAATGGAGCTTACAACGAACCTCGCTTTTGCCATCATTGACAGGATGCTGGGAGGACAGGGACTTCCGCTGGAAGGAACAAGAGATTTTTCGGAAATTGAGATGATTATAATCGAAAAACTTTTGGCGATTGCACTTCAGCATTTACGGGATCCATGGAAGAATGTGTTGGAAGTCAATCCGGTTTTAGACCGTATTGAGACAAATCCACAGTTTGCACAGGTTATTTCTCCCAGTGACATGGTTGCTGTTATTACATTGAATATGAAAATCGGAGATGTGGAAGGTCTTATGAACATCTGCCTTCCCTACTTTACTTTGGAAAGTGTAATGGATCGATTAAATACGAGATATTGGTATGCTACGATCAGCAATGAAAAGGACGATAACTATGAAGCATATATGGAATCTCTTCTGAAGCGGGTAGATGTGCCTGTGAAAGCTGTATTAGGTAAGAGTGCTATCTCTGTAGACGATTTTATTCATTTGCAAGTAGGGGATATTATCCGGGTAGATTCCAAGGTAAACAGCGATTTGAATATTTATGTGGGCAATATTAAGAAATTTACAGCATTACCGGGGGCAAATAATGATATTTATGCAGTACAGGTGACGTCGGTAATCAGAGAGGAGGAGTAGAGCATGGACGGGATCTTATCTCAAGATGAGATAAATGCCCTTCTGAAAGGTATGAATGTGGATGGTGCCAGTGACTCAGCAGCTCCTGCAGACAGCGCTCCAGAAGGCGGAGAGGGGAATGATGATGAATCTCAGCTGAAAGCAGCGGAAAAAGATGCCATTGGTGAAATTGCGAATATCAGTATGGGTTCTTCTGCTACCAGTCTTTATTCCTTAGTGAGCAGAAAGGTAAATATTACAACACCGGAAGTTACTCTTTCGAACTGGGATACGATAATCGAAGATTATGAAAAACCTTGTGTTTTTATCCAGATTAAGTATACAAAGGGTCTGGATGGAAGTAATATTCTTATATTAAAAGAAAAAGATGTGAAAGTCATTACCGATCTGATGATGGGGGGTGACGGGAGTAACACTAGCGGGGAACTGGGAGAGCTTCATCTGAGTGCGATATCAGAAGCGATGAATCAGATGATGGGTGCTTCGGCAACTGCCCTTTCCGGTATGCTCGAGACGATGATAGATATCAGTCCTCCAGAAGCCAGTATGGTAGAACTGAAAGAATTTAAGAAACCGGGAGAGATTGCAAAGTTTCTGGAGGGGACGTTCTGTAAGATTTCATTTGTCATGCAGATCGGAGATCTGGTTAAGAGCACGATCATACAGTTGTACCCAATAGAATTTGCAAGATCATTGTATAATAGATTTATTGAGAAAAAGCCGGTGGAAATGCCTGCACCGGAACCTGTCACTGTAGCAGCACCTGAAACGATGCCACCTGCACAGGATATGTCACAGGCAAATATGGGGATGCCTCAGATGCAGATGGGAATGAATCAGATGAATATGGGGGTGCCTCAAATGAATATGGGAATGAATCAGATGAATATGGGAATGCCTCAGATGCCTCAAATGAATATGGGAATGCCTCAGATGCAGATGCCAAATGTACAGCCTGCTCAGTTCCAGAATTTCTCGGATGGATATGCGACAGCGGATGCGCCGGAGAATATTGGCTTGATTATGGATGTGCCACTGGAGGTGACAGTAGAACTTGGAAGAACGACCAAATCCATCTCGGAAATTTTAGATTTTGCTCCGGGTACAATTATAGAGTTGGACAGAATCGCCGGAGAACCGATCGATGTGTTGGTAAATGGAAAATTCGTAGCCAAGGGAGAAGTAGTTGTAATTGAAGAAAGCTTTGGTATTCGTGTTACCGAAATAATAAAGTAGAACACAGGAGTGAGAGAGATGGCAAAAAATATTTTAATTTGTGATGACGCAGCTTTTATGAGAATGATGATCAAAGACATTCTGACAAAGAATGGCTATACCGTTGCAGGAGAGGCTGAAAATGGTGTAAAGGCTGTGGAGAAGTACAATGAAGTAAAACCGGATCTGGTATTGATGGATATTACAATGCCGGAAATGGACGGTATTGAAGCCTTGAGAAAGATCAAAGAGCAGGATCCCTCTGCAGTAGTCGTGATGTGTTCTGCAATGGGACAGCAGGCGATGGTTATTGAGTCGATTCAGGCGGGAGCAAAGGACTTTATTGTAAAGCCTTTCCAACCGGACAGAGTTCTGGAAGCTGTTTCCAAGGTTCTTGGTTAATGTTACTTTTGTCGGATACAACTGAATCTTTTATTCAGTTTATGACAATTTTGGTGTTGTTCTGTTTTGTGCTTGGGATTACATATATTACTACCCGTTATATTGCAAATCTCCAGAAATTGAAACAAGAGGGAAGTAATATAGTAGTAACAGAAACATGCAGGATAGCACCGAATAAATATGTTCAGATTGTAAAGCTGGGAAAAAAGTATATTGCCATAGCAGTATGCAAAGATACCGTTACGAAATTGACAGAGCTTTCGGAAGAGGAAATCGTGGTTCCTGACAATCAGGAAAATGGCATTCCCAGTTTTGCCGGAGTTCTGGAAAAAGCAAGTTTAAGAAAACATAAGAAGTAGGCGCAGTATCAGTATGATAAGAAGATTTTTTTCCGGAAAACAATTAATGCTTGTAGTATGCCTGCTGTTGACAGTAGGCATACTGTTTTTAGGTAATTCCTCTGTATCCTATGCGATGGAAGAGGACGATATCCTGACAGAACGAGAGTCAAATTTGACAGGAACAACGCAGGACAGAACAAATATCAATGATCCAGGCACTTCTGAGAATGCAGATGAGCTTCGTGAATTAAATATAGCAAACAGCGTTACAGTGACCTATGACAATGGAAATGGTACAATTGCGGGTCCGATACGGATACTCATCACATTGACAATGCTGTCATTGGCGCCGTTTTTGCTTATTATGCTGACGTCCTTTACGAGGATTATCATTGTATTGCATTTTTCCAGGACGGCATTAAATACTCAGACGGTTCCTCCCAATCAGGTAATGATTGGCCTGGCGTTATTTTTGACTTTTTTCATTATGAGTCCGATTATTACGGAAATCAATGAGACGGCTCTGCAGCCTTTTGACCGGGGAGAAATTAGCCAGCAAGAGGCGATTGAGATCGGTATGGAGCCGCTCAGGGAATTTATGTATGGACAGACCCAGGTCAAGGATGTGAGGATGTTCATGGAGATAGCGGATCAGGAATGGGATGGCAGTCTTTCAGGGATTCCTTCTTCTGTACTGATTCCAAGTTTTATTGTCAGTGAACTTCGGACAGCCTTTATTATTGGTTTTTTGATTTATATTCCGTTTATTGTTATAGATATGGTAGTGGCATCGGCCCTTATGAGTATGGGTATGATGATGCTGCCCCCTACGACCATTTCCATGCCTTTCAAGATTCTGCTTTTTATTCTGGCAGATGGATGGAATTTGATTATCGGAAATCTTGTCAGAACATTTTACTGATATAAGGAGGAAAGCAAATGACAGTTGATATGGTAACGGCAATTGCAAGAGATGCCCTGTATCTCATTATCAAGACGTCGGCACCCGTCCTGCTCATTTCTCTTTCTATTGGTCTGATTGTCAGCATTTTCCAGACAGCTACTTCCATTCAGGAACAGACCTTGACCTTTGTTCCAAAGATCATCTGTGTCTTCCTCGGGCTGATGCTTTTCGGGCACTGGATGATGAACGGTATGGTGAGCTATATGACGGAGCTGTGGTCTAATTTCAGTCTCTATATCAGGTGATGGTATGATAGAACACAGTTTTTCTCTTGTGGAGTTGGAATATTTTCTGCTCATCGTAGTGAGAATTACCAGTTTTATTTCCGTTGCTCCTTTTTTTGGGATGAATAATACGCCGAGAAGAGTAAAAATAGGACTTGGAATTTTTATTTCCATTCTCCTTTATCATATATCCCTTCCCCATGAAGCACTGGTTTACCAGTCGGTTTGGGGATATTGTGCTATTGTCATGAAAGAAGTGCTGACCGGTCTTCTGATTGGGTTTGGTGCACAGATCTGTACGACGGTAGTTGCTTTTGCCGGTATGATTATTGATATGAATATTGGCCTGTCCATGGTCAGTATGATGGATCCGACCACAAGGCAAAATACGAGTATCTCGGGTATGTTTCTTCAGTATATTACGATGCTTATGCTGTTTGTCAGTGGTATGCACCGGTATTTGCTTCAGGCGATTGCCGATACCTATAGACTGATTCCTATAAATGGTGCAGTGTTTCATACGGATGAACTGATGGCCAGTATGATACGTTTCATGTCGGAATATATTGTCATCGGTTTTCGTATCTGTCTGCCTGTATTTGCAGTCATTATGATATTAAATACGATATTGGGTATTTTGGCCAAAGTGGCGCCCCAGATGAATATGTTTGCAGTGGGGATTCAGCTTAAAATATTGGTAGGCTTGTCGACGCTGTTTTTTTCCACGGTTATGTTGCCGGGAGCGGCCGATTTTATCTTCCGACAGATGAAAGCCATGGTGACACGGATCGTGGAGGGATTGCTGTAATGTTGGTGTATAACCTGCAGTTTTTTGCAAAAGACGGTCCTGGTGGTGAAAAGACGGAACCGGCTACACAGAAAAAGCTGAGTGATGCCCGGAAAGAAGGACAGGTAGCCAAGTCCAAAGAAGTAGGGATGGCGTTGTCTTTGTTATCGGTATTTCTGGCATTGAAGATTTCTATAGGCTGGATCGGTGGGAAATTTCTGGAGTGTTTTGCCATTGTCTATAACAGGATTCCAGAATTGATATTGCTTCAGGAAAACAGTGTTCCTACAGCAGCTTTTTATACAGTCATCAAAAATATGATGATTCGTATTCTTCTGATATTGGCTCCTTTTTTGGTAGTAGGTGCTGTGGTAGCGTTTATCGGGGATTTGATTCAGGTAAAATGGAGCCCGACTATGAAGCCCCTTCGCCCCAAGTTCAGTAAGATGGATCCGATCAAAGGACTGAAAAAGATTATTTCGCCGCAGTCACTGATTGAGCTGCTGAAATCAATCGTAAAGATACTGATGATTTCATATCTTGTATATACAACACTGAAGAATCAGGCCAATCTGCTTTTTCGTTTGTATGATATGCCTCTGCTTCAGGCGATCAATCTGACGGGCAGTATTGTGATCAATATGGGAATTAAAATTTCCACGTTCTATATTATTATTGCGGTACTTGACTTTCTCTATCAGAAATGGAAATTTGCGGAGGACATGAAAATGTCAAAGCAGGAAGTCAAGGAAGAGATGAAAAACGCAGAAGGAGATCCCCAGATCAAAGGGAAGATCCGCCAGAAGATGCGAGAGGCTTCCAGGCGCCGTATGATGCAGTCTGTGCCGGAAGCGGATGTAGTCATTACCAACCCTACTCATTATGCAGTTGCTGTCAAATATGATGCGGACGAATATGCGGCACCCATGGTGACGGCAAAGGGAGAAGATTATCTGGCTCAAAAGATTAAGGAAATTGCAAGAGAGAACAATGTGGAAATTATAGAAGATAAACCATTGGCACGTATGCTCTATGCCAATGTGGAAATTGGCGAACTGATACCGCCTGAATTGTATCAGGCGGTGGCAGAAGTGCTGGCTGTCGTTTATCATGCCCAGGGGCGTGCATAGGAGATAGTACAATTGATTAAGTATTTGGTGGAAAAGGAGGCAGAACAGTGAAAAAAGCGGATATTGGCGTGGCGTTATATGTGCTGGCAGCTTTTGTTATGCTGATTGTTCCGGTTCCTTCCTGGCTTTTGGATATTTTATTGGCACTGAATATTTCGGTAGCTTTTACAATTATGTTTGGCTGCATGTTTGCTACGGAAGTGCTGGAGATGTCTTTTTATCCTACGGTGCTTCTGTTTACAACGATTTTCAGAATTGCCCTGAACGTATCGTCCACCCGTTTGATACTTTCTACGGGAGATCCTGGTAATGTAATTCAGGTATTTGGTAATTTCGTAGGCGGCGGTGATTTGATCATCGGTATTATTGTTTTTTTCATTTTGCTGATCGTTCAGTTTATGGTTATCAATAAAGGTTCTGAACGTGTGGCTGAAGTAACGGCCAGATTTACGTTGGATGCCATGCCCGGTAAACAGATGGCTATTGATGCGGATTTGAATACGGGTGCTATTGACGACGAGGAAGCAAAACGAAGAAGAGAGAAAATACAGGAAGAATCCAGCTTCTTTGGCTCCATGGACGGTGCCGTGAAATACGTAAAAGGAGATGCCACTGCAGGACTTCTCATTTCAGCAGTCAATATTGTAGGTGGTCTGGCTATGGGAATGTTCCGGGGCGGCATGGAGTTTCAGGCTGCGCTGGATAAATATGTTATTTTGACAATCGGTGATGGACTGGTAAGTCAGATTCCTTCTTTGCTGATCTCTCTGTCCACCGGTATTCTTGTTACGAAAGGTTCCAAGGATGCGGATTTCGGAACGGTACTCGTAAGTCAGTTGTTTGGAGTGCCTAAAGTATTGTATTTTGTGGGCAGTACGATCATTGCTCTTGGTATTCTGACACCTCTGAATACGATATTATTTCTTGTCCTTGGATTCTCTTTTATTATAACAGCAAGGATTATGTCCGGTACATTGGAGACAGCGAAGATAGATACGCAGGTAGAGGCAGAAGAGGCTGCCGCGGAGCAGATCCGTCAGCCTGAGAATGTCACGTCGCTGCTGCAGGTGGATCCTATCGAGCTGGAGTTTGGTTATGGTATTATTCCTCTTGCGGATGTGAACCAGGGCGGGGATTTGCTGGATCGTGTCGTTATGATTCGGCGGCAGGTAGCGCTGGAACTTGGTACGGTAGTTCCCATTATTCGTCTGCGTGACAATATTCAGCTCAATCCGAACCAGTATGTAATCAAGATCAAAGGGATCCAGGTCAGTGAAGGAGAAATCCTCTTCGATCACTATATGGCTATGAATCCGGGATATGTGGAAGAAGAAATTACGGGTATTCCTACATTTGAGCCGTCTTTTCATTTGCCGGCGATCTGGATTACGGAAAATCAGAGGGAACGGGCGGAGAGCATGGGCTACACTGTTGTAGATCCGCCTTCGATTATAGCGACGCATTTGACAGAGATTATCAGACAGCATATATCGGAACTGCTTTCCAGGCAGGATGTACAGGGACTTGTCAACAATATCAAAGAGAGCAATCCAGTTCTTGTGGAAGAATTGGTGCCGAAATTACTTGGGCTTGGTGAAATTCAGAAAGTGCTGCAGAATCTGTTGAAAGAGGGTGTCTCTATCAGGGATTTGCAGACGATATTTGAGACGTTGGCGGATTATGCTCCTACCACAAGGGATACGGATATTTTGACAGAGTATAGCCGTCAGGCGCTGAAGCGGGCTATTTCCAGAAGATTTTTCCCTGCCAACGAGACAACGAGCGTTATCACTCTGGATCCGAAAATAGAACAGGAGATCATGGGGAGTGTAAAACAGACAGAGCAGGGAGCATATCTTACTTTGGATCCTGAGAGGACAAAGAGAATTATTGCCGCAGTGGAGACAGAGTCCAGAAAACTGGAAGATCTGGGCAGGAGTCCGATTATTATTACTTCTCCTATTGTGCGGATGTATTTTAAACGACTTACGGAAGATTATTTTAAAGATTTAATTGTTATTTCCTATAACGAGATAGAATCAAATATTGAATTACAATCTGTAGGGATGGTGACAGCATAATGGTAATTAAAAAATATCAGGCAAAGACAGAAACAGAGGCCGTAGAGCAGGCAAAAAAAGAGCTCGGGCAAAATGTAGTGATCATGAATGTCCGTAATTTGAAGAAAAAAGGGTTTTTGGGTTTTATGAAGGCACATACGGTGGAGGTAACGGTAGCGATGGAAGAAGATATGGATCGCGGCGTTGCCAAGAAAGAACCTTCTGTACCGGAGGGCGCACCATCGGAACCAGTGGCGGCACCAGTAAAATTACAGGGAAGTATCATACCGGAAGAGCTTTTGCAGAGTACGATGGAAGTGAAGGGAGAGCCTAAAGAAGATCCAAACGGAAAGGCAATCGAAGAAAAACTGGAAAGTCTGCAGAATCTGATTGAAAAGCAGTTGAAGCCTACCGATGAGGAAAAGACAGAGGCGGAAGCAGAATTAGAAAAAAATGGTACAACAGCATTTATGAAGTTGTTGTATAATACGATGATAGAGAATGAAGTAAATGAACAGTATGCAAATCAGATTATTGAAGAGATAGAGAAGAACAGTAAGCCAAATGCACCTATGGATTATATGTTGTCCAATGTTTACCAGAAAATGATACTGAAGTTTGGTAAGCCGATCGGAGCACAGCTGGCAGAAAAAGGACCAAAACTTCTGTTTTTTGTAGGGCCTACGGGAGTAGGTAAGACGACGACGATTGCTAAAATCGCTTCCCGCTTCCGGGTAGATGACAAGAGAAAAGTGGCCCTTCTTACGACAGATACATACAGGATTGCGGCGGCGGAACAGCTGCGTACTTATGCGAATATATTGGAGGTTCCGATCCGGGTTATCTATTCCGTGGATGAAATGGAATCGGCACTTCAGGAATTTTATGAGTATGATTATATACTTGTGGATACTGCGGGACATTCTCATCATAATGAGACACAGCGGGAAAATATGCGTCAGTTTGTTCATTCTCTGGATGGTAAAGCTGAGAAAGAAGTGTTCCTTGTTGTCAGTGCAACGACAAAATACAGAGATTTGGTCAGTATCGCAGATGCTTATCAGAATATGACAGATTTCAAGCTGATCTTTACAAAACTGGATGAAACAACCACTCTCGGTAATTTACTGAACTTTAAATTATATACAGGAGCAGTGTTATCCTATGTGACCTGCGGACAGAATGTACCAGACGATATTGAGAAATTCAATCCGCAGAAGACGGTAAAGCAGCTTTTAGGAGGAAAAAGATAAGATATACCAGAAATAACTGAGAGATAGGGAACAGCAGAGGAGACGTTTATGGATCAGGCGGAACAATTGCGTAATATTATAAAAGCAGAATCACAGAATAAAAGGCCTCTGGCGAGGATTATTACTGTGACAAGCGGCAAAGGCGGCGTGGGGAAATCCAACACATCCATTAACCTGGCGATTCAACTGAGGAAAATGGGACAGCGGGTCATCATTATGGATGCAGATTTTGGGCTGGCCAATATCGAGATCATGTTTGGAACGATTCCAAAATACAATCTGAGTGATTTGATTTACCAGGGAAAAGACATCAAAGAGATCATTACCTGGGGACCGGGAGAGGTGGGTTTTATCTCGGGGGGAAGCGGTATCGTGGGACTTTCCAATCTGAGAAGGGAATATTTGGCGTACATTGTTCAGAATCTGGCAAAGCTGGATGCCATTGCGGATATTATTATTATCGATACGGCAGCCGGGATTTCTGATGCGGTATTGGAGTTTTTAGTAGCCAGTGGAGAGATTCTTGTAGTAACGACACCGGAACCTACTTCCATTACAGATTCCTATTCGTTGCTGAAAGAATTAAACAGACATCCCAGGTATGTGCCGGAAAATACGAGAATAAAAGTGATTACAAACCGAATTGAAACGCGTGAAGAAGGAAAGACACTGTTCAACAAGCTGAATGCAGTCGTTTCCAGGTATCTGAATTTATCTATTGAGCATATTGGTACGATACCTTATGACAGCCAGATTACGGAATCGGTAATACAGCAGACGCCGGTATCTATGCTGAATCCAAAGGCAAGGTCTTCTCTGGCTTATGAAGAGATTGCGGCGACGCTTATGAATAAAGAGTTAAATAAAAATCTAAGAAAGCGCGGTATGGCAGCATTTTTCTCTCATATCGTGAGCGGGAAAAAAACGGGGTAGAGTATGGACATAGTGAAAAAAATTTTATTACCGGGGGCCAAAATCGAATTACGGCCCGATGCAGAAATGGAAGGGCATGAAAAAGAAGAGAGCCAGTTGCTGAGTAAGTTTTACAGCAGTAAGATCAGCGATATCAAAGAAGATGGTGTCATAGAGGCTTATATGCCCATTGAACAGAGACGGTTGATCATGTTTTCCGTGGACAGTGTATGCACACTTTATTGCTATGCGCCCAGTGGCATTTACCAGGGAAAGGTCGTGATTGTGAACCGTTATAAGAATGGAGAAGTGTATTTCCTTTTGATGCGTTTGGTCAGTGAGCTCAAGAAAAATCAGCGTCGGGAATATTTCCGTTATGAAATCGCGATTCCTATGCGTGATCGGAAAATGGAAGGAAAAGAAGTCGGCTGGCTGACAAAGCGAAATGTGATAAACGTGGACGATTTTGTAGAGATGAATAATAGCCGTATTATAGATATCAGCGGAGGGGGCCTTCGATTTAGTGCCGGACATCTCTATAATGTGGGAGATTTCATATACTGTAAATTTGAATTTGGCAAGCATTTTGCCGCCTGTGCAAAAATACTTGACAGGGAGATAGATCCGGGAGATCCGGAAGGCTATTGGTACAGGGCAGAATTTATGTGTATGGACGGCCGGGACAGAGAGGATATAATCAGTAAGATTTTCCAGGCTCAGAGATCTGCAAGGAGCAGAAGACCTGACAGATGATAAAAAACAGATGGTAAATGGCAAGTGTTATGTAAAAGAGGGATATCATGAAAAAAATTCTTGTAGTCGATGACTCTGCACTCATGAGAAGAGTAATCTGTGATATAATAAACAGAGATGAACGATTCCAAGTAGTAGCCAAAGCCAAAGACGGATTGGAAGCGCTGGAGCTTTTATCAAAAAATACATATGATGCAGTAGTGCTGGATGTGAATATGCCTAATATGAGCGGGCTGGAGCTTTTGAAAGAGCTGAGGGATCGTAGGATTCCGGCCAGGGTCATGATGGCAAGCACAGATACGAAAGAAGGAGCCAAGACGACAATGGATGCATTGGAGCTGGGGGCGTTGGATTTTGTCCACAAACCTTCTAATGCAATCGATTGCCGGACAGAAGTATTCCAGAGTGAACTGTTACGTACGTTGGAAGTTACTACGATAAGCAGGCTCCCTGCTTTTGAAAAGACGTTTACTGCAGAAAGTATCAAAAAGACAAAGCAAGTAACCGAGCTGGCAAGAAAGCACGGTTCATCGATCAAAGGTAACAAAATAGTGGCGATTGCAAGTTCTACGGGCGGACCGAAGGCACTTCATTCTGTTGTTACAAGGTTGCCCAAGAATCTGCGTGCACCGGTAGTGCTTGTGCAGCATATGCCTCCCGGATTTACTCATTCACTTGCGGAACGGTTAAATTCCATCAGTGAGATTACCATATCGGAAGGAATCGAAGGGGAGACATTGGAATGTGGACATATTTATATTGCCAAAGGCGGCGCTCATATGAATGTGGTCTCTAAATTGGGCGGTAAATATATGTTACATTATTCGGATGAACCGACGCGGGAAGGGGTAAAGCCCTGTGCCAATTATATGTATGAATCGCTCCGTAACAGTGCTTTCGATGAAATTGTCTGTGTTGTCATGACAGGAATGGGGGCTGACGGAACAAAGGGAATCCTGAATCTGAAAGAAAAGAAAAAAGTGCATGTCATTGCTCAGGAACAGAGCACCTGTGCAGTATATGGGATGCCCAGAAGTGTTGTAACGGCAGGTTTGGCAGATCAGGTTGTTCCTCTGGAACAGATTGCACAAGAGATTATTTTGAACGTGGGGGTAAAATAAAAATGGATGTAAGCCAATATCTTGAAATTTTTATTGACGAAACAAAAGAACATCTGCAGAGTCTGAACACGCAGATACTGGATCTGGAACAGGACCCTGAAAGTGAAGATACGATTAATGAAATTTTCCGTGCTGCTCATTCATTAAAAGGTATGGCCGGTACAATGGGCTATAAGCGGATGCAGAATCTTACTCACGATATGGAAAATGTATTTTCGGAAGTAAGAAATGGTAATATAAAAGTAGGAGCAAACATGATCGATATTCTGTTCCAGTGTCTCGATGCGCTGGAAGAATATCTTGACACTATTCAGACTACTGCCGATGAGGGTACCAATGAAAATGAACCTCTTATCAAAGCGTTGAATCAGATTCTGGCAGGAAGCGAAGGAGAAGAAGGAGACGATGCTCCTGAAGCAGAGGCAAAAGATTCCAAAGCAGAAGAGGCAGAAGACGGAGAAAAGGACAAATGGACTCAGATCGTTCTGGGTACTTCTGAAAAGTCTGTTATTGGCAAAGCCCAGGAAGAGGGAAAGAATGTATTTGGGCTGACCGTGTATATACAAGAGAGTTGTATTCTGAAAGCGGCAAGGGCTTTTCTCGTAATCAAGGCTGTGGAAGAACTGGGAGAGATTATTGTTTCCGCTCCTGCTACCCAGGACATTGAGGATGAAAGATTTGGAAATGATTTCAGCATTATCGTAATTACAGATAAAGCTCTGGAGGATCTGACAAAGGCGGCAGAGGCAGTTTCTGAAATTGAAACCGTAGCAGGGGGCAGTATTGATCTAAGTGCAGAAACGTCAGAACCAAAAGCTGTACCGGTGGCAGAGCAGAAGCAGGAAACAGCTGCACCGGTTGCAGCAACGGGGACAAAAGTGGCAGCTACGCCGGCTGCGACAAAACAGGATAAAAAAGCTGTAGTAGCCAAACCGGTGGTAAACCGTACGGTTCGTGTGGATATTGAAAAGCTGGATTCCCTGATGAACCTTGTCAGTGAGTTGATCATTGCGAAGAATTCTCTCGTGTCCAGGACGGCAAACAATGAGAACGAAGTTTCTGATATAGAATATTTGGAAAGCGTAACGACGAACCTCCATGAGTCTGTTATGAAAGTGCGAATGGTGCCCATCGAGAGCGTTGTGCAGAAGTTCCCCCGTATGATCCGGGATTTGCAGAAAAAGCTTGGGAAAAAGATGGAGCTGTACATGTCTGGTGAGGAAACAGAGCTGGACCGTACCGTAGTGGATGAGATTGGTGATCCGCTGATGCATTTGCTGCGTAACGCTGCCGACCATGGGCTCGAGAATGCGGAGCTTCGTCAGGAGAGAGGAAAGCCGGAAGTAGGTTCTATCCATCTGGATGCCTATCAGGATGGAAACAATGTAATCATAGAAGTCAGCGATGACGGCGGCGGTATTGATATTGACTCAGTAAAACAGAAGGCCATTGAGCGCGGTGTCGTGACACCGGATCAGGCGGGAAGCATGAGTGACAAAGATGTCATGGAACTGTTGTTCCTTCCAAGCTTTTCTACGGCAAAGGAAGTCACGGATGTATCCGGCAGGGGCGTTGGACTGGATGTGGTAAAATCCAAAATCGAGTCCCTCAGTGGTGAAGTATCTGTGAAATCCAAATACGGGGAAGGAAGTACCTGGTCCATCCGTCTGCCTCTGACCCTTGCGATCATCCAGGCACTTATGGTAGTGGTGGGTGATGAGAAATATGCCATTTCTCTTGGCTCAATAGAAACAATAGAAAATATTACCAATAATGATATTAACTATGTTCAGGCAAAAGAAGTGATCAATCTGCGGGGGACGGTTATCCCTCTGATCCGTTTGGATGAAATGCTGGATATTAGAGAGGAAAGGAGCACAAGCGAGGATCTGATCGTCGTTATCGTAAGAAAAGGTGAGCAGCGTGCAGGGCTTATCGTGGATGAGCTGATGGGGCAACAGGAAATCGTTATCAAATCTCTTGGAAAATATATCAGTAAATGTAAATATATCAGCGGTGCCACGATTCTGGGCAACGGTGAAGTGGCACTGATCATTGATGCCAATGCGATGATTTAATATGATTAGGAGGGCTAAATGATGGACAATTTAAAAACGAGTGTTTCCCCTGCGATTGGCTATTATGATGATGAAGATGGCTATGAAGCTCCCAAGGTGACTCAGTTCATTGTAGTGAGATTTGGGGAAGAGCAGTATGGGATTGATATCAAATACATAGATAATATTGTACGGATGCAGCAGATCAGGAGAGTGCCTGAAGTTCCCAGTTATATCAAAGGGGTTATCAATCTGCGGGGCGAGGTCATCCCGGTTATGAGCGCCAGGATCAAAATGAATCTGGAAGAAGATGTGGAGACGAAGGCAACGAGGATTATTATCCTGAAACTGGATCAGCATGACTGTATTGGTATTCTCGTGGATGAAGTGAAGGAAGTTGTCAATCTGGAAGAAGGCCAGATCGATAAAGTATCCTATGAAGCGAAGGAGGATAAGTCCAACTTTATCTATGGGATCGGAAAATATGAAGGCGGCCTGATTTCTCTGCTGGATGTGAATCTGGTAATATCTGGAGCAGAGACGATATAAATAACAGTGATAGTTGAAAAGAGATAAAGTATGGACAAAGAATTTAATTTGGACACAATGACAGATGAATATGTGGATGTGCTCAGAGAATTGGGCAATATAGGGGCGGGTAATGCCATGACGGCGCTGGCGCAGCTTCTGAATTGCAAAGTGGATATGCAGGTTCCACAGGTAAGACTGTTGGAGTTTAAAGATGTGGGAAGTCTTATTGGCGGTGAAGAACAGATAATGGCGGGTATTTATCTGGCAGTATCGGGGGATATTACTGGAAGTATTATGTTTCTTCTGGACCAGGAATCGGCAAAACATCTGGCATGTAAATTGATGGGAATGGAGATGACCGAAGGAGGGTTTGGGGAAATGGAACTCTCTGCCCTGATGGAGATCGGAAATATTATAACGGGGGCTTATCTGAATTCTCTTGCAGCCATTACAAATTTAAAGATTGTTCCTTCACCTCCGGCCATTTGTATTGATATGGCAGGGGCTATTTTGAGTGTGCCAGCAATAGAGTTTGGAACAATTGGTGATAGGATATTGCTTATCCAGTCTCAATTTATGGATGAAATAGAGTTGGACGGCTATTTTATTATGGTTCCAGATATTGAGTCATATGGAAAGATACTGTCATCTTTGGGTATGGCGTAAATAAGACAATCAGGAAGAAATGAAAATATGAGTGAGATTATCAAAGTCGGCATGGCTGATTTAAAAGTGTGTAAAAGCCCCGATGGAGTGACTACTTTAGGACTTGGTTCCTGCGTGGGAATCGCCATACGTGATCCGTCTACCAAAATCGGTGGGCTGGCTCATATTATGTTGCCAGACAGCACTTCGATACGGAATAATTCCAACATTCCGAAGTTTGCAGATACGGGAATTGATGAGCTGGTGAAGCAACTGATTAAGGCGGGAGCCAGCAGGAGCAGGCTGGTAGCAAAGATTGCAGGCGGTGCGCAGATGTTCGCTTTTCAAAACAAGTCAGATCTGGTTCGTGTAGGGGAGAGAAATGTTGAGGCAGTCAGAAGGAAACTGCAACAGTTGAAGATACCGATTCTGGCATCGGATACAGGAAAAAATTATGGACGTACTGTAATTTTTTACCCGGAGACGGGAGATTTTGTGATAAAGAGTGTAGGAAAGAAAGATTCAGTCATTTAGTATTTTAATTGGGGATAGAAATGAAGACAAAACAAATACCGCTTATCGTGATGTTGCTGGCGGGTGCTGTAGCAAGTATCTGTGCCAGGCTGATGCACTATGAGTTGGAAACGACACTTTGGATATTGCTTCTTGTGCTGATCGTATTTTATATCGTGGGCTGTTTTGCCAAAAAGACAATAGATTCTTTTGAAGCGGCCATTGCAGCAGCTGCCAAAGAGCTGGAAAAGCAGGAGGAAGAGGCAAAAGCATCTGAAGAAGGCGAGATGGCAGTGGGAGAAACACCTGAGAGCGGTTTGGAAACCGAAAGTGCGCAGGCATAATATTACAGCTATGATTCGGAGGGGATTATGGACGAAACGGCCAGAAAAAAAATGTGGGCCGATTATGCAAAAACGAAACGGTCAGATATCAGGGAAAAAATAATTTTGGAATATGCACCTCTCGTGAAAGTGGTAGCCGGCAGACTCAGTATGTATCTTGGATATAATGTAGAATATGAAGATCTGGTGAGTTATGGTATTTTTGGTTTGATCGATGCAATCGATAAATTTGACTCTCTGAAAGAGGTTAAGTTTGAGACATATGCGAGCTTGCGTATTCGGGGAGCTATTCTCGATCAGATACGAAAGATGGACTGGATTCCAAGAACTATCCGTCAAAAGCAAAAAAAAATAGATACTGTTATGCGGGAAATCGAAGCAGAAAAAGGAAGACCTGCTACAGATGAGGAGATTGCCAGAGGACTTGGTATCAGTGATGACGAGTATACTGACTGGCAGTCTCAAATGAAAATAACAGGTGTTGTTTCTCTGAATGAATATTTAGAGCAGGGAAGTGAGATTCCAAATGATAGAAATACTTCCAGACATTTTGACAGTCCTGAGAAAATGGTGGAACAAAATGAATTGGCGGAAGTATTGAAAAGCTCCCTTACACTTCTGACAGAAAAGGAGAGAAGGGTAATAGAACTTTATTACTATGAAGAACTGACTTTAAAGGAAATCAGTCACGTATTAGAAGTAACAGAGTCCAGAATTTCACAGCTGCATACAAAAGCTCTGCAGAAAATGAAAGTCAGAATGGGGAAATATATGGATATTTTATCATATTAATCGAAATAGGAGAAATGGGGGGCGCAGTATGAACGGATATTTTCAGCTTATAAACGAAGAGACGCAGACAAGTATCATGTTGTTTCCTGCCATGGAGAGTGGCCTGGCACTAGATATTTCGGAGGTAGAGGAATATCTGGCGCTTTGCGGGATTCGATATGACAAGTCGGCTTTGCGTACACAGGCGGATGCACTGCGTATATCTCCTATGAAGGTCCCGCTTCTTAATGAGAAAAGTGACGCGCAGGCAGAACGATTGACAGTACAGATTGCAAAGGATAATATGATGGCAACTGTACGTTTTTATTCTCCTTCCAATGACGGTACGATATTGACAAAGGATGAAATCTTAAGCAGCCTGAAAGAGCAGGGAGTGCTTTACGGGATACAGGATGATGTGCTTGACGGTTTTTTGCTGGAAAGAAGTTATTGCAGCGATTATAAGATAGCTCTGGGAGACGAATGCGTTCCGGGACAGGATGCGAGGATAGAATTTCTCTTTGACCCAAACAGGAAGGCAAGACCTACTTTGAAGGAAGACGGTAGCGTAGATTTCTTTAACCTGAATTTCCTGAATGGCTGCCGCAAAGGAGATGTGCTTGCTAAAATGATTCCGGCGGTACCACCCAAGGCAGGTAAGAATGTACGGGGGAATGAGATACCGGGAAAAGAAAGCAAACAGAAAGTGAATTTTCGCTATGGAAAAAACGTAGTGCTATCGGATAGCGGAAATGAGCTGCTCTCTATGACTGACGGCTATATTATTATTATGGAAGGAGATAAAATATGTGTCTCCGATGTATTGGAACTGAATAATGTAGATCATTCCACCGGTAATATAGATCATAAGGGAAGTATACACATCACTGGTAATGTATGTGATAATTTTACCGTTAAGGCGGTAGGAAATGTCATTGTAGATGGTGTTGTGGAAGGAGCTCAGATTTTGTCAGAAGGCGATATTATTATTGCCAGGGGGATGAACGGAAAAGGAAAAGGAAAGATCATAGCAGGTGGCAATGTCATAGCTAAGTTTCTGGAAAGTGTGGATGTGAATGCGGACGGATATGTGGATTGTGATTCCATTCTGCACAGTAAGGTCAAGACAAAGGATGAGGTACATGTAGTCGGTAAAAGAGGATTTATTACCGGGGGACGTATCTGCGCTACCAAAGGTGTCCAGGTGAAAAATCTTGGTTCCAGAATGGGCGTCAATACGATCGTGGAAGTGGGGGCGGATCCTTCTTTGAAGCAGAAAATACAGGAACTGGAGCAGACGTTGGAAGCAAATGAAAGAATTATTAAAAAGGCAAGGCCTCTCCTTTCTTCTGCAACAGATAAACTGAAAAAAGGAATTGCCATTCCTAACGATCAACTTGCACTCATTAAGAAAACACATTCTACGTATAATGTTGCAAAAAGTGAAAATGCCCGTGTGAGACAGCGTTTGAAGAAAATCAAGGACGCATTGGAAAAGAGTAAAAGAGCATCGGTCATTGTGAGTGGTGAGGCCTATGTCAGTACAAAGATAGTAATCGGCGGCGTATCCATGGAGGTGGAAAGAAGCGTTAGGAAATGTAAATTTGTCAGAGACCGGGGCGCTATTAAAATAAGAGGTCTGTAAACTGATAGCACGGACAATGGGGGTGTTTGAATGGCATTGGGACCGGTAGAATTGAACGGTGTGATTTCCAGAACGCAGGATTATTCTACGATAAAGCACAATGAAGATAACAAAGGTGTTGTCAATCAGCAGAATTTTCAGAGTCAGTTCGAAAAGACAATTGATATCAAGCATACTCAGGTCATCAAGGGTGATGATATCAGAAAAGAAGACAGAAAGTTTGACGCCAAGGAAAAAGGTGATAATGAATATTACAGAAACGGTGGCAGGCAGAAGAAAAAAGAAGAAAAGGCAGATGGAAAGGTAACCGTGAAGGGATCAAGATCCTTTGACATAAAGATATGATTATGGGAATTACAGAAATTGTTTTGTTAGTCCTGGGAATTGGCGTCTTTGTCGCAAGCTTTGTTATTCCGGAAAAGAAAAAGAAGCTGCGAGAAGGGGAGAGAGAGCTGGGAGAAGCACAGATAAAAGAATTGTTGGAAGGGCAGCTGGAGGAAGTACAGGAAAAAGTTGCCGATGCTGTAGAAGGTGCGATCAGTTATGCACTGGAAAAAGCAGAGCGTTCCATGGAGCGGATCAGCAATGAAAAAATCATGGCAATCAATGAATATTCCGATACGGTACTGGAATCTATACACAAGAATCATGAGGAGACAGTATTTCTGTATGATATGCTGAATGATAAATATGAGAGCCTGAAAAGTTTTGCTTCTGAGGTAGACAAGAAGGCAAAAGAAGTAAAAGAATCTGCCAGAGAATCTGTTAAGGTAGTGGAAGAATCCGCAAGGGCAGTGCAGGCGTCTACAAAGGCCGTTATACAGTCGGAATTGGCAGAGGGAGACAAAAAATTTCAGGAAGTGTCAGACAGAGTAGAGGACTTTCCAGAAACAAAGAGTTTTTCATTGGAAGAAGAGGAATTTTCGGATGGAGCATCTGCTGATGCAACAGTGGAGGAGCATGTGTCTGTCTGGCCGGTGGAAAAAAGTTCTTCAATAAAAGAAGAGCCTGAAAAGAAAACGGAAAGACAGGAAGAAAAAGAGGAAGTAATGATTTCACCTTTTATACCGCTTCAGCCTGAGAGGATCCAGGGTACTGCGATCAACGATAAAAAAGTGGAAGATGAGCCTGCAAAAGGAAAGACAAAGAAAAAGACAACAAAGAAACATGTCAAATTATCGGAAGTCATCCAGGAAAAGCAGGAGGAAATACCCACAGTCAATCTTTCCTTTGCAAATACAGCCGGAGATGGAAAAAGTAACAAAGAGAAAATTTTGGCGTTATACAAGGAAGGAAAATCTAACGTGGCCATTGCAAAAGAGCTTGGGTTAGGTATCGGGGAAGTCAAACTGATCATCGACCTGTTTAAAGGGGTTTAACTGTATATGAGATTAAAATATTATTTGCGGGGGCTGGGCATTGGTATTGTGGTGACGGCAATGATCATGGGGGTCTCGGCAAATGGAAAAACAGAGAGCCTGACAGATGCACAGATTATAGCCAGAGCAAAAGAGCTGGGTATGGTTGATGGTGTGTTGTCTGAACTGCCCGAAGCGGACACGGACGGGACAGAAGCGTCTGATACAGAAGAGCTCTCTTCTGAGGAGTCGGAAGGTGATAGTGATGTTACTGGTGAGAATATAGTGCCGAAAGAAGCAGAAGGGGCAGAGAGCGATACGGATCTGGAGCATGTTGAGGCAGGCGAGGAGCCTGAAGTACAGGAAGGAGCCGAAAATCCAGAGGGTGACGAATTGGATGTGGCAGGAGAAGCTGAGGGGGATGTGACAATCTATACAGTGGCAGTTTATCCGGGAGAGGGCTCCTATACAGTGAGCAGGAAACTGGCAGCTCTGGGGCTTGTGGAATCTGCTAATTTGTTTGATGATTTTCTCTGCCAGAACGGATATGATAAAAAGCTGTGTACAGGTAATTACAGAGTAAAAGAGGGTGCCAATGCAGAAGAAATTGCGAAGGTACTGACAGGACAGCTGGTATATTGACTTTCTATTATAAAAATCCCTTGTCATGGGATTTTTCTTATGCTATAATGTCACTGCTGTGTATGAAACACGTACATGGATTTGTGGCCGGTGCCTTTCGACGCGGAGGTGGCTGACAGAGATGAGATGTACGGAAGAAAATGAACCAAATGGAGGTAAGAAAAATGAGCGTTATTTCTATGAAGCAGTTATTGGAAGCCGGTGTACATTTCGGACACCAGACAAGAAGATGGAACCCTAAAATGGCTCCCTATATTTTTACAGAGAGAAACGGGATCCATATTATCGATCTGCAGAAATCCGTTGGAAAAGTGGATGAGGCTTACAGAGCAGTAGCTGATATCGTATCTCAGGGAGGGACAATCCTTTTCGTTGGTACGAAGAAACAGGCACAGGATGCAGTTAAGGCAGAGGCAGAGCGCTGCGGTATGTTCTATGTAAATGAAAGATGGCTGGGCGGCATGCTTACCAATTTCAAGACGATCAGAAGCAGAGTGGAAAGATTGAAGGCGATCGAGCTGATGTCTCAGGATGGAACATTCGATGTACTTCCGAAAAAGGAAGTAATTAAGCTGAAGAAGGAATGGGAAAAGCTGGAACGTAATCTTGGCGGTATCAAAGGGATGGGAAGAATTCCCGATGCTATTTTTGTAGTGGATCCCAAAAAGGAAAGAATTTGTGTACAGGAAGCACATACCCTTGGCATCACACTGATTGGTATTGGTGATACAAACTGTGATCCCGAAGAATTGGATTATATTATTCCGGGTAATGATGATGCCATCAGAGCAGTCAAACTGATCGTTTCCAAGATGGCAGATGCTGTTGTGGAAGCAAATCAGGGAGAAACAGCGGATGTGGCAGAAGCGGCAGAGGAAGAAACAGAGCCGGTTGAAGAATAAAATACTGAGTGTATGAGATAGATGGAGGAGTAAAAAAGCATGGCTATTACAGCAGGAATGGTAAAAGAACTGCGCGAGATGACCGGCGCAGGTATGATGGATTGTAAGAAGGCGTTGACTGAGACAAACGGTGATATGGATGCCGCTGTTGAATTTTTGAGAAAGAACGGACAGGCAAAGGCTGAAAAGAAAGCAAGCAGAATCGCGGCAGAAGGACTTTGCAGGGTTGCCATAAAGGATGAAAAAACAGCAGCAGTTGTAGAAGTGAATTCGGAGACAGACTTTGTTGCAAAGAATGAAGATTTCCAGAATTTTGTAGCTGCAGTGGCAGAGCAGGCTGTTTCTACTGATGCGGCAGATATCGATGCTTTTCTGGCAGAGAAATGGAATCTGGATACGTCCAAAACTGTAAAAGAAGCTCTGGTTGATAAAGTGGCAGTTATTGGAGAAAATCTGAATATCAGAAGATTTGAAAAAGTTGTGGCAGAAAACGGCTGTGTCGTTTCCTATACCCATGGCGGCGGCAGAATCGGTGTCATCGTAGAGGGTGAGACAGATGTGGTAAATGACAGTGTGAAAGAGGCACTGACCAATATTGCGATGCAGGTGGCAGCGCTTTCTCCCAAGTATGTGTCTACATCAGATGTTTCAGAAGAGTATAAGGTGCATGAAAAAGAGATACTGATGGCACAGATCGCCAACGATCCGAAGATGGCAGGAAAGCCGGAAAAGGTGATCGAAGGTGCAGTAGTTGGCCGTCTGAACAAAGAACTGAAGGAAGTATGTCTGCTGGAGCAGGTATATGTGAAGGCAGAAGATGGTAAACAGACCGTTGCAAAGTACATCGAGCAGGTGGCAAAAGAAAACAGTGCCAAACTTTCTGTTAAGAGATTTGTTCGTTTTGAAACGGGCGAAGGACTTGAGAAAAAGGAAGAGAACTTTGCTGAGGAAGTGGCAAAACAGATGAATCAGTAGAATTTTGTCGAAATAAGGCGAATAGAGATAGGAATGAGAACCCTTGTAAGTGGCGTTGGTGCGCTGCTTGCAGGGGTTTTTATTATGCGGTATGTATAAAAGTTATAATGGATATTGTCTATAGAATGTGGTAAAATAAATAAAAACAGAAATTGGGAGTTGATTTTATGCTAGTCAGTACAGATAAGAAATGGGATTATGCGTTAGGTATGATTAAAGTAGATGGATTAGAACCATCCCCAGAATTTAAAAAATTAATTGAAAAAGAAAGTCGTGGAGAAATGACCACAGAGGATATGCGTAAAGTTTTAGACAAAAAATATAAGATGAAAGAATAAGGACAATATTATGAAAGATCCATATTTATATCTACATACAGATATTCTGAAGAATCTTGCTGATATACGGGACAGGGAAATGTTATCGTGCATGGAAGCAGAATATACGAGTATACGGCTTGCGGAACTTGTGACAGGAGAATCCGTCAGCCGTTTTGATTTTGCAACGCTTTGTGATATGCATCATTATATTTTTCAGGATATTTATGAATGGGCAGGAAAAATCAGAATTATAAATATTGAAAAATCAGAGCCAGCCTTAGGAGGTATTTCAATCGAGTATTCTGATTGCTTTGACATAATAAAGGATGCCACATATGTCTTAGATAAAATGAACCACTACACTTGGGAAAAGGCATCTCTTGATGAAGTGGCAGAAATATTTTCAAAATATTTAGCTGAACTTTGGAAAGTGCATCCTTATCGAGAAGGTAATACGCGCACGGTAATTACATTTTGCAGCCAGTTTATAGAGAGTAAAGGGTTTTATATAGATAGTGATTTATTC
>CAJUNB010000013.1 GCA_910587635.1 uncultured Lachnospiraceae bacterium
CACTGCGAGGCACCGCAAGGTGCGAAGCCCGTGAGGTTTGACCTGAGGAGGGGCCCGCGTGTGGGAGGAGTCCTGAGGTCCCGAGCGAAGCTCTTAAGCGGGCACTGCGAAGCACCGCAAGGTGCGAAGCCCGTGAGGTTTGACCTGAGGAGGGGCCCGCGTGTGGGAGGAGCCCTGAGGTCCTGAGCGAAGCTCTTAAGCGGGCAGTGCGAGACACCGCAAGGTGCGAAGTACATTAGTGAAAGGAATTGCAATGGAACTGGAATTTCAGACAAAAATGACGGTCAATATATTATATGATTATATGCTGCAGCATACATATAACAGCCCGGCAGGCATTTTGGGTAGTGGTGTGGGAGGTGTGTTTGTTGTGGCCTTTTTTGGAACACAAAATTTTCTGTACCTTCTGGCGGGGCTTGTGTTACTTTTGTATCTTCCCTGCAGCCTTTATATCCGTTCCCTGAAACAAATACAGAGTACACCTGCGTTCCAGGCACCTCTTATCTACAGAATAAGTGAAGAAGGGATTCAGGTATCCCAGGGTGAACAGAGCCAGCTTCAAGGATGGGAGGATATGTACAAAGCAGTTTCCACAAAGAACAGCATCATTATCTATCATTCTAAAATAAATGCATGGATTTTTCCAAGAAAAGACATGGGAGCGCTGGCCCCCAGGGTAATTGAGATGATCTCTACTCATATGCCCGCAGGAAAAGTCAAGATACGGTGGTAATCATGGTATATGAAACAAGGAGCGCTCAGGAGACATTTGCGCTGGGAGAGCGTATTGGCCGGGAGGCGAAACCGGGAGAGATCTATACATTGACAGGAGATCTGGGAGTAGGCAAAACTGTTTTGACTCAGGGCGTAGCCAGTGGACTTGGTATTGTCGGGACAGTGAACAGTCCTACTTTTACAATACTACAGGTCTATGAAAACGGCCGCCTGCCATTTTACCATTTTGACGTATATCGGATTGGGGACGAAGAAGAGATGGAAGAAATCGGCTATGAGGATTGTTTTTTTGGCGGAGGTGTCTGCCTGATCGAGTGGGCGGAACGGATTTCGGGGATATTACCGGAAATGAGAATTTCTATTTTAATAGAAAAAGATCTTGCGTGTGGACTGGACTATCGAAAAATAACAATAAATAACAGGTGATATGATATGAAGATATTAGCCCTTGACAGTTCGGGCATGACGGCTTCGGTGGCGGTAGTGGAAGATGACAGGCTGACAGCGGAGTACAGTATCAACTATAAAAAGACTCATTCCCAGACATTAGTTCCCATGCTGGATGCAGTGAGAAATATGACAGAGCTGGATTTGACAGAAGTGGATGCAATTGCCATAGCGGCAGGACCCGGTTCCTTTACAGGACTTCGGATTGGAAGCGCTACGGCAAAAGGGCTGGGACTTGCTTTGGGAAAGCCGATTATTCCCGTTCCTACAGTGGATGGTTTGGCTTATCAAATGTACGGCACGGATAAATTGATATGTCCGATTATGGATGCCAGAAGAAATCAGGTATATACAGGATTGTATGAATTCCAGAAAGACAAGAAGAGTAGTCCGGCCAGTTATACACTCCATGTTTTAAAAGAGCAGTGTGCGGTACCGATAGAAGAGATAGCAGAATGCTGTAACAGTTACAGCCGCGAAGTTATCTTTTTAGGAGATGGTGTACCGGTTTTTGCAAAACGATTTGCAACACTGCTTCGGATACCCTATTCCTTCGCACCTGCCCATAGGAGGCTGCAAAGTGCTGCAGCTGTAGGGGTCTATGGCGGTATTTTATTCCGACAGGGTATTTATGAGAGTGCAGCGGAACATCGGCCGGATTATCTGCGGCTGTCACAGGCAGAACGGGAACGGCTGGAAAAGGAAAAACATCAGCGGCTGGCTGACAGCCATGTCGGAGCAGGTGATGAAATACCTGCGTGCCACGAATGATCCGCAAAATGACGGCCAGCGATCTGGAACAGGTCAGTACAAATGAAGCGGCCTGTTTTTCTCATCCCTGGTCTAAAGCTGCTTTTGCAGATGTGCTGTCAATGGAAGAGGCAGTTTATTTTGTGGCTGAGGTGGACGGGCAGGTGGTAGGACACTGTGGTGTGACAAATGTTCTAGGAGAGGGCTATATTACGAATGTGGCAGTTCTTCCTGCTTACCGAAATCGGAAGATCGGGCAAAAACTTTTGGCGGCTCTTTTGGAGGCAGGGGAAATGGCGGGGATAAGTGCGTTTACGTTGGAAGTCAGGGCCAGTAACGAATCTGCCATTTGTGTTTATGAGAAGGCTGGATTTGTGTCTGCGGGGGTACGGCCCGGGTTTTATGACAGCCCGAAAGAAGATGCCCTCATTATGTGGAAAAGATAGACAGGACAAGGAACAATTACCACTTCTTTTGGAGTCTGTAAATGGTATACTTTTCTGGACATGTGAATATAAAGGAGGAAAAAGTATGCGTAAATTTTCAGAACAGGAGAGCAGGGAATTGCTATATATCATATGCAATTGTTGCGGACGGAAGATAACCGCAAAAAATGGTATCGTGGAAGAAGAATGTGTCAGGCTAGAAGTGCCTTTTGGATTTTTTTCAAAAAAGGACGGGCAGGTACACCATTTTGATTTATGTGAGAACTGTTATGACAAAGTCATTTCAGAATTTCAGATACCGGTGGAAATAGAGGAAAAGACAGAGCTGCTATAGAAAGAGGGTTCTGTCATGGAAGTGCCGCTCAGCGGTACATGAAGGTTTAGGTGAATTATGCTGGATATTTGTTTGCTTGGAACAGGAGGAATGATGCCGCTGCCTTACAGGTGGCTGACTTCCATGATGGTAAGATATAACGGTATGAGTCTGCTTGTAGATTGTGGAGAAGGGACACAGATCGCGCTGAAAGAAAAGGGGTGGAGTCCAAAGCCGATAGATGTAATCTGTTTTACCCATTACCATGCGGACCATATCAGTGGCTTGCCGGGAATGCTGCTGACAATGGGCAATGCAGAGCGTACGGAGCCATTGACATTGATTGGACCGAGAGGATTGAATCGGGTAGTAGGGGCGCTGCGTTGTATTGCGCCGGAGCTTCCTTTTGAAGTCATCTGCCAGGAAATAGAAGGACCGGAGGAGACATTTTTTATCAACGGTATGAAGATTGAGGCCTTTAAAGTCAATCACAATGTGCTTTGTTACGGGTATTCTGTCAGTATCGAGCGAATTGGGAAATTTCAGGTGGAAAAGGCGCAGGCACTTGGTATAGAAAAGAAGTATTGGAGTCTTTTGCAGAAAGGTAGTACAATAGAGACAGAGAACGGCACCTATACACCGGATATGGTGTTGGGGACTCCAAGAAAAGGATTAAAAGTTACTTATGTGACGGATACCAGGCCAACAGAAGGGATTGTATCCCATGCAGAGAACTCGGATTTGTTTATCTGTGAGGGAATGTATGGAGAGCCTGAAAAAAAGGCCAAAGCAAAAGAATATAAACATATGACATTTTATGAAGCGGCAACACTGGCGAAAAAGGCACAGGTGAAGGAACTGTGGCTGACCCATTTCAGTCCGTCGTTGATTCGTGCGGAAGAATTTATGCCGGCGGTCAGGAAAATATTTCCGGCTGCTTATGCGGGAAAAGACGGAAAAACAGCAGAACTGGTATATGAGGAAACGCAGGAGGTGGGGGTATGAAGGGGTTTAAAGGGACAAAAGGTATTATTATATTTCTTATTTTGATTTTTATGTTGGTAGGTTATTATTTTTACCTTTCCAACAGGGGAAATGGAAACGGAGAAGAAGATGTGGAGACAACAAAAGTGCAGGAGGTACTTCTTCGGGACCTGTCCAAAAACTATCCCGCATCCCCAAAAGAAGTTGTAAAGTATTATGGAGAAATCACCCAATGTCTCTATAATGAGGAATGTTCCGAATCGGAAATGGACCAGTTGGGAACGAAAGTGATGGAGCTGTACGATGAAGAGCTGGCGACATTTCAGTCTGAAGATTACATGAACAGATTGAAGGAAGATGTGGCTGCCTATAAAAAAGACGAAATTAAGGTATCCAGTTATAAAACTTCCAACAGTACAGATGTAAATTATTTCAATAAGGACGGTTACGAATGTGCCAGTCTGTTTTGTACATTTACATTGCGAAAGGGCACAGTTCTGCAGACTGTGGAAGAAGTTTTTATACTGCGGAAAGATGCAGACGGACATTGGAAAATATTTGGTTGGGATGACGTGGATCCCGGTACGCAATAGAAAATCGAGAAAGAAGATGCATGGAAATGAAGGAAGACATTTTTATTCTCGGGATCGAAAGTTCCTGTGATGAAACGGCCGCAGCAGTAGTGAAGAACGGACGGGAAGTGCTGTCCAATGTCATCTACTCTCAAATAGGGCTGCATAAGTTATATGGCGGAGTTGTACCGGAGATAGCATCCAGAAAGCATATCGAGAAAATAAATCAGGTGATTGAGGGGGCATTGGCAGATGCTCAAATGACATTGCAGGATATCACCGCCGTGGGAGTAACCTATGGACCAGGGCTGGTAGGTGCCCTGCTGGTAGGGGTTTCATCGGCAAAGGCAATCAGCTTTGCTACGGGGCTGCCGCTCATCGGTGTACACCATATCGAAGGGCATATCAGCGCCAATTATATAGAAAATAAAGAACTGGAACCTCCTTTCATGTGTCTTGTTGTATCCGGCGGACATACCCATCTTGTAGTTGTAAGAGACTACGGTCAATATGAAATCATCGGACAGACAAGAGACGATGCAGCCGGAGAGGCCTTTGATAAAGTGGCGCGTGCCATTGGCCTTGGGTATCCCGGAGGGCCGGAAATAGACAGACTCTCCAGAGAAGGCAATTGTGAGGCAATTCATTTTCCACGGGCTAAAGTGGAGGAATCTGTCTATGATTTCAGTTTTAGTGGATTGAAATCTTCTGTTTTGAATTATTTGAATATTTGTGAAATGAAAGGAGAAGAAATAAACCGGGCAGATATTGCAGCTTCGTTTCAGAAGGCTGTAATTGATGTGTTGGTGGGACATGCTCTGGAAGCAGTGGAAAAATATGGATTTTCCAAATTTGCCATTGCAGGCGGTGTGGCGTCCAATTCTTCTCTTCGCAGTGCCTTCGAAAAGGAATGCAGAGAACGGGATATAACATTCTACCATCCTTCCCCTGCTCTCTGTACAGACAATGCAGCGATGATTGGTACAGCGGCATATTATGAATATAAAAAGGGAATACGCAGTGGATTGGACTTGAATGCAATTCCCAATCTGAAACTGGGAGAGCGGCAATGAAAATAAAAACGTCGGCGATTGTATTGGCAGCCGGGCGGGGCAGCCGTATGAAAACGGATGTACATAAACAGTTTCTTTTGCTTGGTGGGAAGCCAATACTTTATTATTGTCTAAAAACGTTCGAAGACAGTTTTATCGACGAGATCGTGTTGGTGACAGGTGAGGGAGAAATTGCGTATTGTCACAGAGAAATTATAGAAAAATACGATTTTCATAAGGTGAAACAGATCGTAGCAGGGGGGGAAGAAAGATACCATTCAGTTTATCTGGGCTTGCAGGCGATTTCAGAATGTGACTATGTGTTTATCCATGATGGGGCGAGACCTTTTATCACAGAAGAAATACTGGAACGGGGGTATGAAACTGTACAAAGGGAAAATGCCTGTGTCATAGGAATGCCAGTCAAAGATACGATCAAGCTGGCAGATGAGAGTGGATATACAGTTGATACTCCCAGGCGGGATTTATTATGGATGATACAGACACCTCAGATATTTTCTTTTGATTTGGTGAAACGAGCTTATGGAGATTTCCTGAAAAAAGAGAAGAAAATAGCAGAAGAGGGTATTCAGATAACAGATGATGCAATGGTGGTGGAACATTTTACGAATACTTCTGTCAAACTGGTAGAGGGTTCTTACAGGAATATTAAAATTACGACACCGGAGGATTTGGCAATTGCAGATATCTTTTTAAAAAACTTGTAAAATATTTCAAAAAAATTGTTGACACTGTAAATTTTGTTTGCTACAATAATCTCTGCGCTGACAAAAAGCGCGTACCTGGAGAGGTATCGAAGTGGTCATAACGAGGCGGTCTTGAAAACCGTTTGTCCGCAAGGGCGCGTGGGTTCGAATCCCACCCTCTCCGTTGACTGAAAAGTCAGATGGAGCGGAAGATTCGACAGGAACCGCTTTTAAATAAAGCTGACAAGCTATAAGGTTATAGTGAAATCAGGCAATCTGGAGAAGTACCCAAGATGGCTGAAGGGACACCCCTGGAAAGGGTGCAGGTCGTTAATAGCGGCGCGAGGGTTCAAATCCCTCCTTCTCCGTTCGATATGATGATGAGAATCTTTTGATAGTAATGTAACAGATACATGACAATTAGATTTTTGTATATTTTGTCATATCGAGAACAGCACCTTGACAAATAAACAGCAATGCGACCCTGAAGATTCCAAAAAGAGGCGAAGAGCCTGAAAAAGAGGGAAATTCAGAGAGAAAGAAAAAAGAACGATAACCAAACAAAGAAGCAGTAAAGAAGGAAAAGGACCAG
>CAJUNB010000014.1 GCA_910587635.1 uncultured Lachnospiraceae bacterium
ATCAGGGCAAAAGAAGCGTGGGGCGGCTTTCGTTGTCATGTTTGGCCTGGCATTGGCAGTGACGGGATGTGCAGGCCGTGGAAAAACGGGAAGCGTTGTCTATAATTCATCGGCAGGCTATGACTGTATGGGTTATGAAATCATACAAGATGTAGGGAATTTTGATTATTCTCTCAAAAATACTTCCACGGGGGAAACATATCCTTTAGCACGTTCCCCTATGTTTGGGGTATTTTCTGATGAAGAAGAAATATGCGCATTTTATATGTGTCCGCCATATCTGTATTACACCACATCGGTTATGGAAAGCTATGTCAACCGGGTGGGAAACTATAACAGCAATATAACGAAAGTGTCGGTTGTAGAGTTGAATCTGAATACTTTTGAGGAAAAAATAATCTTTGAGCAGATGACTAATTCTGGGCGTTCTCTTTTGGGCATTGACTACGAAACGGGGGATAAATGGAAGTTTCTGGATTTTCACCACGCTTTTTTCCTGAATGACGATAACCTGTTTTTCATTGGCAATGATGGCATAACAAAAGTAAACCGGTATACCGAAAAAACTGTAAAGCTCGACATTCCTGCAAACGGAAATATTTCATTCGATGGGGAAAGCATCTTTTACAAAAATGAACAAGGGGTTTTAACAAGATATGACGTTTCCGGTAATGAAACTTACACATATGAAAATATAGTTGCATATGATTTCTGCATGGATGAGCAGTCAATCTATTATGTTTCCAGGACGGACGGCGGAGGCTTGTATTCCTGCGGCAAGGACGGGAATAACAAGGAACTGATCAGTCATATACCTGCAATGTCTGTTACCTGTGATACAGGCAATATTTATGTGTTATCAAAAGAAAGTGGTGAGGAAATCGCTTTGCCAAAAAGCCATTGATTCCCGCGAGCAACGAGCCAAGTGGGCATGCTTGCATGCACATTTGGCGCTGCCGCGAGAGTCAATCCCCCCCGTTGCTTGCAGGAGACCGCTGAAAAAGTAGATATCACCGTCTATATTTGGTAGCATGTAATTATTCAATACAGGCAGTGGCACTATGGTTGAACAACAACAGAAGTTAGTATTAAGTCCCTACATGGAAATATATGAATTAGTCGTTCCAAAAGACAACCTGCTTCTGAAATCTATCTATGATCTGTCTGATATTGACATTGTGGAACGCTCTAAATATGACATGTCCTTCAAATACTTTCTTGATATGGCGCCGGAAGAAAACGTAATCAATCCGAGTTCCCTGACAAAATTCCGCAAACTGCGCCTGAAAGATAGGAACCTGTTAGACATGCTGGTCGCGAAAACAGTCCAGATCGCATTGAAAAAGGCATTATAAAATCAAAATCCATTATCGTGGATGCAACCCATACAAAATCAAGGTACAATCAGAAAACGCCAAGACAGGTGCTTTTAGAACAGTCAAAGAAACTGCGGCGTGCTGTTTCTGAAACAGATGAAACAATGAAAGAGCAGTTTCCGAATAAAAATACAGAAGATTCTTTGGAAAAAGAACTGGCATACTGCCATGCTCTGCTCTCGGTCATCAAAGAAAAAGAAGAACTGTGCAGTTATCCTAAAATACAGGAAAAGCTGAATTTATTAGAAGAATCCGTAAAAGATGATCTGGAACATCTTGAAACTTCACAAGATGCAGACGCAAAGACAGGCCATAAGACAGCGGATAGTTCTTTCTTTGGATACAAAACGCATATAGCAATGAGTGAGGAACGTATTATTACAGCAGCCACCGTTACCAGCGGCGAAAAGACAGATGGAAAAGAACTGCCGGAACTGGTGCGCAAAAGCAGGGAAGCCGGAATGGAAGTGGAAATGGTAATCGGAGATAAAGCCTATTCCGAGCAGAAAAATATCGAAGCGGCGCAGGAAGGCGGTTATGAACTGATTTCCAGACTAAACGGCATCATCACGCAGGGAAACCGGACAAAAGAGGATGAATTTGAATTTAATAAAGATGCAGGGATGTACCAGTGTAAGGCAGGGCATCTGGCAGTCCATAAATACTTGGACAGGCGTGAAAAAGAAAAGAAGAATAAGAATCCCCGGATGACCTACTTTTTTGACGTTGAGAAATGTAAATGCTGCCCGTACAGGGACGGATGCTATAAGGAAGGGGCAAAAAAGAAAACATACAGCGAAACCCTAAAAAGCGATGCCCACAGTAAACAGGCAGAGTTTCAGGAAACAGAGCACTTCAAAGAAAAAATGAAGGAACGCTATAAGATAGAAGCAAAAAACAGCGGGTTAAAGCACAGGCATGGTTATGACGCAGCGACATCATCAGGCCTTATTAACATGGAGATGCAGGGGGCAATGACTATATTTGCAGTAAACCTCAAACGAATCATTAAGCTGATAAGTGAAAAATAAACAGAGATAACACCTGAAATAATCGGAAATTTTATTCGAATCACACAAAATCCACCAGAATAATCGAACCTGGTGGATTTTTTGTGTGTATTTGAAATTTAAATCTGAAAAACAGTATGTTTTTCAGCGGCCTCACATAATCATCGAGGGTATCAGGCAGTAGAATTACCTGATTCCGATCCGCCCCTTGAATGTACCCCATGCCCGCGTCCTCCATTGTGGTTTTATTGACTAAATGATACCATATCCCAAACCTTGACTCCATGTTTTCCGGAGTTTTCGGACAGGCTGCAAGCGGAAAAAGAAAAAAGCCGGAAACTGCTTGTAGAGTCCGACATTTTCTGATATGGTATGAAAAATAGTACGTATAGTTATTTATAAAATTTTTCTGCACATCATTGACAGTGAGGTATATTTCCGCTAACATTAACATATAAACAAGTCAGTGGTATCACTGATTGGGCTGGTCGAAAGACCCTGGTCCACCGAACAGCGGGGAATTTCCCCGCTATTTTTAATAGGGAAATCTGAGAGGGATGAAGGAAATAATCTATGGCTGAAAAGATTTTAAGTGTTTTTATAGATGAATCGGGCGATTTTGGGCCATATGATTTTCATGCGCCATTTTATCTGGTTGCAATGGTTTTATATAATCAGGATGTGGATATTAGAAAAAATATTGATGATTTGGAGAGTCATTTGATAAATATTGGATATAAGCAGCACGCCATCCATACGGGGCCACTGATTCGCAGGGAATCCGTTTATGCCCATGTAGAGTTCCGCAAAGTGAAGCCGGTAGATTATAAATTGTTTCAGGCGGCTGGCCTGATTTGTACGATGGAGTTACTTGCGGAAAAAGCAGAATCCAACTCATTTTCGAGGTCAGAGCAGGAATTCTTCTGCTCAGTACGTGACTTTAAAAAGAACTATCTTAAGCCGTTATTGAAGAAACATTTATAGGGAGCAGATGTGTTAGAATGGAAAAGGATACTCCCTTTTCGAAATTGTGTACCCACTGAAAACGATCCTATAAATATACATTTATAATGAATAAAAATACGTTCTGACTATTTTACATACATTGAAATATACAGTCATCACCGGGGCAAGCTCCGGCATTGGGTATGAGACGGCAAAGGCATTTGCGGGACGGGGGAAAAATCTGGTCATAGCAGCAAGGCGCACGGATAATCTTAAGATGCTGAAAAAGGAGATATTGGAGGAATGTCCGGATTTGGATGTTGTCATCCGAAGTACGGATTTATCCGTTCCAGAAAATGCGTACCGGTTTTATGAGGGGCTGAAAGATTATGGGATAGAGACTTGGGTGAATAATGCGGGTTTTGGCAACTATGACAGGGTGGCGGATCAGGACTTGAATAAGATCAGTATGATGTTGAATCTGAACATAGAGGCTCTGACAATTCTGTCCTCACTGTATGTCCGTGATTACAAGGATGTAGAGGGAACACAGCTTATCAATATATCTTCATGTGGAGGCTATACCATTGTGCCTATGGCTGTGACATATTGTGCGGCGAAGTTTTATGTCAGCACTTTTACGGAAGGGCTGGCACGGGAACTGGAAGAAGCGGGAGCGAAAATGAAGGCAAAAGTGCTGGCACCTGCGGCAACAAAGACAGAGTTCGGAATGGTGGCAAACAATATCAGTGAATATGACTATGACAAGTCTTTCGGAACATACCACACGGGCAAGCAGGTAGCCGGATTCCTGCTTGAACTGTATGACAGTGCAAAAGTTGTGGGGATAGTAGACAGGGAGAGTTTCAGTTTCCGGCTGGCAGACCCACTATTCCCATATGCGGGAAATTCCTCACATAATCAGCAACGTATGTGAGAACAGATATTTATAAAGAAATCTTACAAAAGCTAACCGCCGCACGATGGCCATCATCCGCCATATGCGGCGGTCTGCTTTTTTCCCAGGCAGACCGGGCGGCCTGATAACGGAAATGACTTGGAAAGGGAAATATGCGGGTAGGATTATCGGACAAAAAGCGAAAAACTTTAGGGGTGATTTTGATGTTTTTGTACTTCATTTATGCCTTTCGTTCCATTTCGTATGCCTTTCGTTCTCTGCATCCCAAAATAATAAAAAATCTGTCGATAAAATAGATAGCGGAACATAATAGAATCCGCGGTGCTGATCTTTATTACGGGCATAAAGGAATATGTGTTTGAAGCCTTTGACGTGTCGGCATTCCATTACCTGCTAAAGCCGATTGAGGAAAGCAAGTTCATTGAGGTACTTGGCAGGGCGACGGGGGAAGCCGGGAAAAGAAAAGAGCAGAAGGAACAGCAGATATTTATCCGAACGAAGAATCAGGGGTATACGCTTAATTTAAGCAGTATCCTGTATATTGAAAACAGGGGGAAGAAAGTGGAAATCCATACCACGGACATGGAGGAGATCATAGAGGCATATGCCATGATGGACGAACTGGAAGGGCAGCTTGGGGGCGGCTTTTACCGCTGCCACAGGGGGTATCTGGTAAACATGGCACACATAGTGCGGTATGACAATGACAGCATTTTCCTTTCCAATGGCGGCTTAAGTTTACCTGACAAGGAAGAAGTACAATGAGTTTGTAAAGGCATACATGTGGTATTTTCAGAATGGAGGGGTGTCCTGTGTATGAAGCAGTAAGAATATTGCTGGAGATAGTCTCTGCCATGTTCCAGGGGTACTGCCTGCAGTATTTTTAGGGGAGCTTTCTGGACGGCAGGATACGGAACCGGCGTATAAACGGGCTGGCAGTAATCCTGGGCATCGTATCGATGATTGCGCTGGTGTTTTATAGGGCAGTTAGGAGGATAACCTTATTTCTTGGAGTCACATTTACTGCTGTGAGTGAAATGAGTTTTTCCTTGCATATATGTTTTTTGAATTAGGAAATCATCAGTTTCGGCTATGGGACTGGTGTTGGGAAAAAGGATATATCTCGGTACTGGAATGCTATAATTTTGTTATAAATATTACTCTCATAGGAAACCAGATTTTGTTTCATATCATTGGAGCAGTGTTGCTGTATTTTACCATGAGGAAGATTGTGCGGGATTACCGGGAAAAGGACTATGCCATTCACAGGACAGAATTACTGTTCATCCTCACGCCGGGGCTGACCGGCCTGATGGTATGTACTTTACTGCGTATTACGATTGGTACGGCAGAAAACGGTGTGCCGGAGACGCTGTATGACAGATATCCATCTCTGATGGTCATAATGCCTGTTATCCTGCTGCTGTTACTGTTCTCCATTTTGTTTGAGGTAAAACTCTTTCAGGACATGATCTGCTGGAACAGGGAAAAGAGCAGCCGGATTATCTTAGAAAAACAGGTCGGCAGCTTACAGGAGTATATGGGGGAGATGGAGCGTGTCTATTATGTGGTCTTTCTTCCTTTGGTCATGATACTGCTTCCTCCTGTTCCAGAAGACTTTAGATTCTCATTACCATTATACTTCATAATCCAGTTCCGCAACTGTTTATCAGAACGGATTCCATATTTTTTCTGGATTTCTCTTAATGTCCCTTTTCCAGAAAGATAATCGCAGATAGCGCTGCATTTTGTTTCCGCTGAATAGGAACTGAGCTTTTGGGTGGTTTTTAGTCCTTCAGCCCCCAAAGACTGATATATCGTTGCCCATTCGATAATCCTCGACCCATTCGTTCCCAGACTTTGGGCGATGCTTTCTGTTGAACAGCTTCCTTCCAAATATTTTGTAACGGCATCTAATTTCATTTCGAAAGGGGGAACTGTTTTTCCTGAAAATGGAGAACAGCTTTGACGGGCGGCTGGTGCGGAGACGGCAGGGGGAATTCCCCATGACGGATAAAGCAGATAGGGAGAACCACGAGATAGGGCTTGCCAACATCAAAAGCACGGCGGCAAAGTCGGATGTGTCGGGGATGAGTTTCAAGGATATGTGGCAGGCGAGATATCCCGGAGCATACTACAACGTCATGGATACATCCAGGATTGACGGTTCCTTATGGGGGAGGAATGATTATCCGTGGGATAAGTATTTCAGTAATAATGCAGATGATTCTGTTCTGGACTGGAAACCATCGGGGGCGGAGCCTGCCATGCTTGACTCTAAGGTGCAGGCAAAGATCAATTCCACTATAGGCAAGAAGGCCATTGTTGTACCGCCGGAACTGGAAGAAAAGATGAAGAATGCCCCGGAGCTGGCAAAGAGTGTTATGGCAAAGGTTGAGGGCTTTATTGCGGAATAGGATATTATGAATCCGAATCCCCGGAAAGGTTACCTAATCGCATTAGATGAAAATGGGGATATTGCGCATGCATGCGTGACAAGTGAAAAGATGTCAGTGTCATCGGCAGAATTTATAGAAGCCCGCAAAGCAAGGGAAGAAAAGCACGCAGAATATGAGAGGATGGCGGAGGAAAGCGCCCTGAAATGCAAGCTGATGGAGCAGGAAGCAGATGCGAGATATTACCAGACCAGCATAACCAAAAAGGTGGTTTCGGCTGCGGCATATGAAGCGGCGGGCATTTTGAAGTAAAACAGGATATGCCCGGACTTACCGTAAGGGGGCATGGGCGGCTCCGAATGACAGAGAGGCCGCCGTTGAAATATTTTTATCAAGGAGGATGAGAAAATACCAATGGAGATTACAAACAATTACAGCGATTATGGGAAAGGCTACACAAACACGGCAAAGGAAGGTAATGTGATAACAAGCACAGTGGAGTTAAAGACCTCAAAACCTGGCGTAACCAAAACAGAGCAAATCAAGACGGGTTACAGCAATGTCAATGACTATTCCAAATATCTGCAGGGAAAATACAGCTATATGAATACTGGTACAACTTCAATGCAGGGAGTTCCGACAACGGTATCAGTATCAGGTGCATTTTTGAAAAAGTGCATGGATGACCCGGAAAAAGCTAAATATTTGGAAGAGAATCTGGCGGCGATTCCAGATTGTGCGAAAAGTGCAGTAGCGGGCTGCCGTGGCACGCTGACCAATCTCAGTTATAGTGTTGATGCAAATGGGAATATTTCGGTGGCGATATCTGGCACAAGTGACCCGGACGGAAAAATAGCCAAAGAAAATGCGGAACGGCGGGCAAAAGAAAAAAAGGAGCAGGAGGAAAAAGCGGCTAAAAGGCGGGAAGAGAAAAAGGCGGAGGAAGAAAAGGCGGCAGAACGGCGGGCGGAAAGAAAAGATCGGATGGAAGGTACGTTCACGGTATCTGCCACTGGCACGGATGTGAAAAGCGTTACACAGAGCCTTGTAGCTACACTTTCTGGTACATCAGCGCCTACAGGGGCAAGTTTTGATATAAAGGCATAACAGGAAAAGGACTTCAAATTTCAAGGCCAAGGAGGACAATATTATGTCGAATATTACTAATTACAGTTTTTTGTTCCAGAGTATGTTCGGGGGAACAAAAACAACATGGGGAACAGGTTCAACTTTACCCGGAGTGTTCCAGTTTTCACAATTAAACAGCAGTGCCATACAGTCACAGTTGAAAGCGGCAGGTATTGATACAAACAGTAAGCAGTATAAAGCAGTGATTCAACAGGTGACAACTATAAAAAAATTATTGATATTCCCGAAAGCAGCAAAGATAAAATGTTTGAAGCTGTGAAAAATAATGGAATGGGGGATGGAAAAGGAAAGACCGAAATTTATATGGATATGTATAAACAGATGAAGTCAGATGACAGACTGTCGGCAGGCTATACATAGAGGCAGTATCATTTGGCATATGCACGGGCATTTAAATCGGCGATTAAGGCAGTTGATCCTACATGGGACTATGGTAAAGCCATACCTTCCGGGGCACTGGACGGCATTACAAGAGAAAGTGTAGAAAGCCAACTTAACAAAAGCGGCAATACATTTGTGAAAAAGACGTCTTCGGGCAGCACATTGGATATACAGATATAATCTTTACACCGTATTCCGCAGAGGCGCATAAAGCTTTGCCTCTGCGGACTGCCCGGAGGTGAGGGGGAGTGTATTTATGAGGCAATGAACCGCTCGGACTTATTACGAGGGAGCGGATGCGGCTCTGAACGACAGAGGGGCTGGATAAATACAATTAATGATAATGGAGTGTGTAGCTATGAGAAAATACTTTGCTATAGTTGGGGCATTTCTTTTATTAGGGCTGTCTGGTTGCGGAAAGGACGAACAGGATAATAGTTCTTATAACTTAAGTGTTCAGCAGAGCGAAGAAACAATCGGGTTGGAAGAAAACAGTTCAATAGAACAGGAAACAACCGATAATTTTGACAATAATACAATGCAGGTTTATAGTGAAGCCCATCCTCTCGTGGATTATAGCACAGTTGATGAATTGCTGGGTGATGCGTGTGCGCTTGTAAAGGTAGAAGTTTTACAAGCAAATAGTGAAAATGTGCGTAACCATATTTATACATCATACGATATGAAGGTGGTCGGTGTTTTATATGGCACTGTTGATGCAGATGGAGATACCATTAACGTCAATATGCCCGGAGGGACGGTTCAAGGGGAAAAAGCACAGGAAATGCTTTCAGAAGTTACGGAAGGAAAAAATGCTGGTGATTTATCAGGCATAAATCAAATTGTATCAGATGGAAATACAGATCGGCTATTATCTGTAGGAGATGAGGCGTACTTATTTTTAATGAAAGAATCTGAAACATCGTTTGCGGTTGTTGGAGAATATCGTGGCGAAATGCTTCTTGAAAATGGAAATGTCTATTTTGATAGCTGTATCATTGGATTTAAGGATGGTGTTACGACACATGGCTTGGAAAACGGGAATATGGTAGAAAGTGAATTTATTGAGGCAATAAATGAGCTGATTTATAAAGATTCGTAAAACATAGTAGGAAATAAATTCTACGGTTGCATATCCTCAATAAGGCCACAGCCTGACAAGGCAGGGCATACTTCCCCGGTTTCCGGCAGATCGGGGAATCAGGGAGCAGCGAGAGGAGGTGAAGGTCAGTATGGAATTTGACAAGGGGAGTTAGGCTATAGGAAACAATGGACTACTCGGACTTACATCAAGAGAGCAGAGATGACTCTGAATGACAGATGAGCCGCAATACTAAAAACAATGGAGGAGATTTAGAGATGAATGTTAATGGAATAGGAGCAGCAGGCTATCCAGCATGGCAAGGAGCAAGAAAAGCACAGCAGAATGTGGCAGGAAAGAGTTTTGCAGAGTCGGTAAACAATGTGGCAGGCGCAAAACCACATACATCTATTGTTTACATGAAAACGGATGATATGCTGTATTCAGGCGGCAATGGAACGGGATTATCTTTTTATATCAAATATGCAGAAGGTTCAACAGAGGATGACCCTACTGTGATTGCAAAAGGTGTTGATGAGAATGGGGATGAATTTGAGCAGACCATACATATCAATAAGATAAATCCCCGGAATGCTTCATTAGTGGAAATGACGGCTTTGGAATCATATATGGGGGTGGATAAGAATGGAGGGCTTACATCATTACCGCCTGAAACCGGAATGATGGGGTTAAGTGACAGGACAGATTTTATGGATATGTTCCAAAAGCAGATCAGCGATATGAAACTGTTGAGCCAGAAAAGGACTGCGGCATATTACCAGTACAGTATGCAGGCATATTGGGATTTCATGAACAAGAAATAAATTCCATCAGCTACATGTCTCTAATAAGCCACAGAGGGCGGACAGGGCAGGCATCCCCGGTTTCCGGCAGATTGGGGAATCGGGGAGCAGTGAGAGGAGGTGTTGACAGGGGGAGTTAGGCTATAGGAAACAATGGACTGCTCGGACTTACATCAAGAGAGCAGAGATGGCTCTGAATGATAGATGAGCCGCAATGCTAAAAACAATGGAGGAGATTTAGAGATGAATGTTAATGGAATAGGACCGGTGGCAGGAAAAGCAAAGGTGCGTCAGGCGCAGGACGGCACACAGAGTTTTGATCGGGAGCTTATGGGAATGGCATCACAGACGCCTCCCTCTTTTATAGGAAAGGTCTGGACGAAAGAAGAACTGATGCAGTCAGTTGATCAGCAGGTGCAGAGCAACCAGAGCAAGAAAATGTCCGTTTCCGATATGATAAAGGCAACCTGCATAGAGGGGACAAGGGCGAGATTCCGCTTTGCGGGAGAAGATAAAATATACACATTTGATGAATACATAAAGGAGCTTGACAAGCGTTCAAAGAATAATGTGTAGGTGAAATGCCAGAGGGCGGACAGGGCAGGCTTTCCGGCAAATTGGGGAACCGGGAGAAAACTTATAATACACAAAAGGTAAATGATGGCAATGCGGTTTGAAGGGGGAGGCGTTTATTGGGAGATACCAATAGGCGCCTCTGCGCTTTCGGAGGAAGGAGGTGGTCATTATCCAGAAAATTAAATGCCCGAACCATAAGTGTGAGAGACGGATTTTTGATATCGGCATAACACGGTTCAGGGTCATAGTAGAACTGAAATGCCCGCACTGCGGCGAAGTGGTACGGGTGTACTGGAAACCAAAGGAGAAGAAAAAATATACATAGATAAAAAGAACGGCGGGAGGATATCCTGCTGTTTTTGTTTTTACGGATTAAAGCGTGCTTCTGTCGGCAGGCATTTCCCTAAAAACATGGCTTTGCAGTCGGAAAAGCCAAGCAGGTAGGCGAGCATCCCAAACCGGGAGCCCAGCGCGTTCTGCTCACTGACGTACCGGTCAATCAGCAGCCGGATTTCTTTTGATTGGTATATTGGTAATGAGAATCCTGAACTTGGGGAGGATGAACTTCTTCAAATCCTCTCCGAGTTTTCTTGTCCGTTGAACCCTGACGTGGAGCGGTTTTTGAAGTACAGTTCCATTGAATTTACTAAAAAGAACCAGTCTGTGACATATCTTGTGTTTTCTGTTGCTGACGGAAAATTGCTGGGATATTTTACACTCGCATTAAAGCCGTTGGCGGTAAGAGGTGAAACGGTGAGCAATACCGTAAAGAGAAAATTGTTACGGGTTAGTGAGTTGGATAAAAAATCGGATATATATACCATGTCGGCTTATTTGATTGCACAATTAGGTAAAAATTATTCTGAAAATGATCACTGGCGCAGAACTTCTTGGATTGGCATGGGACAAAATTAAAGCAACACAGTATATGTTTGGCGGCATGGTAACATTCTTAGAAGCTGAAAATGAGGAAAGGCTGTTATCATTTTACCGTGACAATCGCTTTTCGCAGTTCGATACCAGGCAGACCGCATCAGATACGGACGAGGCGCATAAGTTGGTACAGCTTTTAAGGTTGCTCTAATGCGATTGCGCCGCACAGAAAGATATGGATTTCGTCGAATCCCGTTTGTCGAATGTCGAATTGGGTGGGGTAAAGAGGGGTAAAAGTCATCATAATCTCACATATGGAGAAATTATGGAAAAACGGGAGGGAAAAATCGCTTTATCCAGGGGCTATACCAGATTTCAGGAAGAGGATGTGCTCTTTGCCAAAATCACTCCTTGTATGCAAAATGGGAAATGTGCTATTGCAAAATTCTTCCGGGATATCTACATGCATTGCTGTGGACAAAAAATTGCGGCAGAAAGCGCAGATATATTTTACAGGCTCCGCAGGACAGCAACGGGTGGGAAAGGAGTTCCTGGAAGGCCTCACACTGCCGGATATTCCCATATCTTCAAAAAATCGTGATGAAATAACTCAGGAAAAAATAATCGACCATATGGCACAGCTGTCAGAACAGATCAAAGAGCTCAGGCTGGAAGCAGAGAAACTGCGGCGAGCAGCTCGGCATGAATTTGAAGAAGAAGTATTTGGGAAAGAAAAAAAGGAAAAAGAAATTGGATAATGAAAGCCATTGTAAAGCGAAAGCCTTTACAGTGGCTGTTTTTATTATATTTAGGAAATTTTGTATCAGAAATGAGGCCGATTGTCTCTGGCGTCATTCATAATTCGAGAGGGGCAAATTTTGTATATGAATAAAACGATTTACTTAAATATAAAAATTCATGGCGTTTCCAACAAGATAAAACGGATAAAAATAGGAGTGTGGGATAAATATAGTCAAAAAATTTCGATTGACATAGAAGTATTTGTGCAGTATGATAATAATATCTTGGAAAAACGATTTACCAAAAACAGATTTTTCAGGAATAAACATGTAAAAGAAGGAGGAAAAGGATTATGAAAAACAGAAGTAAAAAGATCATGGCGCTGCTGTTGACAGGAGTGATGTCAGCAGGACTTCTGGCAGGGTGTGGAGGAAATTCTGCATCAAATGAGAGTCAGGAATCGGCACAGGAAGCAGCTCCGGCGCAGGAAGCCGGTGATGCAGGTGCAGTGGAGGACGAACAGGCAGCAGAAGCTGCTCAGACAGAATCTGCAGATAGTGGTGCGGCTTCTGGCGAAGGAATTAAGATTGCATTTGTACCACAGCTGATCGGTATCCCTTATTTTACGGCGATGGAAGAGGGAGGTAATCAGGCGGCGGCAGATCTTGGCGTTGAGTTTCTTTATACAGGTGCTACACAGGCTAGTGCAGCAGAGCAGGTTAAGATTATGGACAGCCTGATCAAGCAGGGCGTAAATGCACTGTCTCTGTCGGTGCTGGATAGTTCTTCTACCAATCCATATATTGAAAAAGCACAGGAGGCAGGTATTGTTGTCTATACAAGTGACTCGGATGCTCCGGACAGCACACGTGATTTCTATGTAGCACAGGCGTTGGATGAAGATTTGGGAAGAACTCTGATGGATCATCTGGCAGCGCAGATCGATGAAGAAGGACAGATTGGTATCGTTTCCGGCGAGTCTACAGCAACGAACTTAAATACATGGATTTCCTTTATGGAAGAACAGCAGAAAGAAAAATATCCAAATATCGAAATCGTTGATATCCGTTATACACAGGGCGGCAGCAGCGAGCAGGCATTGAAGCAGGCACAGGAACTGATGACAAGATATCCTGATCTGAAGGGACTGGTAGCCGTTGCATCTTCTACGATTCCGGGTGTTGCACAGGCAGTGCAGCAGGAAGGAAAAGCCGGAGAAGTCAAGGTAATCGGCTATGGTTCTCCTGCTACGGTAAAACCTTTTATTGATTCCGGTGTCATGGAAGAATCGATTCTCTGGGATGCAAAGGAACTTGGCTATCTTACCGTATGGGCAGGCGCCATGGCTGCACAGGGAAAAGAGTTTGAAGAAGTAAATGAAATTGCAGGCATTTCCAATCCGGTAAAATGGGATGCAGAAAACAAAATCTTACTTTTGGGCGAGCCGTTAGTTATTACTAAGGACAACGTGGATAGTTTCGACTTCTAAAAAAGCAGGATTGTAAAAGGAAGCGGATTGTAAGATCCGCTTCTTTTCTTACAGGGGATTAGGGACAAAAAATTTACTTTGTCCCGGATTCTGACAGGAAAGGAGATGAGGCGCTTGGCGGAAGAGATTATTTTAAAAGCAGAATCCATCAGCAAATCTTTTGGCGGGGTAAAGGCGCTGCAGGATGTCAGCTTTGAGCTGAAAAAAGGAGAGGTGCTGTCAGTGATCGGAGAGAACGGTGCTGGCAAGTCGACTCTGATGAAAATCATTGCAGGCGCACTGAAGAACGATAAGGGCAATATTTATTTCCAGGGTGAAAAGCTTTCGCTGCATTCTCCTTTGGATGCCGTGAAAAAGGGTATATCTATCGTCTATCAGGAGCCGAATATTTTTGCTGATATGTCAGTTCTGGAAAATATTTTCATGGGAAATGAAGTAGTCAGCAAAAACAAAACAATACAGTGGACGAAGATGTATGAAGAAGCTGTGAAAGCTCTTAAGATGGTGGATTTACCAGAAAATATTTTGCATTTGACAATGAGCGAACTGTCCATCGGAAATCAGCAGCTCGTCCTGATTGCAAGAGGAATTTATAAAAAATGTAAAATCCTGATTTTGGATGAGCCGACTTCTATTTTAAGCCACAATGAATCGGAAAAACTGTTTGAGATCATTGCGGATTTGAAGCAACAGGGTGTCAGTATTATGTATATTAGTCACAGAATCCCGGAGATTCTGCGGATTTCGGATGATATTATCGTACTGCGGGACGGCTGTTTGACAGGTACACTCAAGCCTCAGGAGACAAATGAAGAGGCCATTATTACTGCCATGTCAGGAAGAAAGATCAACATGAGTGTGTATGAGGCTAGAGAATGGGGAGAAAAGGCCATTTTGGAAGTAAAAAATCTCTCTTATGGCTCTGCCTATAAAGATGTCACATTTGATCTTCGTCCAGGACAGATCCTTGGCATGTACGGACTTGTGGGTGCAGGGCGTTCCGAAGTGGCAAGAGCAATTTTCGGGGAGACAAATGCAGAGAGTGGCCAGATTTTATTTGAAGGAGAGGATATTACAAAAGAAGGAATCAATCAGGCAGTGACAAGACGGATTTTCTATGTGCCAGAGGACCGGGGAGCCCAGGGATTATTTGACATCCATCCGGTGCGGGACAACATGAGCGTGTCGTTTCTGGACAGTCTGTCAAGCAAATTGGGTTGGATACATAAAAAGAAAGAAAAACAGGTGGTACAGGACAATATAGATAAGTACAGCATCAAAACGGCAGGACAGGAAATCAGTGTCAACAGTCTGAGCGGCGGCGGACAGCAGAAGGTGTTGATCTGTCGGTGGCTTTTGGAAAAACCAAAGGTATTGATTCTCGATGAGCCTACCCGTGGTATCGATGTCATGACAAAGGCGGAGATTCACAAATATGTCATAGAGCTGGCAAAAGAAGGGGTGGCAGTCATTGTGATTTCTTCCGATTTGCCGGAAGTAATGGAGTTAAGCGATAACATCATTACTCTTTATAAGGGACAGGTTACGGCCAGATTTGACAGAGAGACAGTCACAGAAAAAGAGATACTCAAACATGCATTGAATTTGAATGAATAGAAAGGGGCAGAAAGATGAGCAATAAAGAAAAAGTATATTCCTGGATAGATAAAAATCAGGAGGAAGTGATAGAGCTGCTTCAGAAATTGGTTCGGGAGCCCAGCGTAAATCCGTATTTCGATGAGGATAAGCAGTATATGCATGAGGGACAGGCACAGGCAGCGCTGAAAGAGTATCTGGAAGAAATGGGAATGGAGACGGAGTATTCTTATCCAGACGCAAAAGAGCTGGCAGAATATGAAGGAAAGCCGGGATATTATGCGGATCATACTTTTGAAGAACGTCCAAATCTGTTTGCGAAGCTGAAAGGCACCGGAGGCGGCAAGTCTATGATGATGTCAGGTCATATCGATGTGGTACAGAGAGGAAGCAAGTGGACAAAAGATCCTTTCGGCGGAGAACATATCGGAAATCGTATCTATGGTCGTGGAACAGTGGATATGAAGGGGGGCATTGCAGCGATGACGGTAGCTCTCAAAGCAATTCAAAAGAGCGGATTCCGGCTAAAGGGCGATGCTATGATCGGAACGGTAGTGGACGAAGAGGCAGGCGGCATGGGAACACTGGCTCTGATGGCCAAGGGATATCGGGCAGACGGCTGCCTGATTACGGAGCCGACGCATCTGAATATTGCACCCCTGTGCAGAGGGATTCTCTGGGGTAAGCTCATTATCGAAGGCCGTTCGGGCCATATCGAACTGAAGCAGGGAGATTTTCGTACCGGCGGCGCTGTAGATGCTATCGATAAGGCTTCTCTGTATCTGGAGCATTTCAGAAGATTGAATAAAGAATGGGCAGTGACAAAAGAGCATAAGTATATGCCAATTCCGTGCCAGCTACATATTGCGGAGTTTCACGCCGGAGAATATCCCACCACATTTGCCAATCGGGCAGAACTGACATTTGATGCACAGTACCTCCCGGCGGAAAAAGATGAAAACGGACTTGGTTCCAAAGTGAAGAAAGAGATCGAAGATTTTGTATATGCAGTAGCGCAGACAGACCCCTGGCTGAAAGACAATGTGCCTAAAATCGAGTGGCTCATTGATGCGGACTGTGGCGAAACATTGGATGATCAGCCTTATTTCCAGACGGTACGGGACAGCGCTCAGGAAGTAAATCCGGCTGCATTAGTAGAAGGAATTTGCTGCCATACGGACATGGGATGGTTCTGTAATGTGGGCATTCCTACTTTGAATATCGGACCTGGGGATCCGAGGCTTGCCCATCAGGCGGACGAGTTTGTAGAAGTGGAAGAGCTGGTGACGTGTACGAAGATGATTGCATCGATTCTGATGGATTGGTGTGAAGCCGAAGAAGCATAGGAAAAAACGGAGGTTTTATATGTTAAAGAAATATGTTCCGAAACCGGGGCGAAGGGAGTATGTCACCTTTTTGCTGCTGATATTGGAAATTATATTGTTTGGTATATTCGCACCAGGCTTTCTGACAGTGGACAATCTGATTCGCGTCATTCAGAACAATGCGGAAATCGCAATGGTGAGTATCGGTATGACGATCGTTATGCTCCTTGGAGGAATCGACTTGTCTGTCGGTTCTGTTATGGGTGTGATTGCGATTGTCATTGGCTATATGCTGCAGGGAGAGGTCAATATTTTTCTGATTCTTCTCGTGGCGATTGTCATCGGCATCGGGGTTGGATTTATCAATGGATTTTTGGTAGCTCAGTTCAATATACCGGATATGATTGTGACGATTGCCACAATGAATATATGGAAGGCAATGATTTTTGCTCTTCTCGGCGGGAAATGGCTGACCGGACTAAATCCAAGCTATGCGCCGATCACAAGGGCGAGAGTGCTGGGGATTCCGGTATTACTGATTTTAATTATTGCAGTCTATGCGCTGTTCTATTACTTCCTGATGTACAGAAGATTTGGGCGGTATATTTATGCGACGGGCTGTAATCCCCAGTCCGCAAATTTGAGCGGCATCAATATTAAGAGAATCAAGTTGGTTTCTTATTGTATTTCCGGCGGAATCGCGGCCATTGCGGCTATGCTCTATATTGCGAGAATGGGGAGTGTGGAAATGACTATCGGATCGGATCTGCCCATTGCATGTATCGCGGCGGTGACGATTGGCGGGACCGGCGCAAAAGGAAACGGTAAGAGGGGAAGCGTCATCGGTACGCTGGCCGGCGTTATGTTTATCGCTTTTTTGAAAAACGGTATTGTTATTTTCGGTATCCCTTCTCTGCTGGAAAACTGCTTTATCGGTCTGTTGATCGTATTATCCGTTTTGTTTGATGCATTAACTGCAGGCAGAAAGTTCGGAAAGAGCAGTAAGGAGGTGGCAGCATGAGAAAAATAGCATTTTCCATAGCAAAGAGCAGGACAAAATTTCTGCTGCTGCTGTTTGTCATCGAGATGGTCATACTGTCTCTGATCAGCCCTTACTTTTTCAGCCTGAGTAATCTGATGCAGGTGACACAGTTTGGCGCTGCGCTGACTCTGCTTTCTCTGGGAGAATCTCTTGTAATGATTGCCGGACGTGATGGAATCGATATTTCCATAGGTTCCATAATGAGTCTTTCCGGTGTCATATTTGGACTTGCTGTTATCAATGGATGCAGTATTTTGGCAGCAACGATTCTGACGCTGCTTACAGGCGTTGTACTGGGAAGTATCAATGGCTTTCTCGTCGCTGTGGCAAAAGTACCGGCGCTGATTGCGACACTGGGAACTCAGTATATTTATGGTTCACTGGCACTTTATCTGACCGGTGGGATTCCCATCAGCGGATTTCCGGAGAGCTTCGAGTTTCTTTCCCTGGAGAGTACCTTTGGGATTCCGAATCAGATTTTATTTGTCGTCATTCCTGTGACGATATTTGTATTGATTCTTGTCTATAAGATGAAATTCGGCCGCCGGGTATATCTGATGGGAACGAACCCGGAGGCTGCAAAGTATACGGGTATCAAAGAACGCTCCGTACGGATGTGGGTCTATATCCTGGCAGGTGTTTTGGCAGCAATCAGCGCGATTATCAATAATTCCTGGCTGATGACGGCCAGAGCGGATGCTGGCACCGGGATGGAGATGCAGGCGATTACCGTAGCGGTGCTGGGCGGTATCGGTGTGGCAGGCGGTGTAGGCCATCTGGGCGGTGTGCTTATTGGCGTTATCATCATTACGATGATGAATTCCGGGCTTCAGATTGCGAACATCAATTCGATCTGGCAGCTGGCAACCCTTGGATTTATTCTGATTATCGCAATTATTCTGAACCATCTGATGAGTGGATTCGTAGCGAGGGTGGAGAAAAGCAGAGAATAAAAAAATTTTAAAATATGAATAGAATAGGAGAGTATAAAATGAGTAAAAAAGTATTATTGGCAGGGGAATCCTGGATGAGTTACACAACACATGTGAAAGGTTTTGACAGCTTCTACACTTCTGTCTATGAAACGGGAGAGAAGTGGCTGGTAGCAGCCCTGGAAAAAGGAGGATATGAAGTGACATTCCTGCCCAATCATCTGGCGCCGGAACAATTCCCCTTCACAGTAGAAGAGCTGAAAGCATATGACTGTGTTATTCTTTCTGATATTGGAGCAAATACATTGCTTCTTCCTGTGCCTACATTTACAAAGAGTGTAAAAATGCCCAATCGTGCCAAAGTAATCAGAGACTATGTGCTGGACGGGGGCGCTCTTATCATGGTAGGCGGATACCTGACGTTCTCCGGTGTGGACGCAAAGGGGAAATGGCATGACACAGCAGTGCAGGAAGTGCTGCCGGTAGAAGTGCTGACCGTGGATGACAGGATGGAGCACTGTGAAGGAGTCAGACCGGTGACGGTAAAGACGCATGAGGCACTGGCCGGTGTTACAGGGGAGTGGCCGGAAGTTCTTGGCTATAACAAGACGATTGCGAAGCCGGAAGCAGATGTGGTGGCAACAGTGGAAGGAGATCCGTTCATTGCTTTTGGCACATATGGAAAAGGAAAGAGTGCCGTATTTACGACAGACTGTGCACCACACTGGGCTCCGCCGGAATTTTGTGAGTGGGAATGCTACGATAACATCTGGAATGGCATCGTTGACTGGCTTGTAAAATGAGCAGAATAGAATATGATGAAGAGGCTTTCCTGAAAGAATTGCTTGGCATTCCCAGTGTGAACGGAGCAGATTCCGAGCGGAATATTGCAGTATTTATACGGGACTATCTTGTCAGCTGTGGTCTTGCCGCATCGCTGCAGGAAATAGACAGCAGACATGCCAATGTTGTAGCTGTGTTGGAAGGAGAGACTCAGGAAACAGTAGTCTGGAACGGACATCTGGATACCGTACCTTACGGGAAAAGGGAAGAATGGGATACAGATCCTTCGGCTCCGGTGAAAAAGGACGGCCGTTATTATGCCCGAGGGGCAAGTGATATGAAAGCCGGCCTCGCCGGCCTCGTATGGACCTTGGGCAATATGAAAAGGCAGGGACATGTTCCCCGCCAGACTATTTATTTCTGCGCCACCTGTGATGAGGAGATGGGAGGACTTGGTGCCCGCTATTTGCTGACAAGTAAATTTTTGGAGCGGCGTCCTTCTCTGCTTTTGATCGGTGAGCCAACAGGATGTATGCCGGGAATTGTGCAAAAGGGATGTATCTGGTTGAAGTTTATACTGCATGGACGGACGAGCCATGGGGCATATCCGCAAAATGGGGTAAACGCGCTGGAATATGGTATAGACATATTCCAGAGGCTAAAGGAGAGGATACAAAAATATACTAATGATATATTGGGTCATTCCACAGCTCAAATATCGATGGCAAAAGGCGGTATTGCACCAAATATGACACCTGATGAGGCAGAGTTTGTAGTAGATATCCGTACTGTTCCCGGATTGACAATAGAAATGATCCTGGAATGGTGTGGAGAGTTGATAGAAACGTGCCAGAAGAAGACAGAAGGAATACTCCGGGTTAAAATGCGGGTGGAAAACAGCAGAAGAGTCGTTGCGATTGAAGAAGACAATGAATGGCTGCACAGATTGGAAGCGGAATTGCAACAGGAAGGAATAGAGCCAAAAAGAACAGGCATTCATTTCTTTACGGATGCCTCTGTCCTGACAGAGGATATGCCACAGCTTCCGGTACTTTTATTTGGACCCGGAGAAGCTTCCATGGCTCACAGGCCCAATGAGTATGTAGAACTGAAGAAATATTTTACCTTTATTTCAATACTGAATAAATTATTTTAACCCAAACAGAGAAAATTGAAGTATAATGTATCATGTCAGGAGAAAATCAAGCGCGAGTGAAGCGAGCATTTGATTTTACCTGACATGAAAACGACAAAATCAAGGAGCTGCGGAAGCAGCGGCGGATGTGCGAAGCGCAGCCGGATTTTGGAGTGAGATGAGAAGAGGAGAAAATCAAGCGCGAGCGAAGCGAGCATTTGATTTTACCTGACATGAAAACGACAAAATCAAGGAGCTGCGGAAGCAGCGGCGGATGTGCGAAGCGCAGCCGGATTTTGGAGTGAATGAAGAAATAAGAGAGGTCTGCGTCTTGCGTACAACGATCAAAGATATTGCAAATTATACAGGATTCTCAGTTACGACAATTTCTCTTGTATTGAATAATAAAGCAAATAAAATTCCACAGAGCACAAAAGATACTATTATGGAAGCGGTGGAAAAACTGAATTATCATCCCAATCAGGTAGCGGTAGGATTGTTAAAAAAACGAACCCAGACAATAGGGCTGATTATTTCGGACGTGAGTAATGTATTCTTTGCCACATTGGCAAAGGGAGTGGAAGATGCCTGCCGCAGACAGGGATGGAATTTGATCTTGTGTAATACGAATGACAAGCATGAGAGGGATCTGGCCTGTATACAAGTGCTGGCAGACAAAGGTGTGGACGGTATTGTTTTTTGTATGGCCAGAGACAGTGACCGGGAAAAGGTGCAGGAGAGCATGGACCTGATGGACAAGCTGAAGATGCCTTTTGTCATGGTGGACAGGTATCTGGAAGGTGCGGACTGCAGTTCTGTGATTGTCAATCATATACAGGGAGGATATGCAGCAACGAAGCATCTGTTGGAACGGGGCCATCGTAAGATCGGGTGCGTGACAGGTCCTTCTAAGCTGGAGGATTCACAGAGACGTCTGGCAGGTTATCAAAAAGCGCTTATGGAGTACAGAATTCCTTATCGGGAAGAACTTGTCTATGAAGGGAATTATGATCGGGAAAGCGGTGCACGGGCGGCGGCATATTTTCTCAACGATTGCTCAGAAGTAAGTGCGATATTTGCCTTTAATGATATGTCAGCCTATGGTGTTTATGCGAGACTGAAAAAAGAAGGTTATCGGGTGCCCAAGGACATTTCTTTGCTGGGTTACGATGATATTTTCTTTTCTGAAATATTGGATGTGCCTCTCACTACCGTGAAACAGCCGGTGTATGATATGGGTGTAGAAGGGGTAAGACTGCTGCTGGAAGAGATAGAGAGTGAAAAGCGGTCTAAAAAATGCGTTACCTTTCAGCCGGAATTGATTGTTCGTGAAAGTGTAAGGGAATGGAAAGATAATTCTGAAAAAGAATTTGTAGTATAGATCAAATAACAAATGGGAAAACAAAGCCTCGGATTGACTGATCGATCCGGGGCTTTATTCATTTGGCAATCAGTCCGGTGTTTAAATATGATTGCTTCTGTACTGATTTGGCGTAACCCCAACTTCTTTTTTAAATAGTGTACAGAAATATTTTGGATCTGGATAACCGATCTGTCGGCAAATCAGATTGATCCGTTGGTCTGTGTTTTTCAGCAGTAGTTTGGCTTTTTCTATACGCAGAGCGGTAAGATAGTTGACAAATGCAGTCTCAGTCTCTTTCATAAAGAGTTTGCTTAAATATTGAGGCGTTATTTTTAGCTTTTTAGCCACAGAATTCAGGGACAGAGGTTCTGCATAATGTTTGCTGATCTCCCGGATTGCCTGTGTGACAATTTTGGAATATCCGGCAGCAGTTTATGAATATTGAACTCAAGAACATTTTCCGGCGCCGATACAAAATACGAGAATGAATTGTGAAAACGAATTTTCTGAAGTTCCAGATATTGAATGAGCCAGTCGATTTCATCTCTGACAGAGACTACCTGATTCATATTATATACCGTATATCTCAAAATATAGGACAACCGATTGAGTTGCTCACTCACATCTATGCAGTTTTCCCGTATGGCAGTCCAGTTAATCGAATCAATGGTATTGAAAAGAAAGTGGGGATTGATCTGCAGTTCCATCGATTTCAATTCCGCCTCGTAGGCTGCCTTTGTAATTTCCAGAATATGATCGTTCTGCTGTTTGTTTTCAGTCAGAAGATTTCGAATCAAGGACAGCATCCGATTGATGGATTTTTCTATAATTTTCATTTCATTATGGCAATTGGTGTCAATGGAAATATCAAGATGGTGTTCATTGACCTGGTGGATTTTTTCTGACATATGTTCCAAAGAAAGTACAAAGTTTCTGCAAAGTAAAAAAGCGCAGAATAATTAGAGCAAAAGAATGCAGAAAATGATGACTATGATCTGAATCCATAATTTCTGCAAATCGTGGTGCAGCAGATTATAATTGACAATATTGACTAGCTTTAAATCAAAATATTCGGTATCTCGTATAGAGAGAAGATAGTTGTCATACTGCACACTGTTCTTCTCGGAAAGAGAATGAAAGTCAATGTCCTGATAGGTGGGAATATCAGCGACAGAATAGCCTGTGGGTGAATTTTTAGAGCAGATCAGTTGCCCATTGCTATCCACCAGAAGCTTGTCAGCATAAGGGTAGGTGTGAGAAGTTGGATTGTTGATCTACATAGTGACCGTATGGACAGAAATAGCAGAAGAGGCCTGCGCCTGATGTGCCAGAAGATCTTTCTGTGTGTGGAAAAGACGGATAATACTGGCGGTATTTTCCCGTTTTTCTGTATATAAATAAGAATTTCCATCGGGACTTACGATACCTACCGCCCTGATTTCAGGAGGGGGCAATATAGCGGTGCGAATGACAGTTGTCAGACTATCGGAGAGGCGTTTGTATTGGACGGAATCTTCCGGGTGGTCATCCATCTGCGTAACGACATTGATGCAGGCGTCATCGGAAGAGATGTGAATCAGAATCTGACGATAGTCACTCAGGGTATTGTCCAAAATATCTGTAGTCAGGATCAGATTGTCCTCCAGCATGGCGGAATCTTTTACCTGCAGCCTTTTACTGGTAGCAAGTCTGACCGTTGCTTTGCTGGCAGGATGCGGAAATATGGCAAAGACGGTAACAGAGAAAGAAGGAGTATCGGCAGATACAACAGTAGAGGGACAGGGGACTACGGGAGAGCAGACTACGATTCTCTGGATTCCGACGGTGCAAAAGAAGCATTGAAACACTGGGAAGTATATGAGACGGAGATGAATATATGTTTGGGCCGGATATACTTGTAGCACCAGTGGTGGAAAAAGGAGCGGTTACAAGACGGGTATATCTGCCTGAAGGAGCGGAATGGACGGATGCCCATACAAAGGAAATACTGACAGGTGGACAGTGGATTGAAAGTGAGGCGCCTCTGGAAAAAATTCCGGTATTCTATAAAGACGGTAAAGACTTACATCTTTTTGAATCTTAATGACGACATCTGAAATGTTGCGGCCCGTATTACCGGGCCGCGCATAATTCTTATATTCTTTTTCTACAATGTATCAACTATTTTTCATAAAAAATTCGTCAATATCTAAAAATAGTTAAAGTGAATATAAAAATCGTTTATTTATATTGCACATAATATTCTATATACTAAACTCATGCAAAAGAAATCTTTAAGGAGGGTAAAAAATGAGAAAAAGATTGGGGATTTTCCTCGCAGTAGTAATGGCATCGAGTCTTCTGTTCGGATGTGGTTCGGCATCAAACGAGACAGAGAATGCAGCGCCCGCTGAACAGCCGGAGGCGCAGGAAGAAGAGGCAGCAGCTCCCGCGGAAGAAGAGGCAGAATCTGCTCAGGAGACAGAGACTCCCACAGCGGCTTCCGATTTGAAGATTGGCTTTTCCGAGTTGGATATTGACGGTGCTTGGCGTATCTGCCAGACAGAATCCATGCAGGAGCAGGCGGATGAAAGAGGTTATGAGTATGTTATGACCAATGCAGAGTATGATACAGAGAAACAGGTAGCGGATGTGGAAGACCTGATTGCTCAGGGATGCAACTTCCTGTTTATTGCACCAATTGATATGGATGCTATTGTACCCGCTCTGGACGCTGCAAAAGCAGCTAACGTACCGGTTATTCTTCTTGACAGAGAAGCAACAGGTACCTGGGGAGAAGACTGGCTGACAACGATCATTGCAGACTATGTTCTTCAGGGAGAAATGTGTGGTCAGTGGATTGTCGACAACACAGATGCAAGTCAGGATGTAAAGATCGTTGAGATCACTGGTGTAGAAGGCGGTTCCGATGTAAGAGACCGTGCGCAGGGTCTGAGAAATATCGTAGAAAAGACAGACAACGTTGAAATCGTTGCTTCTCAGTCCGGCGAATGGTCCAGAACGACGGCACAGGAAGTTATGGAAAATATCATTCAATCCACAGGTGGAGAATTTGATGTGGTGTACTGCCACAACGATGAAATGGCACTTGGCGTAGTTCTTGCCCTGAAGGCGGCAGGCATCAAACCCGGTGAAGATGTAAAGATTGTTGCTATTGACGGTCAGGCAGAAGCAATCGAAGGAATCATTGCAGGTGAGATTAACTGTATCGCAACATGCAGCCCGAGATTTGGCCCGGCAGCTTTCGATGCTCTTGAGAAATATCAGGCAGGAGAAGAATTACCGGAAAAGATTATCAATACAGAGACTCTGATCACAGCTGAGAATGCAGAAGAGCAGCTGGAGTACGGATTCTAGTGCAATCTGAATTGAACAGGAAGCCACGCCATGTATGTTTGGCGTGGCTTTTTCAAAAAAAGGACGACAGAAAAATACTTTAATGTAAAAAGATTGGTGGATGACAAATGGAATATATTCTTGAAATGAAAGATATTCAGAAATCCTTTCCAGGTGTACGCGCACTGGACGGAATTGATTTCAGGCTGAAACCGGGAGAGATCCATTCTCTTATGGGAGAAAACGGAGCAGGCAAATCTACGTTGATTAAAATCCTGACCGGAGTATACAGAAAAGATGGCGGAAGCATTATTTTCGATGGCCGGGAAGTAGAAATTAACAGTACGATTGATGCACAGAACATGGGAATCAGCACAGTTTATCAGGAATTGAATATGATTCCCTATTTGAGTGTAGGAGAAAATATTTTCCTGGGCAGATATCCCAAAAAGGGAAATATGATCGACTGGAAAAAGCTGTATAAAGATGCAGGAGAATTACTGCAGGGAATGGGGCTGCATATTGATGCGCAGGCAATTCTGAATACTTATGGAACCGCGGCACAGCAGATGATATCTATTGCCCGGGCGATCAGCTTAAACTGTAAGATTATTGTGTTGGATGAACCGACTTCTTCTCTGGATACGGATGAAGTACAGATGCTGTTTCAGCTTGTGAAAGAACTGAAAGAAAAAGGAATCGCCGTTATTTTTATTTCTCATCGTCTGGATGAGATCTATGAGATCAGTGACCGGATTACCGTATTGAAAGACGGACATTATGAGGGTACATACCTGGCGTCAGAACTGAGTCAGAAAGAACTCATTACAAAGATGATCGGCCGGGAACTGGAACAGAGTGAAAAGATAGAAAGAAGCTATGAAAACAGCAGCGATGAATGCATTATTGAACTGGATCAGATCATATCCAAGCCCAAACTAAAGGATATATCTTTGCGTATCAAGAAGGGAGAAATAGTAGGCCTGGCAGGTCTGCTCGGTGCAGGTCGTACGGAGACGGCGCAAGTTATCTTTGGTTATACCGTACCGGATGCAGGGACGATCAAAGTCAAAGATGCAAGCGTTATCCTGAGGACACCCCGGGACGGATTACAGCATAAAATGGCTTTTTGTACAGAAAACCGGAGAGAAGAAGGGATTATTCCCAATATGAGTGTCAGAGACAATATCCTTCTTTCCAGTCTGGCATCTATTAGCCGACATGGATTTCTGGACAGGGCGAAAGGAGAAGAGATCGTAAACGAATATATTGAACGGTTCCATATCAAGACACCGGATGCAGGACAAAAAATCAAAAATCTGTCTGGAGGAAATCAACAGAAAGTGATTCTTGCCCGGTGGCTGGCGACACAACCTGATTTCATTATATTTGACGAGCCTACCCGGGGTATCGACGTGGGCGCGAAAAAAGACGTTGAAATTCTTATTGCCCAAATAGCCGATATGGGACTGGGGGTGCTTTTGATTTCCTCAGAGATGTCGGAACTTGCCCGGAACTGTGATCGGGTATACGTTTTACGGGACGGAAAGATTGCGGGAGAAATCTATGGGGCAGAAATCAGACAGGAAAATATTACAAAGATAATAGCAGAAGGGAAACGTTAAGGATGACCGACTGTAGTTGGAGGATACTATGCAGCGATTAGGAGTGAAAAAAGAATTCAATTTTTGGGATATTCTCGGTACATATGGCGTTTTTATTACTTTTTTTGTGCTGTTTGTGGGAAATTCCATTTTTACAAAAAATTTTCTGAGCATGACTACAGTGCAGAATATCCTTTCCCAGTGTACAACGCCCGTTCTGCTGGGAATCGGTATGACAGTGGTTATCGCTACGAGCGGAATCAATATTTCGGTAGGTTCGGTTATGGCGATGTGCGCCATGGTAGCAGCGAAGCTGATCAAAGAAGGAATGTTTGTACAGGGTATGGCAGCGGGACTCATACTCGCTCTGCTATGTGGCGCGCTCACGGGCTATATCATTATCAAGTTTGATATCCAACCGATGATCGTGTCTCTGGCAATGATGTTTGTGCTGAGGGGTGTTGCGAAACTGCTCAATGACGGAAAAAATATGAGACCTGGAAACTCGGCACTGAATTCCTTTTTTTATGAGACAGTAGCCGGAATCCCCGTACGGACAGTGATCTGGTTTGTATGCGCACTGGCGCTCTTTATTCTGATTTCGAAAACGAGATTCGGAATCTGTATTGAAAGTTTTGGGGATAACAGCAGGGCGGCCAGGATCGCCGGTATCAATATTGTGGCGGTAATTGTAGCCTGCTATATGATCTGTAATGTGATGGCATACGTGGCGGGCGTGATCGAGATGGGATATTCTTCCATCGTGGATCCGGGGAATATGGGTTTGACAAAGGAGATGGACGCCATTGCGGCCACCGTATTGGGAGGGACTTCCATCGACGGAGGCAAACCGCATATCTGGGGAACGGTATGTGGCGCCATGGTGCTTCAGATGATTTCCATTATGGTAAATATGAACAATGTTCCCTCTTCTTATGCAAAGATTATCAAAGCGGCAATTATTATCCTGGCGATCTATTTCCAGGGTATGAAAAAGAATAATTGAGAAAGAGGGGGACGAAAATGAAAAATAAAAATATGATTCGAAAGATACTGCATTTTTTCAGTGAAAATGCTTCCATAATCGGGTTGGCTTTTATGCTTCTCGTAGGGACGCTGATTAACTCCAGCTTTCTCACAGTGGATAATATTTCCAATATTCTCCGTCAGATGAGTACGGTATCGATTGTCACACTGGGTATGACAGTGGTTATCATCAGCGGCTCCATTGATCTGAGTGTAGGCTCTCTTTTCTGCCTGACGGCTTTTATCAGCAGTTATCTGAGTCAGTACAATACGATTCTGGCTGTGGCAGGAACCTTGGCTGCAGGTATGGCAATCGGTGCTTTTAACGGTTTTCTCGTAACAAAGATGAGGATTCATCCGTGGATTGCCACACTGGCGATGATGCTGGGGCTTCGGGGACTGGTACTTATCCTGACGAAGGAAGATACCTATAAACCGGGCGTTGCCAATACGGCTTTTGAAAGTATTGCCAGAGGGAGTATCGGTACCTTTTTAAATTATCCGCTCATTATTATGCTTGTGCTGGCGGTATTGTTTGCACTGATGATGAAATACACCCGGATCGGACGGGACTTTTACGTATGCGGCGGGAACCGGGAAGCGGCCAGGATGATGGGGATCAATGTGGAGAGAGCTATCAATATATCTTTTATATTGAGCGGCTTTACATGTGCAGTTTCCGGTATCATTCTGGCAGCAAGACTCGGGTCTGTTTCTCCACTGGCAGGAGACGGTAATGAGATGTATGCTATTGCTTCCTGCGTCGTGGGAGGTATTTACCTGAGCGGGGGCAGAGGAAAAGTTCATGGCGCGTTCATCGGTTCAATGATTATTGGACTGCTTACAAATATATTCAACATGCAGTCATGGCTCAGCACATTCTGGGAAAGTGTTATTACAGGCTCTCTTGTACTTATCGTCGTATTGCTCCAGAAAGTTTCCGCTATGAGAGCAGAACATAACAGGAAGATCGTGGAGACGATATAAACTTTGCAAGAGTGAAGGAGAAAACAGAACTTGGGAAATGATAAAAAACCGAATATGAGGATATTGTTAAGAAGAAATATGTCATTTAAAAAATGACTCAGTCAAACAAAAGAAAGGAAAAATACGATGAGAACATATATTTCAGAAAAAGAGGCAAAAGAGCTGATCTGCTCCATCGGGAGAAAGATGTATCAGCGCCAGTTCGTTTCCGCCAACGACGGAAATATTACAATACGTGTAGGGGAGCGAGAAGTGATTGCAACGCCCACAGGCGTTTCCAAAGGGGATCTGACACCGGAAATGTTGCTGAAAGTAGATTTTGACGGTAACATCCTGGAAGGGACGATGAAAGCCACATCCGAGCTGCCCATGCATCTGCGAGTCTACAACGAAAATGACGAAGTGATGTCTACTGCTCATGCTCATCCCTGCTATCTGAGTATCTTTGCCAATATGGGAATGGAACTGGATTTACCCATTACTCCGGCTACTGCAGCGATCTCAGGAAGAATATCGGTGGCACCATACCGCAATCCGGGCTCCAACGAGCTGGCTGATTCGGTAGCGCCCTATGTGCAGGATTACAATGTGGTATTGCTGGCGAATCATGGACCTATCGCCTGGGGTAAGAGCCCTCAGGAAGCCTTTTTCATACTGGAAGATGCAGAGGCCTACGCGAAAATGGCACTGATACATAAATTTATTGTAGGGACTTACAGGCCGATTACAAAACAGCAGATTCAATTACTCGCAGATACTCATGATCTTGTCATCAATCCGAAGCGGCTTGTGAACGCGCCAGATACGACAACCAATGAAGAGCCGGCGTCTTCCCTGGATGCTTACGATGGAATGGCAGTTCGCCTTTCGGATGAAACCATTGAAAAGCTGGCAGAGAAACTTGCACAGAAATTGAAATCATAAGGAGGCTGTTATGCAGAGACATTTGGCAGTTGATATCGGGTCCGAAAGTGGCAGAGTCTTTGTGGGATATATACAGGACGGGAAAGTCCATACGGAAGAACTACACCGTTTCAGGACCCAGTTTATGCAGATACATGGCAAGAGTGTCAGAAATATTTATCGATACCATGAGGAGATTTTACATGCCTTAAAACTTTATGCAGAAAAATATGGGGACAGACTGGCAAGTATTGGGGTGGACAGCTGGGGCGGTGACTTCGTATTGTTGGACCGGGAAGGCAATATCAGCCAGCTTCCTACGTCTTACCGTTCCACATCCGCCGGAAACGATGCGGCGGAAATTATCGAAGAAAAAATGGGGATAGAGGAAGTCTATGGACGAACGGGGAATCAGGCAATGCCTACGGATACCCTGAGCCAGCTCGTAAGACTGGTACGGGACAGGGCCCCTTCCATGGACGATCCCCATGGTATCCTTTTTATGGGGGATGTATATCAGTATTTACTGGGTGCCAGACCTTGTTGTGAACATTCTCTTGCCAGCTATTCCAGGATGTACAACAATGTGAAAGGCCGCTGGGATGAAGAAATCATGGAAAAAATGGGGATACCTTTGACGATACAGACCCCGGTGGTATACGCGGGCGATGTGATCGGGCAGGTAGATCCGGTAATTTTGGAAGAAGCAGGCATCCGGGGGCCGGTTAATATTATAACGCCCTGTACTCACGATACGTCCTGTGCAGCGCTGACCGTTCCCGATTTGGGAGAGGACTGGGCGTTTATCAGCAGCGGGACATGGTCACTCCTCGGCACAGAGACGGGGGGACCGATTATCAATGACCTGTCCTATGCGGGTAATTTTTCCAATTCCACGATGCCTCTTAAGACAAATATGTTTAAAAAGAACGTACAGGGGATGTGGATTGTACAACAGTGTAAGAAGGCATGGAAAGACAGATATTCTTATGATCAGCTCGTTCAGATGGCAGCTAAAGTTACAGATAACGATGTATTTTTTGATGTGGATATGGAACCATTCTATGATCCGAAAAATATGGCAATGGCAATTGCGGATTCGGTGGGAAGAGACTTTGGGGTCGATGTCGACTGGCAGGATGCTGGAAAAATTTCCCGCATCTGTTTTGAAAGTCTTGCGTTGAAATATCGCTACTGTTTTGATAAACTGTTAAAAGCTGCTGACAAAAAGATTTCCAAAATATATATTCTGGGAGGAGGAAGCTATAACCAGCTGCTAAATCAGTTTACAGCAGATGCCACCGGCTATCCTGTATACACAGGGGTATATGAAGGTAGTAATATCGGAAACGTTCTGTTACAGGCTTACGGCTGTGGGGAACTGAAAGACAAAAGAGAAATGAGACAGGTGGTAAGTAACACGTTCAATAAAAAGGCTTATTACCCTGAAATGACTGAGATATGGGATGAAAAGTATCGTATCTTTGTAGAGAGAATTTCACATAAAGCTCAATGGTAAAAATCCCCCTGCCAGTTGTAACGTAAACTGACAGGGGTTTGTCCTTTTATAAAAAATTACCGCTAATACTCTAAGAGCCGACGGACAGTGCAGTCCGTCCGCGTGCGGCGGGCTGGAATATGTCGTTAAAGTGCCTCGCTGCAGGCGGAGAATCCTGCAAAGCAGGATTCTTTTTCGCCGAATAGGAAAAACTATAGGGGAAAGAGGAGGGATACGATTATGAAATTGCTCATAGTGGATGATGAAGACTTTACGAGAGAATGTATCGCATATCAGATCGACTGGGCCAGTTATGATGTAGAGCTGGCCGGGATGGCGGTGAACGGAGAAGATGCTCTGGAGAAAATAAGTACGCTGCATCCTGATATCATTATCACCGATATTAAAATGCCTATTATGAATGGAATTGAGTTGCTGGAAGCCATTGTCAGAGAAAGGCTGAATGTGGATGTTATTATGCTAAGTGGATTTGAGGAATTTGAATTTGCCCAAAAGGCTCTGAATTTAGGGGCAAAAAATTTTTTTCTGAAACCTATTGACCCGGCAGAGCTGCTGAACGCCGTTATCGTACTTCAGGAGAAAAAGCTGGCTCAGGAGAAAAAAGACAGAAAAGAAGATGACCTGGAGTCCTTTATTAAAAATATTGTTTATATGGTGTATACACCGGAAGAAATGGATGCGGCAGTCGAGAAATTTGCGGAATTGAAAGATTATTGGCAGGCGATGATAATTCTCCAGATGGACAATATCAGCGAAGCACTCTATATTGGAGGCGGGCACAGCGTATATAAAATGTTGCTGCAGGAGATTCAGACATACTGCAGTTCCCAGGAAGGCTGTTATCTATTGGAGAAAAGTCCGCACAATATGGTGCTGTTTATTATGAGAAAAGAAAAAGAGGAGGCAGAGCAGACACTTTCACAGTTAATTGTATTACTGCAGAAGATTTTACAGAAAATTGATTACAGTAATTATGTGATAGGAGTCAGTGAGTTGAATCATACGGTGGAAGAAGTGGGGAAATCTTATCTGGAAGCGAGTCGGGCTGTCAATACAAAATATATATACGGAAATGACAAAATTTACTATGCGGATGAAGGCTATCCGGCCTATCTTGCGGGCCTGTCAGACACAGGGGATCTGACAAAAGAGATTATCGACAATACTGTCTATTACAATGAAGATAAAATCGACGAACTGATCGAACTTCTTTTTGACATTGCTGAAAAGCATGATATTTGTCTGAATGGCTTACAGCAAATGATGTATCTGATTGTCAAGGGAATTATCAAACATGAAGCACTTGTCAATATTGATATCAATTCGCTGTATTCTAATCCCAGTTCTATCATTATGTCTCTGTGCACCAGTGATGAAAACAAAGAGATGAAGAGAAAGCTGAAAGCCTTTCTGCATACAATAGGCAGGCAATTAAACAAAGTAAAGATCAAAAAGCCAAATCAGATCGTTACAAAAATAAAACAGTATATCCAGGATTGTTATCAGAAACAGGATTTGTCCCTGGCGAAGATTGCGGAAGAGTTTAATTTCAGTGCCGCCTATCTCTCTACATTGTTTCGGATTAACTGTGGGCAGAATATTACAGATTATATCAATGCCATTCGGATAGAGGAAGCATGCAGACTTCTGGCGCAGGAACCCTATAAGGTCTCCTATATAGCAGAAGCGGTGGGGTATTCCAACGCCACATATTTTTGCAAAGTTTTCAAAAAATTAAAAGGGTCATCGCCGACAGATTACAGAGAAAATCTGGGAAGAGGATCAATATGAAGAAATTGTATTCCAAACTTTTTGAAAGATTTGCATTTGTTTCTATTATTGTTGTACTTATCACGGATATCGTTTTTCTGACATATTTTACTAGTACCTCCAAAAAAAATGCACAGACAGTGTTGGACACGGCAGTGAATTATAGCAGTAGTGTCCTGAAGAACCTGAATGAAGAAGCAAATCGTATTAACATTCTGATTCAGAAGGATTCAGGAGTACAGGAAGCCCTGCGAAATATTCCAGTCGATAATAATGGTATGTATTCACAGAGACTGGAAATCAATGGATATCTCCATACATTGCAGGCTAACAGCACTGTTTATATTGATGCGTTCTATCTTCTTTTAGATGATGGAAGGCAGTTCAAATCTACAAATTTTCCACTGCTCTATGACAGTACAGAAGAAATTCCGGCGTATCTGAATTTACGGAGCATGGAAGATGAGAACTGGATTTCTACGTATCCCAAGTCTCTCGTTGCCAATAATTATAAAGATGGTTATGTGGCAGTCACCTATCCCCTGAGAAATATCAGAACCGGTGAATGTGTCGGTATTGTACTGGAAGAAATACGGATTGAGACAATTGAAAATGTAGTGTTGGCGGCCTGCTATCTGGATCAGGTCAATGTGGAGATTCATGACGGAAGTGGAGATATGCTTCTGTCTATGGGAAGCAATATAGAATCGGGAGACGACATCGTGAAAAGTGCCGCCAGAATGGAAAATGGCTGGAGTCTTATATTCACTTGTGATACATGGAGTCTGATAGGAGATACGATTAAACTGAGCCTGCTATTGGGAGGATTTTTATCTCTGGCTATGATTTTTTTCTCTGTGTACCAGAGTCGGAAAATTGCCAATTCCATATCTGTACCCATTGGCCAGCTGCTCAGTGCCATGGAAAATGAAAGCTCTTTTCGGCAGAGAGATACAGTTTCTGTAGAAACGAGCATTTATGAAGTGAACCATTTGTTTATGAACTATAACAGAATGATCAGGCATCTGCAGGAACTTTTTGCAGAGCTGGAAAGAAAACAGCAAGATGTGAGAAAATCGGAATATGCAGCGTTGCAGGCACAGATCAATCCCCATTTTCTATATAATACACTGGATAATATTACGTGGAAAATACGGTCAGGGGATGCGGCGGATGCTATTGATGAAGTAATGAGCCTGAGCAGGTTTTTCCGTCTTTCCCTGAGTAAAGGAGCAGAACTTGTTTCTGTGGAGGATGAACTGGAGCATGTGCAGCTCTATTTGAAAATTCAGAAAAAGCGGTATGGAAAACGCTTTGATTATATGATTGAATCCTATATGAGGGCGGCTGATATGAACCGTTTTTATGTACCTAAGCTCATTTTACAACCATTGGCGGAAAACTCTATTTATCATGGTTTTGAACGAACATTGCAAGGAGGAAAAATTGAAATATGGGCAGACCGAAAAGATGACAGAATTGTATTTGAGGTATTTGATAACGGTGGCGGGATGGAAGCAGAGAAATTGAAAGCAATCAATGAAGATCTGAAAAACCCCGAAAAAATAAGAAATCTGGACTATAAAAATGGTTATGGTATATTTAATATCAATGCCAGAATAAAAATCATATTTGGCATGGAATACGGTTTGGAATTTGCCAGTGTGGAGGGACAGTCCACGGTGGCAAGGCTGACACTGCCCTGTAATGAAGAAACTGTTTTTGCATTGGACAAAAGCCAATATTTCCTTTATAATATTGAATGATGTGGATCAAAAAGGAGGGGATTCAAATGGTCAGCGAAGTAAAATGGGATGATCGGTTCAATATCGGAGTAGAAGTAGTCGATAGAGCACACAGAAGACTCTTTGCCATTGTAAATAAACTGCTTGCTATGAATACAGATACAGAAAAGAACCGTCATGCCTGCAAAGAAGGTATTAAATTTTTTAAAAATTATGCAGTCAAGCATTTTTCAGAAGAAGAAGCGTATATGAAGTCTATTAATTACAAAGGCTATCTTATGCATAAACAGCTGCATGATAATTTATGGGAGATCACACTCCCGGCTCTGGAAAGAGATCTGGAGACATCCAGTTATTCTCTGGAATCTGTCAGACATTTTCTGAGTGTATGTGTTGGCTGGCTGGGGGGACATATTATGATCGAAGACCGGGCCATTACGGGAAGGATACAGAGCCGCTGGAGCTCTTCTAATGGAGAAATGGGGATAGAAGCCCTGGAAAAGGCGGTCATTCAGTACAGAAATTCGGTGTTTGAAGAGAATACACAGATTGTCAGCAGACATTTTAATGGAGAAGAGTTTGGAAAAAGTCTTTATTATCGTCTGGTTTACAGTAATGAAGAGGGTCAGAAGATACAGGTGACGCTGGGATTTGAAGAAAGGCTCATACGTCATAGCCTGAAAGCAAAGGCCGGAATTCAGATGACACAGACCGGAAAGATTATGGCAGATACAGTACGGGAATTTTTGCAGTTGTTTGTAAAATGTGTAGGGGAAAGCTTTGGACTGTCAGATGAATATGAACTGGAAAAGGATAATTTCCTGAATCGTCAGCAGTTCTCTAAGATTTTGGCGACAGAGAAACCAGAATACAGTTTACTGTTTGACGGCGTATATGGATATTTTTCGTTTAGCGTGAAGAAAGATGACGCCTGACACATACCTTGTGAAAGCGTGGATATAATAACAGCCGAGAAAGCAGAATAGTCAAGAGAAGGAGGCCGCGGAAAAGCCATTGGAAAAAGTAACAGAGAGTATTATCAATGTTGGAGTAAATGACAAAGAAATCACACTATTTGAAGGACAATATAAGATAAGAAATGGCATGGCTTATAATTCTTATCTGATTTTGGATGAGAAGACAGCGGTTATGGATACAGTTGATCACAGAGTCCTTGATACATGGCTCTCCCATTTGACAGAAGGGCTGAACGGGAGAGAGGTGGACTATCTGGTGGTTCAGCATATGGAGCCCGATCATTCGGGAAGTGTGAAAGAGCTGATAAACAGGTTTCCAAAGATAAAAATCGTGGGAAGTGCCATGACATTTACGATGCTGAACCAGTTTTTTGGAGAAAGTATGCAGGACCGGGCCGTTATCGTAAAAGAAGGAGATGGATTGGAACTTGGCAGTCACAATCTTCGGTTTTTTAATGCACCCATGGTGCACTGGCCGGAAGTTATTGTGACATATGAGCAGTCAGAAAACATTGTCTTCAGTGCAGATGGATTTGGCAAATTTGGAACGAGAGATGCCAGGGAAGACTGGGCAAGTGAAGCAGCCAGATATTATTTTAATATTTGCGGGAAATACGGAATGCAGGTACAGGCACTTTTGAAGAAACTGGCAGGACTATCGATTTCCGTCATCTGCCCGCTGCACGGCCCTGTTTTGACAGAAAATCTGGGATTTTATATGGATAAATATAATGTGTGGAGCAGCTATGAGCCAGAAGAGGCAGGTGTATTGATTGCATATGCATCTATCTATGGCCATACAAAAGAAGCGGCCATAAAGTTACAGGAGATTCTGAAAAACAAAGGAGAGAAAAATGTTATAACAACGGACCTGTGCCGGGATGATATGCATGAGGCGGTGAAGGATGCATTTTGTTATGACAGACTTGTACTGGCGGCAGCTTCCTATGATGGGGGTATGTTCCCGGCTATGGCGGATTTTCTATATCGTTTGAAGTCCAAAAACTGTCAGAAGAGACGGGTGGCACTGATCGAAAATGGTTCCTGGGCACCCTGTGCAGGAAATGCCATGAAAGCATATGTGGAAGAGATGAAAAACATGACATTGGTGTCACCAATTATTACTATAAAATCAGCAATGAAATCGGAGACGATAACGGAGTTGGAACATCTGGCAGATGCCCTTATGTGACAACATGTCAGATATTGTTTTAGATATTAGCCTGTTCTGTACAGAGTATCGGTACAGAACAGGCGTTTCTATTCAATGGGAAAATCGAGTAAATGACATGGTTTTGGGCGTGCATTCCCTGAGGATATATTCAGGAAAGGAAAGACCCCAGGGCCAGGAGCAGCAGCATAATGCCTGACAGCAGATCGGCATAGCGGCTGGAGAGACAAAAAAGAGGAGTATTTCCCAGATGGTTTCCAGCAGGTAACAGTAGAATAGAAGTGAGAAAAGTAATGATGACAGTAGGCAGCAACAGAATGCCGGACATGCTGGCACCGATGCCGATGCCGATGTTGTTGAGAGAAAGGGCTGTACCGATCAGAAATACTTCTTTATAAGGTAAGGTAACACGAAAACTCTCAGCATGAAGATCGGCAGAAGCGCGAAGCAGAGGCTTTACAATATAAAAGATACCAAGTATCAGTAAAATACCACTTCCAATATAACTGGCCAGAGAGGAAGGCAGGAGAGTAAGTATCCGGTTGCCCAGTGAAAGGGATAAAAGGGTACCGGCAAAGGAAATCAGACTGATGAGGAGATTTTGCAGAAAAGTAATGTGTACTTTGCGAATGCCGTAGGACATTCCAAGAATAAAAGCATCAATATTGACAGAGAGGGCAAAAATAAGAGAGGAAACTATATACATGAAATCGCTCCAAAAAACAATTTTCGTCATTTCATAACTATCATATTCAGAAACACAGATATCGTTCGACAGAAAGCTGTTTGAAGGAGGAAGTAGGGGTGTGGTATAATATACACGAAAGCAATGAGCACTGCCAAAACAGAAGATGCCAATTTGACTGCTTGCAGGCAAAATTGGCAGCTGCTGTTTTGATAGGGCGAAGCCCGTGAATGAGGAAAACCGCAGGTTTTCCGAATGAGCAGTGCGAATGAAGTGAGCAGTGCGAAAGAAGCGAGGAGCAGTGCGAAAGAAGCGAGGAGCAGTGCGAAAGATGAAATATTGCCCCGGGGAGGAACGCAGAATATGAATAAAAATATGGAGAAAATAACAGATCGTCAATTTTTACGGGAACAGGGAAAGTCATTATTGGGTGGGATTGCCGGGATGCTTCTTTATGCCATAGGGATGAATTGCTTTATTGTTCCTGTAGGTTTGTACAGTGGCGGTCTTATGGGGTTTTGCCAGTTAATTCGTACATTACTGATCAGGTGTTTTCCGTTGTTGGCCGGCATGGTGGACATTGCGGGCATTATATATTATCTGTTGAATATCCCTCTTATTCTCGTGGCGATACGAAACATTGGGAAAAAATTTGTCGTTAAAACGATTCTCTGTGTAACAGCCATGACTATTTTCCTGTCGGTGATTCCCATACCTTTGACGCCGATTATGGAGGATGATATCCTGGCATCATGCCTGATCGGGGGCATTTTATGCGGAGCAGGGCTGGGGATCCCTCTCAGAATGAGTTGCTCCAGTGGTGGTATGGATATTCTGGGATTGACAATGATTAAGCTGGGGAAAAATTTCAGTGTAGGAAAGATCAATCTTTTGGTGAATGCAGTCCTTTATGGTATCTGCCTGTTTCTGTTTGATGTACCTACAGTTATTTATTCTTTGATCTATGCCTCTGTCAGTGCCATGGCTGTGGACAGACTTCATTCTCAAAATATTAATGTGGAAGTGACGGTAGTTACGAATGAAAGATGGGAGGAAATGGAAAAGGATATTCTGGCCCATATGGACAGGGGAATTACAAAATGGAATGCCAAAGGAGCATATACAGAAGCGGATAAGCAGGTATTGTATATTATGGTTTCCAAATATGAACTTGTTCATTTGAAATATATTATAAAAAAGCATGACCCCCATGCATTCATTGTCGTGAATGAGGGAGTCAATATCAGTGGACATTTTCTGAAAAAGCTATGAGCGCCTGCCTTCCATGGAAGCTTTGATAAATCCACTAAAGAGTGGGTGTGGGCGGTTGGGTCGTGACTTTAGCTCCGGGTGTGCCTGAGTGGCGATAAAAAACGGGTGCTCAGGAAGCTCGCACATCTCCACGATACGGCCATCAGGAGAGAGGCCTGACAATTTCATACCATGCTCCGTCAGGACAGCCCGAAAATCATTGTTGACTTCATAACGGTGTCTGTGCCGCTCGTGAATTGTCTTTTCCTGATAGAGTTCATAGGCTCTGGAAGACTCGTCCAATACACAGGGATAGGAACCGAGGCGCAGAGTTCCGCCGATGTCTTCCACATCATTCTGATCTGGCATCAGTGCGATGACAGGATGTGTGGTAGCAGGATCCAGTTCTACACTGTGGGCATCGGAATAGCCGATTTTATTTCTTGCAAATTCTACAATAGCGAGCTGCATACCGAGACACAGTCCGAGGAAAGGAACGTTGTGTTCTCTTGCATAAGTAATGGCGTTAATTTTACCTTCAATACCCCGATGACCGAAACCTCCGGGAACAAGGATGCCGTCCACATCAGAAAGTAGTTCGTCTACATTTTGCATGGAGACAGTTTCTGAATCGATCCATTTGATATTGACGGTGGCTCTTTGAGAAATGCCGCCGTGTTTTAATGCTTCCACAACACTGATATAGGCGTCGTGGAGCTGAATATATTTTCCGACGAGAGCAATCGTCACTTCCTGAGTGGGAGAACGAAGTGCATCCACCATCTCTTCCCAATCCTGCAGATCGGGTTTGGGACAATCCAGGGCGAGACATTCGCAGGCAACTTGTGCCAGTTGTTCTTTTTCCATGGCGAGAGGGGCTTCATACAGGTATTCCACATCCAGATTTTGCAGCACATACCGGCTGGGTACATTACAGAACAGAGCAATTTTATCTTTGATATCCTGTCCGAGGGGATGTTCGCTTCTGCACACAATAATATCAGGCTGGATTCCCATTCCCTGCAGTTCCTTGACACTTGCCTGCGTAGGCTTTGTCTTCATTTCCTGTGAGGCATGAAGATAGGGAATGAGTGTAACATGGATGAGAATTGCATTTTCTCTGCCGATTTCATGCTGGAACTGCCGAATGGATTCCAGAAAAGGCTGACTTTCAATGTCACCAACCGTTCCCCCCACTTCAATAATGGCAATTCGGGTTTCTTCATCTGTAAAGTTCCGGTAAAACCGGCTTTTGATTTCGTTTGTAATATGGGGAATGACCTGTACAGTCCCTCCACCGTAATCACCACGGCGTTCTTTTTGCAGGACGGACCAGTAGACCTTTCCGGTAGTTACATTGGAGTTTTTATTGAGACTTTCATCAATAAAACGTTCATAGTGTCCCAGATCCAGGTCAGTTTCCGCACCATCATCGGTTACGAATACTTCGCCGTGCTGTATTGGATTCATTGTCCCGGGGTCTATATTGATATAAGGATCAAATTTCTGCATGGTGACTTTATAACCGCGGGCTTTTAAAAGTCTTCCCAGAGATGCGGCTGTAATTCCTTTTCCAAGGCCGGACACGACACCGCCTGTTACGAACACATATTTTACTGGCATGGTAAATTACTCCTGAATTATGATTCCTGCGGGGAATTTGATTCCCCATTATCTGCTACGATATACTGACTCATTGTATCATGAGAAATAGGAAAAAACCACTGTTTTTTCATAAATGTTTTATAGTTTTAGGCTTTTTTCATGGAATTTTCATGGAATGGAACTTGATTTATAAAGGGACTGTCTCTATAATGAAAATGATAGTCTTCCGGGAAAACGGAAGGCAGGAGGGATATATGGACAATGGAAATTTGAATCAATATGGAGAAGGAAACGGCGGGAATAATAACCGGGGCGGCAACAATGGCAATCGGGGAGGTGGACAAGGAGACCAGAATCCCCGTCGGCAGAGTTTGCTGCTTTTACTTGTTGCAGCGCTGGTGACTTTGCTCTGTATGAGTTATTTTATGAAAGTGATGGGAAATGCCACCAATCAGGAAATTCCCTATAATGAATTTGTCAAAATGGTGGAAGACGGAGAAGTGGAAAGTGTGGAGATCACTTCCGACAGGATCAATATCGTACCCAAACAGCCAAAGCAGCAAAAAGAAAGTCTGTTGTACCAGACGCCGCAGATAACTTATTATACGGGAAAAGTGGAGGACGATGATACGCTGACAGAGCGGCTGCTGACGCACAATGTGGAAGTTTCGGGAGATATCCCTGATAATTCCAGTTTTCTTTTATCGATTCTTGTGACTTATGTATTGCCGATTGCGCTGTGCTGGATATTGCTCAGTTTTCTGTTCCGTAAGATGTCAGGGGGCGGAGGCCCTATGGGAGTGGGAAAGAGCAATGCCAAAGTGTATGTACAGAAAGAAACCGGTGTCACTTTCAAAGATGTGGCCGGAGAGGATGAAGCAAAGGAGTCTCTGCAGGAAGTTGTGGACTTTCTGCACAATCCGGGACGCTATGTAAAGATCGGTGCGAAATTGCCAAAGGGAGCCCTGCTCGTGGGACCACCCGGGACGGGTAAGACTTTACTTGCCAAGGCAGTGGCCGGAGAAGCTCATGTGCCCTTCTTTTCCCTGACGGGTTCCGACTTCATAGAGCTGTATGTGGGTGTGGGAGCTTCCCGCGTGAGAGATCTGTTCAAAGAAGCGACAAAAAATGCACCATGCATTATTTTTATAGATGAAATCGATGCTATTGGGCGCAGCCGGGATTCCAAATATGGCGGTGGCAATGAAGAGAGAGAACAGACGTTGAATCAGCTTCTTTCAGAGATGGACGGTTTTGACACTTCCAAAGGAATCCTGATTTTGGGAGCCACCAACAGGCCGGAAATTCTGGACAAGGCCTTGCTTCGTCCAGGCCGGTTTGACAGACGGATTATTGTGGATAAGCCGGATTTAAAAGGCCGTGTGGAAATATTGAAGGTACATGCCAAAGATGTGCTGATGGACGATAGTGTGGATTTGGATGCGATTGCTCTTGCGACAAGCGGTGCGGTAGGGTCTGACCTGGCCAATATGATCAATGAAGCTGCCATCAATGCGGTAAAAGAAGGCAGAGGATATGTATGTCAGAAAGATCTGTTCAACGCGGTGGAAGTCGTCCTTGTGGGAAAAGAGAAGAAGGACCGGATCATGAGTAAAGAGGAACGGAAGATCGTTTCCTATCATGAAGTGGGTCACGCCCTGATCAGTGCTTTGCAGAAAAATTCCGAGCCTGTGCAAAAGATCACCATTGTTCCCAGGACGATGGGAGCGCTGGGGTATGTAATGCATGTGCCGGAAGAAGAGAAATATCTGAATACCCAGGCGGAGCTTCATGATATGCTGGTAGGGCTCCTGGGAGGACGGGCAGCAGAGGAACTCGTATTTGATACAGTGACAACAGGAGCTGCCAATGATATTGAAAAGGCTACCAATATTGCCAGAAGTATGGTTACGCAGTACGGCATGAGCAAAAAGTTCGGTCTGATGGGACTGGAATCTGTGGAGAGCCGTTATCTGGACGGACGGACGGTTATGAATTGCGCCGATGTCACTGCCGCCGATGTGGATGCAGAAGTGATGAAGATCCTGAAAGAGGGATATAAAGAAGCAAAGCGCCTGTTAAAGGACAATCGCAAGGTAATGGATGAACTGGCGGATTTTCTGATTCAGAAAGAGACAATAACCGGTAAGGAATTTATGAAGATTTTCCGAAAGATCAAAGGTATCCCCGAGCCGAAAGAGGAAAAAGAGAAAGATAAAGATACAAAAGATGGAAAAGAGAAAAGTACGGAAACAGACAATCCGTCTGACAGGGGACCGTCTGGAGAGGAACAGAAAAAAGAAAGTGTCATAAAAGAAGAGGATTCTTCTGAAAAGGCGGAAAATCCTGTCTCCGTACGTCAGAGAATAATTGTCAGAGAAGATTAAATAAAGGAAAGGTACAGGCAGAACTGTTGCAGGAATTGCAGCAGTTCTGATTCTGTGCACAGCTTGCGTGCGAAGGCTCTGTTTTGTAGTCTGTCTCTAAAGGAAAGCTGTACAGATGTGATTTTTTGGATATGGATGGGGAAATACTATGTTCCAGATCGAAGAAGAATTAAAAAAATTGCCAAAACAACCTGGTGTATACATTATGCATGATGCAGAAGATACCATTTTGTATGTGGGGAAAGCAATAAATCTGCACAGCCGGGTTCGTTCTTACTTCCGGCCCAATATCGGAAGAGGACCACAGATCGATAAGATGGTAAATCTGATCGATTATTTTGAGTATATCGTTACGGATTCGGAGCTGGAAGCTCTTGTGTTGGAAAATAACCTGATTAAGGAGCACAGCCCCAAATACAATACACTTCTGAAAGATGATAAGACTTATCCTTATATTAAGGTGACAATGGGAGAACAATATCCGAGAGTTGTTTTTTCAAGAGAAATGAAAAAGGACAGGTCCAGATATTTCGGGCCATACACCAGTGCGGCGGCGGTAAAAGACACGATAGAACTTATTAACAAGCTCTATCAGCTGCGTACCTGTAATAAAAAATTTCCGAGAGATTTTCAGGCTGACAGACCATGCCTGAATTATCATATCGGACTGTGCAAAGCACCGTGTCAGGGTGATATTTCGGAAGAAGAGTACGGAAGGCAGCTGGAAGGTGCCCTGGATTTTCTGAATGGCAGTTACGGAACAATTACGAAAGAGCTGGAACAGAAAATGAAAGAGGCATCGGAAAATATGGATTTTGAGGAAGCTATCCGTTACCGTGAGCTGCTTCAGAGCGTAAGAGCAGTTTCCCAGAAACAGAAGATAACAGATACGGACGGAGAAGACAAAGACATCATTGCTCTGGCAAAGGAAGAGACAGATGCAGTGGTACAGGTCTTTTTTATCCGGGGAGGCAAGCTGATTGGCAGAGAACATTTTTATATGACACATGTATCGGATGGAACAAAAGGAGAGATATTGCAGAGCTTTGTAAAACAGTTTTATTCTGGTACGCCTTTTATACCGAAGGAGTTAATGCTGCAGGAAGAGATCGAAGAGATGAAGATTATCGAGACATGGCTGTCTCAGCGAAAAGGAAGCAGAGTTCATCTCAGGGTGCCTAAAATCGGTACAAAGGAGAAGCTGGTGGAGTTGGCAGCGCAAAACGCGAAACTGGTACTTGGACAGGATAAAGAGCGAATCAAGCGAGAAGAGGGCCGGACGATAGGGGCTGCAAAGGAAATCAGCGCATTGCTGGGGCTTGATCATATTCATCGTATGGAAGCTTTTGATATTTCCAATATCAGTGGTTTTGAAAACGTAGGTTCTATGGTGGTTTTTGAAAAAGGAAAAGCGAAGCGAAGCGATTATCGGAAGTTTAAGATCAGATCAGTCAAAGGGCCGGATGATTATGCCTGTATGAAGGAAGTGCTGGAACGAAGATTTCAGCATGGAATACAGGAGAGTGCCGAGCGAAGGGAAAAGAATCTGGATCAGGAACTGGGCAGTTTTACGAAGTTCCCGGATTTACTTTTGATGGATGGTGGAAAGGGCCAGGTCAATGTGGCTTTGGAAGTGCTGCGGGAAATGAACCTCTCTATACCTGTATGCGGTATGGTGAAAGATGACAATCACCGGACGAGAGGTCTGTATTATAATAATGAAGAAATACCGATTGACCATAGGTCGGAAGGGTTCCGGCTGATAACAAGGATTCAGGATGAGGCGCATCGTTTTGCTATAGAATATCACCGTTCCCTGCGAAGTAAAGTGCAGGTAAAGAGCGTGCTGGACGATATCCCGGGAGTGGGACCTGCCAGGCGGAAGGCGCTGATGCGCAGCTTTGGTTCACTGGAGGAGATTCAGAATGCGGATGTAGAGACACTATGCGGGATACCGGAAATCAACAGACGCTGCGCTCTGGAGATTCATAAATTTTTCCATCAGAATTGATAAGCATTTGGGGATATGGTATAATGTGCGTGAAAGCAATGAGCAGTGCGTTCGCTCGCGGTTCCAGACAAAACTGCTTGCAGAAATTTGTCTGGAACCGCGAGTGAATATAGGGCGAAGCCCGTGAGTGAGGAAACGCAGTTTCCGAACGTGCGTTGCGAAGTGACATAGGGCGAAGCCCGTGAGTGAGGAAACGCAGTTTCCGAACGTGCGCTGCGAAACCCGAGAATTCAGAAAACAGAGGAATGCATATATGGCAGTTGTAAAGTTATCGACAATTATTGAAAAGATGAAGTTGGAGAATCTGACACCGGAAATTGATATCAAGGGAATCAAGATTACCCAGCCGGACATTAACAGGCCTGCAATTCAGCTGACAGGTTATTTTGAACATTTCCCGGAGATGCGTCTGCAGATTATAGGATTTGTGGAGTATACATATATGCAGAGCCTGGAAGAGGAAAGGAAGAAAGAGGTTTACAGCAAACTGTTTTCCTATGGAATTCCGGCCTTTGTTTTCTGCAGAGAATTGCAGCCGGATGATCTGTTCAGACAGATGGCTGTGGAAAACAATGTTCCCTTACTTTTAACAAAAAATGCTACGTCTGCATTTATGGCGGAAATTATCCGGTGGCTGAATGTAAAACTGGCTCCCTGTATTTCTGTACATGGCGTCTTGGTGGATGTATATGGAGAAGGCGTACTCATAACGGGAGAGAGCGGTATCGGAAAATCAGAAGCCGCTCTGGAACTGATTAAAAGGGGACATCGGCTTGTAACGGATGACGTGGTGGAAATCCGTAAAGTGAGTGAAGATAAGCTGATAGGCTCTGCTCCGGATATCACAAAACATTTTATTGAGCTTCGGGGCATTGGCATTATAGATGTCAAGGCCTTGTATGGTGTATCCAGTGTTATGGATACTCAGAATATCGATCTTGTGATCAAGCTGGAAGAATGGGATAAAGATAAAGAATATGACAGACTTGGTCTGGAAGAGGAATATACAGAGTATTTAGGGAATAAGATAGTATGCCATAATATTCCGATACGTCCCGGCCGGAACCTGGCGATTATATGTGAGTCTGCTGCCGTAAATCATAGACAGAAAAAGATGGGTTACAATGCGGCACAGGAGCTGTATGCGAGAGTTCAGAATTCTCTGGCGAAGAAGCGGGAAGAGGATAATGACTAAGTGATGGGGGTATCAGGAATGAAGAAGTATTGTTTTGGGGTGGACATTGGTGGTACAACAGTAAAAATAGGGCTGTTTGACGAGACAGGAAATGTTCTGGACAAGTGGGAGATTCCTACGAGAACGGAAGAGGAAGGAAAGAATATATTACCTGATATTGCAAAATCCCTTTCAGGGAAACTGGAAGAAAAACAGATTTCCAGGGAAGCGGTAACAGGGGTAGGTCTGGGAGCGCCGGGGCCTATCGATAAAAATGGCATTGTTCACAAAGCGGTTAATCTGGGGTGGGGGGTGTTCAGCATAAAGGATATCCTTGAAGAACTGTGCGGCTTGCCTGTACGTGCCGGAAATGATGCCAATGTGGCGGCTCTGGGAGAGATGTGGAAAGGCGGCGGCCAGGGTTATCGGAATCTTGTGCTTGTGACACTCGGCACAGGAGTAGGCGGTGGTGTTATCGTAAATGGCGAGACTTTAAGCGGTTCTATCGGAGCGGGCGGTGAGATTGGCCATATCCATATTCAGGACGGCGAAGAGGATATCTGTGGCTGTGGAAACCATGGCTGTCTGGAACAGTATGCTTCTGCTACAGGAATAGTGAGACTGGCAAAACGCAGGCTTAAGGCGACAGACGAGGAATCTGTATTACGAGGCAGTGAGGTGTCTGCAAAAGCTGTATTTGATGCAGTAAAGGCAGGAGATGAAGTGGCCATTCAGATAGCGGAAGAATTTGGAGAATATCTTGGAAAGGGACTGGCAGCAGTGGCTACGGTAGTCAATCCGGAAGCCTTTGTTATCGGAGGCGGTGTATCCAAGGCAGGAGAGATCCTTTTTTCCTTTGTTGAAAAAAATTATAAAAAATATGTATTCCATGGAAGCCGGGACGCAGTGTTCAGGCTTGCTACTCTTGGTAATGATGCAGGTATTTACGGAGCGGCAAAGCTGATCTTGAAATAAAAAGCAAAAGAAATATAGCAGGTGAAAACAGTGAATCAGGCATTAAAAGAATATATGGCATCTATAGTTCCGGCAGAAAATATCAAATTCGATGAGCCGATGTGTAACCATACGAGTTTTCGTACCGGCGGTCCGGCCGCCGCATTTGTGACAATCAATAATGTGACACAGCTTCAGAAACTGTTGTCCTACTTTCGGATAACAGGTAATGGTTTTTTTATATTGGGCAATGGAACCAATTTGCTCGTCAGTGACAAAGGGTACGATGGCACGGTAATACAGATCGGAAATGGAATGAGCCGGATTCATGTGGAGGAAGAACGGATCTATGTGGAGGCAGGTGCTCTGCTCTCCCAGATAGCCAAGCAGGCGATGGAAGCATCTTTGACAGGGATGGAATTTGCATCTGGTATTCCCGGAAGCGTAGGCGGTGCAGTGGTTATGAACGCTGGTGCTTATGGGGGAGAGATGAAGCATATTGTAGAGAGTGTAACGGTACTGAATGGCCAGGGAGAACTGATGGAGCTGGATTGCGATACGATGGAGTTTGGGTACAGGACCAGTGTTATCAAAAATCGTCCTTTTGTTGTGACAGAAGCCGTTTTGAAACTGAAAAAAGGAGAAAAAGATCAGATAAAAGCAGCAATGGAAGATTTCGGGGCAAGACGCAGATCGAAGCAGCCTCTGGAATATCCAAGTGCAGGCAGTACATTTAAACGTCCGGAAGGATATTTTGCCGGAAAGCTGATTATGGACAGTGGACTTCGGGGCTATCGTATTGGGGGAGCTCAGGTATCAGAGAAACACTGTGGTTTTATTGTTAATGCAGGGAACGCTACATCAGAAGATATCGCAGAATTGATGGCGGAAGTGCAGGAACAGGTAAAATCAAAGTTTGGTGTGAAGCTGGAGCCGGAAGTGGTAAAACTTGGAAATTTTTAAATATCAGAAATTTTATGCATCTTCATGCTTTGTGCGTTTAGGGACATGTTGAGTTTGGGGGAAATGCAGACAGATGAGATTTGTCATAGTTACCGGAATGAGCGGGGGAGGAAAAAGAGCCGCTTTGAAAATGCTGGAGGACATGGGATTTTTCTGCGTGGACAATATGCCAATTCCTCTTTTGGAAAAATTTGTGGAGCTGATTGCTTTACCCAATAAAGAGATATCCAAAGTGGCACTTGGTCTGGATGTGAGAACGGATCAATCCTTTGACGATGTGGGAAAAAGCGTGGAAAATCTTCAACGCAGCGGATATAAATTTGAAATTCTGTTTATGGAAGCCAGTGACAAAGTGCTGATCAGAAGGTACAAAGAGAGCCGGAGAATGCATCCGTTGGCTGCCTTTGAAGGAGGCAGAGTGGAAGACGGCATCCGGCGGGAGCGTAAAGTGCTGGAGTCCATGAAAAAGAAAGCGGACTATGTCATTGATACTTCTAATCTTTTGATAAGAGAATTAAAAGAAGAGCTTGACCGTATTTTTATACAAAATGAAGAATATAATAGTCTTATGGTAACGGTCATGTCCTTTGGATTTAAGAATGGCATTCCTTCTGATGCGGATCTTGTATTTGATGTCCGTTTCCTGCCGAATCCATTCTATATAGATGAGCTGAAGCGATTAACGGGAAATGATAAACCGGTACAGGATTATGTTATGAGCTTTTCTGAATCGGGGCAGTTTATTGAGAAATTGGCGGACATGCTGTTGTTTCTGATTCCCAATTACGTGAGAGAGGGAAAATATCAGCTGATTATCGGTATTGGCTGCACAGGCGGAAAGCACAGAAGTGTGACTCTCGCCAATGAATTGTATAAAAAATTAAAAAATAAGGGAAATTACGGATTGACAATACAGCATCGGGATGTGAAAAGCGGAATATAGGAGTCTGACATGTCTTTTTCCAGTGAAGTAAAAGAAGAGCTGGCAGAACATATCGATTCTTCCAGACATTGCCAGATCGCAGAAATGGCTGCTCTGTTCGTTTGTAGTGGCAAAATAGAATGTGAAAAGGCAGGAAAAACGGTACTTGCCATTCAGACAGAAAATGAGCAGGTTATTAGAAAATACTTTACATTGCTACAAAAATCATTTAATATATGTACTAGCGCTATCCAAAAAAGCCCGTATTTACTGGAAATTTGTGAGGATAAATATGTTGAAAAGCTGATACAGGCACTAAAGCTGTCGGATACGGCAGAAGGGAAAATGCCGGAAGACGGTATTGTGAATCCTCTTTTGATTAAGAATTCCTGTTGCAGACGAGCTTTTTTGAGAGGTATGTATCTTGCAGCTGGATCAATGAGTGATCCGGAGAAAAGTTATCATCTGGAATTTGTGTGCAGAACTGAGCATCAGGCGGTGCAGTTACAGGAGATTATCTGTGACTTTCAAATAGAGGCCAGAGTTATTGTGCGGAAAAATCATTTTATTGTCTATATAAAAGAAGGCTCCGGCATTGTGGATCTGCTGAATGTAACAGGAGCGCATGTTTCTCTGATGAATTTGGAAAACCTTCGTATTGTGAAAGAGATGCGCAATTCCATAAACAGAAGAGTGAACTGTGAAGCGGCAAATATAACAAAGACAGTGAATGCCTCTTCGAAACAGACAGAAGATATCATATTGATTCAGAATACGCTGGGGCTGAAAGGGTTGCCTGATAGTTTAAGAGAAATTGCAGAGATACGTTTGGAGTATCCCGATGCCACTCTGAAAGAGCTGGGGCGGTACCTGAACCCACCGGTAGGCAAATCCGGTGTAAATCATAGATTGCGTAAGTTAAGTGAGATCGCAGAACGGATTCGGGGATAATAGTTAGGAGGAGAAGTTATGATTAAAAAGTCTGTAAAGATTTGCCTTTCCAATGGACTGGAGGCAAGACCGGTAGCACTGCTTGTACAGGTGGCGAGCCAGTATGAGAGCAACATTTATTTGGAAACAAATGATAAGAGAGTCAATGCCAAAAGTATTATGGGAATGATGAGCCTGAGAGCTGACGTAGGAGAAGAAGTTACGGTAGTCTGCGAGGGCGAGGATGAGGAAGCGGCAACTGTTGGCGTGGAAAAGTTTTTAGCTGGAGAGGCTTCATGACCAGATGACAAAAAAATTGCTTTTTATATACAATCCCTGTGCGGGAAAAGGAAGAATACGGGGTAAACTCAGTGATATCATAGAGATTCTGAATGGCAGTGGGTATGAAGTAACTGTATGCCCAACAAAACAACAGGGAGATGCAGTAAACATCGCAAGGGAAAAGAGTAGTGAGTACAGTCTGGTAGTGTGCTGTGGAGGTGACGGTACATTAGACGAAGTGGTCACCGGCATCATGGAGCAGGAAAAAAGTGTTCCGATAGGATATATTCCTGCCGGAAGCACGAATGATTTTGGTATTAGTCTGGGCCTGCCAAAGACGATGGTGGAGGCGGCCCAGATTGCAGTAGAGGGGAAGCGGTTTTCCTGTGATATCGGGGCATTTAACAAAGGGACTTTTGTATATATTGCGGCGTTTGGTATTTTTACGGATGTTTCTTATGAGACACCTCAGAGTTCGAAAAATATATTGGGACATGCTGCATATGTGTTGGAAGGATTGAAAAAGCTTTCCAGCCTGAGGACCTATGAGTTAAAGGCGAAATACAATGGGGAGACAGCAGAAGGAGAATTTTTATTTGGCATGATCAGTAATTCCACTTCTGTAGGGGGATTTAAAAAGATAACCGGCAAGTATGTGGAATTAAACGACGGGCTTTTTGAGGTGATGCTCATTCGGAAACCGAAAAATGCGCTGGAACTGAATCAGATCATAGCGGCGCTCGTGATGGAAAGTATGGATGCATCCTGTATTATTTATGCCAAAACAGACAAGATTAAAATAGAATCAAAAGAACCGGTGGCATGGACGCTGGATGGAGAGTTTGGCGGAGAGCATTGTAATGTGGAAATCATAAGCAGACCCCGGGCAGTTGAAATTATGGTACCAGATTTTGAGATAAAGTAAATAATTATAAATGAATTAAAGACGGCGTGATTCTGGTCACGCCGTTGTTTTTATTGTATCGGAAATTGCTCTTGAATTATCGATACAATAAAAACATGGAAAGACGATTACATTTGAGATAAATTTGGCGCTTCTCCGACCGTGTGTCCCTTTGTCCACGGAGGGTATATTTGTCAGAAGTTAAGCGTGACACAATAGCTGTGCGGTACTTTCATCTGTAATAAGAATATCCAGATAATTTCCCATTAAAGCGGAGTGTATAGCAGTAACTTTGTGCTTTCCCGCAGCAACACCGATAACATTTTCCAATTGATTCAGAGTGCTGAGGGGAACACTCACGAGGCGGGAATCGATATCTGTATCAACCAGATTGCCGTCTTTGTCAATAAAGTGACAGATAATATCACCGACAGCACCTTTCATATTTAATAGAAGGAAGTCATTGGGATTTAAAATAGAAGTTTTTAATATAGTGGAGCTGTTATCCATGGCACCGATTCCTACAATCGTCATACTTGCCAGCTGTATCATATTGGAAACTTCTTTGACAGAGCTTTCTTCCTGGATTGCTTCAGCCATTTCTCTGGAAGACATAATAAGGGGCGAAGGAATCAGATATAGTTTCGTGTGAAAAAGATCAGATCCTGAATTGGGCAGATAATATCCGACGCCACCGGTGAGAGAAACAAAGAATACAGAAGTTTCCAGATCCTTTGTCAGATATTCGATGGTCTTTAACGTAGTACCGCCGTAGCCGAAATTGATATAACATGTGTCTGTTATATGGTTGGCAATATAAATAGAAGCAGCTTTGGCAATCGTATCGTTCGTTCCGGCAGTATCAGGGTTGGTAGGAACAATATAGCAGTCTTTTAACTGGTATTTTTCCATCAGTTCTTTTTCCAATATGTGCCGGTTGTCAAAGGCAGCGGAAATATGGAACTGGATAACACCGGTCTGTCGTGCCTTTTCCAGAAGTTTGATAACCCGTATACGGGAAATGCCCAGCTGGTTGGCAATGGCCTGTTGCGTCATATCTTCCATATAATAGTACCAGGAGGCTTTGATCATTAAATTTTTTTCAAAGTCGCGGTTCGGATCATACATAGTAGTTACTTTCCTGTCTATAAAAGGCTGTATACGATTTCTCAAATGCGTATTTGGGGGAATCGTAAAGTGAAAGAGTATAAATGAAACAAAAGTTTTATAAAAAAATAAATGTATCTTATAGAAAGTATATCAATGTCATTTGAAAAAGTCAATGTATTCACGCAAATTTAATTATATACAAAATTGAAAGAAAAAACAGGAAGTGTTTTTGTGAATAACTGCGGAAGGTATTGACAAATTTAGGAAATCCCTATATGATTAACTTATAACTTGCCATGAACAAAATAATTTTATAGAAACAAATGTATTAGTTTGTAACAGCGATAAGGTTACATGGCAGTATACCCTCAGTGGACAAAAGGACACACGGCGTGTGTGCCCTTGTCCACTGAGGGTAGCATAAAAAGAGTGAGAATTAAGGAGGAAGCAGCAGGATGGCAGATGTAGATGGATTAAAAGTAGCAAAAGATTATAAAGTGGATATTCCTTTTGCAAACCAGGGAGATTTTCATGTAAAAGGTGCAAATAATTTAGACTGGGGAATGAAAAAACATCTTTCCAATATCTTTGATCCGGTCAGCGGAAATACAGTGATGTTCGCTTTTGACCATGGATATTTTATGGGATCTACAGCAGGATTGGAAAGACTGGATATTTTGATTCCCCAGTTGGTTCCCTACGTAGATGTACTGATGGGAACAAGAGGGGCATTGCGTACCTGTGTTTCGCCTCAGTGCCGGAAAGGTGTCGCACTTCGCGTAACTTCCGGTTCTTCCATGCTGAATGATGATCTTTCTCATGAAGTGGTAGCAGTGGATATTGAAGATGCAGTCAGAATGAATACGGATTGTATGGCGGTGCAGACATTTATCGGAGCAGATGGCCAGTTGTCCAGTCTTGATAATCTGTCCAGAGTCATCAACGCTGGGATTCGGTATAGTGTGCCTACGATGGGGGTAGTGGCTGTAGGAAAGCAGATGGAGCGTACAGACCGGTTCTTTAAGCTGGCGACGAGAATTTTAGCAGAGCTGGGCGTGAATATTATCAAAACATATAACTGTGAGAACTTTGAGGAAATTGTGGCAGCCTGCCCCGTACCTATTGTAGTGGCAGGAGGAAAGAAGCTTCCTGAAAAAGATGCGCTGACACTCGCTTATGAAGTGATCAGTAAAGGAGCAAGAGGTGTAGACATGGGACGAAATATTTTCCAGAGTCATGATCCGGTGGCAATGGCCCAGGCAGTTAACATGATTGTCCATAAGGGTGCTACAGATCAGGAAGCCTATGAATTTTTCATGGATACGAAGAAAAATTAAGGTAAACCGGAGCTGCCTGTAGGGTGGGCGGACATTCAATATAAAAAATGATAAATATGGAGGGTATGTTTGGATGAAAAAGTGGGTGTATTTGTTTACGGAAGGAAATGCGGATATGCGCAATCTTCTGGGAGGAAAGGGTGCAAATCTGGCGGAGATGACAAATCTGGGTCTGCCGGTGCCCCAGGGGTTTACGATTACGACGGAGGCCTGTACACAGTATTATGAAGACGGCAGGCAGATCAACGATGAAATCATGGGACAGATCATGGAGCATATTTCCAAGATGGAAGAAATCACTGGAAAGAAGTTTGGTGATAAGGAAAATCCGCTGCTCGTATCCGTTCGTTCCGGAGCAAGAGCTTCCATGCCGGGTATGATGGACACCATTTTGAATCTGGGACTAAATGAAGAAGTGGTGGAAGTGCTTTCCGAGAAGTCCGGCAATCCCCGTTGGGCATGGGACTGCTACAGAAGATTTATCCAGATGTATTCCGATGTAGTTATGGAAGTAGGGAAGAAATACTTTGAAGAATTGATCGATAAAATGAAAGCCTCCAAAGGCATTACACTGGATGTGGATTTGACGGCAGATGATTTAAAAGAGCTGGCAAATCAGTTTAAGGCAGAATATAAAGAGAAAATCGGACAGGAGTTTCCGGCAGATCCGAAGGAACAGTTGCTCGGTGCAGTGAAGGCTGTTTTCCGTTCCTGGGATAATCCGAGAGCAAACGTATATAGAAGAGACAATGATATTCCTTATTCCTGGGGAACGGCTGTGAATGTACAGATGATGGCATTTGGCAATATGGGAGATACATCAGGAACAGGTGTGGCATTTACCCGGAATCCTGCCACGGGAGAGAAGAAACTGATGGGTGAGTTTCTTCTGAACGCCCAGGGAGAGGATGTAGTGGCAGGTGTACGTACGCCGGAGCCGATTGCCCATCTGAAAGATGTGATGCCGGAAGTATTTGAGCAGTTTGTGGGAATCTGCAACACGCTGGAGAACCATTACAGAGACATGCAGGATATGGAATTTACCATTGAAGACAAGCATCTGTATATGCTGCAGACCCGCAGCGGTAAGAGAACGGCGAAGGCAGCTTTGAAGATTGCCTGTGATCTGGTAGATGAAGGGATGATTACCGAAGAGAAGGCAGTCTCTATGATTGACCCGAGAAATCTGGATTCTCTGCTGCATCCTCAGTTCGATGCGGATGCTCTCAAGAGTGCAGAACCGATTGCAAAAGCATTGGCAGCAGCGCCTGGTGCAGCTTGCGGAAAAATCGTGTTTACGGCAGAAGATGCAAAAGCATGGGCGGCAAGAGGCGAGAAAATCGTGCTGGTACGTCTGGAAACTTCTCCTGAAGATATCGAAGGCATGAAGGTGGCACAGGGTATCCTGACCGTAAGAGGCGGTATGACGAGTCATGCGGCAGTTGTAGCAAGAGGAATGGGAGCATGCTGCGTATCTGGCTGTTCTGCCATCAATATGGATGAGGCAAATAAGAAATTTACGCTGGCAGGAAAAGAGTATCATGAAGGAGATGTGATATCCTTTGACGGTACTACCGGTAATGTTTATGACGGTAAAATCAAAACAGTGGATGCTACGATCGCCGGTGAATTTGAGAGAATTATGGAATGGGCGGACAAATACAGGACGCTGAAAGTAAGAACCAACGCGGATACTCCTGCAGACGCAAAGAAAGCAAGAGAGCTGGGAGCAGAGGGAATCGGCCTGTGTCGTACAGAGCATATGTTTTTTGAGGGCGACAGGATTGATGCATTCCGCGAGATGATCTGTTCCGATACGTTGGAAGAGAGAGAAGAAGCACTTAATAAGATACTTCCTCTGCAGCGAGGAGATTTCGAGAAGCTGTATGAGGCGATGGAAGGAAATCCGGTTACAATTCGGTTCCTGGATCCGCCGCTTCATGAGTTTGTTCCTACAGAGGAAGCTGATATTAAGCGGCTGGCAGATACTAAAGGCAAGAGCGTGGAAGATATCAAGGCAATGATCGCTTCTCTGCATGAAATCAATCCGATGCTGGGACACAGGGGCTGCCGTTTGGCTGTTACGTATCCTGAGATCGCAAAGATGCAGACAAAGGCGGTAATCCGTGCGGCAATCAATGTAAAGAAGGCTCATGCAGACTGGAATCTTGTTCCTGAAATTATGATTCCTCTTGTGGGAGATACAAAAGAATTCAAATTTGTGAAAAAGATTGTTACAGAGACAGCGGATGCAGAAATTGCAAAGGCGGGCGTGGAACTGAAGTATGAAGTGGGGACGATGATTGAGATTCCGAGAGCTGCTCTGACCGCAGATGAGATTGCGGCGGATGCTGAGTTCTTCTGTTTCGGCACCAATGATCTGACACAGATGACATACGGATTTTCCCGCGATGATGCAGGCAAGTTCCTGGATTCTTACTATGATGCAAAGATCTTTGAGAATGATCCGTTTGCCAAGTTAGATCGTTCAGGTGTAGGCAAGCTGATGGAGATGACGATCAAAAATGGAAAAGCTGTAAATTCGTCGATCCACTGTGGCATTTGCGGCGAGCATGGCGGTGATCCTTCTTCTGTGGAATTTTGTCATGAGCTGGGACTGGACTATGTGTCCTGTTCACCGTTCCGTGTACCGATTGCCCGGCTGGCAGCAGCACAGGCGGCGATTTCTGCAAAATAATGAACAGGCCTGGGTCAGTATATAGTAAAAATGAATAGATAGATAACGGGCCTTGAGGGATGCTTCTTCAAGGCCTGTTTATGTACTGAATTGTCAAAGCAGCAGATGCCAAGATAGAGAGTATTTTGTAGATAATTATCGTTCAGAAAGGAAGCTAATTTGTGAAGGAAGCGGATAGAGCAGAGTTTACAAAGGCAATGAAAAATACACATACGATACTACTGCCCAATATGCTGCATTATCACAATGAGCTTTTGCAGGCGGCTTTTGCCGCCTGCGGATATCATGTGGAGATACTGCCTGAGGAAAAGAATCTGCCGGGGTATTCTCTGCCTTTTATCAGTGGAGACTATTGTCTGCCGACAGTGTTGATTCTCGGACAGGTATTAGCGGCAGTCCGGTCTGGACGATTTCAGTCGGATCGGATTGCCTTTATGGAACCCCAGACCGGAGGGGCATGCCGTGCCGGGAATATTTACAATTCTATTATAGTAAGCCTGAAAAAGGCTGGATATGGTCAGATTCCGGTGATTTCTCTCAATGCTTTCGGGAAATACAGACATCCAGGGTTTACGATTACTCCGAAGCTGCTGTTTCGTGCTATCACCGCTGTCTGCTTTGGCGACTTACTTATGACCCTTTATCAGCAAGTGAGACCATATGAATGCAGGAAAGGGGAGGCGAAGGCATGTTGGGAGCACTGGAACAGAGAGTTATGTGAGAATATTGTGGCTGGAAAAAATATTTCCAGAAAGAAGCGAAAGGAACAGTATCGAAAGATTGTCTATGATTTTGCAAGGATTCCGGTGGAAGACAGAAAAATCCGGCGTGTTGGGATTACAGGAGAGATCTATATGAAATTTTCTCCTATCGGGAATAGCCATTTGGAGCAATTTTTGCAAGAACAAGATTGTGCGTATCGCATGGGCGGATTTGTAAATTATGCCATTTATATTGTAGACAGTGAACTGGAAGATCAAAAACTCTGTGGAGCAGGGCGGATAGTGCAGAAGGCTTATAATATGGTTATCCGCTATCTGATGGGGATTCAGAGAGAGATAAACGAGAGCATTGCTGAAGAGAGCAGGTTCTATCCAGATGCAGATTTTATGAAAATGAAAGAAATGGCGGCACCAGTAATTAACAAGGGGTGTCGTACGGGAGATGGCTGGCTGGTTGCGGCAGAAGTGGCAGATCTGGTGGAAAAGGGTTATAAGAATATTTTGATTGTACATCCTTTTGGCTGCCTTGTCAGCCATGTGTGTGAACGGGGGATTATGAAAAAGCTCCATGAGCGGTATCCGAACATAAATATACAAACGGTAGAATATGATTATGACTCCACTCTTACACTGCGGGAAAGCCGTATTTTGATGGGGATCAGCAGATAACCGGATTCATCTCTACAGTAAAGGGGCAATTGCTTTCATCAGGCGACCGGTCACTTTGACGGTCCATTTTTCTTTTCGAACTGTTTCCGGTGTGACTTGTCTGCATTTTGCCAGAGTGGACTGAAAATCTGCTTCGATCACTGGAATACAATCCGTATGATATAAATAAGTAGCACATTCAAAGTGATGGTACAGACTGCGGTAATCCAGATTGATCGTTCCGACTACCGCCTCTTTCAGATCACTTACAAATACTTTCGCATGAACAAATCCCGGTATATATTCGTATATCTTGACACCTGACTCCAGCAATGGGGCATAGTGAGTCTTAGCCAGGGCATAGGGGATTGCCTTATCGGGGATTCCGGGCAGAACCAATACTACTTCCACACCTCTTTCAGCGGCAAATTTCAGAGCAGTTTCCATCTCTCCGTCCAGAATCAGATAGGGTGTCATAATATGGACATAAGACTGAGAACGGTTCAGAATGTCCATGTATACGCGTTCACCCAGTTTATCATCGTCCAGGGGACAGTCACCATAGGGAATGACGAAACCACCGGTGTTTACCACTGAGGGCAGAGGACAGGAGAGAAAACGAGAAAATTCTGCGGTCTTTTCATTGATGCTCCACATCTGTAAAAACATCAGGGTAAAACTTCTGACTGCCTCCCCTTTCAGCATGATGGCAACATCCTTCCAATGTCCGAATTTTACTCTTTGATTGATATATTCGTCTGCGAGATTCACACCTCCGTTGAACGCTGTATGCCCGTCAATAACCAGAATTTTTCTGTGATCCCGATAGTTATAACAGGTAGATATAAAAGGTGATACAGGGAAAAATACCTTGCAGGAAATACCAAGTGCTTTCAAACGTTTCGGATAATCATGAGGCAGGAGAGAAAATTCACAAGTTCCGTCATATAAAATACGGACATCTACGCCTTCGGATGCTTTTCGGGCAAGTATCTCCAATATACGGCCCCACATAAGACCTTCATCTACGATAAAGTATTCCATAAAGATGAAACACTTTGCGGCTTCCAGTTGTTTTAACATTTCGTCAAACTTATCTTCACCCAGTGGAAAATATGTAACGGATGTATTTCCAAACACCGGATGACAGCCGCTCCTTTGCATATAGTGAGCCAATGCTGCAACCCCCGGATTTTGTTCTGACAGACGTTTGCGCACTTCTTCTGATTGGGGAATACTGTTTTTTGTATCTGTAATAATCTGATGAATGCGTTTCTTTAAAGCTCTGTGACCGATATCACTCTCCGTGTATAGGAGCAGAAGTACACCGAAAACGGGCAGGAGGGAAATGACGATTAACCAGGTGATTTTTGCTGTAGGATCCATTCTGTTGTTCAGGAGATAAATCACTGTACTGAAAGTAAGCAGTATGGCAATTCCTAGAAAGTGGAGCAGGAATTTTTCAAACCAATGGAAGATGCCGAAGAGAATAAAAATCTGCATGACAAGCATAAGGAGAATCAGTCCAAAACGACTGAAGATAGCATGAATCAGCCCTTTTTGTCCTTTTTTTAAAAGGATAAGTCCTTTACTTTTATAATCTTCTGGCATAGTCTGTTCCTTTTCGTCCTCTGTACTTTCTTTCTATATTACCAGAGTAAGCAGCATAATAACAATACGGATTTTTATTTTTCAGAATTGAAACAGGAATAATACAATGGAAACAATACGAAGGAATAAGTTTCGAACTATTGTAAATGATAGAATATATATTTGTGGATAAATTTGTGTGAAAGAAAAGATTTTTGGAGGCTTTTGTGAAAAAAGAGAATCATAAACTGTGGATTTTATTTAAGTCCATGTTTGTTTTAAGTGCCTGCACTTTTGGAGGAGGATTTGTAATAGTATCTCTCATGAAAAAGAAATATGTGGAAGAATTGGAATGGCTGGAAGAAGATGAAATGCTGGATGTGACGGCAATTACCCAGTCTGCCCCCGGACCGCTTCCGGTAAACGCCTCTGTCATAATCGGGTATCGCCTGTCTGGTATTGTCGGTTCACTGATCGCGGTAGCAGGAACAATACTTCCTCCAATGATTATTATTTCAATTATTTCGTTGTTTTATGAGCAGTTTCGAACGAATCCTTATATTGCCACGGCTCTCCAGGTAATGCGGGCAGGGGTAGCGGCAGTCATATTTGATGTGGTAATCAATTTGGCGGGAAATGTACTGAAAACAAAAAGAATCCTGTATATTGTCATGATGATAGTGGCCTTTGTCGCCACTTATTTACTGGATGTCAGCGCGATGATTGTGATTTTATGCTGTCTGGGTATCGGCCTTGCGGATCTGGCGATTACACTTAGAAAAAAGAAAGGGATGACGGTATAAATGCTGGTATTGAAATTATTTTTTGCGTTTATTCAGGTGGGGCTGTTCAGTGTGGGTGGTGGCTATGCGGCAATTCCATTGATCCAAGAACAGATTGTGAATATTCACAGCCTCATGACTATGGAGGAATTTTCTGATTTGATTACGGTGGCAGAAATGACACCGGGGCCGATTTCCATCAATTCAGCTACTTTTGTAGGTATGAAAATCGCAGGAGTTCCAGGTGTATTGCTTTGTACGATTGGATGTATCCTCCCTTCCTTTTTTATATGCTTTACCCTGGCGCACTTCTATTATAAATATCGTTCTGTAAGCGGGGTGCAGATCGTACTGGGAGCGATGCGTCCTGCAGTCGTGGCCTTGATTGCCTCTGCAGGCTCATCTATTCTTATGTTGGGGTTATTTCAGGCTGAACTGCAGGATATTGTTCTGAGAGAGATTCGGATTGTTGAACTGGGTATTTTCGTTGCAGCATTGTTTTTGCTCAGAAAATTTAAAACAAATGCCATATCCATTATTCTGGGAAGTGGTGTAGTGGGAACGGTTCTGTATATGTTTATGGGAGCAATATAATAAGACTTTTGCTTTAAAATAGTGTATAATATTAAAATAGAAATACAAATGAAAAAAGATAGAGAAGGTACAGATACATGGTATTCAGCAGTTTTACATTTCTTATTTATTTTTTACCTGCATTTCTGCTTGTCTATTTTCTCGTTCCTGGAACATGGAAAAATCTGGTAGTATTCGTGGCCAGCTTGCTTTTCTATTATTATGGAGTCAGAGAACATCCCTTATATGTATTGCTGCTAATCCTTTCCATAGCCGTGAATTACATGGCGGCGCGGCATATGGAGAAAGGCAAAGGAAAAAGGAGAAGACAGATATGTCTGGCCATGGGAATGACCTGGAATATAGGCTGTCTGTTTGTATTCAAATATGCGGATTTTTTCAGCAGTAATCTGAATCTTCTGTTTGACAGGGCGGGTCTGACGGTAGCCATTCCTTATATACATTTTGTTTTGCCTATCGGCATCAGCTTCTATACGTTTCAGATCAGTTCTTATTTAATTGATGTATATCGGAGAAAGATAAAGGCGGAAAATTCGATTCTGACGCTGGGCACTTATCTGTGTATGTTTCCTCAGTTGATTGCAGGTCCGATTGTGACTTACAGTCAGGTGGAAACGCAGATGAAACAGAGGGAATGCTCCATTGGAAATCTGGAAGATGGATTCCGGGAGTTTACGGTAGGTATGGCTCTGAAAGTGTTGATTGCCAACCGGGTGGGATATGTGTGGACACAGGTGAATTCCATAGGATTTGAAAGTATTTCATGTCCCCTGGCATGGCTGGGCATTGTGGCTTATACATTTCAGATCTATTTTGATTTTTACGGATATTCTCTGATGGCAAAAGGACTTGGACGGATTATGGGCTTTGATTTTCCCGATAATTTCCAGGATCCGTATCTGTCCTGTTCCATGACAGAATTTTGGAGGCGGTGGCATATGACCCTTGGCAGTTGGCTGCGGGAATATGTATATATACCGCTGGGCGGCAATAGAAAGCATTTATATCGGAATCTGTTTTGCGTCTGGATGTTGACCGGATTATGGCATGGAGCGAGCTGGAATTTTATATTGTGGGGGCTTATATTGTTTTTATTGATTGTACTGGAGAAATGGAAACTTCTAAAAGCATTTGACAGGTGGCCGCTTCTGGGACGAGTATATATGATTTTAGCGATTCCGTTGTCCTGGCTCATATTTGCAGTGGGAGATCTGAAACAGCTCTCCATCTATCTGTGGCGGTTATTTCCGCTGTATCATGCCTCTGGTAACGTTGTATATTCAGGTGACTTTATGAAATATGGAACGTTATGTTTCTGGCCGTTGACTGCGGCTCTCTTGTGTTGTACCGGTGTGGTGAGAAAGCTGTATGAAACAAAAAAATATACATTTATAATGACTCTGGGACTTGTGCTTCTTTTCTGGGCGTGTGTATATTGTATGTATATGGGGCTGGATGATCCGTTTTTATATTATCAATTTTAATGAGGATACCAACATGGGAAAAAAAGATACAAGGAAGCATTCTTACATATTGCTGTTGGGAATCAGTCTGATCGTGGTACTTCCCGCATGGTTATTGGGATTTGTGGGGAAAGGAGAAGAGGGATTTGAACTGCGTTTACCTGGAGCGTCAGAGGAAGTACAGGCAGTGGCAGACTGCGGGGATATAAAAGGGCAGGTAGAAAACGATGCCGATGGAGAAGCAGAAAAGAAAACGGGAGACAGTACCGGAACAGAGCTGGAAAGAGAAGAAGGCTCCGGGGAAAATGGACAGAGTGAGGCAGGAACTGAGGAAGAGACAGAGGAAGTAAAGAATAAAAATACATCAGAAACAGAGATATCAGAAGCAGTTGAAACACCGGTGATGTATGAAGCAGATGTATCCTACTTCAGCGATGCGTTATTTATCGGTGATTCCCGTACTGTAGGGCTCTGCGAATACGGAAATCTGGGAAGTGCAGAAGTAGTGGCCGATTCAGGTATGAGTGTCTATAAAATTTTCAATGAAGAGTTTAAGACAGTATCGGGAGAAAAAAAGCTGTTAGAGACAGTTCTCTCTGAGAGAAAGTATGGCAAGATTTATCTGATGCTTGGTATCAACGAACTGGGCTATGATTTTAATTATACGGTTTCCAGATATGAGGAACTGATCGGGAGGCTGCGGGAATTGCAGCCGGAGGCACTGATCTTCCTGGAGGGAAATTTACATATTACAGATAAAAAATCGAAGACATCCACAGAATTTACCAATGAGAATATCGATCGGTTTAACCGGGCAGTGGAGCAGATGGCAGATGGTATTACTATATTTTATCTGGATGTGAATGAACTCTTTGATGATGAGAGCGGGAATCTGTCTGAAGAGTATACGACGGATGATGTCCATATCCTTGCGAGATACTATGAGGAATGGGCCGAGTGGATTTTAAAACATGCCAGATAGACATGTGGAATTTTCTTCTGAGAAAGCAGCAGGAAGGCAGATATGCCTTCCATTTTATTTTTTACAAAAGTGAGCAGAAAAAGCGAGGAATCCAATTTTTTATTACGGTATAATACAGTTAAGAATCCAACCGCTGTGTGTCTGTCGCGTTATAAATTTGTGATTCTTACGTTATCGTGTCAGTAGGAAATCAAACTGGAGAAAGGAGGAAAACTGATGGAATGGCTGAAAAATCTGAATGCAGCTATAGATTATATAGAAGAAAATCTGAACGGAGAACTGTGCTATGAGGATGTAGCCGCTGTGGCCTGCTGTTCTCCCTATTATTTTCAGCGGATATTTTCCTGGGTGGTGGGAATTTCACTGGCGGAATATATCCGAAGGCGCAGGATGTCTCAGGCCGCTATGGATCTGCAGCTGAGGAGGGAGAAGGTATCAGATATTGCCCTGAAATATGGCTATACTTCTCCTACTTCTTTTAACAGAGCTTTTCAGAGTGTCCATGGCATGACACCTGCTGTTGCGAAAAAAAGGGAAGTGCTGTTAAAGATTTATCCGCCTGCGAGATTTTCCGTGGAAGTTACAGGAAATAAGGGACTTCGTTATCGCATTGTGGAAAAAAAGGCCATACGTATCGCAGGGGTGCGTATTCGGCTGACTGAAGATATGGGGAGAAACAGAGAGTGTATTCCCGATTTCTGGAAAGATATTTTGAGGAGTGAAATGCTGAACAAAATAGGCAGGCTGCGCCGGAAAGACTGTTGGGACATTCTGGGAGTGAGCGTTTATGAGGACCGGGATAATATTTTTTATTACATCGGTGTTGTTACAGATAAGGTAATTCCTGTGGACATGTGCGAATATAAAATACCTTCTTCTGTGTGGGTTGTTTTTGAACAGGATGGAGATTTCCGGGAAGAAGTGCAGGGTGTTTTCCGGCGATTCTATAAAGAGTGGCTATTGCTTTCTGCATATGAATATGCAGGACTGCCCGACATCGAAGTCTATCCGTTTCCGGCAGGAGAGTCAAAGGCAGGAGATTATCAGCAGCCGAGGCCAGGAGAAAAATATTTACAGGCACAGGGAACAGGAAACTCACAAGTATGGATTTCTATTAAAGAAGATAGATGATAAAGGAACACAGGACGGAGTACCTGCGACAGAAAGAAAGGAAGAAACAGAATGGATGCAATTATTGTCAATCGGGTGAAAAAACGATATCCAAATGGTACGCAGGCATTGGCGGGGCTGTCACTGACTGTCAGAGCCGGAGAGATATTTGCGCTGTTGGGACCGAATGGGGCGGGGAAATCCACATTGGTGCAAATATTGACAGGAGGATTACAGCATACTTCGGGCAGCATTTTGGTATTCGGAAAAGATATTCAGAAAGAAAAAGCTGCGTTCCGAAAAAAAATAGCCTATGTATATCAACAGGTTTCATTGGATAGCTGCCTGTCCGTGAAAGAGAATATGCTATTTCATGGATGCCTGTATAAAATTCCGAGAACAGAAACCAAAAGCAGAATGGAACGCCTGCTTGGTGATTTTGGCCTGTGTAAATACAGGGATTATCCGGTGGGATCCTGCTCTGGTGGTATGAAACGGCGGCTGGATATAGCAATTCGTATGATGACAGAGCCTGAAATTCTCTTTCTGGATGAGCCTACCGTAGGAATGGATGTAAAATCCCGTATGGACCTGTGGCATATGATAAGAGAGATACGGGAGAAGCTGGGAACTACTGTTTTTTTTACAACGCATAATCTGGAAGAGGCAGAGCGCTTAAGTGATCGTATATGTATTATGAAAGAAGGGAAAGAGGTGGTACAGGGTACACCTGATGAATTACAAACCTTCTACAGTCAGGGAAAAGAAATAAAACTGGAAGACATTTTCCTGCAGATAACAGAGAGAGGAGAAGCGACAAGGGCATGAGTGTGTTTGCAATTTTGAGCAGAAATATTAAATGGCGTTTTCACAACAGGGTTACGATTGTCATGACGGTCTTGCAACCCTTTTTGTGGCTGACTTTATACAGTGCTGTGGCAAAGGAGACAATGAAAAATGCCGGCATTGAAAATTATACGGCGTTTATATTGCCAGGGGTTATCGTACTGGTGAGTTTTTCTGTCTGCAGCAGCAGTGGAATTATGAATTATATGATGAGAAACGACGGCAGTTTTTACCGGGTACTGACAGCACCTGTTAGCCGGAGCGCGATTGTACTGGGGCAGCTTTTGGAGGCGGTACTGTGTGTACTGTTGGAAGTGGCAATTCTGGGAGGTGTCAGCATATTTTATGATGTCAGAATTGCTATAGGTGCGGCGGATATTTTGACTTTATTTTTTCTGTTGATTCTCATGGTATTTTTTATGGCAGGTCTGTCCTGCGGTATCAGCCTGCTCTTGCCAAATGAAGCAGTCTATGAGGCATTTATGAATACGGTGGTACTGCCAGTGTTTTTTCTCAGCAGTGCCTTGTTTCCGGCGGATAATACGAAAGGAATCCTAAGGACAGTAATTTATTGCAATCCCTTTACTCATGTGATTAATATATTCAGAGATTTTCTCTTGCGGGGAAAAACTATGGAGGGCAGATTTCTCTGGGTGATGGTGCTTTTTCTTTTTCTGGGAAGTGTAGGGTATTTATGGGCACTTTACCGACTGCGGACATACCATGAATTCTATAGATGAGTCTGCTACAAACCTTGAATTTACCGAAAAAAAGAGTATAATAAAAGTAAGATCAAAGTGCTCATAGTAATTCATAATACATGACAAAGGGAAGGAGATTTAAGGGAATGAAGAAAAAAATATTGGGAGTGGCACTGGCGGTTACATTTCTCATGGGAAGCAGTATGATAGTCTGTGCAGAAGAAGCTACACCGGAGCAGGCAGTTGTTCAGAATTATCAGCCTATTATGACACAGGAGATTCTGGATTCTTACCAGAGCCTGACGGCAGATAAGCTGATGGAAAGCAGTGATGAAAAAGTTGTAGATGAGGTTATGAATATTTTCCGCAATGCCATTGTACGCAGAACGGATGTGTGGGGAGAACTCCAGGATGCAGATGGGGATGGTATCGATGACAGAGACCCTATCAATGGATGTGGTTATATTGATATGAATTACAATGGTTTTGACGACAGATTCGAGATGGCTGTATCCAATGCCATGGCGCAGGAAGATCCCGCAGAGGGTCTCGTTATGCAGCTTGTGTTCAATGTATTTACGCACAGATGTAACCATGGTATTATAGCTTCTTCTTTTGAATATGACAATGATCTGGGCAGCTACTGGTCAGTACCGGATTATTTTGATAAATGTCCTGAATGCACAGATGCAATGGATGATATGATAAATTATCTGGTAGAAGTAGTGGATCAGTTAGATATATAAATCTGATTGATACAAAACATATACAGCGAAAGTATGAAGATAGGAAAAAGGAATTCTGCTAAGGCAGGGTTCCTTTTTAAATACATATATTAATAAATGTATAATTTATATAGACAAACTATAAAAATCAAATGTGTAATAAGGTTTCTTTTTTTAATATACTTTTCTGTGAACAATATAGAAGAAAGTAGGGAAAGAGCTTGATTACCGAAAGATGGAAAAGGCTTTTGGATAAGCTGAAGGAAAAGAAAGAAGACAGGAAAAGTGATACCGGACATCAGGGACGTGTCAAAGGCAGCAGTGTAGCAGGTATGATTGTAAAGAAACGACATTACATAGAGATCGTTTTTGGGATTCTCATCGTTTTGAGTATGATCAATGCGCCGCTTGTCAAAGTGAATTATGATCTGACAGAATATCTGCCTTCTTATACGAAATCAAAGGTAGCCATCGATTTGATGGAGCAGGAATTTGGGTATCCGGGAACTGCCAGAATTATGATAAAGGATGTCACTGTTTATGAAGCCTATATGTATAAACAGATGCTGGAAAATATAGACGGAGTGGATATGGTCATGTGGATGACAGAAGACGTCTATATGACAGAAGACTTTATCGACCTGAATGCACAGAAAGATTATTATAAAGATCGATGTGCAGTTATGGATATCACCTTTGAGAAGGGAGATAACGAGCAGGAGACAAAGGACGCAATCGTCAAAATACAGGAAATGCTGGGAGAGAAAGGATGTTATGCGGGACCTGCCGTAGAGAACAAGTCGTTGGAAGAGACACTGGACCGGGAACTACAGATTATCATGACGGTGGCGGTAGTGCTGATCTTAATTATTCTCTGCCTGACAACCGACTCCTGGTTTGAGCCGATTCTCTTTTTGTCGGTCATGGGTATTGCTATTATTTTGAATATGGGAAGCAATCTGTTTCTCGGTACGATTTCGTTTATGAGTTCCAGTGTAGCTGCCGTGTTACAGCTAGCTACTTCTATGGACTATTCCGTTTTCCTGTTACATACTTATGTTCGCAGATGCGAAAAAAAACCGGGAAATAATGAAAAGGCCATGACAGGTGCATTGCGGGAATCTGCGGTTTCCATCCTTTCCAGCGCGATGACTACTTTTGTAGGATTTATGGCACTTCTCTCCATGCGGTTTGGACTTGGACGGGATGTGGGACTTGTACTGGGTAAGAGCATTCTGTGCAGTGTGGCTACGGTGCTTTTTCTTATGCCGGCATTGCTGCTTCGGTTTGGCGGTCTGATTGAAAAAACAAAGCATAAAAGTGTTATGCCAAAATTCGGAGCAGTTTCCCGGGGAATTTTTCGACTCCGCTATATCGTGCTGGTACTGATGGCGATCGTAGTGATACCGTCTTATGTAGCGCAGAATATGAACAGCTTTACATTTGGAAACAGTGCATTGGGCAGAAGTAAGGGAACGAAGGTCTATGACGATACGCTGGAAATCGAAGAAAAATTCGGGAGAAGTAATCTGTACCTCATTATTGTTCCCAATGAGACACCTATCAAGGAGCGGGAACTGGCAGATGAACTGGAAAATCTATATTATGTAAAAAGTGTTACCGGAATCGCCAATGTATTGCCGGTAGGTATCCCGGAAAGTATCGTCCCGGAGAGTATCAAAAAACAACTGCGAACAGAAAACTATGCCCGCATGCTTATGTATACAAGGACAGATACGGAAAGTGAACTGGCTTTTGAAACTTCCGATGAAATCCAGGCAATCGTAAAGAAATATTATCCGAAAAATGCCTATGTAGTGGGCAATACCCCTTCTACCCAGGATTTGAAGGAGCTGATGGTGCCGGATTATGCGGTGACGAATATTATATCTCTGCTGGCTGTCGCGATTGTCGTGGGGATTGCTTTTCGATCGTTGCTTTTACCGGTATTGGTGCTGATCCCCATTACCATTGCCACTTATATCAATATGACAGTGCCCTATTTGCAGGGAGAAAGTTTTATGTTCAATGGTTTTATCATTGTAAGCTGTATTCAGCTGGGGGCTACAGTGGACTATTCTATTCTGCTTACTAACAATTATATGTATAACAGAGAACATGAAATGGGCAAGCGTAAAGCGGCAATTGATGCTTTGCAGAGAAGTATTCTTTCTATATTGACTTCCGGTACAATACTGACGGTGGCGGGCTATGGAATTTATTTTATTTCATCTGTCAGCGCCATATCTTCTCTGGGACATCTGATCGGCCGGGGCGGCATGATCAGCATGTGTATGGTTATTTTAGCAGTGCCGGCTCTGCTCACTTCTTTTGACTGGCTCATCTTCAAGGAAAAGGAAGTGAGGGATGCACTGAAAGAAAAAGAACTGGCAAGGCTTCGGAAAAGAGTGGCACTGCGAAGGCAGAAACGGAAGGAACTGATAGAACGCATCAGGGAGAGGCGCAGAGAGCGAATGGAGCGAAAAGAAGGAAGAGGAGATGCATAGAATGAACAGAAAACAAATCATTGCACTTGGAATGGCAGGAATTCTTACCTTTGGGCCGACTGCAATAAATGTGAAGGCAGCAGCTCCTCAGGTGCGGGTGGATGAATCTATTTACATCAACCTGGATTATTATGGTAAGGTGGAAGAAGTCAATATCGTAAAGGGCTGTATGCTGAATGGCAATACGACGATTGTAGATTACGGCGATTACAGCGATGTAATCAATATGAGCAACAGTGCCAAACCTCTGCTTGAGGCTGGAAAAGTTACTTGGGATTTGAGTGGACAAGAGGAAGAGAGATTTTATTATGAATGCAAGACCGATACATTGACTCAGGAGCTTCCCTGGAATCTGGATGTGACTTATAAGCTGAACGGACAGGAGTGTGATGCGAAGGAGCTGGCCGGTGCGCAGGGCATGGTGACAATGCTCATAGAGGCGCAGCCCAATCGAAATGCCCCGGCATATTATAGAAATAACATGATTTTGACAGTGGCATCGCTTGTGGATATGGATAAGGACAATTACTCTCTGGAGGCTCCCGGTTCACAGCTTCAGACACTTGGTACAAAGAAAGCCGTGATTTTTATGGCATTGCCGGGAGAGGAAGGAACATTTCGAATCGATATTGGTACAAACAGTTTTGAGAGTATTGGTCTTATGTTTTTCATGGTGCCGGCCACATTGTCCTCGCTGGACAGGATCGGTGATATCCGGGAAGTAAAGGATAAGGTCAGAGATTCCATGGATGCCATGAGCGACAGTGCAGATGTTATATTGGATAATCTGTCGGAGATGAAAGGAAGCCTGGAAGAGACGCAGAAAGGTGTCAGAGAGGCACAGAAAGCGAAAGCAACTTTTGATGCCGGAGAGGATACCGTGAAATCAGATGCAGATGCGGCCATCAATTCCCTGGATGGGATTATAAACAGTCTCATATTGCTTTCTGCGCAAACTGCCATTGAGAAGGAAGACTATATCGATGCCATGGAACGGCTGGAGACGATTCGGAACAGTATCTATGAAATGGATGAATATCTGAAAGATATGGAAGATGCCTCCAAAGATCTGGAGGATTCCATGAAAAAGCTGCGCCATACGATAAAGGATGGAGCAGGAGATACGGAAGAAGAGATCGAGGATGTGATTGAAAATCTAAAAGAGATTTACGGACAGACAGGCGATCCCGGAGATCTGGGCAATCTCCAGGTGGGTGCCGAGATCGGTTATCTGGGCAGCTTTGCGGGAACCCTTGCCAAATCTTCGGTTCCGGTTCTGGAAAATACAGAAGGAGTCGTACATGAACTGGAAAATCTGACAAATAAGGCAAGCGAAGTATTAAATGAAAGCTATACACTGGGAGGACATATGACCCAGGATTATAAAGAGCATGTGCTGATGCTTCTGGATGAGACACAGCAGTTTCTGGACAGTGGTATGGTGAGTGTCAGCGCAACGCAGACGGCACTGAGGAGTATGAGGAGCCTGATGGATGCTACAGAAGTGAGCATGGATGCGGCCATCGACTCCAGCCTGAGCGGCATGATCGGTATACTGGACAGCGGTATCGGTATCGCAGGGGGGAGTGAGATATTCCGGGACGCAAAGGACACTATGAAAAATGCGGTGGACGATGAACTGGATGAGCTGGAGGATGAGACAAATATATTGAATATTGACACACAGGAAGAATTTCCCTCTTTTACATCCGGCAAAAATGCTACACCTGAGAGCATCCAGATTATCATGAGAACAGCAGAGATCAGTATCGAAGATGATGTAGACAATACGATAGATCTGGAAAAGGAGCCGGAGGATATCGGCATCTGGGGACGGTTGAAGGCAGTATTTGTGAAAATATATCATTGGTTTGTGAAAGAATAAAGAATAGAGAAAATTTCTCCAAAAGGGAAGATAAAAGACAGAGCTACCCTCAGCGAACAGGGGAAATATATAGCTCTGTCTTTTATAAACGCAGATTATTTCTTCAGAGTTTTCTGGAACTCCTTGATATCCTTTGCAATTTCACCACTCAGTATGAGCATGCAGATCAGGTTCGGAATTGCCATAAGGGCGTTGGCAATGTCGGAAAGATTCCAGACAAGATCCAGCGTGGCAACGGAGCCCACAAATATGACAAGAGAAAATATAATTCTGTAGACCATATTGAACCTGTGTGTACCGAGCAGATATTCATATGCTTTTTCACCGTAATATTCCCAGCCGAGAATAGTGGAAAAGGCAAATAATGTGATACTGATACTTACGAGCCATCCGCCTACAGGGCCCAGGATTGTGCCGAAGGCAGCGATCGTAAGAGAGGATCCCTGATACAGTTCACCGGTGGAGGGATTTACCTGTCCGAGGACGCCGGAGCTGGCAATGGCAAGGCCGGTCATCGTACAGACTACGATGGTGTCCCAGAAAGTACCGGTCATGTTTATGTATGCCTGTTGAACCGGATTGGTGATAGTAGCGGCAGCTGCCGGAATGGCTGCGGAGCCCATACCAGCTTCATTGGAAAATACCCCTCTGGCAACACCGAAACGCATTGCACTCATCATAGAGGCTACGATTGTACCGCACAGACCGCCGCCGACTGCCTTTATGCTGAAGGCCATTTTGAAAATCATGGCAACACCTGCCGGTACATTGGCAAAGTTGCCTATAATAACGATCAATGTTGCAATGACATAGAAAACAGCCATAATCGGCACAATAACCTGGGATACTCTGGAAATGGATTTGATGCCGCCCACGATAACGATAAAGGCAAACAGAGTCAGAAGAATACCTACAATCCATGAGGGAATCGAGAAAGTTTCATACAGGGCTCCCGTAATAGAGTTAGCCTGGGTCATATTGCCGATACCGAAGGAAGCGACAACTGTGAAAAACGCGAACAGCCAGCCAAGCGTATAGCCAAGTGCTTTGTTTTTGATACCCTTTTTCATTGTGTACATCGGCCCGCCGGACATCTCTCCCTGGGCGTTGACTTCACGATATTTGATTGCCAGCATACATTCACTGAACTTGGAAGTGAGTCCGAAACAGGCGGATACCCACATCCATACGAGAGCGCCGGGACCGCCGGATACCATGGCAGTGGCCACACCTACGATATTGCCAGTGCCAATTGTAGCTGCCAGAGCAGTGGTCAGCGCAGAAAAAGGGGAGATATCACCTTTTCCGGTGGTCTGCCGAGCTTCTTTGCTCAGAGTGTTTTTCAGAGCATAGCCGAGATTTCTCCAGGGTAGAAATCCTGTACGGATCGTTAAGAAAATACCGGTCCCAACCAAGAGGGCGAGCATGACAGGCCCCCAGACAAAGCTGTCTACGGCGGAGACTACATTTGCAAATGTTTCCATATTGTTCCTCCCATAGTAAGTATAGTAGAAAAGGACGCAATAAACGCACTCTACGTCATTACGTCCCTTGTAACAAAATTATTTTAATACACTAAAGTGGATTAGTCAAGAAAAAAGGGAAAAACAGGAAACGGATTATATCCCCAGAAAAGGGAGGATGCCAAGTGAGAATCCTCACTTGGCATTATTATGAAAAAGCTATTTATAGTAATGTTAGTTGATTGCCTTGTTCCTATCTGATGATACTAGTATAAGATATGAATTTGGCTAAACAATGTTATGTGAATTAAGTTTCTTTAAATGAAATGTAAACAATATATGAACTTGGATCCAAAAAGGCTTAAAATTTATCTGGTTCTGGATAATTCTCTCCAAATGTATCTACAGTCATTGTGCGGATTTTCTGCTCCTGGAGTGGACGGTCAGAATTATCTGTCTCGCATTCTGCGATTTTATTGACAATTTCCATGCCTTCCGTTACCTTTCCGAAAGCAGCATAGGAACCATCCAGGTGGGGACTTGTTTTATGCATAATAAAGAACTGGCTTCCTGCAGAATCGGGTGCCATACTTCTGGCCATGGACAATACACCCTCTGTATGTTTCAGTTCGTTGGAGAAGCCGTTCATGGAGAATTCTCCTTTGATACTGTAGCCTGGGCCACCCATACCAGAACCTTCCGGGTCGCCGCCCTGAACCATAAAACCGTTGATAACCCGATGGAAAATCAACCCATCATAAAAATTTTTCTGAATCAGACTGATAAAGTTGTTCACAGTATTGGGGGCGATGTCGGGATAAAGTTCTGCTTTGATAACGTCGCCGTTTTCCATAGTAATTGTAATGACAGGATTTTTCATATTTATTCTTTCCTTTCTGATAAAAATAATTTAGTATAGGGTAAGTATTACCTGTTTATTGTAGCGGATAATCGATTTTTCGTAAAGGATTTATAAGACGGGGACCGTCATTTGGAAAAGGACTGGAAAGGAACAATGCTGAAAGAGATTGCAACGGATTATGGGATATTATTTTTGACGGATGAAATAGAGCTTTTAAGAGAGATGGAAAAAAGAGGAGAGAAAGTAGCGCTGGTTGTGACAGATGCGAATCGGGATATGGATTTTTCGGGGATATCTTATGCGGTAGAAAAGACGGAGGAGCTGGAGCAGGAAGACTTTGAACGGCTGTACAGGCGTCTGGCCGGACTCCCCTGGGACATCCTGGAGACGTCCAGGTGCAGGCTGAGAGAGATGACGGTGGCAGATGTGGACAGGCTGTATGAGATCTATGAGGACGCTTCTGTAACAAAGTTTATGGAAGATTTGTATGAGGACAGGGAAAAGGAACGAAAATATGTGGAAGATTATTGCAAATACATTTATGGATTTTATGGCTATGGTATCTGGATTATAGAGGAGAAATCATCGGGAGAAATCATAGGCCGGGCCGGTGTGGAACCGCGGGAAGAAGGAGTAGAACTTGGGTATGTGATAGCCGATGCCTGGCAGCACCGGGGGATTGCCTTTGAAGTGTGCAGTGCCGTATTGAAATATATCAGGAAGGATATCGGATGGGAAAAAGTGATCTGCCGGGTACATCCGGGAAATAAGGCTTCCATCGGCCTGCTTTATAAACTTGGCTTTTGCCGGTCGGGTAAAGTGGATGGGGAGGGGATGATGGAATTTGAACTGCCTGGCAGCGGAGAGGAGGGACAAAAGAAAATCCATGGGTGAGCTGCGTAGGAGGTTGAATGGGAAAATGGCCTGCCTGTATCTGCATAAAAATAAAATAGCGAGGCAGTCAAAACTGTCTCGCTATAAAGCCTTATTTGGCGAAATCAAATGGCCGGAAGCAGTTCCATAATACGGAGGTCTTCCCGCTTTGCCAGATCGATAAATTCTGTGCCACACTGTACTGTAGGCCTGCCAAGCTTGCGGCGGTTAATAAAGACTACATAACCGATCATACCATTGCTCAGGCGTACAGGACAGTTGAGGTATGTGTTGATCGTATTTTCCAGGAAAAGAAGAATGGACCGGGTATCAAATTTCTGCAATCCTTTCTTTTCAAAATAATCTATAACGTCGAAAGGAGAAATAGCCTTTCTATAAGGACGGTTTGACGTCATGGCATCATATATGTTGCAGATCGTAACCAGTTTGGCATAGGGATCGATCTGATCTCCCGGCAGTTTATAGGGATAACCTGTTCCATCACAATTTTCATGGTGCAGCAGAGCGGATAGCTTGATAGACTCATGGATAGGATGATCTTTGAGCATCTGGTATCCCTTTTCCGTATGAGTATTGACAAGCTCTTTTTCCTCAGGAGTCAAAGGGCCGGGTTTTTGGAGGATTTCTTCCGGTATCGTGAGCTTTCCGATATCGTGGAACATACCGCAGGCAGCAGCCAGACGGCAGTCTTCCTCGCTGTATCCGAGCCAGTGAGCTAACATATTGCAAAGCAGAGAAACATTGACGGAATGGGCATATACATCAGAGTCATATTCCTGCATGAAAACGAGCATTTGTAAAATGTTGGTCCCTTTTCCATTGGAACCGAGTAGCGCTAAAGTCTGATCGATAATGGTATCTACATCCATATCAGTATTTTTGACTACCAGGTTATTGATAGAGATCTGAAAAAAATTCAAACCTTCTGTATAGGATTTCTTCTGTTCTTTGATCTGTTTGGCACGAGCCTCCCGAAGGTTTTCCGGTAGATTGGAAGTGAAGCCGGGGATATCGTCTCCCTTATAAATATCCTCTTCTCTTTTCTGAGAAGAGGCGGCAGCTGTTTTCACACTGTCGTCAATGCGGCTTGAAAGGACAGCATTGCGGCTGAGCTGTTCAAGAGTAGCATCGGTCAGCTTTGTTCCTTTTGCAATAATCAGCTGTCCGTTCGGTGCGTAAATATCTTCCGCGATTATCATCCCGGGCCTTAATTGATCTGTATTGACTCTTCTCATGAAATGTCCCTCACTTTTTTAATTCGTACAGAAAGTTATCATATATATGACTAAATTATAGAACTTTTTAGAAAGATAGTCAACTATGAGCAGAACTGTTATGAGAGGAAATGGTACTGGAGAAGGAGAGGGACTAGAGGGAAAGTTCTTGCATTGTGGCTGGACAAAGAGCAGATTTTAGACTATGATAAATTATGTATGGAAATTGTAAGTATATGGTAAATCCGAGCCAAAAGTCGGTTGGAATGATGTCTGTTATGGATAAGGTATATATTAGGAACGGGAGGAAAAATTATGTTGGCCGGGCATTATGAAAAAATGCTTCAGAATAAATCGGTAATTCGGGAATTGTCAGAATTTGCTACGGCACGTGGAAAAGAGATCGGATATGAAAATGTATTTGATTTTAGCCTTGGGAATCCTTCTGTGCCTGTGCCGGAGGCGGTAACGGAGACGATGATCCGGCTTTTGAAAGAAGAAAACCCAGTGACACTTCATGGCTATAGTCCGTCGCTTGGTATCCCTTCTGTGAGAGAAAAAATAGCGTTGTCTCTGGAAAAGAGATTTGGAGTGCCCTACAGGATGGAGCATATTTTTATGACATCGGGAGCGGCAGGAGCAATTGCCCATGCACTTCGGGCAGTAACCGTACCAGGAGAGGAAGTGCTCACATTTGCTCCATGTTTTTCGGAATATTTTCCCTATGTGAATGGAACGGGAGCAAAACTGAAAATGGTACCGGCTGATACAGAGACTTTTCAAATTAATTTTGCTGCATTTGAAGAGATGATTTCTGAAAAGGTTTCAGCAGTGCTGATCAATACACCAAACAATCCTTCCGGTATTGTTTATTCTGCGGAGACTCTTGGAAAACTGGCAGCAATATTACATGAAAAATCAGAGCAGTTTGGGCATGATATTTATATTATTTCCGATGAGCCCTATCGGGAAATTGTATTTGCGGGAGTGGATGCGCCTTTTGTATCTTCATTCTATGAAAATACCATTATGTGCTATTCTTTTTCAAAATCGTTGTCATTTCCGGGAGAGCGGATTGGTTACGTGGCAGTAAATCCGGCTTGTTCCGACAGTTCTAAGATTATTCAGATGTGTGGACAAATTTCCAGGGAGACAGGGCATAACTGCCCGGCGTCCCTTATACAGCTGACTGTGGGAGAACATCTGGAAGAGACTTCCGATCTTTCCGTATATGAAACGAACAAAAAATTATTGTATCAGGAATTGAAAAAGCTTAAGTTTACCTGTGTGGAGCCCGGAGGAACTTTCTATATTTTCCCGAAGGCTATGGAAGAAGATGCAAAGGTATTTTGTAAGAAGGCATTACGGTATGATCTGGTCCTTGTACCGGGAGACGGGTTTGGCTGCCCTGGATATTTCAGAATGGCCTATTGTATCGATACAAAAAAAGTAGAACGTTCCCTGTCCGCGATGCATACATTTGTGAGGAATGAAGGATATATCAAATAGAAAGAAGGATTTATATGTATCAGGCGGGCCTTGTATTGGAAGGCGGCGGCATGAAAGGCATGTATACATGCGGCGTGCTGGAGTTTTTTCTGGAAAAAGGGATTATGTTTTCCCATTGTTATGGTGTTTCTGCAGGAGCATGCCACATGTGCAGCTACTTATCCGGTCAGAAGAGAAGGGCGTATCATGTGGGCGTGGATTATCTGGATTGCAGAGACTATTGCAGCACAAGAAGTTTGCTGCGGACAGGGGATTTGTTCAATAAAGATATGTGTTATGAATTGATTCCCGATTATCTGAATCCTTATGATTATGATGCGTTCAACAGGTATGAGGGGAAAGCCTATGCGGTAGTCACCAATATCGTCAGCGGCAGGGCAGAATATTTACAGCTCCGGGATATGAAAAAGGATATTGAGATGATACGGGCTTCCTGTTCTCTTCCGCTTGTTTCCCGGAATGTAAAGATAGGGAACCAGCTCTATCTGGATGGGGGATTGTCTGATTCTATACCGATTCGGAAATCGATTCAGGACGGCAATCAGAAAAATGTAGTGATTATGACAAAAGAGATGGGGTATCATAAAGAAAAGTCGAGTGCCCTGAAGCTGATAAAACTTGCTTATCTGAAATATCCAAAAGTATATGAGCTGATGAAAAACAGACATATTTCTTATAATGAAACACTGGACTATTTAAAAGAACAGGAAGACTGTGGCAGGGCGTTTGTTATCAGGCCAAAGACAAAGAGTTCGGTGGGACGGATAGAAAAAAACAAAGAAAAACTGACGGCGCTGTATGAACAGGGGTACCATGAGGCGGAAGAAAAGTATGAAGCACTTCTGGCATATTTAGAGGAATCATAAAATAGCAGGCAACGGGAGGAAATATTTTGATTGAATTATTGAAGGCGGTTCTGTTTGGTATCGTGGAAGGAATTACAGAATGGTTACCGATTAGCAGTACCGGACATCTGATACTTTTGGGAGAATTTGTAAAATTAGATGTTTCTCCGGAATTCTGGGAAATGTTTGAAGTGGTGATCCAACTTGGGGCAATTATGGCAGTCGTTGTTCTGTATTGGAAGCAGATTTTTCCTTTTCGTCTTGGTGTCGGCAGCCGTGGAAACCTGATTCGAAAAGATGTTTTTTCCATGTGGTTTAAAATTGCGGTAAGCTGTATTCCTGCCATTGTCGTGGGAATGCCTTTCGACAGTCTGTTCAATCGGATTTTTTACAATTATTATACGATTGCGGTTGCGTTGATCGTATTTGGCGTGGCGTTTATTTTGATTGAGAACAGAAACAGGGGACGACGGCCAAAAATGAAAAAAATTGGTCAGATTACGTATCCGGTTGCTTTTGTCATCGGTATATTTCAGTTACTTGCGGCTATCTTTCCGGGGACATCCCGTTCCGGCGCCACTATAGTAGGAGGATTGCTGTTGGGAGTATCGAGAAAAGCGGCTGCGGAATTTACATTTTTTATGGCAATTCCGGTTATGTTTGGCGCCAGTCTCCTAAAAACGATAAAATTCTTTGCCTCAGGAGTTGATATGAGTGGTATGGAATGGGGGATATTGGCGGTGGGCTGTATTGTGGCATTCCTTGTTTCCATGTTTATTATCCAGTTTTTGATGGGTTATATTAAGAAACACAACTTTAAGGTTTTTGGATGGTACCGTATTATTCTTGGCGTTCTTGTACTGGTATATTTTGGAATGATCGGTTAAAATGCTATTGGCAGTATTTGTTTCAAAAAAATTTGAAAAAGTTATTGACAGAAAGAAAAAGAATGTTACAATAATAGTAATCATTACTGAAATGAATGATTGGGTTACAATATAAATGGCAATATAAAATATATTTAAGAAACAGGAGGAAAAGTAGATGAAATTTGTATGTCAGGTATGTGGTTATGTTCATGAAGGAGATGCGGCACCGGAGAAGTGCCCCCAGTGTGGTGCGCCTGCAGCTAAATTTACAGCACAGAGTGGTGAGATGGAATGGGCAGCAGAGCATGTGGTAGGTGTTGCACAGGGCTCCAGCGATGATATTATGGCTGACCTGCGGGCAAACTTTAATGGTGAATGTACAGAAGTTGGTATGTATCTTGCTATGGCAAGAGTTGCTCATAGAGAAGGATATCCTGAAATTGGCCTTTATTGGGAAAAAGCTGCCTGGGAAGAGGCAGAGCATGCAGCAAAATTTGCTGAACTGCTGGGAGAAGTAATCACAGATTCTACAAAGAAAAACCTTGAGATGCGTGTAGAAGCTGAGAATGGTGCTACAGCAGGTAAGTTTGACCTTGCAAAACGTGCAAAAGCTGCTAATCTGGATGCAATCCATGATACTGTTCATGAGATGGCAAGAGATGAGGCAAGACATGGTAAAGCATTCAAAGGTCTGCTGGAGAGATATTTTGGCTAAGAAGAGATCTTGATCAATAAAGATTCAGGAGGAATAGGTGCATATGCACTTATTCCTCCTTTTGCTTTAGGAATTTATGAAAATATTCGTAGTATTCTGCCAATGCCTAGAAGGGCAGCTTTCTCCCTTCTTTTTTCCAGTCTATAAACTCGGCGGTTGCAGCAAAAATCACATCACCAGAAGAGTTGATAGCTGTTTCGAGAGAATCCTGAACGACACCGATGATAAAACCCACTGCCACAGCCTGCATGGCGATATCATTGCCGATTCCGAACAGGGAGCAGGCAAGTGGGATGAGCAATAGAGAACCTCCCGCCACACCGGAAGCACCACATGCGCCCAATGTTGCAATGATTGCCAGGAAGAAGGCTGTAGGGATGTCCACTGTGATGCCCATTGTATTAGCTACCGTCAGAGCCATAACTGTGATCGTGATAGCGGCTCCGTCCATATTGATCGTTGCTCCGAGGGGAATGGATACGGAGTAGAAATCCTTGTCCAGTCCAAGACGTTCACAAAGATTCATATTAATAGGAATATTGGCAGCAGAGCTTCTCGTAAAAAATGCTGTCAGTCCACTCTCTTTGAAGCACCGGAATACGAGTGGATAGGGATTGCGATGCAGGCAGATGGCTACGATCAGCGGATCTATAACAAAGGCAACCACCAGCATACAGCCTACAAGCAGGACAAGAAGTTTCCCATACTGGGAAAAGATTTCCAGCCCGTTGGTGGATACATTTGTAAACACAAGACCCAGTATACCAAAGGGGGCACAACTGATAATCCAGCGTACCGCTCTGGATACTGCATCCGAGAAATCCTTAACGATTTGCTTCGTGGCATCTGTGGCAAGCTGACGCAGGGCGATACCAAAGATAATTGCCCATGTAAGAATTCCCACATAATTGCCGTTCATGATCGCATTGACAGGATTGGCAACCATATTATTGAGCAGAGCGCTCAATACTTCCCAGATACCCGTAGGCGCTGTATTTTCGACTGCATCGGTGAGTTGTATCACTACCGGAAAAGCAAAACTGCCAATGACTGCCGCAAATGCTGCCAGACAGGTACTGAGTATGTACAGAAATACTACCCGGGTAAACCGTTTGCCGATGGTGCCTTTGGCGTTTGCCAGAGAACTCATGACGAGAACAAAAACGAGTACCGGAGCGATTGCCTTCAGAGCACCTACGAATACGTCTCCCAAGACAGAGAGCACTGTCAGCTGTGGCAGAGCTGCTCCTAAAACTGCGCCAAGAATCAGTCCGATGGCAATACGGATAATCAGACTGAGCTTATTCCATTGTTGCATTATTTTTTTCATGTTTCCCCCATTTCTGCGCTGTCTTATGTATCTGATTTCCATAATCCAACGCCTGATTTTATCTGTCCTTTGCTTTTTATTATAAGGAATGAAACTTACAAAGGAAAGGATTTTTTGAATTTTACTTAGATTTTACATAAGACGTGATTTGATTTTACACAATAATGATAAAATCATATTTGGAAAGTCTGTGAAATATATATTGGTAAAGTGCGAGGGAGAAAGATGACTTTTGACGATCTGGGATTACTGTTCAAGTTTATAGGCGGTTTGGGACTTTTTCTGTATGGAATGCATATCATGGCAGACGGGCTTCAGAAATCTGCAGGGGACAGAGTGAAGTCATGGATGGGATTTCTGACTAAGAACCGATTTGTGGCTGTACTTATAGGTGCAGCCATCACGGCAATTATCCAGAGCAGTTCAGCCACGACAGTAATGGTAGTGGGATTTGTCAATGCGGGATTGCTTACATTGACACAGGCAGTAGGTGTCATTATGGGGGCTAATATAGGTACGACAATTACAGCCTGGATTGTGTCTCTGAGCGAATGGGGAAGTATATTTTCGCCAGATTTTTTTGCCCCTCTGATCGTGGGAATCGGCGCATTTTTCATATTGTTTGGAGAACAGGAAAAAAAGAAAAAGACCGGGGAGATTATGACCGGGTTTGGCATTCTTTTTATTGGCCTGAGCTTTATGTCCGGTGCTGTGAAACCTTACCGGGATGCGGAAATTTTTGCGGATGTCTTTCGGGTACTTGGAAAGAATCCGTTGCTGGCAGTCATTGCAGGAGCAGTGGTGACGGCAGTTATTCAAAGTTCTTCGGCTTCTGTAGGTATTTTACAGACTCTTGCCATGAATGGTGTGGTGAATTGGCAGTCTGCCGTATTTATCATGCTTGGACAGAATATTGGCACTTGTGTGACGGCAATTATATCCAGTACGGGAGCAGGAAAAAATGCAAAACGGGCTTCCATGATTCATTTGCTCTTTAATTTGATCGGAAGTATCTGGTTTGGTATCATTATGTTCTTGTTTTTCCAATCTCAAAGGGAGATGGCAGTTTCAACCATTAGCAGTGTGGAAATTTCCGTATTCCATACGATATTTAATATTGCCAATACCTTTATTATGTTTCCCTTTGCCAATGGACTGGTACGGATAACAGAGTTGATGATCTCGGAAGATAAGACAGGAAAAGTGGTGGAAGACGATATGGTGGAACAGATGAAAAGAAAACTGGATTACAGAATATTGAATAATCCTGCTCTTGCCATTGAAGCGGCGGTGGGAGAAATCGTGTGCATGGGTATACTGACGAGAGACAATTTCAAAAGGGCGGTGGCGGCAGTCCGCGACAAAGATAAGGAACAGATCAGGCAAGTATTTCGTATAGAAGAGAATATCAATCAGATGGTAACGATACTGACGGCTTTTCTGGTAGAAGTGGATAATCTGTCACTGACAGAAGCACAACATCTGATGATTCGAAATCTTTTCTATACGATAAGTGATGTGGAACGGATTGGAGACCACAGTGAGAATATTGCAGAGTTGGCCAATACAAAGCGGAAGGACAAGATAGAATTTTCTGACAAAGGAGAAAAAGATATGGAAAGAATGTATGATATCACATTGCATACCTTTGAAGCCGCTCTGGAGGCGAGAGAACTGAGAAGCATAGAAGCGGCGAGACGAGCGTCAAGAGCCGAAGAGAAGGTGGATAAACTGGAGAAGGATTTGCGGGATAAACATATTCAAAGACTTTCCAAAGGAAAATGTGTGCCGGAAAGTGGAATTATTTTTCTTGACATTCTGAGCAACATGGAACGGATTGCAGATCATGCGGATAATATTGCGGAATATGTAATGGCTGAAGTTTAAGAAACAGGGCATTTATCTTGACATTTTGTAGTTTCTTTGGTATCGTACTATAGGACATCAAAGTAATTACATAATGGAACTGTTAATATTTGGGGGAGGGTAGAGCTAAAAGGAGATTGTTATGAAAGAGACAGAAACAAAGAAATCAGTAGCAACTGCAAAAGCAGAACCGGTAAAAGAGACAGTGAAAGAGGTAGTAAAGGCAGAGACAGTGAAAGCTGCAAAAGCGGCAAAGACAGCTAAGGTAGTTAAAACAGCAGAAAAGAAGGCGACGACAACAAAGACAAAATCTGTTGCAGCAAAGAAAAATACTGTAACAGCAGAAATTTCAATACAGTTTAATAATAAGGCTTATACAATGGATGAGTTGATTCAGAGTGCAAAGGACAGATGGAAATTTGACCTGGATCAGAAAGAGAGTGAATTAAAATCATTGGAGCTTTTTGTAAAGCCGGAAGATGACAGAGTATATTGTGTATACAACAAGGAAATACAGGATAGTTTTGGAATCTAAGTATGAAGATAAGTATGAAGAAGGAAAAATTCCGCCGAGTAATTGGCGGAATTTTTATTTGTTTGAAAAGACATTTCTACAGGTCCAGCTTCTCGGCTTCGTATTCCTGGGCATAAGTATCGTTCACAAGATCACGGATATGGGAGTTTTTAAAGGATGCGGCAATGATTCTGCCTGAATCCAATGCTAAGTCATAGGTACCGTCGGCTTTTATTGTTAAATCAGTGAACTGAACGACAACTTCTGCATTACAGGCTACACCATCTGCCTGTGACAAAGTAGCCATATAAACAAGTTTAATATCGTTGTTATGAGACTGTTCTGTCTCGAAGTATTCCGGTTTCAACTTATTCAGGTATGCAGAAATCAGGCGTGGATTGCTCCAGACAAAAGTGGTCTTGCCATTTACCCAGATTGGCATCAGATTTGCTTCGCTGAAAATACGAAGTCCATATTCAGATGCATCTCCAAAAAGGGAAGTGGCTTTTTCGTTGAGCACATCAATCTGTTCCTGGGAAATCTGAGAAGTATCCCGTATATATCTGTCGGTTTCTTCAATATGAAATTCTCTGCAATAGCTGTCTTCAGAAGAAGGAATAATATATTCATTGATTATGGCGTCCTTTTCGGAAAAGACAGCTTCTACAAGGAAAGTATCCTGAATATCATAATATGTTTTCTGATCCAGAATCCGATAAGTAATCGTCTGCAAAAAGGGATCTGTACTATTGTTGGAAACGGACAGAGAAAGCTTCGGGGCAATACCTTCATAACAAATATGAATATCGCGAAAAAGGTCTTCGGTAGAGAGCTGCCTGCCTTCAGGTAAACCTTCCACTTTTACAAGACAGTCATCAGACTCGATACGGAACTTGCTGGCCTTTGCAGTCTCCTCATCGTAAATGAACTGAATATCGAGGACGTCTCCATTTTTCAGATTGCCATTTTGAGTCAAGAGGCGAACATCTACCGTTTTCAGGAAAGATTCGTATTCCTGAGACTCTTGCAGAGAAATCTGGGCAGTCCCTTCTGTATTATAACCAGAATAAGTAACGGCTACATAATTTTCCAGGCTCAGATTTTCGAAGCTCAGGTACCAGAGAAGGAAACCTGCCACACTGCATAGTAGAGCGGAAGCAATACCTGTCAGGCAGAATCTTTTGAAATTTCCGCCTTTATTTTTGGACCGTTTTCTGGAAACAAGAATCCCTTTCTTTTTTGCAGATATTTTCCTGTTTCCAGAGGAGCTTTTTGCGGCATATATTTTTCTTTTTGCAACAGCGCTTTTTCTGGCGGCATTTTGCCTGTTGATAGAAGTATTCTTTCCGCTGATGTTTTTTCTTCTTTGGGAAACATTTTTTTCTGCAATGATATTTTGTTTTCGGACGGTTCTTTTCCCGGCTCCCTGCATCTTTTTCTTTCTGGGACGGGAATCATTATGAGTATCTGCTGCCACTTGAAATTCCTTATATGTATATAAATCTTTAGATAATAAACAACGCAAATAATAGTATATTTGTTTTTAAATGAAATGGCAATCAAAAAATAAATTTTTCTGTTTTTCATAAGTTGGCAGGATTCTTTAGAATAATTTTATAATTTATTTATGAAAAAGAATTGACAATAAATATTGTTAGTGCTATTTTAGGTACAGAACATATTAGCACTCATGAAAGACGAGTGCTAATAATGGATGGAACGGAGTGATGGAAATGCAGTTGGATGAAAGAAAAATGAAAATTTTGCAGGCCATCATTCAAAATTATCTGGAGACAGGCGAACCGGTGGGAAGCAGGACGATTTCCAAATATACAGATTTACATTTGAGTTCTGCAACAATCCGAAATGAAATGTCAGATTTGGAAGAGTTGGGTTACATTGTACAGCCTCACACTTCTGCCGGGAGGATTCCTTCGGATAAGGGATATCGGCTGTATGTCGATAATATGATGAGGGAAAAGGAAAAAGAGGTAGAAGAGATCAAAGAAATGCTCCTTGAAAAAGAAGACAAAATGGATCAGCTTCTGAAACAGGTAGCAAAAGTATTGGCAGTCAATACAAACTATGCCACAATGATTTCCGCTCCCCAGTCCAGAAAAAATAAGCTGAAGTTTATACAGTTGTCCAAAGTGGACCGGCATCAGCTTCTGACAGTTATCGTAGTAGAGGGCAATGTCATCAAAAACAGTATGCTGCATATGCAGGAAGAGCTGGATGATGAGACAATTCTGAAGCTGAACATTCTCCTGAATACTCATCTGAATGGACTGACAGTGGAAGAGATCAATCTGGGAATGATCTCTATGATGAAAAAGCAGGCCGGGATTCATAGTGATATCGTTGGTGGCGTCATCGATGCTGTGGCAGATGCCATCAAAGCTGATGAAGATCTGGAAATCTACACAAGTGGTACCAACAATATTTTCCGTTATCCAGAACTGGCAGATAACCGGAAAGCAAGTGAACTGATCAATACGTTTGAAGAAAAACAGATGTTGACAGAGCTTGTACAGGAAACGCTGGCAGATGAGAAAAACATGGGCATACAGGTCTATATCGGAGAAGAGACACCGATCAAGACGATGAAAGATTGTAGTATCGTCACTGCTACTTATGAATTGGAAGAAGGCATGCGGGGAACGATTGGTATTATCGGGCCTACCCGTATGGATTATGAAAAGGTAGTTGATACGCTGAAGACACTGATGCATCAATTGGACGCCTTATATAAGAAAAAATAGGCTGCAAAGGGCGCAGCCTGAAAAAGAAAAAGGAAGGAAGAAAAGACGTGTCAGAAGATAAGCAATTGGAACAGGAAGAATTGGAAGAAAAGAAGGAAGAGCAGGAAATAGCGGGAGAGGAAGTGGAAACTTTGCAGACGGAAGAAGGGACGGAGGAAGTTTCTTCTGAGGAATCCCGCCCGCTGACGAAAGAAGAGGTAAAAGCGGCAAAAAAGAAGGCCAAGGCGGAGAAAAAAGACAAGGCGAAGGAAAAGATCGAAGAGCTGGAAGATCGGGTGAAACGGCAAATGGCAGAATTCGATAATTTCAGGAAACGGACGGAGAAAGAGAAATCCCAGATGTTTGAGATTGGCGTCAAGAGTGTTATAGAAAAAATTTTGCCGGTGGTGGACAATTTTGAAAGAGGCCTGCAGACGGCAGCTCCAGAAGGAGAAGCAGCCGCATTTATGGAAGGTATGAATATGGTCTATAAACAGCTTATGACAGAGTTGGAAGGGATTGGTGTAAAAGCGATTGAGGCCATTGGCACAGAATTTAATCCTGAATTTCACAATGCGGTGATGCAGGTAGAGAGTGAAGAATATGAGTCAGGTATCGTGGCTCAGGAATTACAAAAAGGTTATATGTACCATGACACTGTAGTGAGACATAGTATGGTGGCAGTCGTACAGTAAGTCAAATGCCCCGCAGTGAGTTGACGGGGTATCAGACTTGTAGCGTAGCAAGCTGCGGGATATTTAATCCTTGCGGCAATCGCCAAATGTCTGTGCGCAGTCACTTGGCTTGTTGCTCGCGGAAATAAATTCAAACAGTTATCATTATATATCAGGAGGGCTTGATTATGAGCAAGATTATAGGAATTGACCTTGGAACGACAAATAGCTGTGTGGCAGTTATGGAAGGCGGGAAGCCAACAGTTATTGCGAATACAGAAGGTGCGAGGACAACACCGTCTGTTGTGGCGTTTACAAAGACAGGAGAGAGACTGGTAGGTGAGCCTGCAAAACGTCAGGCAGTGACCAATGCAGAGAAAACCATTTCTTCTATTAAAAGAGACATGGGTACAGACCATGGCAGGACAATCGATGAGAAAAAATATTCTCCTCAGCAGATTTCTGCGATGATTCTTCAAAAGCTGAAAGCGGATGCAGAGAATTATCTGGGAGAAAAAGTGACAGAGGCAGTTATTACAGTGCCGGCATATTTTAACGACGCACAGCGCCAGGCGACAAAAGATGCGGGCAAGATTGCCGGTATGGATGTAAAACGTATTATCAATGAGCCTACGGCAGCAGCTTTGGCATATGGACTTGACAATGAAAAAGAGCAGAAGATCATGGTCTATGACCTGGGCGGTGGTACGTTTGATGTATCTATTATCGAAATCGGTGATGGAGTTATCGAAGTTCTGGCTACCAATGGAAACAATAAACTGGGCGGCGATGATTTCGATCAGAAAGTTACGGATTACATGCTGGCCGAGTTTAAGAAAAACGAAGGTATCGACCTTTCCAACGATAAAATGGCATTGCAGAGACTGAAAGAAGCTGCAGAGAAAGCAAAAAAAGAGCTTTCTTCCGCTACGACAACGAATATTAATTTACCGTTTATCACTGCTACTGCAGAGGGACCGAAGCACTTTGATATGAATCTGACAAGGGCTAAATTCGATGAACTGACCCATGATCTCGTGGAAATGACGGCTGTTCCGGTACAGAATGCTCTGAAGGATGCGGGGGTGAATGCTTCCGAGCTGGGAAAAGTATTGCTGGTAGGTGGATCTACCCGTATTCCGGCCGTACAGGATAAAGTTAAGGCATTGACCGGACATGAGCCGAGCAAAAGCCTGAATCCCGATGAATGCGTGGCGATCGGTGCATCTATTCAGGGCGGTAAGCTGGCCGGGGATGCGGGGGCCGGAGATATTCTGTTGCTGGATGTTACCCCTCTCTCTCTTTCTATCGAGACGATGGGCGGCGTGGCAACGAGGCTGATCGAAAGAAATACAACGATACCTACAAAGAAGAGCCAGGTATTCTCTACGGCTGCTGACAATCAGACAGCAGTTGATATCAATGTGGTACAGGGTGAGAGACAGTTTGCAAAGGATAACAAATCCCTTGGACAGTTCAGGCTGGACGGCATTCCGCCAGCACCCCGTGGAATTCCTCAGATCGAGGTTACTTTTGACATTGATGCCAATGGTATTGTAAATGTATCGGCTAAGGATCTGGGAACAGGAAAGGAACAGCATATTACGATCACAGCAGGTTCCAATATGTCCGATGAAGATATTGACAAGGCGGTAAAGGAAGCGGCAGAATACGAAGCGCAGGATAAGAAGAGAAAAGAAGCGATCGATGCAAGGAATGATGCAGATTCCTTTGTATTCCAGACAGAGAAAGCACTGACGGATGTGGGAGATAAGCTTGCTGACAGTGATAAGAGTGCAGTGGAAGCCGATTTGGCAGCATTGAAGGAACTTTTGGAAAAGACGAAAGACACAGAGATGTCAGAGGCTCAGGTAGCTGAAATGAAAGCAGCCCAGGAAAAACTGATGGCAAGTGCTCAGGCACTGTTTACAAAGGTTTATGAGCAGGCACAGGCGGCAGGTGCAGCCGGCCCTGATATGGGTGAGGCTCAGCCGGGCGGTGCAGACAGCACAGGAGCAGCTGACGATATCGTAGACGGAGATTACAGAGAAGTATAATACAAGACAGGGCGAGGGGCACGGAACAGATTCTGTATGCCCCTGCCTGTGCGGGAAAAGGTAGATTGTTATGGCAGAGCAGAAACGTGATTACTATGAAGTATTAGGTGTGGAAAAAAACGCAGACGATGGAGCAATCAAAAAGGCATACAGAGTTCTTGCCAAAAAATATCATCCAGATATGAATCCGGGAGATAAAGAGGCAGAGCAGAAATTTAAAGAAGCATCGGAAGCCTATGCTATTTTGAGTGATCCAGAGAAAAGACGACAATATGATCAGTTTGGCCACGCTGCCTTTGAAGGAGGCGGAGCCGGTGGATTTGGCGGGTTCGATTTTAACAATGCTGACTTCGGTGACATTTTTGGCGATATATTTGGTGATCTGTTCGGTGGTGGCAGAAGAAGTGGGCGTAGCAACGGCCCTATGAAGGGTGCCAACATACGTACAAGTGTGCGCATTTCCTTTGAAGAAGCCATCTTTGGCGTTGAAAAAGAGATAGAACTGACACTGAAGGACGAATGTCCTACCTGCCATGGCAGCGGTGCAAAACCGGGAACAAGTCCGGAAACATGTTCGAAATGTGGGGGCAAGGGCCAGGTAGTTTTTACACAGCAGTCTTTCTTTGGAACAGTCAGAAATGTGCAGACCTGTCCTGATTGCGGGGGCAGCGGAAAGATAATCAAGGATAAATGTGGCGAGTGCCATGGCAGCGGTTATATAGCAAATCGTAAAAAAATACAGGTCAGCATACCTGCGGGTATTGACAATGGGCAGAGTGTGCGTCTCCGTGACAGAGGTGAGCCGGGAATGAATGGAGGGCCGAGGGGGGATCTTCTTGTGGAAGTGATCGTGCAGCGGCATCCTATTTTCCAGAGACAGGATTATAATATCTATTCTACTGTTCCGGTCAGCTTTGCAGTGGCAGCGCTTGGAGGCGAAATTGTCATAGATACGGTAGATGGCAAAGTCATCTATGAAGTGAAAGCAGGAACCCAGACAGATACCAGGGTCAGACTGAAAGGAAAGGGTGTCCCAACTCTGCGTAACAAAGACGTGAGGGGAGACCATTATGTTACACTGGTGGTACAAGTGCCGGATAAACTTTCCCATGAGGCAAAAGATCTACTGAGAAAGTTCGACGAAGTGACAGGGGACAGCCTGAATGCAGCAAAAAAAGTAGAGGCTGGCAAAAACGGAGGCTCTGAAACAAAGGATAAAAAGAAAAAAGGATTCTGGAAATAAGAAAGGTGTATAGAAATAACAAAAGGCGGTTGAAGCTTGGCTTCAGCCGTTTTATTCTTAATTCCCCTTTTCTTTCCGGCCGAATATGATATAATGTACACGAAGACAATGAGCAGTGCATGAGTGAACATCTGTGTACTAAAAGATGCTTGCATCATTTTTGTACACAGATGCGAGCGAATATAGGGCGAAGCCCGTGATGAGTGAAACCGAAGGTTTCCGAATCGGCACTGCGAAAATGTAGAAAGACAACGTGAGTAAACGCAGGGCGAAGCCCGTGATGAGTGAAACCGGAGGTTTCCGAATCGGCGCTGCGAAAATGCAGAAAGACAACGCGAGTAAACGCAGGGCGAAGCCCGTGATGAGTGAAACCGAAGGTTTCCGAATCGGCGCTGCGAAAATGTAGAAAGACAACGCGAGTAAACGCAGGGCGAAGCCCGTGATAAAATACCGAAGATTTTCTGAAAGAAAATCATAGATAAATTAAATTGGGGGGGGTGAAGAAAATGGGGCCGGAAAGAGATGAACAGCTTGGAGCAAAGTTGACAGAATGCTTCGCGGATAAGACAAAGATTGCTATTCATGTAGGATGGCGTATGGTCATTTGCCTGCTTCTGGATATTATGAATTTCGGAGGAATCGAAGCGATCAGGCAGTGGGGTGAAATCCCGCCTACAATAGGGCAGATCACAGTGAACCTGATTTTGACGGTTGCCTTCGGATTGTATCCCCTGATTCATTTAAAAGAGTATTTGGCTTTTTATGAATACGGGATCATTTATCGAAAGAAAACGTATTTCTGGTCGGAACTTGGTTCCGCAAGGTGGCGTGATTTTACGACCGGCGGTTTTTTTCGCAGTGTAATGATGGACACGAACAAAAAGGCATTCAATGTCACCTATGTGACAAATCCCAAAAGACAATATAACAGAGCCTATATGAATCATTAAACAGCAGGAGGAAAAGAAAGATGTTATTGACTACATATTATGGTTTTACAGTACCGCAGATTATTGCGATGGTAGTAGGGCTGCTCGTTGTTATCTTTATTTTCGTTACGATCAAGGATAAGATAAACAGAAAAAAAGCGGAGACAAGTGGAGATAAGGAAGCCGTTTTAAACATTATGAAAAAAGTAGTGCCTGATTTGGAAAATTATGTAGGTGCTTATGGGCGTTGGGAATGGACGACTTATCAGGGAAGGTCCCAGAGAACTAGTTATTGGTATTATGGTGTTGCTTTCAATAATGAGCGGATTTATGTAGTTCCTCTTTCCTGTGAAGCAGGAGATTTTAGTTATTCCGGTTCTTTCTGTATCGAAAAGAAAGACGTAGCCATAGTCAATTCGAAGAAGGGCGCTGCTTGGGTAGAGCTTTACGATATGCACCAGAAAGAGTTACTTTCTCTTATGGTATTGGCAGAAAATCTGAAAGATGATAAGTATCATCCGGTCAATATTTTACAGCCGGATGCGGAAAAAGCCTTCATTGAATGGAAAGACCGCTGGATGGATGAGATCAATCCGATCAATAACGTAGAAGTGACCGGAAAGATGAAACAACCGGTAAAAGCAAAAAAAATATAGTATGTGTGGATAACTGATACAATCGGATAATAAGCACATATAATCAGTTTTATGCATGAGAGGGGACCAAATGGCAAATATGCTATTTGGTCCCTGATTTAATATATTTCGTCCACGCAGATCGGTCCACCCAATATTTCTCTTGTGACCTGTAACGTGAGATCTTCCCGGGCTTGGGTACTCCATTTTACAAGAGTGAGAGAACGGCTCTGGATTTCGATGCCGGTAATGCCGGCAGGATGGATACAACTTCCGGTATTAAAGTAGGGGGAAGCAGAATCTCCCGTCATAGGATGATGGGTATGACCTGTTACAAGGATGTGACGATGGTCTTTTGCCCATTTTGACAGGCGTTCTTCTGATTTTTTCTTTCTTCGGTTATTCTTTGCTGCACTGGTAGGATCGGGAATGCCCAACTTTTCCAGAGGTCTCCATATATAACGGACAAGGAAGCGGGAAAGCGGCCATAAGGTACTGTTTAAAAGGTCTGCCTGGTGGCCATGGAGCAGATAAATGTCTTTTTGCTGCAATTGGTCTTTCAGGATAATGCCGGAATAAAATGTGATATCCGGGCAAAAAAGACATTCTGTCAGCGTTTCATCATAATAACAAGTGTGGAAATGTGTTCTGGGAAACCGGCTTTTGCGTTTTACGATATCATGGTTTCCATAAACGGAATATGCCCGCCCAGCGGTGTAATAGCGGGAAATGGCTTTAAAGCTTTGCAAATGCATTTCTTTTATTTTACGAACAGAGCGATTCTCCCACAATTCGTCTCCATCGCCCAGTTCCAGGTAGGTGAAACCATTGCGGTAATAGTAATCCAGGGACGCCAGATACAGATATTCATTTTTCAGAAAATTGTCGTTGGCGTTGCCAACGCCTCTGTGGCAGTCGCTGAACAGAATATATTTTGTGTGACAATTTAGCGGCAGTAAAAGTGGCTCCCGGAACGCTTTGGAAATGCGCAAATGACTGAAGGAAAATTGTGACAGGCTCATGTGTGTTTCCTCTTACATCTGCGGGGGAACTTTTGCTTTCTGCATTTTTGGAAACGAAGAATATGCCGGAAGCAGGATGGCAGAAAATAATATAGAAAGAGTAGTCTGTCAAGGGTGAGAGTAAAAGGTTTGGTTACGAAACAAAACAGTTTACAAAAAAGCCGGTTTTTCCACTGCGACAGTTTTGAACGGAAAGGTGGACGATGCTGTTTGGTGTAGGGCCTGGAAAATGAGAAAAATACGGTGAGGCCACACAGGAAAACAGATTCTCTCGGATAACCTGCCTGCAGTAGTGCCTGGGTGAATGCCCGGAGCATATCGCAGTTGGGAAAAGAAACGGAAACTTTCATTGTCAGTTCTTCCGGTTCAAAGAAGCGACCGACACAGAAACCGGTGAGCCACCAGTGAAGTCCCTGTACAGAGAAGAGCAGGCTTTCTTTACAGAACAGTTGCATGGACAGATTTAACATCTGCTCATTGGAGACACTGTGAAAATGAGTATGGGCATACTCAAATGGTTTGAGAATAGAATCTGCACAGTAAACCCCGATTTCACCTCCGGTATTGATGCCATACTGACCTTTCCAAAATTCAATCATCCAAGTTCGGTCCTGATAGTTGAAATAGATTGGTTCGCAGTCAAATACCATAGAGAACCTGGATGCGCTTTTGTCAAATAGTGCATGATATCCAAAATTCCGCTGCCAGGCGTTTTGAGCAGAGGTTATAATGTCCTGATCGGGAAGGTAGAAGAATCCAAATGGTTCCAATAACTCATTTAAAATACATAACTTTTCACAAAAAGTCATTTTTAGGATTTTACAAATGATCTGTCTTCTTCTATAGATATTTAAAATGGAACACAGGATACCAATACATATAAAAATTCCAAAAAGTACATACATGACGTATAAAAATCCTTTATTTTGTTTGCTATATTATATGCTTCGGGATTTTTCCGGGAACGTAAATGTAGCATCAAATTTAACTTGGTGTTTGTCTGCAAATAAAGATATGATATAATATATAAGCAGGAGCCCGCCCGGATGGGCATCTACATATCGGAGGATTTTATATGAGATGGAAAAAATTTATCATAGAAACAGTCACAGAGGCAGAAGATATCATTATCAGCTCTCTCTATGACATCGGCCTGGAAGGAGCACAGATAGAGGATAAAGTGCCGTTGACAGAGACGGATAAAGAGCAGATGTTTGTAGATATCATGCCTGATATACCGGGAGATGATGGCACTGCCCGGCTCAGCTTTTTCGTGGAAGAGACTGAGGACGGAAAAGTAAGGCTTGGAGAAGAAGAAACGGATATCAATACTGTTCTAAGAAAAGTAAAAGAAGAGCTGAACAATCTTCGGGAATATATGGATATTGGAACGGGCAGTGTGACAGTAGACGAGACTGAGGATATTGACTGGATCAATAACTGGAAGCAATATTTCCATCAGTTTACAGTGGAGGACTTACTTGTTATTCCTTCCTGGGAGGAAGTAAAGGAAGAGGATCAGGGAAAAAAGATTCTCCATATCGATCCCGGTACGGCTTTTGGAACGGGAATGCATGAAACAACGCAGCTTTGTATCAAACAGTTGAAGAAATATGTGACACCGGGGACGAAGCTTCTGGATGTAGGGACAGGCAGCGGCATACTGGCGATTGTGGCCCTGATGTATGGTGCGAAGGAGGCAGAAGGAACGGATCTGGATCCGTGTACAGTGGATGCAGTGAGAGAGAATATGGCGTCCAACGGTATCGGAGAGGATAAATTCCGGCTCACTATCGGAAATATCATAACCGATCGAAAAGTACAGGACCAGATGGGGCATGACCGTTTTGACATTGTGACGGCAAACATACTGGCAGATGTGCTGGTGCCCTTGACACCGGTGATTGTTCCCCATTTAAAGTCAGGGGGACTTTATATCACATCCGGCATCATCGATGATAAAGAAGAAACGGTGACAGAGGCAGTAAGGGCAGCCGGGTTGGAAGTAGTGGAAGTGACTTGCCAGGGAGAGTGGGTCAGTGTGACAGCCAGAAAGAAATAGATTCTGCTATATTGGCGCAGGAGATGTTACAGAAAAAGCTCTGTTTTGTTTCTTATTTGAGAAGGAAAAAGATATGCATCATTTTTTTGTATCCCCAGGACAGATTGTGGGGAAAAAGATTTCTATCGTTGGAGAAGACGTAAACCATATAAAAAATGTATTGCGGATGCGTCCGGGTCAGGAAATTGCCGTCAGTAACGGAGAAGATGGTAGAGAATACCGATGTCAGATAGACGGGATAACAGAGACTGAAGTGACATGTACGCTACGCTTTATCAAAGAGGATGGTTTGGAATTGTCGGCCAGAGTTTACCTGTTTCAGGGACTGCCAAAAGGAGACAAGATGGAGTTGATCGTACAGAAAGCGGTGGAGCTTGGTGTATACGAGATCATACCTGTGGCAACAAAGCGCGCAGTGGTGAAGTTGACCGGGAAAAAGGCAGAAAATAAACTGATGAGGTGGCAGGGGATTGCCGAAGCGGCCGCCAAACAGAGCAGAAGACGCATGATTCCCAGGATACGTCCAGTAATGACTATGAAAGAGGCAGTAGCATTTGCAAAAGATATGGACATAAAGATGATCCCCTATGAACTGGCGGAAGGAATGGGCAAAACAAAGGAGTTGATTGGTCAAATTCATGAAGAACAGAATGTGGCGGTGTTCATCGGACCGGAAGGCGGCTTCGATGAGAGTGAGATCGAAACTGCGCTGGCAGCAGGTATCTGCCCTGTGACGTTGGGAAAGCGGATTTTGAGAACGGAAACGGCAGGATTTACAATGCTTGCATGGATAATGTACCAACTGGAAGCGGAAGCATAACATAGCTATAGATATAGGAATGGAGTGTCTGAAAATATGGAAGTATATTTGGATAATTCTGCTACTACAAAAAGTTATGCATGTGTGGCGGAGACAGTGAGCAAGGTCATGGTGGATGATTATGGAAATCCATCCAGCATGCATATGAAAGGTGTGGAGGCAGAGCGTTATATCCGCTGGGCAAAAGAAGTCATTGCCGGAAATTTAAAAGTAAGTGAGAAAGAAATCGTGTTTACTTCGGGAGGGACAGAAGGGGATAACCTGGCCCTGATCGGAGCTGCTGCGGCCAGCAGAAGGGCTGGCTGTCATATAATAACTACATGCATTGAACATCCGGCCGTGCTGCAGACGATGCGGTATCTGGAGAATCAAGGATTTCAGGTGACATATCTTCCGGTGGACCGGTATGGTATTTTAAATCTGGAAGATTTGCGGTGTGCCATACGAAGAGATACCATACTCGTATCTATTATGCATACGAACAATGAAGTGGGATCACTGCAGCCGATCGAAGAAGCAGGGGCATTGATTAAAAGTATCAATCCCCGGATTATTTTTCATGTGGATGCCGTACAGGGTTATGGCAAGTTCAGAATCTATCCTAAAAGAATGCATATCGATTTGCTGACTGTGAGCGGCCATAAGATTCACGGCCCGAAAGGAGTGGGATTTCTCTATATCAATGAAAAAGTCAGGATAAGTCCTATCGTTTTCGGGGGAGGCCAGCAGAAAGGAATGCGTTCCGGTACGGAAAATGTTCCCGGTATAGCGGGACTTGGCAGGGCAGTAGAAAAGATCTATGAAAATCTCGAAGAAGAACGGGCTGCCATGTATGGGTTGAAAGAACATTTTATCCGGGGTGTGCTTCAAATACCGGATATCAGAATTAACGGATTGACGGGAGAAAAGAGCGCTCCCCATGTTGTGAGTGTTTCTTTCCGGGGGATTCGGAGTGAAGTGTTGCTGCATGCGCTGGAAGAAAAGGGTATCTATGTGTCCGCAGGGAGTGCCTGTGCGTCCAACAAAGCGCCGAAGCCTTCCGATACCCTTCGGGCTATGGGAGTGGAAAAAGACCTGCTGGATTCTACTCTGCGGTTCAGCTTTTCTGTGTTTACTACAGAAGAAGAAATTGACTATACTCTGCAAACATTGTATGATATTGTTCCGATGCTTAGAAAATATACGAGACATTGAGCAGAACGGACAGAACCAGAAACAAAAGAGAGGGATGACAAAAAGAGGATATGTTCACATCATTTTTGATAAAATATGCGGAAATCGGTGTAAAAGGGAAGAACAGATATCTGTTTGAGGATGCACTGGTGCGCCAGATACGCCATGCACTTCATAAATGTGACGGTACATTTCAAGTACACAAGTCACAGGGAAGAATCTATGTGGATGCACTGTCAGCATTTGATTTCGATGAAACAGTGGAGCGGCTTCAGACGGTATTTGGCATTTCAGGGATTTGCCCGGTTATGACAGTGGAAGATCAGGGCTTCGAGCAGCTTGGAAAAGATGTGATCTCCTATATGGCAGAGACATATGGAGATAAGAAGCTGACTTTTAAAGTGGCGGCGAGAAGAGCAAGGAAAAATTATCCTATGGATTCCATGGAAATCAACATGGAGATGGGAGGCGTTATTCTGGATGCTTTTCCAGAGATGCGAGTGGATGTACATGATCCCGATGTCTATCTGCATATTGAGATCAGAGAAAAAATTCATATATATTCGACTATCATACCCGGCCTGGGTGGGATGCCTGTAGGAACAGGAGGAAAAGGAATGCTGCTCCTTTCCGGTGGAATTGATTCCCCGGCGGCCGGATATATGATAGCGAAACGCGGAGTGAAAATTGACGCGGTTTATTTCCATGCACCGCCCTATACAAGTGAGAGGGCAAAACAAAAAGTAATAGATTTGGCAAAACAGCTGTCCAGATATACAGGGCCAGTGTATCTGCATGTAATTAATTTTACGGATATCCAGCTCTATATTTATGATAAATGTCCCCATGATGAACTGACGATTATTATGCGCCGGTATATGATGCGCATTGCCGAGCTGATCGCAGAAGAGACAGAGTGCCTGGGGCTGATCACCGGGGAAAGCATCGGACAGGTGGCTTCTCAGACGATGCATTCTCTGGCAGTGACAAATGAGGTATGTACGCTGCCTGTTTACAGGCCTCTGATCGGCATGGACAAGCAGGAAATTGTAGAAATCGCAGAGAAAATAGGTACCTACGAGACATCTATTCTGCCTTATGAGGACTGTTGTACGATATTTGTAGCGAAGCATCCGGTGACGAAACCGAATGCGGGTGTGATTCGAAGACACGAGCAGAACCTGAAAGATAAGATAGAAGAGCTGGTGAAGACTGCACTGGAGACAAAAGAGCTGATCGTTGTGGAGTAGTGATTTCGATAAAAACGGCGTATCTGTTCTATAAGATACACCGTTTTATGACTGCATTCAGATGATATATGGTTTTAATACACTCAAAACTTCTTCGATATCTTCTTCTGCATGGATGTTCAGATCAATAGGCTTGGACAAATCCAGGCTGAAAATCCCCATAATAGATTTTGCATCGATCACATATCGACCGGATACCAGATCGAAATCATAGTCGAAACGTGTAATATCATTGACGAAAGATTTTACTTTATCAATAGAATTTAAAGAAATCTGTACTGTTTTCATTGGAATGACCTCCTTATCAATACTTCTATGGTAATCTCTATACTAATGGGAAAAGGTGGAAAAGTCAATATTGAAACATGACAAATATGGAAAGGGAAATTATGAAAAGTGTGGCGTTGCACAATCTTGGGTGTAAGGTCAATGCATACGAGCTGGATGTGATGCAGCAGCTGCTACAGGAGAAGGGGTATCAGGTAGTTCCCTTTGACAGTATTGCGGATATTTATATTGTCAATACATGTACGGTGACGAATATTGCCGACAGGAAAAGCCGCCAGATGCTGCATCGGGCAAAAAAGATAAATCCGGACAGTATCGTTGTGGCAGTAGGTTGTTATGTACAGACAGGGCAAGAGACGGTGGAAAAGGATGACTGTATCGATCTGGCTGTGGGCAACAATAGAAAAAAGGACCTGGTCTCCATTCTGGAGAAATTTATAGAGGAGCGCAGAAAAGGGAATCAGGATAAGACGCTGGGGAATCAGACTGTGCCGGATCTTCATAAGCCGGTGCCTTATGAAGAGATGACATTGAAAAAAACGGGGGGACATACGAGAGCCTACATTAAAATACAGGATGGCTGCGATCAGTTCTGCTCATATTGTATCATACCAATGGCGAGAGGAAGGGTCAGAAGCAAAGAGGCCAGAGACATTGTGGAGGAGGCCAGAGGGCTGGCCGAAGCAGGGTACAAGGAAATTGTTTTGACTGGCATCCATATCAGTTCCTATGGAATGGATTTTGTCCTGACAGAGCACAGAAAAAGAATGCCGGATGGAAAAGAGCTTCTTGGATTGTTGGGAGAGCTAAACAAAATAGAGGGATTGGAGAGAATCAGACTTGGTTCTTTGGAGCCCCGGATTGTTACGGAGCAATTTGCAGAGGGATTGAAAGAGCTGGAAAAAGTATGCCCGCATTTTCATCTCTCTTTACAGAGTGGCTGTGACAGGACATTGAAGAGGATGAATAGGCACTACAGCGTGAGTGAATACTATGAAAAAGTGAGAATTTTGCGCGCTTTGTATGACAATCCTGCCATTACGACGGATGTGATTGTGGGATTTCCAGGGGAGACGGAAACGGAATTTGAAGAGACGAGGGCATTCCTGGAAAAAGTGGAATTTTATGAAATGCATATATTCAAATATTCCAAAAGGCAGGGAACGAATGCGGCAATGATGCCAGATCAGATTGCGGAAAATGTGAAGGCGAAACGCAGTGATTTGCTACTGGCGCTGGAAAAGCAGCAGTCCTGCTCCTATCGACAGTCTTTTTTGGGAAAGGAGATGGAAGTGCTCCTGGAAGAGGAAGTTGTAATAGACGGCAAAATATATATGACAGGGCATACGAAGGAGTATATCAGGGCGGCTCTGCCCGGAAATGCAGGCGCTCCCAATGAACTGATATATGGACATTTTAACGGGTTTTTACGGGAAAACATAGTTCTGTTACAGTAATTCTTGAAATTTTCTGACAAATGGGGTATACTACCCTCAATGAACAGGGCGTATGTCCCCCCCCTGTCCATTGAGGACAGGGGCACTCAATAAGATATTGCGGCGGGGCCGTGATCATATGGCGACAGAAAAAGGAAGTGACAGAATGCAGGATTTGGGAAATACACAATTTTTTAATGTGGCGATAGAGCCGGAAAATGGAGCAAAGATCATATTATCCACAGTTTACGAGGCATTGACGGAAAAGGGCTATAATCCTGTAAATCAGATTGTAGGATATATCATGTCAGGGGATCCTACTTATATTACGAGCCATAAAAATGCCAGAAGCCTGATTATGAAGGTGGAGCGGGATGAACTTGTGGAAGAGATGCTGAAACAATATATTGAAGCGAATCATTGGAAGTAAATACAGATGAGAATTTTAGGATTGGACTACGGGGCCAGAACGGTAGGGATCGCAATCAGTGACGGATTGCAGATCACAGCACAGGGTCTGGAGATTGTCAAAAGAGATCGGGAAAATAAACTGCGTCGGACGTTTGTCCGGATTGAAGAACTGATTTTAGAATATGGAGTGGAACAGCTCGTGTTGGGCTTTCCCAAAAATATGGATAATTCCATAGGAGAGCGGGGAGAAAAGACTCTTGCTTTTAAAGAGCGACTGGAAAGAAGGACAGGTTTGCCTGTTGTATTATGGGACGAGCGTCTCACTACTGTTGCAGCCGATCAGGCCATGACAGAGGCGGGCATTCGTTTTGAGAAAAGAAAAGAGTATGTGGACAGGATTGCGGCGGCCATTATTCTGCAGGGGTATCTTGACTATTGCAGGAACGGCGGTCTTAATCTACAGTAGGAGAAGATCTTTGGAAAAAATCGTTTTTCATCCGGCAGGAGAGGCACCAGTGGAGTTCTATGTACTGGAGCAGACCATGATTGCCGGTAAAACATATATTTTAGTAACAGATACGGAAGAAGAAGACGGGGAAGCCCTGATTCTTCGGGATACTTCGGAGCCAGAGGATAAAGAAGGCATATATGTAGTAGTTACAGAGGAAACGGAGCTTTCTGCAGTGGCGGAAGTGTTTGCAAAAATACTGGAAGATGTGGAGTTCGTAGAGGATTCTGAATGAACAGATCAAATGGGATAGAGGTACTGTGCGCTTGAGACCGGGGAAGAGAAGCGCAACTGAAAAAGCTTTATCCACATTTATTCTGGTGGCATTTGTGTGCATTGTCATTTGGAGTCAGACTCCCGATAAACAGATATCGTAAAAGAATGTGGAGGTAAATTATTTGAAGAAAAATATGAATAGTGGTTCCAGCCTGAAAGTGATCCCTTTGGGCGGGTTGGAACAGATTGGCCTGAACATTACTGCCTTTGAATACGAAGACAGTATTGTTGTAGTAGACTGCGGTCTGTCGTTTCCCGATGACGATATGCTCGGAATCGATCTCGTCATCCCGGATATTACTTATCTGAAAGAAAATGCAGATAAAGTAAAAGGTTTTATGATTACCCATGGACATGAGGATCATATCGGAGCACTTCCCTATATCCTGAAAGAACTGAATGTTCCTGTCTATGCGACGAAGCTGACGATGGGAATTATTGAAAATAAACTAAAAGAACACAATCTTGTAAAAGGTACAAAGCGTAAGGTGGTGAAGTTCGGACAGTCCATCAACCTGGGTAAGCTGCGAATAGAATATATCAAGACAAATCACAGTATTGTGGATGCGGCAGCACTGGCAATCTATTCCCCGGCTGGTACAGTCATCCATACAGGTGATTTTAAAGTGGACTATACTCCGGTGTATGGAGACGCCATCGATCTGCAGAGGTTTGCCGAAATCGGGAAAAAGGGAGTGCTTGCACTTATGTGCGACAGTACCAATGCAGAACGGCAGGGATTTACCCAGTCAGAAAAGACACTGGGCAGGATCTTTGATACGATATTTTCAGAGCATAAAAATACGAGAATTATCATTGCTACATTTGCTTCCAATGTGGACAGAGTACAGCAGATTATCAACTCTGCCTATAAATTCGAGCGGAAGGTAGTGGTGGAAGGCAGAAGCATGGTAAATACCATTGAAATTGCCCAGAATCTGAATCGAATCAGTATACCGGATAATACGCTGATCGATATTGAGCAGCTGAAAAATTATCCTGATGAAAAAACAGTTATTATAACGACAGGCAGTCAGGGAGAGAGTATGGCGGCTCTGAGCCGTATGGCAGGGAACATGCATAAAAAAATCTCCATCAAGCCGGGAGATACAGTGATCTTTTCCTCTCATCCCATACCGGGAAATGAGAAGGCAGTAACAAAAATTATCAATGAACTATCCCGAAAAGGAGCGGATGTGATTTTCCAGGATGCACATGTGTCCGGCCATGCCTGTCAGGAAGAAATCAAGCTGATCTATACACTGGTAAGGCCGAAATATGCGGTACCGGTCCATGGGGAGTACAAGCACCTGAAAGCACAGGCGAAACTTGCGCAGGAGCTTGGCATTGAAAGGGAAAATATTTTTATCCTCTCCTCGGGAGATGTACTGGAGCTCAGCGAAGAAAAAGCAAAAGTGAGCGGAAAGGTACCAGTGGGGACGATTCTTGTAGATGGTCTTGGCGTAGGAGATGTGGGAAATATTGTACTCAGGGACAGGCAGCATCTGGCAGAGGATGGAATTCTGATCGTCGTTCTGGCGTTGGACGGCGTGGGAAATCAGCTCGTATCCGGTCCCGATATTGTATCCCGGGGATTTGTATATGTGAGAGAATCAGATGAGCTGTTGGAAGAGGCCAGAAGCATCATTGAAGAAGGTGTCCTGAATTGTCTGGACAGGGGTATCAGTGACTGGGGGAAGATCAAATCCGTGATCAGAGATTCCCTGGATGATTTTGTCTGGAAGAAAACAAAGCGCAGGCCGATGATACTGCCTATTATTATGGACGTATAGAGTGATGGGATAGAAGCGGGCCCGAAGGGGTATCTGATATGTGTAAGGACATAATGAATTGACAGAAGTGGTGATAACAGCACAATGATGAGAGAATCGGAAAAAATTATAAAAGAATTTGCAGATAAGCTGAAACGTACGGAAGAGTACAGATTGTATATAAGGAAACAGGAGAAAGTGGCAGAATATCCAGGGCTTCGGGAAGAGATCAATCAGTATCGCAAAGAATACTATATGCTTCAAAAGTCAGAAGAGGGACTGTTTGATAAACTGGATGAATTCGAAAAGAAATATAATAAGATGCGTTCGAATCCGGTAGTAGATGAATATCTGGAAGCAGAGCTGGCAGTGTGCAAAATGATGCAGGAAGTGTACGCCCAGATAGCGGATGCCATTGACCTGGATATTCATTCATGCCTGCAGTAGATATGGCAGGGAAGGGAGATGCAAGGAGATGGAAGGTAAACAGATAGTAGGAGCTGTCGTGGAAACGGTAGCAAAAGTAGTGATAGCGGCAGTGGTACTGATGTTCATTTACCGATATTCCATCATGGCCTATGACTATGGATATCGGATTTTTGGGGAAGAGGCGGTGGACGCAGAGCCAGGCAGGGATGTCACTGTGGAGGTGACAGAGAGCGACAGTCCTCAGGATGTAGGGCAGATGCTGGAACAAAAGGGATTGATCAGGGATGCCACATTGTTTGTGATACAAGAAAAACTGGCTGGTCTGGAAAATGGAATAGCCCCCGGCACCTACAATCTGAACACGGCCATGACTGTAGAGGAAATGATGGAAATCATGGCAACGGCAAGCAGGGAAACCGAGTCGGAGGAATGATATGATTCAGAATGAGAGATACGTGTCTTTTATTAATTCTTTGGACACGGAAAATCCGGCCTATCTGAATGAATTGGAAGAATATGCAAAAAAGACAAAAGTTCCCATTATTCGTAAGCAGATGCAGAGCCTGATACGAGTGTTGCTCACACTCGGACAGCCGAAGCAGATATTGGAGGTAGGTACGGCCATTGGATTTTCTGCTCTATTTATGAGTGAGTATGCACCGGATGACTGCCATATTACCACCATTGAAAAATATGAAAAAAGAATTCCCCTTGCCAGAGAAAATTTTCGTAAGTCAGGAAGAGAACATAGGTTCACATTACTGGAGGGGGATGCAGCTGCCATATTGCCCACTCTGACAGGGCAGTTTGATCTTATCTTTATGGATGCGGCCAAAGGGCAGTATCTTCACTTCCTCTCGGATGTGCTACGTCTGTTGGCACAGGGAGGTATTCTTATATCAGATAATGTGCTGCAGGACGGAGATATTATAGAATCCCGCTTTGCAGTGACGAGAAGAAACCGTACGATTCATGCAAGAATGAGAGAATATCTGTATGAACTGAAGCACAACGAAGCATTGGAAACAGTCATACTGACAGTTGGGGACGGCGCGGCAGTCAGTGTGAAGAAATAGCAATCGGAGGCGAAAATGAGGAAGAAACCGGAACTGCTCATACCGGCAAGTAGTCTTGAAGTATTAAAAACAGCCGTTATTTTTGGCGCGGATGCAGTATATATCGGAGGAGAAGCTTTTGGACTTCGGGCGAAGGCCAAAAACTTTTCGATTGAGGAGATGGCAGAAGGGATTCGATTTGCCCATGATCGTCATGTGAGGGTATATGTAACGGCTAATATTCTGGCACATAATGAGGATCTGGAAGAGGCAAAGACGTATTTTGAACAGCTTAGGCAAATAGAGCCGGATGCCCTGATTATTTCTGATCCGGGTATGTTTATGCTGGCAAGGGAAATTTGTCCCAAGATAGAAATTCATATTTCCACACAGGCCAATAATACCAATTATGGCACCTATCTGTTCTGGAAAAAACAGGGAGCAAAACGGGTGGTATGTGCTAGGGAGCTTTCTCTGAAAGAGATAAAAGGAATCAGGTCAAAAATTCCGGACGATCTGGAGATAGAGAGCTTTGTCCATGGAGCCATGTGTATTTCCTATTCCGGCAGATGTCTGTTGAGCAATTATTTCACGGGCAGGGATGCCAATCAGGGGGCCTGTACTCATCCATGCCGTTGGAAATACGCTGTGGTGGAAGAAACAAGACCGGGAGAATATTTACCTGTCTATGAAAATGAGAGAGGTACTTATCTGTTCAATTCCAAAGACTTGTGCATGATAGAATATATTCCTGAATTGATAGATGCGGGAATCGACAGTCTGAAAATAGAAGGACGAATGAAGACGGCATTGTATGTGGCGGTTGTGGCCCGTACCTATCGAAAGGCGATCGATGACTATTTTTGTTCGGAGGAGCTCTATCGGACCCGCATGGATTGGTACCGGGCGGAAATTGCCAAATGTACTTATCGACAGTTTACTACCGGATTTTACTTCGGGAAGCCGGATGAAAATACGCAGATTTATGACGCTAGTACGTATGTGAACGAATACAAATATTTGGGTATTGTGGAAGAAGTGGACAGGCGGGGCTTTGCCCGGATAAGCCAGCGAAATAAATTTTGCCAGGGGGATGAAATAGAAATTATGAAACCCGATGGCAGAGATGTGACGGTGACAGTGTCTCATCTCTATGACGAGAAAGGGACGGAAACAGACAGCGCGCCTCATCCGAAACAAATATTGTATCTTGATTTGACGGAAAGAGCAGAAAAATTTGATTTATTGCGGGTAAAATTGATTGACCGGTAAAAGCAGATATTATACAATACTGACATTGGTTCGCTTAAAAGATATCTGTTTTATGCGGCGCATGTGGTGCCGCGTACATGTAGGATATAAAAAATAAATTTTCTGCTTGCAATGAAAAGGATTTTGGAGTATCTTATAAAAAAGGTTTGAAAAACTTTTATAAAATTGTGTGCAGGACAAAGGCGTTCCAATATAGAATTGGAGCGTCTTTTTATCGTATAGGAAAGTTCTGCAGGACTGAAATGTGTTTCAGACAATAGGAGGAGGAAAAAATGGAAAAAATTTTGAATGTGGAAGAGATTTTTGCCGAAAATGTATTTACCCTTGGGAAGATGAGAGAACGTCTGCCCAAAAATATATTTAAGGCAGTGAAGCGGGTAATGGACCACGGCGGTGAACTTTCTTTAGCCGATGCGGATGTGGTGGCAAAGGCAATGAAAGACTGGGCCGTAGAAAAGGGTGCCACACACTATACCCATTGGTTTCAGCCGCTTACTGGCATCACGGCAGAAAAACATGATTCTTTTGTAGCACAGCCGGATGAAAATGGTAAGATGCTCATGGAATTTTCAGGCAAGGAGTTGATTAAAGGAGAGCCAGATGCTTCTTCTTTTCCCTCAGGAGGCCTGCGCAGTACCTTTGAGGCAAGAGGATATACGGCGTGGGATATGACTTCTCCGGCTTTTATCAAAGAGTCGGGTACAGGAGTGACACTCTGTATTCCCACTGCGTTCTGTTCGTATACAGGGGAGGCGTTGGATAAAAAGACACCTCTTCTGCGTTCTATGGAGGCGGTCAGTGTACAGGCACTTCGCATCGTAAAATTGTTTGGTAATACTACGGCAAAGAAGGTAGTGGCATCGGTAGGACCGGAACAGGAATATTTCCTTGTGGATAAAGATAAATATTTACAGAGAAAAGATCTGATCTTTGCGGGACGTACTTTATTTGGCGCATCGGCACCCAAGGGACAGGAGATGGAAGATCACTATTTCGGCGTCATCAGAGAACGTGTGGGCGCCTATATGAAAGATCTGAATGAAGAGCTGTGGAAACTGGGTGTCACGGCCAAAACACAGCACAACGAAGTAGCGCCTGCACAGCATGAACTGGCAACGATCTATGAAAGTGCCAATGTCGCAGTAGATCATAATCAGGTAGTGATGGAAGCGATGAAGCGGGTGGCGATTCGACATGATCTGCGTTGTCTGCTCCATGAAAAACCCTTTGCAGGTGTCAATGGATCCGGCAAGCATAACAACTGGTCCCTGGGAACGGATAACGGTGTGAATCTGTTGGATCCGGGTATGACGCCCAATGAAAATATACAGTTTTTGCTCGTACTTGCCTGTATCTTAAAAGCAGTGGATACCCATGCTGATTTGCTCCGTCAGAGTGCTTCTGATGTGGGAAATGATCACAGGCTTGGTGCGAATGAGGCCCCGCCTGCTGTTATTTCTGTATTTCTGGGGGAACAGCTTGAGGATGTGGTGAAACAGCTGGTAGAAACCGGCATGGCACTTTCCAGTATCGAAGGCGGCAAACTGGAGACTGGTGTGTCCACATTGCCTGAACTGGAGAAGGATGCCACTGACCGGAACAGAACATCACCTTTCGCTTTTACAGGCAATAAGTTCGAGTTCCGTATGGTGGGTTCGGCAGATTCTATTGCCAGTCCGAATACCACATTGAACGCCATCGTTGCAGAGGCATTTTGTGAAGCTGCAGATCGGCTGGAAAAGGTAGCGCCGGAAAAATTCGAAGAGGCAGTCCATGATTTAATCAAAGAATATCTGACAAAACATCAACGTATTATTTTCAATGGAAACGGGTATTCTGATGAGTGGCTTGCAGAGGCGGAAAGGAGAGGTCTCCCGAATATCAAATCCATGGTAGAGGCAGTAGAAACACTGACAACGGATAAGGCGGTGAAGCTGTTTGAGAAATTCGGCATTTTCACAAAAGCGGAATTGGAGTCCCGGGAAGAAATTCTCTATGAAACCTATGCCAAGACGATCAATATTGAGGCGTTGACAATGATCAATATGGCTTCCAAACAGATACTTCCTGCCGTCATCAAGTATACAAAGACACTGGCAGATACGGTAGTGGCTGTCAGAGAGGCGGGAGCAGCGGCAGACGTACAGGCCGATCTGCTAAAAGAAGCTTCCACTTTACTGGAGGAAGCAAAGAAAGCACTGGAAGTGCTGAAACGAGAAGATACGAAAGCGGCATCCATGCCCCAGGGAAAAGAACAGGCATTTTATTATAAAGATGCTGTTAAAGAGGCAATGACAGCGCTCCGCACACCGATCGATGCGTTGGAGATGATCGTGGATAAGGAAGCATGGCCGCTGCCTGCGTACGGTGATCTGATGTTTGAGGTGTAGGGAGACGTTCAGCTCACGTCCATTCGCAAAGTCGCACCTGCGGTGCTGACCGCTGCTGCGCAGCTAACTTTGCTCATGGCAGACGTTCAGCCCACGTCCATTCGCAAAGTCGCACCTGCGGTGCTGACCGCTGCTGCGCAGCTAACTTTGCTCATGGCAGACGTTCAGCCCACGTCCATTCGCAAAGTCGCACCTGCGGTGCTGACCGCTGCTGCGC
>CAJUNB010000015.1 GCA_910587635.1 uncultured Lachnospiraceae bacterium
CTCCGATAATCATTTGAATGGTATCCCTGATTGAAAGTTTACTCTTTCGGAAAGATTGCTCTTTTCTATACGTTTCTGCTACACGATTGATTACATTACAAAGTTTCTTTTTTATGCACATAATGTTTTTTCCTGCCTTTGATTATTCAACCGCCGGACGAAAAAAGAACGCCAAAAACAAACCCATGATTGGGTATATGATTGACGTTCTTGTTCGCTATTATTATGTACTTTTGACTTCTTAGTATTTTGTATATCTTTAACTTCTACATATTTAAACTTCTGACTATTAACTTAATTCATACTTCCAAAATGTCTGACTTCTCACTCCTACGCAAACCGTTCGTCACAACGATTGCTATAATTATAGTCTATAAAATCCTTTTTTTCAAGTCACGGACTCTTATTTCACAAAAAGTTCACATTTTCCCTCTATAACTTAACACTACAAAGCCCTCCAAAATCTATTAAGTAAAAAAACGCCCTATTTTATTGTAATTTTTCCCTTTCTTAATGACATTGCTCAATTGAGTCCCGCTTTTTGTAATCTTTTTCTGATCTGTGGCCCTGCCAGCATGGCAAGTACCATTTTACACACATCTCCTGGAAGGAAGGGCACAACTCCGGCCATAAGAGCTGCCGGAAGCTGCATCTTCGCCTGCCAGGAAAGCCATACCGTACCAAATATATAACAAATTACTGTACCAATTACCATACCGAGTAAGCACATACCCATATGAGAAGGATATTTATCAATAAAAAATCCGGCAACCAATGCCATAAAAATAAAACCAAGCAGATATCCTCCTGTAGGTCCCAGCAGTTTAGCAGGGCCTGCAGAAAAGGCGGAAAAGACCGGAACTCCCACAAAACCTATGAGCAAATAGATCAGATAACTGATGCATCCCCGCTTTGCTCCCAATACATAGAGTACAAAATAAATAGCCAGATTCGTCATGGAAATGGGCACCGGGCTGATGGGAATCGTAACAGATAACGGCCCCAGAATACAAATCACCGCTGACATCAGTCCAATCAACACCAATTCTTTCACTTTTGTATTTCCGTTTTGTACAGTAGCATTCTCTTTCGCTTTCATATCGCTACACTCGCCTCCTTTAATGTAAATCCCATAGTTTCCAGCATCTCTCTGTCCTGTACAGTTCCATTTCCCACCGTTGTCAACATGTCCCCTGTCAAAATGGCGTTTGCTCCCGACTGAAACAATAATTTCCCGCCGTCAGTAAAATAACTCCGTCCTGCCGCAATACGGATATAAGCATCAGGATTGATGTAACGGAAAACAGCTACAATCCGAACGATTTCTTCCTGCGGCAGTCTCGGTCGATCTGCGAAAGGTGTACCCTGTATGGGAAGAAGAAAATTCATTGGTATGGAATAAATTTCCAGCTCTGACAGCAGCAATGCCATATCCAGCCTGTCCTGCCATGTTTCCCCCATACCAAAAATCCCCCCAGAACATACTTCCAGCCCGGCATCTCTTGCCCTCTGTATCTGATCCAGCTTGTCCTGATATGTATGAGTCGTACAGATCTCAGGAAAATACCGTTCTGATGTCTCCACATTTGTATGATACATAAAAACACCCGCATCATGTAACCGCTTCATATCCTCGGTGCTCATCAACCCATGGGAAGCACACAGAACCATATCCGGGTACTTTTCATGCATAGCCTGATATGCTGCTATCGACTTCTCCAGATCTTCTCCCTCCATGACCCGTCCTGATGTGACGATAGAGTAACGATCCACTCCCTGCCTCGCCATATTTCCACAGTCTTCTAATAATTCCGACAGCTCCAGAAAACCATGAACCTGGCAATCCGCATTGTAATGAGCCGACTGGGCACAAAATTTACAGTTTTCACTACACCGCCCCGACCTTCCATTCACAATACTGCACATATCGACCCGGCTGCCCTGCAGCATCTCCCGGATGTGATTCGCTCCCTGACAGAGCGATTCCAGATCAGCATGTAAAAAGACGGTCAAATCATCCTGTCTGTTTAACCGTCTTCCCTGAATAATCTCTTCTGCCAATTTTTTCATCTCTGACTGTTCCTTTCCCGAATCATAATTGTCAACCATTTCTGAATCTTAGTATACAATCAGCTTTTCTGTTTGTCAACTAATTTGTATAATATAGTTGACATTATTATCTTGTTGATATAAAAAACAAAAAATCCCGCCGACATATCGCCGACGGGGCCGCTTATTCAACTCTCCGGGAATACTCTTCATGCTGCCAACAATTTCCACATCCTGTCACTTGCAGCATAGCAAACACGGGTTTTGGACTTTTTTCCCACATACCTCTTAATCCAGTTTCTGCCTTTCTTTCTGCAGGCGTAGGGCGTACACCCATACAAACGGCGAAACGCCAGCGTAAACGCCTGTTGAGAATTATATCGGGCTTCCAGTGCGATCTCCACGATAGGTTTATCCGTACTAATCAGCTGTTTTGCCGCTTCCGCCAACCGCCGTCTCTGGATATATTTATAGATAGTGCATCCTGCCCCTTCCGCAAATACTCTTCCAATATAGAATTTGGAATAATTCAGTTTTCTGGAAAGTCTGTCAAGGCTCAAGTCCTCATGGAGATGACGTTCAATATACTTTCTTATCTTTTCTACGGCCAAAGCATCCTTCATGACAGCTGTTCCTTTCTTATTCTGAATTTTTAGTGGGAAGGTATCCCGCATCACAGGATTCTCTGCCTGCGGCGGTTTGCGACGCGAAGCCAGTCCTTCAGGGCTTTAGCGACACATTCCGATCCGCCGCAGTGCAATCTACATTTTCCTGTTTCCGCAAACAGAATAGCATATCCTATTACTGCTGTCTTAATAGATATTGCCCTGTTACAGGAGGCAGCTAAATCTCCTTCCACAAAGTATGAAGCAGCATAATATGGTACTCTTCATCCTGAATAATCCGGGATAATACAGCATTGACACAATCGTCATCCATCATCCGCATATGCATCTGATACTGGGCGATTGCCGCTTTTTCCGCTTCAATATCTGCCACCAGCATATCTTTGGGCGATTCAGGAATTGTCAGATAGGCAGGCGTCCACAGCTGTTTTTTCCCACTTCTCTGTCGTGCGGCAAAGTCAACGACACCTCCCAACAGATAGATCATCTCCCCCAATTTCTGTAAATGCATCATCTCCGCCATGGCAATTCCAAGTATCGTTTGGGCTATGGAACATTTCGTACAGGACAGTCTGTTTTCATTGTTGATGTATTGCGCAATGGCAGACATTTCAGAAACGCAGCCACAGTAATCCACACTGAGCAGTGCAGCATAACCCTGATTTTTTTCTTTCACCTGAAGAGGCGGATAGGGCATGTCTGTCATAGCCGGTTTGATGCCGGAAAAACTACATTGATTTGCCAGAGGACTCTTATTTTTTTCCATATATTGCATCCTTATCTCTATCTTTTTCTATCATATTCTCATACTAGATACTATGTGAAAAAATAGATATGAATGTATCTTTTTTATCTGTCTGTCCTTTCCTGCTCCGCCTCTCTCCGAATCCTCTGCATATGTTCTCTGATCTTCACTTCATAGCCGTTTCCCGACGGCCGGTAAAATTCCCTGTCTGTCAGTTCATAGGGCAGATACTGCTGTTTCACATAATGATTCGGATAGTCATGGGCATACTGATAGCCAATTCCCCTCCCCAGTTTCGCAGAACCTCTGTAATGGGAATCCTGCAAATGAGGAGGCACCGGTAAATTTCCCGTCTCCTTCACCACTTCCATGGCTTCGCTGACTGCATTGACAGCAGAATTACTCTTGGGTGCCGTAGCAATATAGGCCACTGCCTGCGAAAGTATGATCTGTGCTTCCGGCATCCCTACCCGTTCCACTGCCAGAGAAGCACTGACCGCTACAGTCAACGCATTGGGATCTGCATTTCCCACATCCTCAGCCGCACAGATCATCATCCTTCTGGCGATAAAAGTTACACTTTCTCCTGCATACAACATCTTCGCCAGATAATAAACTGCCGCATCGGGATCGGAGCCCCGCATACTTTTGATAAAGGCCGAAATCGTGTCATAATGGTTGTCGCCCCCCTTGTCGTATAAAACGACACGCTTTTGTATACACTCTGACGCTGTGTCCAAATCAATATGGATTTTGCCGTCTTCTCTTCTCTGCGTCGTCATAACGCCAAGTTCCACAGCATTCAGAGCGAGTCTGGCATCTCCCCCGGCTGCATCCGCCAGAAAATCCAGCGCTTCTTCCTCAATGACCGCATTATAACTTCCCATTCCCTTATCTTTATCATAGACCGCTCTGGTCAATAGCTTTTTTATATCCTCTTTTGACAGAGGTTTTAACTCAAATATAATAGAACGGGAAATAAGCGCCCCATTCACCTCAAAATAAGGATTCTCTGTAGTGGCACCGATCAAAATGACCGTCCCGTCTTCCACAAAAGGCAGAAGGTAATCCTGCTGTCCTTTATTAAAACGATGGATTTCATCGATAAACAGGATCGTTCTTTTGCCATACATGCCCATCAGCTCTTTGGCAGCAGACACCACTGACTCCATATCTTTTTTTCCCGCTGATGTGGCATTGATCTGCGTAAACTCTGCGCTCGTTGTATGTGCAATGACTTTTGCCAGAGTCGTCTTGCCCGTCCCCGGCGGCCCGTAAAAGATAACCGAACTGATCTTATCCGCCTTGATGGCCCGATAGAGAAGTTTGTCCTTCCCGATAATGTGCTGCTGCCCCACTACCTCTTCCAGTGTGACAGGACGCAGCCTCGCCGCCAGCGGCGACTCTTTTTCCATATTGTTGGTGCGCATATATTCAAATAAGTCCATATTACTCCCTTCCGTCCATCATCCAGGCCTGTCCCGGGGCACAGCGCGCTGTAACGCAATACTCTTTTTCAAGAGTATACCTGACAGTTATAGCAAATTCAACGGGAACTTATCATTCCCTTTCTATGAAGCTTCTCCTGAAGCAGTGCATTCCCTGCTTATTCTCTCTGTCAGCATTTCCACTGTCATCTGTCCCAGATCCTGTTTCCCTTCTTCCCCATCCCGGTTTCTCACTGAAATAAGTTTCGTTTCCTCTTCCTTTTCGCCCACAATGACAAGATAGGGCACTCTCTGGAGTCGGGCCTCCCGTATTTTATATCCCAGTTTTTCGCTTCTGATATCCAGCTCACAGCGGATATCCGCTTTTCGCAGATTCTCACAGACTTGCTGTGCATAACGACTGTTCTTCTCCGATACAGAAAGGACTTTCACCTGCACTGGCGCCAGCCATACAGGAAACCGGCCCGCATAATGCTCTGTCAGGATACCGATAAACCGCTCAATGGAACCGTAAATCACGCGGTGTATCATAATGGGGCGGTGCTTTTCTCCGTCCGCTCCCGTATATTCCGCCTCAAACCGGGCGGGCAGCTGGAAATCCAGCTGAATCGTACCGCACTGCCATGTCCTGCCAATGGAATCCTGCAGATGGAAGTCTATTTTAGGGCCGTAGAACGCGCCGTCTCCCTCGTTCACAGTATAGGGAAGCTCCAGATCTTCCAACGCATTCCGCAGTCCGTCCGTTGCGATCTTCCAGTCCTCATCACTCCCGATGCTGTTCTCCGGCCTGGTAGAAAGCTCCACATGATAGGGAAATCCGAATCTGGAATACACCTCATCGATCAGCCTCGCCACACCTTTTATCTCCTCCTGAATCTGTTCCCGCATCATAAAGATATGGGCGTCATCCTGGGTAAAACAACGTACCCGCATCAGCCCGTGCATCTGTCCAGATCGCTCATGCCTGTGTACCAGCCCCAGCTCTCCAATCCGCATGGGCAGCTCCTTATAAGAATGGGGCTCCGCTTTATAGACGAGCATTCCTCCCGGACAATTCATCGGTTTCAGGGCAAAATCCTCCCCGTCAATCACTGTCGTATACATATTTTCCCGGTAATGGTCCCAATGTCCCGACAACTCCCAGAGATAACGGTTTAACATAACCGGAGTGGAGATTTCCAGATATCCTTCTCTTTGATGGACCCTGCGCCAGTAATCAATCAGGATATTTTTCAGTACCATTCCTTTTGGCAGAAAGAAGGGAAATCCGGGCCCTTCTTCCATGATCGTAAACAGCCCCAGCTCTTTTCCCAGCTTCCTGTGGTCTCTTCTCTTTGCCTCTTCCAGCATCGTCAGATACTGTTCCAGCTCCTGCGCTTTCGGAAAGGAAATACCATAAATTCTTGTCAACATTTTATTTTTCTCATTTCCCCGCCAATAGGCGCCGGCCACACCGGTCAGTTTCAACGCTTTCACTGCTCCTGTATTTGTCACGTGGGGCCCCGCACAAAATTCCTTATATTCCCCCTGTCCGTAAAATGTGAGCCTCTCTCCTTCTTCCATCTGAGAAATCAATTCCTGTTTGTAACTCTCCCCCTGCCCTTTCATGTAGCTCAGAGCTTCTTCTTTTGTCACCTCATATACCATAAGGGGCAGAGCTTCCTTTGCGATCTTCTTCATCTCTGCCTCTACCCCGGGAAGATCGTTTTCTGTAAACGGCTGTGAAAACTCGAAATCATAATAAAATCCTTTTTCTACAGCAGGCCCGATGGCACACTTCGCATCAGGATATAACCGTTTCACCGCCTGTGCCAATATGTGAGCTGTCGTATGCCAGAACGCCTGGCTGCCCTCCCTGTCTTCGAATCTTCCCTCCGTTACCTGTCCATTGCTCACCAGAATTTTCATTTATTTTTCCTCCTTTTTGTTCTGCGAGATTCTCTGCGCGTGAGCGGACTGCGCCAGCAGTAATTTCCATTCCGCGAGCAGCGCATCCATGTTTTTATGCTACAGATAATTACGAAGCAATTTCCTGTAGTATAAAAAAGCACCCCTGAAATACATATAACTGCATTTTCAAGGGTGCTTATCGCACGGTTCCACCTTTATTTTTCACTTTAGATTCCAACAAATCCTATCCTTTAACGCAGGCACACGGCAACACTTAACAGATCTTCCGACCCTTCCGTGCTGCAGCTCGGGAATGGTCTTCACAGGCCTCCTGCATAAGCGGTTTCCACCAATTGCCGCCCTCTCTGGATGATTCCGCACTGCTACTTTTTCCGTCACAGCTTTTGCATATGATCTCATTATCCTCCTGTCTGCCAAGAGTACGCTATCACTATATCACTGCCTGGAGGCGCTGTCAAGAAGTCTCCTCCAGCGTTCTTTGAGTGCCTCATTGCATTCTGTATCGGCTATCTGGGCAATCTCCCCATACAGTTCCTGCCACTTATCGCTTCCTTTTTCCTTCCAGCCCTCCAGGGCCTTTGCCGCCATATTACGCCACCGGACTGCGGGAGAACGAAGACAGACGCGTATCAATTCACTGCCCAGCCCCGGATACCGATCCAGATACTGTACCGTCATATCCACCGGCCAGTGATCTCCACCGGGAAACAGAGAATTTCCCATTCCGGCAGGAATCCGGGATATGTCCAGATTTTTATTACACAGTGTCACAAATCTTTCTGCACATTCGCTTCGCTCCATGAAATAATATCCAAAATCATAGTACGTTGTAAACGCTTTTTCCGTCAGGGAAAAGAGCACATCGGAGATATCTATGTCAAATCCCCGGGCTGCTGAAACAGCGTTATAGGGCATCTTTTCCAGATCCCGCAATATGACTGACTTTGCATCCATAGAGACCAGGATTTCAGACAGCTCCTGCTTTGCTCTCTCTTTCCAGTTGACCCCGTCAGTTTCTCCTGCACTTGCTTTCATAAAACCATCTTTGTCAAGATGTTCTTTTATATGAAGGAGCTGACACAGGTATTCTGTATTTTTCTGCCGTTTTCTGCTCTCGCAAAGATAATAGTATATCGCTTCCTCTCCATGCTCCAGCGCCGAAATCCCCCTGCACGGCCCTTCTTCCAATAGTCCGTCCATGATGTCACTGGCACCCTCCAGCTCTTCTTTTTGAAGTCCACCTTTCCGCAGACGTTCCAGATAGTTACATTTTTTCGCACATTCCAGCCCCAGATAAGAATACATAACCGTATTGCGGCATCCGTGGCAGAGAACCCATTCTCTGATCTCCTCTGTGTCCGCTCGCAGTCGTTCCACTGCATTGATCTTTCCCCAGCCTCTCAGCTTCTTTGCCAGCGTAAAATATACTTTATTCTGTGCCTCTTTTGGCCAATACGTCAGATTATACAATACATATTCCGTAAAATCCTCACAGCTGCCAAGGAGAATCATTGCCTCCCGCACCTGCGTATTTTCCCATATGTCAAATAATGACATCAGTGTCAGACCCAGTTTGACAGCTTCTATCTTATTTCCTCCTGTCATCAGACAATACGCCAGCTGGGCCAGCCAGCTGCTGTCATATTGCTCTTTATTGTTTCTGATTTCTTTTAAAAGCCCATCCCGCACTACAGCAGTCCTGCTGTCCGACCATTCCTGTTCATAGCGCTCCAGCACCTGCTGCGGTGCCTCTCCTCCATGTTCTTTCAGAAATGCCGATAGCTCTCTCACGTCTCCGCCTCCGCCATCGGTATGATGCCCCAGTATACCTTCCAATGCACCAGGAACAAACTTTATGACGTCTTTTTCCGCATCTTCTTCTAATATAAAATCCTGGGGAACGTAGCCCTGCTCCCCGACTATTTTTTCAATGCGATCGTATATACTTGCTTTCTCCATATCGTTTACTTTACATCCTTTCAGAGATCACTCATTCCATATGCTTTCTCTTCTCTGTTTTCAGGGATTTGCCATACCCACTCTTCTTATTGACTATTTTAGATGATATATCATGAATTTTCAATCTATTTTCATTTATACTGCCTGAACGCATGAGTATCCTTTCACCCGCAGTGTCCTCAAATACGCTTTTTGCTCTTTCGTAATGCGATAGCTTTCCACACTCTTTTGTATCGTCTTATTGTGCGTCCATGGAGCCAGCCGTCTTTCCGTTAGATAGGGCAGTACCGCTTCATACTGCTTTGCAAGAGCGGTAGCAAAATACCAGGCGATCATCATATTCACATAATATTCCTCCGATTTCACCTTAGCTACAAGTGCGGGATACGCCGGTCTGAATTCTTCCTCCAGAAAGAAACGCATAAGCATACCGATTCCAAAACGGATGGTATAGGTATGTTCACTTTCCAACCATTTCTCAATATGCTGCAGCAGATCCGGCAGATTTTTCTTCAGAACCTTCGGTGCCATCAGATCACAGGTAGCCCAGTTGTCCACATAAGGCAGAAAGGCTTCCAGATATGCCATGCATGTTTCATAGTCTTTAATCCCCTCAATCAAAAAACCATGGAGATTGTCTTCCTCATAATAGGTATGGGGCAGTATCTGCAGAAAGGCCGCCCCCTCTTCTGTCCTGCCCAATTCCTTTGCAAATTTCCGAAGTAAAGGTGTGCGCACACCGATTATCTTTTCCTTATCCACCGTAGGCATCAGCTTGCTGTGAAATTCTCTGTATCCCAAGTCCTGAAGATCCCATAAATTCTTCTGTACTTTTTCTTCTGCTGCCGTCATGCTTCGTTCTCCTTTTTTCTTCTGCCAGGGCAGGACAAAATTTGCCTGCCCGCCGTACATGCAATCAGCGGCTGTATCACAGCCGCCTGCATGTAGTCTAACTATATCCTCAGATACTCACTGAATCGCTTTGAATGCCTCTTCCATATCCTGAAGAATATCATCGATATGCTCCGTGCCGATGGAAAGCCGGATTGTATTCGGCCTGATTCCCTGATCTAACAGCTCTTCTTCCGTACATTGACTGTGAGTAGTCGTTGCCGGATGGATAACAAGCGATTTTACGTCCGCTACATTGGCAAGCAGAGAAAACAGTTCCAGACTGTCGATAAAATCTTTGGCTTTCTGAGCATCTCCCTTGATTTCAAACGTAAAGATGGAGCCGCCGCCCTTCGGAAAATATTTCTGATACAGTGCTTTCTGACTCTCATCATCTGTTACGGAAGGATGATGGACCGCCTCTACCATCGGATGATTCTTCAGGTATGCTGCCACTTTCAGAGCGTTTTCCACATGCCGCTCTACCCGCAGTGACAGTGTCTCCAGCCCCTGCAGGAAAATAAAAGCATGAAAAGGAGACAGGCAGGCTCCCATATCCCGCAGCAGGATTGCCCGTATCTTTGTTACAAATGCGGCTTTCCCGGCCGCCTTTGTGAAGACTACCCCATGATAGCTGGGATTGGGCTCTGTCAGGGAAGGAAATTTGCCGGAACCTTTCCAGTCAAATCCGCCACCATCCACGATGACGCCGCCAAGGGAAGTGCCATGGCCGCCAATAAATTTTGTGGCAGAATGCACTACAATATCCGCTCCATAGGCAATCGGTCTCACAAGATACGGCGTAGCAAACGTATTGTCCACTACAAGCGGAATCTTATGGGCATGGGCAATCTTTGCCACAGCCTCGATATCTACCACATCGGAATTGGGATTGCCCAGTGTCTCAATAAATATTGCCTTTGTATTGTCCAAAATAGCCGCTTCCACTGCCTTTTCATCAAAGATATCCACAAATGTAGTCTGCACGCCATAGGCAGGCAGTGTATGAGCAAGCAGATTGTAAGTACCGCCGTATATATTTTTCGCCGATACGATATGATCTCCGTTCTGTGCCAGATTCTGAAATGTATAAGTGATGGCAGCAGCACCGGATGCCACGGCCAGAGCGGCAACACCTCCCTCCAGAGCGGCGATTCTCTGTTCAAACACATCCTCTGTGGGATTCGTCAGACGCCCGTATATATTGCCCTCTTCTGTCAGATCAAACCGCGCAGCAGCATGATCACAGTTGCGAAACACATAGGAAGAAGTCTGGTAGATCGGCACTGCCCTGGCATCCGTCACCGGATCCGGCTTCTCCTGTCCCACATGCAGCTGCAACGTTTCAAAATGAAAGGTTCTGTTCTCTCTTGTCAGTTTACTCATCTCTTATCTCCTTTATCTGTCTGTCAAATTTTACAACAATCTCTTCATTCTGTAAACAGCGGCGTGGAATAATATCTGTCTCCCGTATCGGGCAGCAGGGCTACAATCGTCTTCCCTTTATTTTCAGGACGTTTTGCCAGCTGAATCGCTCCATGAAGGGCAGCCCCCGCAGAGATTCCCACCAAAATACCTTCCTTTTTGGCAAGTAATTTTCCTCCTGCAAAAGCATCCTCATTTTCCACCCGGATGATTTCGTCATAAATTTTCGTATTCAATACATCCGGCACAAATCCGGCTCCGATTCCCTGAATCTTATGGGACCCGCCCTTTCCTTCCGAGAGTACCGGAGAGCCGGCAGGCTCCACTGCCACGATTTTCACTTCCGGCTTTTTCTCCTTTAAATATTCTCCTACACCGGTCAGCGTCCCACCGGTACCTACTCCGGCCACAAAAATATCAACCGTTCCATCCGTATCGCTCCAGATCTCCGGTCCCGTAGTGGCCTTATGCGCTGCCGGATTGGCCGGATTTTCAAACTGGCCCGGAATAAAACTGTTCGGAATTTCATCTGCAAGCTCTTTCGCTCTGGCAATGGCCCCCTTCATACCTTTTGCCCCTTCTGTCAGTACGATCTCCGCGCCATACGCTTTCAGAATATTCCGGCGTTCCACACTCATCGTCTCCGGCATCGTCAAAATGATGCGATACCCTTTCACGGCAGCAATGGATGCCAGGCCGATACCTGTATTGCCTGATGTGGGCTCTATAATAACAGAGTCTTCTTTCAGGATCCCCTCTTTTTCCGCCTCTTCGATCATCGCTCTGGCAACCCGGTCCTTTACACTGCCTGCCGGATTGAAATATTCCAGCTTCAATAAGACCGTCGCCTCCAGTTCCAGCTCTTTTTCCACATTTGCAGCTTCCATAAGCGGTGTATTGCCGATCAGTTCCAACGCTCCTTTATAAATATTTGCCATTTCCCTTTTCCTCTCTTTCCTATTATTTTACTAGGATTTATTTGTTAAAAGTATTATGACGCGAAATGCGGAAAATGTCAACAGATTTATTTCTCTTCAGCTGCTTTATCACTTCCCCGATATCCCGATAACTGTCTGCAGATTTCACAGTCACTGTCTTTAAATACATTAGTGGCGAGAAGCCAGTCCTTCAGGGCGATGGTATCATTTCCTATAGCAAAACAGATAACCGGGACAGCCTTAGCTGCCCCGGATCATCTCCAGAAAATATTGATGTACTCTCGTATCCCCCGTCAGCTCCGGGTGGAATGCGCATGCGAGCTGGCTGCCCTGTCTGGCCGCCACAGTCCGGCCTCCTGTCCGCGCCAGCTCTTCTCCGTCGTCAAATACCCTTTCGATATAGGGCGCCCGGATAAAAGTCATGGGTATCTTCCCGATCCCCTGAAACGTATCTTCTGTATGAAAGCTGCCAAGCTGTCTGCCATAGGCGTTCCGTCTGGCCCGGATACTCATCGTGGCAAGGCTCTCCTGTCCGCCCTCCACTTCCTTCGCCAGAAGAATCAGTCCGGCACATGTGCCAAATACAGGCATACCGCCCAGAATTTTTCTCCGGATATCTGTAAACAAATCCAGATCTTTCAGAAGCTTTCCCATTACCGTGCTTTCTCCGCCGGGCAGAATCAAACCGTCGAACTCTCTGTCCAGATCCTTTTTCTGCCGTATCTGAAAGTGCTCTGCGCCAAGCCTGGTCAGCATACTGCCGTGCTCTGCAAAGGCTCCCTGAAGAGCAAGAATCCCTATCACCATGTCACTTGCCCCGCTCTGCCATCAACAGTTCTATTTCCTGTTCATTGATGCCTACCATCGCCTCTCCCAGATCAGTGGACAGCTCAGCGATCATTCCTGCATCCGTATAATTAGTAACAGCTTTGACGATAGCCGCCGCACGTTTTGCCGGATCACCGGATTTAAAAATTCCGCTTCCCACAAATACCCCTTCTGCTCCAAGCTGCATCATCAGAGCAGCATCCGCCGGTGTGGCCACGCCTCCTGCCGCAAAATTCACCACCGGAAGCCTGCCATTTTCATAAACATAAGAAAGCAGCTCTACCGGCACTGCCAGCTCCTTGGCCGCCTCAAACAGCTCATCCTTTCTCATGTTCTGCACTCTGCGAATCTCAGCGTTCATCATTCTCATATGACGCACTGCCTGGACTACATCTCCCGTTCCCGGTTCTCCCTTAGTCCTTATCATGGAAGCTCCCTCTGCGATACGCCGCAGCGCCTCTCCCAGATCTCTCGCCCCACATACAAAGGGAACCCGGAACGCGTGCTTGTCAATATGATAGATGTCATCCGCAGGAGAGAGCACCTCGCTCTCATCGATATAGTCTATCTCAATGGCCTCCAATATCTGTGCTTCTACGAAATGTCCGATACGACACTTTGCCATGACCGGGATGGAGACTGCCTCCTGGATACCCCGTATCATCTTCGGGTCACTCATCCGGGAGACACCGCCTGCTGCACGGATATCCGCCGGAATCCGCTCCAGCGCCATGACCGCACAGGCTCCTGCTTCCTGGGCTATTTGGGCCTGCTCAGGCGTTGTCACATCCATAATGACACCTCCCTTGAGCATCTGTGCCAGCTGTTTATTCAGTTCATATCTGTTCTCTGCCATTTTTCCTGTCCTTTCTCTCAATCTTTTCGTTTTCCCTATGGATATCCTCACTGGACAAGGGAACACACACCCTTATCAATCAAAGGCAAACTCCATTATACCGAAAAATGGCATTATACAAATATCCAGTTTTTATATTTTTAACCAGTCCAGTTTCTACTGCTGCGGGGCATTTCCCTCTTCCTGAGCAGGTATTCTCCACTCCAGAATTTTCCCTGCTAATTGGTAAGAAAAGTTGAAATCCCGGATTCCCATTTCCTCATAGGTTTCCTGTATTTTTTCAAGTCTGTCGTTAATATAATATTTCTTCCAGCTTCCCTCTTCCGTTTCCCATTCCCGTTTCTCCAGCACTCCTGCTTCTTCCAGTGCCGGTATGGCATCGCTGCTCAGAGAGAAAATATATTCTATATCCACATCCTCATAATGGCGCAGATTATAACGGGCGATATGATAATCCGGCCTCGCCAGAGAAAACAGAATATAAAACAGCGTCACCGCCACCGTACTGAACTGAAAAAGCGGAAATTCGTTGTAATAAATTGTAATAATACAGCCGATGAGAAGTACCGTAATCAACGCAAGGGCCCAGAGTACCAGCACCCTCAGGAACGTCAGCTGATATGTCTCGATATACAACAGCATCCTCATGGCGGAAGAAGCGATCATCACAAAGGTACAGCAGGAAAATACAGTCAATACCGCTTTCAGAGCCATATGCTGCCGGAACCAGGAAATACAGATCAGAATAATCCCCAGGTTGATCATGCAGACAAACAACAACTGAAAGAATCCTTCCCTCGCATAGGAGGCATAAGTATATCCTTCCGGCAGGCGAAAACCTCCTACAAACAGGTAGGAAACCTGAATAAAGGAAAAAATCAGATACATTACTGTAATAATCGACAGGAAAGTTATACCTACTACCGGCTCCCATTTTTTCTTTTCCCTTACTGCTTCATCGATCTGGCCACTGGCGAAATAGGCCAGCATACAGTAAGTGCCCACAAACCCGGCAAAGAGCAAAAACATTACATAAAAAGGATGCTCCGGGAATCTGATATTCTGAAACAATTCTCCGAACAGACTGCGGAAGACCGCATCCGCACTGACAAGCAGACTCGTCAGAATAATTAACAGTGGCACAGATATGGCAACACCCAGCCAGATATATTTTGCCATAATGGATTTCCCCTTTTCTTTCCTGTCCAGGTATGCAGAAAAGGACTTTCCCAGACTCCCCATAAATCCAAGACTGACAAAGGGAGCCAGCAGCATCTGAAAGGCAAATTTCCCGAATCCCCATCTGGATGTACCGCAAAAATGAGTAAAAAGGATACTCAGAAACAGCAGAAACATTCCCACCGTATTGAAAAAAATGAGCGTTCCACTTCCTGTGAGCCAACTGCTCGCGCTCAAAATTCCCCAGGCTGCAAAATAGAATATAACACTCTTTCTGATCGGAAGCGAAAGATGATAAAAAATACCGAGAAGTCCCGCCATGGAAACAGCGGACAATACCGATACGGAAATCCCCCTGAATCCCGGATACAGGCAGATAGCAAATAAAATACCGTATAGCATACAGCCACATCCGTAGATCAGAAAATGATTCTGTATCTTTTCCAGCATTTTGCTGACCTTTTTCTGAGCCGTGACCCTGACAGCCACCAACTGTTGCGGATTGCCCTGCACGATATACTGAACAGAATTGCCCTGGGATAGATACGGCTGTTGATTCCCCTGCGGTCCATACGACGGCTGCGGACTTTCCTGTGGTCCATATGGCTGTGGACCTTCCTGCGATCTATATGACTCTGGATTCTCCTGTGGTCCATATGGCTGCGGATTTCCCTGCGGCCCATATGACTCTGGACCTTCCTGCGGCCCATACGACTCTGGATTTCCCTGAGCAGTCTGCTGCAGCTGCCCGCTCCCTGTTTCTCTGGTTCCTGTTTCTCTGTTAAAAAAATCTCCGTACATAAAGATATTTCCTCCTGATTTTATATGATAAGACCACATATGACAAACGTCCTATGAGGTATGTCCCGATTCACTCTTTTCCGACTGTGTATCCCTTTGTTCACTGAGCATATGCTGTCTCAGCTTCCCCGTCCGGGCGCCATTCCAGTATATCTCCCGGCTGACAGTCCAGGGCCGCACATATTTTATTCAATGTGTCTATTTTAATAGCTTTCGCTTTACCGTTTTTCAATATAGAAATATTGACCATCGTAATGCCCACCCGTTCAGACAATTCCGTCACACTCATTTTGCGCTTCGCCAGCATGACATCCACATTTATGATAATCATCTCTCTCACCTTTTCCTAAATGGTCAGTTCACTCTCTTTTTCCAGCTCCGCCGCCTTATATACGAGATGGGACAGGGAGGCAGCAGCTACCGTCACTGTCACTCCGGCAAAAACAACTACGATACAGAGTACCATCATGGCTCCATGGCTCATATCCAGCACATAAAAGACACCGCTTCCAACAAATAACAGTACCGAATCAAAAGCTGCCAGCCCGGCGATATATTTCAGCAGTCGCGCATTGATAGCAGAAAATGAATTGTCTTTTCCGATTTCCACTGAAATTTTCCAGCCGCACAGCAGCACAAGATAACATGGCACCGCTGTAATCCAGAGAAACAGCATCCAGGGAAAATAGCAATGGGCATATTCCGGTGCATATTGCAGTATAGCCTTCCCCCAGACAGGAAGGAAATAAAAATAAATAACCAGCCCACACAGGCCGACTCCGATAATCACTGCCTTGAGCGAATTTACCAGGTCCTTCTGACTCATAGCAACCTCCTCCAATCCCACTTATGATTTTCCAGATATTTCATATCGTTTATGGGTACACTATATCACCATGGAAATATACTGTCAATATATTTTTATCGCATTTCAATAAATTATTATTGTATTTATAAAAATACTGCTTCGCAGGATTCGACGCGCGCTGCGCTTTGAAGCAGCATTCCTCTTCGCTAGCTGCGCATCAAAAATGAGGCCGACTATCCTGTCGGCTTCATATTCTGAAATTTCTAAAACCTGAATAACAGACCTGTCTCCCTCCTATTCTCTCTTGACATAATATTTAGAATCTATATAATAGTATTAGAATAATTCTAATTGCAGGGAAAGATTTATGGAACAAAAAGTAAAAGACAATGATGGTATTAATAATTTCATTTAGTTTTTGGAAAACAGGATAACGACTTTATGACAAAATACGAAAAGGCAATTTATCACATTATTCATACTTCGTCGATGCATCTGACTGCAGGTCATATATTTGAATTACTGAAAAAAGAGTATCCGAAAGTGGTCCTGGCAACAGTATATAATAATCTGAATAAACTGTGGGAATCCGGTCTCATTCGTAAGATTACCTTAGAAGGTATGCCGGAATTTTATGACAGGACAGGCAGACATGACCATTTGATTTGCAGGCAGTGCGGAGAAATAGCCGATATTTCCCTGAAGGATCTGACAGCATCCCTGCGTGACCGCCTGGGGGAAAGTTATCTGTCTTATGATCTGAAAGTATACTATCTTTGTCCAAATTGCAGGAAAATATAAAAAAGAATCGCGCATGCGGAACTACGAAGCAATTGTTCCCGCTCCGCCGCAGTGCGATCGAAATTTATGGAGGAAAATAACATGTTAAAAGGAAAAACAGCTATCGTAACCGGAGGAACACGGGGCATCGGTTTCGCCATCGTAAAAAAGTATCTGGAAAACGGAGCAAATGTTGCCATCGGCGGTTCCCGGCAGGAAACCGTAGATGCAGCACTGACAAAGCTGCCGGATTATGCAGACCGTATCATGGGAATCTGTCCCGATCTGTGCAACCCGGAAGCGGTAGCCAGGGACTTCGCAGCAGTGAAAGAGCGGTTCGGCAGCATTGATATCCTGGCGAACAATGCCGGTATCTCTTCCCGGACGAGCATTTATGATTACACACTGGAAGAATTCAGCAAAATCCTGGATATCAATCTGAAGTCCGTGTTCGTCTGCTCGCAGGCCGCTGCCAGAATCATGAAAGAACAGGGGGGAGGCGTCATTATCAGTACCAGCTCCATGGTGAGTAAATACGGCCAGCCTTCCGGCTGCGGTTATCCTACTACCAAGTTTGCAGTGAATGGCCTGACGCATTCTCTGGCAAGAGAGCTTGCAAAAGATCATATTCGTGTCAATGCAGTGGCTCCAGGCGTTACGAGGACGGATATGGTAGCCGCTCTGCCCAAGGAAATGTTCGAGAGAGTTTCCGCCGGCATTCCTCTGGGCCGCGTGGGTGAGCCTTCGGATATTGCCAACGCCTATCTGTATCTGGCAAGCGATCTGGCCGATTATGTCACTGGCGTTGTATTGCACGTGGACGGCGCTGCTATGACCTGACCCTAGAAAAAAGAATCCAGCATCGCAGGATTTTCCGCCTGTGGCAGGTCGCTTTAGCGACATATTTCCAATCTGCCACAGTGCGATCTATACTTTTATATCACTTATATAATAATAGATGGAGGAAAAAAATGGACAACAAAACCGTTTATAAACTGACTTATGGCCTTTTCGTTCTGACTTCCCGACTTGGAGAGAAAGACAGCGGATGTATCATCAATACCGCCGGACAGGTCACATCCGAGCCAAACCGCATCAGCATCACCGTCAATCAATCTAACTTTACCCACGATCTCATCCGGGAAAGCAAACAATTCAACATATCTATTATCAGTGAAGCTGCAAGCTTTTCGCTTTTTCAGCATTTTGGATTCCAGTCCGGGCGGACAGTAGACAAATTCGCCGACTACAGTGACTGCAAACGCAGCGAAAATGGTCTTTACTATATCACGACCGGAACGAATGGTTATATCAGTGCCTGCGTGGAACAGGAAATTGACCTGGGAAGTCACACCATGTTTATTGCCGCTGTAAAAGACATGGAAGTATTGTCAGACATCCCATCGGCTTCCTACGCCTATTACCAATCTCATATCAAACCCAAGCCTCAGCAGTCTGCTGCCACCGGGAAAACAGTATGGCGCTGCACTGTCTGCGGTTATACCTATGACGGGGAAGATCTGCCTGCGGACTTTATTTGCCCGCTCTGTAAACACCCTGCTTCAGATTTTGAAAAAGTAACACTTTAATCTGCCATCACTACGGAAATCATTGTCAACGAAATCGGAGATTATCATGCAATATATTTTATCTTTACTAGAAGGAATCATAACATTTATCTCGCCCTGTCTGTTGCCGATGCTGCCTGTCTATCTCTCTTTTTTTGCCGGAGGAAGCGGCGGTGAAAAAACCAACAGTACCCTGAAAAATGCCATCGGCTTTGTGTGCGGTTTTACTGTTGTCTTTCTCATACTGGGTGCTTTTGCCGGAAGTATCGGACTGTTTCTTCGGCAATATACCAGTGTAGTCAATATCATTACAGGTCTGATCGTTATTTTATTTGGTCTGAATTTCCTTGGCCTGATTCAAATCGATCTACTGAACAGAACTTACCGGAAAGAACTCCATATAAAAGAAATGGGCTTTTTCTCTTCTGTCTTGTTCGGTATTGTCTTTTCGATCGGATGGACTCCCTGCGTTGGCGCTTTTCTGGGCTCCGCTCTCATGCTGGCATCCCAACAGGGCTCTGCCATAGAGGGCATGCTTATGCTCCTATTTTACTCCATGGGACTTGGCATCCCTTTTATCATCAGTGCTGTCCTGATCCACAGGCTGAAAACAGCTTTCCAGTGGATAAAGGCCCACTATCGCATCATCAATCTCCTGTCAGGAGGGCTTCTCGTTATCGTTGGCATCCTGATGATGACCGGATGGATGGGATACTTTCTCACATGGCTCACATTCTGAAAACAAAACATCCATACTATTATGCCACAGATAATTTTGGAGCAATTTACTATGGCACAAAGAAAGGGGTTTCTATATGAATTCAAAATTAAAACTTACTCTTGGCATCCTTGGATTTGTCATCCTCCTGGGAGGCAGTGCATGGCTCTACCACTCACTGTCCGGCAGCTTTACCCCGGACAATGAGCTGTCTGCCGATAAAACCAGTCAGACTCAGACAGTCAATACAGAGAATACCGCTACTGAACAGGAAACAGACAGTGCTCCCTCCCAGACGACAGAAGTATTACCTGCCCCTGATTTTTCTGTCACAGATTATGACGGAAATGTCATAAAGTTTTCAGATTTCCAGGGCAAGCCCGTCGTTATCAATTTCTGGGCAAGCTGGTGTCCTCCCTGCAAAGCGGAACTGCCTGCTTTCCATACCGTTCATGAACAGCTGGGCGACGACGTAGTCTTTCTGATGATCAATGCTACTGACGGGATGCGGGAAACAAAAGAAAAGGCAAAAGAACTGATCGACGAAGAAGGCTATACCTTTCCTGTCTATTATGATACAGAGCTGGAGGCATCCTATGTCTATGGTGTCAGCTCCCTGCCTGCCACTGTCTTCATAGATAAAGACGGTAATATCGTCACTGCAGCGGTAGGTCAGATCGATGAGTCCGCTCTGCTCCAGGGCATCAGTATGATCTACACGCCCGAACAGGAGCCGTAACTCCCCATACGATTCACGCTGCTGTTTTTTATCAAAAATTATGTTCAGCCCGCGCCCATTCGAATATTATTTCTGCTTCTGCAGCTGTGTAAACATTCTGAGCAGCACTATGACCGCCGCTATGGCAAGGACAAATTCGGCCGTAAACTGGGCATAAGCAAGTCCATAGAGAGGGAATATATAGTTCAGCACATAGAGCGCGGGAATTTCCAGTATGATTTTCCGCATCACGGCAAATATAAGGGCCTCTTTTCCCTTTCCTACCGCCTGAAATACGCCCACTGCAATAAAGTCCACGCACAGAAAAGGCAGACCCAGGCAGAAACCGCGCAGAAATCTCGTCCCGTATGACACCACCTCTTCGTTTTTCATAAACAACTGTATCAACTGCCCGGCTCCGAAGTAAAATACGGCCGCCATAACGAAGATAAAAGCAAGTGTCACTTTCATGGAAAATAAAAGGGTATCTTTCATCCGTTTATGATTGCCGCTGGCATAGGTATAGCTGATCAGCGGCATAATACCCTGAGAAAGTCCCATGGCGATATACATGGGAACCATATTGACCTTCTGGGTTATTCCCATTGCCGCCACTGCTCCCGCACCAAACACTGAAGTAAAATTGTTCAGAATCGTCATCCCCGTCACATTCAGGAGATTCTGAATCGAAGCGGGTATTCCCACGCCGCATACGCCCAATACCACTGACCGCTCCGGTCGAAACATCTTTGGATGGATGCACACATAGGTATTCCCCCTCTTGAGAAACAGAAATACAAAAAAATAGAGACAAGCCACACAATTTGAAAGAAACGTGGCGAGAGCTGCTCCGGCTGCTCCCATATTCAGACCCTGGGGGAGGATAAACAACGGATCCAGCACGATATTCAGCAGACAGCCGCTCATAGTACCCACACTGGCGTGGAGCGTGCTTCCCTCCGAGCGGACGAGATATGCCATTACCACATTTAAAATAGCAGGAGTAGCGCCCAGATTTACCGTCCATTTCAGGTAAGCTCCGGTAGCTGTCGCTGTCTCGGCATCTGCTCCCAGCAGAACCAGTAAGGGATTTTGGAATACACTGCAGAGTATGGAAAATAGAATGCCGCACAACAGAGCCGAATAAAACCCAAAGGCACTGCTTCTGTAGACCGTCTCATAGTCCTTTCGTCCCAGCGCCCGACTCATCATGCTGGAACTTCCCACACCAAACAGGTTATTGACTGCATTAAATGCGAGAAGCACCGTCCCCGCCAGGGCAACGGCCGCATTCTGTATCGGATCATTTACCATTCCCACGAAATACGTGTCGGCCATATTATAAATGACCATAACGAGAGAACTGATGATCGTGGGTATTGCCAGTTTGGCAACGGCCCGGGGAATTGGCATATTCTCAAAAAGCCCTGTCTTCGGCATATTTTCCATAGATTCCACTCCTATCTTGTAAACCCATGCTCCAGGTCCAGCGTAGCAAAGTAGTCTTCCTTTGTTTCCGCCCTGCGGATGAGCCGGGTACTACTGTCTTCTTTCAGCAGGATTTCCGCACTCCGCAATTTTCCATTATAGTTATATCCCATAGAAAATCCATGGGCACCCGTATCGTGTATGATGAGATAGTCGCCAATGGCAATTTCCGGAAGCGGACGGTCGATGGCAAACTTGTCACAGTTCTCACACAATCCTCCTGTAATGTCATACACATGATCTGCAGCCGCATCCTCTTTTCCAAGCACCGTAATATGGTGGTATGCCCCATACACCGCCGGACGCATCAGGTTGGCGGCGCAGGCATCCACACCGATATATTCTTTATAAATATGTTTCTCGTGAATGGCTTTCGTCACGAGGCAGCCATAGGGAGCCAGCATGAAACGGCCAAGCTCTGTATAGATTGCAAGATCTCCCATTCCTTCCGGTATGAGAATTTCTTCATAGGCTTTCCGCACCCCTTCACCGATGGCCATAATATCACAGGGTTCTTCCTCCGGTCTGTAAGGTACCCCCACGCCACCGGACAGATTGACAAAAGCCATATGGATACCAAGTTCCTGTTTCAGCTCCACCGCAAGCTGAAACAGAATTCCGGCCAATTTGGGATAATACGCTTCCGTTGTCGTATTACTTGCCAGAAAAGCATGGAGCCCGAAATGCTTTACACCCTTTTCCTTCATATAGGAAAAAGCCTCTATGATCTGCGCTTTTGTCATGCCATATTTGGCATCCTGGGGCGTGTCCATGATCTGATTGTGAATGGAAAAGTCTCCTCCCGGATTGTAACGGCAGCACATCGTCTCCCGGAAGGGAGCCAGCTTCTCATAAAATTTCAGATGGGTAATATCGTCAAAATTAATGATTGCGTCCAGATCGGCTGCCAGCCTGAAATCTTCCTCCGGTGTCACATTGGAAGAAAACATGATTTCATCTCCATGAAATCCCACTTTATCCGACAGATAGAGCTCTGTATAGGAAGAACAGTCCACGCCGATCCCCTCTTCCTTCAGAATCTGCATCAAAAAGGGATTAGGCGTCGCCTTCACTGCAAAATATTCCCGAAATCCTTTATTCCATGCAAAAGCTTCCTGCAGGCGCCTTGCATTTTCCCGGATTCCCTTTTCGTCATATAAATGAAAGGGAGTGGGGTATTCCTTTACCATCTCCTCTACCTGGGCAAGTGTCACAAAGGGCTTCTTTTCCATCTTTATTATACATCCTTTCTTCTGTAATCTTTGTTCTACAGGAGATTTCTCCGCAATTTCCTATAGAACCAAATATAGATGCGCAGCTCGCGCGCGGCGAATCGTGCCAAGCGCGATTCTTTCTCGCTACCATACATCATGCCATACCCACTCCTATCTGTCAATCCTGTTTTCCACAATATTAGTATCTTTTAGGAATACTATAGTATTCCCTGTTTTACTTGACAAAACCGGTTTTTTCATTCATAGTGTTCCTGAAAGGAGTTGCCTATGTATCCCATTACGGAAGAGCTTTTGCATTTCGGACTGACGAGGCAGGAAGCCAATCTGTACCTGACCCTCCTCACCCACGGAGAAAGTACCGGCTATGAAGCCGCCAAACTGACCGGCATTTCCCGTTCCAATACGTATACCGCCCTGGCAGGGCTTGTGGAAAAGGGAGCCGCCTATATCATGGAAGAAAATGTAGTACGCTATATCGCTGTCCCCTTCGAAGAGTTCAGCGGCAATATGATCCGCCGCCTCCAGTCCAGGCAGCAAAGCCTGCTTTCCCGGCTGCCCCGGCGGAAAACAGAAATGCAGGGCTATATTACCATACGGGGCACCCGGCAGATCATGGATAAACTCATCCATATGATACAGGAGACAAAACAGCGACTCTATATTTCCGTACCGGGTACGATACTATCTCAGATACAGCCTTATCTCCTGCAGCAGCTGGAAGAGGAAAAGAGAGTCGTCATTCTCTCCGATGCTCCCTGTACGCTTACCGGCGCCACTTCCTATGTCATTCACAAGGGGGACGACCAGATACGGCTGATCGTAGATTCCGTCAAAGTGCTCACAGGCAGAATCTCTGATGGTGAAGATTCTACCTGCCTGTTTTCCCTCAATCGGAATTTGGTGGACGTGTTCAAAGAAATGTTAAAGAACGAAATCACTTTAATCCAACTCGGGAAAGACGTCTGAAAGATAAAGTCGACTCTTTTCGTTTTGTACCTCATATTCCTGAAGTATCCTTTCATTTGCCAGCCGGACCTCCTCCTCCAGTTCTCTGGCTGAGATCAGCTCACAGCCTGCCCCTCTGATGATAATCTGCTCCAACCCATCGGAAGTAGCCACGCTGACACGATATTTTCCGGCATTTTCATGGGCGAATCTCTCAATAAACATATCTGCGGTTTCCGCTTCTTTCGTATAGATCACATGGATGTTGTGATAATCCATCGCCTCTTCCCTATGTCCTTCCAGTCGATAAGCATCAAATACGACGATCAGCTCGCAACTTCGTATTCCCTGGTAATTACACAGGATATCCAAAAGTCTGCCCCGGGCGCCGTCCAGACTCGTCTCGGCCAGTTCTTTTAATTCTTTCCAGGCAAATATGATATTATAACCGTCCACAAGAAGATATTCCTGCTTTTTTTCCGGCGGACGATACACTCTAGTATGTGCTTCCTTCCCGCCTGCCTGAAAGGCAGTGCTTTCTCCCGATGGATACGTTTTTCCCGCTTCCATCGTTCTTTTCCGGCCGAATCCCCTTTTCCGGCCACTTTCTTCCTTTCTGTTGGCATGGGAGACCTTTTTCAGGATGGCGTCGATCTCTTCCGTACCAATAGCTAAATCCGGCTGCCTCCTGCTGCCTGCCTCTGCCCGGCTTCTGATTTCTTCTTCCGACAGCTCCCGGCTCCGTTCCAGAACGGACGGTTGATGCATATGATTTTTCACCTCGTCCCAGGGCACGATAAATCCCGCACCATGGGCACAAAAAACAGAGGCGGACGGATTTCTCACGTCCCGCTCCGGGTCATATCCTCTCCCGGCCAGCACTTCTTCCGTATTGTGACATCTGCCATATCCTTTCAGGGTACAGGTCAGCCGCCCCATTCCTTTTGTATAGGCAATTACCTCTTTCTGATAGGATTGCAGGCAGATCACCGGCCCGCTTCCGCGGATAACGGCCATCCCCTTTTCCATTTCCGGCTGAAAAGATGTGGCATGCAGCCGCTCCAGATCGGTCATGGCCCGGCCCGTCATCGTGTCCGGCACTTCCAGTATAAAATCATAATAGGGCTCCAAAAGCACACTCCGCGCCTGCATCAGACCCTGCCGCACGGCCCGGTACACAGCCTGCCGGAAGTCGCCGCCTTCCGTATGCTTCAAATGAGCCTTTCCCGCCACAAGAGTGATCTTCACATCCGTAAGGCCGCTGCCGGTGAGCACCCCTTTGTGTTCCCGTTCTCCCAGATGGGTCAATATAAGCCGCTGCCAGTTCCGGTCCAGTACATCCTCGCTGCAGGTACTGGTATACTGCATCCCGCTGCCTGGCTCTCCCGGTTCCAGCAGGAGGTGCACTTCCGCATAATGGCGCAGCGGCTCAAAGTGCCCCACGCCTTCCACCGTATTTTCTATCGTCTCTTTGTATACAATATTTCCGGGGCCGAAAGAGACCTGCATTCCAAACCGCTCCTGAATCCGCCGCTGCAATATTTCCGTCTGCACTTCCCCCATCAGTTTCAATTGTAACTGCTTTTCCTCTTCTTCCCATACGATATGCAGATCCGGTTCTTCCTCCCCCAGCTGTTTCAGTTTCTGTATCGCCGTCCCCATATCACAGCCTTCTTCCAGATACATCTGGTAGGAGAGCACCGGCTCCAGAACAGGCAGCCAACGGCCTGCTTCCTTTCCAAGCCCCTGTCCGATAAAGGTATGTTCCGGTCCTGTTACCGCCACTACACTGCCTGCCTCCGCCTCCTGCAATACCTCATATTTCGCCCCGGAGTACAGTCTGAGCTGATTGATCTTCTCCTCTGTCACGCCGTTTTCCGTCTGCCAGCATATCGTATCCTTCACGGAAAGCTTCCCGCCGGTCACTTTCAAATAAGTCAGCCGCACTCCCTGCCCGTCCCTGCCGATCTTATAGACCCTTGCCCCAAATGCCTTTGGATAGTCAGGAGGCTCCAGATACATCTGGATACCTTCCAGAAATTCCCGGATGCCATCCTGTTTCAGTGCAGAACCAAAATAGCAGGGAAAAAGCTTTCTGCTTTTCACCATTTGTCTCATCAGCTGATCTGACACACTGCCCGTCTCCAGATACATATCCAGAGCGGATTCCTGGCAGACAGCCACCGCCTCCCAGAACTGTCCGCCCTCTCTTTTCGTAAAATCCACACAGCCTTCCCCGAAATTTTCCCGGATCTCTCTCATCAGTTCATCCTTTTGGGCTGTGGGCAAGTCCATTTTATTGATAAACAGCAGCGCCGGTATGCCATACTTCTCCAGCAGCTTCCAGAGCGTCCGGGTATGGGCCTGCAGCCCGTCCAGGCCGCTTATTACCAGGACAGCACCGTCTATTACCTGCAAAGTCCGTTCCATCTCCGCCGAAAAATCCACATGCCCTGGCGTATCCATCAGTACGATATCCCTGCTTTCTCCCTTTATAACTGCCTGTTTGGAAAAGACCGTAATCCCCCGCTCCTTTTCCACCGCATAGGTATCCAGAAAGGCGTCCCCGTTGTCCACCCGGCCCCGCCTGCGCAGAACGCCGCTTTCGTACAACAGACTTTCCGATAACGTTGTCTTTCCTGCATCCACATGGGCCAGGAGACCAATACAAATCCGATTCATTGGTTTCTTCTTTTCTCCTTGATTACCATAAAATAGTCGAAAATCTTACTTCATCATAAATACGTAATTATTTTATTTCCCAGTATCCGTATCGTCTGCCTCCTATACGAACAACATGTCCTCCCTCAAGAAGTTTCTTCATCGCCCGTTTTATGGATGGAGTCGATACGCCAAAATATGCCGCCATTTCATTTTGTGTAATATTGGGCTTCTCCCTCAACAGTGCATAAATTTTTTTGTCCAAAGTATCACCCAAAGTATCAGTTTGATACTTTGGAATTTTAAAGTCTGATACTTTAGCGTTTTCAAGGGCAGTAAACTTCACAGTAAGATCATCACCCAATACTGTATACTCCGGATCTGCTGTGCCAAGTTCTCTACAGACTTCACAAATCTTTTGAATACCACGTCCCCAGCTTTCTATATATCCGGCACGATAAAATGCATTAGCGATAGACGGATTGAACGGCTCTGATTTATGGGGCTTCATCAGCGTCTCCACCGTCCAGCTTTTTGGCAGGATACAGCTATTGCTAATATACATTGCATCGTCTTCAATCCGAATCTGGATTGGAATACTGGCTGCATAGTTGTTATGCCCCAAGGCATTGTAAATAGCCTCCCTTACACCCTCACGGGGAAATGGGTATGTCTCCACCCGCACGTCATGCTCATAGGTAATTGCCGCTTTTAAATATTTCGTGTAAATCAAGTCAATCACCCTGTCGGCAATGCTGAACAAAGACCCTTCCACTGTATCTTGATATTGCAGGTCCGAACCCTCACCAAACTTTCCAATTTTTACATAGCATCCTGTTATAATCCGCCCCGGTTTACGATAAAAAAGCATGACTGCCGCACGTTTCAGTTTTCCGTCTACCAGAAGATCAAGATGGTCAAGAAGTTCTTCGTTTGGAATATCCAAATCCCCTTTTTCCATCCTTTTTTTCCGAACAGCTTCCCTGCGGAATATATCAAAACTGCTTCGGTCAAGGTCATCCACACCTATGTTATCAACAGGAACTGCATCCCACAAATAACCCGTTTTTTCTCTAATAAATTCCGTCAAAGCAGCTCCCTGAAGCTGCTGCTTCGTACTGCCGCTTCGATAATGGTATTCCCCATGATAGTTGACTGGATAGGTACTGGAGTTCACTTTAATTTCAATATATTCCAGACCGTCTTTTGTCCGTCTATTGACATCAGCGATAATACCAAGCCCTGACTGGATTTGATTTGGAATATCATCCATCAATTTCTTTATCTCTTTCACACCGACAACTTTTCCAGCATCGTCTATCCCAATATAAATTGTCCCGCCCTGAGCGTTCGCAAAACCACACACCCATTTCAAGTATTCCGTCCTCCAGGACTCCTTATATTCAATATTCTGACTTTCTGACATCTAAACAACCTCCAGTCTGCTCAAATCGAACACCATATATACCACTTATACATATTAGCTTGTCTATAGATTGGAGAGCCTTATCCAAGTTTGTAAATATAAGTACATTATTGGGCTGATTGACTATTACCCTTGTATCCATCATAAAGGACAAATCTTTCTTTATGAATATCCTTTCAATTCCAACGACAATTTTCTGTCTATTGCCATAGATATTCCTAATATCCAACTCAAACAAATCTTCCGGTAAAATCTTCACGTTTTTTAAAAACATTGGCTCGTATACTTTCCCTGCTTCCTCGAAAACCAAGTGTACTGCTCCTGCCATCCTCTCCAGCACTTTTAAAACAGACTTTGCATCCTGATAAATTTTAATATCGGGTGAAATTACTGTTTCAATATGTTAGATATGGCATTTAATAATCCAAGCATAAACATGTGCTTACCTCTTCATCTTAATCAAGAATATTTTTGTTGTCTCAATCCTCTTTATTACAATAAGCAACTACCCTCAGTGAACAAGGGTATCTTTTACTATTTAATATTTAAACTACAGATATATCTTCCCTGCCCTCTACTGTTGAAATACTTCTGTAAAATAGCCACAGTCAGAGATGGGCTCTCCGTTTTTATGTAGATGCCGCACATCCCCCATTCCCTGACACCGGAAATGGGCAATTCCCGCTTCCACCTCTTCACTACACACTGCCGTGACCGAGGTGGGCGGCAGAAAACAGCCGTGTATGAGTGTGGGAAAGGCCATACCCAGCAGATAGGAAAGCATGATGAAAGTAATCCCCATGTGGCATACGAGCACAAGGGTCACATCTCTGTTTCCGGTCACTCTATAATAGCCTTTCTCCCGTTCATAACCCCATTTTTTCAGCAAATTGTCCAGCTCCCGGCAAGTTTCCAGATACACATCTTTGACAGAAGGTGCTCCGGCGCACGGCCCCATCACTTTCGATTCATACCATCTGTCCTTATCAAACAGCTCCGGGTATCCGGTCCAGAAAGAAGGAGCAAAGTCCCAGGGAAGACCGTTTTTCACACTGTATTTGCTGTCAACCTTGCCACGGAATTCCTGCAGCCAGTCCAGCACAATGGCCTTTCTGCCCAGTACCTTTTCCAGCGGCTCCGCTGTCTGCCTGGCGCGGCCCAGACAGGACACATAAAAACCGTCCACCTTCCAGTCCTTTACTCTCTCTCCCAGGAATGCCGCTTCCCGCCGTCCCTTTTCCGTCAGCGTATCGCTGCTATAGTCCGGTTCCCCGTGTCTGATAAAAATAAGTTTCATATGTATCCTTTCCTTTCTTATGATTTCTTTCCTCATATGGGTTACGGTGTCAAAAGGGATTGTTTTTATTGTTGGTCGGCAACTTGCACAAATTTTCTATTCCAGTTCCAGACTACAGACATTGTATTATCTAAGTGTCCCGACATCAAAAAGAATTCCCGACGCAGACGGCCCGACTTGCCATCCAGGCAAGAGCGGGCCTTTTTCAGACATCCATGTCTGAAAACTGCTGATCGTTTACGGAACACTAAGAAATACAAATGTCTTCCGTCAAGTCACTGTCACAGAAATATTTGTGCAATTTACCGAACCAATTCAAAAACATACCCTTTTAACACCCGAACTCTATATGTAAAAAGGGGCCTTCCTTCCTGGCAGCCCCTTCCCTGCGAACCTCTCTGCTTGTTACTTCATACCGTTGACCTGTTTATACTTATACAGCATCTCCGCATGATTCTGTTCCTCGATCTGGATATCTGCAAGCAGCTTGCGCACCTGAGAATCACCGCAGGTAAACACATCCGTATTGTACTCGGAAGATACAAGCTTTTCCGTTCCGATACAGTCCGTAGCCAGGAAACAGTCTTCCTGCTTTTCCTGAGAGTTCGTCATCTGGTCGTAAGTTCTCTTCGGGTTATAGTCTCTGCCGGAGCTGTCGTTGCAGTTGCAGGAAGGTACGCTTCCCTTCAGCACCTGTCCAAGGGAATTATAATGTTCCTGCTCATCCCGTTTTAGTGTCTGAAACAGGTCTTTTAATTCTGTATCGTGCGCCTGCTGGCTGTACTTTTCATACTTTTTGATACAAGTCTCTTCCTGTGTCTGGAGATCTTTGATACTTGTTGCTTCTTTTTCTGTCAAAATCATACACGTGCACCTCTCTTACCATTTTGGTTGTAATATTTTTACAACCTCCAGTATACCCAGCAAGAGGTAAACTATGCATACTTACAGTGGGATGATTCATCCCTTTTTCCCTATTTTTTAGTGCCTCAGTAGCTTCGTATTCTGTCCCCGGAATCGTCTTTCGTATTGACGATTTTCTGAATTACTACCGGATAGCTGTAACTGTCGTTGACCTTCACTTCTACCCGGTCTCCCGCCCTGTGTCCAAGCAGCGCCCTGCCAAGGGGCGATTCGATACTGATCAGATTGTGCAGGGAATCTCCCCTGACACTTGTGACGATTCTGTATTCCTCCACAGTCCCCTCTTCTTCAAACAATATTTCCACCGTATTGTTCATGCCCACTTCGTCTTCTCTGGAACTGTCATCGATGACCTGAGCCGTTCGAAGCATTCTTTCCAGATAACGGATACGGCTCTCGTTTTTATTTTTCTCCCGTTTCGCCGCATGGTATTCAAAATTTTCACTCAGATCTCCATGGGCTCTCGTCTCCTTTACTTCTTCCAACAGCCGCGGACGCACTTCCAGTCTGCGGTATTCGATCTCTTCCTGTATTTTTCTGATATCTGATTTTGTCAGCTTCTCCTGCATTTTATTTCCTGTTCTCCGTTTCTGATCCCGTCAATCCCCCGTATCGGCTCCAGCAATCCCATCTTTTTCTCCATCCGTCAGTTCCCTCTCTGCCATCACAGAAATTGCAGTATTTGCGTCATTCCTCCTGTCAGGATACCAGTATTGCGTCTGTATATATCGGGAAAATCTTCTATCGGTAACGGATTTTCACCATATCCCGCCTCGATCGTATATCCCGGCCTGTCATACTGCAAAATGAACCAGTCCTTATACCCCGCATTACCGGAAGCATAGGGGGTCTCTTCCACTGTATACCCGCTGACCTGCCCAAAATAATCTGCAATCTGCCTGGAATGAGGCGGCTCCAGATCCTTATATTTCCAGTAAATGACCTCTCCCTGGGTATGATAGGCCAGAATAAGAGAAAAATCATGGGCCATCGTAAATTCATAGATTGCCCTGCTCTCCGGTGCAGTCAGAGGTGCCACTCCCACATAGTCTCTTGGCGCCGGACTGCGATAACCCTGACTGAATTTGATCTCCTTCGCCAGCTCCCAGTCCGCCGGAAACTGTAAATTCAAATCCACGCCGTCAATATTGGCCTTCCAGCCGTCAGGAAAAGGAATCTCAGGATAGGCGGCGGCAATCGCTTTCGCCTGCTCATAATAGCTTCCCTCTGTCAGCCCGCCCGTCACCAGGTCCACTCCGTCTGGATTCAGCAGTGGTATCAAATAACAGGACACCTGTTGGTACAGCCATCTGCCGTCCACTCCATATAAGCTCTCTCCCGCAGCAGCGGCGGCGGCAAACTCCTCTGCAAATCGCAGTAAAACCGGCACGGTAATCCATTCATTTGCATGGAACGCGCCACTGTAACATACCTGGGTATTTCCTGTCCCGATTTTCAGGGCGGGAATCTCCTTTCCCATCACGCTGTTTCCAATCGTTATCTTTTCCACAAAAGGATAGTAGAGCATCAGCCTGTCAATGGCTTTTATCGTTTCCCCGTAAGTATATTTGATTCCTTCCATCTGTACACCCGGATTTATTTTATTGTTTCATTATATGCACTTTGTGATGGTATAAATCAAAGAGGCGAAATCTCCGCCTTTCCGGTCCAGATCTCTTCTGTCAACGGGTATTCCGGCATACATGAGTTCTGCACCGTATGCCCTGTATTTTTTAACCTGCTCCTTTTCCTGCCCGTTTCCGTCCAATCCTGCCCGTTCTTCGTCATAAATACTCACTGGCGTCACATCACAGCTCACTTCATACAGCATATCTTCTTCCAACCCCTGAAGCTGCAGGCGCAGCCAGGATGCATTTGTTTTATTCAGCCGCTGATAAAACCCTGCTACTGCCTGCGTCCTGTCCCGGGATACCACGAGCCATGCCGTATCATTTCCTTCAAAAGGACTGCGCAGCCGATAGAAATCTCCCTCTATCTGAATCAGTTCTCTGTATTTCTTGACAAATGCAATCTGCCGTTTCACCACTTCCATCTCCCGGCCACTGAGAAGATTCAAATCCAACTCGTATCCGAAAGCACCGAAACAGGCTACATTTCCCCGGGTTTCCAGTGGTGTCATCCTCTGAAGCTGATGGTTCGGCACGGCCGACACATGACAGCCCATGCTCACAAGGGGATAGACAAAGGAAGTACCATACTGGATTTTCATTCGCTCTCCGGCATCCGTATCATCGCTTGTCCATGTCTGGGGTGCGAAATAGAGCATACCCGGGTCAAATCTGGCACCGCCACTGGCACAGGATTCAAACAAAATATCGGGAAATTCTTCCGTAAGCCTCGTATACAGGTCATAGACACCCAGAATATACCGGTGCATTACTTTTCCCTGTTCTCCCGCTTCCGCTCCTCTGCTGTAGGGCTCAGACATATATCGGTTCATGTCCCATTTTATATAAGAAATCGAAGATTCTCTGATTACCCTGGCAATCATTTCATAAACACAGTCCACTACTTCTTTTCTGGAAAAATCCAGGACATACTGATGCCGTCCATGGGACTGAAAACGCCCAGGCGCTCCGATGATCCAGTCAGGATGCGCCCGATAGAGATCACTGTCCTCATTTACCATCTCCAGCTCCACCCATAGGCCGAATTTCATCTCCAGTGCTTCTATTTTTGCCGACAGGCCGGAAATGCCTCCGGGAAGCTTCTTCAGATTGACATACCAGTCTCCCAGACTGCTGTAGTCGTCATTTCTCTTACCAAACCATCCGTCATCCAGTACGAAAAGTTCCACGCCTGCCTCTTTTGCCCTTTTTGCTATTTCCAGAAGCTTCTCTTCGTCAAAATCAAAGTAAGTAGCCTCCCAGTTATTTAAAAGAATGGGCCGCGCCTGATCTCTCCACTTTCCCCGTATAAGCCGTGTCCGGTACAGCCTGTGATATGCCTGGCTCATTCCGTTCAGTCCCCTGTTACTGTAGACCATCACTGTCTCCGGGGTCTGGAAACTTTCTCCCTGTTTCAGTTCCCAGGCAAATCCTTCCGGGTGGATTCCCATCATCACTCTCGTCATGTCAAAAGGGGATACTTCCACCTGGGCAAGAAAATTGCCACTGTACACAAAGCTGAATCCATATACCTCTCCCTGATTCTCCGTCGTATGGGGTCTTTTCAGAGCGATAAAAGGGTTGTGTTCTCCACTGCTTCCTGTCCCTGACAGATTCTGAACGGCCTGAATGCCCATTTCCAGTTTCCTCGTCTTCACATACCGTTCCCTGGCCCACGCCCCAGCCAGATGGACCAGCTCATAGTCCATATCCATAAATTCCATGCTCATGCTCAGTGCCCGGTCCAACACGATTTTCCCGCCGCCTCTGTGAACAAAGCGGACATTTCTTGTGATCACCGGATAGTCCTCATAGATCGTATAGGAAAGTACCATATCTGTATCGATCACATCGTCGTGCAGAGTGATTTCCAGTGTCTGCGCTTCCTCTTCCTTCTCCGTATAAGTGGCCGGGAGAGGTGCAAGTGATTTCTTACCACCGAAAATCTCATGGGAAACATACGTAAAATTCACGATTCTGCTGCCGTTTTCCTGTATGATCGTAAAAGCCGGACTCCTGTAATCCCCTGTTCCATAAGAAGGATATTCCTGCCTCGTATACTGCATGGACAATACGGAAGGCTCCGGCATACAGACTGCCATCAGAGAACGCTGCATTTCCTCATGCAGATAACCGAACTCCTCTTTATCCCTGAGCCCCCGGCCATAATAAAGATGCTCCATCTGGCCGTTTTCCATAATGCGCATCAGATAACTCACTTCTTTGTTAAACAGATGAAACTCTCTGCCTTTTTCATGAAATATGATTGCCATAACCTTCCCTTTCATCTTCTGTCACTATTATCAGCCCCGGACCTCCGGCGGCTGTCCTTTTTATTTTACCTTCTTCTCATCCAAGTTGCAATGAAAAGAAAAAGACAATAACAGAGAACAGAATCCCCCCGGTGGGCAGGGGTCTTCTGTTCTCCTATCCGTAAGTCCAGGGAAGCGCTGATGAAATCATCCCATCCCTAAAACTGTATCGGCTCCACTTCTTCGCTCAGCGGCTCCATTTTGTACTCCGGCAAAGCGTCCAGCAAATCTCCCAGACAGATTCCCGTGCCGTATACTACATCGTGAGCCAGCATAACAATCTTTTTCCGGCCAAGTGTCGTAGACACGCCGTTCGCAATGAGCTCTTCCGGCGTCTTATCGCCTACCGCATCCTCCAGACTGGCATTCCAGTCATAGTACACGTATCCTCTCTTAGTCATCTCCTCTATGATCGCTTCGTTCACTTCCTGATTGTAAGAATTGATGCTGCCGCCCGGAAAACGGAACAGCTTCGTCTCCACTCCCGTCACCTCATAGACCGTCTGATAGGCGGCTTCAAAATCCTCTATATAGCTGTCTACACTTTCATAGACTGTCTCATAGTCATGGACATCACAGTGGATACCTATCGTATGGCCTTCCTCCACAATCCTGCGTGCCATCTCCGGGTTTTTTCTCACATTTTCCCCTACCAGGAAAAAGGTGGCTTTGACGCCTCTTTCTTTCAGGATATCCAGGACTCTTCCTGTATTTTCCACAGAAGGACCATCATCAAAAGTCAGATACATCGTCTTTGGATGGAAATAATACTCGATACCGGAAACGATGCCCGAAGCGATCTTCGTCTGGTATTCTTCCGTCATCAGCAGTTCCCGTTCCTGTGCATTGGAGAGAAATCCCGTCTCGATCAGACAGGCCGGCATCACTGTGCTGCCGGTCACATGGAAATCCGCATCCCCTCTCAGCTCCCGTTCCGCAGTACCGATACTTCTGGCCGTCTGCTGCCGGATCAGAAGTGCCAGTCTCTTATTGTCCCGTGTGATATCCGTCCCGTCATACCATACTTCCATACCACTCACATCCGTTTCATCCGCCGCATTTTGATGGATACTCACATAGATGTCAGCTCCGGAATCATTGGCAGCCTTTACCCTGTCCTCTTTTGCCATATAGATATCTTCTTCCCTGGACAGAATGACCCGATAACCAAGCGTTTCCAGCTGGCTCTTTACAATCTTTGCAATGGCAAGGTTGATGGTTTTTTCCTGAACACCTTCCCGCTGGCATCCCTCATCCGCCCCTCCATGTCCCGGATCCAGAAATACAGTAGGTACTCCCGGCTCTTCCGGTACGGTCTCCGGTTCCTCTGCTGTTTCTTCCTCTGCGAACGCCATCTGTCCTGCATTTACAAGTCCCAGCAAAGCCTTTTCCACTTCTGTGAACTCTTTTTCAGGCGCCGCAAACGCCTCCAGTACCGGCAGACTGTGCCATATGTAAAGAGAAGCGCACACAAGACTGAGTGACAGAAAACAGCTGAACACTTTTTTCAGCAGCGTGATTCTCTTTTTGCGCCTCCGGTAACTACGACAATATTTACGGAAATACGGATCTCTTTTGTACATTTTCTGACACTCCCTGTTTCTCTTGATATATACAGATTACACAGGGGCTGCATCAGAATATCATCATATTTGCATCTTATTCACATCAAATTTGCATCATATTTGCATCATCTGGAAATTTTCAAAAATAACTCATTGATTCCCTCATAGAACCCTACAGTGACAATCGTCCGCTCCTCTCCCATCCCCGGGAAAACATATTTTTTGAAATATGGCGTTGTTTCCAGGAGAGGATTATCCGATTCGTAGGCTGTAGGTCTGCCCAGACCCATATATTCTCCCCACTTCTCGATCACCGCATCTGTATCGATATCCTCCCAGAGAAGAGGAGTCCTCACATAGAACTCATACATCTTCCCGTCATTGGCATCCAGATAGGCATCGATCAGCCGGTTTTCCTTATTGGCATTTTCCTGGCTGTTGGACAGGCTCAGTTTCCACACTGCAATATTGTTCCTGGGTTCCAGCACGTCAATGGCTGAATAGCGTGTGGCATCATAGGAAGAAGGCTCCACTTCCCTCACTTCCTCAGGAAGAATGCCATATTCTTTCAGAAGAGCCAGAGCTGTATTACATGTCTCATAAATCTGCTCATCCGTAATTTCCCTCTCGGAAGGGCTTCTGTAGTTTGCCACAAAGGCGTAGGAACCTTCCAGCTCCTGATACGTTCCTCCCTCCTCCAGCCGGGTCATGGCGCTATGTTCCGTCTCAGGCAGATTCTGGCTGCTCAGACATCGGGAAAGGATGTACAGCTTCTCATTGGTGTTCAATTTATAGCGATATCCCGCACCCGCCTTCTCCACAGTCTCTTCATGAATTTCATCCAGCATACCCTTGTCCTGGTACTTTGCCAGCGCCTCCGGTCCCCAGATCGACAGCAGGACGGAGAACAGGGCAGCCAAAAAGAAGGCAGTCATTCTCATTCTATATTTCATCCGCTGTGCCTCCTTCCCCCTTCTCATCCGCAGCGGCCCGCCGAGAGGTAACCGTTCCCTGCTGCACAGTTTCTGTCTTTTCCGGCTGTACAGCTTCCGCTCCCGGTACAGCCTGTTGCACATCTTCTGCTTCCGGCGCTGTTTTCCTCACAGCTTCCGGTCTCTCTGCCGGAAGCAGAAAACTGAAACAGGAACCTTCTCCAGCTATACTCTCTATTTTTAATTTGCTGTGATGGATTTTCAGTATTTTTACACAGAGTGCCAGACCAAGACCCGCTCCGTTTTTGCTTCTGGCACGGGACTTATCCACCATATAGAAAGCCTTTGTAATTTTGCGCCTTTCCTTTTCCGGGATGCCGATTCCATAGTCTCTTACAGAGAACCGGTACCCTTTTTCCAGAGCCGTACCCGTCACTTCAATCCTTCCTCCGGGTTCGGAAGCTTTACAGGCATTGTCAATCAGATTCACAAGCACCGTCTTGATCAGATTGACCTCCGCCACGATCTCGCCCGGCTGACAGGCAAAATAAAACTCCATATTCCTGTTTCCGGCAAACATATCTTTCAGATAATCAAATACGGCCTCCGCTGGGCTGCTTTGCAGTTCCACTTCATTTTTCCCGGCCACAATAATATCCAAAAGCCGCAGAGACATGGCCTCCAGCCTCTTTCCTTCCGTATAAATATAATTTGCAGACATTATGCTCTTTTCCTCATCCATTCTGTGAGACCGGAGCATGTCTGCATATCCGATAATCGCCGTCAAAGGTGTCTTCAGCTCATGGGCAAAGGCACCCATAAATTCTTCTTTTGCCTCCAGTTCCTCTTCCAGCTTTTTCATATTTTTGGCAAGTGCTTTCGCCATCCTGTTAAAATCCCGGGTCAGCTGTCCCAGTTCATCCCGGCTCACCTGTTTTGCCCGGTAATCATAATCCCCCGCCGCCATCCGTTTCGTTGCCTTTGTCAGAAGGTATATCGGTTTCGTCAAAAGAGAGGAAATCAGATGCATGATGACAGTTCCCACAAGGAGCATCAGAAGTGTCACCCGGCGATAGAGAGAAAATCCCATAGCCCGCTCCGTAAATACATCCGTCACATCCCGCATCGTCTCCAGATAGAGAATTCTGTTCAGGGCATTTACATACGTCCCCGTATGCACATAATATTTTTCCCCTGATACGATCACCCGATATGCCTTGATATCCTCACCCGTCTGCTCCAGAAGGGCATAATCCGCCTCAAATCCGTCACTGGCATACAATACCGTTTTCTTTTCGTCAGAAATACGCAAAAGTCGTCTCGCACTCTGTCCCCCGGTCTCCAGATTGACCGTGATCTCTTCCACCGTGCTGTCAGGCAGGGCACTGTATTTCGCAGGCACACTGAGAGCAGCCGTCTCAAAAGCAAAACTCAGAATGCTGCCTTCATCCAACGCCTGTCCCACTTCCCGTTCCAGAGATGTCTGGAAAACATAATTGACGAAATAAAATCCACTGAAACCAAGAGCCAGAGCCATGACAATTACCATGCTCAGCAAAATCTTCAACGAAAATTTCATTGGGGTACCTCTAGTCGATAGCCTACTTTATACACGGCCAGCAGTTTATGCTCCCAGCCCAGTTTTTTCCGAAGCCTCTGTACATGTAAATCCAGTGTACGGCTGTCTCCGTAATATTCCTCTTCCCACACTTTTTCGTACAGCGTCTCCCGAAACAGCGCCACATTTTTATTTTTCATAAAGAGTACCAGCAGCCCGAATTCTTTGTTAGTCAGTTCCACCGGCTTTCCGGCCTTTATCACCCGACGCGCTTCCACGTCCACAGTCACGTCTCCCACACTCAGGTGCTGCTCTGTCTTATTGTACCGGCGCAGCACCGCTTCTACCCTGGCTACCAGTTCCACTACGTCAAAAGGCTTGACGAGATAGTCATCCGCCCCCAGCTTCAGGCCTTTTACCCGATCTTTCACCGCATGTTTTGCCGTTATAAATATGACCGGCACGCCAAGCGGCCGTATGTATTCCATAATATCATAGCCATCCGCCCCTGGCAGCATCACATCCAGCAGGATCAGATCATAATTCTCTTTCTCTATTCTGTCGATAGCTTCCAGTCCATCCTGTACGGAAGTACACTGGTATCCGGCCGACGACAGGTTCAGATCTATCAGGTCACAAATCGGTTTTTCATCATCCACAATCAATATTTTAAGCATTTTCTGATTTCCACCCCCAATAGGCTCTTGCCCGTTCCACAAGCATTTCCATTGTATCATTGTCGCCGCACTGGTATCGCTTTCTGATATCCGTATCCGGGGAAAATCCCCCTGTCCGCTGATAATAAATGGAATATTCGGTCTCCACGATGATCTCACCGTCATCGTTCTCGTAACTGTACTTTCCCAGTATGACGATGTCCTTCAGTCCATCTCCATCTATATCCTTGCAGTTGATACCCTTCAGTGCATACAGATTGTCATAATTCCCCATGGGCTGCAGGCTGGCAATGATGTCTCCCTGTTCATTGACAAGATAGATCATAAAAATGTCAAAACTGGCCACATGATAGACCCCAGGCACTACCTGCAGTTTCCCCAGTTTTCCGAATGTCCTCGTATAGCACTGTTCCTTGATGATTTCCAGTCCCTCTTCCAGCAGCCCTTCCAGTGTCTCTGCCGTATATAAAAATTCTGTGGACTGACCGTCCCTGACAAAGGCTGTAATCAGCTCCGTATTTTTGTTCATGCCAAAGCGGTTGATCTTGTCTGTAATCCGATAGTCCCGGTAAAAGCCCGGCTGCTGCCCGCTTTGGAACAGCACATCCCCCACCCGGTAAGGCTTACCTGCATACTCCCCGCTCACATTGACACATGTGGTAAGCAGTACGATATCCATTCTTCCATCCCTGTTCAAATCCTGGAAAACGATGGCCGCAATATTCCGGTTGGGCTGCTTCATCTCCCCCACAATCCGGTTATTCGTCTCAAGCTGGTCCGTCCGGTATACGACCTGTCCGTCTTCTTTTGCAAAAAACAATGCGAGCCGACTATAAGTCTCATCCAGAGCCGGAATCAGTGACACTTCCCCATAACCTTTTATCTCGACAGGAAATATCTGGTTTTCGATGATACGAAAGCCATTGGCAGAAATATCCGTCTTCGTTTCCACCGCTTCCAGCCGTCTCTGATATTCCCTGTACTGGGACAGTACCTCTTTCCCTTCGGTATCCGCCGCCGTTTCTCCCGGGAGTATCGTATCTTCCGATGCATGGACGGACGACAGACAGCCGCCCGCTGCCCCGAAATCAGGAAACAGACAGGCGGCGCCTGTCAAGAGAACCGCCAAAATGGCTCTGATTCTCTCTTTTTTTGTTCTGTTCTTATTACGATTAACGAAAGTACCGTATCTGTTACCGCTGCGGCCTTCATTTAGATCTTCTCTTATGTGCTTCAAGGAACTGCCTCCGGACACCCATATCTTCTCTGCCTACAGTGATCAAAGGGTACAGTATTATTATAGCAAAGGAAGCCGGGGGAGGCAAGGAAAGGCAAATCCTTTTTTACCCTCCTGTTATTCCTGGATCCACTGACAGATCAGATCGTAAGCCTCATAGGATTCCGGGAAGGCAAAGAACAGAAAATCGTGGGGCATCCCCTGAAAAATCCGGTAGGTCACTTCCACGCCCGCCTCTTTTAACCTTTCCGCATATTCCAGTCCCTGATCCAGCAAAATATCACATTCTGCATGAATCAGATACGCCTTTGGCAGATTGCTTACATCCTCCGCAAACAGAGGAGATACATAGGGATTGACAAGGTCATCGTCATCTTTCACATAAGCTTTACCATAGGAGACCATGTGCTGAAAGTCCAGATTATACCCTGTCCCATACAGGCGTTCCGACTCTCTCCTTTCCAAAAGAGCCTGATCCACTGCCGGATAAATCAGTATCTGTTTTCCAGGTACAGACAGTCCCCTGTCCCGGCACATGAGACTTATGACTGTGGAAAGGTTTCCGCCTGCGCTGTCACCGGCTACTATATCGTTTTTCCTGTCAGCTCCCCATTCCTCAGCATGCTCTCTGGCCCACACAAGCCCGTCAAAGCACTGCTCTACGGCTACAGGGAATTTGGCTTCCGGAGAAAGATCGTATTCGACACCCACTACCACTGCCTTTCCATTTTTCGCCAGATAGCGGTGAATATAGTCAAAGCAGTCCAGATCCCGGATTGCAAATCCGCCTCCGTGATAGTACATCAGTAAGGGGAATTTTTCCTTTTCCTTTTTATCCGGGATATATACCCTGACTTTTGTTTCTCTGCCACCACCTGCAAAAACAGTATTGAGCACCTGTAGTCCGTCGATCTCCTCCTTTCGAATCTCCCTTTGCAGATTCATGGAATTTGCCGTCAATTCATCAAGAAACGGCCTGTCCTTTTCCGTCATCACTGCCGGGACATCCACGTAGCCAAACTGCAGCCCCTCCTTCAGCCCGCCCCGTGGAGGCTCCATAATCATATGATACTGTTTCATCTTCTGTCCCTCTCCTTTCCACTTTCATCCATCCAGTCCCGAACTTGCCCGCATGATTTTCTCCTGGGTCAGTTCCTCACGGGTAAACTCTTTTTTCAGCTCCCCTTCGCACATCACTAGCACCCGGTCACACATACCGATGATCTCCGGCATCTCTGAAGATACCATAATTATGCTGAGCCCTTTTCCTGCAAGCATATCCATCAACCGATAGATCTCTGCCTTTGCTCCGATATCGATACCCCGCGTCGGTTCATCCACAATGAGCACTTCCGGGTTTGTGGCAATCCACTTGGCAATGATTGCCTTTTGCTGATTGCCCCCGCTGAAATTCCTCGCCGTTTTATCTGGCTCTGCCGGCCTGATATCCAACTGTCCGAAATAGTTATCCAGAAAGGTGTGTTTTAACTTCCTTCGGAAAATCCCCTGCCTGCTCACTTTCTTTTCGTTGGCAAGTATCATGTTGTCTCCGATACTTCTATCCAGCAAAAGTCCCTCTTCTTTTCGGTTTTCTGGGATAAAGGCTATTCCCTTTTTCATGGCATCCACAGGAGAAGAAAGCCTGATCTCCTTTCCATCCATCCAGATAGTACCCTCATCCTGACAAATGGCCCCAAATATCGTCTTGACTACTTCCGTCCTGCCCGCTCCCACGAGACCGGTTATACCAAGGATCTCTCCTTTTCTGAGACCGAAAGAGATATTCCGGTACATTCCTTTTTTCGTCAGGCCGCTGACCCGCAGTATCTCTTTTTCTTCCGGTGTATATGACTTGTCAGGATAATACTGTTCCAGGCTCCGTCCCACCATCAGTCTCACCAGTTCTTCCTTCTCCACCTGATGCCTCCCGTTATCCAGCGTCTCTATATATTTTCCGTCCCGCAGTACGGTAATTTTATCCGATAGTTCCAATACCTCTTCCAGACGATGAGAAATATAGATAATACCCACACCCTGCTCTTTCAGCCTGTGTATCATTGTAAACAGTTTCCGGCTTTCTTTTTCTGTCAACACTGCCGTCGGCTCGTCCAGCACAAGTATTCTGGAACGGTTGAACAGCGCTTTGGCGATCTCCACCATCTGTTGCTGCGCCACACTCAGCGCGGAGACGCTTCTGCTGCAGTCCACCATCTCAAAGCCCAGCTGTTCCATAAATTCATTGGCCGCCTTTACCATCTGTTTTCTGTTCAATACGCCTCTGGATGTATGCAGTTCCTTGCCGAGATAAATATTCTCCGCAATACTCAATGTGGGCACCAGATTGAATTCCTGATAGATAATCCCCACACCGGCTGTCAGAGCGTCCTTCGCCTTTGTAAATTGCTGCCGACGGCCTTCGATACAGATCTCTCCTTCTTCCTGGAAATAGACACCTCCCAGTATTTTCATCAGTGTGGATTTCCCCGCCCCGTTTTCTCCGATGAGAGCATGGATAGTTCCCGCTTCCAGGGTAAAACTCACATCCTGTAACACACGGTTCCCTGTGAATATTTTCGTAATATGACTCATAGAGAGAAGCACATTCTGTTCCATGTCGATTCCTCCTCTTTTGTCAGTCTTTTTTCATTCTGCCAAAGCCGTCCAAAGCACACACGAGAATAATCACTACACCGATTGCCACCGTCTGCCAGTACATATTGACCTGTAAAAGAACGAGGCCATTGCGGATCAGTATCATCAAAAGTGCTCCCAGCACTGTACCCATAACTGTTCCCGAGCCGCCTGCCAGACTCGTACCGCCCACGATAACTGCTGCAATGGAATCCATATCATAAGTACCCGCCGCATTGGGATTGCCGCCATTGAGTCGTCCTGTCACAATGATTCCCGCGATACCGCAGAGCAGACCGGCCAGCGTATAGATCATTACCCTCACCTTCCTGGCATTGATGCCGGAAAGCACTGCCGCTTCCTCATTTCCTCCCACTGCCTTGACATGATTACCAAATATGGTCTGATTCAGTACAAATCCCATAATCCCCGCCACAATAGGGATAAAAAGTACCATCACCGGAATTTTACCGATCGTTCCCTGTCCCAGTGAAATAATAAAAGGTTCTGTCAACGATACGATATATCCTTTGGACATAACGAGAATGATTCCCTTTACGATATTTGACATACCCAATGTAATAATAAAGGGGGGCAGCTTCAAAGATGTGATGAGCAGTCCGTTGGCTGCGCCCACCAGCACACTGGACAGGATACCCAGACAGATTGCCACCGGCACCGGTACGGCAAACGTCAACATATAAGCCAGTATCATGCTGGACAGCGTCATGGAGTAGCCGACAGACAGATCGATACCGCCGGAAGTGATAATAAAGGTCTGTCCTACGGCAATAATTGTAACAAGGGTAGTCTGTTTTAAAATATTGAATATGTTATCTACACTCAGAAATCCTTCTGCCACAAAAGAGAGTATTACCCCCATCAGACAGAGAATCAGCAGCAGGCCGCTTTCTCTGTGATTGCTCAGCAGACCGGCCAGCCTGTTAGTTTGTTTCGCCTCTGTTTTCATCCTCTTACTCCTGTCAAAAAATCAGGGCGGCATCCCACTGCTCTACCGCCCGTTTTCTGTCATATATTAATAATTGTCATTTACATTGTCCGCATTTACGATTACATAACCGGTATCTGTATTTTCAGGGATTTCCTTACCCTGACTCAGTTCATACAATTTTTCCACAATATTGACGCCCCAGTTGTACTGTCCCTGAGTAATTGTCGTATGAATCTGTCCGTCCTTTACCCCATTGATAACCGGTTCCAGATCATCAAAGGTAATCAGGACCTTATCCTCCTTTGTCCAGCCATGTGACTTGAATGCTGTCACACCGTTTTCTCCGGCAGCATCGATAATAATCAATGCATCGAAATCAGGAACTGCCGTAATCATATTTTCGATATCGGAAAGCGCTTTGGATACGTCTCCGCCGCTGGCTGTCGTCTGTACGATCTCAATATCGGGATATTTCTCATCCAGAACGGCCTGTACACCGTCAATACGCTGGATCAGCCCTGCCTGAGATACAACACCTGTTTCACAGATGACTTTTCCTTTTCCGCCCAGAGCTTCTCCGAGCACCTCTCCCATGGCTTCCCCTGCTTTATAGTTATCAGTGCCGATGTAGCCTGCCCGCTTGGAATCCGGTGCATCTGTATCAAAGCTGACTACCGGAATACCGGCGTCTACGGCCTTATCGATATAAGGCGTCAATGCATCGGAGTCACAGGCGCCAATGGCAATTCCATCCACCTTTTTCGTAATCAGGTCTTCCATAATCTGAATCTGCGCGGACACATCGCCGTTCATAGGTCCTTCACAGATGATGTCTGCCTCAATTCCCATCTCCGCCAGCTTGTCCTTTGCCCCTACTTCAATGGGGTCAAAGAAAGGGTGAATGTTGGGAATGACAATTGCAAAGGTGAGTTTTTCCCCTGCCTGTGCCGGCTCTGACGTTTCTTCCTGTGATGCTTCGTCCGCCGACTGTCCTTCTCCCGTCGCTTCCGCCACTTCCTCCTGCGCCGCCTCTTCCGGTGATGCAGCAGCTTCTTCTTTTTCTCCGCAGCCTGTCGCTCCCAGTACCAGGGCACATGTCATTAGAGCGGCAAGCCATATCTTATGCTTTTTCATTTGAAATTCCTCCTTATGTATTGATTGTTCTCTTTTTTATATTTATTGTAAACTCTACGAACAAAAAAACTATGGAAATAAACTGGAAATATCTTGAATCTTTCACCAAAACAAAAAAAGAACATGGAAATTTCAACGAAATAGCTTAAAATTTTCATGTTCTTTTTCTGTTTTTCTTTGTCCCTGATATTATCCGTTTCTGTATTCCCGGGGCGTCATGCCACATATTTTTTTGAATACAACGCTAAAATAGTTTGGATCATTGAAGCCTACCTTCTCGGCAATCTGCGCACCAGACAGATCTGTCGTCCGCAGCAGTTCTTTGGCATAGTCCACTCTTACATTTGTCAGATATTTGATAAAGTTCACGCCCATTCTCTGCTTGAAAATATAACTGAAATGATTGGAACTCAATCCCACATGGGCCGCCACTGCATGAAGCGTCAGATTTGTATCATCCAAATGGGATCGGATATATTCCTTCGCCATAGTGACTGCCCCTCTTCCCGAATCCACCATTCCGATCCGATACACGACCACCGTCTCTATGAGCTGCCTGCTCTTTTGCATCACCGTCTCTTCCCGCACAAACTGCCGGATAAACCCATCCACATCCTGAAACTCCTTCAGCACAGTCAGGGAATCTCCGCCCAAATCCCGTACCACCTGCGTACAGGCAGTGAGCATCTGTATGGCCTGCCAGGACGCATATACATAGGATGTCTGCTCCCTTTCCTTGCCCCGTTTTATATAATGCTCCAAAAATCCGTCTATTTCTTCCGGCATTCCATGTTTTAAAAAGGCAATGAGTTCTGTCTCATAGTGAATCTCCTCTTCCAGATCTTTTGCATTCATCTCCGTAGAAGGCTGTGGCACTGCATTGGCCTCGTAGTGCTTAATCTTATCGAACAGATTTTCCATGATATAGCTGGCTTTGAGTTCCTCATCCAGCTTTTCCTTCAGGCCAAGCAGCGTACTCACCAGCTTGGCCGGTGTCACCGGCTTTAGCAAATACTCACTTACGCCATAGCGAATGGCCTCCTGTGCATACTGAAACTCCATATAACCACTTAAAATAATGATTTTCACGCTCGGATACAATGTCCGCAGTATCCGACTCAGTTCAATACCGTCCATAAATGGCATACGGATATCAGTTATGACGATCTCACATCCTGTCTCACGAATGATCTCCAACGCCTGCTCTCCGTTCGCCGCCTCTCCTATAAATAAAAATCCATAGGTACTCCAATCAACACATTTCCGTATGCTGTCTCTCACTGTTTTCTCGTCTTCCACCAATATGACTTTATACATGACTGCTGCCCTCTGCATGTTTCTTCAGTTTGATTGTAACTTTTGTCCCGCTATCCCGTTCGCTCCAGATGGTAAGTCCGCAGTCCTCACCATAGTACAGACGTATCCGGCGGTTTACATTATAGATACCAAATCCATTTTCATGATCGGTATATGGAAGCACATTTTCCCGTATTTTCTGCTGTAAGTCCTCCAGTATTGCCGGCTCCATGCCACAGCCTGTATCCGCCACCTCAAACAGAAGATATCCGTTCTCTTCCTTCCCGGCTATCGTAATTTTTCCGCCATTTTCCCTGTTCTTGATCCCATGGTAAAGCGCATTTTCCACAATCGGCTGCAGCAGCATTTTCAGCATGAAATACTGACAGATATCCGGTTCCATACAAATTTCAAATGACAGCAAATCACTGTATCTGCACTGCTGAATGGACAGATAGCTCTCCACATGTTCTATTTCTTTCTCCACCGAAATCCATTCCACACCTTTGCTAAGCCCTGTTTTGAAAAAGATTGCAAGTTTATCTACCACTTCGATGACCTGGTCATTTTCCTCGGAAGCCGCCAGCCAAATGACAAGTTCCAATGTATTGTACAGAAAATGAGGATTGATCTGTGCCTGCAGCGCCTTCAGTTCCGCTTTCTGCAGATTTCTCTGTTCTTCGATATTCTCTTCCATCAATACTTTGATATGAGAAAGCATCCTGTTATATTGTCGCTGCAAAATGGAAATTTCATCCTTGCTCGTTACCATAACCGTCGCATCCATATCTCCCTGCTCCGCCAGCAGCATCTTCTCTTTCAGTTCGGTAATCGGATCGGTTATTCTTCTGGATAAATAATAATACAACGCCCCCAAAAAGACCAGTGTCAACAAAATAGCCACCAGAAACAACACACCAAGTTTATAGACTGGCGTCATCAATTCCCGCAGAGGAACATGTCCTACAATACGCCATCCCGTATTGGCTATGCTGTCATATACAATCAGCTCTGTATTTCCGCCCGCCTTTTCCTGATAACTGCCCGCTTCATTTACAAAGACCTCTTCCCGCAAGTTTATTCCTTCGGTTTCTCTGCTCCCCTCTTCCGAAAACATCTCTCTTCCATCCTTGTCATACAGAGAGAAATACCCTGTTTCTCCCAACACTTCATCCATATAGACAGACTGTACTGCATGGGCTTTCATCTCTATGGCAATAATGCCAATTGTCTTATTCGTCCATGTCTGCCGTATTTTCTGTCCGATGACAAAACAGTCTTCCTCCTCCCAGCCCATCTCTCTGCTGCTCAGAACAAGCAGTTCATTTTCATGATTCAGAATCATATCATATATGTACTGGCTCTTTTCATGCCGTTCAATCTGATAGATCCCCCTCTTTTCATTGAAGCATACCCCATCATTGCCAAGGATATAGAAATTCTGGATATCTTCACTGAAAACAGCGGACTCCCGGTACAGCTTCATCATAACAATCAGCTCCATCGTTGTCTCATGCCGGTTCCCTTCGTCATAGAGAAAGCCTGATACACTGGAACTGTTGCCGATCATCAGTATCCTGCTTGTCTCCTCCAGAATCATGGACGTATTGCGACTGATCTGATTGGCCAGCGCCCCGGAATAGTCCACCGTACTGGAGAGCATCTGATTATACACTCCCGTATAACAAAAACTCCCCAGCATAACACTGGATGCCAGGGAGAATATGAAGAAAATAAGCAATATCTTTCCTCTGAAACTATTAAAAAAACACTTCCATTTTTCATTTATCATCTGCCCGCTCCCGTTTTATGAATACTCCTGAGCGATTTCCTTCAGTCTGCCAGGATATTCCCGCCGGAACTGTTCGTATGTCATGCCCTTTCCTGCGACTTCCCTTCCCAGTGCTACGAGGAACCGGGGAATATCTTCTTCCAGTATAACGGCCACGTCCGTTCCGAACTGTTCTTCTCCATACTGATCACTGCCGTTTTCATACAACGTGAAAGCAAATTTAGGCCCATCCGGTGTAGGCTTTTTACCGCCTCGAAAGCTCAAAACACCGATCTGATATGCCGAACAGGAAGAAGGACAGCCGGAAATATGGATTTTCGGCAATACCCCATCCGGGAAGTTCTCTTTTTTCACCTGTTCCAGGCAGGCCAGGAGAAGCTCCTGAGACTTGCCGATTCCCACCTGACAGGTAGAGGCTCCGATACAGGCAAGAGACCGGTCGAACATCGTCCGGGCACCGTCTCCTGTGATAATCAGCACCTTTTCCGCTTCCTGAGCTGTCAGATTGATAATATACATACCGTGCTCCGGTGTAATACGTACTTTTACCTCATCCATATCTTTGATGACATCATACAGTCTGACAAAAAATGCCGGTTCCGGGTTCCCGCCGTAAGGATGATAGTACACGGCATGCAGCCCCGGTTGTTTCTGCTTTATCACACGGACATCACTGATTTCACCCTCTCCGGTCTTTTCGACGCTATCCGTTCTCACATCCACATCCAGACCACCCCGAGCCAGATTTTGCTCCAGTTTTTCTGTAAATATTCTCTGGATTCCTTCCATCCCCAGAGTATTTTGCAAAAACCGGCTTCTGGAAGCTCCCCGTTTCTCATATTCTCCATATTCTGTGAACATGTCCACCATAGCTTTCACATAATAAAGCACCTTGGATGGCTCCACCTTCTCTGCAACTTTTACTCCCATTTTGGGCTGAGGCCCAAGTCCTCCTGCCACATAGACAATAAAGGTACCGTCTCTGTCAGCCACAAATCCCATATCCCGAAATGTGGCATGAGTGTCATTTTTAATCCCGTTTTCAAAGCTGATCTTCAGCTTTCTTGGGAGCTTTACCTGATGAATGAGCCCGAGCACATAGTCCGTCGTCTCTTCCGCATAGGGCAATACATCAAAACATTCTTCCCTCTCCACTCCCGACAGAGGAGAACACATGACATTTCTGGGAAAGTCACCGCCGCCCCCTCGTGTCACGATGCCATAGTCAAATGCCTCTTCCATCAGAGTACAGACATCGTCTTCATGCAGGTCATGGAACTGAAGACTCTGACATGTCGTCAGATGTACTCTGTCAATCTGATATTTCTGTATACTGTCTATGATAAAACGCAGTTCTTCTTTCCTGATTTCTCCCCCGGTAAGACGCAGACGCAGCATACTGCGCTGGCCGCCCCGCTGGGCATAGCTGCCGAATCCCCCGGAAATCGATTTATATTCCGGTACCGTCAATTCTCCTCTATAGAATTTCCGTGTCATTTCGTGGAACTGTTTCAGATCGCCCCGCAGTTCCTTCACATGATCCTTTTTCATTCTCGTCCTCTACTTCCATTCATTTGCCATTTGATAAAAATGATAATAGATCCCTTTCTGTGCCATCAGCCTGTCGTGGTTGCCTTCTTCCACAATCCCTTCCTCTGTCAGTACCATGATTCTGTCAGAATTTCTGATACTGGAAAGCCTGTGGGCTATCGTAAGAGTAGTACGTCCTTTCGCCAGCTCATCCAGAGACCTGGCTACTGCATATTCGCTCTCATTGTCCAGTGCGGAAGTCGCCTCATCCAGAATGATAACAGGCGGATTTTTCAAAAATACTCTGGCAATGCTGATACGCTGCTTCTGTCCGCCGGACAGCTTCACACCCCGCTCGCCTACATAAGTATCATACCCGTTTTTCAACGCTTTTATGAATTCATCGGCCCCCGCCCGCCTGGCAGCTTCCATGACTTCTTCCCTGGAAGCATCCGGCCTGCCATAGGCAATGTTTTCATACACAGTGCCGGAAAACAGGTAGACATCCTGCTGTACCACACCGATACTTCGGCGCAGACTCTTTAACGTAAAATCTTTGATGTTACAGCCATCCAGATAAATATTGCCTTCTGTCACATCATAAAACCGGGGAATCAGGTTGCACAGCGTCGTCTTGCCGCCGCCCGAAGGTCCCACGATGGCCACCCGCTCTCCCGCCCTGATCTCCAGGTTCAGATTGTGAAAAACTTCGTTGTGGTCGTCGGGATATTCAAAGCTCACATTCTGAAAACTGATATTGCCGGACAGGTTCTGTAATGGAACCGCTCCCGGCTCATCGAATATTTCGATATCCGCATCCATGATCTGCAGGAAACGTTCAATACCTGTCATTCCCCGCTGAAACTGCTCCGTAAACTCGATAATACGCCGGATTGTGGCAAGGAGTGTCGTCACATACAGCACATAAGCCACCATATCTCCGGGCAGGATACGCCCGTCCATCAGAAAGAATCCTCCTCCGATCATAACGGCCAGATACATCAGTCCGTCAAAAATCCGGGTGGACGTACTGAAATATCCCATGATCTTATATGTCTCTTTTTTTATTCCCAGAAACGCCTGATTCCCTGCCTCAAATTTCTCGTTTTCCATCTCTTCATTGGCAAACGCTTTCACGACTTTCTGTCCAAGAAGACTGTCTTCAATCCGGGCATTCAGTTCCCCGATCTGGTTACGCTGTCTGGCAAATGTATTTTTGACATATCGGTTGATTTTCATACAGACAAATGTCATAAGAGGCACGAACAGAAATACGATGATCGTCAGGAGCAGATTGATTTTCGATAAAATAAAAAAAGAAATCAGTATTTTCAGCCCGGCAATAAAAAACTCCTCCGGGCAGTGATGGGCAAACTCCGTGACATCGAACAGGTCATTGGTGATCCGTCCCATGATCTGCCCCACCTTCGTATTGTTAAAATACGTATTGGATAGTTTCTGCAAATGAGCATAGGCATCTCTGCGCATATCCGTCTCAATCTTTGCTCCCATGACGTGCCCGATGTTCGCCATATAATAATTGGCAATGGCATCCACCACCCGCAGCAGAAAATAGAGGGCTGCAAAGCCAAGTATCATCTGTGCTGATAAAAGCGCCACATCTGTCAGCGCCGTATTTGTAATTTTCCGTATGAAAAGAGGCAGCACGATCTCACATACCGTGGTCAGTGCTGCACAGAAAAGATCCAGACAGAGTGTTCCTCTGTATGGCCTGAAATAAGAAAGGAAACGGATTCCCAGTTCCTTTGATGTATAGGTTTTCTCATTCATCTTTTTGTTTTTTTAATCTTTCTATCTCTTTTTGTAATTCGTTCAGTTTTGCCATGGCCTCTGCCAGTTCTCTCTGCTTATCTGCTTCGGAGCCTCCTTCTGTTACTCCTTCTTTCTGCAGAGCATCCACCCCGCCCGACAGCCGATCAGCTTCCGCCTCTTTTAAGCGGACAGCCTCTTCAATTTTCTGCCGTTCCAGATAACCTGTCACCATGGCCGGCTGCTCAATCGGCTCCTTTTCGAAAAAGCTGGGATCTATCATAACCCGATAGTCTTCTTCCCGCAGCACATATTCTTTTTTGCCGGACCTCCCGGTTCTGAATCCACCGCTGCGATCCTCGTATGCATCCTCTTCATATCCGTCGCCGTCATCCTCGTATGCGTCGTCCTCAGACTCGTTGTCACCGTTATCATATCTGTCGTCCTCAGACTCGCCGTCTTCGTATACGTCATCCTCATATCCGCCACCCTCATCGTACTCACTGTCTTCATAGGGGGCATCTTCGTATCTGTCATCGTCGTATTCATCATCGTCGATGTCCTCTTCCCCGTCATCGTACTCCTTATCTTTACGAATCCCCTTTAAGGTTACGGCCAGCATTCCCAGCACGACGATAATACCCAGCCCGGTCACAGCCATTTTTATAACGGCAGGGCTCTGGTTCAGTCCCCGATATCCCTCTTCCGGTTCGCCGGCCTCTTCTTCCAGTTCCTCCGACTCTTCCTGCGCCGGAATTTCCGTGGCAGTCACATAGTCGTCTGATACATACCCTGTCTCACCGTTTATTTCGATCTGATACCATCCGTTTTCCGCCTGTCCGGTTATCGTAACAATGGCTCCGCCATCTACCTTGCCGATCTCACTGTAGTTTTTACCGGGACCGGACCGGACATTCAGGGAAGAACTGGCAGTGATCTCTCCCTGCATATGCATTTCCGTGACCTGATAATCTTCCGAACCATATACTTTTCCCGGAAAGAGGAAAAATGCCCAACATAAAAGTAATATACACAAAGCAGATCGTTTCGTCCGACCGCTGTTTTTTTGTCTGTCTCGTCTCATGGTATCATTCCTCCGTTTCTTATCCCTGTCAATCCACAGGTATAATACTTATCGTGTCTCCAGTATACCATTTTATTCCTTTTTAAAAAGTATTATTTAAGAAAATTTTATTTTTCTTAAGGATTCCGGGAGAAAAAACTCAGTATCTGTCCAGAAAATGATATATCTCTCCATCCTTTTTGTAACCAATCACTTTATTCAGATTGACGTTTTTCACACTGTTGAATATGTTCTGTTCGATAAAACTGCTCCTGTCCCGCAGCTGTCCTATCAGCTCTTTCATCTCATCTCGTTTGGAATGCTTCCGGCCGCTGGCACAGTTCTCTGTAAACCTGCAGGCACACTGAAGAAACTCCAGTCCATGATAGTCCCTCCATGCCTGGATATCCGCTTCCCTGATCAGATACATGGGACGGATCAGTTCCATCCCTTCGAAATTCATGCTGTGCAGCTTGGGCATCATCGTCTCGATCTGAGCCCCATAGAACATCCCCATCAGAATCGTCTCGATCACATCATCATAATGATGTCCCAGAGCGATCTTGTTGCAGCCCAGCTCCTTCGCCCTGCTGTACAGATATCCCCGACGCATCCTGGCACACAGATAGCAGGGGCTGTCATCAACATCCGCTACCGCATCAAATATTTCCGTCTCGAATACGGTAATGGGTATCCCCAGCAGTCTGGCATTGTTCTCTATCTGCCGCCGGTTCCGCTGCTGATAGCCCGGGTCCATCACGAGAAACACAAGGTCAAAGTTATTCCTTCCGTGAACTTTCAATTCCTGGAAAAGCTTTGCCATCAGCATGGAATCCTTTCCACCGGAAATACAGACTGCGATCCTGTCCCCGTCCTGGATCAGATCATACTCCCGAATCGCCTTCGTGAATTTGCACCATATCTGTTTCCGAAACTTTTTTACGATACTCCGCTGGATTTTTTTTGCTTTTTCTTCCGCCGACATTTTTTCTGTTAAAATGATAGTTTCCATACACTTTCCCTTCTGAACTGAATGTTAAAAGACATATCTGATTATGAAGCAATTTCCTAGACATATTTCTAATCCGTCTCAGTGCGATCTGTGTTTTATTCTACGGGGAATTGCGGAACAATTTCCCATAAAATAAAAGCAGCGCCGGTACATCTGGCGGCACCGGCGCTATTATTTTTTATCTGCAGTTTGCCGTTTTTCTTCTACAGGAAAATGTACTTACATACAAACAGTACCGCGAGCACATACATAAGAGGTGTGATCTTCTTTGCCTTGCCACAGCACAGATTGATAATCACATAAGATATCACGCCGATGGCAATTCCTTCGGAAATGCTGTACATCAAAGGCATGGCAATGACACACAGATATGCAGGTACGGCCTCCGCCGCATCTTCAAAGTCCACTTTCACAATGGCCGACAACATCAGAAACCCTACAAAGATCAGAGCCGGCGCTGTCGCAAATCCCGGAACAGCCGTAAAAATCGGAGCAAAGAAAATGGCAACGAGGAACAGAAGTCCCGTTACGATAGAGGCAAGCCCCGTTCTGGCACCGGCACCGACGCCTGCAGAGCTCTCCACAAAAGTAGTCGTTGTGGAAGTGCCAAATACAGCACCCACCGATGTGGCGATGGCATCTGCCAGAAGTGCAGGTTTGATTCTCGGCAGCTTCTCATCCTTATCCAACATGTCCGCCTTTGTAGCGACACCGATCAGTGTTCCGATCGTGTCAAACATATCCACGAACAAAAAAGCAAAAATGATAATAATAAAGTTGGCAATGCTCACATTGGAATAGTCTCCCATAAAGCACTGGCCAAATGTCCTCCCGATGGCCGTGAAATCCGTCAGCGCAAAGCTGGGATACAGAGAGTAGAATCCTGCATCAGGTGTCACAACATACAGCCCCGCTGCCTGACAGATCATGCCAAGTATCCATGTGGCAACGATACCGATCAGTATGGAACCTTTTACATTTTTTACATAGAGAATCGCCGTCAGTATCAACCCGATCAACGCCAGAATGGCACAGATGCCTTCCGTATGGAACGTACCGGCAAAATCCACATAGGACAGCAGTGTGGAGTCATTGTTCACTACCACATGCCCATTTTGCAGCCCGATAAATGCAATGAACAGGCCGATACCCGCACTGACACCCTTTTTCAGTGTACTGGGAATGGCATTAAAAATAGCCTCTCGCACACTTGTCAGTGACAGTACAATAAAGATCAGACCTTCAATAAATACTGCCATCAACGCCACACGCCAGTCGTAGCCCCAGCCGACGCATACCGTATAGGCAAAATACGCATTCAACCCCATGCCCGGTGCCAGTGCGAACGGATAATTCGCCAGAAGTGCCATGGCAACAGTTCCTACAAAGGATGCCAGACAGGTAGCGATAAGCACTGCCGTAGCATCCATCCCGGAAGCTGACAGCAGACTCGGATTGACAGCCAGTATGTACGCCATTGTCATAAATGTGGTAATACCGGCTATGACTTCTGTCCTTACAGTGGTGTCGTTGTCTTTTAGCTTAAACAGTTTTTCAATCATTTTTTCCCTTCCTCATAAAGTAAGATAAAGTTTCCGTTTACGAAAGCATCATATCACACTCCATTTATTTCTGCAATGAGAGGATTTCGACAGGGCATCCGGTTGTTGCGTTCCGCTTTTCTACCTCACCCTCACGATTTTTTTATTCTCGATTTTGTATACTATATCACACTCTTCCGCCAGACTGGCATGGTGTGTTACCATGAGCATCGTTTTGTTGCCTCTCAGCTGCCGGATAGAATCGATAACCGCCTTCTCTGTCTCCATATCCAGTGCCGCGGTTGCCTCATCCATAATCAGGAGTTCGAAATCTTTGTACAGTGCTCTGGCAAGGGCAATTCTCTGCCGCTGCCCTCCCGATATTTTTATCCCGTTTTCACCGATCAATGTATGGATTCCATTTGGCATCTGTTCTATATCATTCCACACCTGTGCACATTTCAGACAGTCAATTACCCGCTCCTCGTCTATCTTATTTTCCTCTTCAAACAATACCACATTATTTTCCACTGTCTCCCCGTTCAGATACACGGTCTGCGGAATATAACTGATAATATCTCCGATCTGAGCCCAGCAGCTCCCTTCCCCGTCCGTTTGCGACACCACATCATAATCATCGTACCGTATGCTTCCTTCCTGCGCCTTTAGCAGACCAAGGAGCAGGTCCAGAAGTGTCGTCTTCCCCGCACCCGAAGTACCGATCACCGCCACAGAATATCCTGCTGGAATGTCAATAGCGGCATCTTTGAAAATTTCCGTCCTTTCGTTATAGGCAAAACTCAGATTTCTGACAAAGAGTCCTCTGGAGAAAGTCAGCTCTTTTTTCCTTACCGATTCTCTCTCTTTTTCCATCTTCTGTATTTCCGTATATCTGACAAAGCACTCTCTGAGCGCCTCATAGGCTTTTCTCGAAAACTCCAGATCGTTCATCCTTTCCAGAATATTATTGCCCATCGTTATCATCCCATTCAATATGACAAGATATGCCGCCATTGGCACAAGGACAGAGGGCGTATTGATACCGACGATGAGTAGAACCGCCAGCACACCGTAGCGGAAAAATGTAATGGAAGTCTGCATCATTGCCTTAATAAGGCTGTTTCTGTATTTATATTTACTCTCCACCTGAGCATATCCCATACTCGCACTGTCATATTTCTGCAATACAGGATCCAGACAGCCATGTAACTTCATCTCCTTAAAAAGACCATATGCGATAGTGACCTGTGCATTTGCCTTTATCATATACATTCTGCTTTCCTTGCCATATGTGGCCATCTGCGTCTTGTGAAAAAAGAACATACCTGTCATAGCCAGGAACAGAAGAAGACAGCTCACCATGCCAATCCACCCGGAAACACAGAGCAAAACTGCAGAATATACCACCATTGTAAAAACATAGCTCCATATTTCGATACAGGCTGTTATGATTTTCATACAGCTCATCGTATCACTGCGGACGATTGTCAGCGCCTGTACTGTACTTTTCTGGTTGTGATATTGCAAGTCCTCTTTCAGAAGCAGTTTATATATCTTCACAGACAATTTTTGCGCTCCCTGAAATTCGAACCGATTCAGTATTTTGGCCTTATACAGAGATACGAACCTCTCTGCCAACAACAAAACTCCCATAAAAACCATGGGGCCTGTCAAAGCCGTCCATATCTGACTTTTCCCGAACGCCCCCTGAAAGAGATTGATGCCGTAACATATATTGAAAATATTTTCCAGTGAATTAAAGAAACAGACTACTGTCAGTATTTTCCAGATTCTCTGCTCGTCCTTTTCCAAAATCCCCGTTAGATATCGAAACATCTCTGTCATTTTTTCTGTCTCCGTTTATATTGTTACCCTTACAGCATTCCGTTTTCCGTCTGTCTCTGTAATCTGTCATGCCTTATTTTACCTGTACAATATTTCTGTGCATTTTTTCATACTTATGTTATGATACCCTCAGTGAACAAAATAACCGGGCAAATCGGTTTGTACTACATATCATATTTCAAGAAAGGATTTTTCCGTATGTCTTTAAAAACAGTCCGCCATCTGTCATCTATATGCTTTCGTCTGCTGTCTCCTTTTTCCTGCCTTCTGCCTGTCATACTCCTTTTCCTTATCTTTACCTCCGGCGTACCCGCCGAAGAAGAGATGCGTGGTATCTGGGTAGCCACCGTATCCAACCTGGACTATCCCGTTGCTCCCACTGCATCTTCTGAAGAATTGGCCCGACAGGCGGATATGATTCTGGACTACTCCAAAGCCTGCGGCTTCAATGCAGTCTTTCTCCAGGTGCGCCCCTGTTCTGATGCCTTCTATGCTTCTGATCTCTACCCCTGGAGTGCTTATCTCACCGGGGTCCAGGGAAACGCTCCTGATTCCGGTTTTGATCCACTGACCTATTGGGTCAATGGTGCTCATGCCCGGGGAATGGAGCTCCATGCCTGGATCAATCCCTACAGAATCACAAAGACGGCCGCCGACTGGGAGCGCCTGTCCGCTGCCTCACCGGCCATACAGCACCCTGATTGGGTCGTATATCATAACGGCAATTATTATTTCGATCCTGCCCTGCCTCAGGTACGGCAGTTCCTCATTGACGGTGCGGCGGAACTTGCCGCTAAATACGATATTGACGGTATCCACATGGATGATTATTTTTATCCAGGAACGGATTTCAATGATGCCGCCTCTTTTGCCGCCTACGGTAACGGCTTTACCAATATCAGTGACTGGCGGCGCAACAATGTGAATCTGCTCATACAGGGTATGGACGAAGTGCTCCACAATATCGATCCCGATATACAGTTCGGTATCAGCCCTGCGGGCATCTGGGCCAGCAGATCGCTCCATCCCGCGGGCAGTGCCACAACCAGCACCTATTCTTCCTACTTCAGTCTGTACGCAGACAGCAAACAGTGGGTGGAAGCAGGCTGGGTAGACTATATCGCACCCCAGATCTACTGGGAAGCAGGCCACAGGACATCCGATTTCAATGCTCTGACAGACTGGTGGACATCTGTGACCGACACAACGGACGTAAAGCTGTACATAGGTCTTGCCGATTATAAATCCTCCGGCATCACCGCTCCCGACAGTCCCTGGTACAACGGCACAGAGATTGCCCGACAGATAGCGCTCTGCCACGCCAATCCCCAGGTAGCGGGCGTCATCCATTTCCGCTACGGTTCCGTTGTCAGCTCCCCTATGCTCACGCAGATATTGGTCCAGTCATATTCTCAGTAATCCAAGAATCTCCTGACAATCCTGCTTTTTTTCATCCGGCTCCGGGCAGCCTTCCCCAGCTGTCCCAGCCTGAGCCCACCGTGCCGCCAGAGCTGCCACAGAGCCACGGCAGCCTGCTTTCTCTGCCCATATTTGACTGCGATCTGAAACCTGCGCCTCGCTTTCCAGCATGTGATGCGATCCTTTGACACCTTCTCTCCGATCTGACAAATATGGGCAATCTCATCCACCAGCGCCTCATAATCCCGGTATTTTTTTTCTTCTTCCGCTCGGCTCAGTGCTCTTCTGGAATGGCTGTCCGGTCTGACGGCAACCCGATACAGTACCTCCTGGATTGTGGGACATCTGTGACGATACAAAAATGGTAGCAGCATCTGAAAATTCTGTCCCACATCATATTCCGGTATATGTCGGTCAGAATAGATTTCAAAAAATCTGTCAGATCTGAGCATATAACAGCCGCAGCAGACAAAGGTTTTGATTTCCAGCATATCCCAAAACAGATCTTCTTTGGACAGATCTCCTGTCTTTTCTTCCCGGTTTTCCAGTATCTCACCTGTACTGATATCAAAATATTCCGCCTGCGATCTGACGCACTGATACTGCGGACGCTCCTGCAAAAATCTCACTCTTCTTTCCACAGACTCCGGCTTTAACACATCGTCGCTGTCCGGCCAGATCAGGTATTCTCCCGTCACATAAGGGAGGCCCCCGTTGATGGCGCCTGCAGCGTTTTTATGCTTTGCCCGTATCAGATGATACTCGTATCCTCTCGCAGCAAATTTATCCCGGTAGCTCTCTGCCAGCTCCAGCGTTCCGTCCGTAGAGCCGTCATCCACCAGTATCATTTCTATCTGCCCATATGTCTGATGCAACACGGACTCCAGCATCTGTGACAAATGCTTTTCACCATTGTACACCGGCGTGACAATGGAAACCCGCCCCTTTTGAAACTGCTCCTGTTTTTTTGCTGTATGACAAAGCTTCTCTGTCATCTCTTTTTCCCCTGTATTCTTATTGTCCGCACCATTCGTTTCGCCCGGGTCAGATCCTCCCCCTGCTGTCGCAGCGCTTCTATCACGTCCTTACAGTCCCCCTGGGCAAAATTCTGTAACACCTTCGCCAGATACCAGTCTTTCTTTTTTTCAAAGGTTGCCGTATCGAATACATCCGAAAACCGCTCCAGCGTTCCCAGACTGTAAAGCCCTGCCATCGTCCTGATGCATTTGCCGCAGGCGTCGCAATTCTTTTCTCTGAGAGCATAGATACAGGGATGCAGCATCCTGTGTGCCAGGGGAAAATCCGACAGCTCTTTTAGCTTCTCCAGCCGGGAGAAGGCTGCGCCGCTGCAATAAAATACCGTCTGCTCTGTCTCAAAGCAAGGGAGCATCAGAGCGTCATAGTAGCTGGCATTATATCGGTCAAATTTAAATTTACAAAACGGATTTGCAGAAGAATACAGGAACACGCGAAATAATTTCTGCAGAGCCAGAATAACGGACACATGCCGGATATAGACTACGGTAGCAAATTTTTCCTGCAAGATCTCCTGCAGGTTCGTATCCACTCCCACCACTTCCAGATTTCTTTCCCTGGCAAACCCCTTCTTTGCCTTTTCTGTCATCTTGCGGAATGTATCCGCCGCCTGTTCTCCTTCGATGGCGCCGTTATTGGCCACCAGCAGATGCGTCAGCCTGTATCCGGCGCTCACCGTATCCAGATTTCTCAGGTAAGTGAACATACTGTCCACGCCTCCCGTCCAGCCGCATACAACCGCCCCCTCACAGGGCAGCGACGCCTGTGCAGGCCTGGCATGCACGGTAATGGGAGAATAATCCGCTATATGATCTGACAGCATGGGCACCAGACAGGTATTGATCTGATACAGCAGCCGGCTTGTCACCGGCGCCTCGCATACGATATCCGCGCCCTGCCGCATAGCCGTAGTGAGCAGTGCCGTCACAAAAGCATCTCCCCGCTCCTGCGTCAGATATTTTCCATAGGGAGCTTCCCCCTCAAACCAGACCGTCTCTTTCTTTCCCTCCATCGACACCGATGCGCAGAGACGGAAGCCGTCATCTCCTGCTCTTTCTATATAAGGCGTTCCGATTACAATCTTTTTCTTATTTTTACTTATACACTGTCTTCTGCAACTCTTTACGATATGGGAAATCTGCTCCGCCGGTTTTCTCCTCTGCCGATAACCACATATCAAAAAAGAAAGGCCCTCCGTGGAAGCGCACTGTACTGCCAGCAGGAAAAAAGCATCTGTATTTTTCCCTTGGGAAAGGCCAAAATCCGTTGCTTTTCCGCCCTTTTGCCAGGGAAGCACACAGACAGAAAACATCCCCTGCAATGCCAGGCCGCAGGCCAGCCGCCCAAAAGGCTCTGTTCCCGCTCCCTTTTGCAGCGGATTCTCCCTGCCTTTATCATCGCTCAAATCGATACAGACCGCCTGTAACTGCTGCTTCCGCACGAACCGTTTTCTTTCCGCTTTATCCTTTTCCCACGGGAAAAATACCGTCCCCCGTTTCCCGCGCCGCGCCGGCGTCTCTTCCATAAGCGATGCCCTGACGGCAATCGTGTGCCAGCGGCTGCCCGCCAGCACAATCGCCGGTATCAAATACTCGCACAATTGATAATGCAGCCGCCGGGACATGGCCTCTTCGCATACGATGTCCTCTCCTCTTTCCATGGCAAGTGGCAGCAGGGCCATCACAAAGGCATCCGAACAGCCGACGCTAAAATCCTTTCCGTATTTACGCTCTGCAAAAAAGCAAAACTCTCTATTTCGTCCTCCGACAGTGATATCGGCACAGAGACGGGCCGTATCTCCTTCTTCTGTCACATAGGATTTCCCGATTTTTACCATACAGCCTTTCCTCTCCTGTCGATATTTTTTTGATGCAATATCGCTTTTTGCTTTTTGATCTGATACGGCATTCCTTTCTTTGGTCAGCCCCGGACGGATATATTTTCCAGCAGAAACTGCCGGGATTTTTCCACTTGCTCCGCTGTCTTTTCCCGCACTGCGGCCCAGTCTATTGACGAATCTATATTGCTGCCACAGTTTCCGCCATACAGCCGCCCCTCCAGACCGTGAATCTTTAATAGATTGCTGATTCTCGTCCCCAGGCTGCTGTGCTGAAATACCAGAAACTGCTTTTCATATAGGATACTGAAGGCCGTGCCATGAAAGGAATTGGTAATGATATAGTCGGCCCCATGGATATAACCCAGAAACTCTGCGGGGCCCGCCGTATTATCTGTCAAAATATCCCTTTCTTTCTTCTTTTTCCCTTTTTTCGTTTCAATAATCCGCAATTGTCTGTCTTTTGCAAGCTTCCTTGCAAAATCTGTCAATTCCTGATTGGGTTCCGTCATATATACAAAAAGAAAGCCCTTTTTTCCGCTCTTCTTTTCAATCTTCTGCCATTCTTCTTTCGACAACAGAAAAACCGGATCGATTACGGATGAAATATTCTTTTTGTACAGTTTTTTTACATAAGGAATCGCTTCCGACTCCCGCAGAGAGATCTCATCCACAGATTGCAAAAGTTCTCTGAACTTCTTATCGTATTCCGATGCAAGGCTACTGCCTCCTAGACTGGCTCCATAGGCAATTACTTTTTCTTTTCTGTCGTTTGCAAATACCCCGAAATATGCATTTCGCAGTCCAATCGTAATGTCAGGATTCCAGATCTGATCGCTTCCTACGATATAGTATCGATAGGGAAGTTTTTTCAATCCACAGATAAAATGTAATTTTTTCTGCCCTTTTCTGACCAGATATTCTTCCCGAAAAGAAGCCATATTTGCCCTCAATCGAAAAAAATCAGTTCCCATAGTCAGGTTGGCCTTCCATCCTCCAAGCCCGTTCATCAGCATCTTGCTAATACCTCCCACAGGTACATAGGGAACATACCAGTGCCGACCCGTCAGAAAGGGGGGCTCATAACGGACAATATCCGCTCTGATTCCGATTTTATGACAATATTGCTTCAAACCGTACGCCTGCAGCATGGCGCCATAGTTATCGGAACAGTGAAAAGTCAAAATCCCTACCTCTCTCATTTGTGTCTCCCTTTTATCCCTGTCTCCCGGCACAGTTATTTTTCTCTTCCAGCCTTTTATAAAACGGCTCTATGAACCACAGATATACAGGATGGCAATAAAAACAGAGCCAGATAACAGATCTCGTCATCAGAGAAAGCTTTCGATACATTGGATGCCGCCGCTCTTTCCCGGCTTTTTCTTTTATCACACAGCATCGTTGCTTCTCTTTTCTTCTGACAGCTTCCGTATAGCTCTTCTTCAGCAGATAAAAGATCGTATTTTCCCAGACGAAGGCAAATCCAAATCTTTTACTTTCAAATTCCGTATCCCGCACCTTGCTATATATTTCCAGATATGCCTCGTCATCTGTCTGCCCGGAATGGCTCAAACTGTCTGGTCTCGTTCTATAATAATACCAGGGATACAGACAACATCCAACCCACAGTTTTTTACCAAGCAATTCATGTAAAAACAGTGTATCTTCTCCCCGTTTCAGACTTTCTTCAAACCGCAGTGTCCCTATGATCTCTCTGGAAATCAGTTTCCCACCGATTCCCAGCAGTTCTCTTGCATATCTTTTATAAAACCATACTACATCTTCTCCCACTCTGGCCTCTTCCCATTTCCTCCTGCCCCGCTTTTCAGCCGCCATGGAAGCCTCGGGGAATATCTCCTCTGTCTGTGTTCCATCCCCTCTTTTGTATTTACAAAATAAAAATTTTGTCTGGTTTTGGCGCGCATGACTTATCAGCTCTTCCAGCAAATAAGGATGAATCATATCGTCGCTGTCCAGAAAGAACAGATACGCTCCTTTCGCAGTATCCAGCCCTCTGTTCCGGGCAACAGAAACGCCGCCATGCTCCTGAAGGAGCAGGCGGATTCTCTTATCTTTCTGACAGTAGCTCTGGCAGATCTCCACACTTTTGTCCGTGGAACCGTCGTCGATCACGAGAACTTCCAGATTCCGGTATGTCTGGCTTATGACTGAACGAAGACACTGCCCGATATAGTCCTGTGAATTGTACATGGGAATAATGACTGATATTTTATTCATATTTGCCCTGCTGTTATCTTTTCAGTATGTTTCGCCAATCACTCCACCGGCAGCCAGTTCTCTATGACATAGCGGACATGTCTGTCCCAGAAATCCCACTCATGCCCTCCGGGCTCTTCTCTGTAAGTAAGATCTACACCGGCATCTGTCAGTCTGTCACGGAACCGCCTGTTCGAGTCCAGCAAGTCATCTTCCGTACCGCAGGACATATAGATTTTCGGATATTTCCCCTGTTCCGCCTTCACTTTTTCCTGTAACCGGGCAAGAGCTACGGCCGGATTTTTGTCTTTCAGGGCCGCCTCTGTCCACTTTCCCATGCACTCGTCTTCCTGACACAGCATATCATAGCCCGGCTCTCCCGGCGCATATTCAAATATATGCAATGCGCCGGAAAACGCTGCAATATGGCTGAAGGTATCCGCATATTTTATGCCGAGCCGTAACGCTCCAAAACCCCCCATAGACAGCCCTGCAAGAAACGTATCTTCTCTTTTTCTCGAAAGGGGAAATAACCTCCGGGTGACCTCCACCAGCTCCTCACCGATATACCTGTCAAAATTGTGGTTGGAAAGAGGCAGATCCACATAAAAACTATTTTCCGCGCTGGGCATCACCACCGCCAGATTATGCGCAGTGGCATACTCATTGATTCTGGAATTGGTAACCCAGTCCATACAGTTTCCATATAGTCCATGGAGCAGGTACAATGTCTTATATTTACGGTCCGGCGCATTTTGATAGCCCCCCCACCGGTTTCCCTCTCCAGGTAAAATCGTGTCCGCAGGCAAGATAATATTTGCAGCCACACTTCTTTTCAAAACAAAAGACTGAAAGTCCGTCTGTAGAAATGCCATTTTCCTTCCTCCTCTATGCCAATATTTTATCCAGCGTATCAAATAACATAGCAATATCAATAGGCTTTGCCAGATGTCCGTTCATTCCACAGTGTATCGCCTCTTTTTTGTCTTCTTCAAAGGCATTGGCAGTCATGGCAATGATGGGAATCGAAGCCAGCTCTTTATCCTCCAGGGCACGAATCGTTCTTGCCGCTTCATAGCCATCCATTATCGGCATCCGCACATCCATCAGAATGAGCTGATAATAGCCCGGCTCGGAATTTGCCAACAGATTGACAGCCTCTTCTCCATTGTTTGCGATCTCTGTATCAAATCCGGCATCTCCCAAAATCGCGGCTGCAATTTCCTGGTTCAGCTCATTGTCCTCTGCCAGCAAAATACGTCCTGTATGGCACTGCCTTGGATTTCTGTCTTTTTCTTCCTTGTCTTCTTCCTCCTGGTTCACTACCGAATACAGACAACGCCTCAGCTCTGACAGGAACAGAGGCTTGCTGCAAAACGCCGTTACTCCCGCTTCCTTTGCCTCTGTCTCGATATCGGACCAGTCATAAGCAGTCAGCACAATAATGGGCACCTCTTCTCCCATTTCTTTTCGGATTCTCCTAGTAACTTCAACTCCATTCATATCGTGAAGCAGCCAGTCAACGATATACACACAGTAATTGTCCCCTCTTGTCATCGCCTGATGGGTACGTAAAATTGCCTCTTTTCCCGACAGAGTCCATTCTGCACGCATACCGATCTGTTCCAGCATATAGGAGACACTGTCACAAGTATTGAAATCATCATCCACTACAAGAGCCCTGCAATTTTTCAGCTTTGGAATGTCCAAAGGCTCTTTTGGCCCGTTATGGAGACGGAACGTAAAGGAGACAGTAACCTCGGTACCTACGCTCTGCTCACTTTTTACCGTTATGGAACCATTCATCATATCTACGATATTTTTCGTAATCGCCATTCCCAAGCCGGTTCCCTGTATTTTACTGATGGTACTGCTGTTTTCCCGCTCAAAAGGTTCAAAAATATGGGAAACAAATTCCTCACTCATACCGATACCGGTATCTTTAATACAGAAATCATAGTTTGCGTAACCTGCAGGCGCTCCCGGCTTCTCTATAACCCGAATACTGACAATACCGCCCGCTCCCGTATATTTCACAGCATTACTGAGCAGATTGAGGAGTACCTGATTCAGACGCAATTTGTCACAATAAATATCTTCATCCAGAACATCCACTGCATCGATATACAGCTCAAGCTGCTTTGCGCGAACATCCGCCTGCAAAATATTGCGCAGCCCATGCAAAATGTCGGGCAGACGACACTCCTTTTCCTCCAGGCGCATCTTCCCGCTTTCAATACGGCTCATATCCAACACATCATTGATCAGACTCAGCAGATGATTACCTGACGTCATAATCTTTTCCAGATATTCTTCCACCTGTTCTTTCTGATCAATATGAGTCATCGCCAGAGCCGTAAATCCTACAATCGCATTCATCGGCGTACGAATATCGTGGGACATATTGGAAAGGAACACACTTTTTGCCTTATTGGCCCTATTCGCCTGCATGAGTGCATTTTCCAGCAGATCCTTCTTTTCCAGTTCGCTTCTGATTTCTTCATCCACACTGCGGAATCCAAGTACGATACCATGACTGCTGTCCCATGCTCCCGCCCGTACTGCTTTGACCTGGAAATACATGACTTCTCCATCTCTGACAATCCGGTAGTTCACATAGTGCTGTTTTCCCACTTCCAGCTCTTTTTTCAGTTTATCCAGAGAGAATGACTCCCGCAGCATATCTTTGTCATCTTCATACACAAATCTCTCTATATACAGCTCCATGCTTTCATCAAACACGGATCTTTCTCCGAAAACAGGAGCAAACAGCAGGCCGATAGGGCCATCATTTCTCAGGGGCGTTCCCATCCCCGTATCCAGGTCAAAAAACCAGACAAGATCATAATCGATGCTGAGCGCCTGAACCAGTTCGGACTGATGCCTTTCATTCCTTTTTTCCTGTAACTTCTGCGCCGTACAGTCCAAAAGAAAACGTTGATAAAACAGTTCTCCGTTTTCTTCCAGAAGCTTCACATTTCCCATAACATGCAGTATCTTGCCGTCTTTGTGCTGTACGCGGTACTCCACACCGATACTGTCATCTTTCTTCTCCAGTGTCATAATGGCATGGCGAAGTTTTTCCTTATCCTCTTCCACGATAGACTTGGCTATCATGTGAAAACCATCTGACTCTATCTCTTCCTGAGACTCATAGCCAAGAATATTAAGAGCAGCTCTGTTAATATTGTAAATCTGCTTTCCATCTGCAGAATGCCATATAACGCCGCAGTCCAGTGATGTGAAAATCTTCTCCAATGTCTGATTTTTCCTTACAATCTCCTGCTCATAATTGCGCTCCTGAGTAATATCAATACCGACACCCACTGTTCCCATCACACTGCCGTCCAGGTTATACAGGGGAGACTTATACGTAGTAAGCGTTCTGAGTCCTTCTCCAGTCTGAATTGTCTCTTCGGATATAAGTGTCTTTTCTGTCTCCATCACTTCCCGCTCAGACTCAATACAGGCCGGATCGTCATATTCCACATCCCATATATAGGCATGTCCCCGCCCTTGCACCTGCTGTTTCGTCTTGCCTACCGTCTGGCAGAAACTGTCATTTACTTTTTCATGAATACCGTCTTTGTCTTTAAACCAGACAAGATTGGGCACATTGTTAATTGTAGACTCCAGATAATGACTGGTCTCCCAGTAATCTTTACTCATTTTACATGTCTGCTGCCATCTGAGGAACCGGAATTTTACCTCCTCATCCGTCATAGGCACTGTCCATATATCAGCGATTTCGGCCAAATCGTCCTGTAAAAGTACAATCTGTTCTTTTTCTGCCAGTATAATGAGCATAGTATCTTCTCGCTTCTCTGCGATCAGACTTGTCACTGTCTCTTTTACGTCCAAATTCTGTAAATTTGCCAGGATCACATCCGCTCCGGCGGTCAGCTCCTTTTGAGGCCTTTCACTTTCCGAAAACCTGTGTGTAAAATATGCAAGCGGAGACATTTCTTTTATCACTTCAAATATTCTGCTTTTCCCGCCTGTAAAATAAAAATGTAAATAACAATGATACATCTTTTGTCTCCTCTCCCTGTCATATATCAATACATCTATTGTTATTTTATACAAATTTTCTATGATTCGTCAATCGGTTCAGCGTTTCCAACTTTTCTGTCAGCATTTTATGACATGTATTTTTTTAAAATACGCTTTACCCCGGATAAATATGTCACACCAAACATATTCAAATGGTTCAGCAGATGATAGAGATTGTACAGATCCCGCCGCTCCTCATAGCCCGGCTGCACAGGTGCCGCCTCCCGGTAGGCATCATAAAACGACTGGGAAAAGCCTCCGAAAAGTTCTGTCATGGCAATATCCGCTTCCGCATGCCCCACATAGGCTGCCGGATCGATCAGCCATCCCCTGCCATCGGTCCCCGTCATAAAATTTCCGGCCCACAGATCACCATGCAGTAAAGACGGATGCGTCGGCTCCACAAGAACATCCCCTACACGATCTAACAGACCGGTTATCTTTTTTCGTTCTGTCCTGTCAAAATAGCCATAAGCAGCTTCAAACTGCGGCGCCAGGCGACAGTCCCTGAAAAATGCAGTCCAGCTGTCACAAATATCGTTCTTCTGTTTCCTTATTCCGATATAATTATCCATGACAAAGCCAAACTTCCCACCAGCAGTCAGCTCGTCCGTCGGAGCTCGATGCATATCAGCCAGTTGCCGACCAAAAGTTTTCCAAAAGTCCCGCCCCCGGCTCCCACTTTCAATATATTCCATCAGCAGAAAGGAACATCCCCGCTCTCTGTCGATTCCAGTTCCAAGAATATCCGGTATCTTTATCGTTCCAGTGGCGGCAATGGCAAGCAGTCCCACAGTCTCCGCCACAAAGATATCCGCATTTTCCATTGCATTTCGTTTCACAAAAATCTGCTTTCCGTTTGTCAATGCCAGTTTACAGGCTTCGTTTACATCTCCTCCTGTAACCCGCCGACTCTCCACGATTTGAACATTCTTTCCGAAAAGCGCAGACAACGCCTCTTCCATTGCTTGAAACTGCCGTGGTTCTGTAAAAGCCATATCCTCCTCGCCCTTCCTTTTGTTGTCCAGATCCTTTACTATTTCTGTTTTCTTATTTTAATATTTCCCTCAGCAGCGCAAGCAGACCAGGAACATCAATCGGTTTTGCAATGTGTCCATTCATCCCCGCGTCCAGAGCCGCTTTTTTATCCTCTTCAAAGGCATTGGCTGTCATGGCAATTATCGGAAGATCAGCAAGCCATGGGCTGTCCAGTGCCCTGATCTGCTTTGTAGCTTCATATCCATTCATGATAGGCATCTGGATATCCATCAAAACCACATCATACTGTCCCGGCTCAGCTGCTTTCAGCTTTTCCACCGCAGCTGCTCCATCGTCGGCCACATCCATGACAAATCCTGCTTCCTGTAAAATCTCCACAGCAATTTCCTGATTGAGCTCATTGTCCTCCACCAGGAATATTTTCTTACCTGCAAAAGACGGCTCTTCTTCTGAAACACGTTTTTCCGCAGATTGTGCTGTAAAGGGAGATTCCAGAATTTCTCTCAATTCCGATAAGAAAATTGGCTTCGAGCAAAATGCTGTGACCCCTGCTTCCCTCGCCTCTTCTTCAATGTCTGACCAGTCATAGGCAGTCAGAATAATGATCGGTTTCTCTTCCCCGATAATTCCTCTGATCCGTCTCACAACCTCAATGCCGTTCATATCCGGTATCAGCCAGTCTACAATAAATACCGCGTATTCATCGTTCTGTTCTTCCGCCAACTTCACCCGAAGTACCGCTTCCTTACCGGAAGTCGTCCAGTCAGGCCGCATTCCAATCGTAGAAAGCATTTTAGTGACACTGGAACAAGAATTAAAATCATCATCGGCCACAAGTGCCCGCAGACCCTTCAGCTCTGGAATGACCTCCTGTCTCACAGGTCCGCGACAGGTTCTAAGCTGCAGCGATACAGTAAAAGTAGTCCCTTTCCCTTCCTGACTGACAACAGAAATGGTACCTCCCATCATATCCACAATATTTTTGGTAATCGCCATTCCGAGACCTGTTCCCTGGATGCCGCTGACCGTACTGGTCCGTTCCCGTTCAAACGGTTCAAAAATATGTCTCTGAAACTCATCGCTCATCCCGATTCCCGTATCTTTTATTTGGAATTCATAGGAAACTCTGCCATCTGATGCGGTTCCTTTCTGGATAATACGTACACTGACAATGCCCCCCGGCATTGTAAACTTCATGGCATTGCTCAGAAGATTCAGCAAAATCTGATTCAGTCTCAGCTTATCACACAGCACATGCTCATTTACCACATCGGCAGTATCAATATAAAATTCCAGCTGCTTCGCCGAAATATCGGCCTGTACGATGGTTTTCAGGTCATGCATGATTTCAGGGAGAGAAGTTTCCTTCTCCTCTATCTTCACTTTACCGCTCTCAATCCTGCTCATATCCAGCACATCATTGATCAGACTGAGGAGATGATTGCTGGACGTGGTAATTTTCCCAAGATAGTCCTGTACCTGCTCTATATTATCAATATGAGCTGCAGCAAGAGATGTGAATCCGATAATAGCGTTCATTGGTGTCCTGATATCATGGGACATATTATTCAGAAACGTCGTCTTAGCCCTGTTGGCATGTTGCGCCACTGCCAGCGCATCCTGGAGATCAATTTTCTGTTTCTCCAGCTGCTCTTTCATCTTTTTCTCATCATCAATATCCATAAAAAGTCCCACAAAAGTAATCGGAGAGCCATCCTCCCGCCTGGATAACCGGCCCGCCGCATGGAACCATCTCCAGCCTGCATGTTTTGTAAGAATACGGTATTCTACATTGTAGGTTTTTTCACCGGTATAATCCAGTATCGTATCCCAGTAGGCGTTCAAAACCCTCTCGCGGTCTTCCTTATGCAACAGCTCTGACCAGGATTCCAGTTTGTCCGGGAACTCCTCTTTCTCCTCGTATCCCAGCATATTTCGAAAAGTTTCACTCCATGTGCAGGAAACCATCTTTCCATCTTTATCAAATTCCATGCTCCAAGGCCCGGAGCCCATAGCGGCCTGAATATTTTCCATAGCCGCCTGCTCTTTTTCGATCTGGGCATAGGCATCTCTGATTCGCTTTCCGTCCGCCTTTTCCTGCTCCAGAAGCGTTTCTGCATTTTTTCTTGATTGATGGATCAGTACAAGAAACACGCCTAACATAGCAATTACCGTAATGGCAATCTGAATAATACCGTGTTTCATCATCTCCAAACTGATAGAACTGATCTGATTGCTGATTACATTATCCTGAATCAGAATCGTCAGCATCCAATTCGTCCCTTCCACCGGAATATAGCAGAGATCCTCCCGCGTTTCTTCATAAGTAAAAGAAATCTGTCCCGGTCTTCCATTCGCAAAGTCATCTACAAACTGCACATACTGGTATCCCTCTGCCATATCTGCATCTGACAGTGCAAAAAGAAGATTCTTTCCCGCTGACAAATACCCAAAATCATCAGTGGTCAGACTCTCTCCGTTGCGGTAATACAAATTGCAATAGGTTTCATTGTAGCTGGTCTGCAATGTCAGCGAACTTATCATCTCATCGATATTGATCTGAACAAAACAAACCTTTATCCTGGCTCCCTGAAAATTAACATTCTCAACAGGCATCGCAAGAATTACCTGTTTTTCGGCCCCATACAGATTGGACGTACTGATCACCGGCTCCTGCAATTCCTCTGAAAGAAAACTATATCTGCTCAGACCCGATGTTGTACTGTGCTCTGTATAGACAATTCCGTTCTCATCTACCAGAGCAAACTTATCCACATCGTGCAGCTTTTTTACCCTGCCAAGAAAATTGCGCAACGTTTCCTGCGATTCCAGATCCGTATCTTCCAATATATTAATTGCATTTTCCATGTATGTAAAATTATTTTTCAGCTCTTCAGAGACAACCTGAGCTCTGCGTCCGGCCAGTTCCTCCAGATAAAATTCGCTGACTCTGCTAACCGCTCGTTTAGTTCCTGTTCTTGCACTGTTTGATACCCAGACTGTCGTGAGAAGAAGAATCACCGCAACGATGATTCCTCCCCATATAGCAAAGGCAACTGTCTGTTTTTTCTGTTTTTCATTGATAGCATTGTGCTGTGATTCATCCATTTTCATTTCCACCACTTTTAACCGATTTCACCATACAGTGTCTGGAGCATCTCCGCAGCGCCCTCCTGATAAATAATCGTTGTTTTTTCCTCCGTTTTTTCTGGATAAGCTTCCCCTGGTAAGTATCCGTCCGCGATCTTGATCGCTACCTGAACCGTATCGAAACCGATGGAATAACAATCCTGTACTCCCAGAGCATAGATAACTCCGTCCTGGAGATATTCAAGCGCCTCCTGATCGTGGTCCATTCCGACGATTACGATCTCTTCTTCCCGTCCTGCCTCAATGACCGCTCTGGCTGCACCTACAGGATTACTCATATTGCAGCAGACAATTCCCGCAAGATCACCATACTGCATCAGAAATTCCTTTGCAAACTTATAGGCTTTTTCTACAGAGTCTTCGTCATAGGCAATCTCTACAATTTCCATCCCCGGATATTTCTCAATCACATCCTGCACACCAAGAGCTCTGTCCTCATGGCAGGGAGCTCCCTGATTTCCAACCAGGACGGCTACTTTTCCCTCATAACCAAGTTTTTCACAGAGAACCTCTGTCAGATTCGCTCCGTCTTCATAATTATGGGTATTTCCCACATAGGCTATCCGGTTACATCCATCCTCTTTTGCGGCATCTGAGCTTGAAAACGTCATGACTTTTTGCCCATCTTCCAACAGTTCATTGATCACCGGCGTAACAACCTCCACATCTGCCACATCCACACCGATGACATCGAATCCTCTGCCGGAAGCCTCAGACAACCGCAGTATCTGATCCTGGGCTGAGGCACTGTCAGGAGCGAGATATTCATAATTTATAATAACCCCCATCTCTTCATACTGTTTCGCCGCATCTTCGATTCCAAGAGCTACCGCATCCCACCAGGGATGGACTGTCTTATAGGTAAAATAGAAATTATATTCCTTTTTCATGGGTCTGTACCCATCCAGCTCGTGATCAAACACGACGATACTGGCAGCGCTTTCAGTGCTGTTTTTGTTCTGATTGCCAGAGATATCCGAGGACACTTCTTCCTCCAGATCTGTATGTGCCGGTTCAACCACTTCATTGCCGCATCCTACCAGGCCAAAACTGCAGCTCCAAAGCAGAGCAGTTCTCATGATCAGCGGAAATATTCCACTTTCTGTTCTCTTTTGTCCTATTCGTCTACATATCATAACTAACTCCATTGTGCTTCGCACATGTCGGATGCCCATCCGGGCGGGCTCTTGCTTTTATATACTATTGCTTGTGCTTCGCACATGTCCCATCCACATCCGGGCGGGCTCTTGCTTTTATATACTATTGCTTGTGCTTCGCACATGTCCCATCCACATCCGGGCGGGCTCTTGCTTTTATATACTATTGCTTGTGCTTCGCAGTACGCGTACTCCGCAGTACGCATTCGAAAAACCTTCGGTTTTTCAAATGGACCTCAGGACTCCTCCCGCAAGCGGGCCCCTCCTCAGGTCAATATTCACGGGCTTCGCCCTATGTTCGCTCATACCTGTAAGAAAAATCCTGCAAGCAGCTTTTTCTTACAGGTACTCACTCACGCACTGCTCATTGCTTTCGCGTACATTATAACATATAGTATCAGGGGACTACAATATTTGTCAGACCAAATCAGAACCACCGGCTTAGCCGGTGGTTTGCTCACGCCCTATAAGGGCTTGTTACCGGCACTAGAGTCTAAAGACTCATCGAAAGGCTCGCCAGCCGCAACATCATTTACCTGCCCAACCCTAAAGGGTTCTTCTTA
>CAJUNB010000016.1 GCA_910587635.1 uncultured Lachnospiraceae bacterium
TCTATGGTCAGGGTCAGAGAGTCGGAAAGAAGTCAATTTTTGTCCCTGCGAGGCGCTTGATTGACGCGTACTGGACGTACGCGGAAGGAAAGTAACGAAACAGGGGCAAAAATTGGTTCTTCTCCGACCGTGTGTCCCTTTATCCACTGAGGGTAAAGATTCAATATATAGAAGGGAACGGACCATATTTTTAAAACAGTCCAGCCCCGGTATCAAGATACTTAGCAGCAAATGTATATACATCCCTGCCAGAAATATTTCTGCCGATCTCATAGGGCTCCCTCTCTTTCGATTCCATCTGTTATCATATTATATCCAAAGCACCTTCGTCGTTTTTTCCCTATTTCAGCGTCTCTTCCTGCAACTGGTCAAGCATCGCCATGCACTCATCTACAGTGGCGCCATTTAACAGCTCCCGTACGATCAGGCATGTATTGCCCCACTGTTCCACTTTCATACCCGCGTTGGAGCCAAGCACGTATACATTGTCCTGTACTCTGTCATACAGTGGTTTCAGCGCAGGTATACATTCTACCTCTACATTTTGGGAAGGGGATATTACTTTATTTGTCTCTGCATACAGCTGGAGAGCTTCATCTGAGAGAAGTACATCCAGCGTCTTAATCGTATCTTCCAGATTCTCTGCCTCTGCACAGATACCGTATCCGGTCATTGATACCACCGGCATCTGCCCCCTGCTGCTGGGAAATCCAATTACCTGCAGTTCGAAATCCGGGTTCCCGTAGGCAGTCTCCGCATTTGCCGCTCCCCAATAGGCCATAACGATCGGTGTCTTCTGTGCCAGGAAGCCCGGGCCTTCTCCTTCGATCGCTTCATAAGTATAGGCAGTTTCTGCATCAATATAGCCGTTATCTATCAGTTCCTGCAAAAATTCAAAACCAGGGCGCATATAGTCACTGTATTTACGCTCCCCACGATTGAGCTCCTCTATTTCTGCACTCGTATTTCCTCCATTGTACAAATCCGCATAGCCTATGGCAAAAACAAAATTTTCCAGCCACCAACGGTTCGCCCCCACAGGAGTTTCAATCCCGTTTTCCTGAAATACTCTGCAGCATTCCAGCAGATCTTCCGGCGTTTCCGGCAATACCAGGTTATATTTGTCAAACATATCTTTATTGACAAAAAGTCCATGCACCACTACCTCTTGGGGAATCGCCACCAGTTTTCCATCTACTGTATTGGCAGTCCTGACAACTTCCCGCAAATTTTCCGCACTGTCAAGTACCGACAAATCCAGCAGCATTCCCTCCTCCCCCAATACCTGAATCGTATCCGGGTTCAGCAGATACAGATCATCCATATGGTTGCGTACCCGATCCAACGTCACATCGTCATATGTCTTTTCCTGATAGTTCTCTGCAGTATAAGTCCTGTATTCCACAGTCAGCCCCAATTTCTCTTCCGCTATGGCCACCGTCAAATCAAACGCAGTTCTTGCTATATTTTCCGCATTTGGGTTCGACTTTTCCATGGGGCCAAATAAATTGATAACTTTCTCATCGTCCTCCTCAAATGCAATCAGATTATTTCCTGACTCTCCTTCCGCTCCACAGGCTGCGGTTATCAGCACTATAATTCCCGCCAGACAGAATACTAGTAATTTTCCGACTCTTTTACCCATGTCTTTCTTCATTTCCAGTTCCTTTCTATATATATTGATGTATCATTTTCTTTAATAATTCCATATCAATCGGCTTCGCCAAATGGGCATTCATCCCGGCATCCAGTGCATCCTTTACATCTTCCGCAAAGGCATTCGCTGTCATGGCTATGATCAGTATTTGTTCCGCATCTTTACGCTCCAACGCCCGGATCCTCCTCGTGGCTTCATATCCATTCATAACCGGCATCTGCACATCCATCAGGATGGCATCAAATTCCCCCTCTGCAGAATTCTCAAAGCGCTCCAGTGCCAGCTGCCCATCTTCTACAATTTCACACTTTGCCCCTTCGATATCCAAAAGCTCCGCCAGGATTTCCGCATTGATTTCATTGTCTTCTGCAGCAAGGAAATACAGTCCCTCCAGATTTTTGCTGCTTTCAGCCTCTCCCCCATCGTTCACTTCCTGCTGCTTTGCCTGCATTTCTATTATCTTTTCTTTAAATGCCGATACGAAAAATGGTTTCGCCAGGATCTCTGCATTGTTCATATGCAAAACTTCCTCTTGTATTTCCTCCACGTCATAGGATATCAGAAACAGAATCGGGATCGAATCCCCGGTTGCCCACCGGATTTTTTCTGCTGTCTCTGCCCCCTTCATACCGGGCATATTCCAATCCAACAGAATCATATGATACGCTTCTTCTGTTCCACACTTATCCTGTATCAGCCGGACTGCTTCTTCCCCATTCAGGGCAATATCCACCGAAATGCCCACATCTTTCATAAGCATCTGAATATTGTCACAAACCTCCACTTCATCGTCCACTGCCAAAATTCGGGAAATCCCACTGCTTTCCCAAAACTGCTTATCCGCCTGTCCATCCGGTATACGAAGCTCTAATTCAACTCTGAAAAGGCTTCCTTTCCCTACTTCACTGAAAACCTCTATTGTTCCGCCCATAAGCTCTACGATATTTTTTGTAATCGCCATGCCCAGTCCGGTACCCTGTACTTTATTTGTCGTACTGTTCTCTGCCCTTGTAAACGCCTCGAATATTGTCTTTAGATATTCCTGCGTCATACCGTATCCGTCATCTTCCACCTCAATACGGATATGCTCATATTGGTTGGAACGCTGTTCAAGACCGATGATACGAAGCCAGATATTGCCACCTTCCTGCGTGTATTTCACGGAGTTGGAAAGAAGATTGATCAGAATCTGATTGAGCCTTGTCTCATCCCCTGTCAGATACTCATGCTTGATGCCTGTCACTGCCACGTGAAAACTCTGCGCCTTCGTTTTCGCCATCGGGCGGATAATCGTATCTACAGAAGAGACCAGGTCATTTAATGTAAACTCTCCGATCGTCAGTACAACTTTACCGCTTTCGATCTTGGAAACATCCAGAATGTCATTGATCAGGCTCAGCAGATGCTGCCCGGACGCAGTAATCTTCTTTGTATATTCTCTCACCTTAGCACTGTTTTCTGCATCTCTGGCCAGCAGAGTCGTAAATCCAAGAATCGCGTTCATCGGAGTACGAATATCATGGGACATATTGGAAAGAAACATGGTCTTGGAATTGCTTGCAATCTGTGCTGCCTGCAATGCCTCCGCCAACTGTATATTATGTATCTCTCTTTCCGCCTCCCGTTCTACCCGCAGTCTCCGCTGCTGTTTTTCGTTAAAATAATACAAAACACAACACAGGAAAAACGCTGTCAGCATAACAAAGACAACAATCAGTATGTTCTGATTTACCGTTGTTCCTTCCTGCTGGATCGCCTCGATGGGCACATAACCGATCAGATAAATCGCGCCGTCGTTGACTGCCCACATATAGATCAGAGAGTCTTTATTCTGGATATCATGATAGAACATAATATTTTTCCCGGCGGCTATATGCTCTGCCACTTCTTCCTGCAGATCCTCTTCGAGAATGCTATTCGCCCGATAGAAATCTTCCAGATTCAGATGACCTGCGTTGCGTTCTCCCGCCCCTTTCGGCTTCAATACAAGCCGCTCGCTTTTTGCATCCATAATATAGAGCATGGCACTGCCGTTGTAAAACCCTCTTGGCAGCGCCTCTTCAAAGGAATCATAAATATATTCGATATAGAGCATAGCTATCTCTTTGTCATTTTTTATCACAGGACATTTCATCGTATATGCCCATGTTCCCATATCATTTACGTAGGACCGAGAAATCGGCAGCTCTTCCACCGTTGCCCCGGAAGAAAAATTCAGTTCTTCTTCTGTGAACACATCCCCTGTATTGGAAATTCCCTCTGTTTCCCCGGACAGTATGATCGATATCTTTACCATCGTCCTGTTTCTGTTATAGGAACGAATAAATTCTTCCGGTTTTTCTATTGTTGCAATCTCCAGGGCAATCAGCTTCTGGAAATCCGCTTCTTTTATCAGAATCGCCTCCACTGTCCCTTTGATCAGCACGAGACTTTCGCTCAGATTATTGATGGCAGAAGATGACATCTCTTTCGATATCTTTCGTGCCACTGAAAATACAACTGTTCCCAATATACAGAAAACCAATACAATTGAAAGAAGCAAGGAAATACTGCTGTTGATTCTGCCTCTTTTCTCTTTCTTCCCCATTTCTCTCTCCATCTCTTACACTGTTACAAGGAGTTGCCTGTCTATTATTTTACCGTTTTTTTCCTTTATTATCAATATATTTCTTGCATACGGGATATGTTACATTCCACGGCTGCACATCTATATTTTTATTCTTTACCTTCAGGGAAAAGCGGAATTACAAAGCAATTTACTGCCCCCTTGTTCACTGAGGGTATAGAATAAAAAAATAGAAGCCGATCGTCACCAGCTTCTATTCCTGTCACAAATACCATATTATATGTAGCTGTTATATCATATCTGCCAGCTTCGTCAGACAGATATACTTTTCATAATGTTGCCGGTAAACTTCGCTCCGGTTCTTATCCGGTACAAATTCTCCGATACATTTTGCCGCCATTTTGGCAGATGCCGTCTGCACATTTTCATACACACCGCCTGCCACAGCACCATAAATTGCAGCCCCTAACGCACATGTCTGATCGGCATCCAGTATCTCGATCTTTTTTCCCAACAGATCAGCCATCATCTGCATGACATAGCTGGACTTTTTGGAAATGCCGCCTACGGCTGTCACTTTGTCAATTTCCAGTCCGGCCTCTTCAAATCCATCGATAATCCGTTTTAATCCACTGACTGCACCGAACACAAGTCCCTGAAATAATTCCGGCGCCTGTGTCCCCAGAGTCAGGTCACTGATTATGGCACTGCAGGCATCGTCCGTATCAGGATATCTGCGCCCATTGAACCAGTCCAGTGCCATTGGAAAAGTCTCTGACGGCAATCCGGCAGCGGCTTCCTGCAATCTGACCAGCATCGTCTCCTCCATACTGCGGTGCAGCTTTTCATATACCGCTTCCCCCAGGTAATCCTTTGCCTGTGAAATCGGCCACATCATCACCCTTTTAAACCATCCGAATATATCCCCAAAGGCAGCCTGCCCGGTCTCGATTCCTACTAAGTCCGGCAAAATGGAGTTTTCCGCCTGACCACCAAAGCGCCGGATATCCTTTCCCTTCAGGAAGTCCGCCTTTTCTACAAGCATATCCACGGCAGAAGTTCCCAGCGTACATACCACCGTCTTTTCCCTGATGCCTGCCCCTACGGCTCCGGCATGGGCATCAAAGGAGCTACCAGAAACGCTGACCGTTTCGGGCAGCCCCAGCCGCTCAGCCCACTGCCACGTCAACTGTCCCGCTTTTATCGGTGCCGGTTTCGGCGCCTGTCCATACCGCTCTCTCACGCGTACCAGATACGGATCCAGGCTGCCCAGTATTTCTGCAGAAGGAAGACCGTTCCATTCGCTGTGCCACAGTGCTTTATGCCCCGCTGCACAGGCGCTGTGATAGATTTCTTCCGGTCTTGTATTGCCGCAGAGCACACCCACCATCCAGTCACAATGTTCCAGCCATGTATAGGCCGCTTTCTTTATTTTTTCATCCGTTCTAACAGTATGCAGAATTTTCGCCCAGAACCACTCTGCACAATATTTACCCTGATATTTACTGTAATCTATCTCGCTCCCCTGTGTAAAGGCTCTGTCCACTTCTTCCGCTTCTTCCGCTGCAGAATGGTCTTTCCACAGATAAAACATGGCATTTTCATCTTCCGCAAATTCTTCTGTCAATGCCAGCGGCACCCCTTCCCGATTCACCGAGGCAGGCGTGGAACCGGTAGTATCCACACCGATACCGACAATGTTATCCCTTTGCTCTTTAGACAGCCCGGAAACAGCTCCTTTCACACAGCTTTCAAACGCTTCCAGATAATCCAGAGGATGCTGCCGGAAAATGCACTGGCCGGGGTGCTGATAGAGTCCTTTTTTCCAACGGGGATAAAACGCAGTTCCGCTCCCTGCCTCCCTGCCGGAAACCGTACTGACCACTGTAGCTCTCACTGAGTCACTCCCGAAGTCCACGCCTATTACATATTTCTCTTCCATATTATCTCTATCTTCCTATCCGGCTTTTATTTTTTACGTGCTATCGCCTTTTTCGCACATTCTACAATATGTTCCGGTGTCAGACCGAATTTTTCAAGAAGTTCCCGGGGACCGCCGGAATGCCCAAAAGTATCTTCCACGCCCACGAATTCCACCGGTACGAGCTCAGAGCCGGCAATCACCTCTGCCACTGCGCCGCCCAGACCGCCTATGATACTGTGTTCTTCTGCAGTGACGATAGCCCCTGTCTCTCTGGCAGCTTTGATAATGATATCTTTATCCACAGGCTTGATCGTATGCATATCGATGACTCTGGCATGAATGCCTTCCCGTGCCAGAAGTTTTTCCGCCTTCAATGCCTCCTGTACCATCAGGCCGCAGGCAATGATCGTCACATCCGTACCATCCGTCATCTGCACGCCTTTCCCCAGTTCGAAATGGTAGTCCCCAAATTCCTCTGTCACACCCTCTACTTCACAGCGTCCTGTCCGCAGATAACAGGGGCCAGACTTATCCAGGATTGCTCTTACTGCTTCTCTCGTCTCATTTCCATCACAGGGAACCACCACTGTCATCCCCGGTATCGTCCGCATCAGGCTGATGTCTTCCACACACTGATGGGTAGCACCGTCTTCTCCTACCGTCAGTCCCGCATGACTGCCGATCACCTTTACATTCAACCCCGGATAGGCCACATCATTTCGCACCTGATCGTATACGCGTCCTGCAGCAAACATCGCAAAAGTATGTACAAGCGCCGTAGCACCACATGTGGCAAATCCTGCCGCCACATTCACCATATTGGCTTCTGCAATGCCAATATTATAAAATCGATCAGGATATTTTGCAGCGAAATATTCCGTCATCGTACAGCTCTTTAAGTCGGCATCAAATACATAGATTTTCTCATCACTGCCAAATTCCTCCAGCGCACGTCCATAAGCAACTCTTGTAGATATATTTTCGCCCATTTTCTCAACCCTCCAGTTCCGCAATCTTACCATTCAGCTCTGTATACGCAGTTTCCCATTCCTCCGGTGTCGGCTGTCCGCCGTGGAAACGAACCTGATTTTCAAATACGGAAACTCCTTTTCCTTTTATCGTATCCGCTACGATCATCGTGGGTTTTCCGTTTTTCATGGCAGACGCCAGCTCCACCGCATCACAGAGCTGTTCCACATCGTGACCGTTCACCTCAAGCACATTCCAGCCAAAGGCTTTGAATTTCTCCCCGATCGGATACGGAGACATCACCTCTTCCAGGGAACCATCAAGCTGCAGTTTATTGTTATCCACAAAACCGATCAGATTGTCTGCCTTATAAAATCCGGCAGCCATAGCCGCTTCCCAGATCTGTCCTTCCTGGATTTCCCCGTCGCCCATAATACAAAATATCCGGTTCCCCAGCTTTTTGCTCTTTCCGTACAGTGCCATACCGAGAGCCACCGACAGGCCCTGTCCAAGAGAACCGGCGGACATATCCACACCTGGAACATGCATTTCCACATGTCCCGAAAGATTACTGTCTATCTTACGGAATGTGGACAGATGTTCTGTCGGGAAAAATCCCCGAAGCGCCAGCGTAGCATACATCGTCGGGCTGCAATGCCCTTTTGACAGAATAAGTCTGTCTCTGTCAGGCTTACCGGGATCCTGCGGATCCACATTCATCTGATCGAAATACAGTACCGCCAAAATATCTGCGATGGAAAAAGAGCCCCCGATATGTCCCGAACCGGCTGTCTGAATTGTCTCCAGCGCTGTCTTTCGTATCTTTGCCGCCCATAACTGTAATTCATTTTTCCTTTCCGTTTTCATCATTACCAAACCCTCTTTCTTTCTATTTCGCTGCGTTCTGTCGTTTCTGTTTCAGCATATCCACATAGACCGCAGCAATGATAATAACACCTTTTAACACATACTGCCAGTAAGAATTGACATGCATCAGGTTCAACCCGTTGGAAATAAGCCCGATGATCAATACACCGATAATCAGTCCGCCCACGGTACCGGTACCGCCAAAGAATGACGTACCGCCCAGAACGGCTGCCGCAATGGCGTCTGTCTCATAGCCCTCCCCTGTGGATGGCTACCCGGAAGAAAGACGGGCTGCCAGAACGACACCGCAAAAACCTGCCATAGCACCACTGATCGTCCAGACAAGAATCTTGATTTTATTAATATTGATACCGGAGAAACGAGCCGACGTCTCGTTACCGCCTACCGCATAGATATGCCGTCCTGTCCTCGTCTTATTTAATAAGAAGAAATCCAGGATCAGAAAAATCATCATATACACAACCGGCAGAGGGACCACTCCCAGAGACCCGGACCCAAAAGCACTGAAAGAACGGTTTGTCGTCGTCACCGGAGAACCATTGGCCAAAAGATAGGCGGCTCCTCTGCAGATAGACTGCATGGCCAGTGTCACAACAAAAGGATGGATACCGGTGTATGTAATGATAATACCGTTGGCCATACCGACTACAATACCGATCAATACACCCACTACAATGCCCATCCAGATGGGAAGTCCCGCATTTTCAAACGTCATAACACAGACAACACCTGTCAGGGCTGCCAGCGCGCCTCCTGTCAGATCAATACCTGCCAGTATGATAGCCATCTGTACACCGATTGCCAGATAACAATTCGTAGCACATGTCCGCAGCAAGTTGACTACGTTCGTCTGGGTCAGAAAGTTATTTCCAAACACCGAGAAAAACAGACACATGATCAGCAGAGCTGCCAAAATACCCCAGTTCTGTTTAAAATACTCCCTTACGGGACGTAACATTTTATTTGATTTGTTATTCATGATTTGCCACCCCCATCGCATATTTCAGGATCAGTTCCTGTGAGTAATCTGTATGGTCAAGCTCGCCGGTAATACGCCCTTCATTCATAATTATCATACGATCACTCATATTCATAACCTCCGGCATTTCTGAAGAAATCAGGATAACAGCCAGCCCCCTCTTGGCTAACTCATTGATAATCGTATAAATTTCGGCTTTCGCCCCAACATCGATTCCCCTGGTAGGTTCATCCAGGATGAGCACCTTTGGATTTGTCGCCAGCCATTTTGCAAGCAGTACCTTCTGCTGGTTTCCTCCTGAAAGTGTGGAGCAGTTCACACGGCTGGAAGGCGCCTTTACCCGCAGTGACTCCATCCCCGCATCCACGATCTTCTCTTCTTCCTCTGTATTCACTCTCAAATGAGAGATAAACTTCGAAAGAACCGGCAGCGTAATATTGAATCCAATCGTATTCTTCAATAAAAGCCCCTCTGTCTTCCTGCTCTCCGGCACCAGTGCCACACCCCGCTCCTGCATATACATCGGATTGGGCTTCTTTACCGGCTCTCCGTGTAAATATATTTCTCCGCTGTCCATAGGGTCCAGTCCCATGATCGCTTTCATCAGTTCAGATCTTCCTGCACCCACCAGCCCGTAAAAACCAAGTATTTCACCGCTTCTCACAAAGAAACTACAGTCTACTGCCCGTTTGCCAGCCTGGATATGCTTTACTTCCAGTGCTGTCTCCCCCGGCTTATTGAACGTACGGACATAGTAATTGCCCAGGTCCCGCCCTACCATCAGAGAGATGAGCTGGCCCTCTGTACACTCCGAGGACTGTAGTGTATCCATATATTCACCGTCTCTCATAATCGTCACTGCATCACAGAGCCGGAAGACTTCCGCCATCTTATGTGTAATAAAAATAATACCCATCCCCTGCTTTTTCAGATCATTTACCGTATCAAACAGAATCGTAACTTCCTTTTCCGAAAGAGAAGAGGTCGGCTCATCCAATATGAGTATTTTAGCGTTCAGGGAAAAGGACTTGGCAATTTCCACCATCTGCTGTTGCCCCAGGGAAAGACGGCCCACAAATTCGTTTGGATCGATGTCCAAACCGACTCTCTCCAGAAAAGGTTTTGCCGCCTCCGCCATTTTGTCCTTACTGATCATACCGAGAGAGTTTTTCATCTCCCGCCCAAGGAAAATATTTTCTGCAATCGTAAGATAGGGTTCCAGGGCCAGCTCCTGATGAATAAATGCCACACCCTTGGACTGAGAATCATGAATCGAACGAATTTCCACCTTCTCTCCTTCAATATAGATGTCCCCGGAATCCGCCGGAAAAACGCCTCCCAGTACGTTCATCAAGGTGGACTTTCCCGCGCCGTTTTCCCCCATAAACCCCATAACTTCTCCCGCATGTACTGTGATAGCTGCATTGTTCAGCGCCTTGACTCCCGGAAAAGTCTTCACAATATTTTCCATACGTAAAAGTTCTTTTTTCATTTTTTCACCCCTTTTGTTTCAAGCAATCAATCATAGTTTCGAAACATTCTCGCAAAAAGGGACGTTTCTTTCGAAACGCCCCTCCGAAAGCTGACTTCTACACTATTTCTTCCAAACTCTTCCGTTACTGCCAGTCGCTTACATCAAAATCCCCAATATTTTCTTTTGTAATAAAGGTAACAGGAACTACGATTTCAGGTTCTACAGTTTCCCCTGCAAGATATGCCAGCGCTGTATCCACTGCATTGCTTCCGATAACGGATGGCTGCTGTGCGGAAGAGCCCGTTGCAGATCCGTCTCCGACATATCCCATGAAATCAGGATTGCCATCAACACCGTAGATAACGATATCATCTCTGTCTGCTGCCGCACAGGCCTGAACACAGCCAAGAGCTCCCATATCGTTGATGCAGAAAAATCCTGCCAGATCTTTGTCGGCTGTAATTGCATCTTCTGCAACCGGAAGTGTTGTCGCCGTATCACCGGATGTATCGGATGTACCGATAATCTCAAAATAGTCTCCAACTGTTTCCCGGAAGCCTTCCTCACGCTGTACGCATGCACTTCCTGAAGGCTGATTCATTATGTAGATTTTAGAACCTTTTTCCAGTTTCGCCATCATATCTTCTGCACATTGAACGCCCGCTCCATGATTGTCAGAAGCAATCACAGATACTACAAGGTCTGTACGGTCAACTGCCGTATCTACGTTGATAACCGGAATCCCTGCATCTGCACAGGCCTGAAGTGCTTCTGTAACAGCGGTACAGTCCATGGGTGCCAGAATGATAGCATCCACATCCTGATTGATCAGATCATATACATAGTTGTTCATCGTTGCCTGATCGCTGTCAGCATCAACTGTTACAAGCTGTGTGGAAGGATCCATGCCTTTTGCTTCCATCTCTGCCGTAATACCACCCATCATAGCTGACCAGAAAGGATTATTCATTGTCGTAGGTACATATGCGATAGTCAAATCAGCTACATTTACTTCTCCAGCTGCTGCCTCTCCTGCATCGGCTTCCGCTGCGGGAGTCTCAGCCTCTTCGGCCGGTGCTGCTTCTTCCTGTGCTCCTGCATCGCCGGAAGCAGGTTCACTGCTTTCTGAAGAACCGCAGGCAACGAGGCTTGCTGCCATCATAACAGCCATTGTAAGCCCTAATAATTTCTTTTTCATAATACTCTCTACCTTTCTTTTCTTTCTGCTTGTTTCTCATTACTTGCTTCACTTATATTTCATTTTCCATCCCGGTATGTCCTTTTCGTCTGGCGCCATAAAAAGATAACGAAATAACGCATCGTCTGGAAAAATAAAATATCCAATACATTATTTTTCTATGTCCTACCCCACTGTCTTACCTGCTGTCTCTTCCAAAATATCTTCTTCTGTGATATGCCGGATTTTCTCCAGTATCAGGTTCTCTTTGAACAATGCCTCCAACACATGATAGTAACCACCCAGTAAGAAGGAATCTTCACTGAGCGCCGAATAACGAATCGTAATGCTCTCTTCCACAAGAGGATGCACAAATTGCTTCACTACCTGCCTTACTTTTTCCAGGAAACATTCCATTTCAGGATAATCCGGTCCCAGGATAATACAATCCGGGTTAATCATATAGACGATATTCGCAATACCGTATCCAAGCATCCATGCCATCTTCTCGATCGCATAGACTGCCAGAGGATCTCTCTTCTGATATGCTTCCACGATGTCCGTATATGTACTGTCCTCATCCAGAACACTGTCGGGAAATTCATAGAGTCTCTCCAGCATGTAGCGAACTGCACTCTCCGTCCCGGCATAGTATTCAAACGTTCCCATACATTCATCCTGATTACGTTTCCCGTTATAATTAATCCCCATTCGTCCGATTTCTCCGGCAATCCCTACCTGACCTTCCACAATCTTGCCGTTAATCACGATACCGGCACCGATACCAAACCCTCTGGACCGAATTACGATCAGACTCACATTTTTATCTTCTTTTGCTTCTTTTGCATTTCTCCACTCTGCATAGGCCGCCAGCTTTGCATCATGTTTCATCAGAACAGGCACACCAAGCGCCTCTTCCAGTTCTCTGTGGATATCCACCTGACTCAGTTGCGCAAACTCAGCTACCTGGAACATATCTTTGCCATCCGTTTTCCTTCTGATATATAATCCAGGTACAGCCAGACAAATGCCCAATATATTCTGTTTTCCAAACTGATTGACAAGTTCCAGGGCACGCTCTTTCAATCCTGTCACTACCCGATGTATGTCCTCGTACTTTCTGATCTGATGGCGGACATGCTTTATCTGTTTTCCATCCAAGGAAAATATCTCAATCTGATAGTCCTTTCTGGTGATACCAATGGACATCGTATAAATACCGTCCAGCTTTAAATATATGTTTTCCCCCCGCCGTCCGGCTGCACCATCTCCGTCAATGGCAATAATGCCCATCTCCAGAAACTCATTGATAATATTCGTAATCGTCGCTTTCTGCAGTCCAATACCCGCCGCCAGTTCGGTCCGGGTCATGCTCCCACACTCCAGTAATGTTTTAAATACCAGTGTCCGATTATTTTTTTGCATTTCGCTACTGTTCATTCCTTTTATCATGTGCGCCTCCTTCCAGCTTTATGTTCATTGCTTTAACTCAAATTTCTTTTAATTTATTTATTTAGTTCATTTGATTGTCATTATTACTCATCGTATTTTAAATTTTATACCATTATTTTTCATATGTCAACATATTTTTGGTTAATTTTTCTTTATTTCCAAAATATTGTGTTTATTGAATTTACATTTTTTTGTTTCTTTATATTAAGTATTTTTTCATAAATGGAATTGCCAAAAAGCGCATGGGACAAAATTCCATGCGCTATATCCAGTCTTTCCTTTATTCTGTTTCCCCGGCTGCAAAGAACCTCCTGATCTCCCCGATCGTCCAGGGCGCATCCTGCTTTCTGCTCCAGGCATCTGTGATCTCCAGCAGCAGTGTGTTACAAAAGCTCCTTTCCTCATCAGAAATCTCTTTTCGTCCCAGCGCCTCTTCCAAATGGTCTTTCACCGCCGCAAAATCTGCAGCGGCTATATTCTGATAGGCTTTATACAGGCAGTTGTAAAAACTGCCACGAAATCCGTCAGACTCCCGATCAGCGAAGCCGGGCGTAAAACGGAGTATACGCAGCTTTCCCAGTATATCCAACAGAGCAGAATCCTCCATGCCCGCTATTGCCTCTCCGGTAGAGTAAGCTCCTCCAAGAGACGGTATCTCTACAGGCGCCCCGGCCGCTTCTACCATTTCACAGTACCGCTCCAGCCCCCATTTGCTGTTCAGCATCAGTAGCACATTCAAATACTTTTTTTCATCGCCCGACCGACTCAGCGCCTCCATCCTCTCCCGCAGACGCACGTGCAGATGCTCTTCTCCCCCTTCCAATGTCAGATGGATAAGGCAGTTCAGCAGCTCTTCATCCTCTGTATCCAGATATTTCCCACAGACATAATCACAGCCTCTGCTTTCCTTCAAATAGTTCACCGCTCTCTGTTTCCGCCAGGACTTGCAGGAGGCGTTTTCACATATGGCCTCCGCCGCTGGCACCGCCCAGTCCAGTCCGTTTTTCTGACAATACTTTATATGCATGTCCAGCGCATCGCAGCACAAATTCTCTTCTTGCAGATTGTGCCGTACCCGGGTTCTGATCTCCTCCTTTGTCAGATACTTTGCCAGATACCCGGGGATTCCTTCTCCATAGTCGGTATGTTCCGTACTGAGAAGGCAGGGCGGCGCGAAAAGCATGTCCAGATACCTGTCTCTATCATAGGTAAAGTCAAAATAGACGGAAAAGAACAAAACAAGCGACACCCGATAGGTGTAGCTGACATTTCCGTCTTCCCCATCCCCTATTTCTTTTCGGAAATCTATCTGCTCCAACTGCTCCCGGCAGTAGCTTTCAATCGCCTCCCGCTGCTCCTTGCTGACCGTTACCTCGTTTCGGTTCCATAGAATTTCATAGCATCCGGCTATACAGTACCGGGGCCAGTCAGGTATCGCCCGGATTGTGTCCAGTACCTTCCGGTCATCAGCCTTCCATTCCAGAAGCCGGAAATATAACCACTCCAATGCATAATGTTCCGCATAATTGACTTTGTCCTCATAATCAACAGTGTAATCCTTTCCTTCCAGCTCCGCAAAGGTGATATCCCTATCGCCAAGATCCACTGCCAGTCCCTCCGCCAGGGCGCAATATGCTTCTTTGTCAAACAGGGCGTCAAAATATTTCTGGATACCGGCCAGTCTTGCCTTTTCATAGTCAAAGTATGGCTCCTGCTCCGGTACGGCCACGCCGTTTACCAGCAGGGCATCTCTGTATTGCTCCCGCGGGAAGGCCTTATCCACACATCTGCCGGCAAGTATCTGTACTATCTCCCCATATCGGGATGGCTGGGCAACGTATTTATCCAGCAGAGCCAGATAGCATCCCTCATCCCCATAGCCGAACCGCTCCAGCCGCACGATCGTCCAAAAATCGTGCAAAGCAGGGTCCGCTTCCGCCATCTCCAGGAAAGCCGCATTCTTTGTTCCTGTCTGTTCAAAAAAGGCCTTCCCCTTCTCAAAAAACAATCCGTTATAGACATTGGCCTTTCTCATCATCAGAAGCATTGTATCATACAACCTCTTGTTTCCCTTTTTGTAAGAAGCGACTGCATTTGCAATAATACTCTCGTAGGTTTTCCCGTCCGAAGAGTATGAATTTTTACACTCTGCGACAGCGGTCAGCAGACCGATAAGATTCTGGTCTCCCTGTATCTCCGCAAACACATCCATGACCACATGCCGCAGCCGCAGAAACTCTGTGCTGCTTTCTCCCATCAGCCGGTATTCCTCCAAAAATATCTCAAAATGTGCCTCATACCGGTCTGTCAGCCGCAAATATTCCAAAATGCTGTATCTGTAATGATCCGGCAAATCATGACGGAAAGTTCCCACAATATAGTCCGATATTTCCTCTGTATCCAGCCCCAGGGAAACGAGGGCCTCCAGCACCTTGCCCTTTTCATATTCCCGCACCGCTTCCGACCGAAGACAGGCAGACAGCGTTTCCTGCGCCTTCTCCTCCAGCCCGTACAGGCCGAAAAAGCCCGACAGGACGCTGAGAGCATTGCTCTGCGCACGGAAATGGGAAGGATTTTCGATCTGTTTCAGTAAATGCTCACACAGTTCCTTCGACTGGCCGAAGACCGCGATATCCTCTGCACTGTTTTGTCCAAAAGAAATCCACATATTCTTTTCAGCAAAATAATCCAGGATGCGGATAACAATCTCATTGCGCAGAGCAGCCTCCACCCTCGCCTTTTCAAATCTGACCACCATCTCGGGGTCATGTTCCAAAAGCAACTGCAGCAGATCATCCTTCTCTCTGCGCAATATGAGAAAGGAGAGTACATTCATCCAGGAAGGGAATACCTTTCCCCGTTCATCAAAGAGGATTTCCTGCAGCTTCTCAATTCCGAGTCCGTCCATATATCTGGCCGTCAGATACTCACGGAAATTATTGTGTTCAAAGCTCCATTCCTGGGACGCATCCTTCAGAAAAATACCTGAGTATTGAATCAGACTTCTGCTATGTACATCGAACAGTCTTTGATAGTCCTGATTGGATATTTTTACGGTGTGCAGGCACTGGATAGCAAAAGCCAGTTTTTCCAGGCAGGACATAATTTCATACTCATTGTCCCGGATATCTTCTGTTACATCATATTTCCGGCAGTCCTTATCAAACCGGTTATATATGATTTCCTCCATAACCTCCGCTTTCCCGGGCAGGCAATGATTGCGCTGATAGATCAGCAAAAGCTCCCGCAGATAAAAGGGGCTGGAAATCAGTTCGGTCAGCCCTCCCTTTCTCACTTCTTCCAGAAACAGCTTTACATCCACTCCGTTTTCTTCTATATAAATATCTCTCTCCTGGCAAGTAAAAGGACAGAGCCCATATTCCCCAAATTCTCTGAACAGCCCTCCCCTGCCTTCGTCATCAGAAAAGCTGTAAAAATTATTCCGGGACGAGATGACAATGATCCTGTCCGAATGCCGCCCCGCATACTCATTGAGCCTGCGGGCAAAGCTCTTTCTGTCCGTCTCCACGATCTCCTCATAGGCATCCAAAATCAGAAAAGGCTCACAGGTATCTCCACAGGCATCCCAGTCCATACCCGGATAGCCCGCTTCCAGGATTCCCTCTATGGAGCCACCCGTGTAATCTTTCAGCCTGTACAGCAGAGGATAGTATCCCGCACTGCAGGCCATGGACGCCAGCTGCTCCAACGCGATGCTCTTCCCATAACCGGCCTCTCCCAACAGGACAATATGCCTCACCTTCTCACAGACTTTCAGCATATTTTCAGCATGCAGGTTCAGAAAAAAGTGTTCCTGCAGCTCTCTGAACGGTGCGAATCTGCGCACAATCCTGTTTTCCGGCATCGGATAATTCTTTTTTGCAGCGACAGGAGAAGTAGGACAGAGCACGCTTCTCAGTTTTCCGATATCAGCCGCCAGCTTTTCCATGTGGGCATCCCTGCTCCCGGTAGCCGACACCTGGCTCTCCATGTTCTCCTGTATTTCCTTTAGCAGGGCATAATTCTGCCCTATCCCATACCGCAGCCCGATACTCTCCTCTGGAACTTTTCCATGATAAAAGTCACGGGTCCTGGTCAGTATCCCGGAAATAAATTCCCGGAGGCACCTTCTGTCATCCGGGCTCAGATGCAGATGGCTCTCCTTCAGGTAGTCCTCAGCCTCCCGGAAACACTGAGCCCGGAATTCCTCCTCCGTCTGACCGTTGGGAGAACGGACAAAGTCCACAATTTTTTCAATCATCCTGTAATTTTTCACATAATTCCAAAAGACCGAACTGTCAAGCACAGTCGTCTCATTTTGTAACAGGAAGGATTCACACCACGTTTTTACTTTCTCCAGAAACTTTGCAAATTCCTTTCGGTCCCGATGGGCCGCATATTGATCTTCCGCCATATAGGAAAGGGCAGCCTTTATGACTTCCCAAGCTGCCGCTGCCACTGTTGTTATCACTGTCTCTGTCATAGAAAACCCGCTTTCTTTTGTATAAATATTACCGCATTTATTATAATATAATTATCCGGGAAAATACAGTGTTCTATATTCCTTTCCCGGTTTTTTCAGATCCTTGAAAAAACGGGACTTGTAAAAAAACAAAAGCCATGCTGACGGCAAACGCCGTATAAGCATGGCTCTCTTTTATCCATTTTATCTTTTCACCACATGTACCGCAAATCCGTTTACTTCTCCCTGCAAATAGGCCGACTGCATCCCGCCTTTACTGTCATAGCGTATGCTCTCCTTCATGACATCCCATCCCCGCTGTCCCAGATGGTAGATGGCTCGTTCTACGGAATTGGTATAAAATCCCAGATGTCCGTTCGTCCCATAGAACGGTTTTTTCATCAGTTCTATCTGCCTGTCCCCCAGGAAGATCGAACTGCGGCCTTCCACAGCCGGCTGATCGAAGGCTTCTTTGAAAAATTTCATACAATCATAAGCCTTCTCCTGCGTGCCACAGTTCACTCCCACATGGGCAAAGGTAAAACCGAGTATCGTCTGCACTGTCTTGTTACACAGATCGGTAATCCCTGCCCAGTCTTCGGCCTCGATCAGATTTGTCCTGGCAACAAATCCGCCCCCGCAGGCAAAGACATGTTCATTGGCAAGGTACTGCCCCAGATTATCCATGACGATGCCACCGGCTGGCAGAAACTGAATGCCCGAAAATGGAGCCGCCAGAAAATTGATCGCCGAAATGCCACCCAGCGGCTCCACCGGGAATATTTTCAACACCTTCAGCCCCTCTGCCACTGCCCTCTGGATTTCCGTGGCGCTGGAAACACCCGGAATGACGGCTATCCTGTTTTCCAGACAATAGGACACTACCTTTTCATCATATCCCGGCGAGACGATAAACATCGCCCCGCCGTCCACCGCTTCCTGTACCTGGCTTATCGTCAGCACCGTTCCCGCCCCGATAAGCATATGCGGACATTCTCTGTGTATCGCTCTGATACAGTCCGATGCCTTTGCCGTTCGATATGTCACTTCTATGACAGGAATGCCCCCAGCCTCCAGCGCTCTGGCAAGTCCTACCGCCTTTTTTACATCATGCAAAGCCACCACCGGCACAAAGCCGATCTGACTGATTCTGTCCATTATCGACACCATCGTTATCCCTCCTCCTAAACACACGACTTTGGCATCACACCGCTTCCCAAGTACGCATTTTCGTTATCATAACTTTTCCTCTTTCCAAATATATACCCTGAATGTCATCCCTTCACCCCCGACATAGCCACAGCTTTTACGATGCCCTTCTGAAATACGGCAAACATAATTGCCATAGGCAGAATACTCAGCACCGCAGCAGCCATAACCAGATTGTATTCTGTATAGTACATACTGGTAAACGCCTGGATTCCCACTGTGATCACTTTCATTTCCGGCTTATTCGTAATGACCATCGGCCAGTAAAATTCATTCCAGCTCCAGAGAAACTTGATAATGACCTGGGTGGCCACAAACGCCTTCACATTGGGAAATACGATGAGCAGAAAAGTTTTCAGTTCTCCGCTGCCATCGATGCGGGCCGCTTCTATCAGGTCATCGGGTATGGTATCCATGCCCTGACGCATCAGGAATACCCCAAAGGCGCTTACAAGCAGGGGAAGCACAATCCCTGTATAAGTATCCGTAAGACCAAATTTTGTCACCCATTTGTACAGAGGCACGACAATCGACTGAAAGGGTACGATCAGAAAACTCAGAATCAGAAAGAACATGATCTCTTTCCCCGGAAATTGAAATTTTGAAAAGCCGTACCCGGCCATGGCAGTAATGAGCACACTGAATGCTGCACTGACAAAAGATATAAGCAGGGAATTTGCAATAAATCGGAAAATGGGCTGGCGTGTCATGACTTCCTTATAGTTATCAACCCCAAATCGATCCGGCAAGATCGTGGGAGGTATTCTGAGAATCTCTTCCGCACTTTTACAGGAAGTGAGCAGCATCCAGAAAAGGGGAAACAGGAAAAACAGAACCAGCAGGATTGTTATTGTATACATCAGTATTTTATTCCGCATTTTTTTGGACATCTGTTTTCCTCCTAGTATTCTACCTTGTTCCGAAGTACCACCCACTGTACTGCACTGACTACCAGTAATATAACAAACAAAAATACGGCAATCACCGATGCCTCCTCATATTTATTGAATTTAAAGGCCGTCTCATACAGATGAATCAGAAGCGTCCGACTGCAATTGACAGGTCCTCCGCTTGTCGTTATGTATACCTGTTCGAATGTCTTTGTGGAAAAAATAATTTCCGTTATTGTAACAAGTACGATCTGTGAGTTTAACAGTGGAAGAGTGATTTTGAAAAATGCCTTTGCCGGTGTGGCCCCGTCGATTTTAGCCGCTTCATAATAGGTACTCGGAATCGACTGCAGGCCTGCCAGTAGAATCGTCGCTCCAAATCCCACTCTGATCCAGATCGTAATCACGGACAACGTGGGAATCACCTGGATCTTGGATGTCAGAAACCCCTGTTTGGCAATGCCAATTGCGCCGAAAGCACGATTGGCAATACCATAAGAAGGATCGAATATCCAGGAAAAAATGAGGGAGGCTGCAATCAGCGATACTGTCATCGGCAGCAGGCTGGATACCTGCAATACACTCCTCATTTTTCTGGAAGGAAGCCTGTCCATAAGCACCGCCACCAAGATTGCCAGAATAACCGTGATCGGCGCCGCGATCGCTGTCATCTTCAAAGTCTGGATACCGCTCTGCCAGAAAAGCCTGTCGGCAAAAACACTTGTATAATTTTTCAGTCCCACAAAAGAGGACACGCCATCTTTTGTTTTGAAGAACGACATCTTGATCGTCTCCAGGAACGGGTAAGTATAGACAATCAGAAAGTACAGTACAGCCGGCAGAACAAAGAGAAATCCAGCCTTCGCCTTATGCCTGGAATACTTTCTGTAGGCTTCCTTTTTCTGTCTCACGATTATTCCTCCTGCAAAACAATATCCATCTGCTCCGCCGCATAATTCATGGCATCTTCCGGTGTGGATTCATCGTAAAGAACTTCCAGAATCGCATTGCCGAAGATTGCCGACAATTCTGACATTTCTTCCACATAATAATCCGAGCAGGGCGTATATCCTCTGTCCAGAACAGCCATCACCGAATCATAGTCCTTACGGGACTTCACATATTCCGTATCATAATTCTCTTTCAAAACAGGAAGATATCCTGCAGCGATATTCATATTCAGGTCATTTTCTGCATCTGCATACAGATATTCCAGGAATTTCCATGCCACTTCCTTATTGGGGCTGTCCTTATAAACCATATGCGCCCAGGGAAACAGATTGCCCGCTCCCACTGCTTCCTGGCCTTCTACGACAGGAATGGGATAGACTTTGAAGTTGATTTCCGGCGCATTGTTCTCCAGATAACCGACTACCCATGATTCTCTCAGGATCATTGCCGCGGTCCCCTGGCCGAAAGCGGTTTCAGGAACCCCGATCTCTGTATTGGTGATATTATCATCCAGCAGACTCTTAATCCACTTCACTCCTTCGATTGTCTCCGGGCTGTTCGCCAAGCCACTGGCCGTGTCTGTCTCAGGATCGAACATCTTACCGCCAAAGGAATGAATCGTCGACAGATTTTTATCCGCAATCCCCTGTCCTTCCCCGCTGTATCGTATGCCGAATCCAGCCACTTTGATACTACCGTCATCATTGTACTGGGTCAGTTTCGCCGCCATCTCCTTTAACTCTGCAAAGGTTTTCGGCGGCACGTTCGGATCGAGTCCCGCTTCTTCGAACATATCCACATTGATATACAGCTGCTGGAAGTTTCCAGCTTCCTGAGGGATACCATAGCGCACTCCATCGTAAGTGCCGATTGCCTTTAAGTAATCCACCACATTCTCATCCACCCAGTCGGCAAACTCTTCCGGCATCGGATCTGCAAATGCATGATATGTCTGGGGCTGTCCCTGGAAAATATCACACACATAAGTCCCCGAAGCCAGCGCTGTCTGGAACTTTGCCTCATAGCCCGAGTAGGATACCGGCAGGATATCCACCCCGCTGCAAATATCGGGATTTTCTTCTGCAAACTTCTTTCCCACTTCCGCCACATATTCGTTATACTCTGTCTTGTCTTCCCAGGATGTCATATAGACAAGCCTTACCGGCCCCTCTGCTGCCGCCTCTTTTTCTGCCACCGGTTCGCTCCCGCTCCCTTCTGTCTGAGCCGTTTCTTTTTCTCCACATCCCGTCAGTAAGGACATCAACATCGCTACGCTCGCAAGCAGGCATATAACCCTTTTCACTCTTTTCTTTTGCATACCTTTTCCTCCTTTTTTCATCCCGCCGCCGGATTCTTGCTCTTATCCTTTTGTCAGTTTTCCTGCCTCTGTATAATATAGGGCCTCTCCAGCCCGGGATTTTCTTCCGGGTAATCTTCCCGGTAATGGCTGCCTCTGCTCTCCTTCCGAGCCATAGCCGCATCCGCAATCATATGAGCTGTCAGCAGCATATTGCGCAGTTCATAGGTCGCCCAGATATCCCCCGTTTCATAGGATGCCCTTTCGGCCTCCGTTTTCAGCCTCTCCAATTGTTTTTTTAAATGAATGCCTTTTTCTTCCGATCGGATCACGAGCAGATCATTTGACATATGCAGCCGGATTTCTTCCATAATCTCCCTTGCCGGTCGGCCACTTCCTTCTCTTTTCAGCGGTTCATATTTCACCTTCCACAAGCTTCTTCCTGTCGGATATTCTACCTCTTCTTTCTTTTTCAGACTCAGCGCCTCCTTTGCAGCGCATTCCCCCGCTATCTTTCCATAGACTACACAGGTAACGAGCATATTGCCGCCGAGCCGGTCGGCCCCGTGGGGACCGCTGGCAGCTTCTCCAGCTGCATACAGTCCCGGCAGTGAAGTCCTGGCTTTGGCGTCTATTTTCAGCCCTCCGTTCATCGCATGGGCGAAACAGGTGATTTCCACCGGCTCGTTCCTCACATCAATTCCCTTTGACAGATACCAGTCATTTGTCAGTTTCCACATATCCTCAAACAATTGCAGCTTTTCTTTTCGTACCGGCTGCTTTATTTCTGAGAGCGACGCCCATTCCGCATTCTCTTTCAGAGCTGACTGCACATCCATAAGCAGGCCTCCATGACCGCATTCCAGTCCCTTTGCAATGGCCTTCTGCATGGAAATTTCGATATGTTTCGATGATGATCTGCTACTGAAGGGATAATGTACCGCTTTCGCATCCATGGCCTCCCGTACCGTCACTCCGTCTGAAAATACCTCTGGAAATACGGAATTTCCCTTTTTATCTGTCACCTTCGGATGAAGCGACCAGAGCCAGGAATTTAAAATAGATTTCCCGGGCGCCAGTATCCCCATCCCCACCTGCATAAATTCCATATTCATAAGCCTGGCGCCGGCCAGATAGCCAAGGGCGTAGCTATCTCCTGTCATCTCCGGCGGACTTAAGGCAAAGCGAAACAGGCCGCCCGCTCCTCCACCAGCCATAACCACTGCGTTGGCAAAAATACAGGTCGTTTCCCCTTCCCGGCCAAGGGCTGCTGCCCCCATACATCTTCCCTTTTCCGTAAAGAGATCTGTAATCATCACATCTTCCAGAACGGTTGTACGTTCATCCAGCGCAGCTTGCAGCCTGTGGATGATTTTTGTCCCATGCCCCCGCAGGTTATAATTGCGGGACAGGGAGCCAAAACATCCCTGGGATATGAGATAGTTCCCGTCCCTTTTCTCAAATGCCACCCCCATAGCCTCCAGCTCTGCTATCGTCCCCGGTGCATTTTCCACAAGCGTCCGTACCACTTCCTCATCACACATCCCCCGGCCGGCCTGTATAATATCCTCATAATGTCTGTCCGGGCTGTCCTGCGGACACAGTCGGCCATCGGCAACGCCGTAGCCCGATGCCTCCGTCACCGTATAGGCGGAAGCCCCGCAGGCTCCGATCTTTCCCTTGACTGCCAGAACTACACTGGCCCCGCTGTGCTGTGCTGCTACTGCGGCCCTCATACCGGCCACACCCCCGCCGATCACCAATACATCACAGAATAATTTTTTCTCCATAGGCATCTCTCCTTCGACAGTGCCACTCTTTCGAACTACCACAGTTGACAGTATCGTATACTTTCTCTCATCAACGCTGTACACGCCCGGAAGCATCTCCGTTTACGAGTGCCAGCACATCTTCTTTGGATGCCAGATTGAAGTCTCCCGGAATCGTCTGCTTGATACAGGAAGCGGCTACCGCAAAATCCAATGCGCTCTGCTTTTCCATTCCGCTGCACAGCCCGTAGATCAGTCCACCGGCAAAAGAATCTCCGCCTCCGATCCGGTCTACCAGATCTACCAGATAGTTACGGCTTGTGTAACATTTCCTGCCGTCGTGTAAAATAGCCGACCAGCCGTTACGGCTTGCCGAAATGCTCTCCCGCAGCGTGATAGCCTGCATTTTCAATCCATATTTTTCAATCATTTTACCCGCTACGATGCTGTAGGATTTCTCGTCCACATTGCCCTTTTCGAAATCCGTACCTTCCGCCTTGATGCCAAACACCGCTTCGCAGTCTTCTTCATTTCCGATGCCCACATCCACATATTCCATCAAAGTTTCCATTGTCTTTCGGGCACTTTCTCTGTCCCACAGCTTCCGGCGGTAATTATAGTCCACACTCACCGATATCCCCATCCTTTTGGCAATCTTTAACCCCCGCAGCAGCTCTTCCCGGGGACCTTCCCCCATGGCCGGCGCTGTTCCGGTGAAATGAAGCCAGTCCTTTCCTTCCAGTATTTCATCCCAGTCCAGCATTCCCGGAACAATACCGGAAAAAGACGTATGATTCCGATCATAAATCACCTTGGAAGGGCGTTGGGAATGCCCTGTCTCCGTATAGAGAATTGCCAGCCTCTCACCGCCTCTGGCCACATAAGTCGTATCCAGTCCATATTGCCTCAGATAATTGATACAGGCCTGTCCGATTTCATGTTTCGGTACCCGCCCCACCACATAGGCATCCATCCCATAATTTACACAGGATACTCCCACATTGGCTTCCCCACCGGTAAAACGCACCTCATATCGGTTCGCCTGCACGAGTTTCTCCAGCCCCGGCGGACTGAGCCTCTCCAGCAGATCTCCATATAAAACAACACTCTTCTTCATACATACCTCCCCGTCAGTTCTCTGCCAACACTGACTGTGCCACAATCTTCTCCAACACTTCCATCGTCTTTAACACATCTGAAAAGGGAGAACTTGTCCTGTACTTTCCTGTACGGATAGAGTCAATAAATTCCCGGGATTTCTGCAGGAATCCTCCATATTCATAAAATTCCGTCCCACCTGCCACTTCCCTGCAGTCATATTCCACCCCCTCATAGTCTCCGTTCTCATAAAAGTGCGCTTTATTTTCCAGTTCAATATCCGCATATGCTCCCAGACAGTGAACTTCCGCCCGAAATACCCTGCGTCCGCTGGCCCAACTGTTAATCAGAATACCAGTGGCTCCATTGTCAAACTGTATCGTAGACTGTACCCAGTTGATATCCGGTGTGCCGATTCTCTTAAAGCAGGAATCCACTTTTACGACTTCCCCTCCACAAATCCAGCGTAATGTATCCACACAGTGAGAACTGTCGTCATGCAGGTGATCAGCCGCAGATACCATAGGCTCCATATCGCATTTATAAAATTCCACTACGGCATGACTGACCGGCCCATGCTCTCTGCACTTATCCAGCACGGTATTCAGAAGCGGGCTTGTCCTCCTCTGATGACCCACCTGTGTGATGACGCCGTTGTCCTCCGCCAGCCGGGCAAGTGTCCTGGCCTGATGCAGACTCATTCCCATCGGCTTTTCCATAAAGATATGGAATCCTCCGCTAATACAGTCTCTCACAATATCGTACATATACTGGGGCGGCATCACCACATAGACGCCATCCGGTTTTTGTTCCTCCAACATTTGCCGGTAACTATAATAGCGATTCGGGATACCATACTGATCTGCTGTCTTTTTCATTTTTTGTTCGTCCAGATCACAGATTCCCACCATATCCACATTCTCAAAAGATGCCAGTGACGGATAATGTACTTTATTCGCCATCATTCCCGCACCGATCATGCATATCCTCACTTTACCCATCCGTTCCCTCCTTATTGTTCCTCAGTTTCCTATCAGGTCAAATGCCCGTGCAAGCACGGCGCCTGGCTCATTGCTCGCGGGAATAAAACACCAGTCCCAAAATTCCCTCCGGTTCTGCTATTCTGTCGATTTCTTTCTCTGCACAAAGCAGTTCTATCTTATGTGTTGTCAGGCAATTTACGTCCACATTTCCATAGCGTATCAAATCCATGCACACTTCCAGATTTGTCTGCGTCGTCCACTGCAGAAAGACAGGAGGATAATCTCTTCCCAATTCCCAGGTATCATCATGGTACCCGGGCCCGGTACGTGCCGCAATGCGTACATCCAGATTGGCCGGAATCCACTTCAGATCGATTTCCGATCCTCCTACCACAATGACTCTTCCCATCCTGTGTCCATCCGGCGTCTCCTTCATACACTGCACAGTCTGCTCCCAGCTCTCTCCGGCTTTTCCCGGAAAGGCAAATACACTCATGTCCAGTCCCCGTCCACCGGTAAAGCGGTACGTCTCTTTCACCGGATCACAGTCTTTCATGGAAATGACTTCCGCAATACCCCATTTCTTCGCAATTTCCACCTGCTTATCATTACGTGCCCAGCCGATTACCCGGCATCCGCTTGCAGTCAAAAGCTGGGCTGTCAGCTGTCCTACCAGCCCCATACCTACTACGCAGGTACGTTCCCCGATTTGAGGTTGCGCCCGTCTCACTGCCTGCAACGCTGTCGCCGACAGCATCCCATACGCCCCTTCTGTGAAATCCACTCCTTCCGGGAGAGCCACACAAAGATTCTGCGGCACAACTGCCCAGTCAGAATGCAGTGCAAACCCATAACCGATGGCTGCCACACGTTCTCCCGGCTGAAACCGCTTTACACCTTCTCCCACGGCTTCCACAATACCCGCGCAGGAATATCCAAACTTCCTTCTCCCTCCGTCGTCTGCCTGCCCCCGTCTGTGAAAGAGATTTTTCCATCCACCCAACTCCGTTCCCGGGCTCACCAGAGAAGCAAAAGAACGGATTTTTATCATTCCTGCTGCCATATCCGGTATCTTTTCTTCTATCAGACGGATTTTTCCGTCGCTGCATACGCATGCCACATTTCTCATATCTTTTTTATTTATCATTTTTTTCTCCATTTCGCTTTTTTCTGTTCAGGATGTAAAATCTGAAATTGAACAAATAATTGCTACTCGTCTATCCTGAGACTGATTCCCGCCCCCTCAGTGGCCGGCAATGCCATTTTGGCATAGAGCGTAAGGAGTCCACTCCGGGCACGACACGCTCTTGGCTTCCACACTTTCCGGCGCTTTGCCAGTTCCTCTTCCGATACAAGAAGCTCCAGTTTCCGATTATCGAGATCCAGATGAATCCTGTCTCCTTCTTCCACCAGGGCGATATTCCCTCCTACGGCGGCTTCCGGTGTCACCTGACACACAAATGGTCCCTTTGCAAAACCGGATACCTTTCCATCTGTAATCACTGCGCATTTTTCATGCAAATCCAGCGCCACCAGATATCCCATCACCTTAAAAACATCCGGGAGCCCGGGACCTCCTTTCGGGCCTTCATAGCGAAGGACAATCATATCTCCAGGATGAATCTTATGTTCCCGCAACGCCTCCAGGCACTCTTCCATTCCCTCAAAAACTCTGGCCGGTCCGGTTACATTGAACATTTCTCTGGAAACTACCGTAGGCCTCACGACAGCCGAATCCGCCAGATTCCCATGAAGGACATAGAGCCCCTCCCGGAATACCGGAGTCTCCAGAGGACGAATCACCTCCGGGAGAATAACTTCCGCATCATCTACATTCTCCCCTGCCGTTTTCCCGTTTACAGCAATACACTCTCTGTGTATCCGACTGCCCAGCCGCTTCATCACTGCCTGGATACCGCCGGCTTCCCCCAGATCTTCCAGGTGATACGGCCCGCTCGGTTTTACCGGCGTAATACAGGGCGTCTCCTTTCCCAGCTTTTCGATCAGCGGCAGATTGATTCGATCCAGCATATCCATCTCTTGCGCCAGAGCCAGTATATGTACGATCGCATTGGTGCCTCCTCCTATGGCATGCAGTACATGAATCCCATTTTCCATCGCCTCCGGCGTCATAATATCTCTCGCTTTAATATCCTGATCTACCAGTTCTACGATTCTTCTTCCCGCCCGCTTGGCAAGACGTATAAGAGAAGATGTACCCGCACATGTAGTAGCATTGCCCGGCAGCGCCATCCCCATCGCCTCCGTAATGCACTGCATCGTATTGGCCGTACCGAGCAGTGCACAACTGCCAGGCCCCGGGCAGAGACATTCTGTCATCTCCTGAACATTTTCATAATCCACATTCTCCGGGTTTGTCTCACACCGCCAGGAAAACGGGTCCAAATCACTCATATCCACATTTCTCTGTTGAAACCTTCCACTCTGCATCGGACCACCCACGACAATAATCGTAGGTAAATTGATTCTGGCTGCTGCCAGTAAATGAGCCGGTACATTTTTATCACAACCAGAAAGCAGCACAAGCCCGTCAAATGCATGAAGCTGTGCACACGTTTCCACATCCATGGCCATAATATCCCGGGAAGGAGTATCATATCTATGCCCGTTTTCGCCCAGGCTGATGGGGCATCCGCCATACCCGCCGAACTCTATTGGGACTCCGCCTGCCTGCAAAATACCTGCCCGAACCGCCTCCGTCAGTTGTTTCAGATGCATATGTCCTGCAGAAGTCTCACTCCATGTATTCTGGATGCCGATTCTGACACGATGAATATCATCGTCATCATACCCAATGGCTTTGGAAAGCGCTCTCATTCTGGCCATCTCCGGCTTATGAAGTACATGTGTATAGTTATCAAGTTTTCCCACTTTCTTCCCTCCGTTTTTACGATTTACTTTTCTATATTGTTCTATTGTTCATATATATTGAACTATATTTATTATTTATAACCAATTTACAATATGCATACATTTTTTGTCAATCGTGATATTCCCCAAAATATAACCCTGCATTTTGTCTGTTTTCACGATTTCTCACTTCAATTCCTAAATATCTCCTAAAAATATACTGATATTCGTTTATTTATTGTGTTCTACCCTCTTTTTTATTTAGTAAATTCTCTTTTAATAATATACTTTTAACTTGAAATTATTTCATAATATTGTATAATAGTTCCATAATGTTGAATGGTATTGATATTCTCAATTAATATTTCTAAGAAAGGACAATCTTTATAAAATGCAAAAACAGGTAGACAAGGCAGTCAGTTCCACAAAAATCGCCTCCGTTATCAAAGCAATTAAAATATTGGAATTATTCGGCCCTTCCAACCGCGAACTCTCTCTCTCTCAGATCAGCAGTCAGTTACATTTGCCCAAAAGTACACTTCTAAATTTTATGCGCACACTGGAATCGGAAGGTTATCTGAGCCGTAACCCGATCAGTCAGAACTATTGCCTCGGCATCAAACTGATGAAATTGGGATACAATATGCGATCCAATCTTTCTATCACCCACTATGCCATTCCCTGCATGGAAGATCTGTGCGAACAGACCAAGGCAAATATCTATCTGACAACCCATGTGGATGGTGCAGTTCTCTATCTGGAAGGAATCTACAGCAACCGACGGACTACCAAGTATTCCATTGCCGGAAAAACATTACCCATGCATGTCACCGCCAGCGGCAAAGCAATGCTGTCTTATCTGCCTACGGATCAGGTACAGGAAATCATAAGGCAGCATCCCCTCACCGCCAGCACCCAAAACAGTATCACTGACAGAGAAACTCTACTGAGGGAAATCGAAATCGTCCGCCAGAGAGGTTATGCCATCGATAATGAGGAAGAAACTTTGGGGCTGCGCTGTATCAGTATGGCAATCCGCGATCCTACAGGGTATCCTGTAGGCGCCCTGAGTATTTCAGGCTCCGTCATTCACATGACGGAAGATCGATATGATACGTTTATTGCCCTGCTAACAGAAGCCTGCGCTTCGTTATCATCCTACACCACCATGTTTCCCTATTGTCCGGTAATATTTTCCAGCTCCCAATAGAAGATAAAAAAATCACGCCACCATAATTCATCGCGCACGAACTGTGCGCTTTCGCGCAACATTCTTCTATAGTAAATGCGGAGTAATTTCCTATAAAAGAACCAACAAGGCTGTAAATCTGCATACCAGATTTACAGCCCCTTTATCTTATATAAACTATTGATTTTTAACTTTCAGTATCAGAACAAGATGATACCGGCACTTACATATCCTGTGATCGTATTGATCGGACTCAATCCACTTGCCGTTGCCGATAATACCACCATCAATCTCGAGCCCTGATTTACCAGCACAGTGGTGTTCTTACTTGCGCCTTTCAACACTGTTCCAATGGATACGACGCCGGATAGGGATGGCGTCAGGCTGACCAATGTACTCTCAACGGGTGAAAATACATTACTCGTCCCCTCGGCCTTATAAACCTGTGCATTTATTGTGACAGTGGATCCCGTCAGAGAAAGTGCAGTGGTAGTGCTGAAGGATACACTAAACGCACTGATAGCGATTGTGCGAGGAATATCGAATGCAAAACAAGCGAGACTTCCGTTGGCATTCGTAAGGTCAATCGTTGACTTTAATGCAGTAAATCCCTGAGCACTGCTGCCAAAGCCTATAAAAGCCGGAATACCTGCAAGACCTCCGGCGATTGTCGTCAAGGAAACTGGATTCCCTGATGCAAACGGAAGGAAAGCTCCCTTGGCTGCGGCACCAGTCGGACCTGCCGGACCCGTCGCTCCTCTCAAACCAGTAGGTCCGGTTGCTCCTGCCGGGCCTGTTGCTCCTGCCGGACCGGTTGCTCCGTCTGCTCCCGTCGCTCCTGTCGCTCCCGTTGCTCCTGCCGGACCGGTTGCTCCGTCTGCCCCCGTCGCTCCTGTCGGGCCTGTTGCTCCCGTTGCTCCTGCCGGGCCTGTTGCTCCCGTTGCTCCTGCTGGGCCTGTTGCTCCGTCTGCTCCCGTCGCTCCTGTCGGACCGGTTGCTCCGTCTGCCCCCGTTGCTCCTGTCGCTCCCGTTGCTCCGTCTGCCCCTGTTGCTCCGTCTGCTCCCGTTGCTCCTGTCGCTCCCGTTGCTCCTGCCGGACCGGTTGCTCCATCTGCCCCTGTTGCTCCTGTCGCTCCCGTTGCTCCTGCCGGGCCTTCATCACCCTGACATCCTTTCGGTCCCTCGGCTCCAACAGGGCCAGCTTCTCCCTGAATACCCTGGGCTCCGGTCACACCCTGAGGACCCATGGGACCCGTCGGACCTGTAGGGCCTGTAGGGCCAGGAATCCCCCTTGGCCCCTGAGGACCTGCATCTCCCTGGGGGCCTGCCGGACCCACAGGACCCGCCGGACCTGCCGGACCTTGTGGACCGACGTCTCCCTTAGGACCCTCACAGCCCGGATCACCTTTGGGGCCCACATCCCCGCGAACACCCTGGATACCCTGAATGCCCTGCGGGCCCGCATAACCTCTTGGTCCATCGCAGCCTCGCGGGCCTGTATTTCCGGTAGGACCTACCGGACCTGTATTTCCCCTAGGGCCTCTTGCGCCTGTAGCACCGGGAATCCCCTGAGGGCCAATAGGGCCAGGTTCTCCTCTGTCGCCTTTTGGGCCGGGACATCCCATATCCCCTTTGATACCCTGAGGACCTACCGGACCCTGGTCCCCCTTAGGACCCGCAGGCCCGCGGGCACAACAAGAGGGGTAGCATTGATTCTGATGACAGTTACATGAATTATTTTGATCCATCCAAAACACTCCTTCCTTATTGAAAAAAGAACTTATTAATTGTCTTTTCTACGGATATTTTATGCACTGCCAAAAATTTTGCCACACTTTGTCGAAACCGGTCGTAAAAATCTTTTCAGGAATTTATAGTCCATCGAAATACTGTTTATTATAAAGATATGCCTGAGAATAAGGCTTACAGGCTCCGGCCCGCTCGTTGTATTCTATTGCCTTCTGCCGGTCTCCCAATCTGTCATAACATACGCACAACTGCAGAAGAGGAACATAATCATGGCAGTCCGGTTGAACAAACCCGCCAGAATGCTCTCTTTTCGGCAAATCCAGTGCCACTTTATACCAAAAGATAGCGTTATCGTAGTTCCTGTGTTCCAGGAAATGCTTCCCAATCTCACAACACAGCTCAGCCCTTGGCAAATCGAAACTCATACTACGCAAAAGCATAAATAACGCGTCCTGCTCCTGTCCCAGATGATAATAGCAGCTGGCACAGACAGAACATGCCTCTATCTTATTTTCAATCCAGCCTTCCTCTGCAAGAAGGAACTGCTTGAACACCGATACAGCTTCTTCATATTGTTTGTGATAATACAGCTCCCTTCCATAATAATATTGCTGCCGCGGTTCCAAAGATTTTCCCTCCGCAATCATCTTGCGATATATCCTCAGATTTCGGTCAGGATCCCCGGTCCCTTCTTTTCTGTGGCTAATCCCGATGTCGGTATATATCATCTTGCCTTTAGGCGGAATCACCTCATGGACAGCGCCCACCCAGCAGTGTCCGGCCATATTCCTGATCCATCTTTCCCGGTAATAGGAAAAGGATGGCCGACCGGCTTCATCAAAGGCAGTATTGTATTTCATCATTACCATATCGGTATCCGGCGGTAAAGTCTGCTTCAACTGCAGGAACCCGTCCCGTTCCGTCTCTTCCAGGATGTCATCGGCATCCATCCACATGCAGTAGTCCATGGACGCTTTGGAAAAAGAATAGTTCCTGGCATCCGAAAAATCATCTCTCCATGGGTATGAATAGACATTAGGTGTATACTGGGACGCTATCTCTACTGTCCTGTCATCCGAACCGGTATCTATGATTATTATTTCTTCCACCAGCTCTGCCACACTGTCCAGGCAGCGTGCAATGTGCTTCTCCTCATTTTTGACGATCATACAAAGACTTATTGTCGGCATACTCTTCTCCTCCTTTTTGAGCCTATTATCTGCACAATTTCTCTATACTCAGATACATGTTAATTTTGGATACACCTGCTGAAGAGCGCCATTCGAAAAACAGTCTGGATACTGACGGTATCTCAATAATAAAATATCTTGACAGCACGGCAATCTCCTTCTTCTTTGTCGTTTTTGCCCATGCGGAATACACAGGTTGCCTGCAATCATTGAATACGGGCGTAAGCCTGATGGAGCCATGCTTTTTCATCACTATGGATACATAATAATGGATAGCATAGTAGCCCGGAGCCAGCTCGACTGAGCTGCCATTGCAAAGAGATATGTTCCCTGTTATATCGGGTATCTCCGTCTTAAGCAGAAGGTCGGCGTTCTCCGGTACAATTAATTCTTTACCCGTAAACGAAGCAAATATGCTACTTTGGGGATAGCCGGGAGGTCCTGCCGGTCCACGGGCACCCGGATCCCCTCTGGGACCCTGGGGACCGGTAGCTCCCTGAGGGCCCTGGGGACCGGTGACTCCCTGGGGGCCGGTTTCCCCGCGTTCACCGGGACAGCCCGGCGGACCCGGCTCTCCCCTGGGGCCCTGGGGACCAGTCTCCCCGCGTTCATAACAAATGCCGGGCATCCCCGGCATTTCCACTGATTCCATCGTCCCAGCTTCGCAGAAACAGGAAGGAGCACATTTCCCTGTTTTCACATTCCCTGAATGTCGGCAACAATTTGATATGGCGACATTCATCCCATAGCTGATATCTGGAGACGGCTGGTCTGTACTCTGATTCTGCTTCCTGCAAAATACCCCTTTCTCAAACATATTTGGCGAATTGAACGCCCGGTTTTTATCATAGTCATGCAATTGAAAACACCTCATTCATATTTGATAGTAAACCACGATACCCTCAGTGAACAAGGGAACATGTGATATAAACATTATATGCATGGGAATTAAATGTGTTTTTCTTATCTTCTCTTGACAAGGGGAAACAGAAACTAATAACATAATGGGCTGTCAACCTTACGCAAAACACTGCTTTCGCTAAAAACGAAGCGGTGTTTTTGTATGCGTTCTGGACACCGTGACCAGAAGCGCTCCCGCCCGTTTTCTCCGTTCCGTCCACGGAGGCTCTGGAGGATATATCCCCCAGAGCCGCCCCCTTTCCCTGGATAGGGAAAGGGCGGGGGGATAGGGTCGAACCGCTTTCCTTTCAAACCGCTGTCTTTCCACGGCTGATGTGTTGAAAATTAGCAGTTTCAAAGCCTTGCCCCGCAAGGATTTCCAGCTCCGGTTCTGTGGGGGCTGGTATAGTATCATTCCCCAGGCCCGATTTACCAAAATACTGTCAACATCTGAATTTATAGGAGGTATCTATGAGCGGTCAAAATTCAATGCCTTGCAGCCCTGAAAACCAGTCGACGCTGGTCGCTGGGAAAAAGCGTATTCGGAGCACGTCCGTTTGTGTTTGGTTGTCCCCGGATGAACAGGCAAAAATCCGGAAGCGCATGGCAGACGTGGGTATTCGCAACCTTTCAGCATATATGAGAAAAATGGCTCTCAACGGCTATGTGTTCCATGTTGACCTTGCTCCAGTGAAAGAGATCGTTTCCCTGCAAAGGCGGTGTGCAAATAATCTCAATCA
>CAJUNB010000017.1 GCA_910587635.1 uncultured Lachnospiraceae bacterium
CTGGTCCTTTTCCTTCTTTACTGCTTCTTTGTTTGGTTATCGTTCTTTTTTCTTTCTCTCTGAATTTCCCTCTTTTTCAGGCTCTTCGCCTCTTTTTGGAATCTTCAGGGTCGCATTGCTGTTTATTTGTCAAGGTGCTGTCAAAATTTGTCTGTTGCTGTCTATTTTCAACCCGGCAACGAATCATAGTATAGCATCGTTAAAAATAGTTGTCAACTACTTTTTTCATAATTTCTTAAAACTTTTTTCATTTTTTTATAATGTATCATTTACTCCTATATACTGCCCATGCTGCATGTCAAAACCATATAAAAAATATAGGCAAATAGCATAATAATTCCCTGCTCTCTTTTGAATTTCTCCCAGATCATCGCCGGAATCAATGCAATACATCCTACAATAAGGCAAGCCGGCAGATCAAAATGGGCAAAGGCAGCTGTAATGGGAAGCGGCTTGCCTGAAAACAGAGAACAAAGAGGCAAAATCAGCGTCAGGTCAATAATATTGGCGCCAATAATATTTCCTACAGAAAGTGCTGACTGCTTCTTTACAATAGCCGTAAGCGTCGTAATCAGCTCCGGCAGTGAAGTCCCAATGGCAACGATCGTCACGCCAATAATCCGTTCGGAAATTCCGGCAAAACGTGCCAGTTCACTGCCATTATCAACAAGAAGATCGGCTCCGCATACAATCCCGGCGGCACCGATCACAAATTTGGCAACGTTTATCATAATCATTTTTTTAGTTATTTGCTGCCTGGAATCATCTCGTCCCCTTTTTTCCTTCTTTTTTAAAGAACGCTTTGCCGAAGAGACATTCTCCCAGAAAAAAATGGCAAAGATAATAAATAAAACAACAGACAGAATATTCCCAACCTGCCCCAGAAAACCTGCTATCAGAATGAGAACGGAAGCTGACATCATAAGAATCGATTTGACCAAATAGTCCTTGCGTTCAATCACAAAGGGAATGCAAATCAGAGAAACCGCCATAATCAACCCTATATTGGCAGTTACACTTCCCACGGCATTTCCTATGGACATATCCACTTTGCCTTTCATAGCCGCCATCACTGAAACAAGTATTTCAGGAAGTGTCGTTGCCAGACTGACTATCGTTGCCCCTATAATCAGTCTGGGAATACCGCTCATCTCTGCAATCCAGGACGAGGCATCTACAAACAGGTCCCCACCCTTTATAATAAATACAATACCAACAATAAACAAAAAAATTACAAGTGTTAAATTCATTTTCTAAGCTCTGACTGCCAAAACGGCTCTGCTCCTCTGTCTGTATTTATCTATTCACAACTCATTATATAAGCCTCACGTTATTCCAACACTGTAGAGGCATCTCCAGATTCATTCCGTAACGACAGAGAAATGGTACTGATCCCATTCGCCTCTTCCTCGGTCACTTCTCTGACAAGTACAAGTGTCACTTCAGAGCCGGCGGGTACTACATCTCTATAGGAAGAAAGATCGTTTAACAGCAGTGTAGGCAATATATTTCTCGCTCCACTGTCGTTGACAGCTATTCTGAACTGCACGTTCTGTTCAAGTACATTCAGTTCCTTGTCTTCCATCGTCGTATTCCGGCCTGTAAATTCCAGTACCAACAGTTTATTTCCCTGGGTAGCATCCATGGCGAACACCATATCCTCACTGTCTGCAGGCGGATAGGAATCACAGATTACATGTCCTTTATAATCGATCTGAAAGCCGTCCAGTCCACAGAACTGCGCAACTCCTCCAAATGCCGCTTCTGCAAGCTGAGGTGCCGGAGCCTCTTGTGCTCCCTCAGTCTCTGCCAGCTCTTCCTGACCGTTCTCTACCTCGCTGCTTTCCTGCGTAACCATAAGCTCTTGAGTATTTGCCTGAAGGATCGCTTCCCTTTCATCATATTTCTCAATTTCATAATCACTGGCCAGCGCCTTCCGATTTTTATCATGTTTTAATAAGATACCTGCCGCATATTCTGCGATCATGGCACTCTCTTCCTCTGTCAAATCTGGCATATGATCAAAAGAATTGCCGCATCCTGTCAGTGTCAGGCCAGTGCCTATCAACATAGCGCACAATATTTTCCGGCGTATTTCCAATGTCCCGGTAAAAGAATTGGAAAAAATATGAAATTTTTTCATGTCATACTCCTTGTATCCAAAATATATTTTATTTTACCACCATTTCAGACACATAACAAGTCAATTTACAGCAAGTTCAAACCAAAATTCCACACCATTTTCATAATTGATGACCCCGAACTGCTCATTCATAGACTCCATAATTGCTTTTACAATAGAAAGCCCTATTCCACTGCCACCGTATTCCCGGGTTCTCGCTTTATCCACTTTATAAAATTTTTCCCATATATGAGGAAGAGACTCTCCTGGAATAGGATTACCGGTATTAAATACACTGACTCTTACTTTATCATTCTTTTTAAAAAGTTTTACATGAATGATATTTTCTCCACTGCAATGATGCAGAGCATTGCTGAAATAATTTCGGATTACTTCCTCTGTCTTATATACATCCCCCCACACATAACAGGGAGATGCCCCATCCACCTGCACATGGATTTTCTTCTGCTTTACCAGAATATCCACGGACTGTAAAAATGTTTCCACCATTTCCCTTACATCAAAATGCTCCATCGTCACAATATCATTTCCGGATTCCAGCTGATTCAGTGACAGGAGTTTTTTTACCATGTCATTCATTCTGGCGGCTTCATCCATGATCACTTCACAATAAAACTCCCGACTCTGAGCATCTTCCTGAATATTTTCCATCAGTCCTTCCGCATATCCCTGTATCAGTGCAATGGGGGTCTTTAGCTCATGAGAAACGTTGGAAAGAAATTCCTTTCTCATTTCATCCAGCTGTTCTCTTCGTTCCATATCCTTTTGCAATTCATTATTGGCTGTTTTCAGCTCGGAAATGGTCTGTTCCAGAGCCGATGACAATTTATTGATGTTTTCACCCAACATACCGATTTCATTGCTTTTCTTTCCCTCATATTTCGTCTGAAAATCCAGATGAATCATTTTTTCGGATATACCGGCCAATTCCAAAATCGGTTTTGTTATTTTCCCGGACACAAATAAAATGACGATTCCTCCTAGCAATGCCGCTGTCAATCCGGCATAGATAAGAAAACGGTTGGCAATCTCCACACTTTCCATGATTCCTTCTCTTGGTGTACCGATAATAAACAGATTTCCCTCTTCTAAAAATCCCAGCATTTCTATATATTCTGTATTGGTCTGAGGGTTCAGTGTACTGCGCATCACATAATGATCCGTTTTTTGCAGGACACGCTCCAGCTCAGGATGAGAGTTGGATAAAAAGATATTATCCAAAAGCTGCTTTTTGAATATCTCAGGATCGTGCATTGTTGCCATCAAAGCTTTCGAGTTCTCATCCAGGACAAGAACACTGATATTGTATTTTCCACAGAGCTTCTGTAACTCAATATTAAACTCATCCGTAGTCACACTCCCGTCCGCAAAAGCTTCATTCAGTCTGTGATAGACAGTCATCAGCGTACTCTGCTTTTTGTCCATATAATAAGTTTCCAGAAAAGTGTTATTGATAAACCAGCAGAAGAAGACAGTAACGGCCATAAGTCCGCTGAAAATCAGCGACAACTGTATCTTAATGGAATGTTTCATAGTATCTTCCTTTCCCACTTATAACTGTAATTGTTCCCAGAAACCGGATGCTTTCCGGCCACTCTGCCATTTTCTCAGCAGATACGCCCGCAGTTCTACATGATTCTCTCCCAGTTCTTCCAGGATTTCCCCGATCATCTTATTTCCGATCATTCCTGTTTCCAGCAGCACATCACAGTATAGAAATTGTTCCTCGCCGCTGTCCTCGATTACATTCCAGATCTCTTCTCTGCAGTCTCCCATTCTCTCCTGTAAAAATGTCAGTAAGACCCGTCGGACAGTCTGTTCCATACAATCCGAAAAAGTGAGCCGCAGCAATGTCACTCTGATTTTCCTGCAGATCTGTTCTCTGAGACATGACTGTTGTTTTGCCAGCATATCTTCTTCCGCACAATAGACAAGTTCACGCAAAGCAGTACATTTTCCGAATAACTGTCTCCCCAGATGTAACTGCCTGTTCGGCAATGTTATTTCCTTCAGTCTGTGGCAGCCTGCAAATGCCCGGTCGCCGATCTTCTCCAGTGTATCAGGCAGACAGAGCTTCACCAATTGTCTTTTCCCGGCAAACGTCTTTTTTCCAATTGCTGTCACAGGACAGTCCGAAACATAAGCAGGAAGGAGCAGCCGCTGTGCTGCCCCCTCATACCCGATCATTTCCCCGGCTCCATTTTCCATTCTGTAAACAAATATACCGTCCTCTGATACATATTTTTCTATTCTCTTTTCTGACACGGATTCTCCTTTTGTTTCCTGCTTCTCACGATAAACTATATACTAATAAACTAACAACATGAAATTTGCAGTCAGTCCTGCCGCCGTCCCAAGGAGAAGGAGCAAATCTCCCCGTTGAACGGTTCCCTCACGGACAGCCTGGCACAGAGCATAGGGTACAGAGGCAGATATCATATTACCCCATTCACTGACCCGATTCATATAAGTACCCTTCGGGAATCCAAGCCGGGGCATGATCAGATCCAGCGCTCTGCTGGCCTGATGAGGAATAACGAGCCTGATCTCCTTTCTGTCCACCCCCGCTTCCTCCAGACACTGTGATACGAAATCCGGCAGTTTTTTGGCACACAATTTCAGGATTTTGCTGCCTTTCATATCAAAATAATAATCTTCTCTGTTATTTACATCCATGGAAAACGCTGGAAGAAGTCCTCCGCCACCCCTGATTTCCGTATCATGGGCTCCCTCTGACCATGTCTTCTGACAGCTGTACAATATCCTTCCCGTGCCATCTCCTCTGGACAGGACACAGGCAGCAGCTGCATCGGAAAACAGTTCATAGCTTTCTGTCTGTCCCGGGTTCAGAGCAGCGGAAGCCGTATCCCCGGATACGATCAGTACCTTTTCATATCGTCCTATTTCGATCATACAGGACATCACATCGAGGGCAGACAGAAAACTGGTGCATGTACTGTTGATATCCATGGCCGGAATATCCAGTCCTTTGGCCATTCGCTCATGGATAAGCGCCCCATTACACGGAATTGCCTGCAGTGGCGTTGCCATACCGCATACGATACAGTCAATCTCTTCTATTTTTGTTTCTGCATTTTCCAGCGCTTCTTCGGCGGCACACACTGCCAAATCCAGCAATGTCTCTCCCGGTGCAAGCCGGTATCTGCGCTCTGTACCAAACGAAAGCTCCCTGCGGGCCACGGCCTGTCCCATGCCAGCCAGGCATACAGAAACCTCTTTTCTCTTTTGTTCTTTCATTTCTGCTCTCTTTTCCTGTTTTATCCTCTTTTATCCTGCTATATACTCTGATACTCTCTATCTGCTTCGTTCTATCCGCTTCATTTTTCTACCCTTTTCCAGACAATAGGGCCTGTATACCATTTCAGGCAGCAGAAAGCCCCTGTCTGTAGCAAGCCGCAAAAATTCTTTCCGTACCTGTTCTCTTTCCTTTTTCGTCAGATCCCCATAGATCGTAAGGCTGCCGTCCTTCTCCTGCCTGATACGATATTCTCCTCCGGCTCCCGCGCTTTTGACAAACAGCATACACCGTCTGATAAAGTCCGGGAAAACGGTCTTATCTGTTCCGTCTGTCCCGGGAAAAGAAAAAATATCGTCTTCCCGCCCTTCAATCTCTTCCAATGCCAGACAGGGACTTTTACATTTACAGGGCTCCTTTTTTTCTACAAGAATATCATTCAGCCGATAGCGGACAATGGGCTGCGCTCTGCGCTGGAAATCCGTAACGATCGGCACAAACCGCCGTTCATCCAGATATTCTCTCTCGATGCAGACAATATCTTCATGTAAATGCAGAGTTCCACAGGAACAGGTGGAAGCAAGGCATCCTTCCGTACATTGATAGACCTGATGAATCACCTGCAGTCCAAAAACTTTTTTCAAATATTCTCTGTCGCTTTTTTCCAAAACTTCCGCTATGGAAATGACAACCTGCGGACAAATTTTCAGTCTGCCCTGTTCCATTTCTCTGGCAAGCAAAAGCAGTACAGAAGGCTGTCCTGCCAATATATTTGGTTTCAGATTTTCCAGCTTTGCTCTGTGTTCCTCCATGTCACGGTAAATATCAAAAAAATGGAACATGATATTCCGGGAACTGACCGCCTCATACAGATTACTGTCAGCCCGCATAAAAAACGCAATGGAATAGGTGCCAAATATACTTCCCGGCAGAAATTTCGCCAGAATATATCCTGCCCATCTGTCCTTTTCCTCATCCGATACGAGAAAAATCCCCCGGCTGCCCGACGTTCCCGAGCTGAGCCCTACCGTGATTCCTTTCAGTTTAGGTGCAAAGTTCCGGCTTCTCTCACCTTCCACTGCAAAGGCCTCCGCCTCTTTTCTGCCAATCCCCACTGTATTGAGCCTGTCGAAGTTCTCCATCATATCGGATTTTTCTATGACCGGATAATCCTGCCAGTTCGTTTTTCCCCTGTATAAAGCACAGTGGGACGCCACATAGGCCAGATGCTTTTTCAACTTCTTTTTCTGCCACCGCTCCAGAGCCTTCCGGTCTGAAAAGGCAGGACGGTATTTATAGTACAGATAGTATTTCAGTACACTCAGCCGGCTGCCCATGTCCTGTCTCCTTTCCCGTTTCTGGCGCCTACATACCTTTGACAAACAAATGATACAGCTGGGAACATATATTTTTTCTCCATTAGAAGTAACAAATTTCTCATCTTCACAGCCCACATTCCCTGTCATGGGTAAAAACAAACCGAATTTCCCGGTGCTCCCGTTTCAGCCGGCATATCCGGCGAAGACTGTCCCTGTACGCAGAAAAGTCATGCTGTATCCATCGCGCAGGCAGCCGCATCCGGGACGTAGCAGAAATGAGGTCCCGCCCCCAACAGGCATCCGCTCCCAGAAACAGCTGCAAATCCCCGATAAAAATTCCCATCTGCCCTTTGCAATGGCCATCCAATCTGATTCCCATTACGCTGCCATCTCCGAACAGATCAAAGACCTGCTCAAAATAGTCACATAAAAAATGCTCTCCCGACGTCAAAGGCAACGGCCGACGCCAGGATTTTAACGTATCTTTTTTCGGAAGCATGCCCGGGAAGGTCAGATTTGACAGCTTTGGATGTTGCAACGCTTCCCATACTTCTTCCAGCGCCACAAGTTCATAGTCGGTAAACTGTGTAAGTCCGCCGATATGATCTGGATGTGCGTGGGAAAGGATGATCGTACTGATACTCTCCGGGGCAATTCCATCCCGAACCAGCTGCTCCCTTATCGTCTGCCCGGCCTCAAGACAGACCGGATTCACCATCTGGTACAGCTTCTGCAAAATCCCGCCCTGAAAGATCTGACGGGAATATCCGGTATCAAACAGTATATTCCCCAGCCTCCTGTGGTGAATCCATACTGCTCTGGCCGGAAACTCCCGCTTTTCCCACGGACTGCTTCGATAGATCAGTTTCAGATTGTTGGTGCAGCGGCCGCAGTGGTAAATGACAGCCCGATCCACCTCTCCGCTTGTCTCTTCTTTTCCTGTCTTTACTGCTTCTCTCCGTTGTACCTCTGTGGGCGCCCATGTCCCCTGCCTCTTCCGGAACTGCTCTTTCCACCAGATCCCGTATTCACGAACAGACTGCTCCAGCGTCTTTTCCGGTGCATATCCCAGGATTTCCCGGGCACGGCTGATATCCATCGTCTGTGCAAATCCAAGGGTACATACTGTATAGCGGGTGAGAGGCGGTTCCCCGGCCAGAGCAAAAAGCCGCCAGCATTTTTCCAGCCATCCCGCCAGTGTATACACCAGTCCAAAGGGCAGCTTCCGGTAGCGGGGTTTCTCTCCAATCGCTTTCAGAAACTGCTCCAGAATCTCCCGAAAGGCAACAGGCTCTCCGTTTGTGATATTGAATGTCTCTCCGGCCGCTCCTGCTGCAGTCATCGCCAGTTCACAGGCCTGTGCAACATTTTCCACACTCGTCAGATCTACCATATTATCCCCATTTCGAAAAAGGGGAATACCGATCCTGCCATTGGCCCGCAAAAGCCTGGGCACCAGACTTGTATCTCCGATGCCAATCAGCCCTCTGGGGCGCAGTATCACTGTCTCCAGTCCTCTTTCGGCCCATCTGGCAATTTCCCTTTCCGCCATCAGTTTGGACCTGATATAGCAGTTCAGATCATTCTCCTTTGGCGCCTCTCCTTCGCGGATTTGCAGCCGATCGGTCTTTTGGGTATAGATACTGGGAGAAGAAATATAAACCAGACGTTTCACTCCGCATTCGTAACACCACCGGGCCACTTTTGCCGTTCCTTCTACATTGGTTTTATAAAAGTCCTCCCATCTCCCCCATACGGTTGAGAGGGCGCCCCCATGAATGACATATTGAGCCCCCTGGAAATAATCAGCGCAGCTTTCGTCTGTGAAATCTCCCGGACAAAACACAGCTTCCAGCGACTCCAGATACTTTCCTCTTTTCTGGTTTCTCCCCAGGGCAAGCACCCGGTATTTTTTTATCAGGCGGCGTACGAGATATTCCCCCAGAAATCCGGTTGCTCCCGTTATGAGAACTGTCTCCTGTAACTGTTCTTCATTCTTATTTAAAAGCTCTTTCATTTTTGTCCTTCCTGCCATCTTCTAAACAATGACAGTACATCCTCCATATGGACGGCTGTCATTTCCGCTCTCAGCGTTTCATCCCATGTATATCGTAACTGCATTGCCTTCTCCGCTTCTGCCCGCAGTCTGGCAATTCTTTTCAATATTCGTCCAAATCCCATCTGTTCAAAGCGTCTGGCATTCACAAGCTGTTCTCCCTGCTGTGGATACAAAAGACAGGGCACACCGCACCAGAGCGCTTCATGGATGCTGTTCATACCTCCTGCCGAAATGAAAAGGGACGCCCTTTTCAAAATCTCCAGCTGATTGACGAAAGGCCGCCCAATAAAGTTGGCAGGAAGAGAGGCTACGCACGCGTCTTTATCCTCATCTTTTCCTTCCTCTCCTGTGACCATAACAATTTTGTATATCGGCTCTTCACCTGCTTCTCCAAACTGCTTTATGAGTTCTTCCAGCAGCCGTTTATCCTCATGAAAGATCGTTCCAAGAGAAACATAGATCAACGTCCCTCCAGGACAGGTAAAATCATTGGTCTCCGTCACCGTCCTGTGGGCCGATAAAGGTCCGAGAAACCGATACTCTTTTCCAAATTTTTTCCCGTCCGGCTGGAAATGTGCCGTGTATCCCATGAGATTATAATCTCCGCTGTTCATCAGCACCGGCAACAATCCCAGATCAGGCAAACCATAGTTTTGTTTCAGCTGTCTTCGAACAGATACAGCCTTTGGAATCTCTCCTATGTAACGCCAGAAATCCGCCCAAAACCCCATTCCATATTCAAAAAAAGCCGACTCCCCGACTTTCCTGACCGCCACAATACTGTAAAAAGAAAAAGAGGGAATCCCCCGTAGAAACCCTACAGCCCGACCCCACAGCGCCAGAGATTCAAAGATCACACAGCATGGGGTGTTTCTTTCCGCCTCTTGCAGCAGAGACGGCAGCATATTTCGGGTATACTCCAGCAAAAGTCGGTACAGTTTTAGAATCCGTTTACCGTCGGACAGATCCGGCAGTTTCTTAAGTACAGGGTAAGCCCGGTATTCACAGCCGTTTGCCTCGATCATTTCCCGGAAAGGTGCCATAGAATAATAGAGTACACGAAAACCCATTTTCGCCAGAGCGTCTGCCAGGAAAAGATTGGAACAGGTATGTCCATAGGCCGGAATGCCATACCATACAATCGTCTTTTTTCCATTCTGTTTCTTTTCCGATGTCGGCTTCTTACCTGCTATTCTATTTTCCACTGAATTTATAACCCATCCCCCATATTGTCTTGATCGTATTCCCTTTCTCTCCCATCTTGCTGCGAAGCTTTTTGACATGAGTGTCAATGGTACGGACATCCCCGAAATAATCATAATTCCAGACGTGATTCAATATCTTTTCCCGAGAAAGAGCCGTCCCCTCATTTTCCATAAAATAAGCAAGCAGTTCGAATTCCTTGTAACTCAGATCGACTGCCTCTCCATCGATCGTAACTTGGTGAGCATCCTTATTCAGCTCTATCCCACAGGCGGAAAGAGACGCATTTTCCTCTGACCGACCGCTCCGGCGCAAAATTGCCTCTACCCGGGCCACAAGTATCTTGGGACTGAAAGGCTTGGAAATATATTCGTCCACTCCCAGCTCAAACCCCTGTAGCTCATCCCTTTCATCCGATTTGGCCGTCAGCATGATGATCGGCACTTCAGAATATTCTCTGATCTCCCTGCACACCTGCCAACCGTTCAATGTAGGCATCATAATATCCAATATAACGAGCCCGATATCCTTATGGCTGAAGAAAATATCCAATGCTTCACTGCCATCTCCGGCCTCTACTACCACATAGCCACTCTTTGTCAGAAAATCTTTTACAAGTTTCCGCATCCGGCTCTCATCATCCACTACCAATATTTTCAACGGCTTCATACATTGGCTCCTTTCCGCATCGTTCCCAGATATTCCTTATGGCGCCTCTTCTGTGCCGATACGCAGTTCTCTCTCTTTTTCCCGAACGGCCGCCTCCCGTTCTGTCAGATCCTGCTCCCAGCTGGCATATCTGTCTGTCACCGCCTTCTCATAGTTCAATATGTTTTCCGTTTTACCTGTCATGGTAATAGCAAACATCGCTATGACAAGCAGAACCAATACAATATTCAAAAGAACGGATTTTCTGAGCTTGGAACGCAATTCTTTATACTGACTGGACTGTACCCGTTTTCTGGCTACATGCTGCTCCACCTCTTCTTTTATATTATAGCTGTACAGCTGATAAAGAGGAATCCCTCTGGCATGCTCTCCCAGATCATGTTCCATGAGAAAATCTTTCAAACTCTGTAAATACTGGAATCCCACCGGTGTCTGGAATATTCTCTGTTCGATAGCCTTATTATAAATAGAAAGAACACTTTCAGGACGATCATACCGCATTCTTTTTTCCAGATATCCGATCTTATCCTGCTCTGTTTTGGCGAGCTTCGCGTCCTTTTCCGAAGCGAACTGAAAACCGCCCACTTCCCACTCTACTTTTCTTTCCATAAAAAACCTCCCGCTTCCTGCCCCTATTCTACAAGAAACACTCTATCTTATGCAAACTTTTCACACATATTTCACACAAAGGAATCACGCATGCGTGATTCGCCGCGCGTGAGCGGACTGCGCATCTATATTTTTGTTCTATGAGGAATTACAAAGCAATTTCCTATAGAATAAAAATCTTATCCCAGATTCCCGTCAGATACGCGATCGCCACTCCATAGTTCGTCATCGGCACTCCCTGCTTTTTCGCCTGCCGAACACGGGCCAGTATGTACTTACGGCTGGCCATACACCCGCCACACTGAATAATCAGATCATATCCCGTCAGATCTTCCGGAAAATCCGTCCCACTTACAATATCTACCTGCATATTTTCTCCATATTTCCTGCGCAGCATCCGGGGAATCTTTTCTCTTCCAATGTCTTCTTCCAGTGGTGCATGGGTACAGCATTCCGCAACCAACACCCGGGAGCGGGCGGTCAGTGCTCCGATTCGCAACGCCCCTTCCCGGTAATAGTCCATGTCCCCCTTGTAGGCCGCAAACAAAACGGAAAAGGAGGTGAGAGCACTCTCCTTCGGTTTTTTCTCCCAGACAGCCGCAAAAGCCTGGGAATCTGTAATAATCAGGCCGGGAGGCTTCTTCAGGGTGGCCAGCGCTTCTGTCAGCTTCTCCGTCACGGTGCTTACTACAATACATTTTTTGTCCAGCAGCTCCCGTATCGTCTGTACCTGGGGCAATATAAGCCTGCCTCTCGGTGCATGGATATCCTGAGGCATAACGAGCAAAACCACATCCCCCGGACCGGCCAGCTGCCCTGTAATGTCCGGCCTGTCACAGCCCTCTGGCAATGCGCCGACAATCCGTTCCTTTAATTCTGAAAGGCCGTCCCCTGTCCTGGCACTGACAATAACCGGTCTTTCTCCCAGATACTGATTGACTGCAGTTTCTACCATTTCTATATTTTCCAGCAAATCTGATTTATTGATAACGGGAATGACCGGCGTACTCTTGATTTGAAAGTGTTCGTACCACTTTTTCTCTTCTCCCAGAAAGGTGTCCATGCAAAGAAGCAGGGCAATGTCCGTCATATCCGCCACTTTTTTCGTCTTTTCCACACGACTTTCTCCCAGTGCCCCTCTGTCATCAAAACCCGCCGTATCGATCAGGACACAGGCGCCCAGGCCACAGATTTCCATCGGTTTTTTCACCGGATCTGTCGTAGTTCCTGCCTGATCGGATACGATAGAAATTTCCTGTCCCGCAAAGGCATTGGCAAGGGCCGATTTCCCACTGTTTCTTCTGCCAAAAAATCCGATATGAATCCGTTCCCCCGATGGAATATCCTGTAATGTAGCTGTCATATTCTCTCACTCTCCTGTCATAAAACAGACTTAAAACCGAAAGTCCCGATTTCCGTTTTCTATGGCCTCGATATATTCCGTCGTTTTCTCTCTCACTGTCACATTGGGAATATTTTCCAGTTCCTTCTGAATCAGAGCTTCTCCCGCTGCCCTCGTCTTTTCGGAAGCATAGTCTGTCAAATATTCTTTCAATGTCAACAGCGCATTGGGATGGCAGCAGTTGGAAATCTGTCCCGACTTTAGCAGTGTCATAAACCGGTCCCCGGTACGTCCTTCCCGATAGCAGGCCGTACAGAAGCTGGGCACACAGCCAAGGCCGATAAGCCAGTCGACCACCTCATCCAGTGTCCGTCTGTCACTTACATCGAACTGAGCAGAATTGTCCTCCTGCGCCTCTTCCTTCACGTAGCCTCCCACACTCGTCCGGGAGCCACCGCTGATCTGCGAGATGCCAAGCCGGAGAGCTTTTTCCCGGAAGTGGCTGGATTCCCGTGTGGAAATAATCATCCCCGTATAGGGAACGGCAATCCGCAAAACAGCTATGATTCTCTCAAATATTTCATCTGAGACAGCATTGGTAAACGCATTTTTGTCAATATCATCCGCCGGGCATATCCGGGGCACACTGATCGTATGGGGCCCTACGCCACAGAAAGCTTCCAGATGCTCCGCATGCATCAGCAGGCCGATAAAATCATAGCGATACATCTCCAGGCCGAACAGCACGCCGATTCCCACATCGTCAATCCCGCCCTCCATCGCCCGGTCCATGGCCTGTGTATGGTAGGCATAGTCATGTTTCGGCCCGGCCGGATGAAGGATAGCGTAATTTTCTTTATTGTATGTCTCCTGGAACAGAATATAAGTACCAATCCCCGCATCCCGGAGTTTCCTGTAATTCTCCACCGTAGTCGCCGCAATATTGACATTCACTCTTCTGATGGAACCGTTCTGATGATGGACACCGTATATCGTCTGGATACTTTCCAGAATGTATTCAATGGGATTGTTGACCGGGTCTTCCCCCGCTTCTATTGCCAGCCTCTTATGTCCCATATCCTGCAGGGCAATCACTTCCTGCCTGATTTCCTCCTGGGACAGCTTTTTTCTCCTGATATGTCCGTTCTGTCGGTGATAGGGGCAGTATGTACAGCCATTGACACAATAATTGGACAAATATAAGGGAGCAAACATGACGATACGATTGCCATATAGCTTCTGTTTGATCTTCCTTGCCAGACTTTTGATCTTCTCATTCGCCTCCGGAATAGAGCACTCCAAGAGTACAGCAGCCTCTCTGTGCGTCAGGCCCTTACAATCCTCCGCCCGTTCCAGCAGGGAAAAAACCAGCTCACTGTTATGGCAGTTTGCCTTGGCATATTCCATCGTATCCCGTATTTCCCTGTCATTGATAAATTCCTCTGCTATCGGCGACATGATATCATATTGATATTCCATTGCCTAGTACGCTCCTTTCCCTTCTCTCGCTGCCTTTCTTTCCAGTCTCCTCTTTCAAAAGTGATCTCATAGCCTATATTTCTCATGCTGTTTTGCAGGCGGTCCATATGCTCCGCCGCTTCTTCTCCGGTACACAGTTTATTCTCATAAATCGCATATTTCTCTCTGACAGCTACCGGGGACAGGTTTGGCATGATGACATTGGCTCCCGCCAAAACGCCCTCCTCCCTGCCCCTGTCACAGATCGTTCCAAGCGCCGTCGTCGCCGGAAGCAGAATATTTTTTTCCATAATCCTCAGTAAACTGAGTAGAAACAAGGTCAGCTTGTAGCTGCCCCGCTGGTTCTTTCCAAAGGGCGTGTCTCTGTGTGGAATAAAAGGGCCGATTCCTGCCATATGAGGATGAAGCTCTTCGATAAAGCTCATATCCTTAGCCAGTGTTCCCCCGGTCTGTCCCGGCGCACCCACCATAAACCCACAGCCTGTCTGATAGCCGATAGCCTTTAATTTTTGCAGACAATCTATTCTGTGGGCAAGAGACATATCCGAAGGATGCAACACCTCGTAATGGACACTGTCCGCTGTCTCATGCCGTAGTAAATATCTGTCCGCTCCCGCCTCATAAAACTGACGATACGCCTCTTCCTCCCACTCTCCTACCGAGAGAGTCAGGGCACAGTCAGGCCAGAGTGCTTTGATCCGGCGAATAAGAGCGATCATACGGTCCTCTGTATAGCCACTGTCTTCTCCTCCCTGGAGTACAAAGGTACGAAATCCAAGCCCATATCCTGCCTCGCAGCAGGACAGAATCTCCGCCTCCGGCAGGCGATAACGGCACGCTTTTGTATTACTGCGCCGCAGGCCACAGTAATAGCAGTCGTTTCGGCAATAGCTTGTAAATTCGATCAGTCCCCTCACATAGATGCGATTACCAAAGTATCTATGGGATATCTCCCGTGCTCTCTCCCCGGCATATGCCCGGTCTTCCTCATCCCAGCCGGTCAGAAGCTCTATCCATTCTTCCCGCTCCAGATGCTCTTCCCGTTCCAGTTTATCAATTTCAGTTTTTCGTTTCATATGTTCCATTTTATCACCCAACTACCGTCGAAGCAATTGAAAAAGAAGCAAGGTCTTTTCTATAGAATCAAAAAGGAGCGGCAACTGCCGCTCCCCATATACGTCCTATTCATTTTCTTCTACAGAGTCTTCTCTTTCCTGTAAATATCCTCTTATAATATCCGCTGCATCCACTGCCGTTATATTCGCCTCTTCCAGCACTTCATGCAAGGCTTTCATATCCACTTCCCGCTTCTCTTTGTGCAGCTCCTCCAGTTCCCGCTGTTCCGATTTCAGCCGGATTTTTAAAGACTCAATCAGATTTTCTTTTTCACTTATTTTTTCTTCGATTGTTTTCCGTTGTCCTCTCGCCATATTGATACCCTCCTGGAATTCTATATCAATAACAGTATATGGACATGCCTGGGAAAATATTCCTAAAAATTTTTCAAAAAAAGAAAAGAACACTCAAATTATCACATCTGTTTATTCCTCGCATATAATAAAGAAAAACAGGATTTTAATATGAACAACCACTATAAATTTGTCAATACCCCATTACCCTATGCGTATGAGGCGATGGAACCTTATATTGATAAAAAAACAATGTTCTTGCATCATGATAAACATTTGCAGAATTATATCGATAATCTAAACAATACACTAAATAAGTATCCAGAATTTCAGTGCTGGACACTTGAACAACTTATCATAAATGTACCATATCTCCCAAAAGAGATTCAAACTAATATAAAAAACAACGGCGGCGGTGTTTTTAATCATCAATTCTATTTTTCCAATCTTGCAAATCCGGCCCCGTTACAGCCTAACGGAATATTAGACCAATCTATAAAAAATAAATTTGGCAGTTATCTGTCATTCCAGAACCAATTTAAAACGGCTGCGCTATCTGTATTCGGCTCTGGATATGCATGGCTTGTAGTGAATGCAGCAGGACAACTATGTATTATTACGACTCAAAATCAAGATACCCCTCTAGAAATGAATTTGTTCCCTATACTCAATATAGATGTCTGGGAACATGCCTATTATTTAAAACATTATAATCTAAGAGCCGATTATATCGATGACTGGTTCCATATAATAAATTGGGATCAGGTAAATCAAAATTATATGCGCTACTTTCCCTGCGTTTTCTAAGCCTTATGATATCCTATGGATTTTTATTATTTCTGTAGGATATCTCAATCCCTATATCTGAAAATATTTCAGATAAAATAAAAAAGAATGCCGAAAATTTTCAAGCATTCTCTTAAGCAGTTCCATCAGTCACTTCTATTCCATCATCAATGCATCTATAAATCTTCCGATTTAAAGGTATTGTATCCTTCATAATAATAACTTGTATCGATTCCCTTCAGATATACTTCCCTGTCGTCTATCTGATCTGTTAATGCACTTTTCAGCAAAGCCTTAATTTCCACATCCTTAATCGGGCTTCTTTCCATGGCCAGCAAATAATCTTCTTTGTCAACCTTATTCCAGTCAATCACTGATTTTAATTCTTTTTTTAAGATCAAACCTAACCATATACGAATACTTCTTCCGTTTCCTTCCCGAAAAGGATGGGCAACATTCATTTCCACATATTTTTCTATAATTTCATCGAATGTTGATTGCGGCATATCATCAATATGTTTTAATGCGGCGTCCAAATACATCACAGGTGCAAATCTGAAATTACCTTTTGCAATATTTACTGTTCTCACTTTTCCGGCAAAATCATACAATTCATCAAATAGAAACTTATGAATTTTAGCAAGCCCGGAAAACTTTCCTATTTCAGACTCTTCAACGATATTACATTCAAATAACTTCACAGCTTTCGATTTGCTTATCTTTTCTTCTACTCTCGCAAGTTCTGCCGAATCGTCAATATTCCATTTATTTTCCAGGGCCATACCTGATCCTCTTTAAATGGAGTAGACGGGAGTCGAACCCGTGTCCAAAAGCCTATTCCCTGTCCTTCTACTATCATAGTCAGTTATTTACATTCCCTCCGGCACACGAAAACTGACACTCTTATGCCATCAGTAGCTTCATCATACGCCCGCATGCGCAAAGCTTAACATACGTCGTTTCCTACATAGTCGATGCCTGGATCTTAAAGTGTAGGTGCCCTAAGTCAGACAGCTGCCTTTAGGCAGCGTAAGCTAAATTATCGTTAGCGTTTGTATTTAAGTTTGTGATTTGACGCATCACCTGCGGATAGCTTCTCCAGCTGCAAAACCCCTGTCGAAACCTTTACTACCCCTTATGCAATTGTTTGATAATTTGTGATGATTGCTCTCTCTCTGCTTTTATTATATGTTGGATACTGCCTGCCGGTCAACTATAAATTTCGGATTTTGAACTCCTTCTCCGCTTCCCGGCGTTGATCTTTTTTCGCAATATCCTGACGCTTATCATACAGTTTCTTTCCTTTGGCAAGACCGATTTCCACTTTGGCAAGACCATTTTTAAAATAGACCTGGAGCGGCACAAGGGTATATCCTTTTTCTGCAATTCTGCCGGACATCCGGCGGATTTCCTGTCGATGCAGCAGCAGCTTTTTCACCCGCAGAGGATCCTTGTTGAAAATATTTCCCTTCTCATAGGGACTTACGTGCATGCCATAGACAAAGACTTCTCCCTGCTCTATTTTAATAAACGCCTCTTTGATAGAGCATTTCCCGAGCCGCAGTGATTTTACTTCCGTGCCATGCAGCGCCAGACCGGCCTCATATTTTTCTTCTATAAAATAATCATGATATGCCTTTTTATTGTTGGCCACCAACTTGAATGTTCCTTTTTCCATGACCTACTCCCATTCCTGTGGAATACAAAAATCTATCGTTCGGTGAAACCGGTTAGTCTCCTTCACCTGCACGGTGAGGCGTTCTCCCAGTTTATAGCGCTTTCCTGTCATCTCCCCTACCATTTCATAATTTTCTTCCTCATAATAGAAAAAATCGCCTGGCAGATCACTGACCTTTATCATACCTTCTATCGTATTTTCCAGCTCCACATAGATGCCCCAGCTTGTAATACCGGAGATAACACCTTCAAAGATCGCGCCGATACGGGACTCCATATATTGTACTTTCTTCAGTTTATCCGTTTCCCGCTCCGCCTCATCTGCCTGACGCTCCATTTTGGAGGAGTGCTTTGCCACCTCAGGAAGTATCTCTTCATAGTGAGAAATGCGCGCTTCTTTCAGCCTGCCCCGCAGTTGATCTTTGATAATACGATGAATCTGCAGATCCGGGTACCGCCTGATGGGTGAAGTAAAATGACAATAATAGGCGCAGGCAAGGCCGAAATGTCCCGTATTCTCTGTCGTATATCTGGCCCGCTTCATACTGCGCAGCGTCAGCCTGCTGATCAACGCTTCCTCCGGCGTATCTTCAATCCTGCCAAGAAGCTTTTGCAGTTCTTTGGGATGTACTTCATCCTGTGTCAGTTTCATCGAATATCCGAAATTGCTGATAAATGCTGCCAGCTTCTGAATCTTTTCCGGGTCTGGATTGTCATGTGTCCTGTATACAAAGGGAAGCTCCTGCCAGTGGAAATGCTGTGCCACTGTCTCATTGGCAATCAACATAAAATCCTCGATCAGCTTGGTTGCCGTGTTTCTCTCATAGGGAGCGATCTTTACAGGAACTCCATCCGGTGTCAGCGTAATCTTTGTCTCCGGGAAATCGAAATCAATCGAGCCTCTCGCCTTTCTTCTGTCCCGCAGGATCGCCGCGAGCTCTGCCATCTGCCGGAACATGGGCACCAGTTCTTTATACTTTGCAATGACTTCCCCGTCCTCATCTTCCAGTATTTTTCTCACATCGGTATAGGTCATACGACGGTTTACATGGATTACCGTCTCGGCAATCTTATAGTCCGTCACCTGCCCCCTGCTGTCTATCTTCATCAGACAACTCAGCGCCAGTCTGTCTTCTCCCGCATTCAGGGAACAAATGCCGTTGGAAAGGGCATGGGGCAGCATGGGAATCACTCTGTCCACCAGGTAGACACTTGTCCCTCGTTTCAAAGCTTCTCTGTCCAATGCGGAATTTTCCTGGACATAATTTGTCACATCTGCAATGTGTACCCCCAGGCAATAAAGATTTCCGTCCATGGAAAGACTGACTGCATCGTCCAGGTCCTTTGCATCCTCGCCGTCTATCGTCACCATATCCACATCCCGCAAATCCAGCCTGCCTGCCATATCCGCTTCCGAAACCGGGCTGCTGACCCGCTCCGCCTGATTCAAGACCCGTTCGGGGAATTCTACAGGCAGATCATATCCCTTGACAATAGATATAATGTCTACACCCGGATCATTTTTATGGCCCAGTATTTCCGTAACGACTCCTTCCGGGCTTTTTGACCCGTAGCCGTAATCCGTAATTTCCACAACTACCTTGTGTCCGTCTGCCGCTCCTTTGGACCGTTCCTTCGGCACAAAGATATCCGTAGGAATCCTCCTGTCATCCGGCACTACAAAGCCGAAATTTTTATTCTGCTGAAACGTACCGACCACCTGGTGAATATTTCGCTCCAGCACTTTTGTAATTTCCGCTTCCTGACGCTTACCCCGTCTGCCCGGCAGCAGTACAGCCTGCACGATATCCCCCGGGAATGCACCGTTTACTCTCGACTCAGGGATAAAGAGATCTTCCGCGCACCCTTCCACTTCCAGAAAACCAAAGCCCTTCTGATGACCGATGAAAATACCTGTTACCATTTCTGATTCCGGTTTCTGGTATCTGCCTCTTTTCGTCATCATTATCCGGCCTTCTGCCAAAAGTTCATCCAGTATCTGCTTCAGCTCTTCCCGATCTTCTTTTGCTGTCTGGAGAAAAATCGCCAGTTCTTTTTCTTTCATCGGTACATAGAGAGCATCTTCCATCAGCTCACATATTAAATTTTTCCGTTTTATTCTCTCATCCATGCTGTATAATTCCCTATAGAATGTGAAAAAGAATCTTGCCCCCGCGATTCGCCGCGCGCGTGGGTGCTGTGTACCGATGGCACACGTTTAGCACCGACCGGAGCTGAGAGCGCTTTGGCAGTCATTTCCTCTTCGCGAGCTGCGCATTTATATTTTTGTTCTATAGGAAATTACGAAGGAATTTCCTATAGAAGTTAGGGTGTCAAAAGGTCGTATTTATAAATTGGTTCGGTAAATTGCACAAATATTTCTGTGACAGTGACTTGACGGAAGACATTTGTATTTCTTAGTGTTCCGTCTGCGTCCGGTATCTTTTTTGACATCGGGGCACTTAGAAATACAATGTCTGTAGTCTGGAACTGGAACAGAAAATTTGTGCAACTTGCCGATCAATAATAAAAATATGACCTTTTGACACCCGAGCCCTATAGAATAAAAAACACTCTTTTGCAAGAGTGTTTTCATCCGAAGTTAAAAGAAACGAGTATTCAGAACTGCCGCAAGTATAAAGAACAAAACTGCAAGAATCTTCGTTATCTTTACCAGTGTCCCTTCCATGGAACGTCCTTTATTTTTGCCCCAGTATGTCTCAGCGGCTCCGCTGATCGCGCCCAGTCCTGCGGATTTTCCTTCCTGCATCAATACAAGTGCTGCCAATATAACAGATACAATAATAAATGCGATTAAAAGAATGGTTCTTACTACGTTCATTCTTTCCTCCTTCTGACACATCCTCTGCGTCATCCTGGTAGATTTGTAAATTTCTCACTGAAATTACATCTCCTGTTGTCAAACAAATATTATCCTATCATATGCATACAGGAATTTCAAGCCTTTTTCCAAATATTGTCTCTTAGTCTCTTCTCTCTCCCAAAATCAATCCTGTGTCTTCTGAAAAGGCGCCGTATAACGTGCTTCTTCTCCGATCTCCTCTTCGATTCTCAACAGCTGATTGTACTTGGCAACTCTGTCACTCCGGCAGGGTGCACCGGTTTTGATCTGTCCGGCATTTACCGCCACGGCCAGGTCTGCGATAAAGGTATCTTCCGTCTCCCCGGAACGATGGGAAATAACAGCCCGATATGCATTTTTATGTGCCATTTCGATGGCTTCCATCGCCTCTGAGACACTGCCGATCTGGTTGACCTTTACCAGTATGGCATTTGCAACTCCCAGTTTGATTCCTGCCTCCAGACGTTTTGTATTGGTCACAAAAAGGTCATCCCCTACGAGCTGCACTTTCTTCCCGATACGCTTTGTCATCTCCTGCCAGCCGTCCCAGTCGTCCTCTGCCAGCCCGTCCTCGATAGAAGCAATGGGGAACTGGTCGATCAGCTCTTCGTAATAGGAAATCATCTCCTGTGTATCTCTCACCACCTCGCTGCCGGTCAGTTTACTCTCTCCCGGGAAATGATACATTCCCGTCTTTTCATTGTAGAGCTCACTGCTCGCCACATCCAGCGCAATCTTAATGTCACAGCCCGGTTGATAGCCTGCCGCCTCTATCGCTTCCACGATCAGGGAAAGCACCGCTTTCGCATCTGGCAGATCAGGAGCAAAACCCCCCTCGTCTCCCACTCCGGTGGACAACCCCTTATGATTCAGTATCTTTTTCAGATTGTGATAGATTTCCCCACAGATGCGCAACGCTTCCCGAAAGCTGTCCGCATTCACCGGCATAACCATAAATTCCTGGAAATCCACTGTATTGGCAGCATGCTTTCCGCCATTTAAAATATTCATCATCGGTACCGGCATCAGTTTCGTGTGTACGCCTCCCAAATACTGATAGAGAGGGATTCTCAGTGAAGCTGCTGCCGCCCTTGCCACTGCCATAGATACTGCCAATATGGCGTTTGCTCCCAGATGGCCTTTATTTTCCGTACCGTCAGCTTCCAGCATCAGATGATCGATCTCCAGCTGGTTCAGCCCATTACGGCCTAACAGCTTCTCTTTGATTTCTTTATTGACATGATGCACTGCCTTAGTTGTGCCAAGACCGAAATAGCGGGGTTCTCCGTCCCGCAGCTCCACTGCCTCAAACCGGCCTGTACTGGCACCGGAAGGTACGGCAGCGCTGCCCCCATAACGGGCACCCGAAATCCTGTCCGTCAGTGTCACTTCCGCCTCAATTGTCGGATTCCCTCTGGAATCTAAAATTTCTCTGGCATGTACATCCGTAATTTCCATATATCTTTTCATAGCTACCTCCATAAAATCCGTTTGATAGCAGTATGTCCTGAATATGGAATTTTCATAACAAACATTTCCCCTGTATTGACTTACTTTCTTTTTCCCTATATAATAATGCCGTAGTTAAAAATTATTTTTATTCGGAGACGTATCGAAGTGGTCATAACGGGGCGCACTCGAAATGCGTTAGCCCTCCGGGGCACGAGGGTTCGAATCCCTCCGTCTCCGCTCGGAATATACATCACAATGCCGCAGACTCTGTCTGCGGCATTGCTGCAAAACAGGAGGCCAATTCATGTTTCTTCCTATCTTTATCTTTACAAAAAGACCAAATCCTGACTTTTTAAATGCACTGAAAGCAAAGGTGATTCCTGTGGAAAGCGTACGGGAATATAAAGCACAGTACAGCCAGAAAGGCGCTGCCTGCGGGAGGATTCTGCTCATTTACGCTGCCCTGTTTTTATCTGCCTTTCTGTTGGCAATAACGATTCCCGGACCGGAGACAGGAATGTTATTTCTTTTCTTTGTATTTCTTCTTATCGCTCTCTGTCCTCTTTTTACGACTTATCTTACATGCAGAGAAATCTTATCAGCCATCGAAAAAAACTATCCAGGTCTGTGAATGTAATCCCCATAATTTTCTGAGTTTATTTCTGTCTTTTTTCTTCATTTATTTCGCTCATACCATATGCCACAGAATCTTCTGCCACCATCAAATGCTCCATCTCTGACCCAGAATCATAGACTACTGAGCCCGGATTGATATTACTGCTCATCAGCTCCGCCTGTTTGATCACGATATCAATAGCTCCTTTCGCCTTCTCTGGCGGATATTTATACTTTCGTAAAAGATGTTTTACCTGCGTTCTCATGTAAGCCCGGGCAGACTCTTTTCTGTCCCAGTCAACCGTCCTGCTCCTACGGATCAATTCCGTCAATTCCTGCGCCATTTCCACTAAAACCCTATCCTGCATCTTTTTCAGAACTTCGGGGTCTGCCGCCAATGCATCATAAAAGGCCAGTTCCTCTGGCTGTAATCCTTTTTCCTCTCCGGCTTTATAAGCCTCTGCCATTTCTTTTGACAGATTCAATAATTCCTCTATCACCTCTGCACTGGTAATCAGTCTGTTATTGTATCTTTTTAATAAATGCTGCATCTTCTCTGAAAAAAGCTGTGATTTTACAATACCGGTCCTTGCAAATACATGAATGTTATCCTCCAGCAATTTACGCAGCATTTCTGCAGCTATATTTTTATGCTCCATCCTGCGGATTTTATCCATGTATTCATCAGATAAAATTGAAATTTCAGGATTCTTCTTACCAGCCTGTGCAAATATATTATACACACCATCCTGTTCTATTGCCTGTTCAAGCATAGCCATTATTCTCGCATTTATCTCATTCGAAGTAATACCTGCCCTTCCTCCGCACTTACAAAGTCCCGCCTTAATACTCTTAAAGAATTCGATTTCCTGTTTTGTTTGAGAATCAAGAAGACTTCGGCATAGAGTTTCTGCCTGGCTGAGCGCAGTAGCTTCTTTTATGTAACCTTTCTTTTCATCTTCTTCAAAGGCAAGTGCAAAATTTACGCCATCCGCAATGACGGTCAGACGTATTGCATCCGAATGACCAAAAAAAGGAGTATAATCAAATCCATAGAAGAAATCGCGCATAATTTCCAGTTTGCCCATGGCAACCGTATATGCCTGCCCCAGGTCAGGAATTGGATCTATACTATAAAAGTAGACACAATTTCACACTGTCTGTTACAATAAACTATACACAAAAAAGGAGGCCTCTTATGGCTGTAAACAACCACACGAAATATGACGAAGATTTTAAAAAATCCCTCGTCTCCCTTCA